>NZ_JBISHF010000009.1:0-369324 GCF_045066615.1 Cobetia sp. Ld8 | reverse complement strand
GTGAGAGGCTTGCTCCGATATTTGGTGACCTTGTCACCACTCATCGGCAAGCGCTCACACGAATTACCTGATCAAATTTTTAAAGAGCGTCGCTGCTAAGCGAGGAGGCATATTCTACCCGGAACGCTTGAGAAGTCAAGCACTTGATGATGAGTCAGTCGACTGCCTCTAAGCATCATCAAGCGGTGAGGAGCGTTGCTCGATCACCTGTTCCGTAAGGAGTGCGACGTATTCTAGCGAATCGCCCGGGATTGTCAATCGATGATTTCGAAGCGGGCTTCAAAAACATCAAGCAAAACAATCACCTGCAAACCTCTTTCACCGCTGGTGACGCCATGCGTCCCCGGCAGCGGATGCGTACTTTACGCACGAACCGCCGTGAGGGCAAGGGCTTTTTCAAGAGATTGTCATCAGGATGTCATGCATCTCGAACACCTCCCATCACCTTGGTGCCGATGCTCTATCGACCAGACCGAGAATCGATTGATAGCTGAGTCCGGAGTGCTCACTCAGCCCTATCTCGCAGGTGCGCGAGTTGGAAACCCCGTAGTCGCAATCGGCCACTACCTCCTTCAGTCCCTTCAATGCCGAGGCATTGAGCTCCGGTGTACTGAAGCCCTTGTCGCCTGCGAAGCCGCAGCAGGTGATCTCTTCCGGCACGACGACTTCACTGGCGCACTGCCGCGCCAGCGCCACGAACTGCTCTGCCAGCCCCATGCGGACACTGGAGCAGGTGACATGCACCGCGACTCTCGCCTTGAGCGGTGTGATCGAGAGATAGGGCAATAGATAGTCGAGTACCAGCTGCACCGGCTCGACCAGAGTCAGCGACACCTCGAGATGCTCGCGCGCATAGGCCTGAGCCTGTGCCAGGCACGGGCTGGTATCACAGAAGATCGGCAGCCGTCCGCCGTCACTCGCCGCCACCAGCGCCGTTGCCAGCTCGGCGGCCTTGGCATCTCCCGCCTCGAACTGCCCCTTGGACTGGAAGGCCATGCCACAGCACAGTGCCTCCAGACCTTTCGGCAGCACGACCTCGAAGCCTGCCTTGTCCATCAAGGCCAGCGCCATCTCCGTGACACTGCGCGGATCGCGATCATCAGCAGCGACCCCGAAGACACGCGTGGCGCAGGACGGGAAGTAGACGACATGCCCATTGGGCGCTGCACTGCGCCCCAGTGGCTGTGCGAGATGCTTGAGATAATCACGCGCAGCGGCGGCCGGCATGCTGGGAGTCCATTGCTGCACCCTGTCGCCGGACACCTTGCGAGCAGCCCGGGTCAGGCGACGCATGTTGCGCGTGCCGACGGCACCATGCAGCCCATCCGCCAGCCTGAGCACGCCACGCATGCCACTGGTGACACGCGTGAAGTGCTCACCGGCCCAATGCGCCACCTTTACCTTGCCTGGATGATCGGCACCGGCGTTCTCCTCATGACGCAGCCCCCGGATCAGATCACCGGTATTGATGCCGACCGGACACTGGGTCGCGCACAGGCCATCGCCCGCACAAGTCTCCATGCCCTGATAGGCGTATTCCTTCCTGAGCACTGCCAACTGGTCGCGCTGTGCATCATCCGGTGCCTCGAGCGCTGCCAGGCGTGCGATCTCCCGTCGGATGACGATGCGCTGGCGCGGCGTCAGGCTCAGGTTCTTCGACGGGCAGACCGATTCACAGAATCCGCACTCGATGCAGCGGTCCACCAGCGGGTCCGCCGCCGGCAATGGCTTGAGGTTTTCCAGATGCAGGCGAGGGTTGCGCGTCAGGATCACTTCCGGGTTGAGCAGGTTGTCCGGATCAAAGGCCTCCTTGATACGCCACATCAGGGTATAGGCATCCTTGCCCCACTCAAGCTCTACATAAGGCGCCATGTTGCGACCGGTGCCATGCTCGGCCTTGAGCGAGCCACCATATTCCTGCCCCACCAGCTGCGCGACGTCATCCATCAGCGCCTGATAGCGCGCCACCTCGCCTTCGCGCTCGAAGCCCTGCGGGAAGACGAAGTGAAGATTGCCCTCCAGCGCGTGGCCAAACAGGATCGCTTGGGAGTAACCATGCCGCTGGAAGACCTCCGTCAGCGCACCGACGCCTTCCGCCAGCCGCTCGATGGGGAAGGCGACATCCTCGATGATCACGGTGGTCCCCAGGTCACGCACTGCGCCGACCGCCGGGAACAGCCCCTTGCGGATCTTCCAGTACAGCGCATAACGCTGCGCATCCTGGGTGAAGGCCCACGACTCGCAGGTCTCGATGCCCTCCAGCACGCGGGCAACCTCGGCCATGCGCGCCTCCAGCTCCTGATGATGCGCGCCCCGCACATCCACCAGCAGCGCGACCGCCTCTTCCGGCAGGGTGCGCAACACGTCCGGCATGCCCGGTGCGTCCTCCACGGAGCGCAGCGCCGCGCGGTCCATCAGCTCCACCGCCGCGACCGGCGCCGTCTTCAGCAGCATGGTGGCGCGACAGGCCGCATCAATGTTCGGGTAGTACACCAGCGCCGCCGCCTTGTGCGGCTCCTCGATCACGGTGCGGTAGGTAATGGAGGCGATGAAGCCCAGCGTGCCTTCCGAACCGATCATCAGATGCTTGAGGATCTCGAGACCATCGGCATAGTCGACCAGCGCATTGAGGCTATAGCCGGTGGTGTTCTTGAGCCGATACTTGTGGCGGATGCGCTCGGCCAGCTCAGGGTCGGCGCGCACACTGGCCGCCATGCGCTCCAGCTCCGCGAGCAGACCACCATGGCTGGCACGAAAGGCCTGCACGCTCTCCGGCGACGCCGTATCCAGGCAGGTGCCATCGGCGAGAATGACGCGCAGGTCCTCGACGGTGCGATAACTGTTGTGTGCCGTGCCGCAGCACATGCCGGACGCATTGTTGGCCGCGATACCGCCGATCATGCAGCTGTTGATCGAAGCCGGGTCCGGGCCGATCTTGCGTCCGAAGGGTGCCAGCAGCTGATTGGCACGCGCCCCGATCACCCCCGGCTGCAGGCAGATGCGACTGCCCTGCTCCAGCACCTGTGCCCCTCGCCACTCACCGCCCAGCTGGATGAGCACCGAATCCGTCAGCGCCTGACCGGACAGTGACGTCCCTGCCGCACGGAAGGTCACCGGCAACTTGCGCACCCGGCACTCGCGCAACACATGCCCCAGCTCCTGCTCGTCATGCACCCGCACCACCAGCTGCGGCACCAGCCGATAGAAGCTGGCATCCGTGCCGTAGGCCAGGGTGCGCAGCGGATCATGGATCAGGCGCTCACCGGGAATGTGCTGCGCCAACGCCTCGCGCAGGGCGTCATAGGCAGCAGCACGCGCCTGGGGTGAGGCATGCCCGCCCATGGCAGGGTGAGCAGTGGAGTCAGGGGCAGCAGCGGCGGTCATGGCCAGTCTCTTTATCAGTCAGTCAGGATGTCTTTCAGGGTATCAGTCAACACGGATCACGCTTACGGCAGCAGCGGATCACTCAGACCCACCAGGTGGAACGCCAGCATGCCCAGCACGCCGGAGGCCAATAGATAGTAGGCGGTCGGAATCGCCGTCATGCGCAGGGTACGACCCTCACGCCCCAGCAGACCGACGGTCGCCGAGGCCGCCACGACGTTGTGGATGGCGATCATGTTGCCGGCCGCGGCCCCGACCGCCTGCAGCGCCACCATCAGCGCTCCCGACAGCCCGAGCTGGGCGGCGACATTGAACTGGAACTGGGACAGCATCATGTTGGAAACCGTATTGGAGCCGGCGATGAAGGCGCCCAGCGCGCCGATGCCCGAGGCGAACAACGGATAGGCCTGACCGAGGCTGTCAGCCACCACGTCCGCCATCACCACCGGCATGGACGCCAGGTCGTTCAGATTGACGCCGGAGTTGATCAGGATGCGCACCATCGGAATGGTGAACACCAGCACGAAGCCGGCGCCGACCAGTGTGCGCCAGGATTCGCTGGCCGCCGCCACCAGCTGGCGAGAGGCCATGCGATGCAGCAGCAGCGTGATCAGGGCCACGAAGACCATGATGCCGCCCGGCAGATAGAGCGGCTGTATCGCGCCGGAGATACCGCTGGCACCCAGCAGGTCAGTGGCACTGAATTGCACGCTGACCAGCCAGCCCTTGAAGTCACTCGATACGCGCGAGGCAACCAGCAGCAGCGCGATCAGCCCATAGGGCAACCATGCCAGCCACAGAGGCAGCGGCTTTCTGCCCGCCGCGGCGGCCTCGACATCATCACGCTCCAGCGTCAGGTCACCCAGCCAATGCCTGGGCCACTCGGCCTCGGGCGGAAAATCCCAGCTGTCCTTCGGCAGTAGAAATCCGGCACGCGCCGCTGGCACCACGAGGATCAAGCCGACCAGAGCGCCGATCAGTGACGGGAATTCCGGGCCGAGGAAGATACCCGCCGCCACGTAGGGCAGCGTGAAGCACAGGCCTGCGAACAGCGCGAACGGCGCAATCGACAGCCCCTCGCTCCAGCTTTTCTTCGCGCCGAAGAAGCGCGTCATCATCACGGTCATGAACAGCGGCATCAGCAGGCCGACGATGCCATGCACGATGGCGACCTCCGAGGTGATCAGCTGCATGAAGGCCTCCCAGCTGGAATGGTTCGCCAGCAGCTGCTCACCGAGATTGGCCTTGTCGAGGCCCGTATTCACGCCGATCACGATCGGCGTGCCCACCGCCCCGAATGATACCGGCGTCGACTGGATCATCATGCCCACCATCACCGCCCCCAGCGCCGGGAAGCCGATGGCGACCAGCAACGGCGCCGCGATGGCCGCAGGCGTCCCGAAGCCGGAAGCCCCCTCGATGAAGCTGCCGAACAGCCAGGCGATGATGATGGCCTGTACGCGACGGTCGGGACTGACGGTGGTGAAGGCGCCGCGGATCACCGCGATCGCCCCGGAATGCTTGAGCGTATTGAGCAGGAAGATGGCGCCGAAGATGATCCACAGCACCGAGACGGTCACCATCAGCCCCTGCAGCGTGGAGGCCAGAATGCGCGTCAGCGACATCTGCCATACGAAATAGCCGATGGCAGCGGTGACGAGAAAGACCAATGGCATGGCGCGACGCGCGGGCCATTGCAGACCGACGAGCAGGATGCCCGCCAGCAGGATAGGGGTGAAGGCCAGCAAGGCCAGCAGTGGCTCGGACATGACGGAAACTCCGCAGGCGAATTGTTGTGATTGTTGTCTGGCACGGCAGTGAAGGACTCGGGGGTTGGCGCACCCTTTGGGTCAGGCCTTCCGATAAATTGGTCATACCAATTTACCCTGCTGTGCCTCGGCATAATCTAGGCGTCGCCTCGAAAGGGGTCAAACATCATGTGGCGCAAGGTATCTAGACATTGGTCAAAGCAGCCTCATTGCGTAAAATTGGTCTTACCAATTACTGAGAACGCCAACCTCCCACGCGAGGCGTGGTTATCACACATATTGGTAAGACCAATGTCGGCTGTGGCGTGGAATGCCCACGGGCCACACTGATCATCGGCAGCGCCGCAAGCGCCCCTCTCTTGCATGCCGCGTACCGGCATTCCAGCGTTCGGCGCCGCCTTTCACCTTTGCCGCAAGGACACTTCCATGCGTTACGCCCCCGTCCGCCAACCCCGTATCGCCGATGTACTCACCGAGCGCCTCGAAAGCATGATCATCGAGGGCAGCCTGAAACCCGGCGAGCGCCTGCCACCGGAGCGCACCCTGGCTGAGCAATTCGAGGTCTCGCGCCCCTCCGTGCGGGAGGCCATCCAGAAGCTGGCCGCGCGCGGACTGCTGACCTCACGCCAGGGCGGCGGCACCTACGTCTCTGAAGAGCTGGCGCGCGCCTGGTCGGACCCGCTCAGCGCGCTGCTGGGTCGCCACGGCGAGTTCAATCTCGACCTGCTGGAATTTCGCGATGCGCTGGAGGGCATCAGCGCCTACTACGCCGCCATGCGCTCCACCCCTGCCGACAAGGCAATGCTGCGCCAGCGCTTCGAGGACCTGGAGAAGAGCTTCGAGGGACGTGACCCGGAGCGCGAGGCCGGCGCCGATGCCGCCTTCCACCTCGCCATCGCCGAGGCCGCGCACAACGTGGTGCTGCTGCACTCGATGCGCAGCCTGTTCCAGTTGCTGGAGAAGAGCATCGTGGCCAACCTGCGCCACCTGTTCGAGAAGCCGGAATCACGCCCGCGCCTGATCCAGCAACACCGCAGCCTGTTCGAGGCGATCATGGAAGGCCGCGCCGAAGATGCGCGCAACGCCGCCCATGAGCATCTGGTATTCGTCGAGGATTCACTGCTGGAACTGGAACGCGCCGAGACTCGTGCCCAGCGCGCCTTGCGCCGTGCCCAGGCGGCGCCGGATGGCGCATGACGCTCAGTCATGACGCTCTGGCTGAATATGAAGATCCGGATATGCAGAGCTTGAGATGAGGGCCTGAACATGAAGGCTTGCCGATGAAGGGCACGCGCCTGCCCCAGCTGTGGCGTCTCGTACTGGCGGTCGCGCTACCGCTGGGGCTGATGCTGTGCGTGTGGCAGGCGGTCTCGATGGCGCGCAGCCAGGGTCTGGAGCGCCTGGGGCATGAGGCAGACAACGAACTGCGCCTGACCGCCGCCAGTCTGCGTGGCCAGCTGAATCGCCACGCCTATCTGCCCAGGCTGGTGGCAGAGAATGACCAGCTGCGCGACTTTCTCGATCACCCAGAAGACCCCAGCGCGGAAGTGGCGCTCAATCAGCGCCTGGACCGCATGCGTGAGCTGGCCGGCATCTCGGACCTCTATCTGGTCGATGACACCGGCACGACCATCGCCGCCAGCAACTGGCGTTCCGCCAACACCTTCATCGGTCAGAACTACCGCTTCCGCCCCTACTGGCAAGACGCCATCAACGGCGGCGAGGGGCGCTTCTACGGGCTGGGCACCAGCTCCGGTGAGCGCGGTTATTTCTTCAGCGCTGCTGTCACCAGCCCCCAGGGGCGACGTGGCGTGGCCGTGGTCAAGGTGCAGATAGAGGCGCTGGAGGCGGCGTGGCTCGACCAGAATGCCGACATCATGGTCACTGACCCGCATGGCGTAATCTTCATCGCCAGCCAGGCGCAGCGGGTACTGCGCACGCTGGAGCCACTCAGCGAGGAGACACGCAACCGGCTGCTCGATACCCAGCGCTATGCCAATCAGCGCCTGCGCCCGCTGCGCCTGCATCATCGCGAGGCGCTGCCGGAGCTGCTGGGCTCGCCCTTTGAGTCGCGCCGCGACACGACCTCCATCGAGCTGTTGCAGCTGACACCGGGGGATCTCTGGCAGCACGCCTGGTTGAGCCTGTCCCAGCCACTGCCGGACATCGGCTGGCGCCTGCATGTGCTCAAGCCACTGGCACCGCTGCGCAGCGGTATCTGGCAAGCGGCCGGGCTCGCGGCCGGTGGCTATGCCTTGCTGTGTCTGCTGGCAGGGCTGGGCTGGCAGCGACTGCGCATCCTGCGTGAGCGTCGCCTGTTCGCCGAGCGCGAGCGCCAGAATCTCGCCAGCAGCCAGCAACGGGTGCGCGGCATCATCGACCGCACTCAGGCTGGCCTGTGCATCCTCGATGAGCGGGTGCGGCTGGTGTATCTCAACCCGACGGCCATTGCGCTGTTCGGCTCGCCCTTGAGTGCCGATGCCTCACCGGGCGACTCACTCCGCCAGCCCAGCGCCCGCGAAGGGCGTGATCTGCGCGAGCTTTTCCTGCCAGCCGAGCGCCACCTGCTGGACCGCCTGACCCAGGCCCGCTCCGTCGGGCCGCTGGAAGTGCATGGCCTGCGCGAGGGTGTCGCGGTACCACTGGAGCTTTCCTGCTCGCCGCTGCCCAGCCCCAACGGTCCGCGCTGGCTGGTCACGGTCTTCGATGTCAGCGAACGCCGTGCCCAGGCCGAACAGCTCGCCCAGGCACGCGATGCCTTCGAGCAACGGGTGGTCGAGCGCACCCGTGACCTCGCCGCCAGCAACACGCGCCTGAGTGCCGAAGTCGAGGAGCGCACCCGCGCCGAACGCGAGCTGCGCGAGACGCGTGATGAATTGATCCAGACCGCCAAGCTCGCGGTCCTGGGGGAACTGGCCGCCGGCATCAATCACGAGCTCAATCAGCCATTGGCCGCCATCCGCGCCTATGCCGAGAACGCCAGCGCCTTCCTCGCCCGCGCCCAGACCTCCCAGGTCGAGAGCAATCTGCGCCAGATCACCGAGCTGACCCAGCGCATGGGCGAGATCAGCGCACAGTTGCGTCAGTTCTCACGCAAGAGCGGTGACCGTCTGGAGGCCATCGATCTCACCACCAGCCTCGACTACGCCCTGCGCCTGCTGCATGCACGCTGCGAGGCACTCGGCGTGGCCCTCATTCGCGAAGCGAGTCCAAAGCTGGCCCGAGTGCGCGCCGAGCCGGTACGTCTGGAGCAGGTATTGGTCAACCTGATCGGCAATGCATTGGATGCGCTTGCCGACATGCCCCCCGAGCGCACGGAACCTCCCAGCATCCAGCTCAACCTGCATGAGCAAGCGGGCAGCGCCGGCAATCAGGTCGTGCTGGAAGTCCACGACAACGGCCCCGGCCTCGAGCCATCGCAACTGGTGCGGGTGTTCGAACCTTTCTATACCCAGCGCGCCGACGGCCAGGGGCTCGGGCTGGGGCTATCGATCAGCGCGCGTATCGTCGCCGACCTCGGCGGCACCCTCGAGGCGTACCCCTCGCCGCTGGGTGGCGCACTGTTCCGGCTGACGTTGCCGGCACTCTCGATGCCCTCACAACCCCCAATGCCACCCACCGCCAACCATTCACAGGAGCCGTCATGAGCGACGTCACGAATACCGACATGCAGGTGCTGGTGGTGGATGACGAACCGCACCTGCGCGACAGCCTGAGCCAGAGCCTGATGCTGGCCGATTACCGCACTCGCCCGCTGGCCAGTGCCGAGCAGGCACTGGCGATCCTGCGCGCCGAAGCGCCCTTCGAGGGTGTGGTGGTCACGGACATTCGCATGCCGGGCATGGATGGCCTGAGCCTGCTGCACGCGGCGCATGCCGTGGATGACGAGCTGCCGGTGATCGTGATGACGGGACATGGCGACATCGATACCGCCGTCGCGGCCATGCAGGCCGGCGCCTGGGATTTCATCGAGAAGCCCTTCGATCGCGAGCGCATGCTCGATGGCGTGCGGCGTGCGGTGGCCGCTCGCCGGCTGGCGCTGGAGAACCGCTCGCTGCGCGAACAGCTGGATACCCAGCGCAACAGCGCCGGCCCCAGGCTGGTGGGCAGCAGTGACATCATGCAGCGCCTGGATGCTCAGGTGTCACGCCTGGCGGCGGTCGATGCCGACACCCTGCTGTATGGCGAGACCGGCGCCGGCAAGGACCGTGTCGCCCGCTGCCTGCACGAGCGCAGCGCCCGCGCCAGCAAGCCCTTCGTGGCGCTCAACTGTGGTGGCATGCCGGAGACATTGATCGAGTCGGAACTGTTCGGCCATGAGAAAGGTGCCTTCACCGGTGCCAGCGAGCGCCGCATCGGCAAGCTGGAACACGCCGACGGCGGCACCCTGTTTCTCGATGAGATCGAATCGATGCCGATGTCATTGCAGATAAAACTGTTGCGGGTGCTGCAGGAGCGCAGCATCGAGCGGCTCGGCAGCAATACGCCACGCCCCATCGATATCCGCGTCATCGCCGCCACCAAGCGCGATCTGCGCGAAGCGGCCAGCGCCGGCGAGTTTCGCGAAGACCTCTACTACCGCCTGAACGTGGTCACGCTGTATCTGCCGCCACTGCGCGAGCATGCCGAGGATATCCTGCAGCTGTTCCGGCACTTCGCGATTCTGGCCAGCGAACGCACCAGTCTGGAAGTCCCGCCGCTGGACGCCACCACCCTGCAGGCACTGCTGGCGCATGACTGGCCGGGCAACGTGCGTGAACTGAGAAACTGTGCGGAGCGCCATGTGCTGCTGGGCGGACTGGAGGGCAACATCGGCGACAGCATGGCGGAAGGGCGACCGCTCACCGCGGGCACGAGTGGCCCGGCCGTGAACAGCACGGAAGCCGCAAGAGAGGCGGACAGAGAAGACATCACCGCCGGCACGGGCGAGCGGGATGCATCAGGTGCACCAAGGGAATCAGGCGAGCTGGGGGAACTGGAGCACAACGTGAAGGCGGCCACGCAGGCGCAATCGCTGCCGCAGCGCATGGAGGCGTTCGAGGCCGCGCTGATTCGCGAAGCCCTGGCGGCCAGCAAAGGTCAGGTGGTGATGGCCTGCGAACGACTGGGACTGCCGCGCAAGACACTCTACGACAAGCTCAAGAAGCACGGCCTGAGTGCCGAGCCCTATCGTGCCTGATGCATCACAACCAAGGCATCGCAAAGGAGATTCGCGTCGCCCTTCAGCCAGACGGCATCAGACGCCGGCCATCAGCCGCGACAGACCTGCGCCGAACACGGACAGCGGCCCCTGCAGGTGCATGATGTCCACCAGCACTGAAACGGGCGGCAGCCAGGGCGTCATGGCGGCAATCACCGCCACCATCGCCAGCGAGTTGCCCGGCTCACGATAATCGAACAGCTTGAAGGCGGTGCCGAAGCTGCGCTTCAGGCGTGCGCCGACCATGTCGACGCTGTACATCTCATCGAGCAGCAGGTGGATCATGGCGCCGAACAACAGGGCCGCGCCCTGCCACCAGGCCTGCTCTTCACTCTGACCCAGCACATGCAGGCTGGCGGCCGTCACGCCCAGCGAGCACAGCAGTGACGCCAGCAGCGAGTGCCAGATGCCGCGATGGACGGTGAAGCGCTTGAAGATGGCGCTGGCCACATAGCGCACGCCCAGATAGGTAGCGCCGCCGGCCATCATCAACGGCCCCGCCAGCAGGCGGTCCTGCAGCAACAGCACGCAGGCCATGGTCGCCAGTACCGCAAACAGCGTGAACAGGATACGGATGGCACGCGAGTTGTCGGAGTCGATATCCGGCAGGATACCGCCGAAGGTGGTCAGGCTCGCCAGCGGAACCCCCTCCGCCAGCGACCACAGGCCGCCCTGCCAGCCCGCCGCCGCGACGATGCCGCCGGCAAAGGCCGCTACGGTGATATGGGTACGAAAATTGGCCATGAAATACGGGTCGCGAGCCCTCGACGATGTCACTGGACCAGACGCCACACGCTGGCACTGGATATACGTCCAGATTATGACGCAAGCATTTCATGAAAAACAATGGCTTGTCCGAGTTAGTACGTACCGCCGCCGCCGCTGCCTTCAACGTTTGGAAAAATCCGGCCCCACAACGAGCACTCCCCCGCCAGCCGGAGCCAACGGGGGAGTGATCATTTCTGCGTCTGCCAATCTCCGCAATGGAGGTTCAGTCAGCGTAGTCTTCGGCCAGATGCTGATCCTTCAGCTTGACGTAGTTCACCGCCGAATAGGTGAAGAACTCACGCTCACTGTCCTTGATGGGGCGCAGTGCCTTGGCCGGGTTGCCGGCATACACATGCCCGCCCTCGAGGCGCTTGCCCGGCGGCACCAGCGCACCCGCCGCAATGATGACTTCATCTTCCACCACCACGCCGTCCATCACGATGGCGCCCATGCCGACCAGCACGCGGTCGTGAATGGTGCAGCCATGCAGCACGGCCTTGTGACCGATGGTGACGTCATCGCCGATTTCCAGCGGGTAGCCGCCCGGATTGAAATCACTGGCGTGGGTGATATGCAGTACCGCGCCATCCTGCACGCTGGTACGCGCACCGATGCGGATACGGTGCATGTCGCCACGAATCACCGCCAGCGGCCATACCGAGCTGTCATCCCCGAGGGCGACATCACCCAGCACCACACTGGCCGGATCGACGAAAACCCGCTCGCCCAGTCGCGGCGTCAGGCCCTTGAAGGATCTAATGCTCATGCCTTACCTCCTGAATTAGGCAACCAGCCTACTGCGCCAAACACCGGGATGCCAATAGCGCAACAGCCTGACTCGCGTTGCGATGTTTTCGACACCCCGTCCCGACGCCCCGCTTGCAGGCTCGCCATGCCCCACGCATCGCGCCACGCCGCGCGCCGACTCAACGCCAGATTTACGTACCGATTGCGCAGGCGCGCTTACTTGAAGAAGCTCCAGCCCAGCACGACGACGACCAGCGGAATCGAGATCCAGCGCAGCACCCAACGCCAGGTGCGGAAGAAGCCACGCGAGGTGCCGAGGCCTGCCAGCGCACGATTCTGCGGCATCACCCAGGCCGCGAAGATGGCGATCAGCAACCCGCCGATCGGCAGGAAGAAGTCCGGCGGAATCGTCGTCACCGCATCGAAGACATTCATCTCGCCCAGCACGTGCACGTCCTTGAGGCTCGAGAAGGACAGCACCGACAACAGCCCCATCGCCCATACCGAGACACCGACCACCAGTGCCGCGTGGCGACGCTTGAGGCCCCAACCCTCCAGCACCTCGACGATGGGCTCGGCGATGTTGATCGAGCTGGTCCAGGTCGCCAGCAGCAACAGCAGGAAGAACAGCGCCAGCAGCACGCTGCCGCCCGGCAGATTGGCGAAGGCGATCGGCAGGCTGACGAACATCAGGCCGGGGCCGGAGGCCGGGTCCATGCCCTGGCTGAAGACCGCCGCGAAGATGGCGATCCCTGCCAGCAGCGCCACGCCGATATCCAGTGCCGCCACGGCGATCGCGGCCGTCGGCAGACTCTGGCGCTCCGGCATGTAGGCGCCGTAGGCCATCAGGGCACAGGCCCCGACCGCCAGAGTGAAGAAGGCATGCCCCATGGCATTGAGCATCACGTCCAGCGTGATGGCACTCGGGTTGGGCATGAACAGCCAGTTCAGCGCGGGGCCGAAGCCGGGCGTGCTGATGCTGTAACCGGCCAGCGCCAGCAACAGCACGTAGAGCAGCGGCATCATCAGGTTGTTGAGGCGCTCGAGCCCGGAAGAGATGCCGGCGGCCACCACGCTCATCGTCATCAGCATGAAGACGGTGTGGTTGAAGGTCATCGTGACCGGGTCTTCCAGGAAGGCACCGAAGGAGGCGCCGATCTCCGGCGGACTCATGCCGCTGAAGTCACCCTTCAGCGAATCGACCAGATACTCGATCGACCAGCCCGACACTACCGAATAGAACGACAGGATGAAGAACATGGTGATGGCGCCGAACAGCCCCAGCCAGCGCCAGTGCGGGGTGCGCCCACCGCTGACGGCCAGATGGGCCAGCGCCTGCATCGGTCCGCGACGTCCGGCGCGCCCGATCATGATCTCGGCCATCATCACCGGCAGGCCCAGCAACAGCACGAAACCGATATACAGCAGCAGAAACGCGGAACCGCCGTTCTCGCCGGTCATGTAGGGGAAGCGCCAGATATTGCCCAGCCCTACGGCGGCGCCGGTCACGGCCAGAATGAAGGCTCGGCGACTGCCCCAGCGTTCGGTGGTTTCGCTCATGTCTGCTCTCGTGGTCTCGGTATGGGGGAAGGATACGGGCCCCACTCAGGGGCAAGGCCAGCAAGATAGCAGCCGTACCGGCCTCGGCCAATGCGACATGCGCGTGGCAACGCCCGCCTATCGAGGCGATAGATTGAATAACACGCGCCAAGGCCTCACATTCTAGGTATCCCCGCGGCAGCGGTGACGCCGTTTTCACGGCGCAATCGATGCGCAAGTTCTCCTTTACCGCTTACCGCTGCCGCCCACCCGAATGACGCGAGGTACATGATGTCGATCAATCCCCTGCTGGAACGCAATACCCTGCCCCCCTTCGACACCCTCAAGGCCGAGCACGTCGAGGACGCGATCAGCGAACTGCTGGAGCACAACCAGCAGGAGATCGAACGCCTGATCGAGGCCACCCGCGATGACACGCGCTGGGACAACTTCGCCGCGCCGCTGGAAGCGCTGGGCGATCGCCTGAGCCAGGCCTGGTCGCCGGTCTCGCACCTCAACTCGACCATGAACTCGCCCAAGCTGCGTGAGGCCTATCAGGCCTGTCTCGCCAAGCTGTCGGCCTACTCCACCTGGGTGGGTCAGAACAGCGACCTAGCCGCGGCCTATCAGCGCCTCGCGGACAGCGATGAGTTCGCAAGCCTCGATGAAGCCCAGCAGAAGGCGATCACCAACAGCCTGCGCGACTTCCGTCTCGCCGGTGTCGACCTGCCGCAAGACAAGAAGCAGCGTTACGGCGAGATCCAGGCGCGCCTGTCCGAGCTCTCCAACACCTTCTCCAACCATGTGCTGGATGCCACCCAGGCCTGGCACAAGGATGTCGGTGAAGAGGCACTGGCGGGCGTACCGGAAAGCGGCCTTGAAGCGCTCAAGGCCAATGCCGAAGCCAAGGGCCTGGAAGGCTATCGCATCACTCTGGACTTCCCGAGCTTCTTCCCGGTGCTCAGCTATGCCGACAACCGCGAGCTGCGCGAGGAGGTCTACACCGCCTTCGTCACGCGCGCCTCGGAGAAAGGCCCCAACGCCGGTGAGTTCGACAACGGCCCGGTGATCGAGGAAATTCTGGCCCTGCGTCAGGAGCTGGCCGCGCTGATCGGCTTCGACGACTACGCCTCGCTGTCGCTGGCGACCAAGATGGCCGACTCGCCGGCGCAGGTCATCGCCTTCCTGGATGACCTCGCCACCCGCGCCGTGCCGCAGGCGCGTGAAGAGTTCAACGAGCTGGCGGCCTACGCCACCGAGAGCCTCGGCATCGACGACCTGCAGCCGTGGGATGTCGGCTATGCCAGCGAGAAGCTGCGCGAGTCGCGCTACGCGATCAATCAGGAGCAGCTGCGTCCCTACTTCCCGGCGCCGCAGGCCATCGACGGGCTGTTCGAGGTCGTCAATCGCCTCTACGGCATCACCTTCAAGCAGCGCGAAGTGCCGGTCTGGCACGAGGACGTCAGCTACTACGAGGTGATCGAGAATGACACCCCGATCGCCGGCTTCTATCTCGATCTCAACGCGCGTGAAGGCAAGCGAGGCGGTGCCTGGATGGATGAGTGCCGCGTCCGTCGTCGCCGCGAGGATGGCAGCCTGCAGTTGCCGGTCGCCTACCTGACCTGCAACTTCACCCGCCCGGTGGGCGATCGCCCGGCACTGCTGACCCACGATGAAGTGGTCACGCTGTTCCACGAGTTCGGTCACGGCCTGCATCACATGCTGACCCGCCAGGAAGTCGCCGAAGTCTCCGGCATCAATGGCGTGGCCTGGGACGCCGTCGAGCTGCCCAGCCAGTTCATGGAGAACTTCTGCTACGAGCGTGAAGGGCTGGATCTGATCGCACGTCACGTCGACACCGGCGAGCGCCTGCCGGATGACATGCTCGAGCGCCTGCAGGCAGCCCGCAACTTCCAAGCGGCGATGACCATGGTCCGCCAGCTGGAGTTCTCGCTGTTCGACTTCCGCCTGCATCATGAGCTCGACAAGCCGTCGGCCAGCGATGTCCAGGCATTGCTCGACGAGGTGCGCAGCAAGGTCGCCGTGGTGCCGGCGGTCGAGTTCAATCGCTTCCAGAATGGCTTCAGCCATATCTTCGCCGGCGGTTACGCCGCGGGTTACTACAGCTACAAGTGGGCCGAGGTGCTGTCGGCAGACGCCTTCAGCGCCTTCGAGGAAAGCGCGGTCTTCGATACCGCCACTGGCCAGCGCTTCCGTGACGAGGTACTGGCTCGTGGTGGCTCGCGTGACGCCGCCGAGCTGTTCCGCGCCTTCCGTGGCCGTGACCCGCAGGTCGATGCCCTGCTGCGTCACTCCGGCATCGGTGCCCAGGCGGCCTGATCTCGCCCCGTCTCGTGATGGCGCAAGCCTGACCACGAGCTGCTGACCATGCGCCCCTGACCTTTACCGGTCGGGGGCGTATCATATGGCGCATCATCCGCCCGAGGCGGGATTGCCAGACCTACCCTGACCCTGACTGGAGGCACCATGTCTACCATCAAGCGCTTCATCGCCGGTGCCGTCTGCCCGCGCTGCGGAGCAATGGACCGCCTGCGCACCTGGGAGCAGAACGAGACCCGCTACCGTGACTGCGTGTCCTGCGACTTCTTCGAACAGCAAGCCATCGAGGAACCGCCGACCCTCGCCGAGATTTCCACGCGCGTGAGCGACCCCCGCGAGACGCCGGCGAGCGATGAGGTTCAGCCGGTGCGCATTCTGGACCCCGGCAAGCTGCACTGACATCTGCTGTATCGTTGTGACATGAAAAAGCCCCGCCTATTGGCGGGGCTTTTTCATGTCATCTCGGCAGGATGATCAATTGATCACAGACCAGACTACCGCAGATCTGTCGACCGCAGTTCTGTCGACCATCGTTCAGTCGACCACACATCAGTCAACTACACCGCAGGCGACGCGCGAGCCGCCACCGCCCAGCTTGGGCGTATCGGTGTAGTTGTCACCGCCGGAGTGGATCATCAGCGCATGGCCGCTGAGATCGCTTTCCTTGAGGCGCGGTGCCAGCACCGGCAGCGAGATCTTGCCATCGGCATCGACGCTCAGCGCCGGAAGGTCACCGAGGTGGCCATCACCGTAGGGGCCCTGGTGGGTACCGGTCTCTTCTGGATCGAAGTGGCTACCTGCCGCGGCGGCGGCGACGGTCTCGCCATCCTTCTCGGCCGGTTCGCAGCTGGCATTGGCATGCAGGTGGAAGCCGTGGATGCCGCTCTCGAGCCCCTCGATCTTCGGCGTCAGCAGCAGACCATCATCGGTATCCTCGGCCATGACACTGCCGACGGACTCACCGACGCCATCACTGCTGACGCGATGCATTTCCACCTCGGTGGCGGCCTGGGCGACGCCGCCGAACAACCAGGCGCCGAGCGCCAGCGTCGCGGCGGTCTTGAGGGGCTTTCTGGACGAGGTCGTAAAGGATGCCGTGTGCTGTGTCTCGTGATTCATGAGCAATCTCTCCATCACTGAGGCCGGCGTCACTGCCGACGCCTTGAGTGGCTTGCGGGCCGCTGTCACAAGCGGCTACCCGTCAGACCTCAGGGCGAGCGACGTCACATTCAATGCCGCTCTTCCAATTACTTGTCGCGCACGCCCGGCAGGCATGCCTCAACGAGAAGAGATCCCCAGATTTTCCAGCACCTTGAGACACGGCTCGGCCTGATTGAGGGTATAGAAGTGCAGGCCCGGCGCACCGCCATCCAGCAGACGCTGACTCATGCGCGAGATCACCTCGGTGCCGAAGGCCCGAAGGCTCTCGCTGTCATCGCCATAGCTCTCGAGCTGCCGGCGGAGCCAGCGCGGGATGTCCGCCCCGCAGGAATCGGAGAAACGCGCCAGCCGGGTGTAGTTGGTGATCGGCATGATCCCCGGGATGATCGGCTGCTGGATGCCGGCGGCACGCGCGCGCTCCACGAAGTGGAAGTAGGCATCGGCATTGAAGAAGTACTGGGTGATGGCGATATCGGCGCCGGCCTGCATCTTGCGCGCGAAGTTCTCGAGATCGCTGTGGTAGTTGTCGGCCTGTGGATGGCACTCCGGATAGGCCGCCACCGCGATCTCGAAGTGATCACCGGTCTCCTCGCGCACGAATTCGACCAGCTCGTTGGCGTAACGCAGCTCGCTGCGCGAGCCCATCCCGGAGGGCAGGTCCCCGCGCAACGCCACCAGGCGCTTGACGCCCTGCTCGCGATATTGCGCCAGGATCTCGCGCAGCTCGCCGCGGTCACTGCCGACACACGACAGGTGCGGCGCGGTGCAGATGCCGCTGGCGCTGACCGACTGCACGGTGTTGAAGGTGCGCTCGCGCGTGGAGCCACCCGCGCCATAGGTGACGGAGAAGAACTCCGGCTCCAGCGCCGCCAGCTGATCGCGAACCCTCTTGAGCTTTTCACGCCCGGCCTCGGTATTCGGCGGGAAGAATTCGAAGCTGATCCCTGACGGATGTTCGCTTGCACTCATGGGGCGGCCCTCGTGGTCGTCGTGTCCGGCATTGATGTCGTTATCGCCGCACACTTCGCGGTGCGCGTGCAGCAATACACGTCCGGCGCGTCACGCCACCGCCCCTGTACTGCATGTCGAGCATTCTGACCGCCGCCGCCGACCCCGGCCAATGAAAGGTTTTCGCCTCAACTTCAATACCATTCATATAAGAAAATGCGTGTTTATAACCATTGCTGACAGTGGCGTCCTGCCCCTCAGTCCTGCCCCTCGCCAGCCGCGCAACCACGCGATCCACAGCCGGATCAAGGAAAGGCGCAATGAGCGACATTCATGGGATGACGCTGACAGGGGCCACACGGCATGATGAGCCAAAAGGACAATGACGCTTCACAAGGAACCGTGATGGACCACATCGATCTGCAGCAACCGCTCTGGATGCTGATCACCTTTGTCGCCCTCGGCGCCCTCTGTGCACGCCGCCTCGCGATCGACCCGCGCCCCATCGCCACCTTGCTGATCTACGTGATCGCGCCGCTGACCTTCTTCCGCGGGCTGGTGCTCGGCGAGCCATCGCTGAGTGATCTGGGCCTGACGCTGGGACTGTTCTCGCTGGCCAGCAGCATCTGCCTGCTGGTGCGCCCGCTGGCCGCGAAGTTCTTCCCGCCGCAGGAAGCCGCCCTGCTCGCCTTCTCCTCCGGCACCGGCAATACCGGCTACTTCGGCCTGCCGGTCGCGATGCTGTTGCTGCCGCCGGAAGGCGTGACCCAGTACCTGTTCTGCCTGCTCGGCATCACGCTGTATGAGTTCACGCTGGGCTTCTACGTCAGTGCGCGCGGGCAGTTCTCGATGCGCCAGAGTCTGGTCAAGATCGTGCGTCTGCCGCTGATCTACGCCTTTCTGGCCGCTCTGCTGGTGGGGACCCTGGGGCTTGAGGTACCGGGGGCGGTGATGGAGGGACTCGACTACTTCAAGTACAGCTACACGGTGCTGGGCATGATGATCATCGGCATGACGCTGGGCGGTGTCAGCCTGCGCGAGATCGACCCGCGCTTCATTCTGGCCGCGACCGGTCTGCGCTTCGTGATGTGGCCGCTGCTGAGTCTGGGCAGCGTGATGCTGCTGGGCAGCCTGTTCGCCCTCGACCCGGTGCTGGCGCAGGTGTTGCTGCTGCTGGGGGTGGTACCGATGGCCGCCAATGTGGTCGTGCTGGCCATCGAGCTGAATATCCAGCCGGCCAAGGGCGCGATCGCGGTGATGCTGACCACCCTGGCGGCGCCGCTGATCATCCCGCTGTACCTGTCATGGATGCTGGCGATCAGCGGCCTGGGGTGAGGTTCAGGCGCCAGCCATCTCGGGCGTGACGGCGTCGGGCGTCGCGGCCGGCGCCGGACGCGGCATCAGATGGCGCGGCGCCGTCTCGATGATCTGACCCTGCCAGTCGATCAGGTGCAGCGCGCCTTCGGCATCTTCCGCCAGCGCGGTGCAGTGCTCGACCCAGTCGCCGTCGTTGCAGTAGAGCACGCCTTCCTCGACCCGGAAGCCCGCCTGGTGGATATGCCCCCCGACATAGCCATCCAGCCCTTCGAGACGCGCCTGACGCATGGCGGCTTCCTCGAACTGGGCCACATAGCGCTGGGCGGTGCCGCTACGACGCTTGAGCGCGCTGGCCAGCGACCAGTACGGCAGCCCGAACATGCCACGCGCGCGATTGCACCAGCGATTGAGCGACAGGATGAAGCCGTGCATGCCATCGCCCAGCTTGAGCAGCCACGGCGCGATGCGCACATGGGTGTCGAATTCGTCGCCGTGGGAGACCAGCAGGCGACGACCGCTGCCAGTGGTATGGATCGCGCGCCGCTCGATGCTCACGTTGTGCAGCTTCAGGCCGCACAGGCGACGGAAGGCGGCATCATGATTGCCGGGAATGTAGATGACCTCACAGCCACTGCGCGCCAGACGCAGCACCCGCGCCACCAGCGCCTGCTGGTCCTTGTCGAGCACCGCACGCTTGCGCATCGCCAGCAGGTCGACGATATCGCCGACCAGATACAGGCGTTCGGGGCGCACGCGACGCAGCAGCTTCGCAAGCAGCGCCGCCTGGCAGTCCGGGGTCCCCAGATGCACATCGGAGATGAACAGCGTGCGAACCTGACCGAGAGCGTCGGAAGCAGGCGGCATTTCAGCACGGGAAGCCGATTGCGGAGCGGTCATGTCAGTCACCTCTGGGTTGCCAGGCGGAATCGACAGGCGAGGCCCAGATGGCTCCTGTCGTTGCCCAGCAAGACTGAGGGGAGGCGATGACATACCCGTAACAGCGACATGAAAAAGCGATGACAGCCATTGCCATCAATCACTTGCAGCATGAATGAAGGGAAGATCGCGGGCTTTCTCACGCCTGGGGATCGTTGGCGCCCGCCATGGCCCGCCGCCGAGCGCGCTTCTGACGATACATGCGGTCGTCCGCGATATGGATCAGATCATCGACATCCACATCGCCCTGCAATACCGGGTCGTGGGTGACGCGCCCGATGCTCACCTCGACCGGGAAGGGGATTTGCTGCTCCAGGCGTTGCTCCTGAAGATGGCGCATCAGCTGGGTCGTCGCCTGCTGGCTGGCCATATCACAGGCTCCGGGCATCACGACCAGGAATTCATCGCCGCCCAGGCGGCATGCCAGCCCGTCTTCACCGGCCGCCTGGGCGACACTCCGGGCCACCAGCTGGATCAGGCGATCCCCCTCGGCGTGCCCGAAGCTGTCGTTGACGTGCTTCAGGCGATCGACATCCACGAACAGGATTGACACGCATTGCCGAGTGCTCGTGCTCTCGGCCAGCATCCGCTCGAGAAAATCAAAGCCGAAACGGCGATTGGGCAGCCCCGTCAGCAGATCATGATTGGCGCGGTATTCCAGCTCGTTCTGCTGGGTGAGCAGCTGCTGATTCATCTGCTGCAATTCGTCATTGCGAGCTTGCAGTACACGTCGCAGTGCCACCGTACGCCGGAAGGTAGTACTGCGTGCATGCGCCAGTGCTGGAGCAATGATCATCGTCGCCAGCGTATATGCTCCGCCGGCCCCGACAAGATCCGTCAATTGCAAAGGGCTCAGCCACAGGAAGATGGGGATGTAGCAAAACATCAACGGCAAGCTGCTGACCAACTGATAACGCCAGCCCCAGACCAGCCATGCCGGCATGGCAATCAGCATGCAGGTCGAGAAGCTCAGATTCCATAGCGACAGCGTGATGGCATCCTCGATCATCGATGCCCCGAAACAGAAGTACAGATTGGCGCAGCTGGCACCGAACAACACGATATCATCTGGTCGCCGGGGATCGTTCCTCAGCAGCGCGAGGCATGTCAGGCACACGCCGAGCAGCAGGAATCGTCCGACCCAGAGCGTCGGCCAGGCATTGGGGACCTGGAAATAATCAAATAGCAGAAAACACGCCAGTCCCGCCATGGCGAACAGCACGAAGGTATGGTTGAGGCGCGCACGAAAATGGCGTGACTCATCATCCTCGGTTTCACGGCGGGGCAGCAGACGTTCCTGAAGCGACACGGCACTTCCTCTCTGGCAATCAAGGCACCTGCTCATGCTACACCGCGTGGTGGCCTCGCCGTACTGGTGCAGAGGGTTGATCTATAAACGCTACTTCGGTGCAGCCCCCCGCCAGAAAGGCAAAAGGCCCCATGGCTGACATGAGCCACGGGGCCTTTTCTATCGCCATCAGGTGCCCATTTCAGCTCTCGTGGGGCTTGCGCTGGCAGGCTTTGACTCAATGCTTGTCGTGTGGCTCTTCCGGGTGGCAGCGATCTCCGACCACCGCGGTCACCAGCTTGCCGATGCTCAACCCCTGCACGAGGATCGAGAACAGCACGATGATGTAGGTGGTGACCACCAGCGGCTCGCGGAAGTCGCCTTCGGGGATCGCCAGTGCCAACGCCACCGAGATGCCGCCGCGCAGGCCGCCCCAGGTGAGCACGCGCGTGGTGCCGGGGCGGAAGGTGTACCAGCGGCGCAAGAGGCTCAGCGGGAGGCCGATCAGCGCCAGGCGCGAGAGCAGGATCACCGCCACCAGCACCAGCGCGATGCCGATCGAGGTCAGCGTGATCGGCATCAGTACCAATTCGAGGCCGATCAGCACGAACAGCACCGCGTTGAGAATCTCGTCGACCAGTTCCCAGAAGCCGTCCAGATAGCGGCGGGTGTTGTCGGACATGGCGCCATCACGCGCCATGTTGCCGATGATCAGCCCCGCCACCACCATCGCGATGGGGCCGGAGACATGCAGCGCCGAGGCCAGCGCATAGCCGCCCAGCACCAGCGCCAGACTCAGCATCACCTCGACCTGATACTGGTCGATGCTGCGCATCAGCTGGTAGACCAGCGCGCCCAGTGCCAGCCCGAGCAGGATGCCGCCGCCGGCTTCCTCGAGGAACAAGAGCCCCATGTGGCCGAGCTCGACCTCGCCGCTGCCGGCCGACGCCGCACTCAGCAGCGCGGTGAACAGCACCACCGCCACGCCATCATTGAACAACGATTCGCCGACGATGCGGATTTCCATGTCGGCAGGCGCGCCGGCACTGCGCATGATGCCAAGCACGGCGATCGGGTCGGTGGGCGAGATCAGCGCACCGAACACCAGGCAATACAGGTAGGGCACCTCGATACCGGCCCACTGGAACAGCCACCAGGCGGCGGAGCCGATCACCAGCGTCGAGATCAGCACGCCCAGCGTGGCCAGCAGACCGATGGAGCGCCGATAGGCCTTGAGGCGCGAGAGGTCCACGTGCAGCGCGCCGGCAAACAGCAGGAAGGACAGCATGCCGTCCATCAGCAGGCTGTTGAAATTGATGCGCCCCAGCCAGTCTTCCGCGGTATCGGCCACGACGGTGGTCACCGCGAAGTGATCGAGCCCGATCACGCCCAGCGACAGCACCAGGCCGATGGCCATCACGCCGATGGTCGGCGGCAGGCGCAGAACGCGATGATTGAACCACATGCACACGGCAGTGATGGTGATGAACAGTGCAGCGAGATTGAGCATCCGAAAACGGTCCTTTGCAGTGGCGCCGATACCCCTGATGGCATGACGTCCTTGTCATTCTTTCCAGTTCTTCTGTCGCGTGAGCGGCCGAGTGGCTGTCTGAGCTGAGCGTGACTGTCCAGAGCGGCTCATGGCTACCAGTACGGAGCGCGGCTACCAGAGATCGCCGTGGCGTTCACGGTGGCAGAGATAGAGACGCAGCTCGAACTCACGCTGATGATACTCCGGCTGCATGTGACAGCAGAGCCGGTAGAACGCCTTGTCGTGGGCCTTCTCGCGCAGATGCGCCAGCTCATGCACCACGATCATGTTGAGCAGCGGCTCCGGCAGGCGACGGAACAGCGACGAGATACGGATCTCGTTCTTGGCCTTGAGCTTGTTGCCCTGCACCCGCGACACGAAGGTGTGCAGCCCCAGGGCGTTGTCGATGACGTGAATCCGGTCGTCGTAGATCACCTTGCTGATCGGCGCCGAGCTGCGCAGATACTGATTCTTCAGCGCCATGGTGTAGTCATGCAGCGCCCGCGCACCCTGCAGCTGATGAGGCTCGGGATACTTGCCGAGAAAGAAGGCTGCCGTCTTGCCCGACGCCAGCAGTTCACTCGCCTGCTGTTGGATCTCGGGGGCGTAGCCCTTGAGATAGCGTAGATCAGCCACTGGGCATCTCTCCTGTTGCTGTCCGAAGGAGGGCCAGAGACAAGAAAACCCGCCGAGGCGGGTTTTCTTGTCATGGCGCCGAAAGCGAGGGGCGAGACGTCCGCCACCTGCCAGGCCTGTCGAGCTGGCGGATTTACAGGCCAGCGGCAGCCTTGAGGCCAGCGGCACGGTCGGTCTTTTCCCACGGGAAGGCGGTGAAGGTTTCGGTCTTCTGCTCGCCGCTCACGTCGGTCCAGCTGTAGCTGTGCTCGAACGGCTCACGACCGAAGTGGCCGTAGGCAGCGGTCAGCTGATACATCGGGTGCGCCAGGTCCAGCATGGTAGTGATGGCGTACGGACGCAGGTCGAAGTGCTCGCGCACCAGCTCGACGATCTTGGCATCGCTGATCTTGCCGGTGCCGAAGGTGTTGATCGAGACGGAGGTCGGCTCGGCGACGCCGATGGCGTAGGAGACCTGGATCTCGCACTTGTCGGCCAGGCCGCTGGCGACGACGTTCTTGGCCACGTAGCGACCGGCATAGGCGGCGCTGCGGTCGACCTTGGACGGGTCCTTGCCGGAGAAGGCACCACCACCGTGACGGGCCATGCCGCCGTAGGTGTCGACGATGATCTTGCGACCCGTCAGACCACAGTCACCCACAGGGCCACCGATGACGAAGTTGCCGGTCGGGTTGATGTGGTATTCGGTGGTCTCGGACAGCCACTCGGCCGGCAGCACCTGCTCGATGATCTCGCGCTTGACCATCGCGCGCAGGTCTTCCTGGGACACTTCCGGGTCATGCTGGGTCGACAGCACGACGGCTTCGACGGCGACCGGCTTGCCGGCTTCGTCGTAGCGGAAGGTGACCTGGCTCTTCGCATCCGGACGCAGCCACGGCAGCATGCCGTTCTTGCGCAGTTCCGCCTGACGCTCCACCAGACGGTGGGCGTAGTGGATCGGCGCCGGCATGAAGGAGTCGGTCTCGTTGGTGGCGTAGCCGAACATCAGGCCCTGGTCGCCCGCGCCCTGATCTTCCGGCTTGGTGCGATCGACGCCCTGGGCGATATCGATGCTCTGCTTGCCGATCAGGTTGAGGACACCACAGGTCTCGCCGTCGAAGCCGACGTCGGAAGAGGTATAGCCGATATCGGTGATGACACGACGTACCAGCTCCTCGAGATCCACCCACGCGCTGGTGGAGATCTCACCGGCCACGATGGCAACGCCTGTCTTGACGAGCGTTTCGCACGCCACGCGTGCCTGCTTGTCGCGCGCGATGATGGCATCGAGCACGGCGTCGGAAATCTGGTCGGCAATCTTGTCCGGATGCCCTTCGGACACGGACTCGGATGTGAAGAGTGAGTATTCGCTCATTGGTCCTCGACCCTCTTTTCGGATGCGGGGATGATTCGGCCACTGACGGCAGACTGCGTTGACGACCGAGTAGAAACACGCTTGTGGCGCACGATGAAGCTCAACACGGGCGGTTGAGCCTCGGGGGGGCGAGTTTACACGCCACTTATGTGAGTTCCTAGCGCAATGGGGCCCGTGGGGCCGTCCAATCGAGACCTTTTTGCGACAAGCGCTGCACACAGGGTAATAAGCCGTTGCCACCTTTGGACGAGCGTACATCCCGGATGCGATTTGCCGCGCCCTGTCATCTCGGTGACAATACCCGCCCGGAGATCACGCTCGGACGCGAGTCCGCGCGTACAAGGTTCACGCGACGCACTGTCCTTTCCGGCGCACTGTTTCAGGCGCACAGTCCTGAAGGAGACCCAGGCAGCAGCATGCCCTGGCTCTCGGGATGCACTGAGCGTCCGGCGCAGCACGCCGTGATTCATTGCCCCACTCTTGACGCCCGCAGGCGAGGAGCTACTGCATGCCTTCCCGTTTTGACCTGGCCAACGCCATCCGTGCACTTTCCATGGACGCCGTTCAGAAGGCCAAGTCTGGCCACCCCGGCGCCCCCATGGGCATGGCCGACATCGCTGAAGTGCTCTGGAACGACCACCTCAAGCACAACCCGGCCAACCCGAACTGGGCCGATCGTGACCGCTTCGTGCTGTCCAACGGCCATGGCTCCATGCTGCTCTACTCCCTGTTGCACCTCTCGGGTTATCAGCTGAGCCTTGAAGACCTGCAGAACTTCCGCCAGCTGCACGCCAAGACCGCCGGTCACCCGGAATACGGCTACGCGCCGGGCATCGAGACCACCACCGGCCCGCTGGGTCAGGGTCTGGCCAATGCCGTCGGCATGGCGATCGCCGAGAAGACACTGGCGGCGCAGTTCAACCGTCCGGGTCACACCGTTGTCGACCACACCACCTGGTGCTTCCTGGGTGACGGTTGCATGATGGAAGGCATCTCCCACGAGGTCGGCTCGCTGGCCGGCACCCTGGGTCTGGGCAAGCTGATCGCCCTGTATGACGACAACGGCATCTCCATCGATGGCGAAGTCGAAGGCTGGTTCACCGATGACACCGCCAAGCGTTTCGAGTCCTACGGCTGGCACGTCGTCTCCAACGTCGACGGCCACAAGCCGGAAGAGATCAACGCCGCCATCGCGCTGGCCAAGAGCCACGACGACAAGCCGAGCCTGATCATCTGCAAGACCGTGATCGGCTTCGGCTCCCCGAACAAGGAAGGCACCGAGTCCTGCCACGGCGCGCCGCTGGGTGATGACGAAGTCGCTGCCACCCGCGAGAAGCTGGGCTGGACCCACGCGCCCTTCCACGTTCCGGAAGACATCTATCAGGGCTGGGACGCCAGCGAGCGCGGCGCCAAGCTCGAGAGCGACTGGGATGCGCGCTTCGCCCGTTACGCCGAAGCACACCCGGAACTGGCCGCCGAGTTCACCCGTCGCCTGGAAGGCAAGCTGCCGCACGCCCTGACCAGCGAGAAGATGATCGAGGATGCCCAGGCCGCCGGCGACAGCCCGGCCTCGCGCAAGGCGTCCTTCGAGTGCCTGAACCAGCTCGGCCCGCAGCTGCCGGAACTGCTCGGCGGCAGTGCCGACCTGGCCCCGTCCAACCTGACCTTCTGGAAGGGCGCCCAGGCGATCACCCGCGAAGACTTCAGCGGCAACTACCTGCACTACGGTGTGCGTGAGTTCGGCATGGGCGCGATCATGAACGGCGCCGGTCTGCACGGCGGCTTCATCCCGTACGGCGCGACCTTCCTGATCTTCATGGAATACATGCGCAACGCCGTTCGCATGGCCGCCCTGATGGGTCAGCAGGCCGTCTACGTCTTCACCCACGACTCCATCGGTCTGGGCGAAGATGGCCCGACGCACCAGCCGATTGAACAGCTGACCAGCCTGCGCACCACGCCGAACCTGTCCACCTGGCGTCCGGCGGATGCCGTGGAGACCGCGGCGGCGTGGGATGCAGCCATCAAGCGTCACTCCGGCCCGACCGCGCTGATCCTGTCGCGTCAGAACCTGCCGCACCAGAACCGCGACAAGGCCCAGCTGGCCAACATCAGCCGTGGCGGTTACGTGCTGAAGGACGCCGCCAACGGCCAGCCGGAAGTGATCCTGATCGCCACCGGCTCCGAAGTCGGCCTGGCGATGGATGCCGCCGCCGAGCTGGAAGCCGCCGGTCGCGCCGTGCGTGTCGTGTCCATGCCGGCCACCGACCTGTTCGATGCGCAGGACGCGGAATACCGCGAATCCGTGCTGCCGTCTTCCGTCACCGCACGCGTGGCGATCGAAGCCGGTCATCGTGACTACTGGTTCAAGTATGTCGGCCTGAACGGCGACATCATCGGCATGGAGACCTTCGGGGAATCCGCGCCGGCTGGCGACCTGTTCAAGCACTTCGGCTTCACGGTCGAGAACGTGGTCGAACGCGCCAACAAGCTGCTGGGCTGATCACCGCCTGACCCACCCCGTCGATGACGGAGCGGGATGCAGATCGACGCCGCCGCCTCCCGCTGGGAGCGGCGGCGTTTTCGTCTGTGCGACACTCGGGGAGCCCTCAAGCGTCACCGGCTGTCGCCTGTAGTCGACGTGGCTCACACGAGTCGCGGCTTGATGACACGATTCATCCTGCATGAGCGGTCATTCTCCGGCGATCATGCCCACGACAGACAGCGCAGACGGCGACTACACAACCCCTCCAGTTGAGTAGTGTGACTACGTGTCCTTAGACGAAAAAAACCAGAAATCAGGCGCTTGCGCGCCTTTCGCTCCCTCCGCCCAGCAAAGCGATGCGCTACCATGGACCCCCTGAAAAACACTCGGAACACGACATCCTTGAACCACCAGCCGCCTCTGCCCACCGCCGACGCTCCCCAGGGAGACAAGGTGTCCCGACGCCAGGGAAACGCTCCCTTGCGAGTGGCCATCAATGGCTACGGACGCATCGGTCAGTGTGTGCTGAGAGCGCTGGTAGAACGTGAAGCACGCGGTGAGGCACTGCCGCTGGAAGTGGTCGCGATCAACGAGCTGTCAGATCTGGACACCATCACCTATCTGACCCGCTACGACACCACCCACGGCCGCTTCCCCGGCACGGTGGAACAGCGCGACGGCCAGCTGGTCGTCAACGGCCATGCGATCAGCATCCTGTCCGAGGCCAATCCAGATTGCCTGCCCTGGCGGGCATTGGGGATTGATCTGGTGCTGGAGTGCTCCGGCAGCTTCAAGGACCGCGCCACCGCCGAGCGGCATCTGGCGGCGGGCGCCGACCGCCTGCTGTTCTCCCAGCCCGGCGATACCGACGCCGATGTCGATGCCACCATCGTGTGCGGCATCAACCAGTCGGCGCTGGCCCCCGCCGAAACGGGACAGGCAGGCAGCGGCATGCGCATCGTCTCGGCGGCGTCGTGCACCACCAATTGCCTGATTCCGATTCTGACGGTGCTGGAAGAGGCCTTCGGACTGGAGCGCGGCGTCACCACCACGGTGCACTCGGCGATGAACGACCAGCCGGTGATCGACGCCTACCATCAGACGGACCTGCGCCTGACGCGCTCGGCGATGAGTTCGATCGTGCCGGTGGATACCGGCCTGGCCAAGGGCATCAACCGCCTGATGCCGCACCTGGAAGGACGCTTCGAATGTCTGCACCTGCGCGTGCCGACCATCAACGTGTCCTGCATGGACATGTCCATCGAAGTGAAGCGTGACGTGAGCGCGGATGAGGTCAATGACCTGCTGCGCGAGGCCTGCGCACAACGCCTGCAGGGCCTGATGGGATTGAGCGAGGAGCCGACGGCTTCCATCGACTTCAACCACGATCCGCGCTCGGGTATCGTGGATGCGACCCAGACCCGTGTTGCCGGCGGCCGGCTGATCAAGATGCTGTGCTGGTTCGACAACGAATGGGGCTTTGCCAATCGCATGCTGGACGTCGCCACCCATTGGCACGCCTGCGAGATGACAACGCCTCTGGCGAGGGAAGCTCTCTCCACCGATTCACGACCAAGGAACCCGTCATGAACGTGCAAACGATGACCGCCCTCGACCTGTCCGGAAAGCGTGTGCTGATCCGCGAAGATCTCAACGTGCCGATCCGCGACGGTCAGGTGACCAGCGACGCGCGCATCCGTGCCAGCCTGCCGACCATCAAGGCGGCACGCGACGCCGGCGCACGCGTGATGCTGATGAGTCATCTGGGCCGCCCCACCGAGGGTGAGCCGGAAGACCAGTTCTCGCTGGCACCGGTCGCGGCACATCTGGGCGAGCTGCTGGGCAGCCCGGTGCGCCTGATCAACGACTACCTCGACACGGCACCGGATGTCGCCGAAGGCGAGGTCGTGCTGCTGGAGAACGTGCGCTTCAACAAGGGCGAGAAGAAGGACGAGGAATCCCTGTCCCGCGCCTACGCCGCGCTGTGCGATGTCTACGTGATGGATGCCTTCGGCACCGCGCACCGTGCCCAGGCCTCGACCCATGGCGTGGCACGCTTCGCACCGGACGCCTGCGCCGGCCCGCTGCTGGCCGCCGAGCTGGAAGCCCTCGAGAAGGCACTCGCCGCACCGCGTGCGCCGATGGTCGCCATCGTCGGTGGCTCCAAGGTCTCCACCAAGCTCGACGTGCTCCAGGCGCTGTCCGACAAGTGCCATCAGCTGATCGTCGGTGGCGGCATCGCCAACACCTTCATCGCGGCGGCCGGTTACAACGTCGGCAAGTCCCTCTACGAGGCTGACCTGCTCGATACCGCTCGCGCGCTGATGGACAAGGTCGAGATCCCGCTGCCGACCGACGTCGTCGTCGCCACCGAGTTCTCCGACAAGGCCGAAGCCGTCGTGCGCGCCGTCGCCGACGTCCAGGACGACGAGATGATCCTGGATATCGGTCCGGAGACCGCCTCGCGCTTCGGTGCGCTGCTCAAGGACGCCGGCACCATACTGTGGAACGGCCCGGTCGGCGTGTTCGAGATCGAACAGTTCGCCAACGGCACCGAGCAGCTGGCGATGGCCATCGCCGAGAGCGACGCCTTCTCCATCGCCGGCGGTGGCGACACCCTGGCGGCCATCGACAAGTACGACGTCGAGTCGCGCGTCTCCTACATTTCTACCGGTGGCGGCGCCTTCCTCGAATATGTGGAAGGCAAGGTACTGCCGGCCGTTGCGGCATTGGAAGCCGCAGCAAGCTGAACCCGCCTGTGTCCTCATTGGCGCAGGCTTAGAGTCACGGCCACAAGGTCGCTCCCCGTCAGCTGACGGGGGGCACCCGACGCTTCTCCACTCGATTCCTCAAAAAGACAGGTGATGTCATGGCATTGATCAGCATGCGCCAGATGTTGGACCACGCAGCCGAGTACGGATACGGCATCCCGGCGTTCAACGTCAACAACCTCGAGCAGATGCGCGCCATCATGGAAGCCGCCGATCACACCGATTCTCCGGTGATCGTCCAGGCCTCCGCCGGCGCACGCAAATACGCGGGCGCGCCGTTCCTTCGCCACCTCATCCTGGCTGCGGTGGAAGAATTCCCGCATATCCCGGTGGTCATGCACCAGGATCACGGCACCTCGCCGGCAGTCTGCCAGCGCTCCATCCAGCTGGGCTTCAGCTCGGTGATGATGGACGGCTCGCTGGGCGAAGACGGCAAGACCCCGACTAGCTACGAATACAATGTCGATGTGACCCGTCGCACCGTCGAGATGGCCCACGCCTGTGGCGTGTCCGTCGAAGGCGAACTGGGTTGCCTCGGCTCGTTGGAAACCGGCATGGCCGGTGAAGAAGACGGCATCGGCGCCGAAGGCAAGCTGGACCACGACCAGATGCTGACCGACCCGGAAGAAGCCGCCGACTTCGTCAAGAAGACCCACGTCGATGCCCTAGCCATCGCCATCGGCACCTCCCACGGCGCCTACAAGTTCACCAAGCCGCCGACGGGTGACACCCTGTCCATCCAGCGCATCAAGGAAATCCACGCCCGCATCCCCGAGACTCACCTGGTGATGCACGGCTCTTCCTCCGTGCCGCAGGACTGGCTGGAAATCATCAACGAATACGGCGGCAAGATTCCGGAAACCTACGGCGTGCCGGTCGACGAGATCGTCGAAGGCATCAAGCACGGCGTGCGCAAGATCAACGTCGACACCGACCTGCGTCTGGCCTCTACCGGTTCCATCCGTCGCTTCATGGCGCAGAACCCGTCTGAATTCGACCCGCGCAAGTACCTGAAGGAATCCGTGAAGGCGATGCGCGACATCTGCATCGCCCGCTACGAAGCCTTCGGTGCCGCCGGTCATGGCAGCAAGATCGACCCGATCAACCTCGAAGCGATGTTCGAGCGTTACAACCGTGGCGAGCTGGACCCGAAGATCAACTGATCGGGCGGCGCCCGCCAAGGTCTCCCTGCCCGCACGCGAGCAGGCAGGGAATGAAGAGAAAGGCGGCCCTTCGGGGTCGCCTTTTTTATGCGCCTCAGGGTGCCAGCCTCTCGCGCACGCAGGTATCCTTTCGAGATTCCGTTTGGCATTGATCATTCATCACCGTATCGCAGGAGACATCATGGCCTCGCTCAAGGATCAACTGTCCGGGCTTGTCTATTCCACCGAACATGGCGCAACCTGCCCTGAGTGTCGGCGTGCCGAAGCCGAGTGCGAATGTGCCGACCTCGCCGAGCGTGAACGCCTGGCAAGCCTCGATGGCGTGGTGCGTATCCGTCGCGAGACCAGCGGTCGCAAGGGCAAGGGCGTGACCACCGTGAGCGGGATTCCGCTCGCCGAGAAGGAACTCAAGGCCCTGGCCAAGACTCTCAAGCAGCGGTGCGGCACTGGCGGCAGCCTCAAGGATGGCATCGTGGAGATCCAGGGCGATCACCGCGAGACGCTCAAGGCTGAACTCACGCGGATGGGCTATACCGTCAAGCTGGCCGGTGGCTGAACGCCTGCTGCGCGCACCTTTGCCTTCCATCTCGCTGCACAAGGGATTTCCATGCTGAACTTCATCACGCCACGCCGGCCTTCGGCTCGCACGCTCTCGCTCTCTGGCCTGCTGCTGGCCACGCTCGGGCTGGGTGGCTGCATGACCGGCCCGGACTTCACGCAGCTGGAGGCGCGCGTGGTGCCGCAGCAGGCCTTCACGGCACCGCCGGATGCGATGCTGGAAGTGCGCCTGGTGGATGTCTCCCGCGCCGACGCCGAGGCCGGACTGATTGCCAGTACCCGCTATGGCGGCCTGCGTGAAGGGCCTTTCCCGGTCAGCCTGCAGTACGACCGCAATGCCATCGAGGAAGGCCATCGCTATGCGCTGCAAGCCGATGTGCGCAGCGAGGGTCGCCTGTATTGGATCAATGACAGCGCGGTGCCGGTGCTGGGTGACGCCAGCACCTCACAGGGCGAGGTCGAGATCCCGCTCACGCCGCTGCCGCGTGCGCTGGGCCATTGATGGCGCGCTCGCCCGGCCCGACCAGTACGCTCGACTTGACCAGTACGTTCGACTTGACCAGTACGCTCGACTTGACCAGTAGGCCCGTCTCTCACCGATAGGACACCCCAATGGATTGGCTGGAATACCTGTTACCTGTCTTCTTCCTTACCCCTCTGGGTGCCATTGCACTGGTGGTGCTGGGCATGCGTGGCCTGCATGAGCGGCGCATCCAGTCGCCGCTGACCCGCCGCCAGCTGCGTGAACCGGGCCAGAGCCTGCGCGATCGTCTCGATGAGGCCTTCCAGGCGCTGTTTCTCGACGGGGCGCTCGGCCCGCTCATCACCTTGAGTCCGCTGGTCTACGGCATGGGGCGCATGGTGTTCGGCGAAGAGCAGAACTGGCTGGAATGGGCCGCCTACGGTCTGGCCTGTGCGCTGCTGGTACTGGTGTTCGCGCTGCGCCTGACGCGGCACTTCCAGCGCATCCGCAAGCTGAAGCTGGGACTGGCCTGCGAGCTGTCCATCGGTCAGGAGCTCGACCAGCTGATCCGCCCGGAACAGCTGACCAGCATGGTCTATCACGACGTGCCGGCCGATGGCTTCCATATCGATCATCTGGTGGTCACCCCCGCCGGCGCCTATGCCATTCGCACCAAGGCGCGCTCGCGGCCGCTGGATGCGCTGGGCGCACTCAAGGATGAGGTCAAGCTCAAGGATGGTCGCCTGCACTTCCCGGGCTATCGCGAGCGCAAACCGCTGCGCGAGACACGTACCGCACGCGACTGGACGGCCGCCTGGCTGAAGCGTGAATGCGGTGTCGACGTGCCGGTGCAGGGGCTGCTGGCGCTGCCGGGTTGGCAGATCGTGCGCGAGGGAACCCAGCGCGAGAATGACCCCGAAGTCGTCAATGGCGAGGGCCTGGCCGAGTGGCTGAGCACCCATTGCATGGCCCCCGAAGAGGGTTGCCCGACTCTGGATGACGCCCTCAAGCAGCGCATCAACGAGGCGATTCTCGACCGCGTTCAGGCCGAGCGCCTCGCCACCAGTTGATCCTCCGCCATGCTCCGGCCCCTCGGAGCATGGCAGCGCCAGACAAAGGCTTGCCAAGGCGCCCCGCCCGGCGTTAAATACGCGCCGGTCCAGCCTTGGCAACCTTATCGCGCTATCGCAATGATGGCGCTCTTGGCGACATATCCCGCATGAAACTCATCACCTTCGACGCTTTTCGTACCCTCGGCATTCCCGGTGTTCGTTATATCAAGCCGGAGCGCATGCTGGATCACCTCGACGAGATCCGCGCCGCCGATATCCTGCTGTTTCCCGAATACTGGCAGATCACCACCCTGGTCTACGGCCTCGGCAAACGCATCTTCCCCAGCCTGCCCAGCTACGCGATCGGCCACGACAAGGTCGAGCAGACACGCGTCTTTCAGGCCATCTGCCCGGACAATGTGCCACCGACCGAGATTCGCGGCGCCAGCCGTCAGGCAATCGACGATATCGAGGCGCGCTTCGGCTACCCGCTGATCGTCAAGGAAGTCAAAAGCTCGATGGGCGTCGGCGTGAAGCTGATCCAGTCGCGTGGCGAACTGGAAGCACATGCAGCGGAGCACCCGGTGCTGTATGCCCAGCCGCGCCTGGAGATCGACCGCGACCTGCGCATCGTGGTGGTGGGTGGCGAAGTCATCACCGCCTACTGGCGCGTTACGCCGCTGGGCGGCTATCGCTCCAATGTCAGTCAGGGCGGCGAGACGGCCTACGACAATATCCCGGCCCCCGCCATCGCCCTGGCCCTGCACCTGGCCGAGGCATTGAGTGTCGATCATGCCGGCTTCGATATCGCGATGGTCGATGGCCATCCGCTCGTGTTCGAGTTCAACCGCCTGTTCGGCAATCAGGGCATCCCGGACAGCTCGCGGCGCATCGGTGCCGCCATCCTCCGCCATCTGGCGCTCGACAGCAGCGACAACGACCCGACGCCACCGCTACTGACGCCGCGCCGAGTGCGCCGCGCGACACTCGAGGAAACCGGCTGACGCCTTGCGGGCGTACGCCCTTTCCTGCCCTGAACGACAAGACGCCGCCCAATGGGCGGCGTCTTGTCGTCTGACACTGGGCCGTTCAACTGGCCGGCCGGCTCATCTCCTCACAGGCGTGAGGGACGGCTGTGCGGGTCGCCTTCGATATGATCCTTGGGCGGGTCCTGCCGCGGTTTGCCTGCTGCCGGCACGTCCTCGTCGGGTATTTCCCAAGTGCCGTCTTCGGTCCAGGGGTCGTCTGCCGGGAACTCCTCGATGTTGATTTCCTTGACCGTGTAATCGGGCTGGTAGCGCAGGTCATAGTGCGCGGCACGCACGATGGAGATGCACAGCATCAAGGCCACTGCCAATAGCGGCACACCCCCGATGATGGAGGCCGTCTGCAGGGTCTCCAGCCCGCCGATGAACATCAGCACGATGGGCATGAACGACAGGGCGAAGGCCCAGAACAGGCGGTTCCAGCGCATCGGCTCTTCATCGACTTCCTTCTGGACCACAGCGGCCAGAATGTAGGAGATGGAGTCGAAGGTGGTCGCGGTGAAGATCAGCGCCAGCAGCGTAAAGGCGAAGATCACCACGTAGTCCAGCGGCAGCGTGTGCAGCATCGCGAAGATGGCCGCGGTCGGGCTCTGGTCATTGAGGATGGTGACCACGTCCAGCTCACCGGACAGCTGCAGGTAGAGGCCGTAGTTGCCCATCACCATGAAGAACAGGAAGCAGCCCATGGTGCCGAAGAACATCGAACCGGCGACCATGGCGCGGATGGTGCGGCCCCGCGAGATACGCGCGATGAACAGCCCCACGCTGGGCGCGAACACCAGCCACCAGGCCCAGTAGAAGATGGTCCAGTCCTGCGGGAAGTGCGTGTCCTCGAAGCCCTTGAACTCGGCGAACGGCTCAAGCCAGGTGGCCATGTGGATCAGATTGCTCATCACCCGGCCCAGCGCATCCAGGCCGGTATTGGCCATGAACAGGGTCGGCCCCGCGATGAAGATGAACAGCAACAGGCCGACCGCCAGCCAGAAGTTGATGTCTGACAGCAGCTTGATGCCCTTCTTGAGGCCCACGTAGGCGCTGTAGCCGAACAGGGCGGTACACACCAGCAGCACCACGATCTGCGTAGTCAGCGACTTGGGCACCCCGAACAGCTCGTGCACCCCCTCGTTGATCATCGGTGCCGCCAGACCCAGGGTGGTCGCACCGCCGCCCAGCATGCCGAAGATGAAGCTGATATCGATCAGCTTGCCCAGCCAGCCATGCGCCAGCTTTTCGCCCAGCACCGGCATCAGCGCCTCGGAAATCTTCAGCACGCTGTGGTGACGCACGTAGTAGAAGTAGGCGATCGGCACGGCGGGAATCAGGTAGATCGCCCATGCCAGCGGGCCCCAGTGGAAGATGCCGTAGGCCGCGGCCCATTCCGCTGCCTCCGGTGTCTGGCCTTCCACATGGAATGGGGGCGACTGGTAGTAGTAGACCCACTCGATCATCGACCAGTACAGGATGGAGGCCCCGATACCGGCACAGAACAGCATCGCCGCCCACGACACGATGGAGAATTCAGGCTTCTCCTCGGCATCACCGAGCTTTATCTGACCGATATCGCTGAAGATGATGTAGATCATGAAGCCGCCGGCCCCCACGCCGAGCAGCAGATAGAGCACGCCGAGCTTGCTGGTGACGAAGTTCTTGGCCGCCGATACCCACATCGCGCCCTGATCGGGGAAGATGACCAGGGGCAGCGTCACTGCCAACAGCAGGAAGATCGAGCCGAAGAAGGTCGGCTTGTCGATCATGTCGAAGGGCTTTTCCGGCCGATCCCCCGCCGTCTTGGCGGATACCTTTCGGGTTTCCTTGCTCATATATAAGCCTCATTTATCGTTATTGCTATGCATGATAACAGCTTATCATGAGTGATTGCGATACACGCATCCCCACTGCGTACAATCCTAGTACAACGATCCAAGCGCCTACGTAAAGTTAATTTAACGCAAGCAAGTCATTTATTAGCGCATGGCAGGCCGTGGCGTTCAGGCCAAGAGAAGAGCAGGAAGCACGACGTCAGGGCTTGCAGCGACAGGCAAATCAGCAGGGAAGACACAGCCAGAACAGGCAGCGCAGAGGTGGGCAGCCACAGAGGGGTAAGACGCAGGGAAGGCGCAGCAAAGGCAGCAGATATCAGGCCGGAGAGCAGGCATCCACCAGGGAACGGCACGCCGCCGCTGCCGCTCCCCGGCTGGAAATGATGAGGCTGAAAGTGATGAAGCCTGCAGTAATCAGGCTTGAGTTGATCGAGCTGATGGCGCCTCGGGCTCAGTCGCCGCGCAGGCGCCCGCCCATCTCCTGGGCGAGATCCACCGCGAAGTGGTCCGTCATGCCGCCGATGAAGTCGAGCATGCGCCGATAGCTGCGGTAGAGATCCCAGTCCTTGGTCGGCGTGTTCTCGCCGATCAATGCCAGCACACGTTGATGCTTGAAGCTGGAGCGCCCCTTGGTATGCAACTCATGCGCAGCGCCGATAAAGGCCTCGAGCAGGATGCCCAGCGTGGTGTAGGCGCCGATCTCCAGCTTGGCCTTGCGCTCGTTGCGGAAGATCTTCTGGCGCGCCAGATTCTTGGCTTCCCGCACGCCCCAGCCGAGGTCGGGGTGGCAAAGGTCGAGCAGGTCTTCACTGAGCGTGCCGGCCAGCAGTTCCGTCTCGCGCTGCACGAAAGCCTCGGCGACATCATTGACGGCACGCTCCATCGCCGCGCCTCTCAGCGCCGCCACCTTGCGCCGCTGGGAGGTGCCGCGGGCGACCATCTCCTGATATTCGCGCGGCTCGCCACCGCTGATGCCGGTGAGAATCTCGAACACTTCCTCGAACTGCAGGATGCCCATCTCGAGGCCATCTTCCAGGTCCAGCAGCGCATAGCAGATGTCATCGGCGGCCTCGACCAGCCACGCCAGCGGGTGACGGCACCAGCGGCCATCGGCTCGTGCCAGCAGCCCGCAGCGCTCGGCGACCTGATCCAGCAGCACGCGCTCGCTCTGATAGCAGCCGAACTTGCCGCCGGCCGTGGCGTGCTCCACCGTCCACGGGTACTTGAGCAGCGTGCCCAACGTCGCTGCCGTCAGGCGCATGCCGCCATGGAACTGGTTGTATTCGATCTGGGTGACGATGCGAAAGCCCTGGGCATTGCCTTCGTAGGTGAGCAGGTCCTCGCGCTCGGCATCGCTCAGCCCGGCCAACCGTCCGTGATCACTGGCGGCCTCGGCGGCGAACCAGTCGCGGATGGCGTACTCCCCGGCGTGGCCGAAGGGCGGGTTGCCGATGTCATGCCCCAGGCAGCCGGTCTGGACGATGACGCCGAGATCCGACGGTGTGATCCAGTCGGGCAACTGCTCCTTGAGCTTCTCGCCGACCATCATGCCCAGCGAGCGACCGACACAGCCGACCTCCAGCGAGTGGGTCAGACGCGTGTGGATATGGTCGTTGTCGGTCAGCGGGTGGACCTGGGTCTTGCGCCCCAGGCGACGGAAGGAACCCGCGAACACGATGCGATCGTGGTCCTTGTGGAAGGGAGTCCGCCCCATCTCACGCGATACGGTGCCCGGTGCGTCATGCAGGCGACTCGGTTCCAGCAGTCGCTCCCAGCTCATCGATGACATCAGGCAACTCCTTGGCAGGCGCCGAGCACTGGCGCCGGCGAGCAGATAACAGGTGAATGACGCGCATAAAAAAAGAGAACAGGGATTGTGGCACCCTGTTCTCCTTGTCTCCAGCCCGCTCAGGCCTTCCTCAGTCCTCGGCCAGCGCCGGCAGCAGCACCTTGAGCTTGCGGGTCAGGGTGTTGCGGCCCCAGCCCAGCAGCTCGGCGGCTTCGCCCTTGCGGCCACCGGTATGCTTGAGAGCCGTCTCGATCAGGATGCGCTCGAAATCGGGCACCGCCTCTTCCAGCAGATGGGTGTGGCCGGCGGCGAGTGCGCGGTCTGCCCACTCGCGGAAGGCACCACGCCAATCGCCGGAGGCCGCCTCGGTGCCGCTGGCATCGCGCAGCTCCGGCGGCAGGTCCTCGATCATCACTTCACGCCCCGAGGCCATCACCGTCAGCCAGCGACAGGTGTTCTCGAGCTGGCGCACGTTGCCCGGCCAGTCGAAGCGCGTCAGGTGCTTCTCCGCGGCCTCCGTCAGCACCTTGGGCTCGGTCGACAGCTCACGCGCGGCCTCGCCCAGGAAGTGGCTCATCAGGCGCGGAATGTCTTCGCGGCGCTCCGACAGGCGCGGCAGATGCACGCGAATCACGTTGAGGCGGTGGAAGAGATCCTCACGGAAGCGCCCATCCTCGACCAGCTTTTCCAGATGCTGGTGCGTCGCGGCGATGATGCGCACGTCGACCTTGACCGGCGTGATGCCACCGACACGATAGAACTCGCCATCGGCCAGCACGCGCAGCAGGCGGGTCTGGGTCTCGGCGGGCATGTCACCGATCTCATCGAGGAACAGCGTGCCGCCATCGGCCTGCTCGAAGCGCCCGCGGCGCAGCGCCGTGGCGCCGGTGAAGGCGCCCTTCTCATGGCCGAACAGCTCCGATTCCATCAGGTCCTTGGGAATCGCCGCCATGTTGAGTGCGATGAACGGCTTGGCGGCGCGCGGCGAGTGCTGATGCAGCGCCTGGGCCACGCGCTCCTTGCCGGTACCGGACTCGCCGTTGATCAAGACGGTGATATGCGACTGTGACAGGCGGCCGATGGCGCGAAAGACTTCCTGCATCGCCGGCGCTTCGCCGATGATTTCCTTGGTCAGCCCTTCCGGCACGGTGGCGGGCGCCTTGGATTCACGGGCATGCGCCACGGCGCGCCGTACCAATGCCAGCGCTTCATCGACATCGAACGGCTTGGGCAGGTATTCGAAGGCGCCGCCCTGATAGGAGGCCACGGCGCTGTCGAGGTCGGAATGCGCCGTCATCACGATGACGGGCAGGTCCGGGTACTTCTCGCGCACGCGCGCCATCAGGTCCAAACCATCGGTTCCGGGCATGCGGATATCGGTGATCAGGACATCCGGGCACTGACGCATGATGCTGGCTTCGGCCTGGTCGGCACGCTCGAAGGTTTCCACCTCGAGGTCGGGTTGTGCCAGAGCGCGCTCCAGCACCCAGCGAATGGCACGGTCGTCATCGACGATACAGACGCGGGCAGTCTCGCTCATGTGTGATCTCCAGAAGTGCCGGCTAGCGGAATGAGTAAACGGAATTCGGTATGGCCGGGGCGCGAGTCACACTCGATCAGCCCCTGATGCTGGTGCAGGATGCCCTGGGCGATCGACAGCCCGAGCCCTGAGCCTTCGGCGCGCCCCGAGACCATCGGGTAGAACAGCGTCTCGCGCAGGCTCTCCGGAATGCCGGGGCCGTTGTCGATGATCGCCAGCTCGCAGACCAGCCGGTGGCGCTCATGGCCCAGCGTGAACTGCCGGCGAGCGCGGGTCCGCAGCGTGATCTCGTAAGGGGCGGCGTCAGGCTGCGGTGAATCGGGCTGTGGCTGCTCATTGAGGGCCTGGGTGGCATTGCGCGCGATGTTGAGCACCGCCTGGATCAGCTGGCCTTCGTCGCCGATCACCTCCGGCAGGCTCGGGTCGTAGTCGGCGCTCAAGGTGATGGCACTGCCTTCCGCCTGCAGCAAGGCCCGCACCCGCTCGGTCACCGCGTGGACATTGACCGGCGCCTGCAGCGGCGGCCGGTTCGGCCCGAGCATGCGATCGACCAGATCACGCAGGCGGTCCACCTCCTCGATGATGATGCGCGTGAACTCCACCATCTGCGGTTCGGGCAGGTCACGTTCGAGCAGCTGGGCGGCGCCACGAATGCCACCGAGCGGATTCTTGACTTCATGCGCGAGACCACGCGTCAGCACCTTGACTGCCTCCTGACGGGCGATCAGCGCTTCTTCGCGCGAGATCTGCATCAGGCGATCACGCGGTTCTATCTCGACCAGCAGTTCATTGGCGCTGATGGGCGTCGCGGTGAAATCCACCGTCAGCGCTTCATTGGCCGCGTTGATGATCTCGGCCTCACGCTGGGTGTAGGGGTGCTGTTCTTCCAGCGCCTTGCGCAGCACATTGATCAGGGTGTCATCCAGCCCGGTCATGTTGTCGGGCGTACTGCCCTTCACACGCACCAGACTCACCGCCAGCAGCGTCTCCGCGGCGGGATTCATCCAGACCATCTGCAGCTGTGAGTCCAGCACCACCACGGCAGTGTTCAGGTGTTCGAGCAGTCGTTGATGCATGGGTTTGTTCGCCATCTGCAGTACGTCTCCCTGTTCTGCAATAACCGCGCCAGTCTGGTGCAGGCACCGAGAACACGGCGTCCGATGCTGTGCAACCATTTCTGGCCTCTCATATTGGCACCAAAATGGTGCAGGCGAAAAATCGCGCTCGAATCCGCGTTGCCTCACTTCACCGCCAGGCGGCCCGACATCGACTGGCCCGGACACGAAAAAGCCGCCCGAAGGCGGCCTGTCAGCGAAGGAGAAACGCGCGAAGAAAGCAGGCCGCCCAGACGCTGCTAGCCACCGCCAGCATTGGCAGGGTTGTTGGGGTTGCGAGGCAGATTGACGCTGGCGCGCTGCACATAGACCACCTTCGGCTCACTGGTCTGGCGTACGCGGCCGGTGGAATCCAGCAGCTCCGCCTGGATGACATGCTTGCCACGCTCCAGCGCCGGCACCATGAAGACGGTGCTGTGCATGGCGGATTGAGACGGCGCACCGTCCACGGTCACGCGCACCTTGTCTTCCGGGCGCAGCTTGGGCTCGATTCCCAGGCGCACCGCCAGATTGCCTGCCTGCCCGGTCTGCAGCGTCTCCTCGTTGGACGGGCTCTGGATGGTGAAGGTGGTATAGCCACGGAAGGCCACATCCACCGCAGGCGCCCGGGTGCGGGTGCTCTCGCTGGATGAGGTAGAACTCACGCGCGACGGCGTGCTGCGCCGCGGCGGCAGGGATTCCGTCGACGGCACCACGCTGAGCGGCGTCAGCTGCACCTTGCTGCCGCCCGCAGGCTGATCACTGAAGACCACGTTGCCGTTGGCATCGACGTGACGATAGACCTGGGCCGCCTGTAGATCGAACGACAGGCTGGACAGCATCAGCGTCGCTGCCAGCAGCAGGCACTGCAGTGGCTCGGGGCGCGCTGCTGGCAGTGCACGCGAGTCAGTCGCGGGGTTCGCGACGCGCAGGGAGGATACGAAGGGCCACATCCGAAGATTCCTGAAGAGAGTCATGGGAGGCCAGAAGCCGCAGGCAGCTCCAGCGGGTTGGGTCTATCGGCAGGCGATCCTGCTGCCTGAAGACAAGGCTAACAAGTTACAAAGCTTACCGCGTTGATGCCAGCATTTGGGGCCTTCGACAAGATGCCTGAGTGCATTGACTGTCACGCAAGGCTACCACCGCGCCCTGCATATCTGTCATCAGCATGGCCGACCTCAGGGAAAAGGATCAGGGGCAGAGCAAAGGATCAGAGCAAAGGATCAGAGCAAAGAGATGGAACGAAACAGGGCCACAACGAAAAACAGGGCCACACCTGTCGGTATGGCCCTGCTGTCGTCATCGTCCGGGGCTTGCCTTCACCGGGAAGGCACTCCGTCAGATGGCGTGGCTAGCGAATGGCTGCCTCAACCTCTGCAGCGCTTGGACGCTGCTGTACTTAGGCGTTGCAGTACTTAGACGCTGTAGTACATGTCGAATTCGAGCGGGTGAGTCGCCATGCGCAGGCGCTGGACGTCTTCGCCCTTCAGCTCGAGGTAGGCATCGATCATGTCGTCGGTGAAGACGCCGCCCTGGGTCAGGAACTCACGATCGCCGTCCAGCGCGGTCAGGGCCTGTTCGAGGCTCTCGGCCACGGTCGGGATGGACTTGGCTTCTTCGGCCGGCAGGTCGTAGAGGTTCTTGTCCATCGCGTCGCCCGGGTGGATCTTGTTCTTGATACCGTCGATACCGGCCATCAGCATCGCGGAGAACGCCAGGTACGGGTTGGCCGTCGGATCCGGGAAACGCGCCTCGACACGCTTGCCTTTCGGGCTGGCGGTGTACGGGATACGGATGGAAGCGGAACGGTTGCGGGCAGAGTAGGCCAGCATGACCGGCGCTTCGAAGCCCGGCACCAGACGCTTGTAGGAGTTGGTGGACGCATTGGTGAAGGCGTTCAGGGCACGAGCGTGCTTGATGATGCCGCCAATGTAGTAGAGGGCCATTTCGGACAGACCCGCGTACTCGTCACCGGCGAACTGGTTGTCGCCATCCTTCCAGAAGGACTGGTGAACGTGCATGCCGGAACCGTTGTCACCGACCAGCGGCTTGGGCATGAAGGTCGCGGACTTGCCGTAGGCGTGAGCCACGTTGTGGATCACGTACTTGAGTTCCTGAACCTCATCGGCCTTCTTGACCAGGGTGTTGAACTTGACGCCGATCTCGTTCTGGCCGGCGTTCGCCACTTCGTGGTGGTGAACTTCGACTTCCTGACCGATGGCTTCCAGGGTGTTGCACATGGCAGCACGGATATCGTGGAAGCTGTCGATCGGCGGGACCGGGAAGTAGCCGCCCTTCAGACGCGGACGGTGACCCAGGTTGCCGCCTTCCGGCGTGGAATCGGTCGCCCAGGCACCTTCTTCGGAAGAGATCTTGAACATGGAACCGTTCATCTCGTTCTTCCAGTGCACTTCGTCGAAGATGAAGAATTCCGGCTCCGGACCGAAGAAGGCGGTGTCGCCCAGACCGGTGGACTTCAGGAATTCCTCGGCACGCTTGGCGACGGAACGCGGGTCGCGCTCATAGCCCTGCATGGTGGCCGGCTCGATGACGTCGCAGCGCAGCACCAGGGTGGTGTCTTCGGTGAACGGGTCGAGGAAGGCAGTGCCGTCGTCCGGCATTAGGATCATGTCGGATTCGTTGATGCCCTTCCAACCTTCGATGGAGGAACCATCGAACATCTGGCCGTTCTCGAAGAATTCCTCATCCACTGTACGCGCCGGGATGGAGACGTGCTGCTCCTTGCCCTTGGTGTCGGTGAAGCGCAGATCAACCCACTTGACTTCGTGTTCTTCAATCAGGGCAAGTGTCTTCTCAGCCATGGTAATTCTCCGATGGAGCCGGCGGCTCTGGTTACAGTTGGTGTCAGCGTTGTCTGGGGTTATTGCTCTATTTTGTAAGCCTTTTCTCTCATGGTCGGCGTCGTTATGCCAGCCATCAGACAGGATGCTCTAACAATGCAGCGAGCGTGCCAGAATGGCGCACGCCGCATCGCTCATTTCAGTAAGATCATGAATATGCTAAAAAAAACATCACCATCTTCATGCATGCAGCACGAAAACCCGACCAAAGATGGGCCGACAAGGTGCAAAAATTCTTGCCGCGCAGTGCAGATTCATCATTTGAGTGCACCAAAAAACGCCATTGCTCCACATTGGTGCAAACCGCTGAATCCCGGGATTTCTCCGCTCACACCCGATGATCACGTCAGCATCACATTGCGGTCATTTCTTTCTTTCATCCTCATGTTTGCCTCGACTCACAAGTTTTTTTCATCCGCGACAAGGGCGCGGAAAAGACTTGAGAGACAACCATTTGGGCACTTCAGGCCAATTGAAGGCACTCGCTGACTCGCCTCGTGAATGCACGATGCTGGCAGGAGGCATGCCATGCCCCCTATAATGCGCCCCAAATCACAAGCGCCCGGTACGCGAGCGCCCATTTTCCGCACAGGTTCCCGTCGTGATCGAGAAACTTCGCAACATAGCCATCATCGCCCACGTTGACCACGGTAAAACTACCCTGGTCGACAAGCTCCTGAGTCAGTCTGGCACCCTGGACCGCAAGGCCGAGGGTCAGGAACGCATCATGGATTCCAACGACCAGGAAAAAGAGCGCGGCATCACCATTCTCGCGAAGAACACCGCGATCCAGTGGAACGACTACCACATCAACATCGTGGATACCCCTGGGCACGCTGACTTCGGTGGCGAAGTCGAGCGCGTGATGTCCATGGTCGATTCCGTGCTGCTGCTGGTCGATGCCGTCGATGGCCCGATGCCGCAGACTCGCTTCGTGACCCAGAAGGCATTCGCCCAGGGCCTGAAGCCGATCGTCGTCGTCAACAAGATCGACCGTCCGGGCTCTCGTCCTGACTGGGTCGTTGACCAGATCTTCGATCTGTTCGACAACCTGGGCGCGACTGACGAGCAGCTCGACTTCCCGATCATCTACTGCTCTGCCCTCAACGGCATTGCCGGTATGGATCCGGAAGACCTGAAAGACACCATGGACCCGATGTTCCAGTCCATCGTCGACATCGTCGAGCCGCCGAAGGTCGAGCTGGACGGTCCGTTCCAGATGCAGATCTCAGCACTGGACTACAACAGCTACGTCGGTGTCATCGGTCTGGGTCGCATCAAGCGCGGCGCCGTCAGCCCGGGTCAGCAGGTTTCCATCATCACCAAGGAAGGCGCTGTCCGTAAGGGCAAGATCGGCCAGGTCATGACTCACATGGGTCTGGACCGCGTGCAGACCGACAAGGCGACTGCCGGCGATATCGTCTGCATCACCGGTATCGAGAACCTCGCGATCTCCGACACCATCTGCGACACCGCCACTGTCGAGGCGCTGCCGCCGCTGACCGTCGATGAGCCGACCGTCTCCATGACCTTCCAGGTCAATGACTCTCCGTTCGCCGGTCAGGACGGCAAGTTCGTCACCAGCCGCAACATCCGTGAGCGTCTGGACCAGGAACTGATCCACAACGTCGCACTGCGCGTCGAACAGGGCGAGACTCCGGAGAAGTTCGTCGTCTCCGGTCGTGGTGAGCTTCACCTCTCTGTTCTGATCGAATCCATGCGTCGTGAAGGCTTCGAGCTGGCCGTGGGCCGTCCGGAAGTGATCATCAAGGTCATCGACGGTCAGAAGCAGGAACCGTACGAAGAAGTCATCATCGACTGTGAAGAGCAGCACCAGGGCTCCATCATGGAAGAGCTGGGCTACCGCAAGGGCGAGCTGACCAACATGAACCCGGATGGCAAGGGTCGTGTGCGTCTGGACTTCATCATCCCGTCTCGCGGTCTGATCGGCTTCCGTGGTCAGTTCCTGACCCTGACCTCCGGCACCGGCATCCTGACCAGCCGCTTCGATCACTACGGTGATCTGAAGGAAGGCGCAGGCGTCGAGCGTCGCAACGGCGTCATGATTTCCATGGTGCCGGGCAAGGCGCTGTCCTACGCCCTGTACACCCTGCAGGAACGTGGCAAGCTGATCATCGGTCACGGTACCGAAGTCTATGAAGGCATGCTGGTCGGTATCCACAACCGCGCCAACGACCTGGTCGTGAACCCGACCAAGGCCAAGAAGCTCGATAACATGCGTTCTACCGGCAACGATGAAAACATCGTGCTGACGCCGCCGATTCGCTTCACCCTGGAGCAGGCGATCGAGTTTCTGGATTCCGATGAGCTGGTGGAAGTCACTCCGCTGCACATCCGTATCCGCAAGAAGTACCTGAAAGAGAACGAGCGCAAGCGCGCCAGCAAGTAAGCTGGCCCAGCCTGCCCCCTGCCTGATGGCAGGGGGCATCGTGCTCAAACGCAAAAGACCCGCCAACTCGGCGGGTCTTTTGCGTTTGAGCACTTTTCGCTGTTGCCGCAAAGGGCAGCATGACCATCTCTCTAATACTTATGAATGTCATTGCAGGAAGTGCGTCGCTATTAGGGCTCGCAGAATAAGAGAACTTTGCGCGATACCTTGGCCTGAGGCATCTCTAACACTTAAATGAGGGTTATATGAGGCATATTAGTGTTGCGCATATAGCATATTCATTCAGAGCATCTCATAAGCGGCCGATGCCGACGCGCAACATGATGCCTTTATTTCTTTATAGGGCGCAATTACACGTCATCGAGCGAGGATAAATCGTCGAATTCTAATGATGCGTCGCGTTTGAACGACGCAAAAACGAGACGTCGATGCGCAGTCACTAGGGTCAACGCAACGGAGCAGGTATCTTCTGCCGGAGCTTTCTTTATGCATATCCTGCAGTTAACGAAGACTTGTTCGCCACACGCCACCCGGAGCAGGGTCCTCTTACCGATCCTCGTGAGCACTCGCCATGTGTCGTCATTGCCAAGCCAGGTGTGTGCAATGCGTCACGAATACGCTCCAGAAGACCCGTATGAAAGGATTCAGCAATGAGCATCAAGCAACGCCTCGAAGTCCTGCCATGGGACACGCTGGCGCGTTACCGCCTGATCGAGATCATCGCCTTGTGGGAGGGGCGAGTCACTTCGCGTCATCTGGGCAACGCCTTCGGTATCGCCAGACAGCAAGCCTCGCGCGTCATGAAGACCTACCGCGAGACGGTCGCCGAGAACAATCTCGAGTATGACCCCGTCATCAAGGGCTACCGTCCGTCGGCGAATTTCTGCCCCATGCTGACGCGGGGTGAGGTCGATGAATACCTGCAATTGCTGGGCAATCACGACAATCTGAATCCGCATTTCACCGGGTTGGGGCTAGGCCAGGCAAATACCGAGGCCCTGCGCCTGCCGTCACGCAGCGCCAGTCCGCCGGTGGTCAGGGCCTTGATCGAAGCCGCCAGTCAGGGCGCGCGTCTCGAGGTGACCTATGCCTCTCTCAACTCCCCCCAGGGGGAGGAGCGCATCCTGTGTCCGCATACGCTGGTCTACGCCGCTGGCCGCTGGCATGTGCGCGCCTTCTGCGAGAAGAACCGGGCTTTTCGTGACTTCGTGCTGTCTCGATTCCGCGCGGTACCGGAGCTGTTCGGTGAAGCCCTCGAGGGCAGCCAGCGCGAGTGCGATGAAGGCTGGGAGACGCGAGTCACCTTGAAGCTGGGCGCCGATCCGCGCCTGACGCCCGCCGAGTGCGGCCTGATAGAGCAGGACCACGGCATGGTGGATGGCGAGCTGCACCTGCCGACACGCGGCGCCCTGGTGCAGTACGTCCTGCGCGAGCTGGGCATCAATCCGGACCATCTGGAAGAGTCTCCGCGCGCCCAGCAGCTGGTCGTGCTCAATCGCGACGAGATCACTGACTGGCTGTTCGTCAGCTCCAGCGCCTGACGCGGGAGTGAGCGGGTCTGCCCTCGCGCTGACCTCAGTTGCCTGAATGGGCTATCCATCGCCGAGCGAAGTTTATATGATGACTTCTGCACACAGTCCTTCGCCCTTCCCGGCGGAGGGCTGTTTTTTTGGTGTCCAGCAAGGCCTTGCTCGCAAGGGGCTGACACCACGACTGACAGGAGGTCTCATGGCCACACTTCCCTCGATCATCATCAATCGTCTGGACGCCGAACGCCTCGAGCGCCTGATTGATCGCGTTGCCGCCGCCGACCGCCAGGTGGCAGAACAGCTTGAGGATGAGCTGGAGCGCGGCGAGGTCGTCGAGCCTCACGAGGTGCCCGCCGATATCGTCAGCATGAACAGCCGCGTGGAGTTCACGGACCTGACCCGCCAGCAGACTCTGGTGCGCACGCTGGTCTATCCGCATGCGCTGCCCGACCAGCAGGATGGCCTGTCGGTGCTGGCGCCACTGGGGGCTGCCCTGCTCGGCCTCAAGGTCGGCAGCCTCATCGAATGGCGGCTGCCGGATGGCAGCCTGCATGAGGTGCGTATCGAGGCGCTGCATTACCAGCCGGAAAGCGCCGGCGACCTGCACCGCTGACAGCGCCTAGCGCATCAGCAGGCGGCGGATAAGACCATGGATGGCGCGCGCTGTCGGCCCGTCGGCATAGGGCGGATACATCAGTCGCGCGCCATTCATGCGCCCCTTGGCGAAGATTCCCTTGGCCTTGCTGAGCGTCTGGAAGCCTTCCTTGCCATGGTAATGGCCCATCCCGGATGGCCCGATACCGCCGAACGGCATGTCATCCTGCGCCACATGCAGCAGGGTGTCGTTCAGACACATTCCGCCCGCATGGGTGCCTTCGGTGACCCGCTGCTGTTCGTGCTTGTCGTGGCCGAAGTAATAAAGCGCCAGCGGCCGGGGCCGAGCGTTCACATAGGCCATCGCGACGGACAGCGTGTCCGCCGGTGCCTCCAGCAACTTGCCCTTCACACTCGTCTCGCCCTCCGCCTCATCCGCTGCCCCCGGGTCCGCCAGGCCGACGATCGGCAGCAGCGGGCCGAAGATTTCTTCCTGCATCACGCGCATCTCATCCGTCACATCGAGCAACGCCAGCGGCGGCATCAGACGCTTCTCGACCAGCTCGGGGTCATTCCAGTCGGGGCTATCGACCAGAGGCCTGAGTATCGCGCCCTTCGCCAGGGCGTCCTCGAGCACCTCTCGCAAGCGCTGGTACTGACGCTGATTGATGATGCGAGAATAGTCCTGCGTCTCGCAGAAGCGCGGATAGAAGCGCTGGAAGGCCTCGCCCAGCGCCGTGACCAGCAGCGGGACCTGGTCGTCACTGCACAGCACATAGTCCGGCGCGACGCAGGTCTGGCCGGCGTTCATGCCCTTGCCGAAGGCCAGCCGCCCGGCCGCTTCACGACGCTGCGCCTCATCCGCCATCAGCTCACGCGACATGATCACCGGCGACTTGCCGCCCAGCTCCAGCGTCACGGGGGTCAGGTTGTCCGCCGCGGCGCGCATCACATGCTTGCCGACCGCCGTGCTGCCGGTGAACAGCAGGTGGTCGAAGGGCAAGGCCGAGAAGGCCGCCGCCACATCGGCCTCACCGATCACCACGGCCACCTGCACCTCATCGAAGGCATCGAGCAGCATCACGCGCAGCGCCTCGGCGGTCTCGGGGGTGAACTCGCTCATCTTGATCATCACCCGATTGCCGGCACTCAGGGCGCTGATCAAGGGGCCGATCGCCAGATAGAGGGGATAGTTCCAGGGCACGATGATGCCGACTACGCCCAGCGGCTGATAGACGACGCGCGCAGAGGCCGGCTGGAAGGCAGCGCTGACATGGCGCTTGGAGGGCTTCATCCAGCCCTTCAGGTGACGGCGTGCATGACGAATGCCTTCGTAGCTCGGTACCAGTTCGGCCAGACGCGTCTCATGGGCGCTGCGGTGACCGAAATCGGCGCTGATCGCCGCGATCAAGGCCTCTTCGTGTGACTTGAGCGCATCACGCAGCGAAGTCAGCCAGGTCAGGCGGTCGTCGGCGCTGGGCATCGGCGACAGGCCGTAGGCGGCGCGCTGGTCTTCCAGCAGCGCCTGCATGCGCGTGATTTCCCGGGTAGCAGCCTCGCTGGTCTCATTAGACGAGCCAGCAGGCGAGGCAGCAGACGAGACAGCAGGCGAGGCAGCAGACGAGACAGCAGATTCAGGCGAAGCAGGATCAACAGGGGCGGCAGTCGTCATGAGAACATCCAGTGAGGGCCGGCGAAGCCAGCAGCGAAGGCAGACAGCCACGAGTATGGCGTACCAGGCGGTAGCGACCGGCGCGCGGAGAACCGCCGGCGTGGCACATCCCGTTTTAGAACACTCGTTTGATGACGTCAAAGAAAGTCGCCTGCGCCGCTGCCGTACGCCGCAATGCAAAAAGCCCCCGCACCGTGAGGTACGAGGGCTTTTCGAGTGTCGACCGGCGATGGCGCCGGTGACGGGAATTCGTTGGCGCGCCCAGCAGGATTTGAACCTGCGACCCCTGCCTTCGGAGGGCAGTACTCTATCCAGCTGAGCTATGGGCGCGCATGCCAAGGTTGCAGTGAACCGAGGCGCGCTTATGGTAACGTCTTGATTCTACGATGTCGAGATATCCCGCCAGCCACGCGGTTGCTGCGCCTCCGGCGAGCGCTATACTGGCTCGATACACAGCCCCAAAAGGTGCACGCCATGCAAGCTCGCCGGCCAGCCGCTTTTCTCCTCAAGCGCTCTTCCCTGTCACTCTCATTGAGCGCGATGCTGTTCAGCGTGCTTGTCAGCGCGTCCACACAGGCCGCAGACAACTCCCGCGAGGCGATTGCCGAGCGACTCAAGCCGGTGGGCGAGCTATGCGTGAAGGGCGATGCCTGCGCCGGTGATGGCTCGGCAGCGAGTTCTCAGCCGGCGGACAGCGGCGATGGTGGGCAAGCCAGTGCCGCCAGCGCGATAGACGGCGAGAAGGTCTACGGTGGCATCTGCATGGCCTGTCACACGACTGGCGCCGCAGGTGCCCCGCGCCTGGGCGAGGCCGGCGACTGGGAAGGCCGTCTCTCCAAGGGCGACGAGACGCTCTACACCCACGCCATCGAAGGCTTCAATGCCATGCCGGCCAAGGGCGGCAACCCGGCGCTTTCCGATGAGGAAGTGAAGGCCGCGGTGGATTACCTGCTCGACTCCGTGCGCTGAGTCTCAGCGCACAGTACCCGACAGTAGACATCAGCCCAGCAGCGAACGCAGGCCCGCGATGGCATCCCGCCCGCGGGCCACTTTCTTCTCCTGATCCTGCGGCTTGTCGGCCCGCCCTTCCCACTCGAGGTCTTCCGGCGGCAGCTCATCCAGGAAGCGGCTTGGCACGCAGTCCATCATCTCGCCGTAGGTCTTGCGCTGGCGCGCCAGCGTCAGCACCAATGTACGGCGGGCACGAGTGATGCCCACGTAGGCGAGGCGGCGCTCCTCCTCCACTGTTTCCATCTCGATGGAGTTGCGGTGCGGCAGCAGGTCTTCCTCCAGCCCCAGCACGTAGACATGAGGAAACTCCAGGCCCTTGGAGGCATGCAGCGTCAGCAGCTGCACGCGGTCGGAGTCATCTTCCTCGGCCTGCTGCTCGAGAATGTCGCGCAGCACCAGGCGTGAAATGGCCGCCGCGACATCGCCGGTCTCGGTATCGCCGATCATCGCCTCGCTACCTTCCAGCTCCTCCACCTCTTCCTGCGGATTGCCGCTGATCGACTTCTCGAGCTGATCGACCAGGATCCAGACGTTGGCCATGCGCCGCTCGGCGATCTTGGGCGCACTGGCGTTCTGATACAGCCAGCCTTCGTAATCCACCTCGCGGAACAGCTCGCGGATCGCGCTGATCGACTGGCCAGCGTCCATCTCGCGGCGCACGCGGTCCAGCGTATGGGTGAAGCGGCCGAGGCGGTCCAGCGCACGCTCGCTCAGCTGCTCGCGCAGGCCCATCTCGCTGCAGGCGGCGTAGAGCGACACGCCACGGCCGGTGGCGTAGTTGGCCAGCTTCTCCAGCGTGCCCGGCCCGACTTCACGCCGCGGCACGTTGACGATACGCAGGAAGGCGTTGTCGTCCGCCGGATTGATCAACAGACGCAGGTAGGCCATCGCGTCCTTGATCTCGTTGCGCCCGAAGAAGGAGGTGCCGCCAGAGAGCTTGTAGGGAATCTGGTAGTGCTGCAGCTTCAGCTCCAGCAGGCGCGCCTGGAAGTTGCCGCGATAGAGCACCGCGAAGTCACGCCATTCGGCGCCTTCCTTGATGCGCCGCGTGAGGATCTCGCCCGCCACGCGCTCGGCCTCGGCCTCTTCGTTGCGATTCATGATGATGCGGATCGGGTCGCCATCGCCCATCTGCGACCACAGCGTCTTGTCGTAGACGTGGGGATTGTTGGCGATCAGGGTGTTCGCCGCGCGCAGGATGATGCCGGTGGAGCGATAGTTCTGCTCCAGCTTGATCAGGTTCAGGCGCGGGAAGTCCTCACCGAGGGTGACGAGGTTCTCGGGGCGTGCGCCACGCCAGGCGTAGATCGACTGGTCATCATCGCCCACCACCGTGAAGGTCTGGCGCTCCTGCATCAGCATCTTCACCAGCAGGTACTGGCTGATGTTGGTGTCCTGATACTCATCGACCAGCATGTAGTGGATGCGCCGCTGCCAGCGCGCCAGCACCTCGGGGTGATCACGGAACAGCACCACCGGCAGCAGGATCAGATCATCGAAGTCGACCGCGTTGTAGGCCTTGAGATGCCGGTTGTAGGCCTCGTAGATCACCGCGGCGTACTGGGCGTCTTCGTCCTCGGCATGCGACAGCGCCGCCCCGGGCAGGATCAGGTCATTCTTCCAGGTGGAAATCTGGCTCTGCACCGCGTTGATCTGCTCGGCGTCGGTGTCGGCTTCCTTGTGCATCAGCTCCTTGATCAACACCTTGGCATCATCGGTATCGAACAGCGAGAAGCCCGGCTTGTAGCCCAGTGTCTTCAGCTCGCCGCGGATGATGGTCAGGCCGAGGGTGTGGAAGGTCGAGACGATCAGCCCGTGGCCCTCGCGACCCTTGAGCATCTTGCCGACACGCTCCTTCATCTCGCGCGCCGCCTTGTTGGTGAAGGTCACGGCGGCGATGTTGCGTGCCTTCATGCCGCATTCCTGCACCAGATAGGCGATCTTGGTCGTGATCACGCTGGTCTTGCCTGATCCGGCACCGGCCAGCACCAGACAGGGGCCATCGATGGCGCGCACGGCTTCCTGCTGGCGGGGGTTGAGCTTGGCGAGGCGATCACGGATCTCGGTCATCACGGTGTCCTGCTGGGCGAAGAAAGGGAGCGGAAATGCATCTCACGCGGGCGATGGTCGGTCAATCGAGGGCTGGCCGATCAATCGAGGGCTAGCCGATCAGTCGAGCGTTATGGCGCCGGCGAAATCGAGCTGACGCCAGCTTTCATAGACGACCACGGCGACGGCATTCGACAGGTTCATGCTGCGGCTGTCGGCCAGCATCGGCAGGCGCAACACCTGCTCGCGGGGCAGGCTGTCGAGCATCGCCTGTGGCAGACCGCGTGTCTCGGGGCCGAACACCAGCGCATCACCGGCCTGGAAGCTGGCCTCGTGCGGCGCGGTGCGCCCACGCGTCGAGAGCGCGAAGACCCGCGAAGGTTTCACGCTCGCCACGAAGTCATCGAGACTGGCATGGCGCTGCACACGTGCCCACTCATGATAATCGAGACCGGCACGGCGCAGGCGCTTGTCGTCCAGCTCGAACCCCAACGGCTCGATCAGATGCAGGCGGTAACCGGTATTGGCACACAGCCGGATGATGTTGCCGGTATTGGGCGGAATCTCGGGCTGATAGAGCACGATATCGAGCATGAGCAGACTCGCGGCAGAAGGCGAAAACAGGGGGCTGGCCGGCGATGCTCACCTGGCCATGACAACGCAAAGCGGGCCCCGAAGGGCCCGCCATCTTACCGCAATGCGTGACTCACGCGGAGCACGCGTTGCCGAGAACCCGCCTCAGAACTGCAGACGCATGCCGACCAGCGGGCCGGAATCCAGCGTGCGTTCGTCACGGTTCTCGAAGTCGGCCTTCACCTTGCGGTAGCCGACATAGCCTTCGACGTTGTCGATGACCTGATACCGTGCGCGCAGGCCGTATTCGTAGCTGTGCTCGAGGTCGTTGCTGGTCGCGACGTCCGGGGTCACGTAGCCGTAGCCACCCAGCGAGACACGCGGTGCGCCCGGCAGGTAGTAGTAGCCGTAGCCGCCGAGGCCCAGACCGCCGCCGTCACCGTGGTCGGTGTCGTACTGGCTCCAGCGTGCGCCGAGGCCCACGTCGTATTCGCTGGTGCGCTCGGTGCCCAGCAGCTGGACGTGACCGGCCGTGACGTCGTCGTGGTCATCGCTGGACAGGATACCGCCGCCGAGCTGGACGCCATTGCCGATCTCGCCATTGATTTCGCCCTGAACGGCTTCACTATTCAGGTTGAGGTCAGCGTTGCCGGCCATGGCCGGGGCGGACAGACTGGCAGCGAGGATGGCTGCCGAAAGGCCGAGAATGTTACGGTGAGCTGTCATGTATGCACCTCTGTACGTGACTGGGAAGGTAATGCTGCGCGGGTCATGAACGCTCTCAGGCGCCCTGGAGACCGTATTGCGCACGGTAGTCGCGAATCGCGACCGCATGCCCAGACAGTTCCTGCTGTGCGTATTGTTCCAGATATTCGAGCACCTGGTCGAGCGTCACGATACTGACCACGGGCATGGAGAAACGTGCCTCCACTTCCTGAATGGCGCTGTTCGCCTTCAGGCCTCCCTGACCATCGGGAGCGCGCTCCTGACGGTCCAGTGCGATCACGACGCCCGCCGCCTTGGCACTCTCGGCGTGGATGATCTCCATCACTTCGCCGATGGCGGTGCCGGCGGTGATGACATCGTCGATGATCATCACGCGGCCTTCGAGGGGCGCGCCGACCAACGAGCCCCCTTCACCGTGGGTCTTGGCTTCCTTGCGATTGAAGGTGAACGGCATGTCACGATCATGATGATCAGCCAGCGCCACGGCCGTCACGGCACCCAGCGGGATACCCTTGTACGCCGGGCCGAACAGCACATCGGCCTCCAGGCCTGATTCGACGATGGCACGCGCATAGAAGCGTCCCAGACGTGCCAGGGCCTGTCCGGAGCGGAATAGACCAGCATTGAAGAAGTAGGGGCTCACCCGCCCGGACTTGAGCGTAAACTCGCCAAACCGCAGCACGTCCTGCTCGATGGCAAACTCAATGAACTCCCGCTGGTAGTCCTGCATCCGATATCACCTTTGAATTCGTTAGCCATTTACCAAATCGTCTAAAGCTCGGGTATCATACAGGCGCGACGAACCAGGGACCACGTATGAAAATCGCTACAGTTAACGTCAATGGTATTCGAGAAGCGGTCAGCCGCGGCTTCCTCGACTGGCTTGCCAGTCAGGACGCCGACGTCGTCTGCATCCAGAACCTCAAGGCCAAGAGCTTCGAGCTCGACGACAGCATCCTCTACCCGGAAGGGTACGAAGGCTACTTCCTGGACGCCGAAAAAGACGGCTTCTCAGGGGTTGGCCTCTATTGCCGCCAGATTCCCAAGGCCATCATGTATGGACTGGGCTTCGAGCAGTGCGATAACGAAGGCCGCTACCTGCAGGCCGATTACGACCGCTTCAGCATCTGCTCTTTCCTGATGCCTGACGGAAGTGATCCGGCTGCCAAGGGCGCCTTCATGGAGCAGTATCAGGAATACCTCAGCAAGCTGCGCCGCAAGCGTCGTGATTACATGATCTGCGGCACCTGGCATGTGGCCCACAAGACTGTCGACCTCGCCAACTGGTCCGACAATCAGATGACGCCGGGCTTCAAGCCGGAAGAACGCGCATGGATGGATCAGGTCTTCGGCCCGATCGGCTTCATCGACGCCTTCCGCGAAGTCAATCGCGATGCCGACCAGTACTCCTGGTGGCCAGCGCTGGACAGTGACCAGCCGCGCGCCCGTCAGGAAGGCTGGCGCCTCGACTATCAGGTCATCGACCCGAACCTGCGTCGTCATATCAAGGACGCCTGGATCGACACCGATGCCACCTTCAGCGAGTTCGCACCGGTCATCGTCGAGTACGACCTCGAGCTGTGATGCACGCTGTCACCCCTTGAGCGTTCGGCCTCGGGCCACCCTGCCAGTCGCATGATGTGCCTTCGGGCACTGACGAAAACGCCCCCATCGCGCAAGCGGTGGGGGCGTTTTCTGTCTGGCATCAAGCGCTCATGACGCAGCGCTCATGACATGGCACTCATGGCATAGCGGCCGTGCCGCAGGGCTCAGGCGTCGGCCGGCATGCCGAGTGCGGCGCGCTGCGCGGCGAACAGCTGCTCACCGGTACGCTCGGCGAGATCCAGCAGGGCATTGAGCTCGGCGCGATCGAAGGCCGCGCCTTCGGCCGTGCCCTGCACCTCGATCAGCCCCTTGCCTTCGGCCATCACGACATTCATGTCGGTATCGGCCTTGCTGTCTTCCGGGTAGTCGAGATCGGTGACCGGGACACCCTTGTAGATGCCGACCGACACGGCGCTGACCAGACTCACCAGCGGGTCGGTCTTGATCTTGCGCTCACGCTGCAGGCCCTGCAGCGCATCGACCAGTGCCACACAGCCACCGGTGATCGCCGCGGTACGCGTGCCACCATCGGCCTGGAGTACATCGCAATCGATGGTGATGGTGTATTCGCCCAGTTTCTTGAGATCTACCGCGGCGCGCAGCGCACGGCCGATCAGACGCTGGATCTCCACCGTGCGGCCACCCTGCTTGCCACGCGCCGCCTCACGATCATTACGGGTATGGGTCGCACGCGGCAGCATGCCGTACTCGGCGGTCAGCCAGCCCTTGCCGGAACCACGCAGCCAGCGCGGTACGCCCGCCACGACAGAGGCGGTGCACAGCACGCGGGTCTCCCCGAACTCCACCAGCACCGAACCCTCGGCGTGACGAGTGAACTCACGGGTCAGGCGGATCTCGCGCGGCTGCTCCGGGGTACGGCCACTGGGACGGGTCACGTTGGCTTCGCTCATGGGGATTCCTTGTTGCAGTATTCGGGAGGCCAGAGTCTACACGCCGCAGCCACGGGCGACGACCTTCGCGCCGCGCGGGCCAGACCGGCTCCTGATCACTGGGCGCTCAAGAGCGGCACGCGTACACTTCAGGCTATCAGCGCGGTCGCTCACGCGCCGCCCCTCTTCTGACAGCCAACCGACAAGGAGCACGTCATGGTCCACAGCATGACCGCCTTCAGCCGCCAGACCCATGAAGCCGACTACGGCACCCTGACGCTGGAGCTGCGCTCGGTGAACCAGCGCTATCTCGAACCGCACTTCCGCCTGCCCGACAGCCTGCGCGAACTCGAAAGCGCCTTCCGCGAAGGCCTGCGCAAGCGCCTCAACCGCGGCAAGGTCGAACTCTCGCTGCGCTTTGACGCCGAAGCCGGTGCCGACAGCCTCGCCGTCGATGCCAGACGCCTGGGTGAACTCAGCCGCGTGCTCGCCGAAGTCGGCCAGCACTGCCCGGACGCCCCGCAGCCCTCACGCCTCGCCCTGCTCGACTACCCCGGCGTGCTGGTACGCGAAGGCGCCGATCAAGAGCGCATCAAGGCCGATGCCCTCAGCCTGTTCAAGCGCGCGCTGGACGAGCACATCGAAGGCCGCGCCCGCGAAGGCGAACGCCTCGCCGAGCTGATCAGCGCACGTCTCGATGGCGTCAACACCCACGTCGCCGAAGTCCGCCGCCTGATGCCGGACATCCTCGCCCGTCAGCGCGAGAACCTGCTCGCTCGTCTCGAAGAAGTCCGCGCCACCCTCGACCCGCAACGCCTGGAAGCCGAACTGACCCTGATGGCCCAGAAGGCCGACGTCGACGAAGAGCTCGACCGCCTCGACACCCACGTCGGCGAAGTCCGTCGCCAGCTCACCCAAAAGGGCCCCATCGGCCGCCGCCTCGACTTCCTGATGCAGGAACTCAACCGCGAAGCCAACACCCTCTCCTCCAAGTCCGTCGTCGCCGACACCACCCGCTGCGCCGTCGAGCTCAAGGTGCTGATCGAACAGATGCGCGAGCAGATTCAGAATATCGAGTGATATCCCGCCAAAGGAGTTAGCCGGATGAGCAGACCCGAACCATGGAGTGGTGAAGAAGTCGCAGCGATTGTCGAAACGTACAAGAAGATGCTGGTTGCAGAACTTTGCGGCCAGCATTACGTGAAAACGGACCACAATCGTGAGCTTACCGAGAAATTAAATAATCGCTCAAAGGCTTCTATCGAATTTAAGCACCAAAATATCAGTGCCGTGCTGCGCGATGCCGACTGCCCCTATATCAACGGCTACAAGCCGATGAGTAACTATCAGGGCATGCTGGTCGATGTTGTTGAGCGCCACCTACTGCGTACTGAGCTATTCGATCAGGCAGCACGCAATGCAGCAGACCGGCCGGTCATTGATGCGCCGGCCCCCAAAGATACCTCCATCATTGTCACGCCACCGCAATCCAAGGCACCTCAGACCAGCGTGCAAGAAGCCAAGCAGGGTTACGCGACGCCCACGCCGGTTAAGCGCGACTACCTGGCGCGAGAAGCCCGCAACCATGCACTGGGGAGTGCCGGCGAACGCTTTGTGGTGGCCTTTGAGAAGATGCGCCTCAGAAAAGAAGGCCACACATCGCTGGCCGAGAAGGTCGAGCATGTGGCGGAAACCCAGGGCGATGGCTTGGGCTATGACGTCCTGTCCTTTGATGCGAATGGACGAGAGCGTTGGATCGAGGTGAAGACGACGGCATTTGCCAAAGAGTGCGCTTTTTTCATCACGCCAAATGAACTCAAGTGCTCGCAAGCCAATCCTGAGCACTACCATCTTTTCCGCATCTTTAGCTTCTTAACCCAGCCCAACATGTACTGCTTGAGGGGCGACCTCTACCCGCAATTGACGCTCAATCCGCAAAGCTATCGCGCGCACCTGCTGTGAATATCTGGCACCCGTCCCTCAGCAATTGAAACTCTGCCCGACAGGCGCCATCTTGTTTCCACCCCTCGACTGAGGGCTTTTCCGCTCAAGGAGCCAGGCATGTCTATCGAACAAGTGCTGTACCGTGCAGAAGCCACTACCACTGGGGGTCGTGAGGGCAAGTCGCGTTCTTCCGATGGGGCGCTGGATGTCACCCTGAGCACGCCGAAGGAGTTGGGCGGTGGTGGCGGTGAAGGTACCAACCCGGAGCAGCTGTTCGCGGCGGGTTACTCTGCCTGCTTCATCGGTGCCATGAAGCACGTGGCCAGCACTGACGGCGTGACGCTGCCAGAAGGCCTGGAGATCACCGGCAAGGTGGGCATCGGCCAGATTCCGGCCGGTTTCGGTATCGAGGTGGCGCTGGATATCAGCCTGCCGGGCATGGACAAGGCCGAAGCGGATGCGCTGGTCGAGAAGGCGCATCAGGTGTGCCCGTACTCCAACGCGACGCGTGGCAACATCGATGTGACGCTGAACGTCAGCGTCTGATGACTGACGACTGATCGCCAGACACGAAAACGCCGCCCCTCGGGGCGGCGTTTTTGATGGTGCGAGACGCTCGTTGCTTGCAAGCGTGTGAGTCGATCAGACGCCCTGCTCGCGCGCCATGCGGCGGGCAATCAGCGGAGCGTTCCACAGGCTGGGCAGCAGAATCAGCGACACCGGCACGGCGGTGACGACGATGAAGGATTGCAGCGCGTTGATGCCGCCATCGCCCATCGAGATCAGCAGCGCCGCGACCACGCCCATCATCAGGCTCCAGAACACGCGCACGCCGCGCGGCGGATTGTCGTGGCCGCTCATCACCATCGAGACCGCGTAGGTCATCGAGTCACCGGTGGTGGCGACGAACAGCGTGGTGAGCACCAGGAACAGCACCGAGATGGTGAAGCCGAACGGCAGTTGCTGGGTGATGGCGATCAGCGCTGCCGGCAGATTGAAGCCGGTGAACGGGCCGGAGACGCTGCCCGGGTTGCTCAGCTCGAAGGCCAGACCGCTGCCACCGATGATGGTGAACCACAGGCAGGTGACCAGTGGCGAGATGACCGCGATCAACAGCACCATCTGACGCAGGGTGCGGCCACGCGAGATACGCGCGACGAACATCGCCATCAGCGGGCCATAGCCGATGAACCAGCCCCAGAAGAACAGCGTCCAGCCATTCAGCCAGCCATCGTCACCCCGGAAGGAAGACATGGCGACGAAGTCACCGACGTAGCGCACCAGGCCCTGCGGGAAGGCTTCGAGCAGGAAGCCGGTCGGGCCCATGATCAGGATGAACAGCAGCAGCGCGCCGCCGAGCAGGACGTTGGTGCTGCTCAGGAACTGGATGCCACGGGTCACGCCGCTGACAGCGGACAGGGTGTAGATGACGGTCAGCACGAGCAGCAGCGTGAGCTGGGTTGCGTAGGTGTCGGGAATGCCGAACAGCGCATTGAGGCCATAGCTGACCTGCAGACCGAGAAAGCCGATGGGGCCGACGGTACCGGCCACCACTGCCAGCACGCAGCAGGCATCGACCAGCGCACCGATGGGGCCACGCATGACGCGGTCGCCGAACAGCGGATAGAGCAGCGTGCGCGGCTTGAGCGGCAGGCCCTTCTCGTAGTGCAGGTACATGAAGATGATGCCGGTCAGGCTGCCGAGCATCGCCCAGGCCAGAAAGCCCCAGTGCATGAAGCTCTGCGCCAGCGCGTTGTAGGCGGCATCGGCGTTGCCTGTCGGGGCGTCCGCGCCGAACACCGGCGGCGGCGAGGTGAAGTGAGCGATCGGCTCTGCCGCTGCCCAGAAGACACCACCACCCGCCAGCAACGTGCACAGGATGATGGCCATCCAGCGCAGCGTCGAGATATCCGGCGCCGCCAGCCCGCCCATGCGCACCCGTCCGGTACGGCCGATGGTCAGCACGATGGCGATGACGAAGGTCGCCAGCATCAACGCTTGCCAGTAGGCACCGAAGTATTGGGTCGAGACACCGAAGGCACTCTGGATGAGCGCGGAGACAGCGTCGAGATCCACCAGTGCGGCGATGGCAAACACTGCCAATACGCCACCACTGATGATGAAGACGGGCCAGTCGATACCTTGCGGGGTGTGGGCGGGTTCAGCGGGGGGATTTACCGGTGTGGCGGAGCCGGACGAAACAGTCCGGGAAGAATCCGTCATTAGTCAGCCTCTGGGCATGATCTGAGTGACGGTGCAGTGTATCAGCCGTAAAACGCTGAACTATGACACAAGCCGTTGTTTTTACACCTATGTAACGCGACGTATCACCAAGCCTACAGCCGTTTTACATCCGGGCATCGGTGATAACAACTCATGACCTCCCTCGGCTGCCATCTTGCGGCCATGCCAGGCTGATCCGTGCATGACGACATGCAAAGGCCGCCCGAGTGGGCGGCCTTTTTCACATCAGCCAGTTACAACCCTTGCTCACGCGCCATCTGCCGCGCGATACGTGGGGCATTCCACAGACTGGGCAACAGCACCAGCGAGACAGGCACCGCGGTCACCACGATGAAGGATTGCAGCGCATTGATGCCGCCATTGCCCATCGAGATCAGGATCGCCGCCACGACCCCCATGATGAGGCTCCAGAACACACGCACGCTGCGTGGCGGGTTGTCGTGACCGCTCATCACCATCGAGATGGCGTAGGTCATCGAATCCCCGGTCGTGGCCACGAACAGCGCCGACAGAATCAGGAACAGCACCGACATGATGAAGCCGAACGGCAGCTGCTGAGTGATGGCGATCAAGGCCGCCGACAGATTGAAGCCGCTGAACGGGCCGGAGACGCTGCCGGGGTTTTCCAGCTCGAAGGCCAGGCCGCTGCCGCCGAGAATGGTGAACCAGACACAGGTCGCGAGCGGCGACAGGATGGTGATCAACAGCACCATCTGACGCAGGGTGCGCCCCCGCGAGATACGCGCGACCAGCATCGCCATCAGCGGGCCGAAGCCGATGAACCAGCCCCAGAAGAACAGCGTCCAGCTATCCAGCCAGCCGCTGTCGCCGCGGAAGACCGCCATCGGCACGATATTGTCCAGGTAGTCGACCATGCCCAGCGGGAAGGCCTTGAGCAGGAATTCGGTCGGCCCGAAGAGCACGATGAAGAACAGCATCGCGCCGCCGATCAGCACGTTGGCACTGCTCAGGAACTGGATGCCGCGCATCACGCCACTGACGGCGGACAGGGTGTAGACGAGGGTCAGGATGGCCAGCAGCACCAATTGCGTCGCGTAGGTATCGGGAATGCCGAACAGCGCATTGAGCCCGTAACTGACCTGGATACCGAGGAACCCGACCGGCCCCACGGTGCCCGCGATGACGGCCAGTACGCAGCAGGCATCGACCAGCGCGCCGATCGGCCCACGCATCACGCTTTCTCCGAGCAACGGATAGAGCAAGGTGCGCGGCTTGAGCGGCAAGCCCTTCTCATAGTGCAGGTGCATGAAGACGACACCCGTCAGGCTGCCCAGCACCGCCCAGCCGAGAAAGCCCCAGTGCATGAAGCTCTGCGCCAGCGCATTGTAGGCCGCATCGAGATTGCCGACCGGTGCCTCCGGCCCGAAGACGGGCGGCGGCGAGGCGAAGTGCGCGATGGGCTCTGCGGCGGCCCAGAACACGCCACCACCGGCCAGCAGGGTGCACAGAATGGTCGCCATCCAGCGCGGCGTGGAGATGTCAGGCGTCGACAATCCGCCCAAGACCACGCGCCCTGTGCGCCCGAAGGTCATGCCGACGGCGACGAGGAAGGTCACGATCATCAAGCCCTGCCAATAGGCACCGAAGTAGGTGGTCGAGAAGTCGAAGGCGTGATTGATCAGGGCCGACACGCCGTCCAGGTCGATAAGCGCGGCGGCGACGAACAGCGCCATCACGCCTCCACTGAGGAGGAAGACCGGCCAGTCCAGACTGCGAGAGCTGTTGAGCGCTGTGGGCTCGGAATCAGGAAGTGCTGCGGCTTGATCGGGAGAGGATGTGGTGTGATCAGCAAGAGATGCGGCGTGATCGGAAAGGGGAGCTGCTTGGGTTGCGGAGCCGGACAAGGCAGTCCGGGTGGTATCCGTCATTAGTCAGCCTCGGGGCATGATCTGAGTGACGGGGCAGTCTAACAGGCGAGAAAGCGCCGAATATGACACAAGTGATTGTTTTTACACCCATGTAACGCGACGTATCATCAAGCCAACAGCCTCATTACATGCCTGCCACCCCGTAACCGCCAGCGAGAGGCTCGCCGCGGGAGCGCGCAGCTGCGAGGATGGAGTCACACGGTGACCGCCCTGCCGGTAGCCTTCGATCCACTGCCGCTCGCGGCCCCTGCAACGAACGCAAGCCATGACCTCGCCCCGTCGCCGCGACTTCACCCCCGCGATGAAGCGTCGCAACCAGCATCTGCTCAAGGACGTGACCTGTGCCCAGAGCGCACCGCTCAATGTCGCCTTCATTTTACTGGAGCACTTCTCGATGCCCGCCTTCACCAGCGCCCTCGATGTGCTGGTCACGGCCAATCTGCTCCGCGATATCCCCTTCTATCGCATTCACACCTTCGGGGTGACGGCGGGCAGCGTACGCAGTGATCTGGGCATCGACATCATGGCCAGCGCCGGGCTCGAGTCGCTGGGGCAGGCGCAGATCGACATGATCATCGTGTGTGGCGGCTACCGGGTGCAGCTGGACGAGATTCCCTTGCTGAGCGAGGTCTTGCGGCGAGCCGACCACCAGGGCTGTCGCCTCGGCAGCCTGTGGAATGGCAGCTACTTTCTGGCGGCCGCCGGCGTGATGGCGGGCCATCGCTGCACCATCCATCCCGAGAATGCAGCGCTGTTCAGCGAGTCATTCCCCCAGCTGGAGCTGTCGCGTGCCCCGCTGGTGGTGGAAGCGGCGCGCTTCAGCTGCACCAATGCCGGCAGCGCGCTGAACATGATGCTGGAAGCCATGCGCCAGCGTCACGGCGATGACCTGGCGCGCAGTGTCGAGGAAATCCTCGCCTGCGAGCGCCCCGCGACGCCCAGCCCCTGGCACCCGGACCAGACGCTGCCCGCGCCGGACAGCCAGCACCCGGAGGCACTGCGCACCATCCTCGAGCTGATGAGCAACAACCTCGAGGAGCCTTTGAGCATGAGCGAGATCTCGCACTGCGTGACGCTGTCACGCCGCCAGATCGAGCGCCTGTTCACCCGCCATCTGGATACCACGCCCTCGCGCTACTATCTGGAGCTGCGCCTGACCCGGGCACGCCAGCTGCTGACACAGGGCAACGCCAGCATCACCGAGGTCACCGTGGCCTGTGGCTTCGTCAGCACCACCCACTTCAGCCACTGCTTCCGCGATTACTTCGGCATGTCGCCGACGCGCGCACGTCAGCAGCGCTGACGCTGCCCCGTTGCTGACGTGCCGGCGCCGCTCCACAGACTTTCCGCCACTGAAACGCAAGACGCCGCCCCGAAGGGCGGCGTTCTTTCATTGCGGCTTGTGCTCACGGGGCTTTCTTGCCTCGCTTCAGGCTCACATCAGGCAGAAGCCGTCTGCAGCTCGCGGCGCTCATGACGCTGACCGAGCAGGAAGACGATCAAGCCCGCGATGGCCATCGCCACCCCGACCAGGCCGATAGAGGAATGCGACGGGCCATAGGCGAAGGCCATGCCGCCACACCAGGCGCCCAGCGCATTGGCGATGTTGAAGGCCGCATGATTGAGCGTCGCCGCCATGGTCTGGGCGTCTTCCGCCACATCCATCAGGCGCATCTGCAGCGCCGGTGCCAGCCCGATACCGGTACCGACCAGCCCGACGAACAGGATGCCGCTCCAGACACCATCGGCGGCGAAGTAGAAGCCGCCCTGCACCAGCGCGCTCCAGATCAGCACGGCAGGGATGGTGCGCATCAGGTCGATGTCCGCGGCACGGCTACCGATCAGGTTGCCGATTATGGTGCCTACCCCGAAGACGGCCAGCACCATCGGCACCAGGTTCTGGGACAGCCCGGCCTGGACGTTGAGCGTCTCCACCGCATAGCTGTAGACACTGAACATGCCACCGAAACCAATACAGGCGATGCCGAGGGTATAGAGTACCCGCGGCTTGATCAGCGCAGCCAGCTCGGTGAGCGGGGTCGCGTCCTGATTGCCGGCCTGATAGGGCACGAAGCCACGCACCAGCACCGCCGTGGCCAGCGCCAGCAGGCCGACGACGAGGAAGGCGGAATGCCAACCGAACAGGCTGCCGAACCAGGTCGCCGCTGGCGCCCCGATCAGAATCGCCACCGTCAGGCCCATCATCACGCGACCGACGGCCCGCCCGCGCTCGCCGGCGGGGGCAGCATCCGCCGCCACCAGGGCCGCGACGCCCAGATAGACACCATGCGGCAGGCCGGCGATGAAGCGCAGCGCGGCAAAGCTGGTCAGCGACGGTGCCAGCAGGCTGGCCACGTTGCTGACCGCGAACAGCAGCATCAGGCCGATCAGCAGGCCACGCCGCGGCAGGCGCGCGCCCAGCGCCGATATCAGGGGCGCACCGACCACCACGCCCATCGCATAGGCACTGATGGCGTAGCCGACCTGCTGCGAGGACACATTGAAGTCCGCCGCGATGTTGGGCATCAGGCCCATGATCACGAATTCGGTAGTGCCAATGGCAAAGGCACCGAGCGCCAGCGCCAGTTCGGCGATGCGCGGATGGCGCGCAACGGGGGAGGCAGACATGTCCGGGTCTCCTGAAACTTGAAAAGGGGGTATCACCCGTGGCCGTACTCAGCCGTGGCGCCACTGTCAGGGGCAGACCACGGCTGACATTGCCCGCGCATGGCTGGCGCTACGCAGGGCAAAAGACCGCGCGCCATTCATCATCAGCCGGAAGGCGGGAATGAATGGCGCGCGGGACAGGTAACGGGTAATGCGCTCGTGCGCGGCCTCTCTGGCGGAGGCCTGCGGCACGTCTGCCGCTGCTCTATCGATGTATGCACGCGATTTACGTACGCGGCTTGCGAAGCAAAGTTCACGAACCTCGTCTGGCAAGGCGCGATGGGAATCACGGGAGTGCGCAAGCTCAGGCCAGCGTGGCGAGGCGGCGGCAAACCCTGTGTCCCTTCAAGACCCCAGGCCGGCGCGAGAACTGGCTGACGCGAGAACTGGCCGACGCTTGAGTGATAACTGAAATATACGACCATTGTTGCAGATAACGCCACGCCAACCCAGCCACTTCGCGACGACAACTGTGATGCCCGAGCTGCAACATTGCATCACGGGACTGTCATGCGCGCGTGCAGCGGAAGCGGGGTGGATTATGCGATAATGCCGCGATTCAGCGACAGCAAGCGGATCACTTCCATGTCTTCGACTTCTTCAGCATCTTCCTCGGCGGCCAGCAACGCACGTGGCACGCTCTACATCATTTCCGCGCCGTCCGGCGCCGGCAAGACCACCCTGGTCAAGGCACTGCTGGAGCGCATGGACGGTATCGGCGTGTCCGTCTCGCACACCACCCGCGGCCAGCGCCCGGGCGAGCAGGATGCCGTCAACTACCACTTCGTGGATGTCGATCACTTCAAGACCATGATCGAGCAGGGCGACTTCTTCGAGCACGCCCAGGTCTTCGACAACTTCTATGGCACCTCGCGTCCGGCGGTCGAAGCTCGCCTGAGCAAGGGCGAGGACGTCATCCTCGAGATTGATTGGCAAGGCGCCCAGCAAGTGCGCGCCCAGGTGCCGGAAGCCGTCTCCATCTTCATCCTGCCGCCGTCGCGTGAAGCGCTGCTCGAGCGTCTGTCCGGTCGCGGTACCGATGGCGAGGACGTGATCGCGCGTCGCATGCGCGATGCGGTCAGCGAGATGTCCCACTACGACGAATACGACCTGATCGTCATCAATGATGACTTCGAGCAGGCCCTCGACGAGCTGTGTGGACTCGTCAATGCCCAGCGTGCGCGTCTGCCGCGCGTGCAGCATCGCCACGCGGCACTGCTCGATTCCCTGCTGGCCGACTGATGACGGCGGCGGGAATCCCGCTGCTCGCTCAGACGTTTAGTCAGCCGTTCGGTCAGCAGTGCAGAGAGCCGCTCGGACAGCCTGACAGTCGGGCAGGACTTGCCGGCTTTCGTCCTGATCATGCGCGCTGTGGTCGCGTACGCCGCCGACAGACGCGCCAGGCGAAGGAGTTGATCGCGCCTGACTTGTCATGCAACAACGGCGTCGAGTAGACTCGATTCCCTTTCAGAATCATTGGCCGCTGAGCCGTCTCGCCCCTGGCGGGCCGGCTCAGCGGCATTGTGCTTGCGTCGTGTGCGAGATACTGTCAGATGATCAGGGTAAGTGACCCCTAGCGGTCGCGGCACTCTGCGCTGATTACACGCCGACAGCGAACCCCGAATATCCCGCTATTGATAGGTGCACCGCCATGGCTCGCGTAACCGTAGAAGATTGCCTCGAGAACGTCGACAACCGCTTCCAGCTGGTGATGATCTCCACTCGTCGTGCCCGTCAGCTGTCACGCGGCAGCCGCAACGCCCAACTGCCGTGGGAAAATGACAAGCCCACCGTCCTCGCCCTGCGCGAAGTGGCGGCCGGTCTGGTCGGTCGTGACATCCTGAACGAGCCGGTCGAAGCTCCGATCCAGCGCAAGCCGGTAATGCCGCAGATCGAAGACTGAGCCCACGCTCAACCTGCCGACTGCATGTGTGCTTCCGCACCTCTGCCACTCCCGCCCTCGCGGCCGGAGCACGGGGTGCGGGCCCGGAATCACTCTGAGCCAAGGCCGCTGAATGTTCACGATCGATGACCTGGCAGACCGCCTGGGCGGTTATCTTCCCGAGGAAGAGATCCGTCAGGTTAGGCGCGCCTTCTATTACGCCGAGCAGGCCCACGATGGCCAGCGCCGGCGTTCCGGTGAGCCCTATGTGACCCACCCGCTGGCGGTGGCGAACATTCTCGCCAATATGCACATGGACCATCAGAGCCTGATGGCCGCCATGCTGCACGATGTCATCGAAGACACCAGCGTGACCTTCGAGGCACTGGCAGGCCAGTTCGGCGAACCCGTCGCCCTGCTGGTGGATGGCGTCTCGAAGCTGACCCAGATCACCTTCGAGGACAAGGCCGTCGCCCAGGCCGAGAACTTCCAGAAGATGGTGCTGGCGATGTCCCAGGACATCCGCGTCATCATCGTCAAGCTGGCCGACCGTCTCCACAACATGCGTACCCTCGGCGCCCTGCGCCCCGAGAAGAAGCGTCGCATCGCCCGTGAGACGCTCGAGATCTACGCCCGCGTCGCCAACCGTCTCGGTATCAACACCATTCGCGTCGAGCTGGAAGACCTTTCCTTCCAGGCGCTGCACCCGATGCGTTCCGAACGCATCAAGCGTGCCGTCACCGCCGCGCGTGGCAATCGTCGTACCCTGATGCGCGAGATCCAGGCCAGTCTGCAGAACGCGCTGGAGCGCGATCAGCTGCCCGGCTCGGTGATCGGTCGTCAGAAGCATCTGCTGTCCATCTATCGCAAGATGCGTGACCAGCAGAAGCCCTTCAATGAATTGATGGACGTGTTCGGCTTCCGCATCATCACCGATGACGTGGACAGCTGCTATCGCATCCTCGGCGTGGTGCACAATCTCTACAAGCCGGTGCCGGGTCGCTTCAAGGATTACATCGCGATCCCCAAGGCCAACGGCTACCAGAGCCTGCACACCACGCTGTTCGGCATGAACGGCATGCCCATCGAGGTACAGATCCGTACCCGCGAGATGGAAGCGATGGCCAACAACGGCATCGCGGCGCACTGGCTGTACAAGGCCGGCCAGACCGACCGCCCCATCGGCGCCGGCAGCCATGCGCGTGCCCGCGAATGGGTGCGGGGTCTGCTCGAGATGCAGCGCCATGCCGGCAACTCGCTCGAGTTCATCGAGCACGTCAAGAACGACCTCTTCCCCGACGATACCTACGTGTTCACCCCCAAGGGCGACATCATGGAATTGCCGCGCGGCGCGACGGCGGTCGATTTTGCCTATGCGGTACACACCGATGTCGGCAACAGCTGTATCGCCTGCCGCATCGATCGTCATCTGGCGCCGCTATCCTCGCCGCTGGAGAGTGGCCAGACCGTCGAAGTCATCACCGCGCCGGGCGCCAAGCCCAATCTGGCGTGGCTCAACTTCGTCACCACGGCCAAGGCGCGCTCTGCCGTGCGCCATTACCTCAAGCATCAGCAGCGCAGCGAATCCGTGACCCTGGGTCAGCGTCTGCTCAACAAGGCGCTCTCCGGGCTGGACTCTTCCCTCGAGCAACTGCCGCCCAGGCGTCTCGATACGCTGGCCGCGGAGCTGGAGCTGGAAGGCGGGCGTGATGACCTGCTCGAGTCCATCGGGCTCGGCACCCGCGCCGCCTACAGCGTGGCCCAGAGCCTTCTGAGCGACACGACCAGCACCACGGCGCAGCAGCCCAAGTTCTCGGCCAAGGACGGCAATGTCCAGGCGGAGAACAGCGGCAACAGCCCGATGCAGGTCAGCGGCGGCAACAGCATGGTCACCAGCTACGCGCGCTGCTGTCACCCGCTGCCCGGCGAGCCGATAATGGGTCATCTGTCGGCCGGCAAGGGACTGGTGGTCCATCGTCAGGAATGCAGCAACATCACCGAACTGGCCAGCGATCCGGAACGCGTCTTCCCGCTGACCTGGGCCGATCAGGTCGAAGGCGACTTCACGGTGGCGCTGCGTATCGAGGCACAGACCCAGCGCGGTCTGATCGCCGAGCTGGCCGAGCTGGTCACCGATGCCGAAGCCAATATCGAGCGCATCGGCATCGAGGAGCGCGACGCCCATCTGGCCATCGTCAATCTGACACTGGCCGTGCGTGATCGCATCCATCTGGCGCGCATCATCAAGCGCATGCGCAACCTGTTGCACGTGGAGCGAATCACCCGCGTCCTCAGCTGATCTACCGTAATGGCCGCGTCGTCCGCCACTGGCGGGCGGCGCGGTTTTTGTTTTCAAGGCTGCCGCAGAGTAGCCATCGGACACGTTCTTCTGAACACCCGTGTCGCGGCCAAGGCCGACTGCAGTGCAGGACCTTGACCGCGACCGAACTCGCCGTGGACGGCGAGACCCTATAACCACAATCGTAACCCGCTGCTGAAGGCCGCCACCGCACAACACTCGCAACCGGCAAGGCTTGAGCGCAGTCACAAGGAGCATGTCATGAGCAATCGCGCGATCATCAACACCGACAAGGCCCCTGCTGCCATCGGTCCGTATTCCCAGGCGATCAAGGCGGGCAACACCGTCTATCTGTCCGGCCAGATTCCGCTGGACCCGCAGACGATGGAAGTCGTCGAAGGCGGTATCGAGGCGCAGGCGCGTCAGGTCTTCACCAACCTGAATGCCGTGTGCGAAGAAGCCGCCGGCAGCCTGGGCGACATCGTCAAGCTCAACCTCTACCTGACCGATCTGGACGACTTCGCGCGCGTCAACGCGGTGATGGAAGAGTTCTTCACCGCGCCCTTCCCGGCGCGTGCTGCGGTTGGCGTCAAGGCGCTGCCCAAGGGCGTGGCCTTCGAAGCCGAAGGCGTGATGGTCATCGGTGACTGAGCACCCGCTCACTGACGATGGCAGGTCACCCGCGAGGAGTGGCTGACGCAGAGACGACAGTGCCCGCCCCGGGATTCCGGGGCGGGCACTGTCAGTTGGCGCTTCATCTGGGCACTGCCTCACTCGAGAACTGCGCCGCTCGTCAGCCAGTCTCGGCGAGCAACTTATCCACACCCGGTCAGGCGACTCAGTACGCAACCGCATGTGGATAAGTGAAAGCGGCAGTGATCAGCGGCCCGACAATTCGCTCTTCGGCACCGTCACGCCGTGCTCCTTGAGCACCTCGGCATAGCCTTCGCGGAAAGTCGGGTAACGGAAGGTGTAGCCGCTCTCGAGCAACAGGGCATTGCCGCAGCGCTTGCTGGAACGCCGCCGCAGCGGTGACTGGATCACCTCGGTGGACTCGACCTTGAGCTGACGCGCCAACCAGGCCATCACTTCGTGCAGCGGTGCGCCGTCACAGTCGGTGGCCAGATAGATCGGCTCGACCGGCTTGCCCTCGAGGCTCAGCGCGATCAGGTGTGCCAGCACGCCCGCGCAGTCGTCACGGTGGATGCGGTTGGAGTAGAGTGGCGGGTTGCTGGCGGCGATGCGACCATCACGCGCCTGGCGGATCAGCATGTCGCGGCCCGGCCCGTAGATGCCGGAGAAGCGCACCACGGTGCCGTTGAGCGAGGAATCGAGCAGTGCCTGCTCGCCTTCGCGCATCAACTGGCCCGAGAAGCTGGTGGCATCGGTGGGCGACTGCTCGTCGACTTCCTCGCCATCCTTCTGGGCGTAGACGGAGGTCGAGGACACGAACAGCACGCGGGTCGGCGGCTTGGCGCGCGACTCGAGCTCCGTCACCAGCGCCCGAATGCCATCGACGTAGGCGGCGCGATAGGCCTCTTCGTCGAAACGGTCGGCGCTCAGCACATGTACCACCGTGTCGGCATCTGGCAAGCTGGCCAGTGCACCTTCGGCAGTGATGTCCAACGCCAGCGTCTCGATACCGAGATCCGCAAGCTTGGACACATCGCGCCTGACACCAATGACGTGCTGACCGGCCTTGAGCAGTTCACGCGCCAGCGCGCTGCCAACGTCGCCACAACCGAGGATGAGACTCGTCTTCTTCACCTTTGCCGTGCTCCTTGGTAAAACGAATCGGTACCCACCGCATCCCAGGATGCCAGTTCCGGGCAGGAATCATGACTCTAACAGAACTCCGCTACATCGTAACCTTGGCCCAGGAGCGTCATTTCGGACGCGCCGCAGAGCGCTGCTTCGTCTCGCAGCCCACCTTGTCGGTGGCCGTCAAGAAGCTTGAGGAAGAGCTGGGAGTCGCACTGTTCGAGCGTTCCAAGTCCACCGTACAGGTCACACCGCTCGGCGAGAAGATCGTTCAGCAGGCTCAGCGCGTGCTGGAGCAGTCCAGCGTGATCAAGGAACTGGCCAATTCCGGTAAGGATCAGCTCTCCAGCCCATTGCGCATCGGCGCCATCTATACCATTGGACCCTATCTTTTCCCGCACCTGGTGCCGGAACTGACGCGGCGTGCGCCGAAGATGCCGCTCTACATCGAGGAAGGCATGACCGGCGACCTGCGTCGCAAGCTGCGCAATGGCGAGCTGGACGTGATCATCGTCGCGCTGCCGTTCACCGAGACCGACGTGCTGACCAAGATCCTCTACGAAGAGCCCTTCGAAGTCCTGCTACCGGCCGGCCACCCCCTGCTCGAGCAGGACAGCATCGCCAAGGAACAGTTGATCAACGAGCGTCTTTTGATGCTCGGCGAGGGCCACTGCTTCCGTGATCAGATTCTCGAGGCCTGCCCGGCCATCGGCAATCAGATCAACAACCCCGAGAATACGCTGATCGCCGAAGGCGGCTCGCTGGAAACCATCCGCCACATGGTCGCCTCCGGCCTCGGTATCACCGTGCTGCCCTACTCGGCGACCGGTACCGGTCATTACGAGAGCGGCGTGCTCGAGACGCGTCCCTTCAAGGACCCGGCGCCCAGCCGCAGCGTGGCGCTGGCATGGCGTGCCAGCTTCCCGCGCCCCAAGGCCATCGACGTGATCAGCATGGCGATCGCCGAGTGCTCCAATCGTGCGCGCCAGAGCAATGAGAACGGCATGCAGGGCTCCGCTTCCCAGAGCCACGAACCGGCATGAGCAGGGCGGGCACGGAAGCCTCATCTGCCGGGCCCGCCAGCGCCGGTGTCTTCGCCACCGGCGCGCTGGCCCAACCGCTGGACAGCCTGAGCGGCGTCGGTCCCGCGCTGAGCGAGAAACTGTCGCGCCTCGGGCTGGAGCGCGTCGCAGACCTGCTGTTCCATCTGCCGCTGCGCTATCAGGACCGGACCCGCGTCACGCCCATCGGCACGCTCAAGAGCGGCATGGAGGCGGTGGTCGAAGGCGAGGTGACGGCCTGCGACATCGTCAAGGGCCGTCGCCGCAGCCTGCTGGTGCGCCTGCGCGATGGCAGCGGCATCCTCAGCCTGCGCTTCTTCCACTTCTCCCCCGCTCAGCAGCAGCAATTCCAGCGAGGCCATAGCGTGCGCTGCTTCGGCGAGGCACGCGCCGGGGCCACCGGTCTCGAGATCTACCATCCGGAATACCGCCTGCTCGGCCAGGGTGCCGCGCCGGTGGAAGACCACCTCACGCCCATCTATCCGGCCACCGAAGGCCTCAATCAGGCACGCCTGCGCGCTCTGATCGCCCAGGCGCTCAAGCAGCTCGAGGAAACGCCCCATGAGCTGCCGGACCTGATTCCCGAGGCGCTGCGCACGCGCTTTCGCCTGCCCGGCGTGATCGAGTGCCTGCGCTTTCTGCACGAGCCACCGCCGGATGCGCCCGTCGATCAGATGAGCGACGGCGTGCACCCGAGTCAGCGCCGCCTCGCCCAGGAAGAATTGCTCGCCCACCAGTTGAGCCTGCGTCAGGTGCGCGCGCGTATCCAGCAGGATGGCGCGCCCTCGCTGAGCGCCAGTGGCGGCCTCAGCACGCGCTTTCTCGCCCAGCTGCCCTTCTCGCTGACCGGCGCCCAGCATCGCGTGCTGGAAGATGTGCGCCGCGACCTGGCGCGCGAAGTACCGATGTTGCGTCTGGTGCAGGGCGATGTGGGCTCGGGCAAGACGGTGGTCGCCGCGCTGGCGGCGCTGATCGCGATCGGCGGCGGCTGTCAGGCGGCCTTGATGGCGCCCACCGAGATTCTCGCCGAGCAGCACTATCGCAACTTCCGCGAATGGCTGGAGCCATTGGGCATCGAGGTGGCGTGGCTGGCCGGCAAGCTCAAGGGCAAGGCGCGGCTGGATGCCAAGGCCGCCATCGCCGATGGCCGGGCACGCATGGTGGTCGGCACGCATGCGCTGTTTCAGGCCGATGTGACCTTCCAGCGCCTGGGGCTGGCGATCGTCGATGAGCAGCACCGTTTCGGCGTGCATCAGCGCCTCGCATTGCGGGCGAAGGGGGAAGCCGGTGGCCTGACACCGCACCAGCTGATCATGACCGCGACGCCGATTCCGCGCACCCTGGCGATGAGCGCCTACGCCGACCTCGACCTGTCGGTGATCGACGAGCTGCCGCCGGGACGCACCCCGGTGCAGACCGTCGCGGTGGCCGACCCGCGCCGCCCCGAGGTGGTCGAGCGCATCCGCGCCGCCTGCTCCGAGGGTCGTCAGGCCTATTGGGTGTGTACGCTGATCGAGGAATCCGAGGTGATGACCTGCCAGGCCGCCGAGGTGACGCGTGACGAGCTGACCGAGGCGCTGCCGGAGCTGTCCATCGGTCTGGTCCATGGCCGCATGAAGGCGGCCGAGAAGGCCGAGGTGATGGCGGCGTTCAAGGACGGCGAGCATGACCTGCTGGTGGCGACCACGGTGATCGAGGTCGGGGTCGATGTGCCGAATGCCAGCCTGATGGTGATCGACAATCCCGAGCGTCTCGGCCTGTCGCAGCTGCACCAGCTGCGCGGCCGCGTCGGGCGTGGCAGCACCGAGAGCTTCTGTGTGCTGCTCTATCATCCGCCGCTTTCGCAGCACTCCAAGCAGCGCCTGGCGGTGATGCGCGAGACCACCGATGGCTTCAGGATCGCCGAGAAGGACCTGGAACTGCGCGGACCCGGCGAAGTGCTGGGCACGCGTCAGACGGGGCTGGCGGGGATGAAGATCGCCGATCTCGAGCGTGACAGTGACCTGATCGCCCCGACCACCACGCTGGCCGATGCCATCCTCAGCGAGGCCCCGCAGGCCGCGGAGCCCTTGATTCGCCGCTGGCTGGGCGAGGCGGCCGGGCAATACGGCGCCGTCTGAGTGCGCCGCCCGCTGCTCATCTTGCGCCCTCACCTATTCCGCCCGGACACTCGATCACTCGGCCCGCCGCGCCAGTCGCTCAGACAGTACTTGTCTTACAGCACTTGTTTTTCAGTACCGGTCAGTCAGGACAGGTCAGCTGGCGCGGCTGGCCTTGATCAGCTGGGTGCCGGCGCTTTCCAGCGGCTGCAACAGCCGCAGCACCAGAATCAGCTGTGACAGCGCCAGGCGTCCAGTGGTGGATTCGACCTGCTCGACCTCGGCTTCCAGTGCCGCGATCTCATCTTCGCTGTCCAGCGTGACGGCGATCTCACCGCCCGCCTCCAATTGCTCTCCCAACGCCGTCAGCTGCTGACTCAGGCGCTCGCCATGGCGCAGCAGCGTCTCGATGCCGCTGCTGGCCGAGGCGGTCGATTCCAGTTCGCCACGATGCGCTGCCAGTGCCGAGAGATAGCCGAGCACGGTATGCGCGTGGAGCAGGAAGCCGAAGCCCGGCTCGACATCACGACGGAAGTGGCCGGGCTCCTTGCGGGCCGTGGCCAGCAGATTGGAGAAGGCCGCGTCGGCGTTGTGGGCATTGCGGCGCGCCAGGCGGTAGGCCAGATCATCGCGCTTGCCGTGACGGTACTGGGACAGCACCTCGCCCAGATAGCGGCCGCTGGTCTTGAGACTGACGCCGGCCTGACGATAGAGCTTGCGGCCCTGCCAGTCCGGCAGGATCAACACCACCGAAAGCCCGGCCAGCAGGCCACCGACCAGCGTATCGAACAGGCGCGGCCAGATGAGATCGAAGCCATCGCCGACCTGGTTGAAGCACGCCAGCACCATCAGCGTGATGGCGGCGGTGGCCAGGGTATAGCGCGAGCCACGCGTGGCGAAGAACAGCACCCCCGCGACCACGGCGATCCCGGCCTGGATCGTGGGTGCCGGGAACAGACTGATCAGCGCCCAGCCGGCGACCAGACCGATCAGCGTGCCCAGAATCCGCTGCGCCAGCGTGCGGCGCGTATCGCCGTAGCTGGGACGACATACGAACAGCCCGGTCAGCAGAATCCAGTAGCCCTGGGTCGGGTGCACCGCCAGCAGCACACCATAGCCGGCCACCAGCGTCGCGGTCAGGCGCAGCGCATGGCGGAAGATCGGCGAGCGCGACGTCAGGTGGCTGCGGATACGCTCGAACATGTCGCGCGTGCCGTGAGGCGAGCGGTCCAGCAGGCTGTTGTCGCTTTCATTGCTGACGGCTTCGAGATCATTCAGGCGCGCGATCTGGCCTTCGATCAGGCGCAGGTTGCTGGCGAGGGCTTCCAGCGCCTGCATCAGATGATGCCACTCGGGCCGCTGCTGTTGCTTGAGATAGACGAGCGAGGCATTGAGGTCTTCCAGCGCCTGCTGGCTGTCACTGGCATCGAAGGGCTGGCGCATCAACAGCGCCTTGCCGAGCCCGCGACAGGCGCGCCCCTGCTGCTCCAGCAGACGCTGACAGCGGAACAGGATGTCGTGATGGAAGAAGGCGTCGGTGAGCTGGCCGTAGGGATAATGGCTGGAGCTGGCGCGCTCGTGGAGGTCCTGGGCGATGAAGTAGAGGCGCAGGTAGCGGTCGAGCTTGGTGGTATCGCGCCGCCCGGCGAGGCGCCGGAAGACCATCTCCTTGGTCTGGTTGAGCGCCACCACCACGCGACCGTTCTGCTCGGCCAGCGCCAGACGCCGGGCGGACTGGTCGACATTGTGCAGCGGTTCGAACAGCTGCGCCTTGAGAATCAGGTAGCGCCCCAGCTCACGGTAGAGCGTCGCCATGCTGTGCTTGAGCGGCTGACGCGAGAACAGCGCGCACCACACGACCGAGAGCAGGCCATACCAGGACGCCCCGACCACCAGCAGCAACGGCTGAACCAGATTGATGCCCAGCCCCGGCTCCCGCAGCCACTCGGGCAGGCTGCGCTCCAGCACCGCGATCTGACCATCTCCATGCTGCTGCTCGAGGCTGATCATGGTGTAGACGGCCAGAATCAACGAGGCGCGCGCGATGGCGCCGTAGCGGGCATCGATGGCGCCCAGCATCGGCATCGCGAAGGTGGCCAGCGCCAGCCCGATCACGAAGGGCAGCGGCATGCCGAACAACAGCTCCACCGAGACGGCGGCGATGCTGAAGCAGGCCAGCGTCATGCCCAGCGCACGCAGTCGGCCGCGCCAGTGATCATCGGTTTCCGCCAGCCCCGAGGCGATCACGCCCAGAAACAGCGGAATCACCACCGCCATCTCGTCGAGCCAGAACCCCACCGCCATCACGCCACCCAGCGCGATCAACATGCGTAGCGAATAGCTGAAGGCATCCAGCGTCCACAGACGACGCAGGGAGTGCATGAGGGAGTCCAGGAGAGAGCGTGTCATGAAGTGTTCCGTGACCAGGGCGCCGGGCAGCGCATTAGACTTTAGATTTATATCGCTAGCATAACACCCCGTTCTGCCGTGTCCGAGAGCCATGGTGCATGCAAGCGTTGGCGGGCGCGTCGAATGTCGAATCGCCGCGACGTGCCACTCTGAAGACTCCTGACCTCATTGGCTTTCATGGAGAATACCGATGCATCCTCTTATCGAACGCGTCACTGGCTCCCTCGGGCTGTCACCGGAAATCGCCGAGCAGGCGGTCGGCATGGTTCTCAAGTTCGTGCGTGAGCAGGGGCCGGATGGCCCGGCCGCCTCACTGCTGGGCGCCATTCCGGGGGCGGAAGGCCTGATCGGCAGCGCAGGCGAGGAAGCCGCCGAGTCCGGTGGCGGTGGCCTCATGGGCGGCCTGATGGGCGCCGTCAGCGCCTTCACCGGCGGCAGCGGTGGCGGTGCGCTGGAACTGGGCCAGAAGCTGATGGGGCTGGACCTGAACATGGACCAGGCGCGCGGCGTGGCCGATGAGACGCTGAGCTATGCGCGCGAAGAAGCCGGCGATGGCGTGGTCGATCAGGTGCTCGAAGGCATTCCGGGCCTCAAGCAGTTGCTGTGACGCCTCGAGGGCGTTGAGAGGGTCTTCTCGAACAGCCCCTCGCAAGTAAAGGCTCGCAAGAAAGGCTCGCGACAACTGCTCGTGACAACAGCTAGTGACAAAACAGAACGCCCCGCTGATTCTCTCAGCGGGGCGTCTTTCGTTCATGCAGGCACGGCACCGGGTCATTCAGCGAATGCGCTTGAGCAATGACTGCAAGCGGTTGAGCTGGGCCGAATCGCCGACCAGCCGCACGCGCTGATCCATCAGGCCTTGCAGGAAGGCACGCGGCGAGGGCTTGAGCAGAAAGGCCACCGCACTGTCGCTATCGGCGAAGCGCAGCTCAAGCTCGGTATCCACCGGCAGGCCACTGCCCGTGGTGACGCCCGCGTGGGACATGCGGTAGTGACGCGCGATGCTCATGTCTTCGGTCGCGACGCCCCAGTCCAGCGGACGCTTTTCCAGCTCGGCACGAAATTCGGGGTCGCGCTTGAAGGCCCGCTTGAGCAGCAGACCCAGCACCCACAGCAATATCTTGAGCTTCATGGTGTCATTCCTTGAATCGCGAAGCGTCGTTCACGCAGGCCATATGAAAATGCCACCGGCCCCGCAGGGCGGAACCGGTGGCATCAGCATGACAGCCGACAGGGCTTTTGATGACGACGATTGAAAGCCATGGCGACAGCCACCCCGGGTCTGCGCTGAAGCACGAGCCGAGGTTACTTGGTCACTGCATCCTTCAACGACTTGCCGGGTTTGAAGGCAACGGTCTTGCTGGCCGGGATGGTCAGCGGCTTGCCTGTCTGAGGGTTCTTGCCGGTACGCGCCGCACGCTGGCGCACGGTGAATGACCCGAAACCGATCAGTGAGACGTCATTGCCTTTGGCCACGGTATGAGTGATCTCGTCGAGAATCACGTTCAGTACCTGACTGGCCTTGTCCTTGGATAGATCCGCACGCTCGGCGATAGCCGCAGCGAGTTCTGGCTTGCGCATGAAAAGCCCTCCTGGTTTGGCATTCTGCACGGGCGGCCAAGCCGCCGTTTCCATTGTTGTTCTTGCACTTGCTAGCGGTGGCGTATGGCGGCGACGCAATCCGCTCCCGGCAAGCTTTGCCGTATCAAACCTGTCGATGGTAGCAATCTGTCAGACGACGCTCGCTGAGCAGCATGTCTGACGGAGCATTCACTATCGTGCCTGACCGCGCTGGCAGCAAGGGATTTACGACCATCGATCATGGCATCGCCTAGCCTAGCAACGGCGGCGCCTGCCGCGCTAGCTCGACTTTCCTGCGAACGGAGGCGCCTGTCAACGCATATCCAATCAAGCGTTCGTTCATATCCAGTGCACGTGCTTCGAGGTCATCGCCTTCACCGGTGATTTCCCAGCGCGCCACGGCCGAACGCGGCGGATAGGCCACCACCGGCAAGACCGGTGTCTTGACCAGCACCGGCCACGCCTTCCAGTCGAGCACGCTCGGCTCACCACACAGGTTGGCCGCCAGGGTGCGCGCAGCCATCTGCAGCGGCTGGACATACATGGCATTGACGCCCTCGACACTGGCGCAATCGCCCAGCGCCCAGATATGCGGCTGGGAGGTGGCCAGGTGGCGGTCGACACGGATGCCGTCACCGCCGGCGCTCAGGCCTGCGGCCTGCGCCAGACGAATGCGCGGCGCCAGCCCGGTGGCCAGCAGAACCACGGAGCCCGTCAGGCGACGACCGCTCTGCAGGCGCACCTCGACCGGCGCGGCCTGGCGTTCGGCCTCCTCGCCTGAGCTGGCGGCGATGGTCTCGACCATCTCGCCCTGGCGACGCGTCACGCCGAGCCCATCCAGCGCCGCGCCCAGACGCTGCCCCAGCGCTTGCGGCAGCAACCCATCCAGCGGAGTTTCCTCAGGCGCGACCAGCGTGACGCGGTGGCCGGCGGCCGTCAGATCATTGGCGTATTCACAGCCGACCAGTCCGGCACCGACAATCACCACGTGCCCGTCTTCCCCGCGCTCGCGGGCCTTCGCCAGCGTCGCGCAGAAGGCCGCATAGTCGTCGAGGTCATTGATGCTCTGCACGCGTGAGGCCACTTCCGCGGCGACGGGGAAGGGACGACGCGGCGCCGCGCCGAGTGCCAGTACCAGCTCGTCATAGGCCAGACACTCCTCGCCCAGCCATAGCTGGCGGGCATCACCGTCGATGGCAGTGACGCGTTGATGGGTACGCAGCTCGGCATTCAGCTCGTCCACCAGCGCCACCGGCGCCTGACGCGACAGGTCGGTGGCCGACATCTTCTTGGCGAAGGCGGTGGACAGCATCGGCTTGGCGTAATCGTGGCCGCTGTCCTGGCTGATGAGGATCAGCCGGCTGTCCTTGTCACGCGCACGCAGCGCGCGCGCCAGACCAATGCCCGCCATGCCGGTACCAATGATGACAAGGGTGCGAGGGTCGCGCATGGCACCATCTCCTGAGATCGATCCGAGGGGAGCGCTGATGAAAGAGCGCCAGCAGCGTCCGTCATGAACGCCGATGAATGCGCCCAGCATACCAGCCCGCCAGCAGTGCAGGCATGCCTGAGCGGGAGGCCTTGCCGCCCGGCCATGCTAGACTCGCCATTTCGTCATCCTGACAGGGAATTCACCGTGGTCCGATGCCCAGCAGGCGAGCCTCATCGCGCAGCGCTCACGCCACAGACCTCCACCTGTGAGGCGCCTCATTCGTCAACCGAGACTCTATGCCAGCCTGCGCCTCGCTGGCCTTTGCCCACGCGCGTCATGGCCACTGCTTCGGCGGCGGTGCGCCGTCATTGGCAGCCGGCTGCCGCGCTGCAGGGTGTCATGCCGGCCGGCTGGTGGGCGTGGCTCTCCTCGTCGGACTCGCTGACCCAGCGTCTTGCCAGCGCCATGCAGCAGCAGGATGAACGCGATGGCCAGCCAATCCAGGGCCTGCGCGTGCGCCTGCTGCTGCAGGACACCGGCCCCGCGCGGCTGGATGAGGCACGCCTGCTGGGCATCGGCCCACGCCGGCATGTCTGGCGACGCGAAGTGGCGCTCTGTCATGGCGATACGCCATGGGTGATCGCACGCTCGCTGGCGGCGCTGGACCTGGCCCACGGTCATCGCCTCTCGACGCTGGGTGAGCGCTCGCTGGGCCATTGGCTGTTTCGCCAGCCCGACCTGACCCGCAGCGCCATCGATGTCAGCCGTGCCCCGCTGGTGCTTTCGAGTCCCAGGCCGCTGGCCCGCACCACCAGTCGGTGGATGCGCCGCTCGATGTTCTCGCATGGTCGCTTCAAGGTGCTGGTGCAGGAGGGCTTCACGCCGGCCTTCCAGCACGCGCTGCAGCTGGCCTGAGCCTGGCCACGTTTCTCTCTTCCCTTGCCCACTACCACCCGCCCAGGAGCCCCGATGACCGCGTCATCCACTTCCGCCGCTTCGCGTCCTTCCAGACTGGCCGACTACCTCGCCCTGACACGGCTGGACCGCCCCATCGGCACCTGGCTGCTGATGTGGCCGACCCTGTGGGCACTGTGGCTGGCGGCAGATGGCATTCCCGAGCGCACGACCCTGCTGATCTTCATCGCCGGGGTCTATCTGATGCGCGCCGCCGGCTGCGTGATCAACGACTACGCCGACCGCCATTGGGACAAGCATGTCGAGCGCACGCGTGACCGACCGCTGACCTCGGGTCGCATCTCGGAGCACGAGGCGCTGACGCTGTTCGGGGGGCTGGTCGCGGCCGCCTTCGTGCTGGTGTGCTTCACCAATCTGACCACGGTGCTGCTGTCGATCATCGCCGTGCTGCTGGCGGCCAGCTACCCGTTCATGAAGCGCTTCCATCATCTGCCCCAGGTGGTGCTGGGCGCCGCCTTCGGCTGGGCGATTCCGATGGCCTTCGCCGCGACGCTGGAGGAGGTGCCGACCTACGGCTGGTGGCTGTTCGCGGCCAACTTGATGTGGACGGTGGCTTACGACACCGCCTACGCGATGGTCGATCGCAACGACGACCTCAAGGTGGGCATCAAGTCCACCGCCGTGCTGTTCGGGCGTGCCGACAAGCTGATGATCGGCCTGTTGCAGCTGGGCATGCTGGCGGTGTTGATCGGCATCGGCCTGCACCTGGCGCTGGGCATCTTCTACTGGCTGGGGCTGGCTGCCGCCGCCGTCACCTTCGTCTGGCAGCAACGTCTGATCCGGGAGCGTGAGCGTGCGCCCTGCTTCCAGGCCTTCCTCAACAATCATTGGACGGGTCTGCTGATCTTCGCCGGTATCGCCCTGGCGACCTGGCCGATGAGCTGACGCCTGCATAAACATTAGTATTATTTAATTCAAAGCAACCCCTGCCCTCTATTGCTTCCCAGCCCACGGTTCATGCCTGCCTGCCGCGCCTCCAAGGCGGCTGGCAGGCTTGCGTGCAAGCTGCCATGCTGGCAGTTGTCATCTCGCTGTCATATAAGCGGGTTGTAATCGTCATCGACTTGTCATTCTGGCGCGTGCGCCGACTGCTGCATGGGATCTAGCGATGAGCTCCAAGACCGTACTGATTGTCGACGATGAATCCTCGATTCGCGAGATGATCGCCGTTGCCCTCGAAATGGCGGATTACCGCGTGCTGGAGGCAGACAATGCCCAGGACGCCCACGCCATCGTCGTCGATGAAAAGCCCGATCTGCTGTTGCTGGACTGGATGATGCCGGGCACCAGTGGCCTGGAGCTCGCGCGGCGTCTCAAGCGTGACGAGACCACCTCGGAGCTGCCGATCATCCTGTTGACTGCCAAGGGCGAGGAAGACAACAAGATTCAAGGCCTGGAAGCCGGTGCCGACGACTACATCACCAAGCCCTTCTCGCCGCGCGAGCTGGTCGCCCGTCTCAAGGCCGTGCTGCGTCGCACCACTCCCAAGGGGGTCGAGGAGGCGGTGGAAGTCGAAGGCCTGATGCTCGACCCGGCCAGCCACCGCGTCACCGCCCACGGCAACTCGCTGGATGTCGGCCCGACCGAATATCGCCTGCTGCAGTTCTTCATGACGCATCAGGAGCGTGCCTACACGCGCAGCCAGCTGCTCGATCAGGTATGGGGCGGCAACGTCTATGTCGAGGAGCGCACCGTGGACGTGCACATCCGTCGCCTGCGCAAGGCGCTGGGCACAGGCCATCAGCATCTGATCCAGACCGTCCGCGGCACCGGTTACCGCTTTAGCGCTCAGGCCTGAGGGATTCATGCGCTATTGGACCAACGAGCTATGGCGCCTCGGCTACCTTGCCGGTGGCTTCGGCCTGATCGGTGGCCTGCTGGGCCATCTGGGCTGGGGCCTGGCGCTGGGTCTTTCGCTGTATCTGTTCGTCCATCTCAAGCACTTGAAGAGCCTCTACACCTGGCTGATCACCAATCCCCATGAAGAGCCGCCGCCCGGCGATGGCGTCTGGGGAGACCTGCTCGATCGTCTCTACCGCTACCAGAAGGGCCAGCGTCAGGCTCAGGAGCGACTGCGCAGCATCCTCAACCGTATCCAGGAATCCTCCGAGGCCATGCGCGACGGCCTGGTGATGCTGGACAACCACGGTGACATGGAATGGTGGAACAGCGCTGCCGAGCAGCTGGTCGGTCTCAAGGCCAGCCACGACCGCGGTCAGCACATCACCAACTATCTGCGTGACCCCGTCTTCATCGACTACTTCAATCGGCTGGCCTACCGCGAGCCGCTGACGCTCCAGTCGCCGCTATCTGACAACCTGACGCTGCAGATCTCCATCACCCTGTTCGGTGACAACGAGCGCCTGGTCATGCTGCGTGACGTCACCCGCCTCTATCGTCTTGAAGAGATGCGCCGCGACTTCGTGGCCAATGTCTCCCATGAGCTGCGCACGCCGCTGACGGTACTGGCCGGCTATCTCGAGACCTACTCCGATTACGCCGATGACCTGCCACCGCGCTGGCAGCGTGGACTGGGCCAGATGCAGAGCCAGACCGACCGCATGCAGCACCTGGTCGAGGACCTGCTGACCCTGTCACGCCTGGAAACCGACGAGCTGTCCGACAATGGTCGCTGCATCGACATGAGTGCCCTGCTCGGCCATATCCGCGACGACGCCGAAGGCCTGTCCCAGGGGCGCCACACCTTCTCCATCGAGGCCGATGCCAGCCTGTCACTGCGCGGTGAGGAGCAGGAGCTGCGCAGCGCGATCTCGAATCTGGTCTTCAATGCGGTGCGCTACACCCCCGAAGACTGTCATATCACCCTGCGCTGGAAGGCGGATGACCAGGGCCTGCTGGTCGAGGTGGAAGATGACGGGGACGGCATCGACCCGGTGCACCTGCCGCGCCTGACCGAGCGCTTCTACCGCATCGACAAGGACCGCAGCACCGCCACGGGAGGCACCGGCCTCGGGCTCGCCATCGTCAAGCATGTGCTGATTCGTCATCAGGGCCATCTGGAGATCGACAGCCACCCCGGCGAGGGTGCGCGCTTCCGCTGTCACTTCCCCGACGAGCGCGCCTGTCAGGCGAGCGCTCCCCAGGCCAGCAGTGCGCTAGCCCAGTGATGGGCTGATTCAGTGATGATCTGCCCCGGACGCCAGCCCAACGCAGAACGCCCCGCAGCCACCTCGTAAGGAGGCGACTGCGGGGCGTTTCGTTTGGTCAATCAGACGACGCTGCGGCTATTTCAGCGACGTGCCAACTTAGAGACGTGCCAACTTAGCGACGAGTCAGTTCAGCGACAGGCTGTCTCAACGACGCGGTGCCGGCAACTGACGGTAGTGGCTCTGCCACATCAATACCGCCCCGGCGACGGCGCCCGGGATGAACAGCAGATTGGCCAGCGGCACCAGCGTCATGACGAACACCGCGGCGCCGAAGGTCAGTGAGGGCCACCAGCGCGCCTTGAGGCGCTGCTTCATGTCACCGAAGCTGACCTGATGGTTGTCCATCGGGTAGTCGAGATACTGGATCGACATGCTCCAGGCCGAGAACAGTCCCCACAACAGCGGCGAGAGCAGGTTCAGGCCCGGGATGAAGCCGATGATGAACAGCGCGATCATGCGCGGGATGAAGTAGCCCAGCTTGGCCATTTCACGCCCCAGCGAGTCGACGCCGATCTTCATCAGGCCACGGTCATCATCGATCAGGGTGCCATCCAGACGATGCTCGACCTTCTCGGCCAGAATGCCGTAGAAGGGCGCGGCGATCAGGTTGGTCACCAGGCTGAAGGTGAAGAACACCACCAGCAACAGACTCACTACCAGCACCGGCCAGATCAACCAGCTGAGCCACTCCAGCCAGGCCGGCACCTTGAGCATCCAGTAATCGATCCAGCCACCGAACTGGTTGAACAATACCCACAGCGTGATGCTGTAGAGCACCAGGTTGATCGCCAGCGGTACGAATACGAAGCGGCGCAGCCCGGGGGTATAGACCATGCGGGTCCCGCGGACCAGCGCCGATACGGCATCAATCATGCGACGTCCTCGTCATCTCAAAAGAACCGGCCAGCCAGCGGGCTGACCGGAGCCACACCCTAGCACTCCCGCCTGCGCGGCGCAGCTGTCGGCCGCCTGACACCGCTCGCGCTCCCACGACGCAATCGCCCCGCGACCTGCCGGTGGGCAGGTGCGGGGCGAAAGACGCTACACAGGGGCAGGGAAGCGCGTCAGCTCACTTCTTGTCCAGGTCCTGCGGCTTCAGGTCATGGGTATCGGTGTGACGCACATCCACGCCCTTGACCAGGAAGATGACGTACTCGGCCAGGTTGTCGGCGTGGTCACCGATGCGCTCCAGCGCACGCAGAATCCACATCACGTTGAGCACCGGGGTGATCTGGCGCGCGTCTTCCATCATGAAAGTCATCAGCGAGCGCATCGCGCTCTGATATTCCAGATCCACCGAGGCGTCTTCACGCAGCACCTTGAGGGCAAGGTCGGTATCGAAGCGCGCGAAGGCCGTCAGGGAGTCACGCACCATGCTGCGCACGTGCTGGCTGAGATGACGCACCTCGACCATGCCACGCGGGCTCTGGCCGTTCTCGACCAGCGAGATGGCGTTGCGTGCGATCTTGCTCGATTCATCACCGATACGCTCGAGATCGGAGGTGGCGCGGATGACGGCCAGCACCAGGCGCAGGTCGGAGGCCGCCGGCTGACGGCGGGCCAGCACCCGGGTGCACTCGTCATCGATCTTGAGCTGCATGTCGTTGACAGCCTTGTCGTTGTCGCGCACCCGCGTGGCGGTTTCACTGTCGCCTTCCAGCAATGCCGTGACGGCATCCTGCAGTTGTTTCTCTACCAGTCCGCCCATGGCCAGCAGGTGTGTCTTCAGTGCATCCAGCTCATGATTGAACTGCTCTGAGATATGCTTGCCGTGCGAATCGCTGGTGATATCCATTTCCCTCTCCCGGAAAGTCGCCCACCGAGTCAGGGGGCGTGACATGAATGACGTGACAAGTATGGCCCACTACTGACTGACACAGCGGGCTCCCCCTCAGCATGCCGACACTTGATTGCAGTTATGTTTCACCCATGGCGCAAAGGCGCTATCTGGCCGCCATCGTCAGCAATATCAGGGCGAAAAGGCTACCTGGCTACACGTTCGCGCATGAGCGCGCTAACCGAAACGCCCCGTGATGTAGTCTTCCGTCTGGCGGCGCCGCGGGTTGGTGAACAGCTGATCCGTCGGGGCGAATTCCACCAAGCGGCCCTCATGCAGGAAGGCGGTATCGTCTGACACCCGCGCGGCCTGCTGCATGTTGTGCGTGACGATGATCAGCGTCAGGCGCGAGCGCAGCGAACGGATCAGCTCCTCGATCTTGAGCGTCGAGATGGGGTCCAGCGCCGAGGCCGGTTCATCCAGCAGCAGCACCTCCGGCTCGACCGCCAGCGTCCGCGCAATCACCAGCCGCTGTTGCTGGCCACCCGAGAGCCCCAGCGCGCTGTCGTGCAGGCGGTCCTTCACTTCTTCCCACAGCGCCGCGGAGCGCAGGCAGGATTCGACCTTGTCATCGAGGTGGCGCTTGTCATTCTCGCCGACCAGCCGCAGCCCGAAGGCCACGTTCTCGTAGACCGACATCGGAAAGGGATTGGGCGTCTGGAAGACCATGCCGATCCGGCGGCGCAGCATCGGCACGTCCACGCCGCGCGCATGAATGTCCTCGCCCTCGAGCAGTACCTTGCCGGAAAGACGTGACTGTTCGTCGAGATCGGTCATGCGATTGAAGGTACGCAACAGGCTCGACTTGCCGCAGCCGGAAGGGCCGATGAAGGCCGTCACGCGCTTGCGTGTGATCTGCAGGCTGACATCCTCCAGTGCGCGACGCGTCTGGTTCTCCTTGCCGACACGTGCCTGATAATCGAGGCTCAGGTGGCGGGTTTCCAGGCAGATGTCCTCAGCCGGCCGCGCAGGCGTCTCCTGAAGAAACAACTGGGGCTTGGGCTGTTCAGAGTCACGCCTCATTCGGTGGCTCCCTTGTAACGTTGTGCCAGCATGTGACGCAGGCGAATGGCACTCAGATTGAGGCATAGAATCACGACCACCAGCACCAGCGCGGTCGCGTAGACCAGCGGCCGACTGCTGAAGGCGTCGCTGCTCTGGAAGGCCAGATCATAGACCTGATGCCCCAGATGCATGAATTTGCGGTCCAGATGCAGCCACGGGAAGCTGTCATCCAGCGGCAGGTCCGGGGCCAGCTTGACCACTCCGACCAGCATCAGCGGCGCGACTTCACCCGCCGCACGCGCCACGGCCAGAATCAGCCCCGTCATCAGCGCCGGCGAGGCCGCCGGAATCACCACGCGCTTGAGCGTTTCCAGACGTGTCGCCCCCAGCGCCAGCGCGCCTTCGCGCAGACGACGCGGCACGCGCGCCAGCCCCTCTTCCGTGGCGACGATCACCACCGGCAAGGTCAGCAGGGCCAGCGTCAGCGAGGCCCACAGAATGCCACCGGTCCCGAAGGTCGGCGTCGGCAGCCGCTCGGAATAGAACAGCTCGTCAATTCCGGCGCCCAGTCCATAGACGAAGAAGCCGAGACCGAACACGCCGTAGACGATGGAGGGCACCCCGGCCAGGTTGCGCAGCGCGATGCGCGTCAGGCGCGTCAGTCGCCCCTGATGGGCCACCTCGTGCAGATAGAGCGCCGCCATCACGCCGAAGGGCATCACCATGATCGACATCAGCACCACCATCAGCACGGTGCCGAAGATGGCGGGCCAGACACCACCGAAGCCCTCGGTGGGCGCGCCGGCCACGAAGTCACGGAAACGCTTGAAGGTCATCATCAGCCGGCCGCTGAAGCCCATCGCATTGGGCCGCCAGGCATTGCGGATATCATCGAGCGCGATGCGGCCTTCGTAGCCGCCATTGCCGCCCAGCAGCAACTGACCGCCCGCCAGCGCATCACGCAGGGCACTCAGCTGTCCTTCACGCTCGATGAAGGCGCTACGCACCTCTTCCAACTCCTCCTGCATCTCCTGCTCGAGCTCAGCGTCCTCTTGAGTCTGCGCCGCTGCACCGTCAGCAGTGGCGCTGCGCCGGGATGCCAGAGACTGCTGCAGCGCCTGATAGCGACTGCTCAAGGCTTCACTGTCCAGGCGCAGTGCCTGCAACTGGCGCCGCTCGCTCTCGATCATCTGCAGGCGGGCAAACAGTGGCTCGGCGTCCTCGGACAAGGGCCGGGCAGGCCCGTCGTCGACTTCGGGCGTGTGGTCCATCTCCCCTGTCATCGGGTCACTCAGCGCCCGTGGCATGCCGTAGAGAGTGCGCCCGTCGCGCATTTCCAGCATCAGCGCCTGGCTGGGGAAGGTCATCCTGTCGAGCAGCGTCTCCGGCAGCCACTGCCAGCTGGCCGCGGCCCCGTCACGTGAGGATGTCTGCAGCAACCACCATTGCTGGCGAGCGTCATCCCCCTCGCCCGAGGCGACACGGCGCATCTCCTCGTGCATCAGCTCGCCGAGCAGATGGCGATTGTCGGCCGCCGGCTCACCGCGCGTGGTGGTCAGGGCCGTGGGACTCTGGCCCGGCTGCGCCGTCAGCTCCACCTCGACCAGCCGTGAGGGCCAGAAGTGACTGAAGGAGCCCACCACCAGCAGGCTGAGCAGGCCCAGCACCAGCACCAGCGAGACACTGACCGCCATGGCATTCAGCCAACCCCATGGGCCGCCGTCGCGCCAGTAGCGCTGCAGGCGCCCGACCAGCGGCTCGCGCGGGCGCAGCAGTGAGGAGCCGGCGCGATTGGTGTCAGGGTGACTCATCCCCAGCTCCCCTGATTGGGCGGCGTGAAGCGCTGTCGCAGCACTTCCGCCAGCGTATTGACCACGAAAGTGAAGACGAACAATGCCAGGGCAGCGAGGAACAGCAAGCGGTAGTGGCTGCTGCCGACCTCGGCCTCCGGCAGCTCGATGGCCAGGGTCGCGGCCAGTGAGCGCAGGCCCTCGAACAGGCTGGCATCCACCAGCGGCGTATTGCCGGCCACCATCAGCACGATCATCGTCTCACCGACGGCGCGCCCCATGCCGATCATCATCGCCGAGAACAGCCCGACGGCGGCGGCAGGCAGGATGACGCGGCGCAGGCTCTGCCATGGCGTCGCGCCAAGCGCCGCGGAGCCGGCGGCCAGACCGCGCGGCACCGACGAGAGGGCGTCCTCGCTGAGCGTGAACAGGGTCGGCATCACCGCCAGCCCCAGCGCCATGCCGGTCACCAGGGTGTTGCGCTGGGCGTAATCGATGCCGTAGTGGCTGAACAGCCACTGACGGAGGTCGCCGTCGAACCACCACTGCTCGACCTGGCCGGCGATGGTCACATCCAGCCACAGCAGCACGAACAGCAGCGGCAACAGCCCGAAGGCCGCCATGTTTTCCGGCAGCAGATTGCGCCATACGCGCGGCGACAGGGTCCACAGGAAGCCGGCCACCATGGTGCCCAGCGGAATCAGGACCAGCCCCAGCAACACCGCCATCAGCTCACGCTCGACGAAGGGTGCGACCACCAGCGCGGCGATGAAGCCGATCACCACGGTCGGCAGCGCCTCCATCATCTCCAGCAGCGGCTTGATGCGGGAACGCTGGCGCGGCGCCATGAAGCAGGCGACATGGATGGCACAGCCGAGCCCCAACGGCACGGCAAACAGCAGCCCGACCAGCGCCGCCTTGAGCGTGCCCCACATGATGGGCACCAGCGACAGACGGGGTTCGTGGGTACCGGTGCTCTCCAGCTGCCAGATCCACTCCGGCGCTGCGCGTCCCTCATACCAGACCTTGCCGAAGATGGCGTCGAGCCCGACGGCCTGATGCGGGTCGTGTATCGCAAGCCCCGCATAGGCCTTGCCGAGCGCCCCCAGCGGCGCGTCCTGAGCGAGCTGACCGGGCGGCCTTGCCTCCCGGGCCGCCGATGCCAGCAAGCGGCGGTCATCATTGTCAAATTCCAGCGCCACGCCTGCCGCGACCCGGGCGGCATCCAGCCAGTCCAGCACCTGACGGCGACGCTCGCTGGTGGCCAGATAGAGGCCAAGGCGGCCGTTGGCGTCCAGCGCGGCAAAGCCGAGGCTGTGATGGGCGGCCGCCATCGTCACCACCGGCGCCGACAGGCCACTGTCAAAGACGCCGGCCTTGACCAGCGGCTGCGCGTGCGCCGGCAACAGGTAATGGCTCAGGCCACCGGCGGCGTCCCCGACGATCAGGCTTCTGCCGCCACGCAGGACGCTGATCGCGGTGATCGCCGGCGACGACGCGGAGGCAGAAGAGCTCACAGCGTGATGTGCCAGCTTGCGCGCCAGCGGCTTGGTCCCGGTGGAGGCCTCGCTCAGTTGCCACTGGGTGAAGCCATCGCGGTCAGCGGTGACCAGCAGACGTCCCTGCTGCGAAGACAGCCTGGCCGGGCCCGGCAACCACTGCTGCTGCCACTCGGAGAGCGGAGTCTGGCTTGCTGCATCGTCATCCAGCGCGCCTGCGGAGGCGTGTGGCGACGACAAGGCCAGACGCGCCAGCCACAGGCCATCGCCCTCCTCGTACGGAATGCGCAGCCACAGCTGGTCACGGCTGAGCACCAGGCTTGCCTGGCGGCGCTCAAGCCCTGCGGGTACCTCGATGGCACTGCCGCGCAGGCGCACGCCCGCGGCGGACTGCTGAACCACCTGCAGGCGATCATCCGCGAGCCACACACCCGCCAGCGGCGAGGTGCGCGAATCCACTGTCGAATCATCACTGGCCAGCACGAGAGGCAGCCCGTCACGCGCGGCAAGTGGCATGTCAGGCAAGGCGCTCAGCCCGTCAGGATCGGACAGCCAGTCAGGGTCGCTTAGCCAGTCAGGATCGGTCTGCGCGGCAGGCATCTGCTGGTCGCTCACTTGCTGTTCGAGCGCTTGTTGAGGAAGCGACGTGACGCTGGCGGGCTTGAGCAGCGGCCACGACACGCTGACCAGATAGGCCAGCATCACGACGACGATGACCATCACGCCCAGCCCGGCCGCTGTCAGCCACAGACTGGCAAGACGGTCATGCCGCAGACGACGACGCTGCATTCGGGAGGCATCAACTGCCGACATGAAATATCACCACGAAAGGATTTGCGCCCTGGAGTGTCGACTCCGCAGACGCATGAAGCGGGTATGGCACCGAGATTATGTCCAAGTGATGACAGAGAGATGACAAAGGCGAATCAAAGGGCATCCACATCCTCCAGCCCCAATTGCTGACGCCAGTGCAGCAGCTGCTTTTCCGGCAGTGGCACATAGCCACCGCGCAGGATGGCCTGCTGGCCCTGGCGCGACATGATCAATGACAGGAAGGCCTGCTCCAGCGCCGGGAGCGGCTCGTCAGGCACGCGATTGACGTAGATGTACAGCGCGCGGGTCAGCGGATAACGGCCATCGCGAATGCTGGCCCGGCTCGGGAAGACGGCGTGGCCACCCGCCTCACGGCTGACGGACAGCTGCTTCACCAGCGGCGAAGAGGTGCTGAAGCTGGCATAGCCGATGCCATTGGGTGAGGAGCCCACCGCACCGATGATGGAGGCCGAGCCCGGCTGTTCACTGACATCGAGGCGGAAGTCGCCATCGCACAGCGCGATACGGCGGAAGGCGCCGTAGGTGCCCGAGGTGGCACTGCGCCCGAAGCGCGTGATCTGGCGGTCATTCCACTCATCACTCAGCCCGAGCTGGCCCCAGCGATTGGCCGCCTGGCCACCACAGTTGTGCGTGGCGGAGAAGATGGCATCCAGCTGCGCGATGCTGATCTCCTCCAGCGGATTGCTGCGATGCACGATGATGCCCATCGCATCCAGCGCCACGGGCACGCCCAGCGGCGGATAGCCGAATTCACGCGTGAAGTCCTGACGCTCCTGATCGCTCATCGGGCGCGACATCAGGCCGATGCGAGTGGTGCCGGCGATCAATGCCGGCGGTGCCGTCGAGGAGCCCGCGGCCTGCAGCTGCACGCGCACCCCCGGATGATAGCGGCGCAGCTGGGCAGCCCAGCGTGTCACCAGCACCGACAGGGTATCGGAGCCCACCGCCGTCAGGTTGCCCACCACCCCGGACACCGGGCGATATTCGGGCACCTTGTCGGCCAGTGCCGGAGCCGAGAGCGTCGAGAGCCCCAGCAGGCAGGCAAGCGACATCAGCCGCAGCGACGGCAGCCCTGAGTGCAGGCGGGGCACGCATGAGGAGGACACGTATGAGGAGGACACGGATGACCCGCGACGCGGCGCGAACACGGCGCGAAAGCCTGAACGGACAAGCGACCCGACGGAAACTGACATGGCGACTTCCCACCAGAGAATGAACAAGATGACGATGCGACACGGAGCTGGCCACGGCTTGCCACGCCCGTGGTGACGGGCACGCGACGGTGAATCAAGGCGGCCCGTGCAGCATGGCGAAAGACAGCGAGTATCCGTCATTGCTGCGTTGAGGAACGATACTCCATGCTGCAGCGCAAAAAATCTCCTGACAGTCCCTTGTCAGTGAGGACAGTGCTTTGCCCGCCGGAGTAGGATACAGGAGATGATGAAGCCGCTGCGGCTCATCCGCCATGGTCTGCGTCGCGCTGATGCTATCGATGGCACCCGGTGACTTTCTTCGGCGATTGCCGAAGTGTCCTGTATAAGGCCCCCTGTGCCAGGCAGCGCCCTGCGCCAAAAGACGCACCTTTTCAGACGCAAGGGTGCAGAAATGAAATGACCATTTTATAACAACAAGATAGCGAGTCATGACATGCAAGCTCTGGATGATATCCCGACGCCGAACGGCACACTGACGCTCAAATTGATCGCCCAGCGCCAGGACACCAATCTCTATGGCGACATCAGCGGCGGCTGGCTGATGCACCGCATGGACGAGGCCTGCGAGCTGGCCGCCGGGCGCGTCGCCCATGGGCGCACTGCCACCGTGGCCGTCGAAGGCCTCGATTTCCTGTCGCCGGTGCGAATCGGCTCGGTGGTCAATATCTTCACTCAGGTGGCCGAGGTCGGGCGCAGTTCGATCAGGCTCGCCGTCGAGGTCTGGATCCGCCCGCCGCAGGAGCGCAATCAACACGCACTGACCAAGGTGACCGAAGCCTGCTACGTGATGGTGGCGCTCGATGACAATGGCCGCATCCGTGCCGTGCCGGAGCAGGCCAGCACCGCCATCATCGAGGAGCAGGACTGATCCTGAGCAGGACTTAGCCAGGCGCCTCACCTCTCTTCCTGTCAGCCACACGCCAAGAAAAAGCCGCCCTCTGGGGCGGCTTTTTCGTCAACAATCAGTCACGCACTCAGACAGTGCGGCAGACAGTCCGAAAGAGGCACGCTCAGGCTTCGCCCAGCACTCGTCCACGCGCATCCAGATAGGCTTGCTCACCGATACGCGACCAGGGGGCGACCTGCTGCTGGAAGGCGCGATAGGACTCATAGACGCGCCTGGCGTCCTCATCCTTGGCGATGAACTCGTCCAGCACCTCGTTGGAGGCATCGAACAGCGCCGCATAGACGTCCTGGGGGAATTCACGCAGCTCCACACCGTGCTCCTCGACCAGCGAGGTCAGCGCGGTGGCGTTGCGCAGCGCGAATTCATCCACCATGGCGTGATTGGCGATTCTGGCCGCCTGGATCACCACCTGCTGCAGGTCTTCCGGCAGTGCCTGCCAGGCCTCGAGATTGACGGTGCCTTCGAGGATCGCGGAAGGCTCGTTCCAGGCCGGCGAGTAATAATACTTGGCCACCTGATGCAGGCCGAAGGCCAGATCATTGTAGGGGCCGACCCAGTCGGTGGCATCGATCACGCCGGTTTCCATCGCGGTGAAGATCTCGCTGCCCGGCAGATTGACCGCGCTGGCGCCGATGCGATTCATCACTTCGCCCGCCAGCCCCGGCAGGCGGATCTTCAGGCCCTTCATGTCCTCGAGACTGTTCACTTCCTTGTTGAACCAGCCGGCCATCTGGGTACCGGTGTTGCCCACCGCCAGCGGCTTGAGGTTGTGGCGCGAGTAGATCTCGTCCCACAGCTTCATGCCATCGCCGTGATACAGCCAGGCGTTGGTCTCGGTGGTGTTCATGCCGAAGGGCACGGCGGTGAAGAACTGGGCCGCGGGCACCTTGCCCTTCCAGTAGTAGGAGGCCGAATGGCCCATCTGGGCGGTACCGGAGGACACGGCATCGAAGACTTCCAGCGCCGGCACCATCTCGCCGGCACCATAGACCTTGACCTGCAGGCGACCACCGGAGAGCTGACCGATCAGGCTGGCGAATTCATTGGCACCGGTGCCCAGTGCCGGGAAGTTCTTCGGCCAGGAAGTGACCATCTTCCAGTGGATGGTCTCGTCCTCGGCGGCATTGGCGGTGGACACGAAAGGCGCGGCGGCGAGACCGGCAGCACCGGCCCCCAGAGCAGAGAGAAAACGGCGGCGTTGCATGGGACTTTCCTTGTTCGAGTTGTGGGCAATGCATGACGCGGCATCAAGACAGCAGTTTGTCTGCCACTATGCCGCGACCCATGGTTGGCCCACAACTGCACCAAGGCCGTAATGGCGAACGAATACCGCGCCCCCTGTGCCGCTTTTCATTTCTTGCCAGCGCCCGCTGTCAGCGCCTCATGGCTGCGTCTGCCATCAGTGCAGGATCAGCTCAGCACTTCCAGCTTGGCAAAGCCCAGCACCAGCCACTTGTCGCCTTCGCCCTCGAAGCTGATCTGCACGCGCGCACGCTCGCCCTGGCCTTCGGCATTGATGACCACGCCTTCCCCGAACAGCGGATGCCGCACCAGGCTGCCGAGCGAGAGTGCCGGCATGTCGCCATTGGCCTCGACACTCTCCTGACGCGGACCGGAAGGACGGCGATTCGGCGTGGCGCGCTGGGTCGAGACCGGTCGCGAGACCTGGCCACGCAGACGCACCTCTTCCATCAGCTCTTCCGGCAATTCACGCAGGAAGCGCGACGGCCGCTGGAAGGTCTCCTTGCCGTGCATGCGACGCAGCTCGGCGTAGGTCAGGTAGAGGCGCTGCATGGCGCGGGTGACACCGACGTAGCACAGGCGACGCTCTTCCTCGAGACGCCCCGGCTCTTCCAGCGACATCTTGTGCGGGAACAGCCCCTCCTCGACCCCGGCGACGAACACCACCGGGAATTCGAGCCCCTTGGCGGAGTGCAGCGTCATCATCTGCACGCATTCCTCGCCTTCGGCGGCTTCGTGATCGCCGGCATCCAGCGCGGCTTCGGCGAGGAAGGGTTCCAGCGCCTCGGCCCCTTCGCTGGGGGCTTCCGGGTCCATGCGCTCGCCCTGACTGAAGGCACGGCAGGCGTTGACCAGCTCCGAGAGGTTCTCGAGGCGCGCCTGGCCCTTCTCGCCCTTCTCGGCGGCGTGATGCTCACGCAGGCCGGAGACGTGGATGACGTGCTCGACCAGCTCATGCAGCGCCATGCCGGCGGTGTCGTTGTCGAGGCCATCGATGATGTCGGCGAAGGCACGCACTGCGGTGGCGGCGCGTCCCTTGAGGGCGCCATCGGAGACCGCATCGCTCATCGCCTGCCACATGGTCAGGTTGCCGTAGCGTGCGCGCTCGCGCAACTGCTCGACGGTGCGCATGCCGATGCCACGCGCCGGCACGTTGATCACGCGCTCCAGGGCGGCATCGTCCTCGCGGTTGTTCATCAGGCGCAGATAGGCGAGCGCGTTCTTGATCTCGAGACGCTCGTAGAAGCGCTGGCCGCCATAGATGCGATACGGCATGCCCTGGCGGATCAGTGTCTCCTCCAGCACGCGTGACTGGGCGTTGGAGCGATACAGGATCGCGATCTCGTCGCGGCTGTAGCCATGCTCGTTGACCAGCTCACGGATGGTGTCGGCGATGTAGCGCGACTCGTCGATGTCATTGAAGCCGGCATAGACACGAATGCGCTCGCCGCGACCGCTGTCGGTCCACAGCTCCTTGCCCATGCGCCCGCCGTTGTGGCTGATCAGGGCGTTGGCGGCCTCCAGAATGGCACTGGAGGAGCGGTAGTTCTGTTCCAGACGCACCACGCGGGTGTTGGCGAACTCCTCGGTGAAGCGCTGGATGTTCTCGACCCGCGCGCCACGCCAGCCGTAGATGGACTGGTCATCATCGCCGACCACGGTCATGCACTCGCGATCACCGGCCAGCAGCTTCAGCCAGGCGTACTGCAGGGTGTTGGTATCCTGGAACTCGTCGACCAGCAGATGGGCGAAGCGCTCGCGGTAATGCGCCAGCAGGTGCGGCGTATCGCGCAGCAGCTCCAGCGAGCGCAGCAGCAGCTCACCGAAATCGACCAGACCGCCACGCTCGCAGGCGAGTTGATAGAGCTCATACATCTCGACCATCTTGCCCATGTAGGCATCGCCATGGGTCTGCACCTGATGGGCGCGCAGACCTTCCTCCTTGCAGCCGGCGATGAAGTACTGGACCTGCTTGGGCGGCCAGCGCTCGTCATCGACGTTGTGCTCCTTGAGCAGCCGCTTGACCATGCGCAGCTGGTCATCGCTGTCGATGATCTGGAAGTGCTCGGGCAGGCGAGCCTCCTGCCAGTGGGTGCGCAGCAGACGGTGACTGATGGAGTGGAAGGTGCCGACCCACATGTGGCGCAGGCTGCTGCCATTGAGCGCCTCGAGACGCGTGCGCATCTCCCGCGAGGCCTTGTTGGTGAAGGTCACCGACAGGATGGCGTAGGGCGAGAACTGGTATTGGTCCATCAACCAGGCGATGCGGTGAACCAGCACGCGGGTCTTGCCGGAACCGGCCCCCGCCAGTACCAGCATGTTGCCCGGCGGCGCGGACACGGCCTCACGCTGATGCGTGTTGAGGTGATCGAGGAGGGGCGATTCGGACATGCAGGGCTCACCACAGGGCAGAGGAGTCGAGGAGCGGAGCAGCGTGAGATTCGCTGCCCCTGTTCAGGCATCCACCTTATCACAGCGGCCTGCCCTGCTCTTCCCCGCGCCGGCCTTCCTTGCACATACGTGCCTTGCACTTGCCTTCAAGACAGATGATGCCCGGGTAGTGCTCAGTGGGTATCGAAGTCGTGGTCGTCGATGCGCAGGGTGGCGAGGCTCTTCTTGACCGCCTCCAGCTGCTCCTTGAGCTTGGGTCCACGCGCCTTGGCGACACCGACCGCCAGCGTATCGACGATCACCAGGTGCGCGATACGCGAGCTCATCGGGGTGTAGATCTCGGTGTCTTCGTGCACATCGATATGCAGCGGCAGCGTGACTTCATCCGCCAGTGGCGAGCCACTCGGACACAGCCCGATGACGGTCGCGCCGGCGTCCCGCGCCAGACGCACGCTGGCGATCAGCGCCTTGGTGCGGCCGGTCTGGGAGATGGCCACCACCACGTCGCGCGGCCCCAGCGTCACCGCTGACATGTTCTGCATGTGCGGGTCGGTGTAGGCGGCGGTGGAAATCTGCAGGCGGAAGAACTTGTGCTGGGCATCGTGAGCCACGGCACCCGAGGCACCATAGCCGTAGAACTCGACCCGACTGGCGGAGGCCAGCGAGTGGATGGCGCGCGCGACGGCTTCGGCATCCAGACGGTCACGCACCGACAGCAGGGTGCCGATGGTGGAATCGAACAGCGAGTGCGAGAACTCGGCCACGCTGTCGGAGTCATTCATGGAGAACTGGGCGAACTGGGTGCCGGTGGCGAGGCGTTGCGCCAGCTGCAGCTTGAAATCCTGGAAGCCGGCAAAGCCCATTGCCCGACAGAAACGCACGACCGTCGGCTCACTGACCGATGACTCGCTGGCCAGATCGACGATCCGCATGTGAATCACTTCCTCCGGATGGCGAAGGACATAGCGTGCGACCTTTTGTTCAGAGCGGCGGAAATTCTCCATCCGGCTCCTCAGGTCGTCGAAGATGGCATGGCTCACGGCACACTCCTTGCAGACTTCATGGGCATGCCTGAGCTTACGTCATCCCCCCAGGGGTGTCGCCTGCACAGGCAGGCGATAGTCACAATTTTGTCAAGTGAGCTATAGTAAAACGGTGTGGCGCCAGTGAAAGCCCACATCCTTTGGATGCCATGGAGGTCGAATCATGCGTAATTCAGAGCAGGTAGATACGCTCAAGAAAGAGCTTCTCGATATTTTCATGACTCTCGGTGCCGACGAACATCAGGCCCGCAAGAAACAAAGCGCAGTCCGCCATCTCCGCGCCCGTCGTGGAATAGAATTGCACAACGAAATCAAGCGCCTAAGCGAGGATTTAAGCGACATCGAAGTGCTGGAAATGGATACTGAAAGCGATATCGACACCCACTGATTCCAGGCGGGGAGGCGATACGCTCCCCGCCGATCAGTGATGTTTTCACGCTCTGATCCGCCAGGGTTCGGGCTCCATGCGACACCTTCCACCATCTCTTTCGAGCATGGTCGTACCCCCCTCTCGCGCAATTTCAGCACCATCACCCCTGACTGAAGTGCCTTCTGCGCTGTCATGCCCGGTGTCCTGCTCATCAATCCCGAAATATTCGTTTTTTCTCACCTCATTTTCCGCCCCACCGCTCTTCTTTTGTTTGTCACATTTCTCCTCTATCGCGTGCCGCCATCATCCTTGATGCACCATTTCAGTGCATATCCGCCGCCATGCGCCCCTCAATACCTGTAACCAGGCTCACGCCTGATGGCGACTTTCCCTCTCGGAAAGGATGAATCTTCTACGTCAAACACATGACAGACGACGGCCACGCAGCGCAACGCTACCCGGCCAGGACGCCTGCCAGGCAAGCGCGCGACCGGGTTGAGATTCTCCAGGCTCAGAAACAGGAAAGGCCCGCCGGATGGCGGGCCTTTCGCATTGCCTGCCATGACAGGCCTGAGACAAGTCATGGCAAGTGTTTCACGAGATCTCTCTATATCTCTCGAGATCTCACTAGACCTACAGGCTGGACGCGAACACCACGACCACACCGATCGGGGCGATATAGCGTGCCACGAAGCTCCACAGCGAGAAGGCCGAGTCACTCATGTTGAGCTGGCTGCGCACTTCGTCACGGCCCATGAACCAGCCGACGAAGACGATGGTCGCCAGACCGGTCAGCGGCAGCATCAGCTTGCTGGTCGCGTAGTCGAGCAGGTCGAAGATGGTCATGCCTTCGAACTTGGCGAACATGCCCAGCGGCGCCACGTCACTCCACAGGTTGAAAGACAGGATGGTGGCGATGCCCAGCAGCCAGGTGGCGATACCCGCGACCCAGGCCGAGCCGACGCGAGACATCGGCGTCTTCTCTTCCAGCCATTCGACGATGGGCTCCAGCAGCGAGATGCCTGAGGTCCAGGCCGCGAATACCAGCAGCACGAAGAACACCACGCCGAAGACTTCACCGCCCGGCATGTGGCCGAAGGCCAGCGGCAGGGTCTGGAAGATCAGGCCCGGGCCCGCGGCGGCGTCAAGGCCGTTGGAGAACACCACCGGGAAGATGGCCAGACCGGCCAGCAAGGCGATGACGGTATCCAGCACCACCACGACCAGCGCGGTACGCCCGATATTGACGTCATCGGACAGGTAGGAGCCGTAGGCCATCATGATGCCCATGCCCAGTGACAGGGTGAAGAAGGCATGCCCCATGGCCGCCAGCACGCCATCCTTGTCGAGCTTGGAGAAGTCCGGCGTCAGCAGCCAGGCAGCGGCATCAGCGAAGCCATCGGTGGTGGCGGCGTAGCCGACCAGCACGATCAACATCACCGCCAGCAGCGGCATCAGGATCTTGGCGGCACGCTCCAGGCCACCGGCGACCCCGCCGGCCACGACCAGGATCACCATCAGCATGAAGGCACTGTGCCAGGCCAGCAGTGTGGTCGGGTCCCCCAGCAGACCGCCGAACAGGCTACCGGCCGTGTCAGAGGTCAGGGTTTCGAAACTGCCACTGGCCGCGTCGGCGATGAAGGCCAGCGCCCAGCCGCCGATGACGCTGTAGAAGGACAGGATCAGGTAGGCGCCGAGCACGCCGGCCACCCCGATCAAGACCCAGGCGGGACTGCGTTTGAGCCGGGCACTGATGTGGCTCATGGTCGAGATGGGGTTCTTCTGCCCCAGACGACCCAGCAGCCATTCCGACATCAGGATCGGCAGACCGATCAGCAGGATGCAGATCAGATAGACGAGGACGAAGGCACCGCCGCCGCTCTCACCTGTCATGTAGGGGAATTTCCAGATATTGCCCAGACCGACGGATGAACCGACGGCAGCCAGGGTAAAGGCCAGGCGAGAAGACCACTGTGCGTGGGAATGCGGTTTGGATGACATGTGAATCCCTGATTCGTCGCGAGGGTGCCAGTCGCTGGTAGCGACTTCGGGCACCTTGTTGTGCTTGTTGCATCATGCTGCCAATGCGGACGGATCATCCGTGGCCAACACGATGGCGTCGCAGGATCACTGCTGTGGTGCTCCCGGCATTCACGCTGACCGGGTAGGTCGTGGGGAATGACAGGCAAGTGCCGATAGGCACGCCGGAACGGGCAGACTGCCCATCTCCGGTAAATATCGCCGCGGTAACGGCAACATGTGGCTAAAGCTACTCGATTGAGGGGCCATCTGCCAGCAAGCCACCATCAGACCATGGCCTCACAGGAGAAACCTCACGGCCAGGTGGAGCGTCAGAACAGGCTGCCCTGCCCCTCTCCCGGAAAGGCCCCGATCAAGGGGCGGTCCAGTTTCGCCAGCACCTGGTTGGCCAACAGGCGTGCCAGCGCGGGCGCTGCCTTGTTGTCCGGTGTATGTACAAAGAGAAACGGGCTTTTCCCCTGACTTATCCACAAGAAAAGTCGCTCTACCCAAGGAGCGAACAGTGCCCGGTTGGTGGCTTCATCGTAATGACCGATGAAGCGCACCACGGGATGTTGTCCGCTGGAGAACACATGCAATGGGCGGTGAGGCTTTTCCGAGCGCGCCACCGCAAGGCCCGGATGCGCGGTGGTGGGGCCACTGAAGAGTGGACGCACATCCAGCATCACGCGATCGACTGCGTGAGTTATCAACAAGCGATTCAACTGTCGTTCCGCCTCGCCCTTGGCGAAGAATACCGGGTCGCGGGGCTCCACCGACCAGGCAAGCCCTGCTCCCTTCACCGACTGCAGGAATTGCTCGAGGCGTGGCAGGACTTCCGCCCCGAGGTCACGCGGTAGCTGAATCATGATCGGACCGAGGCGGTCCTTTATCGGCGCCAGGCAATCGAGAAATTCCGCCAGCTCGTGCTCGATGCCCTGAAGGCGCAATTCATGAGTCAGTCGACCCGGCAACTTGAAGCAGAAGCGAAAATTGGCCGGCGCCTGACGAGCCCAGCTGGCGATGGCAGCAGGCGTGGGTTGGGCATAGAAGCTGGTATTGCCCTCGACGCTATCGAAGACCCGGGCGTAATCCGCCAGATGTTCCCGCGGGCCGCTGCCCGGCAGCAGACTGCCACGCCAGTCGTCATTGGCCCACATCGCGAGCCCGAGATGAAGATGCCCCGCCGAGTGCGAGGCATCCGACGGTGCGGAGGCTGCATGAAAATGGTGCATGAAGAGGCCAGAACTAGAGGAATATAAGGGTCAAATAGCCAACAAACCGAAGAATATCGTCTGCCAGAGCGACGTAAGCACAATAAAAACTGTCATCACGGCGTGCTATGGTCCGCATCCTGCATGACACGTCAGCAGGCGGTCCACCCACCGCCCTGACTCCGCTTCCTGCCAGCCACAAGCCGCGCCGGAAGACACTCTTGTTGACTGCCCATACCCCGGAGCCTGTCATGACTGCTTTCCAACGACTCATTCTGCGCGCCAGCGGCAGCCGCTCACGCGCGGCAAATGCCATCACCCTGCGCAGTCTGATCACGCTCATCGAGGGCTGCCTGCTGGTGGCGCTCGGCGTACGCCTGCTGCAGGCCGGTGGCCTGCTGGTCAGTGGCACTGCCGGCATGTCGTTACTGGGTGCCGACCTGACAGCACTGAGCTTCGGCAGCCTGTTCTTCCTGATCAACCTGCCCTTCTACGGCCTGGCCTGGAAACAGCTGGGGCTGAATTTCACCCTGCGCACGCTGGGCTGCGTCAGCCTGCTCTCCGTGCTGTCCGATGTGCTGGCGGTCAGCTTGCCGCTGGGCGCCGTCAGCCTGCCGGTCGCAGCGATTGCCGCAGGCCTGTTGATCGGCCTGGGCATCACGCTGCTGTTTCGCGAGAACGCCTCGCTGGGCGGCCTGAACATTCTGGCGCTGCATCTGGAGCGACGCTTCGGCATCCATGCCGGTCGCACCACCTTCGCCTTCGACCTGCTGCTGATCGCGATCGCCGCGCTGGTCTACCCCTGGCCACAGGTCATCTGCTCGGCGCTGGCATTCGCGACACTGTCCTTCGTGCTGGGCCGCTACCATCGCCGCACGCCTCAGACCGCACAGCCTGCCTCACCGGCGCATGACAAGCAGGTGCAGACGGCTCACTAGCGGCGACCGCGTCCCCCATTGGAGGGACCGCTACCCTTGTACGAGGCGCCCTTGCCAGCCGGGCTGTTTTTCCCCGAGCTCGTGTTGCCGTAACTCTTGCTGCTGCCGCCCTTGTTGGCAGCGGTCTTGCTGTTGGCAGAGCCCTTGTTGACAGAGCCCTTGCTGTTGGCCGCGCCACGCTCATTGCGGCCATCATTGGCATTGCCACGCGTGCGCGGCTTGAGTCCGCTGGCAAGCTTGCCGGCGCCGCCCGCACTCTTGCTGGAATTCCTGCCGTCGCTTCTGCCTTCCAGATTGCCACGCCCCGTGGTGCGCTCGTCAGAACGCTCGCGACGCCCTGTACCCTCTTGCTTGGCTCCTGCCTGAGGAGCACCTGAACGCTGACCCGGATGGCGTTGATCAGCGCCGCGCTGACGCGTCTCGCGTTTATCAGGGCTGCGCTGGCCGGATCCGCTCTTGCCACCTTCCTGACGCCGAGTCCCGCTACGCCGGCCAGCGTCCGTATCCTGGGCGGCGCGCTGATGGCGCGCGGCCGTCGCGTGCTGGGAAGGAGGCGGTGCCGCCGCCAGGCGCGAGGCTTCCTCAGTGCCGCTGGAGCCCTCGATCATCTGCTGGATATCCGCCATCTCGCGCTGGGTGAGATACCGCCATTCGCCGACTCCCAGCCCGTCCAGGCTGACATTCATGATGCGCACCCGCTTGAGCTTGAAGACCTCATAGCCCAGCGCCTCACACATGCGACGGATCTGACGGTTGAGGCCCTGGGTCAAAATGATGCGGAACACATAGGTCGAGATCTGCTCGATGCGACACGGCTGGGTCATGGTGTCCAGAATCGGCACGCCAGCGGCCATGCGCTTGAGGAAGTCGCCGTTGATCGGCTTGTCGACCCGCACCACGTATTCCTTCTCGTGGGCATTGCCGGCACGCAGGATCTTGTTGACGATATCGCCGTCACTGGTCAGGAAGATCAGGCCATCGGAGGGCTTGTCGAGGCGACCGATCGGGAAGATGCGCTTGGGATGACCGATGTAATCGATGATGTTGCCATCGACATGGCGCTCGGTGGTACAGGTGATGCCCACTGGCTTGTTGAAGGCCAGGTAGACCGCTTCCTGCTTGGCTTTCAATGGCTTGCCATTGACCAGCACCTCATCGCCCGGCGCCACCTTGGTGCCCATCTCCGGCACCACCCCATTGATGGTCACTCGCCCATCGGCGATGTAACGGTCGGCCTCGCGCCGCGAGCAGAAGCCCGTTTCGCTGATGAACTTGTTGAGGCGGGTAAGCGATGCGTCGCGATCAGTCATGGCAGGTCACGTGCGTGCGCCGGGCGATGAACGCGCAGCGGACGGAAGGGGATAAGAAGGCAGGCGCACAGGATACCAAAAACGGCAGCCCTGAGGCTGCCGTTGGCACAATGAGACTGGGCTCATCTGCTGCTGCGCCAGATATGGCGCAGCAGTCTTGCATCGCAAATTACTCGACCGTGACACTCTTGGCCAGGTTGCGCGGCTGATCGACATCGGTGCCCTTGAGCACGGCGACGTGATAGGACAGCAGCTGCAGCGGCAGGGTGTAGAGAATCGGCGCCAGCACTTCGCTGACATGCGGCATGCGCAGCACGCGCACGCCTTCGCTCTCTTCAAGGCTGATGTTCTCATCAGCGAACACGTAAAGCTCGCCGCCACGCGCGCGCACTTCCTGCAGGTTCGACTTGAGCTTCTCGAGCAGCTCGTCGTTCGGTGCCACCGCCACTACCGGCATGTCGGCATCGACCAGTGCCAGCGGGCCATGTTTCAGCTCACCCGCCGGATAGGCCTCGGCGTGGATGTAGGAGATTTCCTTGAGCTTGAGCGCGCCTTCCAGTGCGATGGGGAACTGGGTGCCACGCCCGAGGAACAGCGCATTGTGCTTGTCGGCGAAGGCCTCGGAGAGACGCTCGATCTCGCTGTCCATGGCCAGTGCCTTGGTGACCAGCGACGGCAGCTGACGCAGCTCGCGCACCACCTCGGCTTCACCGGCCTCATCACCGCCACGCACACGACGCAGCGACAGTGTCAGCAGCATCAGTCCGACCAGCTGGGTGGTGAAGGCCTTGGTGGAGGCGACGCCGATTTCCGGGCCGGCCATGGTCATCAGGCTGAGGTCTGATTCCCGCACCAGCGAGCTGCCCGGGACGTTGCAGATCGCCAGACTGCCGAGGAAGCCACCCAGCGACTGGGCATAACGCAGCGCGGACAGCGTATCGGCGGTCTCGCCGGACTGGGACAGAGTGACGAACAGGGTGCCATCGGCGACCACCACCGGACGGTAGCGGAACTCGGAGGCGACCTCGACCGCCGCCGGAATGCCGGCCAGACGCTCGATCCAGTAACGCGCGACCATGCCGGCGTGGTAGCTGGTACCACAGGCGACGATCTGCACCTGCTTGACCTGGCGGAAGAGGTTTTCCGCCTCGCTGCCGAAGCTGCGCACCAGCACGTGATCACCGTTCAGGCGGCCTTCCAGCGTGGCGGCCAACACACGCGACTGCTCGTGGATCTCCTTGAGCATGAAGTGACGATAATCGCCCTTGGAAGCGGCATCCTGCGCGTGCTCGAAGGTCTGCACCGGACGCTCGTTGGCCTCGGTGACCAGACGCTCGCCCTGCTCGAAGATCTCGATCTTCTCGGCGGTCATGCGCACCAGATCGCCTTCCTTCAGGTAGATGAAGCGATCGGTGACCTGCAGCAGCGCCAACTGATCGGAGGCCAGGAAGTGCTCATCGATCCCGACACCGATCACCAGCGGGCTGCCCTGACGCGCGCCGATCAGCACGTCCGGCTGGGCGCGATGCACCACGCCCAGCGCGAAGGCGCCATCGAGCAGCCCCACGGCCTTCTGCACCGCGGTCAGAAGGTCCTGACTCAGGGTGTATTCCCGCGCCAGCAGGTGGGCGACGACCTCGGTGTCCGTCTCGGAGGTGAAGACATAACCCTGACCTTCCAGCTCGCGCTTGAGGGTCTCATAATTCTCGATGATGCCGTTGTGGACCACGGCCAGGCTATCGCCGGACTGGTGCGGGTGAGCATTGGCTTCGCTCGGCGCGCCATGGGTGGCCCAGCGGGTGTGCGCGATGCCGACACGGCCCTTGAGCGGAGCTTCCTCGAGGCGGCTCTGCAGCGCCCCGACCTTGCCCAGCGCGCGCACGCGGTTCAGGCGACCCTCTTCGGAGAGGACGGCCATGCCCGCGCTGTCATAACCACGGTATTCGAGGCGATGCAGGCCCTCGAGCAGGATGTTCTGGACGTTACGACTGGCGACGGCGCCGACGATGCCACACATGAGCGATCTCCTTATGCAGTTGCTGGCTCGATGAGCGGGGCGATCAACACCTCGACGCCATGAGCACGAATCTGGTCACGCGCAGCATCAGGCAACGCGTCATCGGTTATCAGGGTACTGACGCTGGACCAGGCCAGCTCCAGATTGGGAATGCGGCGGCCCAGCTTGTGGGATTCCGCCATCACCACCACTTCACGCGACACCTCGGCCATCACGCGCGACAGGCCGATCAGCTCGTTGAAGGTGGTGGTGCCACGCTCGAGATCGAGACCATCCGCGCCGAGAAACACCTGATCAAAGTCATAGCTGCGCAGCACCTGCTCCGCCACCTGGCCTTGGAAGGAATCGGAGTGCGGGTCCCAGGTGCCGCCGGTCATCAGCAGCACCGGCTCGTTTTCCAGCTCGCGGATGGCATTGGCCACGCTCAACGAGTTGGTCATCACGATCAGGTCATCCCGGCCCTTTAGCTCGGGAATCAACACCACCGTGGTGGTGCCACTGTCGATGATGATGCGCTGATGGGCGCGGATACGGCTCGCGGCGAGACGGGCGATGGCCTGCTTGGCGGCGCTGACCGGCTCGTCATGCACCAGCAGCTCACGCGGCATGGCCACGGCGCCGCCATAGCGTCTGAGCAGCAGGCCACTCTTCTCGAGGAAGGCCAGGTCCTTGCGGATGGTGACCTCCGAGGTGGCAAGCTCCCGCGCCAGTGCCTCGACACTGACCTCACCGTCACGCGCCAGCTGATCAAGGATCTGGTGACGCCGTTGTGGTGTCAGTCGCTTTGACATCGGGGACTCCCATAAAGTTTCGAACCGAAAGATAAGAGAGATGAATCGAAACATCAAGTGAAAGACGCTAGAGGATGAGACGATTCACTCCCGGCAGGTCGTCCAGCACAATCAGCTGTGACGAAAAACGGGGAGACACCTGTCGGTGCCTCCCCGCCGGTGATGCTCATCTCCCCTCAGGGGCAAGCATCGCTACCACAACTGCCGATCACAGCTGCCGATCACTTCTTGGTCGGACGCGGCCATTCCGGCTTGTCGATACGCTTGCCACGCGCCACGCTCAGCGCGCCCTCGGCGACATCGCGGCTCAAGGTAGAACCGGCACCCACGGTGGCACCGGCACCGATCTTGAGCGGTGCCACCAGCGCCGAGTTGGAGCCGATGAAGGCATTGGCGCCGATTTCGGTGCGGAACTTGTTGGCACCATCGTAGTTGCAGGTGATGGTGCCGGCGCCGACATTGACGGCCTCACCGAGGGTGGCATCGCCGACATAGCTCAGGTGATTGATCTTGGCATCGACACCGACCTGGGCATTCTTGGTCTCGACGAAGTTGCCGATGCGTGCGCCACGCGCAAGCTCGGTGCCCGGACGCAGACGCGCGAACGGACCGACGTTGTTGTCGCCTTCCAGCACGGCGCCGTCGATGACGCTGTGCGGCGCGATGTTGGCGCCGGCCCCGATGGTGGCGTTGCGGATCACGCAGTGGGCGCCGATGACCACATCATCGGCCAGGGTGACGTCGCCTTCGAAGATGCAGCCGACATCGATGCTGATGTCAGTGCCGATGGTCAGCTTGCCGCGCACGTCGATGCGTGCCGGATCGGCCAGGCTGGCGCCTTCGGTCATCAGGCGGTTGGCCTCACGACGCTGGAAGGCACGCTCGAGATCGGCCAGCTGCAGGCGGTTGTTGACGCCCTGCACTTCCTCGACCGCCGCCGGCTGGGCGGTGGCGATGTTGACGCCTTCGCTGGCTGCCATGGCGATGATGTCGGTCAGGTAATACTCGCCCTGGGCATTGTCGGCGGACAGCGCCGGCAGCCAGCGCTTGAGCTGAGCACCGGTGGTGGCGAGGATACCGGTGTTGCCTTCCTGGATGGCCAGCTGCTCCGGCGTGGCATCCTTGTGCTCGACGATGGCGCTGACGCGGCCTTCGGCGTCACGCACGATACGGCCATAGCCTGTCGGGTCTTCCAGAATCACCGTCAGCAGGCCCAGAGTCTGCTCACTGACTTCGGCCAGCAGCGCTTCGAGGGTCTCGCGACGAATCAGCGGCACATCGCCATACAGGATCAGCACCTTGCCATCACCGATGGCGTCCAGTGACTGGGCCACGGCGTGGCCGGTGCCCTTCTGCTCTGCCTGCACCGCGAAGCTGGCGCCGGTATCGGCCAGCTGCTGCTGAACGCGCTCACCACCATGACCGATGACGACATTCAGATGCGCACCGTCCAGGCCTGCAGCGGTGTCAGCCACATGACGCACCATTGCCTTGCCTGCCAACGGGTGCAGCACCTTCGGCAATTTGGAACGCATGCGGGTGCCCTGGCCTGCGGCAAGAATGACGACGTCGGTACGCTCTGCGCTGCTCATCGGTGAACTCCTGTAGAAAGCGGGTCTTCATACCTGAAGCCCTGAAAATAGTGGCGCCATGATAGCAGCTGATCCGTGACCTGCCAGTGACGAGGTTTACCCACGGGACTGTCGCCGAGAACAGACCCGAGAAAGTAGCAGTGCTCCCGCAAGAGCTCTCAGCCAACCGGCTCAGCGCTCAAGGTGCTGACGGATGAGCACGCTCAACCTTGAATCGCGCCAGGCTACCCCAGCGGCAAGACGGGTAATCCCCTGGTGACGAGCACAAAAAAAGGCGACCCGAAGGTCGCCTCTTTCCTGTCACTGGCCGTCATGGCCCAGTGCATCTCAGCGCGTGTGACGACGCATCTGCTGCACGGTGCGCAGCTTGGCCATCGCCTCGGCCAGTTCGGCCGTGGCGCGTGAGTATTCCAGTTCGGAAGCCTGGTCGTTCATGGCCTTCAAGGCCACTTCCTTGGCTTCCTGGGCTGCCGCCTCATCCAGATCGTCGGCACGTACTGCGGTGTCGGCGAGGACTGAAACGAGGTTCGGCTGCACTTCGAGGAATCCGCCACTGACGTAGTAGATTTCCTCGGCCCCACCCTGACGCTGAACGCGAATCGGGCCGGGTTGCAGCTCGGTCAGCAGCGGAGCGTGACCCGGCATGATGCCGAGGTCACCTTCGCTGCCGGCAGCCACGAGACGCTCGACCAGGCCGGAAAAGATGCCTTTCTCAGCGCTGACGATGTCGCAATGGACGCTCATAGCCATACCTGTTTCCTCATGCCTGAACAGGGAAATTACATGCCCTTGGCTTTCTCGACAGCTTCGTCGATGGTGCCGACCATGTAGAACGCCTGCTCCGGCAGTGCGTCATATTCGCCGTCCAGGATACCCTGGAAGCCGCGGATGGTGTCCTTGAGGGACACGTACTTGCCCGGCGCGCCGGTGAAGATTTCCGCAACGAAGAACGGCTGTGACAGGAAGCGCTGGATCTTACGCGCACGTGCCACGGTCTGCTTGTCTTCGTCAGACAGCTCGTCCATCCCGAGGATGGCGATGATGTCTTTCAGCTCCTTGTAGCGCTGCAACACACCCTGAACGTTACGGGCAGTGTTGTAGTGCTCTTCGCCAACGACCAGCGGGTCGAGCTGACGAGAGGTGGAGTCGAGCGGGTCAACGGCCGGATAGATACCCAGCTCGGCAATCTGACGGGACAGTACGACAGTCGCGTCAAGGTGCGAGAAGGTGGTCGCCGGAGACGGATCGGTCAAGTCATCCGCGGGGACGTAAACGGCCTGCACGGAAGTGATCGAGCCAGTCTTGGTAGAAGTGATGCGTTCCTGCAGGACGCCCATCTCTTCCGCCAGAGTCGGCTGATAACCTACCGCGGACGGCATACGACCCAGCAGTGCGGACACTTCGGTCCCCGCCAAGGTGTAACGATAGATGTTGTCGACGAACAGCAGAACGTCACGACCTTCGTCACGGAACTTCTCGGCGATGGTCAGACCGGTCAGTGCCACGCGCAAACGGTTACCCGGCGGCTCGTTCATCTGGCCATAGACCAGGGCAACCTTGTCGAGAACGTTGGATTCCTTCATTTCGTGGAAGAAATCGTTACCTTCACGAGTACGCTCACCCACGCCCGCGAACACGGAATAACCGCTGTGCTCGGTGGCGATGTTGCGGATCAGCTCCATCATGTTGACGGTCTTGCCGACACCGGCGCCGCCGAACAGACCGACCTTGCCGCCCTTGGCGAACGGGCAGACCAGGTCGATGACCTTGATGCCGGTTTCCAGAAGCTCGTTGGACGCTGCCTGTTCCGCGAAGCTCGGGGCTGCACGGTGAATCGGCATGTGCTCTTCAGCACCCACGTCGCCAGCTTCGTCGATCGGCTGACCCAGCACGTTCATGATGCGACCCAGAGTCGCCGTGCCGACCGGCACGGAGATCGGAGCACCGGTGCTCTCAACTGCGAGACTGCGCTTGAGGCCTTCGGTCGAACCCATTGCGATAGTACGGACCACGCCGTCACCCAGCTGCTGCTGGACTTCGAGTACGGTCTCGCTATCGGCGACGTTCAGGGCGTCGTAGACCTTGGGCACTGCGTCCCGCGGAAACTCGACGTCAATCACCGCGCCGATGATTTGTACGATACGTCCGCTCATTCCTGGTTCCTCTTAAACCTGCGATTGAAACCTGCTTGCCTGTTGCCACGCTGTCATCAGACGGCGGCGGCACCGGATACGATCTCGGAGATTTCCTGAGTGATCGCTGCCTGGCGGGCCTTGTTGTAGACCAGCTGAAGGTCGTCGATCAGGTCGCCGGCGTTATCGGTCGCACTCTTCATTGCGATCATTCGCGCTGCCTGTTCGCAGGCGATGTTCTCGACCACGGCCTGGTAGACCTGGGCCTCGACATAGCGCTTGAGCAGCTTGTCGAGCAACGAGACGGCATCCGGCTCATACAGGTAGTCCCATGTAGTGGGACCGGTTTCTTCGTCATTCAGATCAGCTTCGAGAGGAAGCAGCTGACGCACGACCGGCTTCTGCGTCATGGTGTTGACGAACTCGTTGAACACCACGTACAGACGGTCGAGGCTGCCCTCGTCGAATGCGTCCAGCATGGCCTTGACGCTACCGATCAGATCCTGGGCACCCGGGGAATCCCCGAGACCGGACTTGGCGGCAAGCAGGTTGCCACCGTAGTTGCGGAAGAAGGTACCGGCCTTGGAGCCGAGGGCACAGAAGTCCACCTCGACACCCTGGTCGCGCCAGCTCTTCGCATGCTTGGTGACAGCCTTGAACAGATTGGCGTTCAGGCCACCACACAGGCCGCGATCACTGGAGACCACGATATAACCGACACGCTTCACATCGCGTTCCATCAGATACGGATGGCGATATTCCGGGTTGGCCCGGGCGATGTGTCCTACAACCTTGCGGATCTGATGAGCATAAGGCTGGCTGGCCGCCATGCGATCCTGCGCTTTACGCATCTTGGACGCAGCCACCATTTCCATGGCGCTGGTGATCTTTTGCGTATTTTTGATGCTCCCGATCTGGGAGCGAATCTCTTTTGCAGCTGCCATAGCGATCTGCCTTATTCATGCCACCCGAAGGGAAACGACAGGGCCCGGACTGGCCGGGCCATGCCACTTACCAGCTTTGAGTCGCCTTGAACTTCTCGACGCCAGCCTTGAGACCATTCTTGATCTCGTCATCGTAGCCGCCGGACTGATTGATCTTGTCCAGAAGATCCGCGTGCTCGGAGCGCATGAAGTCCAGCAGCGCCTTCTCGAAGCCCAGCACCTTGGCGACGTCGACGTCATCCAGGTAGCCTTCGTTGGCCGCGAACAGCGAGATCGCCATGTCGGCCACGGACATCGGAGAGTACTGCTTCTGCTTCATCAGCTCGGTGACACGCTGACCATGCTCGAGCTGCTTGCGGGTCGCTTCGTCCAGATCAGAGGCGAACTGGGAGAAAGCTGCCAGCTCACGGTACTGAGCCAGTGCCAGACGCACACCACCACCCAACTTCTTGATGATCTTGGTCTGAGCAGCACCACCGACACGGGAAACAGACAGACCCGCGTTGATGGACGGACGGATGCCGGAGTTGAACAGGCTGGTCTCGAGGAAGATCTGACCGTCGGTGATGGAGATCACGTTGGTCGGAACGAACGCAGACACGTCGCCACCCTGGGTCTCGATGATCGGCAGCGCAGTCAGGGAGCCGGTCTTGCCTTTCACTTCACCCTTGGTGAACTGCTCGACATAATCGGCGTTGACGCGTGCGGAACGCTCAAGCAGACGGGAGTGGAGATAGAAGACGTCACCCGGGTAGGCTTCACGGCCCGGCGGACGCTTGAGCAGCAGGGAGATCTGACGATACGCCCATGCCTGCTTGGTCAGATCGTCATAGACGATCATCGCGTCTTCACCGCGGTCGCGGAAGTACTCACCCATGGTGCAACCGGCGTACGGTGCCAGGAACAGCATGGCAGCCGGATCGGAAGCGCCAGCAGCGACGATGATGGTGTGTTCCATCGCGCCGTGCTCTTCGAGCTTGCGCACGACGTTGGCAATGGTGGACTGCTTCTGGCCGACGGCGACGTAGACGCAGGTAATGCCCTTGCCCTTCTGATTGATGATGGCATCAATCGCGATGGCGGACTTACCAATCTGACGGTCACCGATGATCAGCTCGCGCTGACCACGGCCGATCGGCACCATGGCATCGATGGACTTCAGACCTGTCTGCACCGGCTGGTCGACCGGCTCACGGGCGATGACGCCCGGAGCGACCTTCTCAACCGCGTCAGTCAGCTTGGCGTCGATCGGGCCTTTGCCGTCAATCGGGTTACCCAGCGCGTCGACCACACGGCCGACCATTTCCGGGCCTACCGGCACTTCGAGGATACGACCGGTGCACTGCGCGGTCATGCCCTCTTCGAGCTGGAGGTAGTCACCCAGAACGACAGCACCGACGCTGTCGCGCTCAAGGTTAAGCGCCATACCAAAGACGCCACCCGGGAATTCAATCATCTCACCGAACATGACGTCTGCGAGGCCGTGGATCTGCACGATGCCGTCGGAGACGCTGACGATGGTGCCCTGATTACGGGCTTCGGATGCGACGTCAAGCTTTTCGATACGCTGCTTGATGATGTCGCTGATCTCGGAAGGATTCAGTTGCTGCATGCCATGTCCCTCGGACTCAGGAGTTCAGTGCTTCGGAAAGCCGGGCCAGCTTGCCGCGCACGGAGCCGTCAATGACGGTATCTCCGGCACGGATGATGACGCCGCCGAGCAGCGTACTATCCACCTGAGTGGTAATGGAGATGTCGCGGTTCAGACGCTTGCGCAGGGCAGTGGCGAGCTTTTCTTCCTGCTCACTCTCCAGTGCAAAGGCAGACACCAGGGTCACCTCGACACGCTGTTCCTGCTCGGCCTTCTGGGCCTCGAACAATTCGGCCACGGAGGGCAGGGCCGCAAGGCGGTCCTGCTCACCGAGAGTCCGGATGAAGTTGCGGGCGCTGTCATCCAGCGCCTCACCGCACACGTCCAGGAAGGTGCCAACCTTGTGCTCGGTGGAGAGCTTGGGGTTGTCGAGCACCGCCTTGACGTTTGCGTCGACAGCGACGAGCGCCGCTGTCGACAACATGCCGGACCAAGCCTCTAGCGCCTGCTGGCCGCGTGCAAACTCGAACGCCGCCTTGGCGTACGGGCGAGCCGCGGTGGAGGTAGACGTTTCAGCCATGGAATCAGTCTCCTCAGAGCTCGGCAGCGAGCTTGTCAATCAGCTCGCGGTGCTTGGCTTCGTCGATGGAGGATTCCAGGATGCGCTCGGCGCCGACCACTGCAAGAGCAGCGACCTGACCACGGAGCTCGTCCTTGGCCTGGTTGATCTCCTGGGAGATTTCGGCACGGGCCTGCGCAACGAGACGCTCGCCTTCCGCACGTGCAGTTTCACGTGCTTCCTCGATCATCTGGTTGGAGCGCTTATGGGTCTGCTCAATGATGCGTGCTGCTTCATCCTTGCTTTCCCGCAGAGTCTCGGTGGCTTTTTCCTGCGCCAGTTCGAGGTCACGGGTAGCACGGCTGGCAGCATCCAGACCATCTGCAATCTTCTTCTGACGTTCTGCCAGAGCCTGTGTGACCGGCGGCCAGACATACTTCATGCAGAAATAAACGAAGACCGCAAAGGCGATGGCCTGACCAATCAGGGTTAAGTTCAGATTCACGCCAGCACCTCTCGCTTCACGATTGTTGGGTCAAAAACACGGTAGGCCGGAGGCCAGCCGATGTTTAACCGACAAACGGGTTGGCGAAGGTGAAGAACAGCGCGATACCAACACCGATCATGGTCACGGCATCCAGCAGACCAGCGACGATGAACATCTTGACCTGCAGCTGCGGGATCATTTCCGGCTGACGCGCTGCGCCTTCCAGGAACTTGCCACCGAGGATACCGAAACCGATGGCGGTGCCCAGGGCGCCCAGGCCGATCAGCAGGGAGACGGCGATAGCGGTCATGCCAAGAACTTGTGCTTCCATTGTGGAACTCCAGTTTTAGTCAAGTTTAAGTCAAGGGTTGAGGGTGTGAGCAGAGCTCGGAAATCTTGCCCCACGCCACGAATGGCGTGGGGCGAATTACATCAGTGGTCTTCGCTGGCCATGCTCAGGTAGACGATGGTCAGCATCATGAAGATGAATGCCTGCAGGGTGATGACCAGGATATGGAAGACCGCCCACGGGAAGTGCAGGGGCAGCTGCCAGATACCGACCAGCGAGATCAGGATGAAGATCAGCTCGCCTGCATACATGTTACCGAACAGACGCAGCGCCAGAGAGATCGGCTTGGCGATCAGCGTCACGAACTCAAGCAGGAAGTTGACCGGAATCAGCGCGATCTGTGCCAGCTTGTTCGGGGTGTTGAACGGGTGCAGCGTCAGTTCGGCCAGGAAGCCCTTGAGGCCCTTGACGCGAATGGAATAGAAGATGATCAGCGCGAACACGGACAGTGACATGCCCAGCGTGGCATTGATGTCAGTGGACGGCACCACCTTGAAGAACACGTGAGCCGGATCGGCGCCGAACATCTCACCGACCTTGGCAGCAACGCCAGGCAGCCAGTCGACGGGGATCAAGTCCATCAGGTTCATCAGGAAGATCCAGCAGAAGATCGTCAGTGACAGCGGTGCGATCAGGCGTGAACGACCGTGGAAGGTCTCACGCACGGACTGATCGACGAACTCGACCATCAATTCGACGAAGTTCTGCAGACCGCTGGGAACGCCAGTGGTGGCGGACTTGGCGACCTTGCGGAACAGGCACAGGAAGATCAGGCCCAGACCGATGGACCAGCCCATGGTATCCAGGTGGATGGCCCAGAATCCCATGTCGGCCGCTTCCTGAGCGCTGTGCGCCAGTGACCATCCGTGTTCCGGGTGGTTGCCGTACGTCAGATTCTGCAGGTGGTGCTGAATATATTCGGAGGGACTCGGGTTGGTGCCTGCCATGACTCTGCCTCAGGTTCGTGTGTACGGTGTTCGCTTCACCAGCCAGGGGCCCAGCCAGTGAACCGCCATTGCCGCCACGTAAGCGCAAAAAAATAAAGCGGGGTTTGAGGGCGGCACTGCAATGAAGAAGAACGCAAACAATACGGCCGTCAAACCGAACTTACCGGCCTCGGCCTGATAGAAGGCCTTGACCATTGCCTGGGCGTAACGTGCACCGGTCACACGCAGTGAACGCCAGGCGAAAAACAGATTGGGCAGCAGGCAGACCAGCCCACCACACAGCGCGGAAAGCGCCGCACCACTGCCTTTCATCACTCCCGCCAGCAAGACGGCAATCACGATGACCAGCGCCTGGCCCCAGAGCAATCGAGCCACCTGAGGGCGTTGTAGAGCAGCGGGTGTCGTCTTGTGCATCTTGGACCTGTGTCTCGCAATGATGGCCTTCGCCATTTCTGGCGCTGCGCTGGACACAGCCCGGGAGCAAACTCGCCGGATTATAGGGGAGCGCTTCACCGCCATCAACCAAACGACAAGCTAAATTCCTTGATCTTTCGCAAGCTTACGACCAAAGCCTCACTATCTTGCGGGAAACCGATGACAGTTTGCTTACGTTGACAGTCGCTTGCGGTGCGAGCGACACAGGGTTGCATGAATCACAACCTGACGTCAGCAACATCCTTCAATATCTTGAATGTCAGATGCATTTCGCGCCCCTGCGACAATGAGTCACAGGGGCGCGAAAGAGGATCGTGATTCGTCACGCGGAAAATTGCCGTCAGGGGAGGTGTGACGCGTGGTCAGTCCTCCCCTGCTCGCCCACTAGTGGATATGGCCAAGAATGCCGTCCAGTTCATCCAGACTGGTGTAGGAGATGGTGACCTTGCCCTTGCCGCTCTTGCCGTGACGGATATTGACGGCAGCGCCCAGTTGTTCCGAGAGGCGCGTTTCCAGGCGCTGGATGTCGGCGTCCGGTCGCGCCGGTGCCGGCTTGGGCTGCTCACCCTTCTGCACGCTTTTCACCAGCGCTTCGGTCTGGCGCACGGTCAGCTCGCGCTCGACCACTTCATGGGCCAGCTTGCGCTGGCGTGCCGGGGTCAGGCCGATCAGGGCACGCGCGTGCCCCATGTCGAGCTCACCGCGCTCCAGCAGGGTCTGCACTTCCTGTTCCAGCGTCAGCAGTCGCAGCAGGTTGGTGACCTGGGCGCGTGAACGCCCGACGGCGTCGCCCACCTGCTGCTGGGTCAGCTCGAATTCCTCGAGCAGGCGCTTGAGCGCCAGGGCTTCCTCGACCGGATTGAGATTCTCGCGCTGGATATTCTCGATCAATGCCAGCGCAAGCGCGATCTCATCGCTGATGCCTTCGCGGACGACGGCGGGGATGGTATCCAGCTCCGCCAGCTGCGAGGCACGCCAGCGGCGCTCGCCGGCGATGATCTCGTAGCGCCCCTCCCCCACCGGCCGCACCACGATGGGCTGCATCACGCCCTGAGCCCGGATGGAATCCGCCAGCTCCTCGAGCGCTTCCGGCTGAATGTCACGCCGTGGCTGATACTTGCCACGCTGCAGCTGCCCGAGCGGCAGGCGCTCGAGACGCTCGCTGGGCAATTCCGCCGTGGCAGCGGCCGGATTCGCGGCCAGCGCGGCATCCGGTGACGCATCGATGGCGTCGCCATCGACAGCTTCTATATCGGCTTCGACATGGCGGCGGCGGTTTCCGGCGCCAATCAGGGCATCCAGGCCCCTTCCCAGGGCACGCTTACGCGTCATGGACCTTCCTCGGTGAAGTTACAGCGAGAGACGACGAATCAATTCCTTGGCGAGCACCCGATAGGCCTGGCTGCCACGCGACAGACGCGCATACTTGGTCACCGGCAGGCCGTGGCTCGGCGCTTCCGCCACCCGCACGTTGCGCGGAATGGTCGCCTTGATCAGGGTATCGCCAAAGTAATCGGAAAGTTGCTTGCTGACATCGCGGGTCAGACTGTTGCGAGCGTCGTACATGGTACGCACGATCCCGAACACGTCGAGGGCCGGATTCACGTTGCCTTGAATCTGCTCGACGGTATCGAGCAGCGCTGACAGACCTTCCAGCGCATAGAACTCGCACTGCAGCGGGATCAGCACGCCATGGGCGGCGGTCAGGGCATTGACGGTCAACATGTTGAGCGAGGGCGGGCAGTCGATCAGTACCACGTCATATTCCGCGGCGATCGGCGCCAGAGCTTCCGTGAGGCGGCGCTCACGCCCCTCGACACCGAGAAGATCGACCTCGGCGGCGGTAAGGTCGCCATTGCCGGGCAACAGGGCGTAGCCGGCATCGGGACAATCGAGAATCACGTCACTGGCACGCAGCTCACCCAGCAGCACATCCAGCACGCTGCCTTCGAGGTCGTGCTTGTCGATGCCGCTGCCCATGGTGGCATGGCCCTGCGGGTCGAGATCGATCAGCAGAACGCGGCGATCGAGTGCCGCCAGCGACGCCGCCAGATTGACGGCAGTGGTGGTCTTGCCGACGCCACCCTTCTGGTTGGTCAGCGCGATGATCTTGGTCACGAGCGACTTCCTTGGTTCCTTGAGAAGCGGGGCCATTGGCACCAGCCACATGCTCACGAGGACAGATCAATGATCTGCCCTCGTGAAAACATCAGGCTGCCTGCCTTTTGCGCCCGGCACAATCCCTGCGCACGCCTTGAGGCGCTTTATCAGTCGCGCTTGAGGCGCAGAAGGTGACGCTCCCCTTCCTCGCCCGGCACTTCCAGCACCAATGTCTCGACCAGCGAGACACCCATCGGCAGGCGGGCAATCTCATCACTGGGGATGCGCCCTTTCATGGCCAGCCATTCGCCGCCCTCGGCGAGCACGGCCGCCGACAGATTGACGAAGGCATCGGTATCGGCGAAGGCACGCGAGATGATCTGTTCGAACGGCGCGCCATCATAGGCTTCGATACGGACCTGGGTCGGGCTCAGATTCTTGAGGCCCAGCTCATGGCCGGCCTGAATCTGGAAGCGCACCTTCTTGCCATTCGAATCCAGCGGCACGACGGCGATGTCGGGACGCATGATCGCGATCACGATGCTGGGCAGGCCCGGGCCGGCGCCGACATCCAGAAGACGTGGCCCACTGATATAAGGCAGCACACTGAGGCTGTCGAGCAGATGGCGAGTCACCATCGCCTCCGGCTCACGTACCGCGGTGAGGTTATAGGCGCGATTCCACTTGTGCAACAGCACCAGCAACGTCATCAGCTGGGCGTGCTGTTCCTCGCTCAGCGCCACTCCCATGGCGCTGGCACCACGACTGAGCAGCTGAGCGCAACGTTCACGCTGTGTCTCGTTGAGCGTCTGGCTCATTGCGCGGCTCCCGTGTCAGCCGTTGCGGCATCTGCGGGTGTCTCCGCCTTGATCAGCTGACGCTTCTTCAAGTGAATCAACAGGATAGAGACAGCTGCCGGGGTGACACCGGAAATGCGACCGGCCTGGGCCAGCGTCGCCGGGCGCGCTTCGTTGAGCTTCTGCTTGATCTCGTTGGAGAGACCATCGACGGAATCATAGTCGAGGCTGGTCGGCAGTTCGGTGTGCTCGTGACGGCGCAGGCGGTCGATCTCTTCCTGCTGACGCTGGATATAGCCTGCGTACTTGGCAGTGATCTGTACCTGTTCGGCGATGCGCCAGTCGTCGACCCCTTCCCCTTTCAGGCCTGCCACATCCGGATACTCGAGCTCCGGACGCTTGAGCAGCTCCATCAGGCTGGCTTCGCGCTTGAGCGGCGAGCTGAGCTTGTCGCTCAACGGGGCCAGCTCCGGGCTCTTCGGCGTCAGCCAGGTGCTCTCGAGACGCGCGGTCTCGCGGGCGATGGCTTCACGCTTGCGATCGAAGGCTTCCCAGCGGGCGTCATCGATCAGGCCCAGCTCGCGCCCCTTGGCGGTCAGGCGTAGATCGGCATTGTCCTCACGCAGCAGCAGGCGATATTCGGCACGCGAGGTGAACATGCGGTACGGCTCGCGCGTGCCAAGGGTGATCAGGTCATCGACCATCACACCGGTGTAGGCCTCATCACGCAGCGGATGCCAGGACTCGTCGTCAGTGGCGCGCAAGGCGGCATTGACACCCGCCAGCAGCCCCTGGGCACCGGCTTCTTCATAGCCGGTGGTGCCATTGATCTGACCGGCGAAGTAGAGGTTCTTGATGAAACGCGTCTCCAGGGAGTGATGCAGGTCCTGGGGATTGAAGAAATCGTACTCGATGGCGTAGCCGGGACGCGTGATGTGCGCGTTCTCCATGCCACGGATCGAGCGCACCACCTCGAGCTGCGTATCGAAGGGCAGCGAGGTGGAGATGCCGTTGGGATACAGCTCATGGGTATTCAGGCCTTCCGGCTCGATGAAGACCTGGTGGCTGTTCTTGTCGGCGAAGCGATGCACCTTGTCCTCGATGGACGGGCAGTAACGCGGCCCGACGCCATCGATGACGCCGGAGTACATCGGCGAACGGTCGAGATTGGCGAAGATGATCTCGTGAGTGCGCTCGTTGGTGTGCGTGATGTAGCAGTTGACCTGCTCCGGCTGCATCTCACGGCTGCCCATGTAGGACATCACCGGACGCGGCGTGTCGCCCGGCTGGGCTTCCATCTTGCTGAAGTCGACGCTCTTGGCATCGATGCGCGGCGGGGTGCCGGTCTTGAGGCGATCGACCCGGAACGGCAGTTCACGCAGACGCGATGCCAGGCCATTGGCGGGCGGATCACCGGCACGGCCACCGGCATGGTTGTCCAGGCCGATGTGGATCACGCCGCCGAGGAAGGTCCCGGTCGCCAGCACCACCGTGGTGGCGTGGAAGCGGATCCCGGTCTGGGTGACGACACCCCGCACGGTCTCGCCTTCGACGATCAGGTCTTCCGCACCCTGCTGGAACAGCGTCAGGTTCGGCTGGTTTTCCAGCACGTTGCGGATCGCGGCCTTGTACAGCGCCCGGTCAGCCTGTGCACGAGTGGCACGCACTGCCGGCCCCTTGCGGGCATTCAGGGTACGGAACTGGATACCCGCCATGTCGGTGGCCAAGCCCATGGCACCGCCCAGCGCATCGATCTCCTTGACCAGATGGCTCTTGCCGATCCCGCCGATGGCGGGATTGCAGGACATCTGGCCCAGCGTCTCGATGTTATGGGTCAGCAGCAGGGTCTGACGGCCCATGCGGGCAGCAGCCAGTGCGGCTTCCGTACCGGCATGACCGCCGCCGATGACGATCACGTCAAAGCGGTTCGGGTAATCCACGTTGGCACCTCGGGGTATCACGAAACTTGGGTGAAGCGCTGTTCGCTGGTTGGCGAAGCAGGCAAATCGGCCAGACAGGGCGATGAATCGATGCCTGGATGAATCAAGAACTGCCAGACGGCATGGCGAATGATGTCCGTCGCCGAAGGCATGTGCTCGACCGGTGAGGGAGCTTGCAAGCCAGCAGGATGACGTCCGGGCCGCACAGTATAAACCGCCTGTGGGTAAGCGTCAGGAGTTTTCCACAGCGCCTTGCCCTGGCAGCCCATGAGCGAATGCCCGGGTTGTTTCTTCTGGGGCATCAATCCACGCCGCGGCGATTCACGAGTCTTGCGGATACGACGCGTCGATTTTCCGGCGAGGGATGCGCTACCCAGACAGCCGTTCGTTATCCCGAACACTTCGGGTTCGGCGAGTTCACGTCAGGTCGATCGTGAGGTCTCGGTCCGTCCTTCGGGTTTCCGGATAACAAGATTATATAAAGAAAAGAAAAAGGGGTTCTGTTGATGTTGTAACTACTGTTGTGGACAAAATCAGTGGGAAATCGACTTTATCTGTTACAAATCAAAAGCTTACGATGTTGATATAGTTGGGGAGAAAATGCGGAGTACCTGAGGACGCCACCGGTCGCTTCCTGTGGATGAAATGCGCCCTTGTCCACAGCCCCGATTATCCCCTGATTCATACCGAGCTGGTACCCGACTTTTCTGCCCTGCTGTGCACAAGTGGCGTTGTTACCCACAACCCCTAGTGCTGCATGGCCTGACGGCAAGAAGGCCGCGGATAATGCCGGAAAATGTCCACAGAGGCAAATGTCGATTTCCTGCGCTGCCCAAGGCTGTAGACAGTCATGGGATAAGTGGTGCGTGAATGGCTACAGCCCTCGCCAATGGTGCCAATGACGCGACGCGACCCAGCCTGTGGATACTTTTTCGCTTGTTTTGCCCATGTCGGCCGCTGAGATTGCCTGAACGCTGTCCCGGCGGCTGACGGTGCACGTTATCCTCGTGTGGTTTTCCGGCTAGGCCCCTGATTTATCCCTGTTTTTCACACGCTCAAACGACGCCTAAGTGAGGACTGCCAGGCGGGGAAAGCGTCATTTGTTCGAGCGCCAAGGCGTGTTTGCGTGACCTGGCAAGGGGGTGGCCGGGGCCAAAAAAATTCGTTTTTTTCTTCTCAAAATGCCGACAGATGGCGTGGAGGGAGAAGATTTTTCATCGTTTGGCGATCCGCAGGGCTCGCAAGCCTCTCTGGGGACAAAAAAATGCCCCAACCTGACGGTCGGGGCATGCCCGCTGCACGCATGGCAGCGGGTGGGGACATCACGTGCTCAACGCTTGTCTGACCAGTGGCTCAGTGAGCCTTGTGGAAGACGCTCAGTGGGACAGTACGCGGGCCAGGAAGCTCTGGGTACGTGGATGTTGCGGTGTATCGAAGACCTCTTCTGGCGTGCCTTCCTCGACGATACTGCCCTGATGGATGAACACCACCCGGTCTGCCACTTCACGGGCAAAACTCATTTCATGGGTGACGATCATCATCGTCATGCCTTCGCGAGCCAACTTGCGCATGACATCGAGTACCTCGCCGATCATTTCCGGGTCCAGTGCCGAGGTGGGCTCATCGAACAGCATCAGGCGCGGTTCCATCGCCAGTGAGCGGGCAATGGCCACGCGTTGCTGCTGGCCGCCGGAGAGTTGCCCCGGGTACTTGTCGGCCTGCTCGAGGATATTGACCCGCTCGAGCAGCGTATCGGCTTGCTGCTCGGCCGCCGGTCGTGAGGTGCCGCGCACCTTGATGGGGGCCAGGCTGACGTTGTCACGCACGCTCATGTGCGGGAAGAGGTTGAACTGCTGGAAGACCATGCCGACTTCGGTGCGTATCGCCTTGAGCGCCCGGTGGCTCTTGCCGTGGGGGATCAGCGAATGTCCATCCACCTCGATGTTGCCGTCCTGAAACTCCTCCAGGCCGTTCACGCAGCGAATCAGTGTCGACTTGCCGGAGCCACTGGCCCCGATGATCACCACCACCTCCCCCTGGGCGACCTCGAGCTCGATGTCCTTGAGGACATGCAGGCTGCCGAAATGCTTGTTGAGCTTGTGCATCTTCACGATGGCAGTCATGGGGCGCTCCGAACCGGCGCTGCATGCCGGAAGGTCGTCAGAGAAATGAGATCAGGCAGAAGGAGAGATGGCGCGGCTATATCCGTCACGTTTGGGGGGCAGAGAGACATCATTGGCCCACCAACCCGCGGCGCTCGAGCATCCGCAAGCCAAATGACAGGCTGAGGGTGATCACCAGATACAGCAGCGCGACCATGAAGTAGGTTTCCAGCGCATTGAAGGTCGTGGCGATGTAGATCTGCCCCTGACGCACCAGCTCACCGACGCCGATCACCGAGAACAGCGAGGTGTCCTTGATCGAGACGATGCCCTGGTTGCCAAGCGCAGGGATCATGCGGCGTAGCGCCTGGGGCCAGATGACATAGCGGAAGGTCTGCGGGGTGGAAAGGCCGAGTGACAGCCCGGCTTCCCGCTGGCCACGGGCGATGGACTGCACGCCACCGCGCACGATTTCCGAGATATAGGCCGCCGAGTTCAAGGCGATCGCGGCGATGCCGGCGGTCAGGGCATCGATGGGGCCACCGATGATCTGCGGCAGGCCATAGAAGATGAAGAGCACCTGGACGAGTACCGGGGTGCCACGGAAGATCTCGATATAGGCGGTGGCGACCCAGCGCAGGAGGCGGCTGGGAGACAGGCTCAGCAGTCCGAACAGGATGCCGAGCACGAAGCCGATGGCGAGGCCACCGAAGGAAATGGCGAGGGTCCAGGGAATGCCCTCGAGCAGGTAGGGCACCGAATTGAGTGCGGCCTGCCAATCAAACTGGAACTGAACGTCCACGGGGGGCTCCTTGGCACGAACCTCTCATGCATCGCTGGGTGAGCCGGAGGTTCGAGACGACCGACATTCCGGCAGGCTGTCGCTGCCGAAATGTCGTGATGATGATCTGCACTACGCGACGTGAGGCGTCTGAGGCGAGTCGAAAGCGGTTTACTGGCTGTCGCTGGGCATGGCGCCGAACCACTTCTGGTAGATCTCGGCATAGCTGCCATCGGACTTCATCTCGGCCAGCGCCTTGTTGGCGGCCTCGGTCCACTCGCTGCCTTCGGTGAAGGCGATGCCGTATTGCTGGCCTTCATAGAGCGGCCCCACCGTCTTGACGCGTCCATTGCCCTTGGTCTTGGCGAAGTAGCCGACGTTGGGGGCATCGTAGAAGACGGCATCGACGCTGCCGGACATCAGGGCCATGTACATGTCGGCACTGCCCGGGTAAGGCGTGATGGTGGAGTCACCAAGGTTGGCGGTGAGGTAGTCGTAACTGGTGGAGCCGATCTTGGTGCCGATCTTCTTGCCTTCCAGGCCCTCGATATCCTCGATGTCGCCGTTGTTGGCCGAGGTCAGAATCTGCAGGCCGGAGTCATAGTAGGGGTCGGTGAAGTCGACGATCTTCTCGCGCGCCTCGGTGATGGTGATGCCGGCGATGGCGACATCGACGCTACCGGTCTGCACGGCGGGGATGATGCCATTGAAGTCCATGGTCTTGAGGTCGATATCGAAGCCGGCGCGCTCGCCGATGGCATTGAGGATGTCGATATCGAAGCCGACCATCTCGCCGCTTTCCTGGTCGAGCATCTCGAAGGGCACGAAGCTCGGGTCGGTTGCCGCCTTGAGGGTGACGGCATGGGCAGCGCTGGCCATGAAGGTGGCGGCCGCGAGGCCAGAGAGGGAGGCCAGCAGGTGAGATCTGCGCATTTTACATTCCTCTTTATATTTAGATTTTAGGATGTATAGCGTTTTTAGATTGACGAGCACACCGGACCCCGTCAAGTCTCCCGGCGCTGCCATGCGGCGAAGGGAAGCTTGCAAGCCACTGAGATGACGAAAAAAAATCGCCCCCTACCGGTTCCCGGTAGGGGGCGATCAGGCGTCAGCAAGACGCCAATGTCGTGCGCGGGCGTGTCAGGCCCGCGTTCAGGCCCTCACTGGTCAGACCATGAAGGAAGACCCGCAGCCACAGGTGCTGGTGGCATTGGGGTTCTGGATCATGAAGCGGGCGCCCGCCAGACCTTCCTCATAGTCGATCGTCGAGCCGACCAGATACTGGTAGGACAGCGGGTCGATCACGATGGCGGCTTCGCCCAGCTCGACCACGGTGTCGTCATCGGCCAGATCGGTGGCGATATCGAAACCGTACTGGAAGCCGGAACAGCCGCCGCCAGTGACGTAGACCCTGAGACGCAGCTCCGGGTTGGCTTCTTCCGCGCGCAGCGCTGCAATCCGGGCACTGGCGCGCTCGGACAGGTACAACGGCGTCGGGATGAAGCTTTGTGCTTCGCTCATGCGGGCCTCCTGGAAGGAGTCGGAGGCCGGACGCTGAAGACAGCGCCCGGCACGGTATAGAGAACGGAATGACGCCTATTATCCCTATATCCGAGCAAAAGGGTCAACTTTGTCTGACGTGCTGCCTTGCGGGCGTACGCTGGCGGTTCAGGGCATCATCGCCGGCGCACCGATGCCCATCATCTCATCGAGACCGAACATCAGGTTGAGGTTCTGGATGGCCTGACCTGACGCGCCCTTGACCAGGTTGTCGATCACCGACAGCACCACCAGGGTGTCGCCGTTGCCCGGACGATGCAGGGCGATGCGGCACAGGTTGGTGCCCCGCACGCTGCGCGTCTCCGGATGGCTGCCCAGCGGCATGACATCGACGGCGGGGTGATCGGCGTAACGCTGCTCGAACAGCGCCTGCAGATCTTCCAGCGTGCCGCTGAAGCCGCTCAGACGCGGATAGAGGGTGGAGTGGATGCCGCGGATCATCGGCGTCAGGTGCGGGACGAAGGTCAGGCCGACCGCGCTGCCGGCTGCCAGGTCCAGCCCCTGGGTGATTTCCGGCAGGTGGCGATGGCCGGAGGCGCCGTAGGCTTTCATGGACTCGCCGGCTTCACACAGCAGTGAGCCGACCTTGGCACCGCGACCCGCGCCGGAGACGGCGGACTTGCAGTCGGCGATGATGTTGTCGGTCTCGATCAGGCCGGCTTCCAGCAGCGGGATCAGGCCCAGCTGCACGGAGGTCGGGTAGCAGCCCGGCACCGCGATCAGGCGCGCTTCGCGGATGGCATCGCGATTGACTTCCGGCAGACCGTAGACGGCTTCGTCGAGCAGCTCCGGCGCACCATGCGGCTGGCCATACCACTCGGCCCAGACGTCGGCGTCCTTGATGCGGAAGTCCGCGGACAGGTCGATGACACGCGTGCCGCGTGCCAGCAGATCGCCGGCCAGGGCGTGAGCGACACCGTGAGGCGTGGCGAAGAACACGGCGTCACAGGCGGCCAGCACCTCGGCATCCGGCTCGCTGAACGCGAGGGTGTCGTAGTGGCCGCGCAGATTGGGGTACATCTCGTCGACACGCATGCCCTTCTCGCTTCGCGAGGTGATCACGGTCACTTCCACCTGCGGGTGGCTGGCCAGGAGCCTGAGGAGTTCCACTCCGGTGTAACCGGTGCCGCCGACGATACCTACCTTGATCATGCTGCCTCCCCGCCTTCGGGCGGTGTCCTGTTGATGCGAGATGTAATCTTGTGTCCGATCTGCTGCTGCGACCTTTGGTGGCCTGTGCGCGAGACAGGCGTTGCGCCATGCTGTGCCGAGGTTGTCGGATTGCGCACGGTCGCGACGGTTCGCAATCGATATGATACACAGGTGTCAGGCGGGCAGTAATGCGCTGCCGACATGGATGTCCTCTGTCATTGCCAGTGCCTTCAAGGAGTCGTGAGTGTCACGCCTGACGCGTCCGCATCTGCCTCGTCCCAGTCTCGACAATTTTCGGCGCAAGCTGGCGGCGGTCGATGCACTCCCGCAACTGTGTCTGCTGGGGCTGGTGGCAGGGCTGCTGACCGGCTCATTGATGGTCGGCTTCCGTCTGCTGTTGAGCGCCGGTGCCCTGGGCTTCATGCCCGATGACAACCCGGAGAACTTCGAAGGGCTTGCCCCCTGGGTGCGCGCATCGCTGCCGCTGCTGGCAGTGCTGGTGATCGGCATCGTGCTGGGGCGACAGCATCCGGCGCAGCGCAAGCTGGGCATCGGTCATGTCATCGAACGCCTGACCTACCATCAGGGCAAGATGCCGCTGCGTGCCTGGCTCAATCAGGTCGTGGTCGGGGTCGTGAGCGTGCTCGGCGGCCTGTCGGCCGGGCGTGAGGGCCCGGCGATCCACCTGGGCGCCGGCGCCTCGAGCTGGATCGGCGAGCGCCTCAAACTGCCCAACAACAGTCTGCGCGTGCTGGTCGCCTGTGGCACGGCGGCGGGCATCTCCGCCTCCTTCAATACGCCGATCGCGGGGGTCATCTTCGCCATGGAAGTGGTGATGATGGAGTACACCCTGATGGGCTTCATGCCGGTGATTCTGGCCTCGACCACCGGCGCGGTGGTCACGCAGATGGTCTACGGCTCGGCACCGGCCTTCGCGGTGCCGTCTCTGCTGCTGCATTCCCTGCTCGATCTGCCCTGGGTCATCGTCACTGCACTGGTCATCGGCCTGCTGGCGGGGGGCTTCGTGCATCTGGCGCGCCAGCAGGCGCGCGTGGTGCACCTGTCATGGGGGGTGCGCATGGCGCTGGTCGGGGTCTCGACGGCCGTCGTGGCGTGGTGGTATCCCCAGGTGCAAGGCATCGGCTATGACAGCCTGGCCCAGTTGCTCGACGGCCAGCTGGCGCTGGATATCCTGTTGGCGCTGGTAATCGGCAAGCTGGTGCTGTCGGCCCTGTGCGTGGCCTGTGGCGTGCCGATCGGCATCATCGGCCCGGTGGTGGTGGCGGGTGCCGCTGCCGGGGCATTGATGGGTATGCTGGGCGGCTGGCTGTTGCCGGACCAGGCCTCGGACATCGCGCTTTACGCCCTGCTCGGCATGGCGGCGATGATGGGCGCGGTGCTTCAGGCGCCACTGGCTGCCCTGATGGCACTGCTCGAATTGACGCATTCGCCGAATATCATCCTGCCCGGCATGCTGGCGGTGGTGGTGGCAGGCCTGACCTGTCGCCAGCTGTGCCACTGCCAGGGTTTCTTCATCTCGACGCTGACGGCGCAGGGCCTGCATCCGCTCCAGCAGCCATTGATGCAGGCGCTGTCGCGGGTGGCGGTGCCGGCGGTGATGGAGCGCTCGCTGGTCAGCGTGCCGCGCCGCATCACGCGTGAACGCGCTCGCGCCCTGCTCGACAGCAAGCCGGTCTGGCTGGTGGTCACGCGCTCGACGCCGGAAAAGCCGATGGTCGCGCTGCCGGCGGCGGATCTGGTGCGTGTGCTGATGGATGAGCACTGGCGGGAGCAGGAGGAGCTCGACCTGCTCGAGATCCCCGCTCAGCGTCTGGATCTCGCGCCCATCCACCTGCAGGCTACCTTGTCCGAGGCCTATGAGCGGCTGCTGCCCAGCGATGTCGATGCCCTCTATGTCGAGCACACCACGGCACCGATGATTCGCAAGATTTCAGGTATCATCACGCGGGATGCAATAGAGAGCTACTATCGCTATACGCCCTGACGCGTGGCGTGGCAGCTGTCTCCTCGGCGCGAATTCGCTCTGCGTGCGCCTGGCCGCGACTGCATACCGCATGGGCCTTGGCGGTGCCACATGCCATCGTGGCGATCCGATTGCTTCATCCGCGCGTCCACTTTTTGACCTTCCCGACCCTGACTGACGGAGCTCCCTCATGTATCTGTGGATCAAGGCTTTCCATCTGATTGCCGTAGTGTGCTGGTTTGCTGCCCTCTTCTATCTGCCGCGCCTGTACGTCTATCACGCCCAGGCGCGTGATGCCGGCGACCACAATGCCATCGAGTACTTCAAGACCATGGAGCGCAAGCTCTATCGCGGCATCATGATGCCATCGATGATCGCGACCCTGGTGCTGGGGATCTGGCTGCTGGCGCTGGTGCCGAGCTTCATGAGCATGGGCTGGATGCACCTCAAGCTGACCATGGTCGTGCTGCTGGTCGGCTATCACCATGCCTGTGGCCTGTATCTGAAGCAGTTCGCCGCCGATACCTGCAAGAGAACCTCGCGCTACTTCCGCTTCTTCAATGAAGTGCCGGTGCTGATGCTGGTGGTGATCGTCATCTGCGTCATCGTCAAACCGTTCTGAGGGTTGGTTCAGCCATGACCGAGTGCTCAGCGCAATTGCCCTACGTACTGGTATTGGCGGGGCATGATCCCAGTGGCGGCGCGGGTCTGATCGCCGACAGCGAGGCGATCCGTGCCGGTGGCGGCTGGGCGCTGACGGTGCCGACGGCACTGACGGTGCAGAACTCCTGCAATGTGCAGGCGGTGATCCCGCAATCGGGCGAGTCGATGCTCGCCATGGCCCGCACCCTGTGTGAGGACTTCCGCCCGGGCGCGCTCAAGATCGGTCTGCTCGCCAGCGAAGCGGCGCTCACAGCGTGCGTGACGCTGATCGAGGAACTCCGGCAGCGCTGGCCGGGGTTACCCGTGGTATGGGACCCGGTGCTCAAGGCGGGCGGCGGGCTGGAGCTTTCCACCGAGTCGCTGATCCATCAGGCGCGTGAGAGCTTGCTGCCGCATGTGGATGTGCTCACGCCCAACCGCGCGGAGCTTGCGCGGTTGGCGGCCTGTCCCACGGGGACGGGCGACGGCCGACTCGCCGAGCATCTGCTGGCGGCAGGTGCCGGGGCCGTGCTGGTCACCGGTACTGATCCTGTCGAGCGCGATACTGATTCGCTGGCTGAGCCGTCGGTGATCCATCGTCTGTATCGCCGTGACCACGCCACGCTCGCACTGGACTGCCCGCGACTGACTGGCAGCTTCCATGGCAGCGGCTGCACGCTGGCCTCGCACCTGGCGGTGCGTCTGGCGCGCGGCATGGCGTTGCCATCGGCATGGCAGGCTGCCCAGCAGGCCACCTGGCAGAGTCTCGTCGATGGCCAGCAGCGTGGGCGAAAAGGCGCGCTGCCTGAGGCCCAGTTTCTGCCCTGGCGATAGCGCTATTGCCCCTTTCGATGCCGGCACCCCTTGCGCTCGCGCGGCTGCAACTCACCCGTGAGTCGCGTTAAGCTGTCGCCATCGATGGCATTCGGGTTATCCACACCCCCTTGCCGCCCCGAGGCTATCGGGCCGTTTCATCGCCTGTGGACAAGCTGCATTCACGTTATCCACAGCGTCTTTGTGTCTGATCCCCCTTTTCTCCATTTTCGCGGCCGATGGCCGCTCGCCGCTTATCAAGAGGTATGTCATGACCACGTCCGCTGCCCAGTTCGAACGCGCCAGCCGTCATATTCCCGGTGGCGTCAACTCGCCGGTCCGCGCCTTCAAGGGACTGCATCGTCCGCCGGTGTTCATCGACCATGCCAAGGGCGCGTATCTGTTCGATGTGGAGAACACGCGCTATATCGATTACGTCGGTTCCTGGGGGCCGATGATCACCGGCCACGCCGATGAAGATGTGCTCAGCGCCGTGCGCGAGCGTCTCGAGAGTGGTCTGTCCTTCGGTGCGCCCACCGAGATCGAGTCCGAGATGGCCGAGCTGATCTGCGAGATGCTGCCGAGCCTCGACATGGTGCGCATGACCAACTCTGGCACCGAAGCCACCATGTCGGCGATCCGCCTGGCGCGGGGTTTCACCGGTCGCGACAAGATCGTCAAGTTCGAGGGCAACTATCACGGTCACTCCGACTCGCTGCTGGTCAAGGCCGGCTCCGGCGCGCTGACCCATGGCGAGCCCAGCTCCCCGGGCGTGCCGGCCTCGCTGGCCGAGCACACCATCACGCTGGACTACAACGACGCCGAGGGCGTGCGCCGTTGCTTCGCCGAGCTGGGTGACGAGATCGCCTGCATCATCGTCGAGCCGGTCGCCGGCAACATGAACTGCATTCCGCCGGTTCCGGGTTTCCTCGAAAGCCTGCGTGAAGTGTGCGATGCCCACGGCAGCGTGCTGATCCTCGATGAGGTGATGACGGGCTTCCGTGTTGCCCTGGGTGGCGCTCAGGCGCATTACGGCATCACGCCGGACCTGACCTGCCTGGGCAAGATCGTCGGCGGCGGCATGCCGGTGGGTGCCTTCGGCGGCAAGCGCGAGATCATGCACCACCTCTCGCCGCTGGGGCCGGTCTACCAGGCCGGGACGCTGGCAGGCAATCCGCTGGCGATGGCCGCTGGTGTCGCGCTGCTGCGCAAGCTCAAGGCGCCCGGCTTCCACGCCGAGCTTTCACGCAAGGTCGAGATGCTGTGTGAAGGTCTGGAAAGCCGAGCCAAGGCGGCAGGCATCCGTCTGATCACCCAGCATGCCGGTGGCATGTTCGGTGTCTTCTTCACCGATGACGCAGAGGTCAGCAATTTCGCCTCCGCCACGCGCTGCCGTCAGCAGGATTTCGTGACCTTCTTCAACGCGATGCTCGCCGAAGGCGTCTATCTGGCGCCGTCCGCCTATGAAGCCGGCTTCATGTCCGCGGCGCACACCGATGCTGATATCCAGGCCACGCTGGATGCGGCCGAGCGGGTCTTTGCGCAGATGTCCGCATCGAACTGAGTGCGACGGCAGACAGTACCTGAGTCCGCGGGTTGGCCAACGCAGACAGGAACCCGCTCGGCAGGCTGCCGGGCGGGCTGCCATCCGGTACACTTGTCGCCAACGATAGCGATTGCGCTAATGACCTTATAGCCAGCTTGCCTTAGCGGAGACGACCTTGAGCCAGGCCTTGATTCGAGCCCTTCACACAGCCGATTGCTTCGATCACCCCGTGAAGGATATCGAAGTGCACGAGACGCATATCTCGTGGATCGTGCTGACCGGCGACTACGCCTACAAGATCAAGAAGCCGCTGGATTTCGGCAGCTTCCTGGATTTCTCGACCCTTGAGCGCCGCAAGCTCCTGTGTGAACAGGAAGTGCGCCTCAACCGCCGTCTGGCACCGACGCTGTACCTGGATACCGTGGCGATCTCGGGCACGCCCGAAGCTCCGCGCATCGGAGACGACAGTGCTGTCTTCGAGTACGCGGTCAAGATGCGCCAGTTCTCCAATCGCCATCTGTTCAGTGCCCTGCAGGCCAGTGGCGAGCTGTCGCTGGAATTGCTGGACGATCTGGTCGACCAGCTGGTGGCCTTCCACGAGCAGGCCGAGCGCATCCAGGGCGATAGCGAGCTGGGTAGCCCGCAGATGGTCAGTCGTACCATCGACAACGAGTTCGAGCTGATTCGTCCGCGCCTCGGTGATGATGCCGAGGCCATCAAGCGACTCGCGCTGCTCAAGCAGTGGACCGAAGAGACCTTCCAGCGCCTCAATCCCGAGTTCGAGCGTCGCTGGCAGGAAGGCTTCGTGCGTGAGACCCATGGCGATATCCACCTGGGTAACGCCGTGCGCCATGAAGGCCGTGCCCTGCTGTTTGACGGCATCGAGTTCAATGAAGAATTGCGCTGGAATGATGTCGGTTGTGACCTGGCCTTCCTGGTGATGGATCTCGAAGCGCGTGATGAGCAGGCCTTTGCCCATCATGCGCTCAACCGTTATCTCGAGCTCTCCGGCGATTACTCGCTGGTGCGTCTGCTGCCGTACTACAAGATCTATCGCGCCCTGATCCGGGCCAAGGTGGCGATGATTCGCTATCACCAGCCGGACCTGTGTGAAGCGGATCGCGCCGATGTGCTGGCCGAGTACGAGCGCTATATCGGGCTGGCGGAGCGCTATAGCGAGATCCGCTTCCCTTACATGATCATCGGCGTGGGTGTCTCCGGCAGCGGCAAGAGTCGCTTCACCGAAGAGATGGTGCGCGAGCTGGGCGGTGTACGCATTCGCAGCGATGTGGAGCGCAAGCGCCTGTATGGCTTTGCGGCGGATGCCGATACCGAGTCCGGGCTCAATGGCGGCATCTATACCCCCCAGGCCACCCATGCGACCTACGAGCGACTCTCGAATCTGTCAGCCACGCTGCTGGAATCGGGCATCCCCGTCTGCATCGATGCCACCTGCCTGAAGAAGGTGCAGCGTGATCGCCTGCGTCATGAGGCAGAAGCCCGTGGCCTGCCGGTGCTGATGATCAGCTTCGAGGCCGATGACGAGACGCTGCGCAAGCGCATCATCAAGCGTAGTCAGCGCAGTGGCGAGGCTTCCGAAGCGGGTCTGGAAGTGCTCGACAAGCAATTGGCCAATCGAGAGCCATTTGCGCCAGAAGAGCATGGTCAGTTGGTCCATATTGACACCACAGCGCCCAACGCCAACGTCACCTTGGCACGCCTGATTCGTGAGCAGCTCAGGCTGCATTGAGACGAGCGATCGTTGTCATGGGGCATGGCGGAATGACCGCCATGCCCTTTTTTGTATTGCATAGTGCGCTCCCGAGTGAGCCTTGGCTTTCGTTGGGAAGCTGTGCATCTGGAAAGGAAATATCATGCGCCAACAATGGGTAAATACCGCCGCCGCTGCCATCAGTCTGGCACTGCTCGCGGGCTGCTCCAGCCAGCCGACAACCGCTGATCTCATGCGCGGTCAGGCTGAGGAAGCCAAGGCCGTCGCCAAGGTGCGTGATCAGCTGGCCGATAATTGGGAGAGCGGCAAGTCTCTGGTGGCCGCGGGTGAGAAGCAGATCGTCAGTGGTGAGAATCTGGTCAATGATGGCGAATCCAATATCGCCAAGGGTCAGGCACTGATCGACAAGGGCAATGGTCAGATCAAGAAGGGCAAGGCGCGGATCACCAGCGGTAACAAGCAGGTCAGCAAGGGCCGCCAGATGGTGGATGAAAGCCTTGAGAGTTATCGCAAGTCCTTCCCGGAGAATGTCGTGACACCGCCAAAGAAGTAACTTGCCGCTGCGATAGACGTTTCGCAGCTGGTACTGGAAGGCCGCTGACAACCCTGTCAGCGGCCTTTTTCATTATATGGATCCACCGGGTGGAAAAACGAAAAACCCCGCTTGCGCGGGGTCCTGTAAGATATCCTGGCTGGGGCGTGATCAGTACTGCATCACGTTGGCTACGTTGCCACCGCCAGTCTGAGTGATAGTGGAAGAGTTGGTGAAACCAGTCTGCGTCACATTGGCAGTATTCGGCGCAAAGCTCATGAAGCCGCCAGCCTGCTGCAGAATGGTGGATTCGTTATGTCCGCCTACCTGCAGCACTGTCGCACTGTCGTTGTAACCGGTCTGGGTAATATAGGACTCGTTCTCAAAAGACAGATACTGCGCAACATTGGCATCGTTGTTGATGCCGCTTTGCTCAGTCATGGCCAGATTGCCTGAACCGACCTGCTTGATATCAGAGTCATTGAAGGCGCCGCTCTGAATGACCATGCTGCGGTTTCCGTAACCATACTGGTCTATCTCGGAGTCATTGTGGAAGTCCGACTGGGTGACGTTGGCACGGTTGTAGCCACCCGCTTGATTGATCTCGGAATCATGTAATTTTCCGCTTTGCATGACTTGAGCTAGCTGATGCTTGCCGGATTGTGCGATGTCCGAGTCACTGAAGGCCCCCGTCTGCATGACACGTGCCTTGCTGTACTTCCCGCTCTGCAACACGCTGGAGTCATGGTAGATGCCGCTCTGGCTGACGGAAGCGACGTTGTAGTCACCGCTCTGTTCGACATCCGAATCATGGCCGAGTCCCATCTGGTTCACGGTCGCTTTCTCGTGACTACCGCTTTGCGTGGCGATGGACGAGTTGAAGGCGCCTGTCTGGGTCACGGTCAAGTCATTGAAACGACCGCTTGAGTTCCGGCCGCTATCGCCCTGCTTGGAGACGGAGTTGTTGCGCTGGCCTTCCTGAGTGATGGTGGCCGTGTTCTTGAAGCTTTTCTGGTCGACATCAGCGTGGTTGCGGCGGCCATCCTGGTAGACCGTTGCTATCTGTGCCTGACCCCTCTGCAGGACATCCGCCATATTGGCCAGGCCTTGCTGGTTGACACTGGCAATGCTCGCGACGCCGCTCTGGTAGACAGTGGCGCTGTTGAAGGCCCCTGTCTGATCGATATCGCTGGTATGCTCGCCGGCGTTGAACGGGTTTCCATTGCGATCACCTTGGGTGACCGTCGCGCCATTGGCGAAACCGGTCTGATCGATGTCGGAAGCATTGTCCACTGCCATCGCATGTGAAGAGAAAGCGACAGCGGCAGCCAGCAAGCTCATTTGGATTTTCATGGTTTGTTCCCTTGTGTAGATCGTTTTTTGAGTTGTGTTTTTATTATTGATTTTCTTCTGGTCGTGCATCCCCTGACATGATGACGGTCTGGTTTTTCGTGATCCGCGACATCATGTTGTACTGCTACTGCTCTTTTGTGCCCTTGCCAGAAGGTTGTATTCGTCATGCAGGGCTCTTGACTACATGTAAGTGAGAACCTCTCCTAGCCAGGCAAAATCCATATTGGCGGTTCGACGAAAGCGAATATTCAGCCGCCACCTTCACAAGCATCATTGTCATATAGCGATGTCAGGCGAGCCATCGTGGTAAAGATCACTGTTGTATGACCTGGACACGCATATGACCCCGTGAATATTGAGTGATACTTGCCGGTATCTGACTACTGGCCTGTTGTAGAAGCGTGGCGCTCCCCCCGATGCCTGTCTGCTGAATACTGGCGCTTTGCCCAACACCTTGCTGAATGATCAGCGCATCATGATATTGGCCATGCTGAAGAATGCTGGCCTCATGCAGGGCGCCCTCTTGCAAGGTGTATGCCGTGTTTCCATTGCCATATTGGTCGACACTTGCTTCATTCAGGGCACCGCTCTGGTCAATCAATGAGACGTTGCCATTGCCATGCTGAGCGATCATCGCTGTGTTGTACGTGCCAGATTGCTCGATGACTGCCACTGAGTGGCTGCTTCCCAATTCGGAGGTGGTCGCCAGGTCATTGGCCAACACCCATAAGCTGAGTGTCAGTGATGAAAAGAAAAGGCAGGCCTGTAGCATTCTTATTTGTTGATGCTTTGCCGAAGCCATGGCGTGAGTCCATCCAGGTGACCGTCTAAGTGCACTAACTATTGGTCTTTATCGAGGCCATCGCCATCAGTCCTTTTCGGGTTTATGAGGGCTAGAGATTGCTACTCATAATGTCTTGCCCAATAGCGGTGAGTAATGACAAAGGGTGGCCAGATTTTCAGCACTGTTCAGGGAGGTATTACTGTTGACGGTATTAGGCGCATGATATTTCATGCTTTGTTGTTTTATTTGTTTCTTATATTTTGCGCCGATACGAAAAAGGCAGCCACCTCTTGTGAGGTGACTGCCTTTTAAGGAAGAGATAAACACCGCGACTACCACGATGCTCTCTACGGGGTCTTGAATGTGGGCTGGCTCTACAACATCGGGGTCGGGGCTTGCAGGTAATCCATCAGCTCTGATGTCTGAAGGCTGTCCGGGTCCTGGAGAACCCAGAGCTGGCGTTCGACGCCTTGCGCAATCAAGTGAATCACGGCAGATTCGATGGCGGACATGACCGCCATCTGTACGGGTTCATTGCTGGTATACCCCGCCTCCATCTCCAGCAAGCGACTGAAATCGATGAAGCGATAGACGCCCGCCCTCAGCTCGCGTGAGTAGATCGTCTTGCTGGTATTGACGTTGGCGATGACCTGCCCCGTGGTGATATCGACAGCGCGCAGATTGACCGTCACCTGGTCCACCTGATACTGACCAGAGGCGCCGATGCCGAAGTATTCCGCGCCTGCCCCGCCTGTTCTGACATTGGAGTCGAAGGCAATGATGCCACCCTCGAACAGCAGGTTGGCGGCTTGCAGCGCGGCAAGATCATTCTGTCCCGTGCGTTCCATGTTGGCGCGGATGATCTTGCGCTCTGTCAGCAGGTTCTGCAGTCCCACGCGCTCGAGGGGGATGAACCAGCCGGAGTCCGACAATGCGGCGCTCAGCATGGCGGCGCCGCCCTGGGTGACCGCCGTAGAGAAGGTACTGGCAGGGGCAGGCCGGTACTGGCCCGTCTGGTCACGGAAGTCATAGATGGCGACCGGAATACGTCCTGCAGGAGGCGGCAGACTGATCAGGTCTTGATAGGTGGCGGTTCTTGGCATCAAGGTGCTGGGCACCCCTTCAAGACCCTGGGTATTGGCGACCATCGGCGCACAGCCAGCAAGCGCCAGGCTGGCAACGGCCAGCATGGAGGTGAGTGTCTTCATTGAGCGAAACCCTTCATCAGTAGCGGATCAGAATGCATTGCCCGAGGCGCCAATGTTTATAATCGTAGTTTCGCCTGTGGTGCGATCCAGCACCTGCATCGAGTATCCGCCATTCCCAGTGCTGACAAGCTCTATTCGAAGGCTTGAATTATCGATCACACTTGAGCGACCTGGCTCAGTACTCTCTAGAGCATCGCTAATGGCTCTATTCACAGCGTCGGTCTGAAGGCTATTGATGAAGAGTTCGGTATCGGAAAGACTATCGAAGGAGTAGGCATCAGGATCCTCGTGGGTGTCCTGGGCCTGGGCCTTGCCAAGCAGGTAGCTGCCATTGAGAGGGTTGCCACCAAAACTCGGGTTGATGGGCTGATAGATGAGTTCACCGGCATATAGCGGCATCGCCGATAACAGCAACGACACCGCGAGTGTCTGATGCTTCATGATGTTCCCCTGTTCCCTTGCGTATTGTCAGGGTCTCCGTGTCCGGAGCCCATTTATTATGTCGGTCTTCAATACATCAGAATTCGTCACCGGCCATGTCCGGGTCATTGCGCAGGGCTTCCATCACCTTGCGACGCAGGAACTGGTCGGAGACGCTTGATACGGCGGCGCTGGCGTACATATCCACGTCATTCAGGCGCGGAGGAAGCGTCGCTTCATACAGAACGTTGTTGCCTTCGGTGATCCAGATGAGGCTGCCCCAGCGTGCTGAGGGGCGTTCATGGATGCTGAGGGATGTGTTGCGGATGGCCGGGCTATCGAGGCGTTGCTGGCTGAACTGGCGGAAGAAGGTCTTGCCGATCATGGTCATGGTGCGATCGATCATCACGCCGCTGAGACCGTCGGAGAGCGTGGGGCGAGCGCGCTGGATGTCGACCCCATCTTCCCCCTGACGGCGAGCCTGCTGCTCTTCACTGGCAACGGATACCTCGGGCCGCACCGCCTCCGGCGCGGATTGCGCGAAGGCGGGCGACAGACTGAAGCATGTCAGTCCCCAGGCGACCACCTGGCGGCTTGTCATGCCCCGACCGTTCACGACATCTGTGCTCTGCGAGCGATGCGTGGGGTGCGCGAGACAGGCATTGCCAGGTTCTGACGTGCCCAGTTCATGGCCTGAATGCGGTTATGCACCTTGATCTTGCGGAAGATGTTGTAGAGATGTGACTTGACCGTGTGTTCACTGACGAACAGCTGGTCAGCAATCTCGGTATTCGAGGCACCCGTGCCCAGCAAGCCGATGATTTCCACCTCACGCTGGGTCAGACCACAGACCGGGCGATAGGCGTTGAGCTGCTGACGGCGATAGAAATCCAGCAGGCGGGTCATCAGCGGTCGGGACATCCACATGTCGCCTTCCAGCAATTTCGCGATGCCCTTGCTGATCAGTGAGAGGCTGTCCTGTCGGTAGAACACGCCTTGAAGATGGGTGCTGACCAGCAGGCTGGCAGCTTCCTCTTCATCACTGATGTTGATAGCGGCCAGCTCTGCGCTGGCATCCTGGCTGGCATCTGCATCCCAGCGTTGCATCGTGCCTTCATCGACGTGGTCGGTGTCCAGCAGCACTATCGTTCTTTCTGCCTGCCCGGGTGTGTAATCCTCGTCGGGGCTTGCGGAAGCCACCTGACACTCAAGCTGCTGGCGAATGTAATCCATGAAAAGCGCTGACTGCGGATTGCAGTCAGTCACCAGCAGCACCATTGCGTTCCCTGTAATCATGGTGCGAGACCTCTGAGTTGTCGTACCGATTCTTCTTGGCGGAGCCATATCTGAAGTGTGGTTGGGTGAGTCGTGTAGCACTGCACTCATTCACGTCGGGCATTACGCGCTGAGCACCTTTATAGGATTGCGCGATAGTGGGGATAAGGCAACCTCTAATCAGTACTTGCTAAAATAACCAGTTTATCCTTCCCCTCCAGTCCTGATTTGACCCAGAAAAAGAATAGGAAAAACAGTACGTAAACCTGATGAAATTAGCGCCGGTCATGATGACCCTTCTCGAGAGTGCAATGAAAACCAGACCTTTGCGCTTTTTTTACCAAGCTTTCCACTGGTTCAAAGGTACCACGGATCTAATGCTGGAAGGCTTCTCTTCAATGTCATTATGTAACTGGGTTTGTCTTTTTGTATCCCTGCATTCGAGGGGTGTCAGGAATGCGACGCAGTACTGCGCATGAGTCATTTCACTCTTGGAAAGTGAAGCGCTTACTACGCGTAGCCGGCGTGAGACATGCTCTGTCGCTGTGGTGACTCACAGGTCCACCTGCTGGAAGAGTTGCTCGTCCAGCGTCACCTGAGCCTCAGGATTCCGGCTCCGTCGTGCGCTTGGGGATGTAAAGGTTGAGGTGCTCGTGGGCCCACTGGATCGCCTGATGGCGGTTGTGGACTCTGATCTTGCGAAAGATGTTATATAAATGAGACTTCACGGTGTGCTGGCTCAACATCAATCTATGCGCGATATCTGCATTACTTTGCTGTGACGCAATGAGTGACAATATTTCCAGTTCCCGTTGTGTCAGTCCCATGACAGGCTGGAAGGCAATCTGTTGTTGTTGACGATAATGACGGATCAATGTCTGCATGATATTGCGAGTCAGCCAGCTTTCATTCTCGAGTATCTTGCCGATACCCTTGCTGATTTGTTCAAGGCTGTCCTGTCGATAGAAGATTCCGCTGAAGGGAATATTCAGAAGTAGTGAGATGGCATCGTCTTCATGTTCGACATTGAAGGCAGCGATCTTGTCGATATGGCTCCATCGCATCATCTGGGCCAGACTGCACTGGGTGCTGTCGATCAGCACCAGGCAGGGAGATGACGGCAGTGGGGCTTCATGGTGGCAGGCCTCGACGACACATTTCAGTGTCTCTTGCAGGTACTCGACGAACAGTTCGGTCTGCGGTGAAGGGCTTGTCACGAACAGGACTCTGGTAGCAGTCATGGGGCGCTCCTGTCGCAAGCGTTTTGGGGGCTCATCATCAGCAGGCTGAGGCGGAGACATGAATCCACGGTGATTCGATGGTTGTCTTGAAGTCTAGTCGAGTGACACCTGGGGGCTGGCGCTGCGCATAGTGTTAGATGGCATAACGCACATTTCTTTTATTTCCCACTTAAAGGCTATACAAAACATCGAGTTACGGGATTTTTTCGGTTGATGTTTACTTGCTTGAGCCGCGAGGCACAGACAAATCCTGCACAGGCATTAGCCCGCGCTGAGGCAGATAGCCTGTATCGGCCTGTCAGTCATCAAGTTGAGCACATGAGTGACATCGGCCCATGACATCATGGATCTCAGTCGTGCCTGGCGCAGACCCGTCGCGTGTACGCACCGGACTCACGCGCTAGAATGGGGTGCTGCAAGCGCCTTGCCCGTGTGACTCACACGCGGCCGCATTCTCGTTGTTCCTATCCCGGAGATTCACATGTCCGCTTCTTCTCTCGTACTGGCCAGTGGCAATGCCGGCAAGCTACGTGAATTTTCCCACCTGCTCGCACCGCTGGGGATCGAACCGATGCCTCAAGGGCAGCTGGGAGTGAGTGACGCCGAAGAGACAGGGCTGACCTTCGTCGAGAATGCGTTGATCAAGGCGCGCCACGCCGCAGAGGTCACCGGCCTACCGGCATTGGCAGATGATTCCGGGATCGAAGTCGATGCGCTGGGCGGGGAGCCGGGCATCTATTCCGCACGCTTTGCCGCGCGGCGTCAGCAAGGTAGCGGTGATGGTGACAACAACGCCGCCCTGTTGGCAGCGCTTGAGGGCGTGCCTGAGCAAGCGCGTACGGCGCGTTATTGGTGCGTGCTCGTCTATCTGCGCCATGCGGCAGACCCGGTGCCGATCATCGTTCAGGCCAGTTGGGAGGGGAGTGTCCTTGACGCGCCTCAGGGCGAGGGTGGCTTCGGCTATGACCCGCTTTTCTGGCTGCCGGAACATGGCATGACCGCCGCGGCCCTGGATGCCGAGACCAAGAACCGTCTCAGCCACCGGGGACGTGCGATGCAGCAGTTGCTCGAGGCGCTTGCCGCGCAGAGCGGTCAGGCGTGATGTCCGCCGCGAACCTGCCGCCTCTGTCGCTCTATATTCACGTGCCGTGGTGCGTGCGTAAGTGCCCCTACTGTGACTTCAACTCCCACGGGGTCGGGCGTGATGCCGGCTTGCCTGAAGAGGAGTACATCACGGCGCTGCTGGCCGATCTCGATCAGGACCTGCAGTTGCTGCAGGGCCAGCCCGAGCGTGAGTTGCACAGCATCTTCATCGGCGGCGGCACGCCGAGTCTGCTGAGCGGGGCGGCTTACCAGCGACTGTTCGATGGCCTGCGGGCGCGCATGACGTTCTCTGCCGACTGCGAGGTCACGCTGGAGGCCAATCCCGGCACACTGGAGCAGGGCCGCTTTGCCGCCTATCGTGCCGCCGGCATCAATCGCTTGTCATTGGGCGTGCAGACCTTCCAGCCGGAGCAGCTCGAGGTGCTGGGGCGCATCCACTCCGCTGAAGAAGCTGAGCGCGCGGTGGCCAGCGCACGGGCGGCGGGCTTCGACAATTTCAATATCGATCTGATGCATGGCCTGCCGGGCCAGACATTGGAGACGGCGCTGGATGATATCCGGCGTGCCCTGGCACTCAAGCCGACCCATCTGTCCTGGTATCAATTGACGCTGGAGCCGAATACCGAGTTCTATTCGCGCCCGCCGGTACTGCCGGAAGATGATCTGCTGTGGGATATCCAGGATCACGGTCACGCCGAGCTGGAGGCTGCCGGTTTCCGTCGTTACGAGATTTCCGCCTATGCCCTTGAAGGGCGCAGCGCGCGTCATAACCTCAATTACTGGAAATTCGGCGATTACCTGGGCATCGGAGCGGGCGCGCACGGCAAGTTGACGTTGTTGAAGACCGACTCGGCAGGGAACTTGAACGGCGAGTTGCAACTCCAACGCCGTTGGAAAAGTCGTCAGCCTGAAGCGTACTTGCGCAGGATGCAGGACCCTCGCGGGTTCGTGGCGGGTCAGCAGGAAATTGACCGCGATGAGCTGGCGCTGGAGTTCATGATGAATGCACTGCGCTTGACCGGGGGTGTCAGCTTCGAGGATCTGCGTCGCACGACCGGGCTGGATCGCGAGGCATTGGAGCCGGGCCTGAGCCAGGCGTGCTCGCGCGGGCTCATCGTTGAGGATGACGTGCTGTTGCGCGCCACGCCCCAGGGCTTATTGTTCCTCAATGACCTGCTGGCCATGTTCGACACCTGATTGATCAGGCATTATCGGAGGCATGACGATTATTTGCGCAATTGTCGTCTTGCCTTTAATGAGTGTGTAGATAGGGAGCGTTACCATGAAGAAGTCTGTACTCCTGGCCCTGCCGTTGGCAGCCGCCGTCGCGATGGCGGGTTGTTCCACGACCAACCCGTATACCAATGAGCAGCAGACCTCCAGTGCGGCGAAGGGTGCCGGCATCGGTGCGGTCGTCGGCGCAATCGCCGGGGCGACCAAGAGTGGTAACCATCGTCTCGACAAGGCGCTGATCGGCGCCGCTGCGGGTGCCGCCGCGGGCGGTGGTATCGGCTATTACATGGATGTTCAGGAAGCCAAGCTGCGCGATCAGCTGCAGGGCACCGGTGTCAGCGTGACCCGTGTCGGCGACCAGATCATCCTCAACATGCCGTCCAACGTCACCTTCGGCTCCGACTCCAGCACCCTGTCCGGCCAGATTCAGCCGGTCATGGATGGCGTCATCACCGTGCTCAAGGAATACGACGAGACTCGCGTCAACATCGCGGGCTATACCGATTCCACCGGTGCCAGCAACTACAACCAGAACCTGTCCGAGCTGCGTGCCCAGGCTGTCGGCAACTATCTGGCCAGTGGTGGCATCGCCTTCAACCGTCTGAACATGCGCGGTTATGGTGAAGCCAGCCCGGTGGCATCCAACGATACCGCCTCCGGGCGCGCCCAGAACCGTCGCGTCGAGATCACGCTGACGCCGATGGAAAGCTGAGCCCCATCAGCTGTCATGGCGACATGACGGTGAATGACCACGAGGCCTGCGCATTTGCGTGGGCCTCGTTGCTTGGCAAGCACGGCTTTTGGGGTGACAAGTGGTCATCTCTGCTATCCTTCAGCCCCTTCGGCGGCCTTGTCTGGTTTTCCTCTCGTCGCCGCCCCCCGATTTCTATCTGCTGCCTCGCTGGATGTGGCAGATATCGCCGTATCAAGGAGGCGCTCTTGCTCGCCTATCAGCACGCCTATCACGCTGGCAATTTTGCCGACCTGCACAAGCACCTGCTCGCCACCACCTTGGCCGAGCAGCTATTACGTAAAGAATCTCCCGTTACGTTTATCGACACTCACGCCGGTCGTGGCTGGTATCCGCTGGCGGCCCGCGAGACGGAACAGCTGCGCGAATACGAGCAAGGCGTTCTGCCGTTGTGGCAGGTGCGTGATCGCTGGTTGACCGATGCGGGTGAGCCGAAGTCCCCGTCAGCTGACAAGCCGCTGGCTCGCTGGCTGGCACGTCTGGCGGACATGCAGCCGGATGCCGCCAAGGGCAGCGCCAGCGAGCTGAGCGTCTATCCCGGTTCGCCCTGGTGGCTGAGCCAGTCGCTGCGCCGTGGCGATCGCCTGTTGGCCTATGAGCTGCATCCGGGCGAGATCTACCACTTCGATCAGGCCCCGGTGCAGCGTGACAGCCTCGGCAAGGTCATGCGTCGTCAGCAGGATGGTCTGTCCGGTCTGTTGGCGGCCGTGCCGGTCACCACGCCGCGCGTCGCCGTGCTGATCGACCCCAGCTATGAGCTGAAGAATGATTACCGTGATGTCGCCGAGGTCGTGGTCGAGACCCTGCGCAAGTCACGTCATGGCACCATCATGATCTGGTATCCGCTGCTGCCGGCGGGTCGTCAGCATGATCTGCTCGAGCGTCTCAAGAAGCATTCGCCGGCACCGATGTGGCGCAGTGAGCTGACGATCGATTCGCCGGAAGGCGAGCACGGCATGTACGGCTCCGGCATGCTGGTGATCAATCCGCCGTGGCAGTTCGATCGTCAGTTCTCCACCGCCATGCAGGAAGTGGTCGAGGTGCTCAAGGGCGCGTTGCCGGCTCCGCAGTCGGTTGCCGTCGAGCACAAGGGCCTGTGGTGGCTGTCGGAGGAGGTCGCACGCGAACGCAACGAGCCCAAGCCGATGCCGCGTGAGCGCCTGCTGTCACTGCGCAAGCTCAACCAGAAGGTCAAGCGCGACAGCGATGTCGAGGTGACCCAGGCCAAGCCCAAGCGCGAGAAGCTCAAGCGCGGTGAAGGCTGGGCCAAGCCTCGCGTGCGCAATGACAGTGCGACGCCCAAGGCCAAGGGCAAGCGCCATTCCGCGACTGCCAAGCCCAAGACCAGCATCAAGGCGCAGGTCAAGGACGAGGTGCATGGGCATTCCGCGCCGAGCCAGAAGCGCGTCAGCGAGAAGCCTGCCGAGCGCAAGTCGACGGCCGCTGTCGAGCCGACTCGTCCGCGTGGCAAGGGTGAGACGGCTGGCAAGGGGGCAGGCAAGGACTCTGCCAGCTGGAGCGACTGGTCCTCCAGTGTGCCAGGCAAGGGCCGCCGCGAAGGTTCCACGCGGGTCAGCATGCGCAGCACGCCGGCGATCGGTCGTGATGGTCAGGTCAACCCGAACAGCACGACCAAACTGCCCAGAAAGTACGCGGCCAAGCAGCGTCCTGAAGACAACAAGGATGTCGGCAAGCCGCTGGATGCGCGTGAAGCGCGTGCCCTGCGTGAGAAGCAGGAAAGCAATGCCATGAGAGGCAAGGCTGCCAAGGGAAGTTCCAGCAAGGACAGTTCTGGCAAATCAGCCCCAGGCAAGGACAGCTCTGGCAAGTCAACGCCTGGCAAGACCACTTCTGGCAAGACACAGAGCAACAAGCCACGCGGCCCGCGCAAGCCGTGATGGCTGAGGTGAACGCAGAACGCTGAGCGCCATATCATGAGCTCGGATTGCAAACGCCCCCACCGGCCTAGCCTGTGGGGGCGTTTGCATTGTGGGGCGTCTAGATCGCGGGGGCGTTTGTATTTTGGTGACCAGTGGCCTGATCAGTGCGCGATGTCTTCCCGCCATAGCCGCCGATAGAGGCCGGGTTCTGCCATCAGGGCATCGTGGGTCCCCAGCTGGGTGATGCAGCCCTGTTCCAGCACCAGCAGGCGGTCCGCATCACGCACCGTGGCAAGCCGGTGTGCCACCACGATCAAGGTCACTTCGCCACGCAGCTCATGCAGTGCCTGCTGCAACAGGGCTTCGGTATGGCTATCGATGCTGGCGGTGGCCTCATCCAGCAACAGCACGCGTGGTGTCGTGACCAGTGCGCGTCCGAGCGCCAGCAATTGACGCTCGCCCGTGGAGAGACTGAGGCCGCGCTCGCCCAGCATGGTGTCGAGCCCCAGCGGCAGACTATCGACCAGCGGCGTCAGATGCGCTTTGTGCAGAACCCGTGACAGGTGCTGCTGGCTGATTTCACGCCCCAGCAGCAGGTTGTCGCGCAGTGTCGTGGCGCGGATGAAGGGCTCCTGCGGGACGACGGCTATCGCGGTAGCGCGTTGTTGAGCCGACCACTCCATCAGCGGACGACCATCCAGCAGCAGCTGAGGCGCCGGGGCAGGGCGCTGCCCGCTGAGCAGGTCGAGCAGGGTGGACTTGCCGCTGCCCGTCGGGCCGACCACGCCGAGAAACTCACCGCTCTCGATGGCAAGCGTCAGTCCATTGAGGGCCGGACCCTCCGCACCCTGATGGCGGAACGTCAGCTGCTCGAGCTGATAGTGACCACTCGCTATCACGGCGTTGTCCGTGTGCCCACGCGTGGCTTTCCTCGCGGCGCGCGTGTCTGGCTCAGGCGTCTCGCGTGGCCGGTCCAGCACCTCTTCCAGCCGGCCTGTCGCCACCAGCGCCGACTGGAAGACCTGCAGTCGCTGCGTGATCTGGATCAGGGGCTCGCTGATGCGTCCCAACCAGGCGATGAATGCGTAGAGCACCCCCAGTTCCGCACCGCCCCCCAGTTCGCGCAGCCCGAACACGGCGACCAGCGAGAGCGTGATCAGCATCGCCATCAGGTCGATGGCCGAACGCAACAGCAGCCCCGACACACGCACCGTGCGCATGCGCGCCTGATACTGGGAGACGTTGAGGTGGTGATAGCGCTGACTGAAGCGTTCGGTCTGGTCGCTTGCCTGCAGCACACTCATGCCGCCGATCGCCTCGGCGATTCTGGCATTCTGCAAGGCACGCAGGCGGCGCACCTCGCGTGCAGCGCGCCCGGAGAAGCGCTGATACAGCCAGATCATGCCGATGGAGAGCGGGACCAGCGCCGTCGCGATCATCGCCAGGGTGCCATCCATCAGGGCCATCGCCGACAGGATGCCGATCAACAGCACCACATTGCCGATCAGTGTCGCCAGCACCCCGATATACAGCTCCTTGAGCGACTCGGTGTCGTTGGTCACGCGGGCCACCAATTCACCGGCAGCGATATTGTCGAGGGTCGATAGTGGTTGATGCAACAGGTGTGTGAAGACTCGCTCACGGATATCGCGCACGCTGGCGAGGGCCAGGCGGGCAAAGCGCAGCTGCTGGAAATAGCGTCCGGCGGCGGCGCCCAGCTGGGTGATCACATAGATGGCCACCAAGCCTGCCTGGGCCTCGGGGGCGAGGTTGCCGGGAATCAGGTAGTCATCCAGATAGCGCTGGGTCAGCCACGGGCCAAGCACATCCAGTACGGTCGCCGCGATCAGGATCAACAGCGCGCGCAGGACCTCTGCGCGGCGCCTGCCCAGCGGTTGCCAGAGCAATGCCAGCCGCCGTCGGCTGAGCAGGCGAGTGCCGCTGAGGGTGTCGGGTCGTGTCGCGGCATCGTGGCTCATGAGCGCTCCGCCTTGGCATCGTCTTCGCGGTTGACCTGCTGGGCCTGCCATAGGCGCCAGTAGGCGCCGCGGGCGGCCAGCAGACTGGCGTGATCGCCCTGTTCCAGGATGCGCCCATCCTCGAGCACCAGGATCTGCTGGCAGGCCTGCACGGCAGACAGGCGATGGGAATTGATGATCAGCGTGCGCTTGAGGCCGTGGTGATCGGGTTGCTGCAGGCGCGCGAGAGTCTTCAGCAGGGTGCGTTCGGTGACCTGGTCGACCGCCGACAGGGTGTCGTCCAGCAGCAGGATCGGCGCCTCGCTGAGCAGGCTGCGTGCCAGTGCCAGCCGCTGACGCTGGCCGCCAGAGAGCGTGATGCCTCGCTCACCCACCAGCGTTTCCAACCCCTGGGGGAGGCGGCGCAGATCTTCCTCGAAGGCTGCCGCGCGCAGCGCCTCTCGAATTCGCTCGTCGGAGGCCTCGGGGCAGGCGAGGGCGACATTGTCGGCTACCGAGAGCGCAAACAGGAACGGGTCCTGGGGGACCAGTGAGAACTGCTGGCGCCAGGCAGATAGTGTGTACTCACTCGCTTCTCTGCCGCCGAGCGTCAAGACCCCTTGCTCAGGCGTCAGAGGCCAGCTGCGCGACAGCAGACGCAGCAAGGTGGACTTGCCACTGCCGGTCGCGCCGACGATCCCCAGACTCCCCCCTGCCGCCACCTGCAGGGAGAGGGGCCCTAGAGCACGTTGCTGGCTGCCCGGGTAGTGGAATTCATTGATTTCAAGGCGTAGTGAGTGGTCACTGACCTCGTCCAGAGTGCCGCTGTCCTCAAGGGCTTGTGGCGCGGCGTGGAAGGTGGCCAGCCGCCGTGCGGCTGCCGCGCCGCGCTGCAGGATATTCAGGCACCAGCCAAGCGCGAACATCGGCCAGATCAGCTGCGCCAGATAGAGCGTGAAGCTGGTCAGTTGGCCCAGGGTGATGGCGTCATCCAGATAGCGCCAGCTCCCCACACCCAGCGTCAGCAGCGTCGCTGCCGAGAGCGCAATGAACACCACCGGATCAAAGGCCGCCTCCAGCTTCTGGACGCGATAATCGACGGCTTCGGCGGCGGCGGCACGCTGCGAGAATCTTGCGCCTTCATCCTCCAGCAAGGCATGGCTTCTGAGCATGCGAATGCCGGCGAAGGCTTCCTGGGTCTGGTCATTCAGGTCCGAGAAGCGCTCCAGCGATTCGCGAAAACGCTCTCCGATCCGTCGCGAGATACGTGCGAAGGCCCAGGCCATGAAGGGGAAGGGCAACAGGGCGAGCAGCGTCAGTGGCACATCGATGGCGATCAGCATGATGCCGAGCACCAGCACGAAGGTCATGGCGCCATCGACGCTGGACAGCACGCCTTCCGCGGCGGCCATCTCCACGGCATCGATGTCCTGACTGGCGTGCGCCATCAGGTCTCCGGTGCGATGGCGCTGATAGAAGCCGGGGTCCAGGCGCGTCAGCTTGGCATGGAAGGCATCACGCTGCTCCGTCCCCAGCTGATAGGCAGTGCCGAACAGCGTCACGCGCCAGGCATAGCGCAGCGCATAGAGCGCGAGCCCCGCGCCTACCAGCCACAACAGGCGGCTCAGCAAGGCCTCGTGGTCGAGGCTGCCATCACGCAACGCATCGATGGTGGCGCCGATCGCCCACGGCAACAGCAGATTCAGCCCCGCGACCCCGATCAGGAACGCGATGGCCAGCAGATAGCGGGGCCAATGGCGGGTGAAGAAGTCGAGCAGCAGGTGGCGCAACGGGGCCTCGGGGAGAGGCCCGGTAGTCAGCTCGGCGGCGGGGGCCGGCGGGAGAGAGGCACTGGAGTCACGGGACTCGCGATGGGCATCCTGCGGTCTGTTCGATGTCGCGCGTCCCGCCATGTCGGCTCCCGGTCTGCCCCTGCCCGCCTCCGCCACTCGGAGGGGTCGAGAGGCAGTATAACGAGAGGGAGACAGCCAGACGCAAGCACTGTCGGCAAGAGAGCCCGCCTGTGGGCGGGAGTCAGTTCGGCGCGATCACTTGCCGATGCAGAAGCTGCCGAAGATTTCCCCGAGCAGATCATCGGCGGAGAATTCGCCGGTGATCTCGGACAGCGCCATCTGGGCGGCGCGCAGGTCTTCGGCCAGCAGCTCGCCGGCGCCGGCGCCATGCAGCTGGGCGTCGCCGTTGTCGAGAGATTCGCCCGCGCGCTCCAGCGCATCCAGGTGGCGGCGGCGGGCGCTGAAGCGACCCTCTGCCGTGCCGGTGAAGCCCATGATGTCCTTGAGGTGATCACGCAGCGCATCGAGGCCCTGATTGTCGCGCGCCGAGATGCGCACCACGCTGGCCTGGTGGCGTGCCAGCTCGGCATCGCCATCCTGCGTTGCGGTGATGGCGGTCAGCCCCGGCGTCTCGCCGCTGGTGTCGATCTTGTTGCGGACCAGCGTCAGGCGGGACGGGTCCGGCAGGCGCGCGACGAATTCCGGCCAGATCTCCATCGGGTCCGTCGCCGAAGTGGTCGCGGCATCGACCAGCAGCAGGACGCGGTCCGCCTTCTCGATCTCGTCCCAGGCGCGCTGCACGCCGATGCGCTCGACGGCGTCCGGCGTGTCGCGCAGCCCGGCGGTATCGATGATATGCAGCGGCATGCCGTCGAGATGGATGTGCTCACGCAGCACGTCGCGGGTGGTGCCTTCGATATCGGTGACGATGGCGGTGTCCTGCTCGGTCAGCGCATTGAGCAGGCTCGACTTGCCGGCGTTCGGGCGGCCGGCGATCACCACCGTCATGCCCTCGCGCATCAGAGCGCCCTGGTTGGCAGCGGCTCGCACGCCCACCAGCTCGGCCTTGACCTCATCGAGGCGCGCCGCGACATGGCCGTCGGCCAGGAAGTCGATTTCCTCTTCGGGGAAGTCGATGGCGGCCTCGACGTAGATGCGCAGCTCGATCAGGCGCTGCACCAGCGCGCTGACGCGCGTCGAGAACTCGCCCTTGAGCGAGCGCAGCGCATTCTCGGCCGCCGCGCGTGAGCTGGCGTCGATCAGGTCGGCGATGGCCTCGGCCTGGGCGAGGTCCAGCTTGTCGTTGAGGAAGGCGCGCTCGCTGAATTCACCGGGGCGCGCCAGGCGCGCGCCCAGCTGCACGCAGCGCTCCAGCAGCAGGTCCATGATCACCGGGCCGCCGTGCCCTTGCAGCTCCAGCACGTCCTCGCCGGTGAAGGAATTCGGGCCCTGGAAGTAGAGCGCGATGCCTTCGTCGAGGGCGATGGGGTTGCCTTGGGTATCCAGTCCCATGAAGGGACCATAGTGGGCACGGCGGGCCGGCGGGCATTGGCCCAGCATGGCCTGAGCGATGGCCTGACAGGCCGGACCGGAGACACGGATGATGCCGACGCCACCACGGCCGGGCGGAGTGGCCAGGGCCGCGATGGAGTCAGGCTGGTAGGCGGTAGACATGCACAAACCTCGGGCGCGAAGCCGGAATGAAGATGTAAGGAGATGGCCGCTATTGTCGCGGCTGGAGGCCCGTGACAGCAAGCGGGGTGACGGGAAAGGCGCCTTGCGGCGGGCGTGTCGGCGCAGCCCCGGAATCAGGGCCCTGAAACGCCACGACCCCCGCCGAGGCGAGGGTCGTGGGTGAGTCATGTCAGGCGAACCTGAAAGGCATCATGCGCCTTTCTTGGTTGGCTCGGCATTCTCGATCTGACGGGTGATGACGTACTGCTGAGCGATCGACAGCGTGTTGTTGACGATCCAGTACAGCACCAGACCTGCCGGGAACCACAGGAAGAAGAAGGTGAAGACGATCGGCAGCATCTTCATGATCTTCGCCTGGGTGGGGTCCGGAGGCGTCGGGTTCAGCTGCTGCTGGATGAACATCGTCAGGCCCATGACGATCGGCAGGATGAACAGCGGGTCCTTCACTGACAGATCCTGGATCCACAGCATGAACGGCGCGTGGCGCAGTTCAACGGATTCCATCAGCATCCAGTACAGGGCGATGAAGACCGGCATCTGGATCACGATCGGCAGACAGCCCCCCAGCGGATTGATCTTCTCCGTCTGGTAGAACTTCATCATCTCCTGGGAGACCTTCTGGCGGTCGCTGCCGTACTTCTCCTTGATGCGCTGCATCTCGGGGCCCATCTTGCGCATCTTGGCCATCGAGCGGTACGCGGTCGCGGACAGCGGGAACAGCACGACCTTGACCAGAACGGTCAGCAGGATGATGGAGGCACCCCAGTTGCCGACCAGCGCGTGGATGTGCTCTAGCAGCCAGAACAGCGGGTTGGCCAGGAACCACAGCCAGCCGAAGTCGACGACCAGTTCCAGGTAGGGAGCGGTCGCTTCCAGCTGGTCCTGATCCTTCGGGCCGACGAACAGGGTCGCGCCGAGCTCAGCCTGCTGACCCGCGGCGATCTGGGTCGTCGGGCTCGCGAAGGCGGCGACATTGCGGTTCTGCTTGTCGACGTTGGCGTAGTAGAGGTTCTTCTGGTTGTCAGCCGGCACCCAGGCAGACACGAAGTAGTGCTGGATCATGGACACCCAGCCACCCTGGACGTCGACATTCTTGAAGCTGCCGTCCTGGATGTCTTCGAAATCGACCTTCTGGTAGTGGTTCTCTTCAGAAGAGAACGCCGCACCCAGATAGGACTTCATGCCCATGCCGCCACCGGAGGTCGGGTCCGCGCTGTTGTCGCGGGCCAGCTGACCGATGAAGCGAGCATTGACCGGCTGCTGGGACTGGTTGTCCAGCAGGTAGTCGACCTTGATCTGGTAGCTGTCCTGGCTGACGGTGAAGCGCTTGATGACCGCAACACCATTGATGTCGGCCTTCAGGTCCACTTGCAGGCTGTTGTCACCCTCGGCAAGGCTGTAGCTGTTGCTGTCGGCAGAGAAGGCGATACGGCCCTTGTGGCCATCCAGCTGCAGGCCGGACTTGGCCACGTAGCTGCGTGACTGATTGTCGGACAGCAGCACGAAGGGCGACTCGGAAGCGTTGTTCTGCTTGTGCTCGAGCAGCGCTGCATAGACCACGTCACCGCCCTGCGGATCGATACGCAGGTCCAGCACGTCAGTCTTGACTTCAATCAGGTTGTTGCTCGGGGTGCTTGCTGCGCTATCCGGCGTGGAGAGGCCGGTATCGCCATTGGCAGTCGTGCTGCTGCTTGGGGCTTCAAGGCCTTGCGCAGTGGCATTGGCGGCCTGAGAGGCAACCTGGGGAGCCTGTGTTTCCGCAGCCGGCTGGTCGTAGTCCTTGTTCCACTGGACCACCATCAGATAGGCGACAACCGCAAGCGGAATCACGAGGAGTAATCGTTTGACGTCCATGGTGTATACCCGTTGGAGGGTGAATCAATCTGGCGGGGAGTCAGATGAGTCCGGTCACGAACGGTAGGGCGTATAACGAAAAAAACGCCACATGCCGGACGCACCGGGCAGGTGTCGCGTCAGGCAGGTGGCGTTGACTTGGCCGCTTTCTGGCGTCTGGCGTCCTTCTCCAGACGAGCCCACATGCCGTCCAGCTGGCGATGCAGAGTCTCGTTGTCCAGCTCGGTCACGCCTCGCTTGGCCAGTACGACGATGTCGACGGCCGGAAGGCGCTGCTGGCGGAGGCGAATGGATTCGCGCGTCAGACGTTTGAGGCGGTTGCGATCTACGGCACGGCGCACGTTCTTCTTGCTGAACACCAACCCCAGGCGGGCATGTCCCAGGTCATTCGGACACGCCAGGGCCAGAAGCCCCTTGCCGTGTACCTTGAGGGTGGTGTGATCGAAGACGTGCCGGTAATCCCCGGCAGTCAGCAAGCGAAGCTGCCGGGGAAATCCCTGACGGGACATCCGGGCCTCGATCAGGCGCTCAGACGCTTACGGCCTTTCGCACGACGACGCTGGATGACCTCACGGCCACCTTTGGTCGCCATACGAGCACGGAAACCGTGTGTGCGCTTGCGCTTCAGGACGCTCGGCTGAAATGTGCGTTTCATAGCTGCTTCTTCCCACGTGGTTGTTTGGAAAAGGTCAACGAATGTTGCCCTGTATCCACATGAGGACAGGGCAGATTGGTCAGGGGCAGGGATTCTAGTGAATCTGCAAGTGGCTTGCAATGTCGCGTTGGAAGTTGTCCACAGCCCGTTCGCGGCATTTGACGACAGATATCGTCTACGCCGCCCGCCATATGGCGCTTCGTGTCTCACGCGGATCACGCGCAAGACAGGCCTTCGGGCACAAAAAAAGTCGATTTGGCGTCCTTGAGCCAACAGGCACCGCTCACCAGGCAAGCGATCAGCGCTTTTTCAGCGCTCAGTGGGGCTGAGTGATTGGCATCGCCCGCCATGGCGATGCGCGGGAAGGGTGCAAGTCCTGTGTTCGGTCGTGAGCCTCAAGGACTCGCGTTTCTGACGAGCGGTTGTGCACTTCCGTCCCTGACGTGTCAGGCGCGCCGAAAAGTCGCAGTGGATAACCCGGGATTCTGTCGGCGCGATCGCAGCCCCTCGCACCTCGCGTGATTCGAAGATCGCGGGTCTGCTGTCATTACTACAAGGAAGTAGTTCTGAATAACCAATAACTATTAAGGAAGGCAGTTGCTGTGGATAACCTGTTTTTTCCTATCTTGCTCAATTGCATGTCGATAGGACAGCTCTGGCGATAAGTGGTGGGCAACCTGCGTTCAGCCTGTGTATGGCCATGTGCATAACTGTCGTCTTGTCCACAGTCGAAATCTTGTGCGCGGATGCTCCCCAGCCTGTCCCGATGCGGATACTTGAAGAATACCGATGTTGTCCACAGTGCTTTTTGCGGCAGATGTCGTGTGGATAACTCGTGGCTTGGCCTATACAATGGCCGCCCCTTCGACAACTGGATGTGAGGTCGCGTGTCGCTCGCACTTTGGCAACAATGTCTTGACGCCCTGCAAGACGAGCTGAATTCACAGCAGTTCAATACCTGGGTTCGTCCCCTGCAGGCTGAGGAAGGCGACAGCGGAGAGCTGTGCCTGCTCGCCCCCAACCGCTTCGTGCGTGATTGGGTCAATGACAAGTACCTCAAACGAATTCACGAGCTGCTGCGTGAGCTGGCACCGGGCAAGCCGCCCAAGGTCGAGCTGAGCGTCGGTAGCCGCCGGACCGTCTCGAACCCGCGTCCGGAAGGCGCGGCTGCGTCGCCGGTATCTGCTCAGGCGCAAGCGCCGGGCCAGATGCCGAGCCCGCGTGCCCCTTCCGTGCATACGCCACCGCGGGGCAATTTCGCGGAAGAGCGTGAGATTGCCGGCGATGGCGCCCGGGAACAGGCACCGCGTCGCAACACGCGCCAGGTGCAGGTAGAAGGTAGCCTCAAGCATTCCAGTGGCCTGAATCCGAACTTCACCTTCGAAACCTTTGTCGAAGGCAAGTCCAACCAGCTGGCCCGCGCGGCCTCGCGTCAGGTCTCGGAGAATCCCGGCGGCGCCTACAACCCGCTGTTCCTGTATGGCGGCGTGGGTCTGGGCAAGACCCACCTGATGCACGCGGTGGGCAATCATCTGGCCAAGCAGGGCGGCGAGAATGCCAAGGTGGTCTACCTGCATTCCGAGCGCTTCGTGGCGGACATGGTCAAGGCACTGCAGCTCAATGCCATCAATGACTTCAAGCGTTTCTACCGTTCGGTGGATGCGCTGCTGATCGATGACATCCAGTTCTTCGCTGGCAAGGAGCGCTCCCAGGAGGAGTTCTTCCACACCTTCAATGCGTTGCTCGAGGGCGGTCAGCAGATGATCCTGACCTCGGACCGCTATCCGAAGGAGATCAATGGGGTCGAGGAGCGTCTCAAGTCACGCTTCGGCTGGGGGCTGACCGTCGCCATCGAGCCGCCGGAGCTCGAGACGCGCGTCGCGATCCTGATGAAGAAGGCCGATCAGGCCAAGGTCGATCTGCCTCACGATGCCGCCTTCTTCATCGCGCAGAAGATCCGCTCCAACGTGCGCGAGCTGGAAGGTGCCTTGAAGAAGGTCATCGCCGACTCCCACTTCATGGGCCGCGCGATCAATCAGGACTTCATCCGTGAATCCCTGAAGGACCTGCTGGCACTGCAGGACAAGCAGGTGGGTGTGGACAATATCCAGCGCACCGTGGCCGAGTACTACAAGATCAAGATTTCCGATCTTCACTCCAAGCGCCGCTCGCGCTCCGTCGCCCGTCCGCGTCAGGTCGCGATGGCGCTCGCCAAGGAGCTGACCAACCACAGCCTGCCGGAAATCGGCGATGCCTTCGGCGGGCGAGACCACACCACGGTGCTGCATGCCTGTCGCAAGGTGGCCTCGCTGCGTGAAGAGAACGCCGATATCCGCGAGGACTACAAGAATCTGCTGCGTCTGTTGACCAGCTGATCGAATTGCAGCGGCAGGTCGGGTTGGCGACAATCACGCTATCGGCCTGCTGTGCTCCGGGCTTGCCTGTCGCGGCCCCGAATTTCTTTTGCGTGCGCGCTGCCTGTCAGCGAGCATTGCCCCGTTTCCAGAGAGTGGAGTCTCCATGAAATTTGCCATTTCGCGTGAAGCCCTGCTGCGCCCGCTGTCCCTGGTGGCGGGTGTCGTCGAGCGTCGCCAGACACTGCCGGTGCTGTCCAATGTGCTGCTTGAAGTGTCCGATCAGCAGCTGTCGCTGACCGGGACTGACCTTGAGGTCGAGCTGATCGGGCGTGTCGAGCCCAGCCGTGTCGATGAGCCGGGTTCCGCGACGGTGCCGGCGCGCAAGCTGATGGATATCTGCAAGTCACTGCCCGAAGGCAGCGAGATCATTCTCGCGCTGGAAGAAGGGCGTGCCATTCTGCGCAGCGGCCGTTCACGCTTCACCCTGTCGACCTTGCCGGTGGCCGAGTTCCCGAACATCGATGATGGTCAGGGCGATATCACCGTCAGCCTGCCGCGCGGCACCCTCAAGCATCTGATCGACGCGACCTCCTTCGCGATGGCGCAACAGGATGTCCGGTATTACCTCAACGGCATGCTGCTGGAACTGACCAGCAACCTGGTGCGTACCGTGGCGACCGATGGTCACCGCCTGGCCGTCTGCGAGCAGGCCGCTGACATCAGCGTGCCGGAAGCGCAGAAGCTGATCATCCCGCGCAAGGGTATCCTTGAGCTGACGCGCCTGCTCGACGGCAGCAATGAGCTGATGACGTTGACGGTCAGCGGGACGCACGTGCGTGCCCAGACCGGCGACTTCACCTTCACCTCCAAGCTGGTGGACGGCAAGTTCCCGGATTACGAGCGCGTTGTCCCGCGTGGCGGTGATAAGGTCATCGTGGCCGAGCGTGCCGAGCTGCGTCAGGTACTGTCGCGCACCGCGATCCTCTCCAACGAGAAGTACCGTGGCGTGCGCCTCTATCTGGAGGCCGGCAACCTGCGTGTGCTGGCCAACAACCCCGAGCAGGAAGAGGCCGAAGAGAATATTGCCCTTGATTATCAAGGGGCTGGCCTCGAGATCGGCTTCAACGTCGGTTACCTGATCGATGTGCTGGGAGTGCTGGATGCCGATCGCGTACAGCTGACGCTGTCCGATGCCAACAGCTCAGCGCTGCTGGAAGAGCCGGGTGGTGGCGATGCGCGTTACGTAGTGATGCCGATGCGTCTGTAATATCGTAATTGCTATTTAAATCAGTACCTTGAATCGTAATTGTGGCGCGATTGACGCGCGCAATCGCAGAATGAGCCTCGACAACACCCGCCATTTTCACTCCTGAATGGCGGGTGTTGTCGTATTTGAGCCCCGAAGGCGGGCCAGGGCTCTTTCTCTCTATCGAATGAGGCCGTCATGGCGCTTGAACGACTCCAATTCCAGAATCTGCGCAACCTGGCGACAGTCGATATGGCGCCGGGAAAAGGGGTGAATCTGGTCAGTGGTGCCAATGGCAGTGGCAAGTCGAGTCTGCTGGAAGGTATCCATGTGCTGGGGCTGGCGCGCTCTTTTCGCACGCACAAGCTCAAGCATGCCATTGCGCATGACACGGTGGGAATGACGCTGTTTGGCCGCCTGGCAGGCGATCCACCGCGCCCCCTGGGGGTAAGGCGTGATCAGGCCGCAGATGGGCTGGAGATGCGGCTGGATGGCGAGAAGGTCGAGCGAGTCGCCCAGCTGGCTCAGGCCTTGCCATTGCAGCTGATCAATCCGGATGCCTTCCGGTTGCTGGAGGGGTCGCCCTCTGCCCGACGTGAGTTCCTTGATTGGGGTGTGTTTCACGTGAAACACGACTTCTTTGACGTCTGGCGCCGCGTGCGTCGGGCGCTCAAACATCGGAACGCACTGCTCAGGCATGGTAAGATGGACGTTCAGGCACTTAACGTCTGGGATCGAGAGTTTGCTCACTGGAGCGAGCGTCTTGATGCCCTGCGCATGGAATATATGCAGGCGCTGGCGCCTCTGTTTCAAGCCACGCTTGCCGAGCTGATTGATTTACCCGAGCTGACTCTGCGCTATCAGCGCGGTTGGGATGCCAAGCGCCCTCTGGGCGACGTGCTGGCAGCAGGGCGCGACAGTGATAGCCATATGGGCTTTACCCAGACTGGCCCACAACGCGCCGACTTGCGTATTCGCCTGGGACGACGCCCTGCAGTCGAGGTGTTGTCTCGCGGTCAGCAGAAGCTGGTGGTCAGCGCTCTCAAGCTGGCTCAGGGTCGCTTGCTCGAAGAAATGAACGGACGTACCTGTGTCTACCTGATCGACGATCTGCCGGCGGAACTGGATGGCGAGCATCGCCGTCTGTTCTGCCAGCTGTTGGCAGGCCTCGAGTGCCAGGTCTTCGTGACCTGCGTCGAACCCGAAACATTGGATCGGGTATGGTTGCCGAACACTGATGTCAGGATGTTTCACGTGGAACACGGGCGACTGCACACGGAATGATTTCACGACGGAGAAGCCAATGAGCGAACAGGCTTACGACTCATCAAGCATCAAGGTCCTCAAGGGCCTGGATGCCGTACGCAAGCGCCCCGGCATGTATATCGGTGATACCGATGACGGCACGGGGCTGCATCATATGGTGTTCGAGCTGGTGGATAACTCCATCGACGAGGCGCTGGCCGGTCACTGTAGCGAAGTCCGGGTCGTTATTCATGCCGACGAGTCAGTTTCCGTCAGCGACAACGGTCGTGGTGTGCCGACCGAGATCCATGAAGAGGAAGGCGTCAGCGCAGCGGAAGTCATCATGACCGTGCTGCACGCAGGCGGTAAGTTCGATGACAACTCCTACAAGGTCTCCGGCGGTCTGCACGGTGTTGGGGTCTCGGTCGTCAACGCGCTATCCGAAGAGCTCAAGCTGACCATCTGGCGTCAGGGCAATGTCCACGAGCAGATCTATCGCCATGGCGAGCCGCAGTCGCCGCTGGGCATCGTGGGCCAGACCGAGAAGACCGGTACCCTGGTACGCTTCAAGCCTTCCCCGCTGACCTTTGCCAATATCGAATTCCACTACGAGATTCTGGCCAAGCGTCTGCGCGAGCTGTCCTTCCTGAACTCCGGTGTCGCCATCCGTCTGATTGACGAGCGCAGCGGCAAGGAAGAGCTGTTCCACTACGAAGGTGGCCTCAAGGCGTTTGTTGACCATATCAACACCAACAAGGCGCCCTTGAATCCGGTGTTCCATTTCGAGATGGAGCGCGAGGATGGCATTGCCGTCGAAGTGGCGATGCAGTGGAATGAAGGCTTCGCCGAGAATATCTTCTGCTACACCAACAATATTCCTCAGCGCGATGGCGGGACTCACCTGGCCGGTTTCCGTGCGGCACTGACGCGTACGCTCAATAGCTATATTGAGGCGGAAGGTCTGCTCAAGAAATCCAAGGTCGGTACGACCGGGGATGATGCCCGTGAAGGTCTGACCGCGATCATCTCGGTCAAGGTGCCGGACCCGAAGTTCTCCTCGCAGACCAAGGACAAGCTGGTCTCTTCCGAGGTCAAGACAGCCGTCGAGCAGGAAATGGGCCGTCTGTTCTCCGAGTATCTGATCGAGAAGCCCAACGAAGCCAAGGGCATCGTCAACAAGATGCTGGATGCGGCGCGGGCGCGTGAAGCCGCACGCAAGGCGCGTGATATGACGCGTCGCAAGGGCGCCCTGGATATCGCAGGTCTGCCGGGCAAGCTGGCTGACTGTCAGGAGAAGGACCCGAGTCTCTCCGAACTGTACCTGGTCGAGGGTGATTCCGCTGGTGGTTCCGCCAAGCAGGGGCGTGATCGTCGTACCCAGGCGATCCTGCCGCTGAAGGGCAAGATCCTCAACGTCGAGAAGGCGCGCTTCGACAAGATGCTGTCGTCTGCCGAGGTTGGCACGCTGATCACCGCGCTGGGTTGCGGTATCGGTCGTGAAGAGTTCAATCCCGACAAGCTGCGCTATCACTCCGTCATCATCATGACGGATGCCGACGTCGATGGTTCGCACATCCGTACGTTGCTGCTGACCTTCTTCTTCCGTCAGATGCCGGAGCTGATCGAGCGCGGTCATATCTTCATTGCCCAGCCGCCGCTCTACAAGATCAAGCGTGGCAAGCATGAGCAGTATCTGAAGGACGAGCAGGCGCTGCAGGACTATCTGACCGCTACGGCGCTGGACGGCGGCAAGCTGCATGTCAACGCTGATGCCCCGGGTATCGCCGGCGCTCAGCTGGAAGCACTGGTCAACCAGTATCGTGGCGTGATGAAGCGCATCGATCGTCTGGCGCGTGTCTATCCGTCTGCCGTGCTGCGCAAGATCGTGCACGCTCCGCATCTGGATGAGGCAGCACTCGCGGACCAGTCTCAGGTGCAAGGCTGGATCGATGGTCTCCAGAAGGAAATGGATGACCTGATTGCCTATGAGGGTGGCCCGCACTACAGCTTCACTCTCAGCCACGACGGCGAGCGCAATCTCTATCTGCCGGCGGTGACGCTGACGGCACATGGTGTCAGCAGCGATTACTTGTGGGATGTCGACTTCTTCAAGTCCGCCGACTACCGCGAGATGAGTGAGCTGGGCAACATGCTGGAAGGCCTGCTGGAAGTTGGCAGCTACGTCTCGCGCGGTGAGCGCAAGAAGGAAGTTGTCACCTTCTACGAAGCCCTCGACTGGCTGATGAAGGAAGCGGCACGTGGCTTCAGCATCCAGCGCTACAAGGGGCTGGGTGAGATGAACCCGGATCAGCTGTGGGAAACCACCATGGATCCGGAGTCCCGTCGCATGCTGCGTGTGACCGTCGAGGATGCGATCGGTGCCGATCAGATGTTCAACACCCTGATGGGTGATGAAGTCGAACCGCGCCGTGACTTCATCGAGCGCTTCGCGCTGGTGGCCAACCTCGACGTCTGATGGCGTTGAGCTAGCGCTTGGCGGATGTCTTGCCAAGCCGGGCTAGAAAAACGGCCCCTGATCTTCGATCAGGGGCCGTTTTTGCATGTGCGTGTTGCCGCAATCAGGGGCAAGGATAACAGCGAGGAGTAGGGCTCGGTCACGGCCGAGGGTGTCGTCTCAGCCGGTGCGTTGCTCGGCCAGCCAGGCGGTGATTCGCTCTGCCGTGATGGAGGACGTCGCAAGCCCCAGGTGATCAATTGTCTCGAGGACTTCCACCTGCGCCGCGGGGTGGTGGGGTTGCAGACATTGAGCAAGGTGCTCGGCATGAAACGCCTCGTCATGCTCGCCGATCAGCGCCAGCACTGGCAGCTGATGATGGGCGAGCGCCTTGAGGTCACTTTGATAGTCGCGAGGATTGAGGCCCGTCATCAAGCGCCACGAGTAGGCGTCGGTGGTATGTGCATCGCGGTACTCTGGCGGGATATTGAAGCCAAGGACCTCAATATGATCCAGGCGATGGATGCCGAGCCGGTTCAGGAGTGCGCAGGCCAGCATCCGCGCGATGCGTGGCTGTGCCCAGCGGGAATCACGGCGCATGTTGGGCGCGAGATGATGCAGGTACGGTGCCAGCAATATCACGCCGTGCAGCGGAATGTTGGCACGCTGGCGCTGACAGACAGCGGCCGAGAAGCGCAGTGCCAGGCCGCCTCCGGCAGAGTGGCCAGCGACAATGACTCTGGCATCGGCTGGTAGCTCGAGCGACAGGATCAGGTCCTCGAGATCTTCCTCGAGCTGAAGCAGGTGGTCGATGTCGCCACGTCGCTGCGGAGCTGGGCCGTGGCCGCGCAAGTCCGGCGTATGCACATGATGACCAGCCTCAGCCAGGCGCGTTGCCAGCGATGCGAGATAACGGCTGTCAGCACTGGAGCCATGCAGCAGGATGAGGTGTGAGCGGCACTCTGACATGCCTGCTGCGGGATAATGGCGACAGCCCAGGCTGCTGTCATCGCGGCAGCGGTAGGGGGCGAGTTCATTCGGCGCTGACCACGCTTCCTTGTCTGCCAGGAAGGTCGTGAAATCAAAGGCATGGCTGCTGGAATCTGGCATTGACTACACTCGCTCGGATGTCACGTCATGAAAAAAGCCCGCTATCTGAACCGGTCAGATAGCGGGCTTTTTCGTTCAAGTGCTCGGCGCACTCGACAGGCTGATCAAGCCCCGTGCCTCAAGGCTCGATGTCTCAAGGCTTGCTGCCTCAAGACTCAGTGCGCCTGATTGAGGAAGCCTTCATCCAGCTTCAGCTCGTCATTGCGGTTGACGCCGATATCGCGGGACAGGATGTTGCTGGCGATCTGCTTGGCTTCTTCCAGAGAGTGCATCTGTGCGGTGCCGCACTGATAGACGTTGAGCTCCGGGATCTCTTCCTGACGCGCCACGTTGAGCACGTCCTGCATGGCTGCAGACCAGGCAGCGGCAACGCGAGCTTCTTCCGGTTCACCGATCAGGCTCATGTAGAAACCGGTACGGCAACCCATCGGTGAGATGTCGATGATCTCGACGTCATCACCGTTGAGGTGCTCGCGCATGAAGCCGGCGAACAGGTGCTCGAGGGTGTGAATGCCCTTCTCGGAGAGAATCTCTTCATTCGGCACGCAGAAGCGCAGGTCGAAGACGGTGATGTTGTCGCCTTTCGGGGTGCCCATCTTCTTGGCCACGCGCACGGCAGGCGCCTTCATGATGGTGTGATCGACAGTGAAACTATCCAGCAGTGGCATGTGAAGCCTCCAGCATGAGGAAGTGAGACAGGCAGGCAGTTGCCCGCCCGGATTCATGTCTGAAGGGTAGCATATCGCCGCTACTGATTAGAGAGGCAAGCGCGCCGTGCGCAGGGTTCTCGCAGGGCAGGCGCGCCTCACAGATAGCTTTCGGCAGCGGCTTCACAGCTCACGCAGCGGCGCTGGGACTTTCCCGGCTCACCATCCGACATGGGGTGATTGAGCTCACCATCGAGCAGGCGGTTGGTGAAGTCGGCCAGGTTGGCCACTACCAGCACGTCCTTGAGTCCCTCGCCATCTGCCAGCGTCTTCTGGCCCTTGCCGGTCATCACCAGCGCGGCGCGACAGCCGGCCTTCTGGCCCGCGATGAGGTCACGCAGGCTGTCACCCAGCATCCAGGCACCTTCGAAGTCGGGAATCTGCAGGGCATCCTGGATCTGATGGAGCAGACCGGGTTCCGGCTTGCGGCAATCGCAGCCGTCGTCCGGGCCATGCGGGCAGTAGGCAATGTGAGCGATATCGCCACCGGCTTCCTTCACCAGTTGCATCATCTTGGTGTGCATCTGGTCGAGTTCGCGGTGGCCGAAATGGCCACGGGCGATGCCGGACTGATTGGTCGCCACGGCCACGGTATAGCCAGCGCGGGTCAGGCGGGCGATGGCCTGGATGGAAGTGGGGTATTCGATCCACTCCTCGGCGTTCTTGACGAAGGCATCGGAGTCTTCATTGATGACACCATCACGGTCGAGCACGATCAGTTTTTGCATGGTCAACTCTTCACTTCAGGGCAGTCAGGGGCGTCAGCCGGGCTGCTTGTCAGGGGTCGCCGCTTTGCCTGGAAAATTGTGAGCCGAGTCACAAGATGACGCTCGCACGTGGGGATGGGCAAATGGCGCCGAGTGGTCGAAGTGCGTGGTGCGACAGGCTGCCGCGCTTTTCGAACACTGTTTCTATACTGGAATACTAGTGCGACCTAGGTAGGGGATCAAGGCAGAATTTGTGACATCGCTGCCGTGTTGCGTGAAATCCTGTCACGCAACACGGCATTTCGGGACCGCGGATGCAAAAGAACCCCGCCGTGGCGGGGTTCTTTTGCAGAGACTGCGAGTTACCGATGTCAGAGACACCGTGGATCGGCAGTTCTTATTGGGTCAGCAGACTGATGTCGGCCACACCCATGAACAGGCCTTGCAGGCTGGCCAGCATCGCCAGACGATTGGCGCGCACGGCGGCATCGTCGGCGTTGACCATCACCTGATCGAAGAAGGCATCGACCGGTTCGCGCAGGCTGGCCAGTGCATCGAGGGCCTCCTGGTAGCGCGCCGCGGCGAACAGCGGTGCCACTTCCGCGCCACGTGCCGTCAGGGCGTCTGCCAGTGCCTGCTCGGCCGGCTCGCTCAACAGGCTCGCATCCACCTCGGTGCGACCATCGTGCTCGGCCTTGGCGAGAATGTTGGAGACACGCTTGTTGGCTGCAGCCAGGGCAGCGGCTTCCGGACGTTCGCCGAAGGCGTGCACGGCACGCAGACGACGTGCGAAGTCCAGCGGATTGCTGATCTTCAGGGTACGCACGGCCAGGTACAGCTCGGCACCCATGCCTTCATCGCTGGCCCAGGCGCGGAAGCGATCGAGCATGTACTCGAGCACGTCCTCGACCAGTCCTTCGGCCTTGGGCAGATCACGATGCTGCTCGGCGCTGACGGTCAGCAGCTCGCGCAGGTCGAGGTCCAGCTCACCCTTGATCAGGATGTTGAGCACCCCGATGGTGGCGCGACGCAGTGCGAACGGGTCCTTGGCGCCGGTCGGACGCTGACCGATGCCGAAGATGCCGGTCAGGGTGTCGAGACGGTCGGCCAGGGCAATCGCCATGCCGGCCTTGGTCGTGGGGATCGCATCGCCGGCGAAGCGCGGCAGATACTGTTCTTCCAGCGCGAGAGCGACGGTGGCATCTTCGCCATCGTGACGGGCGTAGTAGTGGCCCATGATGCCCTGCAGTTCCGGGAACTCCAGCACCATCTCGGTGACCAGGTCGGTCTTGGCCAGCTGTGCGGCACGTGCGGCGTGGTCGACATCGGCACCGATGCGTTCCGCGATGTGGCGTGCCACGGCTTCGCTGCGACGGGCTTTCTCGGCCATGCTGCCCAGCTTCTGCTGGAAGACGACGCTCTCGAGCTTCTCGCGACGCGATTCCAGCGTGCTGCGCAGGTCGGTCTCGTAGAAGAAGGCGGCATCGCCCAGACGCGGACGAATCACCTTCTCGTTACCGGAGATGACCTGTTGCGGGTCCTTGCTCTCGATATTGGAGACGGTGATGAAGGCCGGCTTGAGCTTGCCGTCGTTGTCCAGCAGGTGGAAGTACTTCTGGTTGGCCTTCATGGAGGAGATCAGGCACTCCGCCGGCACTTCCAGGAAGCGTTCGTCGAAGGTGCCCGTCAGCGCCACCGGCCATTCCACGAGGCCGTTGACCTCGTTGAGCAGGGCTTCCTCGATGACGGCGTTGGCACCATAGACTTCTGCCTCGGCCTGGACCTGTTCGCGGATACGCTCACGGCGCACCTCACGGTTGGCCAGCACACGGGCATCTTCCAGCGCGTCGAGGTAGTCCTCGGCGTGCGCCAGCGTGATGGCCTGCGGTGCATGGAAGCGGTGGCCGAAGGTGGTGCGACTGGAGTCGAGGCCGAGCACGCTGGCCTCGATCACTTCGCTGCCGTAGAGCGCGACCAGCCAATGCACCGGACGCGAGAACTCGATGCGTGAGGCACCCCAGCGCATGTTCTTCGGCACCGGCAGGCGAGCCACGACCTGCTCCAGCATGGCCGGCAGCAGTGCGGAGAGATGCTCGCCCGGCTGGGTGTGACGATAGCCGAGCCAGGTGCCCTTGTCGGTTTCCAGCTCGATCAGATCACTGACTTCGACACCGCAGGAGCGGGCGAAGCCCTGCACCGCACGGGTCGGTTCGCCATCCTTGAAGGCGGCGGCCTTGGCCGGTCCGCGCTTCTCGATCTCGCGGTCCGGCTGGCGCTCGGCCAGGGATTCGATCATCACCGCCAGACGACGCGGTGTGGCGTAGGCACGTACCTGACCGAAGGCGACTTCGGCGTCGCGCAGGCCATCGGCGAGGCCGTTGGCGAGGCTGTCAGCGAGTGCGTCGATGGCGCCCGGCGGCAGTTCTTCGCAGCCCAGTTCGATCAGCAGGGTATTCACGGAGGCCATGCTTACGCGTCTCCCTCGGTAGTGGTGTCATCGGCGGCGAGCAGCTCATCACGCAGCGCCTGCGGGGCCAGCGGGAAGCCGGCGGCCTTGCGCGAATCGTAATAGGCGTGGGCCACATCACGGGCGAGAGTGCGCACGCGCAGGATGTAGCGCTGACGCTCGGTGACGGAGATGGCGTGACGCGCATCCAGCAGGTTGAAGGTATGTGATGCCTTCAGTACCTGCTCATAGGCCGGCAGCGGCAGGTTGGCGGTCAGCAGCTTCTGGCACTCGCTCTCGCAGTGATCGAAGGCCGCGAACAGCTCCGGCACGGCAGCGTGCTCGAAGTTGTAGGCCGACTGCTCCTTCTCGTTCTGCAGGAAGACGTCGCCATAGGTCACGACGGAGCCGTCCGGGGCGGTGGTCCAGATCAGGTCGTAGACGCTGTCCACGTCCTGCAGGTACATCGCGATGCGCTCGAGGCCGTAGGTCAGCTCGCCGGTGACCGGGAAGCATTCGATGCCACCTGCCTGCTGGAAGTAGGTGAACTGGGTCACTTCCATGCCGTTGAGCCACATTTCCCAGCCGAGGCCCCAGGCACCCAGCGTCGGAGATTCCCAGTTATCCTCGACGAAACGGATGTCGTGGACCAGCGGGTCGATGCCCAGACGCTCCAGCGAGCCCAGATAGAGCTCCTGCAGGTTGGCTGGTGACGGCTTCATCACCACCTGGAACTGATAATAGTGCTGCAGGCGATTGGGATTTTCGCCGTAGCGGCCGTCGGTGGGACGGCGGGAAGGCTGCACGTAGGCAGCGTTCCAGGTTTCAGGACCGATGGAGCGCAGGAAGGTCGCCGGGTGGAAAGTCCCCGCGCCAACCTCCATATCCAATGGTTGCAGGATGATGCAACCCTGTTCGGCCCAGTATTGCTGCAGGGCCAGAATCAGGCCCTGGAAGGTTTTCACGTCTGGCTGTGTCATTGGTGAAGCCCGTTGGCCCATGAATTCGAGAACTGCCGAGTATACAATCCCCGCTTATCGGGTTATAGGCCGCAGACGAAACCGAGTGCGTGCCATTTCCAAATTCTGATGTGTCGCGTTACTGAACGCGCGCGTTGCCTACAAGCCTCTAGAGGCTCAGGGAGCTCAAATGATCGTCGTTACCGGAGGCGCCGGCTTCATCGGTGCCAATATCGTCAAGGCACTCAATGACCGCGGCCGCACCGATATCCTGGTGGTGGATGACCTGAGTGACGGCACCAAGTTCGTCAATCTGGCGGACCTGACCATCGCCGATTACCTCGACAAGGACGACTTCCTGATTCGTGTCCAGTCGAGCCTGATGGGCGAGTATGCCGAGTTGCCGAAGATCGAGGCGATCTTCCACGAAGGCGCCTGCTCGGACACCACCGAGTGGGACGGCCAGTTCATGCTCGAGAACAACTTCGAGTACTCCAAGGTGCTGCTCAACTTCTGCGAAGCGAACCGGATTCCCTTCCTCTACGCGAGCTCCGCGGCGACCTACGGCGACAGCCAGGTCTTCAAGGAAACGCCGGAGTTCGAAGGTCCGCTCAACGTCTACGGCTACTCCAAGCTGCTGTTCGATCAGCACGTGCGCCAGCGCTGGGACAGCCTGACCACCCAGGTCGTCGGCTTCCGCTATTTCAATGTCTACGGCCCGCGTGAGCAGCACAAGGGCAAGATGGCCAGCGTTGCCTATCACCATCACACCCAGGTGAAGGCGGGCGAGAACCCCAAGCTGTTCGGCGCCTACGATGGCTACGATGCCGGCATGCAGAGCCGTGACTTCGTCTATGTCGGTGATGTGGTCGACGTGAACCTGTGGTTCCTCGATCACCCGGAAGCCTCCGGCATCTTCAATCTGGGCACCGGTCGCGCCGAGCCGTTCAAGGCGATCGCCGAGACCGTCATCGAGTACTACGAGAAGGGCGAGATCGAGTACATCGACTTCCCGGAAAACCTCAAGGGCCGCTACCAGAGCTTCACGCGTGCCGATATCGGCAAGCTGCGCAAGGCCGGCTGCAACGTCGAATTCAAGACCGTTGCCCAGGGCACGCGCGCCTATCTCGAATGGCTGAATCGCTGAGTCCGAGCACGTGTGGACCGAGCGCGTGGGGACTGAGGGTGAGCGCCTGCCTCGCAAGGGCGATGGGGCAGGGCAAGCGCACTCGCAAGGAGGATTGGCCGTGAAGAGGAGCAAGGCATGAGTGAGCGCATTCTGGTGGTCGGGCCCAGCTGGGTCGGCGACATGGTGATGGCGCAGAGCCTGTTCATGACGCTGAAGCAGCGCTCGCCCGGCTGCCGGATCAGTGTGCTGGCGCCCGCCTGGTCGCAGCCGATCATCGAGCGCATGCCCGAGGTCGAGGAGGCACTGGCGTTGCCGGCGGGGCATGGTGACTTCGCCCTCAAGGCGCGCTGGCAGCTCGGGCGTTCGCTGCGTGGGCGCTTCGACCGCGCCATCGTGTTGCCGCGCTCGTGGAAGGCAGCGCTGGTGCCGTTCTTCGCGCGCATTCCGGTGCGCGTCGGCTTCACCGGTGAGCAGCGCTACGGCCTGCTCACCGAGTGCCGCAAGCTCGACAAGTCGGTGCTCGATCAGACCGTCAAGCGCTTCACGTCGCTGGGCCTGCCCGTTGAGGAGGCCAATCCGCCGGCGGGCATCCCGGAGCCCGCTCTGGTCACTGACAGCGCCAATCAGCTGCGCTTGCGCGGCGAGTTGGGGCTGGTGGCGCCGCCGGCACCCATCATCGGCATGATGCCCGGGGCGGAATATGGCCCGGCCAAGCAGTGGCCGCTGGCGCACTTTCGCGCACTTGCCGAGTCATTGACCCGCCAGGGGGCCGAGGTGCGCATCTTCGGTGGCCCCAAGGATGTCGCGGCGGGGGAGGAGATCGCCCAGGGGCTTGCGGGCGTTCACAACCTGTGTGGCAAGACGCGGCTGGCGGATGCGGTGGACCTGATCGCCGAGTGTCGGGAAGTGGTCAGCAATGACTCCGGCCTGATGCATGTCGCAGCCGCGGTGGGGGCCCGTATCCAGGGCATCTATGGTTCCTCGTCGCCGCATTACACGCCGCCGCTGACGGCCAATCGCGAGATCCACTGGCTGGCGCTGGAGTGCTCACCCTGCTTCAAGCGCGTCTGCCCGCTGGGGCATACCAATTGCCTGAACCATATTGCTCCCGAGCGATTGTTGACGGCGATCTCGCTGGATGAGGATGCGCGGTGAACCTGCCGAGAAACCGTACGACGGATGATCTGATCCACCCGCGCATGCGCGGGGCCATGCAGCGTGCTCAGCGGATCGAGGCGCTGCGTGCCTGGTGCGAGCACCACCTGATACTGCCGCTCAGTCGTTGCTGGTTGATGCGCTGGAAGCGCCAGCGTGCACGCCATCAGTCCCTTGAGCGCCGTGGTCTGCCGCGTCATGCGCTGGAAGACATGATGGGGCAGGAGGCGTTGACGGTCTGGGTCAATCCGCGTGAGTTGGTGCGCGACGTCAATTTCGGGCGTGACAAGCGCAACCGGCCATCCTCCAACGCCTTCATCTGGGATGGCGACTGGGACCTGCGGCGCGGCGCCTTCCGCTTCGGATCACGCTCACGTCTGATGCGGGACCTGATCGAGCATGGCGATGACCTGACGGCGACGGAGCGCTATCAGCACTTGAAGGCCTTGCTGGAAGCGGGCAAGCCGTGGTCGTCACCGCGTGATGGGCTGTTGATGGACAGCGAGGAGCAGATTCTTGGCTATCTGCGCTGTTATCGCGGTTATCTGCAGGACATGGCCAGCAATGGCTTTCGTCAGGGGGTCACCAAGGACGAGATGGGCGTCGCGGTGACGCGTGAGGGTCGCCTGCTCAAGATCAACCGTGGTCTGCATCGTCTGGCCATGGCGCAACAGGTCGGCGTGCCCAGCGTGCCCGTCGTCATCAAGGCGGTACATCGTGAGTTCTGGGACAGGGTGACCGCCGGTGCCGAAGGCGATGAGGCCCTGCGGCGGCTGCAGGCTGCGCTGCGTGAGTGTCGCCCCGAAAGCGAACCAGGCCCGCTGGATCCCCGGACATATCCCGTGCTGGGCGTGGACGAAGGCTGGCCGGATCTGCGCGGCCTGAAGGACGCTGGTTCGCGTGCCTGAGCAGCTGACCTGCTGTTTGGAAAAACGAAAAAAGCCCTGTTTCATTGTGATGTTTCACATGAAACAGGGCTTTTTTTATTCTCTAGCCGGGCGATAGGTACCTGGACGATAGGTGCTTGTGGGCCAGGTACTGGGGCGATAAGTGTCTGAGATGAAAAGCGGTCTAGCGTGCCAACCGCTGATAAAGCCCCAGATAGGCCTCGCCCATGGCGCTGGGAGTGAAGCGTGCCAGATGCGCACGCGCCCCCGCGACCAGCCGCTCCCGACGTGGTGCATCAGCGACGAGTGCCACGATGGCGGCAGCCAGTGCCTGTGCATCGCCGGTGGGCACCAGCACGCCGGTGCTGTCGTCATGCACGATATCGGGGATGCCATCCACATCGCTTGCGATGATCGGGACGCCGTGATCCATCACGTCGAGCAGAATCGAGCCGAGACCCTCGTTGCGCGACGGGAAGGCGAACAGATCGAAGGCTTCCAGATAGTCGCCGACATTGGTGTGAAAGCCTTCCCAGACCAGATTGTCGAGATCGGCACTTTCCGCCTTGAAGGCCGCTTCGTCCTCGCCGGCGCCCAGGCAGACGAACAGCAGCTGCGGGTGGCTGTCGCGCAGGCTGCGGGCCGCCTCGATCAGCACTCGCTGGCCCTTGTGGCGGTCCACCAGGGCGCCGACATGCCCGATGACAACACGCCCCCCTGCGGGCGTATTGCCGAAGCGCTGGCGTAGCTCGGCCACGGCTTGCTTGTCGCTGGGCAGATGGGCGAGGGTGCTGGGGATCAACGCCGTCTCACCCCATTGGCGCTCCCGCAGGTGAGATTCGATCACCGACGAAATCGCCACTCGGCAGGCGGCCGCGCGATAGGTCAGGCGATTGAACGGCTTGTCCTTCACCGGCTGGGGCACCCGGCGTGTCAGCAGGTAGGGCATGCCGGTGAGGCGCTGATGCAGCCATGCCCAGTGCACGGCCTTGGCTTCGTGAGCATGCACGATATCGGCGCGGGGCTGGCCGAGATGGCCCTTGAAGCGTCCGCTGATCTCGATCATGTCCACCGTGGCGGCCAGCTCAAGCGCCGCCAGTTCGCTGATCAAGGGCGAGCCCTGCAGACACACCAGTGACTGGCGGATCGGCGCGCCGGCTTCGCCGTTCTCCCTTGGACTTGCGCGTCGCGCCAGGTCCGCGATCAGGTTGAGCGTCTGGCGCTCACCGCCGCGAAAGCCGCGTGCCAGATTGACATGGCGTACGTGAAGTGGGCGCGTCACACCTCGCGCGGCAGTCGGCTCACAGCTAGAGGTCATGGTCACCATACCTTGTTGAAATCTTCGGCCTCACGCACCTTGGCGTCGCGCTGGAATTCCAGCAGCTTGGCGTATTTCAGGTAGGCATTGATGCTGGCCGACAGCGCCACCGAGAAGCCATCGACGCCATCACGGAAGCCAGCCTGGAAGACGAACTTGCGCATGAAGGCATTGCTGGCATGCAGGAAGGGAGTGAAGGCGTTGGCGCGTTTTCCCTTCTGATACATGATCTTGGCGGCGCGGTTCGAGAAACGGCCACTGGCCTTGACGAACAGTTCACCGAGATTGGCGAAGCTGTAATGCTCGAGATCGGCGTCCAGCTCGCAGGGATGGTTGGCCTGCACCGAGCTGTGCTGACGCGAATCGCGGAAGGCGAGTTTCTCGCGGTCATACAGGCGCAGGCAGTAATCGGGATACCAGCCGGCATGCCTCACCCAGCGCGAGCCGATGAAATTGCGACGGCGTAGCGCGAAGCCGTCGTGGGGCGTGCTGTCGAGTGCCAGTTCCCGGATGGCGCTGACGGCACCGTCGGTCAGGCGCTCATCGGCATCCAGAGACAGCACCCAGCGGTGGCTGGCATGGCTCGGCCCGACATTCTTCTGCGGCCCGTCGCCCAGGTAGGGTTGATCGATCACCACGGCGCCCATGTTGCGCGCCAGCTCGCAGGTGGCATCGGTGGAGCCGGAATCGACCACGATCAGCTCATCGCAGACCTGGGCCAGCGAGCGCAGGCAGTCCTCGATGTTGTGGGCTTCATTGAGGGTGATGACACAGCCGGTGATGGGCACCGCGGTGCGCAGCTTGCCATCGGGTGAAGGGGCGGCCGAGGCCTCGTCGCTCGTGTTCATGACGGTCTCTGTCTGAAGAGCGCCTGCAGCACGACGGGGTGTGGCAGGCGCCGATGGGACTCAGTGGCAGGCTCAGTTCGCGTAGAAGCGGCGCATGGCCTCCATCACTTTCATGACGGGGTTGGCGCCTTCGCCGAGCGCCTGCCGACGATTCATGTCGCCATCGTACACTGCATAGCCGCCGGTGCCTTCCAGTGCATAGATGCAATCGCGCTGAATGATACCGAAGTCCTGATAGCTACCGGAGAGCACCCATTCATTGTCGACCTCTGGTTGATGGTCGAGAGTGCGCAGCAGGTCATGGCCCATGCTGTAGTCGCTGGGGGGATTGCTGATGCCCATCACATGGCGTAGCAGTGTCGGGACGACATCATAATGCGCGGTGACGGGCGGCAGGGGCAGCTGGCTTCCATAGTGGCCGGCAGGAATGCCGGGGCCGCGCAGAATCAGCGGTACCTGGGTCTGGTAGCGAGTGAAGTTGCCATTGTGTCCCCAGAAATTCTTGCCGCTGTCATTGAACTCCTGAGCATGATCACCGGTGACGACCAGCACCGTATTGTCCCACTCGCCGTGTTCTTTCAGGTCCTGAATCACGCGCGCCAATTGCCTGTCCAGATGATACAGCGAGTTCAGATACAGGTTGCGCACAGGCGTCGGGTCGGTGTCGGGACCCAGTGTCAGATAGTCCATGCCGGTGGCGCTGGGCTGGAAGGGAGTACTGGCACCTCTGGGTAGCGAGTATCCATGCGGAGCATCGTAGAACAGCACGCCCAGCCACGGTTTCAGCGCATGAGCGCCCTGCTGCAGCGCTGTCTGGCGGCGCTGGGCCTGCCAGGCGAGCCAGTCGGTCGTCATCACGCGGTCCCGCATGGCGGGACTGTCGCCCAGTGTGCGCAAGCGCAGATCTGGCACTTTCGGGAAGAGGCTGCGGTCCAGGCCGACACCATTGAAGCTTGCCGAGGAGAATAGCCCCAGCGGCCACTGGCGCTGCAGTGCCTGATTGACCAGCACGCTGCCCAGGCCGTCATTCTCCATCGGGGTGACGTAATTGGCGGTCAGGCCGGATAGCAGGCTGAAGAAGCCGGTGCGGGTACTGTTGCCACCGGAGATGTGATCCGGGAAGTGCAGACCATCCGCCAGGGCGGCGTGCAAGTGGGGCATCGCCTCGGCAGTGAAGCTATCGGCGCGCCAGGAGTCGATCACCAGAAACAGGATGTTGGCAGGCTGGCCGTCGACACCTCTGCTGGTGATGACATCGTCATCCTGTTTAAGCGGTACGGCAGGATAGGCCAGCGAACCCGTCCCGAAATTCTGGATATGCACCTTGGCCGCTTCTGCAGTCCGGGCATCCAGCCACCCGTGGTCTTCCATGAAGTCGCGCGCTGTGGCGGGGAACAGCAGCGGGAAGGCGGGCGCTTCGCGTGTCACCTGCAGGTTGTGATGGGCATCTGACACGATGTGCTGGATGTGGCTCGCCAGCAGCATGAGGAACAGCAAGGCATGCAGCTTGCCTGTCGGCAAACGGTGAGCGCGTTTGACCGCCGCAGGCCCACTCAGTCGATAAGCCAGCCCGCAGCAGAGCGCGATCAAGCCGAGCAGGGTGCATGCACCCAGCAACCAGGTCGTGGCATCGAACTCGAAGATTTCACCGTTGCTGTCATTGAGGAACATCGACAGCATGAAGCCATTGAGATGGAAGCGGTACTGGGCATAGACGAGGCTGTCGATGATCAGTGCGCTCAATGCACTGCCGGCCAGAATGCCCGCAGGAAGCCACAGCCAGCGGCGAGCGCTGCGCGCGGGCAATATCATGCCGAGCAGGCCAACTGGCAGCCACAGTAGCTGGGCAAGCAGTCCGTAGTGACCCAGCCAGGTGGTGGCCAGGTAGGCCCAACCGCTCAGGCTGGCGGCACTCACTCCTTGCGGGAGTGGGGTAAAGGGCAGATAGCGGGTCGCGACCAGCCAGATCAACACCAGGATGGCGAGAGAGAAGGTGGCGCTGTCGCGAAGATAGCGGCGGCGGCTGTCACGAGGTCGGGCGTTGGCGAGCGCAGGCGAGTCAGGGGTCTTTGCGGTCATCGGTCATATCCGGCGGATAGGAAAAAGCGCGATAGCCCATCAAGCGTGGGGAGCGGCAAGATAGTTATCATGCATAGTATATTGTTAGCATGATATCTTGTTTTGCGCGCCGGATGACCACTTTGTCAGTAATAGAGTTGAACGGAGCGTCAGCAAAGAGTGGAACGAAGCGGGCGCCTACCCTTGATAGGCGCTGCGGATGCGGGCCAGGCACGCCGCATGATGTGTCGGGGTGAAGCGGGCCAACGAACGGCCCAGGCGGGAGAGATTGCTCTCGCGCCAGCGTGCATCCCAGGGAGCCTCGGCATGCAGCTGGCAGCGATCGAGATCGATCACGTAGATGCGTTCGCTTTCATCGATCAGCAGGTTGCGTGCGTTGAGGTCGACATGCTCGAGCCCGGCGTCATGCACGGCGCGAATGGCGTGACCTGTCGCGTCGAGCAGGCGGAGCAGGGCTTCGGGCAGCTCGGCCCCGGCAGGCAGGTGCAGTGCTTCGAGGGCGATCAGGTCATCGGCGAAGGCGCGTGCGCCGGGAATCAGCACCGTGATCAGGGCGGCCTCGTAGGTCAGACCATGCCGCCACACGCAGGCACCGACGGGCTCTGGCACCGGCAGCCCCTGGCGATACAGACGCTCCGTCAGGCGCAGTTCAGCGAAGGCACGGGTGCGCTCAAGGCCGGTATAGAGGTAGCGCTGACTGGCGAGCTTCGCGATCAGGCCGCCGCGACGATAGGGGCGCAGTGCCCAGCGGCGAGCCGGTGTCGCGGTGATATTGGCGGGTTGCAGTTCGGCGGGCAAACGACAGACATCGAGGAACAGACTCGCCCCGCGCCCCGGCGCTTCGCCGGTCACGGCGTCGTGTTCACGCCAGAACGATGGCATGAACCAGTCCGGCGTCATTTGTGGCGCTGTTTCGCCATCATATAGAATGTGGGCATTCTCATTTCGGAAAACTGCCATCCGCATGAAGCATCCTCTCCCTGCCCAGCCCGCACATATCTGCGTGCTCCGGCTCTCCGCTCTCGGCGATGTCTGCAATCTTGTGCCAACGGTACGCGCCTTGCAGCGTCAGTGGCCTGAGGCCCGCATTACCTGGATCGTCGGCAAGGGGGAGCACAGTCTACTGTCCGGCCTGACCGGGGTCGAGTTCGTGGTCTATGACAAGTCCACCGGTCTTGCGGGCATGCGCGCCATCTGGCGACAGCTCAAGGACACGCACTTCGATGTGCTGCTGCACATGCAGCAGGCACTGCGCGCCAGTGCGCTGTCGCTGGGCCTCAAGGCCAAGGTGCGCATCGGTTATGACCGTGCGCGCGCCAAGGACTGGCAGTACCTCTTTACCTCCCATCAGCTGGCCCCGCGAGAGCGCGCCCACGTGCTGGAGTCGTTCATGGACTTCGCGCGTACGCTGGGTGTCGAGGACTGCCGTCTCGACTGGCGTCTCGATGTACCGCCCGAGGCCTACACCGAAGCCGCACGCGTCACCGGTGAGGCGCCGTATCTGATCATCAGTCCGTGTGCCAATCCGCGACTGCGAAACTTCCGCAACTGGTCGCCGGAAGGCTATGCGGCGGTCGTCGATCATGCCTGGCAGCAATATGGCATCCGCAGCGTGATGACCGGTGGTGGCAGTCCGCAGGAACGTGAAATGGGCGCGCGCATCAAGGCGCTGGTCAGCGAAGGCGCGGTCATCGATGCCATCGGTGGCACCTCGCTCAAGGGCCTGCTGGCGATGATCGATCGCGCCGTGGCGGTGATCGCGCCGGATTCCGGCCCGGTGCACATGGGCAATGCGCTCAACACGCCGGTGATCGGCCTGTACGCCACCACCAATCCCGAGCGCGCGGCACCGTACTGCTGGCAGCATCTGGTGGTCAATCGCTATCCGGACGCCGTGAAGACCTATCTTCACAAGCAGATGGACGAGATCAACTGGGGTCAGCGCGTGCGCCATCAGGACGCCATGAGCCTGATTCGCGCCGAGGATGTCATCGCGTGCCTCGCTGAGCTGCTGGCGGACACCGATGGCGTCATTCGCGGCCAGAGCTGCGAACGTCTGCCGGTCGCGGCTGTCTCCTCTACGGATACCACTTCTTCCCAATCCCCCTCTGCACGCGGAGACGCCTGATGAAGCTTGATCTGACTGCGCTTGAACAGGCTCGCCTGCTGGTCGTGGGTGATGTGATGCTCGACCGCTACTGGCACGGTGGTACCTCACGCATCTCGCCGGAAGCGCCGGTGCCGGTAGTACGAGTCGGCGAGAGCGAAGACCGCCCCGGCGGTGCCGCCAACGTCGCGCTCAACATCGCCTCGCTCGGCGCACACGCCACCCTCGCGGGCGTGGTCGGTGAGGATGACAACGCCGCCATCCTTACCCGCGCGCTGGAAAACGCCAATGTCATCACGCGCTTCCAGGCCAGTGACAGCGTGCCGACCATCACCAAGCTGCGCGTGATGAGCCGCAATCAGCAGCTGCTGCGCCTCGATTTCGAGGAGCCGCTGCACGAGGTGGATACCAGCGCGCTGGTGAGCCAGGTCGAGGCCGAGCTGGGCGCCAGCGGCGTGATGATTCTCTCCGACTACGGCAAGGGCTCGCTGAATCAGGTCGAGGCGCTGATCGCCGCCGCGCGTGCGGCGGGCAAGCGTGTGCTGGTCGACCCCAAGGGCAGTGATTTCTCGCGCTATCGCGGCGCCAGCATCATCACCCCCAACCTGACCGAATTCGAGACCATCGTCGGGCCTTGCCGCAGCGATGAGGAACTGGCCGAGAAGGGCGAGGCACTGCGTGCCGAGCTCGAGCTGGAAGCCCTGCTGGTGACGCGCAGCGAGAAGGGCATGACCCTGATCCGCGAGGGCTATCAGCCGCTGCACCTGCCGACGCATGCGCGTGAGGTCTATGACGTCACCGGCGCCGGCGATACGGTGATCGGCGTGCTGGGGCTGGCGCTGGCGGCCGGTCACGCCTTCCCGGAAGCCGTGATGCTGGCCAACCTGGCCGCGGGTCTGGTGGTCGCCAAGCCGGGGACCGCGACCCTGTCGGTGGCGGAGCTCTATACCGCGCTGCACGGCGACAAGCTGGCGGAATTCGGCGTGATCCAGGAGTCCGCGCTCATCCCGGCAGTGAAGGCCGCCCAGGCACGCGGTGAGCGTGTGGTGATGACCAATGGCTGCTTCGACATCCTGCACGCCGGTCACGTGGCCTACCTGCAGGAAGCGGCACGCCACGGCGATCGCCTGATCGTGGCCGTCAATGACGACGACTCGGTGGCACGCCTCAAGGGGCCGACACGCCCGATCAACCCGGTGCTGCGGCGTATGCAGGTGCTGGCGGGCCTCGGTGCAGTCGCCTGGGTGGTGCCCTTCAATGAAGATACCCCGGCACGCCTGATCGAGGCCGTGTTGCCGGATGTGCTGGTCAAGGGCGGCGACTATCGCCCCGAAGAGATCGCGGGGGGAGAGGCGGTGATCGCCAATGGCGGTGAAGTCCGCGTGCTCGGTTTCGAGGACGGCGTCTCCACCACCGCGATGATCGCCACCATCCTCGATCGTGAGGACTAGGCGTGAGCCTTGCCCGTGGCCTCTACAGCACCGCACTGACCCTGCTGTCGCCCCTCATCTGGCAGCGGGTCTGGCGCGAGCACGATGCCCAGCACTCGCGCCTGGAGCGGCTGGGTATCATCCCCTCCACACCGAGCACCACGCCCGACAGTGAACGCCCCATCTGGCTGCACGCCGCCTCGCTGGGCGAGGTGGTGATGGTGGCGAGTCTCGTCGAGGCGCTGCGTCAGCGTTACCCACGGCGCCCGCTGGTGCTGACGACCATGACAGCCACCGGCGCTGCACAGGCCGCACGTCTGCTGCATACGCCGCAGGGCTCGTCAGGGCTTGCCCCGGCCCGTCACCATTACCTGCCGCTGGATTTCCCGCTGAGCGCGCGGCGCTTCGTGCGTCGGCTGCGTCCGGCGCTGGCGATCATGGTCGAAACCGAGCTGTGGCCCAACCTGATGGCGGCCTGCGCGCGGGATGGCATTGCGCTGTGCGTCATCAATGGCCGCCTGTCGCCGCGCGCCTTCCAGCGCTATCGCAGGATCGGCGCCCTGATGCACGACAGTCTTGCTCACGTCAGTGGTCTGTCGGCCAAGTCGCAGCAGGATCTGGAGCGCTTCATGGCGCTTGGCCTGCCGCCCGCGCGTGGCACGGCCGTCGGCTCGCTCAAGTTCGAACTGGAGATTGCTGAACAGGTCATTGCCGATGGCCAGGTGCTGCGCCAGTCATTCGCGCAGCGGCCGGTATGGATCGCCGCCTCGACGCATGACGGCGAGGATGGCCAGATACTCGCGGCGCATGCCGCGGTGCGTGACCAGCATCCTCAGGCCTTGCTGCTGTTGGTGCCGCGCCATCCGCAACGCTTCGAGGCAGTGGCCGCTCAGGCGGCGCAGTGGTGTCAGGCGCGCGGCGAGAGCAGCCTGCGGCGCAGTGCCATGTCAGAGAGCGGCACCGAGGTGGCTGACGCCGTCTCGGTGCTGGTCGGTGACAGTCTCGGGGAATTGCTGACGCTGTATGCGGCCAGTGATATCGCCTTCATCGGCGGCAGTCTGGTGCCCATCGGCGGGCACAACCTGCTCGAGCCCGCTGCGTTGGGGCTGCCACTGCTGAGTGGCCCATCGCTGGACAACTTCAGTGAGATCGCCGAGGTGATGACCGCGGAAGGCGCGCTCCAGGTCGTTGCGGATGACGCGGCATTGGCCGAGGCGGTGAATGCGCTGTTCTCGGATCAGGCCGCGCAGCAGATGGCAGGCCAGGCGGCCAGTCAGGTCGTGGAGCGCAATCGTGGCGCGCTGAGCGGTACCTTGGCGATGCTCGAGCACCACCTGCCGCTGTGACGTCCCCGCGCACGCAAAGTGTGCATTGACTGTCTGGTCAGACAGAAAACGCCGCACAATCGTGCGGCGTTTTCTGTTTGTCAGTGGTCTGGCGCTGCGAGCGGCCTGGCTCTTTCCTGCGAAGCAATCGACAGGCTCGGCAATCTGCAGCTCAGCAGTCGACAAGCTCGGCCGTCACACCCATTTCTGCCTCCAGCGCCCCCAGACAATCACGTGCGGCGGGGCTGGCATTGCTGATCACCACATCAAAGTCACTCAGCGGGGCGATGAAGGCGGGGCGCACCATCTCGAACTTGCGCGCATCGACGATCAAGAAGCGCTGCATCGCGCTTTCCAGAGCGGCCTGCTTGGCCGCGACCTCATGGAAATGGAAGCAGCTGACGCCTCGCTCGGCATGCACTCCGCCCGCCGAGAGAAAGGCCTTGTTGATGCCGAGGCGGCGGATGGCCTCCGGCATGTCGGTGGCGGTGAATGACTGGGTGGCCGGGTGAAACAGCCCCCCCAGCATCACCAGCCGCACCCCGGGCAGATGGCCGACCGCATTGGCCACGTTCAGGGCGCAGGTCACCAGAGTCAGCGTCTGCTGGCGGTCGATGGCGGCTGCCAGATGGACCAGCGTGGTGCCGCAATCCACGTACAGGGTGTCGCCGTCCTCGATATGACTGGCCAGTTGCTGGCACAGCGCTTGCTTGATCGGGGCGCTGGCGTCGATCTCGCGATCCAGGCGATAGACGCTGCCGGCGGATGAATCGACCAGCAACAGGCGGCCACCCAGAATTTCCAGCAGTCCGTTGCTGTGCGCCACGTCGCGACGAATGGTCATCTCCGAGACGGCGCATAGCTGTGCGGCGTCGCTCAGTTGCAGAGGGCTGCCTTCGCGCAGAATGGCCTGCAGGCGGTCGAGTCGGGCGGCGCTGTGATTGTTCATGCGGCTTTTGTCCTTTGGTGCCGGTTCCGATGAGGGAGCGTTGGCGAAAAACTGGGCTGAAGCGCCACGTCCCACGTCAGAAGCAGATGATAAACCACTGACACACAGGGAGAACCTCAAATATGCCCCTGACATTGCCAGCCTGGCACTGGAAGACAAGTGGGCGTGAGGTAAAACGGACGTATTGACTATTTGGTCAGGCTGTGACTTTTTGAACATGGTGAGAATGCAGGATGACACTGCACGACGTTGAGAACGGGTCGTCGCAGCCCTGCACGCAGCACCCATAACAACCACAAGAACCCTCAGGATCTTCCCAATGAATCCCCTCATGAGTCTCGTCGGGATGGCTTCGCTCATCCTCATTGCCGTGGCGCTGTCGTCGAATCGACGCGCCATTCGCCTGCGTACCGTGGGTGGTGCCTTTGCCATCCAGTTGGCCATCGGCGCCTTCGTGCTCTACACCTCCTTCGGTCAGGGAGTGCTGGCCGGTGTCTCCGGTGCCGTCAGTCAGGTGGTCAACTATGCCGATCAGGGCATCAACTTCCTGTTTGGCAGCCTGGCCAATCCGGGCAGTGGTGTCGGCTTCATCTTCGCGGTCAAGGTGCTGCCGATCATCATCTTCTTCTCGTCGCTGATCGCGGTGCTCTACTACCTCGGCATCATGCAGTGGGTGATTCGCCTGCTGGGTGGCGGCCTGCAGCGTGTGCTGGGCACGTCGCGTACCGAGTCGCTCTCGGCCACGGCCAACATCTTCGTCGGTCAGACCGAGGCACCGCTGGTGGTCAAGCCGTATCTGGCCAGCATGACGCGCTCCGAGCTGTTCGCGGTGATGTGCGGTGGCCTGGCCTCCGTCGCCGGTTCGGTGCTGGGCGGCTATGCGGCGCTGGGCATTCCGATGGAGTACCTGGTGGCGGCATCCTTCATGGCAGCGCCCGGCGGGCTGCTGTTCGCCAAGCTGCTGTTCCCGGAGACGGAGAAGCCGGACGACTCGATCGCCCTCGCCGATGCCGCCCTCAAGGATGATGATGCGCCCTCCAATGTGCTGGACGCTGCGGCCTCCGGTGCGTCTTCCGGCCTCAAGCTGGCGGCCAATGTCGGGGCGATGCTGCTGGCCTTCATCGCGCTGATCGGCCTGATCAACGGCATTCTCGGCGGCGTGGGTGGCTGGTTCGGCATGGACACGCTGAGTCTCGACATGATTCTCGGCTGGTTGTTCGCGCCGCTGGCCTTCCTGCTGGGCGTGCCGTGGAGCGAGGCGACCCTGGCGGGTTCCTTCATCGGCCAGAAGCTGGTGGTGAACGAGTTCGTCGCCTACATCAATCTGGCGCCCTACCTCAGCGGTGACAGCATCGTCGCGGCCACCGGCGCGGTGATGACGCCCTACACCATGGCAGTGCTGTCGTTCGCGCTGTGCGGCTTCGCCAATCTGTCGTCGATCGCCATCCTGCTGGGGGGGCTGGGCAGCCTGGCACCGACACGCCGTCATGAGATCGCAAGCCTGGGGCTCAAGGCGGTACTCGCCGGCACGCTGTCCAATCTGATGTCGGCGGCGATTGCCGGTTTCTTCCTGGCGCTGGCGGCCTGATGCATTCCTCGCTCTCCGCCCGGTCAGTCGACGGGAGCCATCCTGCCGGCATGCGCCGGGCGGCAAGCGAGGAAACATCGGGGCGTCATCTCGGGGAAGCCGAGGGTGACAAGGTGCCTGGCGAGAGTGTGAAAAGGTTCACATTGTCGTCGATGGCGCGTTGATCATCCCCGAAATGTCGCTCTGTCGTTTTTGCGAGGAAGTGCTAACATCGCCGCCTTTCCAGACTGGGCCCCGTGCGAGTTTCACTCCCGCGCCTTCGTCGGACTTCATAGCGACAAGACCCGCTCAGCGGGCAAGACCACAAGAATTCGAACAGTCTCAACATTCAGGACAGGATCGTTACGCGATGACCATGCTCAAGACCCTCGCGGCCAGCACTCTGGCTGCCACCACGCTGCTGACCGCTGCAGCACCGGCGCAGGCTACTGACTTCAATGGCGATATCCACGCCAATGATTACAAGTGGCTGACCTTCAACCTGATGCGCAGTGAAGACAACCGCCTGCCGTTCCGCAACAGCGAAGATACCTACCTGGAGATGGAGTTCGGCGGCCGCTCGGGCATCGTCGATCTCTACGGGTATGTCGACTTCTTCGACCTGCTGGACGACAGCTCCGATGACCTGAACGACGGCGACAACTTCTTCGCCAAGCTGGCGCCGCGCTTCTCGCTGGACGCCATGACCGGTTACGACCTGTCGTTCGGCCCGGTGGATGAGCTCTACATCGCCACCGTCACCAACATCGGTGACAACGGCGCATTCGGCGGTCTGTGGGAGCACTACGTCGGTCTGGGCAGCGATGTGCAGGTGCCGTGGTTCGGCAAGATGGGCTTCAACCTCTACGCGCGTTACGTGCGTGAGAACTACGGCGGTGAAGACGAGAGCAAGTGGGACGGCTACATGGCCTCCACCAACTGGTTCAAGCCGTTCGTCAACTTCGATGATGGCAGCTTCATCGCCTATCAGGGCTACCTGGACTACAAGTTCGATGCCGACGAAGTGGGCAGCCAGGCGGGCCGCAGCGTCAACAGCATGGAGTGGTTCAACGGCATCTACTACCACACCCAGCGCTATGCGATCGGCTATGGCCTGAAGTACTACAACAACATGGCGTTCTTCACCGATGGCTCCACTGCCACTGGCGTTCGCCAGGACACCACTGGCTTCGGCAACTACTTCAGCATCAACTACAAGTTCTGATCACCGTTTCGCTCTCGCTGAGCGACCGGCGCTAAAACAGAAACGGGAAGCCCCTCAGGGCTTCCCGTTTTTCGTCTGGCTGCTGTGGCATCTGACACCTGAAATCCGGCATCCGGCATCTGATGATCAGCGGAACTCCACCTCGGTGACTTCCACGCGCACCAGCTGGCGTGACCACTCGCCCTCCGGCAGCGAGACGCGTACCTCGCGGCTATCGCGTGTCTGGCCGGGGCGCAGGTAGGTCTGGGGCAGGCGATATTCACCGACCCACAGCGGCACCTCACGCGTCGCGAGCAGATGGCCATCATCGGCATACAGGCGCAGTCTGGCCTGCACGCCGATGACACTCTGGCCGGCCGTGTTGTCGAGGCTGAACTGCAGAAGCGCCTCGTCATCCTCTTCGCTCACCGAGGACAGGCGCGCGACCAGACCATCGCGGTGGCCTTCACTCAACAGCCGCGGATTGGCCAGCGCGCTGCTGTTGAGGCGTGACGCGCTGTCAGGCGCTGCGTTGCTGGCACTGGCGGAGGCCGCACCGGCTGATGGTGAGGCCGAGTCGCCAGCCGGAGCGACCGCCGCCGTCACCGGCACGGCCGTCGAGGTCGGCACCAGCGCGCTGCCAGCGCCAGTTTCCACGGACGGTCGTGTGGCCGGGGTGGAAGCGGCCTGCACCTCATCCAGCTGATATTCCCAGCTGTGGTCCGGCTTGAGCAGGATCTTGACGCCACTGTCGAGCGTCACGGTAACTGGCTGGCTGATCGGCAGGCTATCGGCCAGCGCCAGCGGACTTGCGCTGGCTGCCAGCAGCAGGGCGGTCGCCAAGCGCAGTCGTGGGCGCAGATTCATCGTCATGCCAGCTCCTCAGGCAGTGATGCGTTCGACGCCACTTTCGCGTCCCACCAGCAGCACATCGGCACCGCGTGCCGCGAACAGGCCGTTGGTGACGACACCGACGATGGCATTGATGCGCGCTTCCATGGCGATCGGGTCCTCGATCAGGAAGTTGTAGCAGTCGAGGATGCGGTTGCCGTTGTCGGTCAGCACGCCATCGCGGTAGACCGGGTCGGCGCCCAGCTTGACCAGCTCACGCGCCACATAGGAGCGCGCCATCGGAATGACTTCCACCGGCAGCGGGAAGCCGCCGAGAATATCCACCTGCTTGGAGCCATCGGCGATGCACACGAAGCGCTCGGCGCAGGCCGCGACGATCTTCTCGCGGGTCAGCGCGGCGCCGCCGCCCTTGATCATCGCCAGGCGCGGGTCGATCTCGTCGGCACCATCCACGTAGACCGGCACGGTGCCGACATGGTTGAGTTCGAAGACGTCGATGCCATGGCCCTTGAGGCGCTCGGCAGTGGCTTCGGAGCTGGCGACGGCACCGGCGAAGTCGTGGCGCACTTCCGCCAGCGCATCGATGAACAGATTGGCCGTCGAGCCAGTGCCGACGCCGATGATGGTGTCGCGGCTCAGCAGTGGGCGAATCTCGTCAAGGGCGGCGCGGGCCACGGCCTGCTTCAGCTCATCCTGGGTCATGTGATACCTCGGGTCGGTGGGGCGGTGGTGAAAGTGGGCATTGGCGCGGTCTTCCCTACGTGGCCAGCAGTTTACCGCCGACAGGCACTGGAAAACGGCTTGACGTGAAGCGCAACGCCGGAAAACGCCACATTATAACGGCAAACCCGGCGATGGCGCTGGACGCTCTCGCCAGCGGTCTGATAACAATGGGGGTTCGGTCGCGCTCATGCGGCCCGCGCTGTGACACATCAGGACATTCCTATAATGCTCGAACATTACGTCAAGAAAATCCTGTCGGCTCGTGTCTACGAAGCCGCCCATGAAACTCCGCTCTCGCCGGCACCCTTGTTGTCGCGTCGTTTCGGCAATCACATCTTCATCAAGCGTGAAGACCTGCAGCCTGTCTATTCCTTCAAGATTCGCGGCGCCTACAACAAGATGGCCCAGCTGACGGATGAACAGAAGGCGTGTGGCGTGATTGCGGCCTCGGCCGGCAATCATGCGCAGGGCCTGGCGATGGCGGCCAAGCTGATGGGCGTCAAGGCAGTGATCGTGATGCCGCGCATTACGCCGGAAATCAAGGTGCAGGCCGTGCGCGAGCGCGGCGCGCGGGTGATTCTCAAGGGCGATGCCTTCCCCGAGGCACTGGCCCACGCGCGTACCCTGATGGACGAGCACGGCTATACCTTCATCCCGCCCTATGACGACCCGGATGTCATTGCCGGTCAGGGCACCGTCGGCATGGAAATCCTGCGTCAGCACCCCGGCAAGATCGATGCGATCTTCGTGCCGGTCGGGGGCGGTGGTCTGATCGCCGGTGTCGCGGCCTACGTGAAGTACCTGCGCCCCGAGATCCGCGTCATCGGGGTCGAGGCGGAAGATGCCGCCTGCCTCAAGGCGGCCATGGAAGCCGGCGAACGCGTGGTGCTGGACCAGGTCGGCGTGTTCGCCGAGGGCGTGGCGGTCGCGCAGATCGGCGCGGCACCGTTCGAGCTCATCCAGCACACCGTCGATGAGGTCATCACCGTCAATACCGATGAGATGTGTGCGGCGGTCAAGGACATCTTCGAGGATACGCGCGCCGTCTCCGAAACCAGTGGCGCACTGTCACTGGCGGGCCTCAAGAAATACGTCCAGCAGTCAGGCGCGGAAGGGGAGACGCTGGTGTGCATCAACTCTGGCGCCAACACCAACTTCGATCGCCTGCAGCACATTGCCGAGCGTACCGAGCTGGGCGAGCAGCGTGAGGCGATTCTGGCCGTGACGCTGCCGGAGCGCCCGGGGGCCTACAAGCAGTTCTGCAAGGTGATCGGCAAGCGCATGGTCACCGAGTTCAACTATCGCTATGCCAATCCGGAGGAAGCGCATGTCTTCGTCGGCGTGCAGGTCAAGCCGGGTGGTGAAGACCGCGCCGCTGTGGTCGAGAAGCTGCGTGAGGCGGGCTATGCGGTGGAAGACCTGACCGACAACGAACTGGCCAAGCTGCACACGCGTCATCTGGTCGGTGGGCGCACGACCAGCGATCTCGAGGAAGAGGTCTATCGTTTCGAGTTCCCGGAGCGCCCGGGCGCCCTGATGAATTTCCTCACCCACCTACCGGCGGACTGGAACATCTCGCTGTTTCACTACCGTAACCACGGCGCATCGCATGGGCGGGTGTTGATCGGCATGCAGATCCCTAATGGCGACCGCGCGCGGGTCGAGGAATATTTCAATGAGATCGGCTATCGCTTCTGGAAAGAGAGCGACAATCCCGCCTATCGCCTGTTTCTGTCCTGAGCGAGGCAAGCGATGGGGCGATGATGGCTATATAAGTCATTTGCGTTGAAGGCGGCGGGCTGAGGCGCAGCTCATCATGCTTCATTGGTCACATTCGTGGATAGAAAAGCCCCGGCCTTCGCGTGGAAGGCCGGGGCTTTTTCATGCGTATCCGGCGGGCATGCCGCAGGAAATTCCACATTTCATGCCAGGCGCGAAAAAGAACGGTGTTTTCGATGGAAGCCCTTGTCGGCTGGGGCGAGCAGACATCAAAAGCTGCGTGGAAAAGCGTCCATTCAAACGATTGCATGGTGATTGTCATACAGAAGTCAGATGCCTATCATCTGGTCACTGTCAGGAAGACAGTCATCGACAACCGTCACGCGAAAGCCACTGACGATATAAGAAGAAGCCCGCTCTCATGAAACGTAAGCCCGATCTGGTCATGGCCCTGGTATTCATCTTCGGGATTGGTGTAGTGGCAACTGGCTACGCCCAGACCGTAATGGGTTCCTGAATCCTGCGCTGCTGCCCTCACCGGCGGTAGCGGTGCTGCTGGCGTCAGTCTCTCTGGCGCCACGCCCCCATGCCATGACCCTCCTGCCAGGCTTTCCAGCGTTTCTGCTCCCAGCTTTCCAGCTCCCCGACTCCCCCCCCTCAGCTTGACCCCTCGCCTGGCTTCACTGCGTTGCTGCTTCGTCCCCTTTGTGAATAACCCCCTTTCTGTCTGCTGTCACTCTCGACATCTCGCGGTCGTACCATCGATCTCGTCACAAAGCCCAGCGCCTCATTCAGGGCGGGCAGGGCGCACGACTTCGCGATCACTGACGATGGCGTCCAGCGGGACATCCCAGGGCTGTACCGGCAGGGCGGGGACTTTCTGACAGTGGTGGGCGAGGCCGATCAACAGCGGCCGTGGGCCGGGACGGCGGGTAAAGGCGAAGCTGCGATCGTAGAAGCCGCCGCCCATGCCGATGCGAGCCCCGCGCCCATCGAAGCCGACCAGTGGCATCAAGACGACATCCAGCGCCCAGGCAGGCAGGCGCCGCGCCCTGGAAGCCCCATGACGGGTGTCCGGTTCGGCGATGCCGAAGCGGTTGCTGACCAGGGGTGTCTGATCGTCGTAGCGCACGAACCATAGCGAATTGGCCGCGAACGGACGCAGTACCGGCAGATAGATCTTCGCCCCTCGTCGCTGCAGCCAATCGCACAGGCGCGTGGCATCGATCTCGCCATCGTAGGGCAGATACAGGGCGACGTGGCGGGCGCGCAACAGTTCCGGCAGCCGTTTCAGCTGACGCAGGAGCGCATCTTCGGCTTGCAGACGAATGGCAGGGGGTAGCTGACGGCGGCGTTGGCGCAGCAGACGGCGAAGCGCACGGCGGTCGGCCTGAGGGTGATCGAGCTCGCTGGGCAGTGCCCAGAGCGTGGTATCGAGTGCTGCAGAAGGGAGTGGCGAGCGTGGGCTCGCGGGTGCGGCATAGACCGCGGGGGGCTTGCGCATGCCTGACAATCTCCGTCAGACAGGGTTCTCCAAGGTGCCGGTGTTACCGGGGGCCCTTGAACCCAGCGGTTCAAGGTGGGTAGTCCCGCGCAGCGCATCAGGCGTTCCGACGCACGGACATGCACACAGCACTGCGCAGTGGACTCCCTGGGAATAGCTTATAAGCTCGAGGGACATCGGCAACTGTCGTACACCCCAGAGAACTCATTCAGTCTACCAAACCCCGCCTGCCTGCCCAAGGGCTAATCCTGTCGGGAACAATCTGTTGCCTGAATGTATCAGTTGTTTGATTCTGAAGCGTTTTTACGCTCAGCAGCGCGCGCCTTCGCCTGATCGGCATAGTCGGCTGGCAGCTGACTGAGCGCGGCATCCAGTTGACGGTCCAGCGCGGTGAGGCGAGTCTCGAAGTCGCGCTGCAGGGCGCGCTCGCTGTCACGGCTGTTGATCAACTCATGCGAGATATTGAGCGCTGCCATCAGGGCGACCTTGTCGGCGCTGATGGTGTTGCCGCGCTGCTGGATGCCTTGCATGGCGAGATCCAGATAAGCCGCCGCACGGGTCAGGCCATCTTCCTCGCCGGGCTGACAGCTGACGGTATAGCTGCGGCCGAGCAGGCTGATCTCGGTGGTATTGCGTGGGGTGGCGGAATCGCTCATGTAGATCCTCTCGGGCCTTGTCCGGCGTCATCCAGATTGATGCCGACGTCCTGCTGTCAGTGCGTCACCGTCGCAGTCAGGACGGCAAGCCAGAAGGAGGGCCAGTGCGGTAAGATGGGGGCATTCTCGAGCCACTATAGAGAGCCGCTTCTGGAGGGTCAACGCGCCGCGCGGCGCGGCTGCCTTGTGCTGCAGCACATCCTTCAGATGCCATTCTCCCGCTACAGAACCACTTCTCACTGACTCAATGGGGCCGCATCATGGCGATCATCAACGATACCTTCGACTTCTCGCTCGTCGCAGACCACTTCCTGGCTCACGGCAGCCTCAACAATCCCTCCTTCCTCGATGGTCAGCTGGTGGCCGCACTGGCGCTGGATGACATCAGTGCCGAGGATTGGCTGGCGCGCGTCTGCGCCTCGCTGGGGGTCGAGCAACCGGCCACGCGTGAGGCCGGTGAAGTCTTCCTCACCTGGCGCACGCGCAATCAGGAGCGTCTGGCCGCCAGCGAGATGAGCTTCGAGCCGCTGCTGCCGGATGACATGTTCTCGCTGGCCGAACGCGGTCAGAGCCTGCGCGAATGGACGCTGGGCTTCCAGGAAGAGCTGGCCGGTGCCGATGATGATGTCCGCAGTGGCTGGAGCCAGGCGCTCAAGGATGCGCTGAGCGATGTCGAAGCCATCTCGAGCGGCCTCGCCAATGCCGAAGACCTCGATGACGACAATGCCGAGGACGAGGCCGATCTGTTCGCGCTGGCTGACCATGTGCGCATGGCAGCCTTGTTGCTGTATACCGAGCAGCACCCGGGCAACCCGGACGTCGAGAAGCCCAGCGATGACCAGCTGCCGGAAGGCGGTCTCGAGGGCAGCCTCGGCGTCAGCTCACGTACCGATACCCACTGAATCGATGGTCACCCACCGCTTGCGCCGCGTCTGATGCAAGGCTGGTACAAGAGGGCGGGTGACCCCATCTACAGCATCACGCCTGTTTGTCACTCGAACGCGCCATGCCCGGCGGGTTCTCGACGGAGATTGCCATGACTGCCCCAGCCATCCTGCCCGCACCTGCTGCCCTGACGGCAGAGGATTTTCGTGCACGCCGCCAGCGCCTGATCGCGCAGCTGCCGCAGGGGGCTGCCGCATTGGTGGTCTCGTCGGGCCTGGCCCAGCGCAACCGCGACAGTGAATACAGCTTCCGTCAGAACAGCGACTTCCACTATCTGACCGGCTGGCCGGAACCCGAGGCCGCCTTGCTGTTGCTGCCCGGGCGCGCCGAAGGGGAGAGTGTGCTGTTCTGTCAGGAGAAGGACCCACTGGCCGAAGCCTGGACCGGCATCCGCATCGGCGCCGAAGGTGCCGTCAACACGGCAGGCTTCGATCAGGCCTTCACCAATGAGGCCCGTGATGAGGTGATGGCCAGCCTGCTGGATGGCCGCGAGCGCCTCTATGTGCTGTTCGAGGATGATGAAGCCCTGGCGCTGGCTCAAGCGCTGCGCGATGAGCTGGCCGCCGCGGTGCGTCGCGGAGCACGGCCGCCGGCCGCCTTCGAGGATCTCGCGCCGCTGCTGCATGAGCAGCGCCTGATCAAGGATGAGCGTGAACTGGCACTGATGCGCCACGCCGCCGAGATTTCCGCGCGCGCGCATGTGCGTGCGATGCAGATCAGCCGTCCCGGCCTGCACGAGTATCATCTACAGGCCGAGATCGAGCATGAATTCCAGTGGCAGGGGGCGCCGGCTCCGGCCTACACCAGCATCGTCGGGGCGGGTGTGAATGCCTGTGTGCTGCATTACATCGAGAATCGCGCGCCGCTGGAGGATGGTCAGCTGGTGCTGATCGATGCCGGCGCCGAGTACGCCCTCTATGCCGGCGACATCACGCGTACCTTCCCGGTCAATGGCCGCTTCAATGAGCCGCAGCGCCGTCTGTACGAGATCGTGCTCAAGGCCCAGGAACGTGCGGTGGCCGCCGTGGTGCCGGGTGCAACGTTGGTGGGCATTCACCAACAGGTGGTGCATGACCTGACCACGGGGCTGGTCGAGCTGGGCCTGTTGCAGGGTGAGGTCGAGGAATTGATCAGCAGCGATGCCTACCGTCGCTTCTATCTGCACTCCACCTCGCACTGGCTGGGGCTGGATGTGCATGACGTGGGCAGCTATCGCGAAGCGGGTGAGCCGCGTCCGCTGGTGCCGGGCATGGTGCTGACCATCGAGCCGGGCCTCTACATTCCGCAGGATGGCGACATTCCCGTCGAATATCGCGGGATCGGCATTCGCATCGAGGACGACGTCGCGGTGACTGCCGCGGGCCACGAGGTGTTGAGTCATGGCGTGCCCAAGTCCGTCGAGGCCATCGAGGCGCTGATGCGCGCGGAGGCCTGACGCCATGAGTGAGCCTGAAGCCATGAGCGGGCGTGATGCCGAACACTTCGACATCGTGATCATCGGCGGCGGTCTGGTGGGTGCCAGCCTGGCCTGTGCGCTGGCGCCGCTGATGCAACGTGTGGCCGACGAGAAGGGCCGTGAGGCCACAGCGTTGCGTGTCGCCGTGATCGAGGCCAATGAGCTGCCCACGGCGTCAGCAGACGCCCGGCGCTTCCAGCCCAGTTTCGATGCACGTGCCAGCGCCATCGCGGCGGGCTCACGCCAGCGGTTCACCGCCTTCGGGGTCTGGGAGGCAATGTGCGAGCACGCCACGCCGATTCGCACCATCCATGTCAGTGAGCGCGGCCACCTGGGCGCGACCCGCATGCGGGCCTCAGAACTCGAGGTAGCCGCGCTCGGCCACGTGATTCCCAATGCCTGGATGGGTCAGGTGCTGCATCGCCAGCTGGCCGAGCTGCCGCTGGCCTGGTATTGCCCGGCGCGCGTGGCAGAAATCGCTGTCACGGCGGAAGGCCATCGCCTCACGCTGGAGGATGGTCGTCTGATCGAGGCTGAGCTGACCGTGCTGGCGGATGGCGGTCGCTCCGGACTCAAGGAGCGCCTCGGTATCCACAGTGCGGCGCAGGACTATGAGCAGCATGCCTTGATCGCCACAGTGGAGATGAGCCAGCCTCACCAGGGAGTCGCCTACGAGCGCTTCACCAGTGAAGGCCCGATGGCGCTGCTGCCGCTGGCCGGCAAGCGCATGGAGCTGGTCTGGACGCGCTCCCCCGCTGACACGGAAAGCCTGATGACGCTGCCCGACAGCGACTTCCTGCAGGCACTGCAGCGCGCCTTCGGTGAACGCGCCGGACGCTTTCGCCGCGTCGGGCAGCGCCACGCCTATCCGCTGTCGTTGGTGCGTGCCAGCGAAGGCACGCGCCCCGGCCTTGCGGTGCTCGGCAATGCCGCCCACGCACTGCACCCGGTGGCAGGGCAGGGCTTCAATCTGGCGCTGCGCGGCGTGACCGACCTGGTCGCGGCCATCGAGGCGGGCCTGACGCGTGGCGAGTCGCCGGGGGCCACCAGCGTGCTGAGTGACTTCGAGGAGCGGCGCGGCGCGGATCGCGACAATGTGGTGCTGTTCAGCGATGGCCTGATCCGCCTGTTCGGGGTCGAGAGTCGCTGGCTGGGGCATGCACGGGCAGCGGGCCTGATCGGGCTCAATCTGGTCTCGCCGCTCAAGCGCCTGTTGGCCAGGCGCTCGATGGGCATTGAGCGCTGAGATTGGTGGGCACTCACTGACTTGGCTCGCTGACTTGGCTCGTGGGCAGAGCCTCGCAGGCAGGGTGTAACTGACAGGGCGTCACTGACAGCGCCTTGGTGTCGAGCCACGCGACGGGGCTTCGAGATCAGGACGCGAGATTGGTCTTCGAGATCAGGCCACGAGACAGAACTACGAGACTGAACTACGAGACAGGGAGCAGGCATGAAGGACGGTCGATCAGCAGGTAGCGCACATGACGCCGATGTCGCCATCGTCGGTGCCGGTATCGTCGGTGCCACCCTGGCACTGCTGCTGGGGCAGGCGGGACTGCGGGTCATGCTGGTCGAGGGGCGTGAGTCCACGACCCGCTGGCAGCCAGATAGCGCCCCCGAGCCACGGGTGAGTGCATTGACGCCGGTCTCTCAGCAGCTGTTGAGCGGTCTGGGCGTGTGGCCGACGATCGCCGCCAGTCGCCTGATGCCCTATACCGGCATGCAGGTGTGGGACGCGGAGGGCAATGGCGAGATCCAGTTCAGCGCCGAGGACAGCGGTGTGCCGGTGCTGGGGCATATCGTCGAGAACCGGGTCACGCTCGCCGCGCTGGAGCAGGCCATCGATGCCTGCCCGGCGATCACGCGCTGCTTCGGGGCGCGTGTGGCAGGCATGGCACTGCCACGCTCAGGTGCTACATCGGTAGTGAATGCTTACCAACTCGATGCGGCGGAAGCGACCAGCCTGACGTTGACCGATGGCCGGACAGTCACCGCGGCGCTGGTGGTCGCGGCGGATGGTGCGCGCTCACGGCTGCGCGAGCTGGCCGGGATCGCCACGCGGGAACACGACACCGGCCAGGTCGCGCTGGTGGCCACGGTGCGCACCGAACTCGCGCATCAGGCCGTCGCGCGTCAGCGCTTCCTGCCGACCGGGCCGCTGGCCTTCCTGCCGCTGGCCGTCAATGACGCCCTGGCTCAGCCGGCCGAGGGAGCCTCGGCTGCAGAGCGGCATTGCTCCATCGTGTGGTCGACTACGCCAGAAGAGGCCGAGCGGCTGCTGGCACTGTCACCGGCGGCATTCTGTAGTGAGCTGGAAGACGCCTTTGAAGGTCAGCTGGGCGCCATCGAATGGGCGAGCGAGCGCTTCAGTTTCCCGCTGCATCAGCGCCACGCCGAAGACTATGTGCTGCCGGGGCTGGCGCTGGTGGGGGATGCTGCGCATGCCATTCACCCGCTGGCAGGGCAGGGCGTCAATCTGGGCTTGATGGATGTGGCGGTGTTGGCAGACGAGCTGCTGGCAGGACATCGCCGCGGGGTGGCGCTTGGCGACGAGCGCTGGCTGGCGCGCTATCGCCGTCGGCGTCGCAGCGACAATGCCATGATGCTCAAGATGATGGATGGCTTCCGCCTGTTGTTCGGCAGCCGTCAGCCGGGCGTGCGTCTGCTGCGCAACTTCGGGCTTGGTTTCGTCGACGGCCAGGGCGAGTTGAAGCGTATCCTGATGCGTCAGGCGATGGGGCAGCGGGGTGAGTTGCCCGCCAGCTGCAAGCCGTAACAAGAGTGAAGTTGGTGTAATTCCTGCTCCATCGGGTATGTGAGCGCCTACTATCATCGCTTGGGCACAGGTGGTCACAGGATGGCCGACCGCTGTCACACATACCGCTATATGCCTCCATGCAAGTGCGCATGTCATGCCCCCTGCAACGACAAGGCCCCGCCATCTGGCGGGGCCTTGTCGTTGTGGCCTGATGATCTGGCGATTATGGCGTGATGCTTACTCGTCGCTTGTGGGCACGGTGGCCTTGAGTGCCGCACTGCGCCCCAGCACGTTCATGCCCTTGAGCAGATTGAGCGCCTCACCCAGCTGGTAGTCGCTTTCCGCCACCACCGGGCTGTCGGGCGCCTTGCTGCTGGCGGACTCGCTGGCGGCGTTGGCATTGTCGAGGCGCCCGTCGAGATCTGCCTCGCGCACACTGAAGTCACGTCGCGTGTCGCGCTCGAGACGGCCTCGCACGACCTCGACATCCGGGCGGATGCCCTCGGCCTGGATCGAACGGCCGCTGGGCGTGAAGTAGAGCGCGGTGGTCAGCTTGAGCCCATCGCCATTGCCCAGTGGCATCACCGTCTGGACCGAGCCCTTGCCGAAGCTGTCGGTGCCCATGATGATGGCGCGGTGTTGATCCTGCAGTGCGCCGGACACGATTTCCGCGGCCGAGGCCGTGCCGCCATTGATCAGCACCACCAGCGGGGTGTCGCCCGCCGGGGTATCGGGCTTGGCCGAGAAGGACAGCTCGCTGTCGGGCAGGCGGCCTTCGGTGTAGACGATGCGGCCGCTGGACAGGAACAGGTCGCTGATCTCGACGGCGGCCGAGAGAAGCCCGCCGGGGTTGTTGCGCAGATCCAGCACCAGCCCCTTGAGCGGCTCGCCATCGTTGTCTTCCCGCAGTCTGGCCAGCGCCGTGTGGGCCTCGTCACCGGTCGCGCTCTGGAACTGGCTGATGCGCAGATAGCCATAGCCCGGGTCCAGCAGGCGCTGACTGACGCTGCTGCTCTTGATGATGGCGCGTTCCAGCACCACTTCGCGCGGCATGTCGGCGCCCTCGGATAGAATCAGCAGCCGAATGCGAGAGCCTGCCTCACCGCGCATCAACTTGACCGACTCCGACATCGACAGGCCGTCCAGCGGCGTATTGTCGATCTTGAGGATGACGTCTCGCGGCTGCAGGCCCGCGCGCGCCGCCGGGGTGTCGTCGATGGGGGCGATGACGGTCAGCTGGCCATCGTCGCCGGTGCCGACCTCGATACCGATGCCGCCAAACTCGCCATCGGTATTCTCGCGCAGGTCCTGCCAGTCTTCCTGATCCAGATAGGCGGAGTGCGGGTCCAGCCCTTCGAGCATGCCGCGCATGGCATTCTTGAGCAGCGTGCGGTCATCGACCTGATCGACGTAGGTGCGCTTGATGCGCTCGAAGACCTCGGCGAAGGTGCGCAGCTCATCCAGCGGCAGGTCCGTGCCCTGGCGGGCATCCTGAGCGCTGTCGGCCGGTGAGGTGACATCTTCTGCACTGGCCGGCAGTCCGCCACCCAGCAGGGCAAGGCTCAGCGGCACGCTGACCGCCAGCTGACGCAGGCGGCGCGGGGCAGGACGGAACGGCGACATTGCAGACATGCGATTTCCTTCTCGACGGATACTGACTCGACTGGTACCGAAATGCGCTGAGCGCCGGGGCCGGATGTCGAGGCATGGCAGGGGGAACACCGCCCAGCATGCTCGCAGTCACAGGCTACTGCGAGCATATCCCGCGCGAGTGCCTGGCGACTAGCCCGCTGGCTAGCGGTGGCATTCAGCGCTGGCTGACAATCAGGTGATGCGTGAGGTGCCGCTGCCAGACACTTCAGCGGCGCGCGAGCCAGCGACTCGGGTCTGTCGGCTGACCGCTGCGGCGCACTTCGAAATAGAGCGCCGGGCCATCACGCCCGCCGCTGCTGCCGACACTACCCAGCTGCTGGCCGCGTGACAGGCTGTCGCCCGGGCCTACGCTGAAGCTTGCCAGGTGGGCGTAGAGCGTCAGCACGTTGTCACCGTGATCGAGTATCAGCAGGTTGCCATAGCCGCGCATCCAGTCCGCGAAGACCACGCGACCGGCGTGCGGCGCCGTGACGGCGGTGCCCTGTGTCGCGCGAATCAACACGCCATCACGGTTGACGCCCTCGCCACGCCCATAGGCGGAGATCACCTTGCCCGGCGCCGGCCAGTCCATCTTGCCCATCGCACGCGTGATGCGGGTCTTGGGTGGCGGCGCACTCTTGATCGACTTGAGGCGCTTCTCGAGGGTCTGGATCAGCTGGTTGGCATGCGCGCGGTCCTGGTCCAGTTCGGCGATCTTCGCCTCATGGCTGGCATAGCGCGCATCCAGCTTGCGCAGCAGGGCGGCGCGTTCATTCTGTTGCGCGATCAGCTGACTGGCCTGCCGCTTGAGGCCTGCCTGCACGTCATCCAGGCGTGTCTGGCGAGCCAGCAGTTGTGCGCGGGTGTCGGCCAGTGACTGGTTCAGCTCGGCCAGGCGCTCCAGCGCCGCACGCCGTGATTCGCTCAGGTGGTTCAGATAGACCTGCAGGCGCTCAAGACGTGCGGGATCATCCTGATTGAGCAGCAATTTCAGTTCAGGCTGACGACCAAGGCGATAGAGGGCGGCCATCTCTTCAGCCACCGCCGCCTTCTGGGCCGTCTGCTGCTGACTGAGGGCTTCACGCTTGCGCGTCAGTGCCACCAGCTGCTGCTTGATGTCATCGCGCTCATCCTCGAGCTTGCCGGTCTGCTGGCGCGTGGCATTGAGCTGGCGCTCGATCTTCTCCAGCCCGTTGCGGGTGTCGCTGCGCCGCGCTGCCGTGGCCTTGAGCTCGCCCTGCATCGCCTGGATCTCGCGCTTGAGGCGCTTGAGGTCTTCCTGGGAGGCCTGCTTCTTCTGGGTCAGGGTGGCGGTGTCGTCAGCGGCCTGCGCGGTGGTCGCCACCACGGGGCCGAGTGCCAGCGGGGCGAGACTCAGCAGCCAGGCAGACAGCACAACGCCGGAGACTCGGCTCCGGCGCTTGAAGATTCGGGGGCGGTCGCCCTGCCCGAGCGGCTTGCTCGGGCAGGGCGAGAGGCACGACGCACCGAAGGGTGCGCCATGCAGCCTGCTATCAGGCCTCGGCATAATCGACCAGCACCTTGCCATCCATCTCTTCCGGCACCGACTGGCCCATCATGGTCAGCAGGGTCGGGGCGAGATCGCACAGACGCCCGTCGGCGGCCAGCTTGGCATCGCGCTGCGTCACGTAGATCAGCGGCACCTCGAAGGTGGTGTGCGCGGTCTGCGGATTGCCGGTTTCCGGATGCACCATCTGCTCGGCGTTACCGTGGTCGGCCGTGATCAGACATTCGCCACCGACCTTCTCCAGCGCCTCGACCACGCGTGCCACGCACTTGTCGAGGAACTCGACGGCCTGGACGGCGGCGTCGAACTTGCCGGTGTGGCCGACCATGTCGCCGTTGGCGTAGTTGCAGACGATGAGGTCGTAGCCGCCGGACTCGATGGCTTCCACCAGCTTGTCGGTGACTTCGCCGGCGCTCATTTCCGGCTTCTCGTCGTAGGTCTTCACGTCCTGCGGGGAGGGCACGAGGATGCGCGTCTCGCCGGGATATTCCTCTTCGCGGCCACCGGAGAAGAAGAAGGTGACGTGCGCGTACTTCTCGGTCTCGGCGATGCGCAGCTGGGTCAGGCCACGGTCGGACACGACCTCGCCCAGGGTGTTGTGCAGTTCGGACGGCGGGAAGGCTGCCGGCGCCGGGATGTCGGCGGCGTACTGGGTCATCATCACCAGGCCGTCGTGGGCCAGCTTGGGCGGCGTACGCTCGAAGCCTGCGAAGTCCGGCTCGACGAAGGCGCGGGTCAGCTCGCGGGCACGGTCGGCGCGGAAGTTCATGAAGATGGCCGCATCGCCTTCCTGCATGGCGACGGAATCGCCGATGCGGGTGGCGGTGACGAATTCATCGGTCTCGTCGCGCTCGTAGGCGGCAGCCAGACCGGCGACCCCAGTGGCGGCTTCATGCTCGGCTTCGCCGTTGGCGATCAGGCGGTAGGCCTGCTCGACTCGGTCCCAGCGGTTGTCGCGGTCCAGTGCGAAGTAGCGACCGACCAGCGTGGCGACACGGCCGTCTTCCAGGCCCAGGCCCGCGAGATGCTCATCGGCACGCGCGATGGAGGCCTCGGCGCTCTTGGGCGCGGTGTCACGGCCATCGGTGATGGCGTGGATATAGATGCGCTTGGCGCCCCGCTCGGCGGCCAGGTCAGCCATGGCCAGGGTGTGGTCTTCGTGGGAGTGGACGCCACCCGGAGACAGCAGGCCGATCAGGTGCACGGCACGCCCGGCCTTGACGGCGGCATCGATGGGCGCGGTCAGGATGTCATTGTCCTTGAGGGCATTCTCACGCACCGCCTTGGTGATGCGCGTGAAGTCCTGATAGACGATGCGACCGGCACCGAGGTTCATGTGGCCGACTTCGGAGTTGCCCATCTGGCCGTCCGGCAGGCCGACGAAGCCACCATCGGTGTGAATCAGTTCGCTGGGATATTCACGACGCAGGCGGTCCATTACCGGCGTGTCGGCGGCGAGGATGGCGTTGTCCTTCTCCTCTTCGCTGTGACCGTAGCCGTCCAGGATGATTAGGGCGACGGGACGCGGACCTTGTGCTTGAGCTGCCATGACTTCCTCGCTGTGATGACGAATGATCTGGGGTGAGCAGGGGCCGGGATGACAGGATGATGCTCGACGGGTGACGCATCATGCAGCTGTCATGTCCTGCGGCCATGCTGTGGCGCATCCGTGGGGCAGAACCCTCGGCGGAAACGATATGTAGTGATAAAACTACCTGCTCGTTCTGCCCTCTATTAGAGGGGTGGTAAGGTGCCGAGTGCAAGTGCCGCAAGTGTATCGCCGGGATTGGGTTGCACTATCGGTGGATCGCCCCGGCCCGGCTGAGCAGACAGCAGCCGGCGCATCGCCCGGCTACGCCTTTTTGATGCCATGCAGCGGCATTCATGCTTGGGCCTGTCATGTATAATGCTGGCTCCGTTACCTCAGGTAGCGGTCTATTTCCTTTGCCGCGTACGCGTCGGCATGCACGTCACAGCGGAGTTAGCCCGTCTCATGATCGAACAGCTGCTTCAGTTCGCGCAGAATCATCCCTTGCTGGTCGGCGCCTTCGTCGCCCTGCTGGTCGCCCTCATTGTCATGGAAACCATGCGTGGCAACCACGGCGTCAGCGTCAGCGAGGCCACGCGACTGGTCAATCGCGAAGAGGGTGTCTTCATCGACATCCGCGACAGCAAGGAATTCAAGGCCGGTCATATCGCCGGTGCCGTCAACGTTCCCAGTAGCCAGCTGACTAGCGAGACCACTCCGCTGGCCAAGTACAAGGAACGCCCGGTGATCATCGTCTGCAAGCACGGCCAGACGGCGGGACCGCTGGTGGCGCGCCTCGAGAAGGATGGCTTCAAGCAGGCCGTCAAGCTCAAGGGCGGCATGGGCCAGTGGGAAGCCGACAGCCTGCCGGTCGTGACTCGCTGAGTCGCAGGCTCGCACGTCGCGTGTCTGCCAGCTGTCATTGCCCCGCTGGCTGGGCAAGTTTGCGGGTCTGCTGGAGGCAGGCTCGCAACCAAGAATAAATCTCCGAACCCTCAAGGATATGTCTCATGGCTGAAGAACAGAACGCACAGGCTGCAGCAGGCGCAGAACAGGCTCAGGATCAGCTCCAGTTTGCCCTGCAGCGCATCTACGTGAAGGACGTGTCCTTCGAAGCCCCGAATTCTCCGGCGGTCTTCTCCCAGCCGTTCCAGCCGAAGGTCGCGCTGGAGCTGGATACCGAGCACCAGCAGGTCGGTGAGGAGCTGTTCGAAGTCTCCATCAAGGTCACCGCTCAGGTCACCAATGGCGAAGACAAGACCACTGCCTTCCTGGCGGAAGTCGAGCAGGCTGGCCTGTTCCGTATCGCTGGTCTGTCTGCCGAGCAGCTGGACCACACCCTGGGCGCCTTCTGCCCGAACGTGCTGTTCCCGTATGCGCGTGAAGCCATCGACAACCTGGTCAACCGTGGCAGCTTCCCTCCGCTGATGCTGGCTCCGGTCAACTTCGAGGCCATGTACGCGCAGCGCAAGCAGCGTGAAGCCCAGGGCGCCGCCGAGGCGACCGCTCACTGATCAGTGAGCCGGCCTTGATTGGCCACATGACAGGTACGACCAGCGACGGGCCCCAGTGGCCCGTCGCTGCGTTTTTGGGCGACAATGGCCGCCGCCTTGCCTGCGATGCTGCATCGACTCATCGCGGCTCACTTTCACTGCTTCTTAGTCCGCGAGACCCCGTCCATGGCCATCCGTCTGCACTGCCCCGATCTTGATCTCAATGTCAGCGCCGGGGCGTCCTTCGCGCTCCCCGAGGGGCCTGCACGCCACCTCGGGCTGGTGCTGCGTGCCAAGGTCGGCAGTGAGGCGCAGCTGTTCGATGGCCGTGGGCAGGAGGTGCGCGTGTTGCTGGAAGAGGTGACCCGCAAGGGCGTCAGCGTGCAGGTGATCGAGGCGGTGCCCAATGACCGCGAGGCGCCGCTGGCGGTGCATCTGGGGCAGGCGATCTCCAAGGGCGATCGCATGGATTACGCCATCCAGAAGGCCTGTGAAATGGGCGTGGCTGCCATCACGCCACTCTATACCGCGCGGGGCGACGTCAAGCTCAAGGGCGAGCGCGCCGACAAGAAGCTGGCGCACTGGCAGGGCGTGGCGGCCAGCGCCTGCGAACAGTGCGGAAGAAGTGTCGTGCCGGTCGTGCATGCCCCGGTGGCGATGACGCAGTGGCTGGCCGAGCGTGATGAGCCGCTGCGCCTGATTCTGCAGCCGGGCGGCGCCGAGGCGCTGAACGTGGCCGAGGCCGAGGGCGGCGTGACCCGCGCCAGCCTGCTGATCGGCCCGGAAGGCGGCTTCACGCAGGAAGAGGTGGCAGAAGCCGCCGCCGCCGGTTGTGAAGTGCTCGGCCTGGGGCCGCGTATCCTGCGCACCGAGACGGCGCCGGTGGTGGCGCTGACCTTGCTGCAGCAGCGATTTGGTGACCTGCCGCGCTGATCTCCCATCATCTGGCAGCCGGGCGGAATTGTTGATCTGCCGGCAACACAGCGTGAGCCGGCAAGGGCGTTTCGCCAGTGGTGAGCAGCACGGCGCTGCTGCATACTTGTCCCATCGCTCCCGCGCCATGGTGTCATGTCGCGACGGGAGTCTCCGTTATCCCCGCTGCCGGCCGCGTGCCGGGCTGGCAGTGTCGTCACAAGGTTGCCTCAATGACTGCTCGCAAGCTCAAGATCGGCGTGGTGATGGACCCGATGTCCAGCGTCGCCTACAAGAAGGACACCACTCTGGCCATGTTGTGGGCCGCCAGCCAGCGTGGCTGGTCGCTGCACTATCTCGAGCAGGAAGACCTCTATCTCGAGAATGGTCGCGCCATGGGCCGGATGCGTGATCTGGAGGTCTACCACGACCCGGACAACTTCTATCAGCTGGGCGAGATCGTCGCGACTCCGCTGGCCGAGCTTGACGTGATCCTGATGCGCAAGGATCCGCCCGTCGACGAACACTTCCTGAATGCCGTTCACCTGCTGGGCTTTGCCGAGCGGGAAGGCGTGCTGGTGGTCAATCCGACGGCCGCGCTGCAGACCTGCAACGAGAAGCTCTTCGCTCAGCAGTTCCCGCAGTGCATCCCGCCGACCACCGTGTCTGCCAACGACAAGGTGCTGCGCGCCTTCCACGCCGAGCATGGCAACGTGATCTTCAAGCCGCTGGATGGCATGGGGGGCAGTGGCATCTTCCACGTCGCCGAAGATGGCCGCAATCTCGGCTCGGTGATCGAGCAGCTGACGCTGCGGGGCACCCGTCAGATCATGGCCCAGCGTTATGTGCCGGAAATCAGTGCCGGCGATACGCGCATTCTGCTGGTGGATGGCGAGCCGGTGCCGTTCGGCCTGGCGCGCATCCCGAGCGCCGGCGAGACGCGCGGCAACCTGGCGGCTGGCGGACGTGGCGAATCGCGTGAGCTGACCGACCGCGATTACTGGCTGATCGAGCAGGTCAAGCCGGTGGTGAAATCATTGGGTCTGATGTTCGTCGGCCTGGACGTGATCGGCGACTACATCACCGAGATCAACGTCACCAGCCCGACCTGCGTACGCGAGATCGATACCCAGCGCGGCACTGATATCGCCGGTCTGTTGATGGATGCCATCGAAGCGCGTCTGGCGGCGCAGCCGTCTGCCTGAGCAACGTCGTGATGAGGTCGGCACCAGTGGCTGACCCGCGATGGATTCGCAGTAAACGGCAGGGAAGCCGAAGCTGCCAATGAGGTTCCGTGGACAGGGAGTGGGGTATGGCAGCACCCGTCGAATGGTGGGCAGGCAATCATAGCGTCACCGACCCGATCACCTATGTTCCGGTGACGCGGGTGCATCGCCGTGTGGTGGCATGGGGCGCGGCACTGGCCGTCCATGCCGTCATCGGCTGGTGGTTGCTGGGCAGCGGCCTGCTGACGCCGCCCGAGGTGCCGTCGATGCCAAAGCCCGTGATGCTCGATGTGACGCTGGTCAGTCAGGCCAGCGCCACTGCCGTCGACTCGCAGGTGGTGGCCGAGCAGGGCCAGCAGGCCAGTGGCAGCGGGCGCGAGGCAGCGGTGCAGGCCGGGCCAACCAATCAGGCGCCCCCGCAGCCTGGTGAGCAGAGTGCGTCCGAGGCCAGCGAGCCGGCCGTGGCGGAAGCCCAGACCCCGGCCACGCAGGCGCTGGTGCTGCCGGAGCGCATCCCCGAGGTCATCGCGACCCAGCAGGCGTCGCCACAGCAGGTGACGCGTTCCGAACTGCTGCCGGATACGCCGGACAACGAACAGCAGGCCAGCGAGCAGGACGTTCAGCGAATCCAGGCCTCCGGCCAGTCGCGTGAGGTGGTGGGTGACACCGCCTCACGCAAGGCGGCGCGTGCCTCGGCCCGCGCGCGCTATATCAATGACTGGACCGGCACGGTACAAGCATTCGGCAACCAGCACTATCCGGCACCTGCTCATCTGAGCGGCGAGCTGCGGATTCGCGCCGTCGTGCTGCCCAGCGGTCAGCTTGAGTTCGCGGAAGTGTTACAATCCTCGGGACATGCTGAACTCGACCAGGCGGCTCTGGATACGGTCTACGGCGCGGCTCCTTATGCGCCCTTTGATGAAAGTCTCAAGGGGATGAGCCAGCTGACCATCACCCGCATCTGGCGATTCGGCCCCGGCAACGATTCTGGCGCGCCCTGACGCCTCGGGAGGACCATGCAAAGTCTGCGAGACTATTTCCTGCTGGCGATGCCGCATCTCGATGATGACAATTTTTCCGGCTCGCTCAGTTACCTCTGTGATCATGATGACAAGGGCACCCTCGGTGTCATCGTCAACAAGCCGATCAAGCTGACCATGCGCGGTCTGTTCGAGCAGCTCGAGATCGCTGCTGACAGCTGTGAGCGCCTCGATGAGGTGGTCTATTACGGCGGCCCCGTCCACAAGGACCGCGGCTTCATCCTGCATCGCGGCAAGGCCAGCGAGTGGGATTCCAGCCTGCAGGTGACCGACGAACTGGCGCTGACCACCTCGTTGGACATCCTGAAGGCGATAGCCGGCAACGAAGGCCCTGATGACTTCATGGTCTGCCTCGGCTGCGCTGGCTGGGAGCCGGACCAGCTCACCAACGAGCTGAAGGAGAACAGCTGGCTGATCGTCGAAGGCGACAGCGGCATTCTCTTCGATGCCGACAGCGAGTCCCGTCTCGAAGCGGCTGCCAGCAAGCTGGGCGTCGACATGAATCTGATGTCGCGGGAGATCGGGCATGGCTGAGCGGCAAGTCAGCCGTACTGCGCTGGCATTCGACTTCGGCACGCGCCGCATCGGTGTCGCGGTGGGTACCGAGATGCTCGGCACCGCGACGCCCCTGGTGCCGCTGCATGTGCGGGACGGCATTCCGGACTGGAATGTCGTCAATCGCCTGATCGAGGAATGGCAGCCCGACCTGTTCGTGGTCGGCCTGCCCCTCGAGCTGGACGGCAGCGAGACACTGATGTGCAGCCGAGCCCGCAAGTTCGGCAAGCGCCTGTATGGCCGCTACGGCAAGCCGCTGGAAATGTGGGACGAGCGTGGCTCCACCAAGGCGGCCAAGGGCTTGGCGCGCGAGCGCGGCCACCGCGGCAATTATCGCGATGATGGCGTGGACGGCCTCGCCGCTCAGCTGATTCTCGAGAGCTGGTTTGCAAGCCAGCGAGGCGAGGGCGACCTTGTCGGTTACTGAATACTCCACCCGCTTCCTTTCCGGAAGCGGGTTTTTTTTGTCTGTTTGCCGCCATTCGGCAGGGAAGATAGGAAGCGATATCCATGCAAGAGTCTGAGATGCACGAAGAACATGAGGCACTGCCAGAGGTCGAGGCACTGCTCGAGGCCATGACCGAGGAGCTCGAATTGCTGTTCGAGCGCCGTGAAATCGACCGTGAACGTCTGATTCCGGTCGGCATTCATACCGGCGGTGTCTGGGTCGCCCAGGCACTGCGTGAGCGGCTGGGGCTGGAAGAGCCCCTCGCGACACTGGATATCGGTTTCTGGCGCGACGACTTCGGCCACAAGGGCCTGCCGGATGGCGGCCAGGGGTCACAGCTGCCGGATATCGAGAATCGCGATCTGCTGCTGGTGGACGACGTGCTGATGAGCGGACGTACCGTGCGCGCGGCGCTCAATGAGCTGTTCGACTATGGCCGTCCGCGCCGCGTGCTGCTGGCCTGCCTGGTAGAGCTGCCGGGGCGTGAGCTGCCGGTGCAGCCTGACGCCCTGGGCGCCAACCTGGCGCTGGCGCCCGGCAAGCGCATCAAGCTGGAAGGCCCCGACAACCTGCGCCTGACACTGGTCGATACCGGCGAGGTGACGGCATGAACCTGTTTGATCTCTCGCAGGCCAGCGCGGATGTGCGGGCTGCCTCGCCGGCTCAGGTCCAGCTGGATGAGCAGGGCCGGCTGCGCCACTTTCTGGATATCGAAGGCCTGCCGCGCAGCGTGCTGACCGAGATTCTCGATACCGCCGATCACTTCCGTGGCATCGGCGATGCCGAGGTCAAGAAGGTGCCGTTGCTGCGCGGGCGCACGGTGGCCAACCTGTTCTTCGAGAACTCGACCCGCACGCGTGCCACCTTCGAGCTGGCTGCCAAGCGTCTGTCGGCGGATGTGCTCAATCTGGACATCAAGACCTCGTCGGCCGCCAAGGGCGAGTCGCTGATGGATACCCTGGTCAATCTCGAGGCCATGCAGGCGGACGCCTTCGTGGTGCGTCATGGCGACTCCGGCGCGGCGCACTTCATCGCCAGTCAGATCACGCCGCATGTGGCGATCATCAATGCCGGCGACGGTCGTCATGCGCACCCGACCCAGGCGATGCTCGACATGCTGACCATTCGCCGCCACAAGGGCGAGTTCGCCAATCTGCGCGTCGCGATCGTCGGTGACATCCTGCATTCACGCGTCGCTCGCTCGCAGATTCAGGCGCTCAATACGCTGGGCGCAGCGGAGGTGCGGGTGGTCGCGCCGCAGACGCTGCTGCCCATCGGGGTCGAGACGCTGGGCTGCCAGGTTTTCACTGAGCTGGCAGCAGGGCTGAAGGATGTCGATGTCGTCATCATGCTGCGCCTGCAGAAGGAGCGCATGGATGGCGCGCTGCTGCCCTCGGAATCGGAATACTATCGCCGCTATGGCCTGACCCGCGAAAGCCTGGCACACGCGCACCCTGACGCCGTGGTGATGCATCCGGGGCCGATCAACCGGGGAGTCGAGATCGAATCCGCCGTCGCGGATGGCCCGCGCTCGCTGATACTCGATCAGGTCACCAACGGCATCGCGGTGCGCATGGCGGTGCTGTCGATGGCGGTCTCCGGACAGATGAAGGCGCGCGCCGAGCGCAGGGGTGAACGTTCACGAGGAGCTGGCGCATGAAACGCAGCCTGATCAATGCACGGGTGATCGACCCGACCAACGGCCGCGATGGCCAGTACGACCTCCATCTCGACGGCGGTCGCCTGATCGCGATCGGCGAGGCGCCGGCGGACTTCAGCGCCGAGCAGCGCGATGATCTGGCGGGCAAGCTGGTCACGCCGGCCTTCATCGATCTTGGCGCGCACTTGCGTGACCCGGGTCCGCGCTACAAGGGCAGCCTGGTCAGTGAGTCGGCTGCCGCACTGGCGGGTGGCTACGCGACCATCCTGCCGCGGCCCGACACCAGCCCGGTGCTCGACAGCGCCTCGCATATTCGTACGCTGCTGGACCGTGCGCGTGATGTGGCGGGGGTGCGTCTCGCGCCGCTGGGGGCACTGACGCAGGGGCTGGAAGGTGATCTGCTCGCCAATATGGCCGCGCTCAAATCCGCAGGCTGTGTGGCACTGACCAACCTGCGCCAGCCGATACGCGATCTCGGCGTACTGCGACGCTGTCTGGAGTACGCGCGGACCTTTGATATCACCGTCGTGTTCCAGGCCCAGGAGGCCGCCTTGGCCGGGCAGGGCTGCGCCCATGAGGGCGCCATTGCCTCGCGTCTCGGATTGGCCGGCATTCCGGAATCAGCCGAAACGGTCGCTCTGACCCAGTGGCTGCTGTTGATCGAGCAGACCGGTGTACGGGCGCATGTGTCGCTGCTCTCCAGTGCACGGGCCGTGGAGCTGGTACGTGATGCCAAGGCCAGAGGGCTGGATATCAGCGCGGATGTGTCGATGGCGCAACTGCACTGGACCGATGAGCAGCTGGAAGGCTTCAACGCCAACTTCCATCTGGAGTCGCCACTGCGCAGCGCGGCAGACCGTGATGCGCTGCGGGCCGGTGTGGTCGATGGCACCATCGACGCCATCGTCAGTGATCATCTGCCCCATGAAGCCGCTGCCAAGAGCGCGCCCTTTGCAGTATCCGAGCCCGGCATGACCAGCCTGGAAACCATGCTGCCGCTGGGACTGGCGCTGGTGAAGGCCGAGCTGCTCAGCCTGCCTCGCCTGATCGAGACATTGACGTTCAGTGCCAGACGCTTCGGGCTCAAGGGCGGCATGCTGGAAGTGGGTGAGTACTGTGATCTGGCGGTGATCGATATGGAACAGGAATGGCGTGTCTCAAGCGAGACGCTGGTCAGTGCCGGCCATAACACGCCGCTGCTTGGCATGCTGTTGAACGGTCGCGTCGAAGAGGTGTTGCTGGGTGATTCCTGCTACGCCTAAGCAGTGTTTCACGTGGAACATGATGCTTGAGATATTTGGCTAAAGCGCGCCAACAGACTGATAGACAAGCGATTTTTTGGATGACGTATGGGGAGAAATTGGCTGCTTTATCGTAAAGCAGCCAATTTCTTTACCAGCCTATGGCGCAGAGTGACATCGCTGGGCTGCGCTCTTTGCTGCCGGCAGATGTTTCACGTGGAACAATGGCTTCAGGAGCGATTTGCAAGAGCCCATTGGCCACAGCGCCTTAAAGCGGCTGTGGCAATAGTGAGCAAGGCAGCTGGCCAGGCTGATCTGGCATGCAGAAAAATAGATTTGAACAACAAGGAGAGAAAACCATGCCGATGATTCGTGCGGAATTTCTGACTGGCAAGACACAGGAACAGAAGCGGGAGCTGGTGGAGGCGTTGACGCGCGAGACGGCTCGCGTGCTGGGTGTGCGTGAGCAGTCCGTCTGGGTAGTGCTGCAGGAAGTGGAGCCGGAAAACTGGGCCGTCGCTGGCACGCCATTGTCAGAGCGCTAAGAGAAGAAGTTTCAACTGGGCACTTGTTCTCAACTATCTGATTAAGAGGGTGTTTAGCGAGGAATCAAGATGTTCCACGTGAAACACGCCCTTGGTCTTGGCCCGGCATTGCCAGTATATGGGAAACCGGCTGAGGCATGACAGAGGGGAGTGGGACGCAAGGCGCGGCGATCAACGTGCCTGGTACTCCGGAACAAAAAACGCCGCAGCCATTTCTGGCTGCGGCGTTTTCATTTGCCTGCCCTCTGCTCCACGGCCATGAAGCAGAGTACGGACTCAGTTCTCGAAATCAGCTTCCGAGTAGAGGGTCCGGATACGCAGGGTATGGTCGACGGTCTTGAGCGCTTCGAGCGCTTTCTTGCCGTAGGCCTTGTCGACATCGATGACCACATAGCCGACCGTGTTGTTGGTCTGCAGGTACTGGCCAGAGATGTTGATGCCTTCCTCGGACAGCACCTGGTTGATGCGTGACAGCACGCCCGGGACGTTGTCGTGGATATGCAGCAGACGGTGCTTTTCCGGGTGCGCCGGCAGGGCGACTTCCGGGAAGTTGACCGAGCCGATGGTGGTACCGTTGTCGGAGTAGGTCACCAGCTTCTCGGCGACTTCGACACCGATGTTTTCCTGGGCTTCCATGGTGGAGCCACCGACGTGCGGCGTCAGGATGACATTGTCGAACTCGCGCAGCGGAGACACGAACTCTTCGCCGTTGCCTTTCGGCTCTACCGGGAAGACGTCGATGGCGGCGCCCAGCAGCTTGCCGCTGGAGAGGGCTTCGGCCAGGTCTTCGATGACGACGGTGGTGCCGCGTGCCGCATTGATGAAGACGCTGTTCTGCTTCATCAGCGCGAACTGCTGCTTGCCCATCATCCACTTGGTGGAGGGGATTTCCGGCACATGCAGGGTGACGATGTCAGCGCGCGCCAGCAGCTCTTCCAGGCTTGCCACCTGACGGGCATTGCCCATGCCGAGCTTGGTGACGGCATCGTAGTAGATGACGTCCAGGCCCAGGGATTCGCTGAGCACGGACAGCTGGGAGCCGATGCTGCCGTAGCCCACGATGCCCAGCGTCTTGCCGCGGACCTCATGGCTGTTCTTGGCGGATTTCATCCACTGGCCACGATGTGCCTTGGCGCTCTTCTCCGGCACGCCGCGCATCAGCATGATGGCTTCGGCCAGTACCAGCTCGGCGACCGAGCGAGTGTTGGAGTAGGGCGCGTTGAACACGGGAATACCGCGCTTCAGTGCGGCTTCCAGGTCGACCTGGTTGGTGCCGATGCAGAAGCAGCCGATGGCGGTGAGCTTCTCGGCAGCGGAGATCACGCGCTCGTTGAGCTGAGTGCGGGAACGAATACCGATGAAGTGCACATCGCGGATCTTCTCGATCAGTTCTTCCTCGGCCAGCGAGGTCTGAAGCAGTTCGATGTTGGTGTAACCCGCGTTGAGGAAATTATCCACGGCGGATTGGTGGACACCCTCGAGCAATAGAATCTTGATCTTGCTCTTGTCCAGGGACGTCTTGGCCATTGTCGGATCAACCCTCTCGCCGGTCATGCCGGCGTTTCTGTTCGTTTGGTCTTTTTCATGACCTGCTGGCGTGTCACACCTCAAGAAAATGCCAGAGAAACAGCGGGGCGTGCTGTCAACAGGGGAGCAAAGAATATCACAGCCGACGGGGCCTCCGGATGAAATGTCCGCGTGCCGGGCATGAAAAATTCACAGCACAGCCGTTTGATGTGACTCTTCCTGCGTGCGCAGGGGGTGGGCAGCGTCGTGAAGCCCTTCGGGTTATACTGGCGCTCCACACAGAGACACCGGGCCCGCCCGGTCGGATGAGCGAGAGCACCCATGGCCGAAAAGGAAGTGCCACAGGATTTCGCCGCCACCCTGGCCCGTCTTGAAGGGTTGGTGACGCGGCTCGAGGCTGGCGACATGTCGCTGGAAGCGTCACTGGGCGCTTTTGAAGAGGGCGTGAGCCTGGCGCGTGAGGCGCAGCAGCGGCTCGACAGCGCCGAGTTGCGCCTGCAGGCATTGGTGGAAGGCCCGGAGGGAGCGCTGACGCCCACGGCGTTTACGGCGCCCGATGCCGCAGGCAGCATGGCGGGTGAAGCGGACGAGGAGAAGGACTGGTGATGTCAGGTGGATTGAATACGCAAGTCACGCCGACTGCATCGCAGGCCAGCGAGCTGATCCGCTCTGGACAGGCGCGCAGTGAGGCCGTGCTTGAGGCGTTGTTGACTCCCGGCAGTGCGGCGGTGAGTGAGCGTCTCGAGGACGCCATGCGCTACAGCGTGCTGGGTGGCGGCAAGCGTCTGCGTCCCGTGCTGCTGTATGCGGTGGGTCGTGCCCTGGGCTGCGATGAAGAGGCCGCTGACCGCGCTGCGCTGGACGCGGCGGCAGCGGCGCTCGAATTGGTGCATGCCTATTCGCTGGTCCATGATGACCTGCCGGCCATGGACGATGACGACCTGCGGCGTGGCCGTCCCACCGTGCATCGCGCCTTCGATGAGGCGACCGCCATTCTCGCGGGCGATGCCCTGTTGACGCTCTCCTTCGAAGTGATGGCGACGACCGGCCATGTACGGACACCTGCCCTGGTGCGTACCCTGGCCGAGGCCTCCGGGCGGCGCGGCATGGTGGCCGGTCAGGCGCTGGATCTCGAGGCGGTCGGGCAGTTCCGTGAGGTAGAGGCGCTGTCACGCATGCATGCCTACAAGACCGGCGCGCTGATTCGCGCTGCGGTCCGTCTGGGTGGATTGGTGGCAGTCGACGAGCAGGATTCGCGTCTTGCTGCCCTGGAGCGCTACGCTTCGGCTATCGGCCTGGCCTTCCAGATCCAGGATGACATCCTGGACGTGACGGGCGACACCGCAACGCTTGGCAAGACGGCCGGTGCTGACGCTGCGCGCGACAAGCCGACCTATCCCTCGCTGCTTGGACTCGAAGGTGCTCAAGAGCGAGCAGGTCAGCTACTGCAAGAGGCCCTGGATGCCCTGGCACCGTTGGGAGAGGCCGCAGAGCCACTCGCGGTGCTGGCGCGCTACATGATCGAGCGAGACCACTGATTCCTGACGCCTATGAAGCTGTTTGACGAGATACCTCAGGCGCGCCCCGCGACGCCACTGCTCGATGCGGTCGAGACACCTCAAGCGCTGCGCGCCATGAGCGCGGCACAGCTGCGCCAATTGGCTGACGAACTGCGCGCCTACCTGCTTTACAGCGTCGGCTGTACCGGCGGGCACTTCGGTGCCGGGCTCGGTGTGGTCGAGCTGACCGTGGCCCTCCATCATGCGCTGGAAACGCCCCATGACCGTCTGGTGTGGGACGTGGGTCATCAGGCCTATCCGCACAAGATTCTGACCGGCCGTCGTGAAGCCATGTACAGCATGCGCCAGTACAACGGCCTGTCTGCCTTCCCCAAGCGTGCCGAGAGCGAGTTCGACACCTTCGGGGTGGGCCATTCCAGCACCTCGATCAGTGCGGCGCTGGGCATGGCGCTCGGCGCCCGCACGGCGGGTGAGTCACGGCGCGCCTGTGCGGTGATCGGCGATGGTGCCCTGACGGCTGGCATGGCGTTCGAGGCACTGGCGCATGCCGGGCACGTGAAGGCCAATATGCTGGTCGTGCTCAACGACAACGAGATGTCGATCTCCGAGAACGTCGGCGGCCTGGCAAGCTATCTGGCACGTATTCTGGCCAGCAAGCCGTATACCCAGATGCGCGCCAACGGCAAGCGACTGCTGTCGCCCTTGCCGGGTGCGCTGGAGCTTGCCAAGCGTACCGAAGAGCACATGAAGGGCTTCATCAGCCCGGCGACGCTGTTCGAGGAGATGGGCTTCAACTACATCGGCCCCATCGACGGCCATGACCTGCCGGCGCTGGTGCAGACGTTGCGCAACATGCGTGATCTGGATGGCCCGCAGTTCCTGCATGTGGTGACGCGCAAGGGCAAGGGCTTCCTGCCGGCGGAGCGTGACCCGATCGGCTATCACGCCATCACCAAGCTCGAGAAGGCCGCGCCTCAGGCAGCCGAGCAGGCGCCTGCCGTCACCGACGCGCCGGCTCCCAAGCCGCAGAAATACTGCAGCGTCTTCGGCAACTGGCTGTGTGACGCCGCCGCCGCGGATGCGCGCGTCATCGGCATCACGCCGGCCATGCGGGAAGGCTCGGATCTGGTGCGCTTCTCGAAGGAATATCCTGATCGCTACTACGATGTCGCCATCGCGGAGCAGCACGCGGTAACAGTGGCAGCGGGCATGGCCTGTGAAGGCATGAAGCCGGTGGTGGCGATCTATTCCACCTTCCTGCAGCGTGGCTATGATCAGCTGATCCACGATGTCGCGGTGCAGAAACTGGACGTGACCTTTGCCATCGATCGTGCCGGTCTGGTCGGTGAAGACGGCCCGACGCATCACGGCAGCCTGGACATGTCATTCCTGCGCTGCGTGCCGGAGCTGGTGTTGATGGCGCCGGCCGATGAAGCCGAGTGCCGTGGCATGCTGAGCGCGGCACTGGCCCACCCCGGGCCGGCTGCGGTGCGCTATCCGCGCGGTACCGGGCCGGGGGTGGCCACCGATGCCGACCTGACGCCAATGGCCATCGGTCAGGGGGAATATCGCCGTCGTATCAGCGGCAGCCCCGAGGTGCGTGTCGCCATCGTCGCCGTGGGCAGCATGAGCACGCCGGTGGCTGAGGTCGCCGAGGCGCTGGACGCGACCCACTTCAATCTGCGCTCCATCAAGCCGCTGGACCGCGAGGCACTGCTCGAGATCGCCGCGGAGCACGACCTGGTCGTGACCGTCGAAGAGAATGCCATCGCGGGTGGCGCGGGAGCCGGCGTGGCCGAGCTCTACCTGAACGCGGGACTGGCTCAGCCCATGTTGCTGCTGGGGCTGCCGGATGGCTTCGTCGAGCATGGCAAGCCGGTCGAGCTGCTGCGTGACTGCGGTCTGGATGCCGCCGGCATCCGCGCCAGTATCGAGGCTCGCCTCGGCAGCTGATCCTGGTGGCATGCAATACCGAAACGCCTGTGGATGACTCGAGAGTTCGAGTTGTCCACAGGCGTTTTTCGTTGCGTGACTGCCTGCGGCGGGACGGCGAAGGATGCATGGAAACTCCGCGACTTCCCGCCCATGCTGGATGACCATCAAGCCCTCTGCTCAAGCAGCCAGGGCCTGGCTGGCGCGAAAGCCTTCACCTGCGCCAGTCACCACCGCAACGCCACGGAGTGCGCCCGACCATGTTGACTCTCTACAGCTATCCGAATTCCCGCTCGCTGCGGGTCGCCTGGACGCTCGAGGAACTGGGGCTCGATTACCGGATTCATAGTCTGGATCTGAAGGCCGGTGAGGGGCACAGCCCTGAATACCTGGCCATTCATCCCGATGGCAAGGCACCAGCCCTGGTGGATGGTGAGCTGGCCCTGTTCGAGTCCAGTGCCATCTGTCGCTACCTGGCGGCGCGAGAAGGGCGCCTGCTGCCACAATCGCTGGCCGGGCAGGCACAGATGGATCAATGGCTCAGTTTCCTGACCACCGAGCTTGAGCAGCCGCTGTGGACATTGGCCAAGCACACCTTCGCGCTGCCGGAGGACCAGCGCTGTGATGCCATCAAGCAGACAGCCCAATGGGAATTCCAGCGTGCTCTCAAGGCACTTCAGCGCCGCTTCGGTGGTCAGGGCTGGCTGGTGGCCGAGGAATTCAGTGTCGCCGATATCTTCCTCGCCCAGACCCTCAGTTGGGCGCAGATGGCCGGGCAACCTCTGCCGGCCGTGCTTGAGCAATGGGGCGAAGAGGTGCGGGCGCGTCCTGCCTGCGAGCGGGGCCGCCAGCGCGAGCAACAGGCCGCCGAGGAGTGCCAGCAACACTGAGCCCTGTTGCCGGAAACGTCATCGAACGCCGCCACAGGCCAAGCTGACGGGCTGACCTGTCCTGCATGTACTGCAATGACGTCATGAAAGCGCGCTGAGAGCGCGCACACGCCACGAGGCGCCATCCTGATATCAGGGTGGCGCCTTTTTCGTTTCTGGGTCTCAGGGGCGCTTGCAGGGCGCCTGACGAGGTTGAGAGGTCGGCTTGCTCGTTCAGCGGCGTCAATCGTCTGGGGTGCGCCCCAGGTTGTCTGGTGGCGGGCTACGCAGTTCAGTTCGAGACAGGTCAGTTCGAGGCAGGGCGGCGCGAGGCAGGGCGGCGCGAGGCAGGCCCTCGATCGAGGGCGGGTTTCAGGCATTCGGTGGTGAATGATGCGCTGTTGATTCTTTTGCGTATCTATTAATGATTCGGTAGTTGGTCTCTTTCGTCATGATGGTCAAGTGTTGATCGTGGTGAGGGCGAGGGCAGCACTCATGCGATGTGAGTGGCGACATATCCGATGAAAATCATGGAGTTGAGAGGTTTATTAGATTTTCATGACATGATAGTGATCAAATCGAGAGCGATGATCGCATCTTTCCTATTTTGCGCATCACCAAATGATTCGATATGTGGTTTATTGCGGATCTTTTTGATAAGATGTTGATGAAAATCTCAATGGGAATAACAACTTATGTGGATCTGGCAGCAGCCTGACTGGCCACGGGGGCGGTTGGAGGTTATGCCCTTGATGGGGCAGTTGGCGGCGACCCAGGCGGTGATGTCACCGCTGGTCGCTCAGGGACAGAATCTCTATCCCCGACAACGCCTGCGTCTCGAGGCGACGCTCCTCAGCGAAGAGATGGAAGCCAGTGCCCAGCTGTCTGGCGTGGTGCTCGGGCGGGCGGCGTTGCGTGATGCGCTGTATCAGGCGCTGGGGCTGGAGTCCGGCCATCAGGAGTCACCGCGCGGGCCGGCGCCTGGCGTCGACGTCTTCGTGGATGTGACGCTGGAAGTCGTGCGCACGGCATTCCAGCCGCTGACCCGCCAACAGGTGCTCGAGTGGCATCGGCGTCTGGGGCCTTTCCTGCCGCGCAGCAGTGGTCAGCCTCTCGGGGCATGGCGCGAGGCGCGCTACGAAGCAGTCAGCGGTCGTTACGGTCTCAAGCGCTTGCGCTATCGCGCCCCGGCGGAGAACCCCGATGCGCTGGACCGGGAGCTGGATGTCTTCTGGCAGCGTCTGGCGACGGAAGAACCGGATGTGGATAACTCAGGGGTGTTGAATGCCCTGCAGCTGCATGCGCACTGGCAGGCGCTCGCACCGCTGGCCTTGGGCAACGGCTTGATCGGGCGCTTGCTGCTGATGCGCTGGCTGACACGAATCGATGCCCTGGCCGCGTTGCAGCAGCAGGGCGAGTTTGTCGGCAAGGCCGCCGAGCGCTGGGAGCCGGAAGCGCTGGAGCAACTCTGCTGGCGCCGCCAGGCGCTGTTCTCGGTAGTGCTCGAGCATCAGGATGAATTGCGCGAGCTGGAGCAGCGTTATCTCGGCAAGCCCCAGACCTCGGCCAGCGGCCATCAGCTGCCGCCGCAGCTGGACCGCGCGCTCAATGGTGAGGTGGAGGACGCACCGCCCGGTGACATGAATGTCTGGGCCGAGTGGTGGCTTTTGCGTCTGCGCGACGCCGGTCGTCGGACGGCCTTCCATTACCAGCGCGTCCAGCGCGCCGAGCGACTGTGGCTGGAGCACGCGCGTACGCCGCTGAATGCCCGCCAGCGTGAGCTGGTACTGACATTGTTGGAGCGAGATGACGAAGAGGGCGTGGGGCGCGCCGAATACCGCGCCCTGGTCGATACCTCCGACCCTACCGCCGCCCGCGATCTCGCCGACCTGACCGCCAAGCAGGTACTGGAAAGTTACGGTGTCGGGCGTGGCACCCGGTATCGCTTGCCGATCTTCACGGCCAAGGAATAGGGAAGAATCGAGTTCAGGAAGTTCGCAAATGAAAAGGCGGGAAGGGTCGTGATGACCCTTCCCGCCTTTTCATGGTACGTCCAGCCGAGCGGCTGTCACGCGTATCGCGGTCTCACACCGTATAAGGCAATACGCCGGTATAGATGGCGAAGAAGTGACAGGTGCTGCCACCGAGCACGAACAGGTGCCAGATGGCATGGTGGTAGCGCAGACGTGTCATCAGGAAGAAGATCACCCCCAGGGTGTAGGTGATGCCACCGGCGACCAGCAAGGTGAGGCCATTCTCGGAGAGGTGTTCTACCAGCATCGGTGAGGCGAACACGATCAGCCAGCCCATCAGCAGATAGACGGTGACGCGCAAGGCACTGAAGCGCTCGGGCCAGCGCAGTTTCAGGAAGATGCCGCCCAGTGCAAGGGACCAGATGATGGCGAACAGCGTCCAGCCGGTCGGCCCGCGCAGATTGACCAGCAGAAAGGGCGTATAGGTGCCGGCGATCAATAGATAGATCGCACAGTGGTCCAGCAACTGGAAAGCATGTTTCAAGCGGGGATGGCGGACGCCATGGTAGAGGGTCGAGGCGGCATACAGCACCACCAGTGTCAGGCCATAGAGGCTGACGCTGACGATCTTCCATGGGTCGGCGTCGGCGGCGAGGCTGGCCATCACGATCAGCACGACCATGCCGATGAGCCCCATGACGGCACCGACGCCATGGCTGGCGCTGTGCAGCCATTCCTCCAGCTGGGTATAGAGCGCTGGAGTCTCAGGGCTGTGCGCATCGCTATCGGCGTGCGCCTGTCGCGCTGACAGCGATGTGCGTGATCTGGATGAGCTTGAGTCGTTGCGCATGGCGGTATCTCCGGCGCGGGTTCTCCTCAAGCCTACTCCCTGCGAGGTGACGTCGTCATTTCACGCAGTGTCGGGTTGTCCAGCTTGCAATGAGCTTGCGACTTGAACAGCGCGATGCAAGCTCGACCTTTCCCGCGGCAGTCGGTCAGGCTCTCCTGCGGGTGACTCGTCCCCTTTACTCGCTGCGCTCGATATCCACGTCGCTGGCCTGGGTGAAGTCATCCAGCGCCATCATGTGGCCAAGCTTGCCGGCCTTGGTGGAGAGGTACTGCTCGTTGTGCGGATTCAGCCCCGTGGTGATCGGCTGGCGCTCGCTGATGGTCACGCCATCACGGGTCAGTGCATCGACCTTGCGCGGATTGTTGGTCATCAGCTTGAGCGTGCTGACACCTAGATGCTCCAGCATCGGGACGCAGATGTCGTAGCGACGCATATCGGCACCGAAGCCCAGACGTTCGTTGGCCTCGACGGTATCGGCGCCACCATCCTGCAGCTCGTAGGCACGAATCTTGTTGAGCAGACCGATACCACGCCCTTCCTGACGCAGATAGAGCAGCACGCCGCGGCCTTCGGCGGCAATGCGCTTGAGCGCTTCCTGCAGCTGATAGCCGCAGTCACAGCGCATCGAGAAGAGGGCGTCGCCGGTCAGGCACTCGGAATGCACGCGGCCCAGCACCGGCGCGCCGTCATCGATGTCGCCCAGAGTCAGGGCGATGTGGTCCTTGCCGGTGGTCTCATCCTCGAAACCGTGCATGGTGAAGGTCGCCCAGGGCGTTGGCAGCCGCGAGGCGGCGATGAATCGAATGGTCACTGTTCACCTCGAACGCCCGGACAATCGCCGGGCTGAAAAAGCGCGGGCATGCGGTGGTCCGGCAATGTCTCGATGAGTCGCTCGAGATACCGGCGGCCAGCATGCAGTCATTTGGCGAGTTTACCAGTCTGTGGCCGATGACTCATCGCTCTGTATGGAAAAGCGTTGTTGCCGCCACCACCACAATGGTCGGATGACGCCAGCAAAGGAACTATAAAGGCGGGGCGATTTGCCAATGCATTTGTTGCATCACCACGATGGGCGGGATTTTTCTCAGGCTCTGATAGAATGCCGAGACATTCCCCGAGCTGATGTGTGATTCCGATGACCTTGAAGAATGATCGCTTCCTGCGCGCGCTGGCCCGTCAGCCGGTCGACCGTACTCCCGTCTGGATGATGCGCCAGGCTGGCCGCTATCTGCCGGAATATCGCGAAGTCCGCGGTCAGGCCGGTGGCTTCATGGACCTGTGCATGGACACCGCGCGTGCCTGCGAGGTGACGCTGCAGCCGCTGGAGCGCTTCCCGCTGGATGCCGCCATCCTGTTCTCCGACATCCTGACCATCCCGGATGCCATGGGGCTGGGCCTTTACTTCGAGACTGGCGAAGGCCCGAAATTCCGCAAGACAGTGCGGACTGCCGAGGAAATCGCGGCGCTGAGCGTGCCGAATGTCGAGCGTGATCTCGATTACGTCATGCGTGCCGTGTCCACCATCCGCCGTGAACTGAACGGCCGCGTGCCGCTGATCGGTTTCTCCGGCAGCCCGTGGACACTGGCCACCTACATGGTCGAGGGCGGTTCCAGCAAGGACTTCCGTCATGTGAAAGGCCTGATGTATTCCAATCCGGAAGCCATGCATCAGTTGCTCGACACCCTGGCGCAGGCTGTCACCGACTACCTGAACGCCCAGATTGCCGCGGGTGCTCAGGCGGTGCAGATCTTCGATACCTGGGGCGGCACCCTGTCCACACCGGCCTATCTCGAGTTCTCGCTGCGTTACATGGAACAGATCGTCGCTGGCCTCAAGCCGGACAGCGAAGGCAACCGTGTGCCGGTGATCCTGTTCACCAAGAATGGTGGCCAGTGGCTCGAGCACATCGCTGCCACCGGCTGTGATGCCGTCGGCCTCGACTGGACCACCGAGATGTCCAATGCGCGTGAGCGTGTCGGCCATCGTGTGGCCCTGCAGGGCAACCTGGACCCGAATGCGCTGTTCGGCACGCCGGCCGCCATTCGTGCCGAAGTCGGGCGTATCCTCGACAGCTACGGCCAGGGCCCGGGCCACATCTTCAACCTCGGTCACGGCATCAGCCAGTTCACCGACCCGGGCAACGTCAATGCCCTGATGGACGCGCTGCACGAGCTGAGCCCGGCCTACCATCAGGATGACGCCGCCAATGCGACACCGGTCGCCCGCGGCTGATGGGAGAGCCCATCATGGTCTTCTCTGCTGTCACCCCTGTTGCTGCCTATAGAAGGTGGCAAGCAGCAGGGCAGCAAGCAGAAGGGCGCCGGCCAGCGGGGGTGTCAGCATGACGCCGGTCGAGCAGCGTCTCATCCCGCGCCGCGGTTGGGCCTTCGTGGCGCTGCTGTGCCTGTTGCTGATCCTGTTCGGCACGCTCTCCCCGGGCGTGCCGCACCCGGAGCAGACCTTCCCCTGGGACAAGCTGCAGCATTTCTCCGCCTTCGCGTTGCTGGCGCTGACCACACGGCTGGCGGGCTTGACCAGCTTGATCATCCTGCCGCTCCTGCTGCTGCTGGGCGTCGCCATCGAATGTCTGCAGCTGGCGATTCCCTATCGCGGCGCTGAGGTGCTGGATGCACTGGCGGACCTCGCCGGCATCCTCATCGGGCTGGGAGTGTTTCAGTGCGTCAGGCTGATTCTGCATCTGGTCCGCCTCGGGCCGGCTTCTCGCTGAGCCTCTCCCCCGGGCCGCGTGTCATCGATACGCGGCCTGTCTGAAATTGTCATGCATCAACACTTTCCACTCCGGCCGTCTTTGGCTATGGTGCAGCGCCTGCGCCATGTTGGCGCTTGCCCGGCATGTCGCGTATCACGACATCACGCCGCGTGGTCGTCATGCGGGCCGTGAACTGCCGGCCTGACGCTGGCGCAGTGCTGATTGGCGCAATTTCCGATGGCCATCGTGCCGTCTCTATCCATACCTTGATATCCCGTCTGTGATATCCAATGCGAGGGTCCCCCATGACCGAACGTCTCGATGGCTCCTGGTTTACCGAAATCTTCGATCGCCACGGCAGCGCCTTCTCGCTCAAGGTCAGCCACAAGCTGCATGACGAGCAGACCCCTTATCAGCACCTCGAAGTCTATGCCACCGAGACCTACGGCAACCTGATGGTGCTGGACGGCTGCGTGATGCTGACTGACCGTGACAACTTCCTCTATCACGAGATGATGTCGCACCCGGCGCTGTTCGCTCATGCAGACCCCAAGCGTGTCGTCATCATCGGCGGTGGCGATTGCGGCACCCTGCGTGAGGTGCTCAAGCACCCGGGCGTGGAGAAGGTCACCCAGATCGATATCGATCCGGCGGTCACGCGTGCCTCCGAGCAATTCTTCCCGGCGCTGGTCGAGTCCAATGACGACCCGCGTGCCGAGCTGCTGTTCGAGGATGGTGTCAAGTGGGTCGACAACTGCCCGGACGAGAGCATCGACGTGCTGATCGTCGATTCCACCGACCCGGTCGGCCCGGCGGAAGGTCTGTTCAAGACCGACTTCCTCAAGCGCTGCCATCGTATCCTCAAGCAGGGCGGCCTGATGGTGCAGCAGAGCGAGTCCCCGCTCTATCACACCGATTCCATCATCAAGGACCTGCGCAACGACATGGGCGAAGCGGGCTTTGATAGCGTCGCGACCTTGCCGTTCCCGCAGCCGGTGTATCCGTCCGGCTGGTGGAGCTGCACCCTGGCGGGCAAGAGCTGTGACGTGAAGTCATTCCGCGAGGAAGATGCCGCTGCCGCCACCTTCGCGCGTGACTTCTATACCGTCGAAGGCCATCGCGCCGCCCTGGTGCTGCCGCCCTTCATGCAGCGCCTGCTGGAGAAGTGATTTGCATGCACCTTGCAGTGGCAAGGGAGTCCCATCAGGCACGAAAACGTGCCTGACGGGATGAACAAGCGTTGAGTCAGGCAGACCGAGACATTGGTCGCAATCTGCCACTCGCGCCACATCGCTGCACCGCCAACGGCCGTTTCGCAATGAAACGGCCGTTTTTATTTTGCACCGATATGAGGCGAACTGGTCTCGCCATGAGCCTAACTGCGCGGCAATCGCGCGGAATGATCCGCCGCCCCACTCCGAGGCTTTGGCCTATATCACTGGGTTTTAGCGCTTTTTTCAGCGTTGAACGCAGCGGATCACGCGATAGGCGGAAATTGGAACGCGGCTTGCTATTGTCGGTAGGTGCCATGCAATGCATTGCACCACTTCTGACTCGAGGCTGATCGAGCGGACTCCAGACTTTCGCGAGGGAATCACGATGCATAACAACAAGAAGCCACTGCTGATCGCTAGCGCCGCTGTCCTGGCCGCCTCCATGGCGACAGGCGCCAGTGCCGCGACCCTGGATAGCGTCAAGGAAAAGGGCTTTGTCCAGTGTGGCGTCAGCACCGGCTTGCCGGGCTTCTCGGCACCGGATGACGCCGGTAACTGGCAGGGCCTCGATGTCGACGTCTGCCGCGGCGTCGCGGCAGCCGTGCTGGGCGATGCCAGCAAGGTGCGCTATGTACCGCTGACGGCCAAGGAGCGTTTCACCGCGCTGCAGTCCGGCGAGATTGATGTCCTGTCCCGCAACACCACCTGGACGGCGACCCGTGACACCTCACTGGGCCTCAACTTCGCTGGCGTGAACTATTACGACGGCCAGGGCTTCATGGTCAGCAAGGACCTGGGCGTCTCCAGTGCCAAGGAGCTGGACGGGGCAGCCGTCTGCATCCAGTCCGGCACCACCACCGAGCTCAACCTGGCGGACTACTTCCGCCTGAACGACATGTCCTTCGAGCCGGTCGTCTTCGATACCTCCGACCAGACCGTCAAGGGCTTCGAAGCCGGTCGTTGTGACGTCCTGACCTCCGACCAATCCCAGCTCTACGCGCTGCGTATCAAGCTCTCCGATCCGGCATCCGCGATGGTGCTGCCGGAAGTCATCTCCAAGGAACCGCTGGGCCCCGTCGTCCGTCAGGGCGATGACCAGTGGTTCAACATCGTCAAATGGACCCTGTTCGCCCAGATCAACGCCGAAGAGATGGGGCTGAGCTCCGACAACATCGAAGAGAAGAAGTCGGACACCAACCCGAACGTCGCGCGCCTGGTCGGTGCCGATGGCAACTACGGGGAAGCCATGGGGCTGCCGGCTGACTGGGCCTACCAGGTCATCAAGCAGGTCGGTAACTACGGTCAGATGTTCGAGCGCAACGTCGGTACCGGCTCCGCACTGGGTATCGAGCGTGGCTTGAATGCACTGTGGACCGATGGCGGCGTCCAGTACGCCCCGCCGGTTCGCTGATGCGCGGGCTCGCCCTTTACTGCGGGTGGGCCTTGCCCCTCATGACAGGCTGAGCAAGGACGCTGGCCAGGGGAAGTGAGCGTCTTGCTCCACTTCCTCTGGCCAGCGTCATGTGGGGCCTGGCAACAAGAGGCCCCGCCCAGAGGCTTAGCTTATGTGCCCCAGCCTGTGAGGCCCAGCCTGTTCCTCGTGACCCATTCATCGAGTGCCGAGAGATAACTGATCTGCCGTTCGATAGGACGGCAGGCGGAAGTCGCATAGCTTTCCGGCGGAGATTGCCTGTATGACACAACCTGCTTCTCGCCCGCCGGCCACGGTCAAGCCGCCATTCTGGCGTGACCCGGCCAAGCGGGCACTGATCTTCCAGCTATTGATGCTGGCAGGCGTGTTCGGTGTGTTGGCGATCATCGTCAGCAATACCCTGACCAACCTCGAAAGCCGGGGCATCACCACCGGCTTTGCCTTTCTGGACAACACCGCAGGCTTTGGCATCCTGCAGAGCCTGATCGACTATTCCGAGCAATCCACCTATGGCGATACCTTCATCGTCGGCCTGCTCAATACCTTGTTGATATCCGCACTGGGTGTCATCGCCGCGACCGTGATCGGCTTCGTCATGGGGGTCGCGCGTCTGTCCCCCAACTGGCTGATCTCACGGCTGGCGGCGGTCTATATCGAAGTCTTCCGCAACATCCCGCTGCTGCTGCAGATCTTCTTCTGGTATTTCGCCGTTCTGAGAACCCTGCCGAGTCCGCGTGGCTCGCTGTCGCTGGGCGAGGCGTTCTTCCTCAACGTGCGCGGTCTGTTCGTGCCGGCCCCCATCACCTCCAGCGGTTTCTCGGTGGTGATTGCGGTGTTCGTGCTGGCCGTCGTCGCCAGCGGCATCTTCAGCTACTGGAACCGCCAGCGTCAGGCCCGTACCGGTCAGCGCCTGCCGGCGGGCTGGATCTCGCTCGGTCTGATCATCGTGGCGCCACTGCTGGCCTACTTCGCGATGGGCATGCCGCTGAGCTGGGAGCTGCCGGAGCTCAAGGGCTTCAACTTCCGTGGCGGCATCACGGTCGTCCCCGAGTTCCTCGCCCTGTGGGTCGCGCTGTCGGTCTATACCGCAGCCTTCATCGCCGAGATCGTGCGTTCCGGCATCGAAGCGGTACCGCACGGCCAGACCGAAGCGTCACGGGCGCTGTCGCTGTCCGGTGGCATGACACTGCGTCTGGTGGTGGTGCCGCAGGCGCTGCGCGTCATCATCCCGCCGCTGACCAGCCAGTATCTGAACCTGATCAAGAACTCGTCGCTGGCCACGGCCATCGGCTATCCCGATCTGGTCTCGGTCTTCGCGGGTACCACGCTCAACCAGACCGGTCAGGCCATCGAGGTGATCGCCATGACGATGCTGGTCTATCTGACCATCAGTCTGCTGGTCTCCATGTTCATGAACTGGTTCAACGCCCGCATGGCGTTGGTCGAGCGCTGAGGGTCTGCCCATGTCGATTGAAAAGACCCTGTCACGGGTCACCGAGAAGATGATCGATTCCCGTCCGGCGCCGAGCGACAGCATCGGCGCGGTGGCCTGGTTGCGCAGCAATCTGTTCGCCGGACCGATCAATACGTTGTTCACGCTGTTCGCGCTGTATCTGGTCTATCTGCTGGTGGTGCCCAGCCTGCAGTGGGCGCTGATCGATGCCAGCTGGAGCGGCACCTCACGAGAGGACTGCACGGGGGAGGGCGCCTGCTGGGTCTTCATCAGTGCGCGTCTCGATCAGTTCATCTACGGCTTCTACCCGAGCGAGGAAACCTGGCGGGTCGATATCGTCTTCGCCGTCTTTGCGGCCCTGATCGCCTGGCTGGCGATTCCGAAGCTGCCGGCCAAGGGCTGGGTCGCCATCGTCAGCCTGGCGGTGTTCCCCTTCATCGCCTACTTCCTGCTGCATGGCGGCAGCTTCGGCCTCGAGATCGTCGGTACCCACGAGTGGGGCGGTCTGATGCTGACACTGGTGCTGGCGGTGGTGGGTATCGTGGCGGCACTGCCGCTGGGGATCCTGCTGGCGCTGGGGCGTCGCTCCGAGATGCCGATCGTGAAGAGCATCTGTGTGGTGTTCATCGAGTTCTGGCGCGGTGTGCCGCTCATCACGGTGCTGTTCATGGCCTCGGTGATGCTGCCGCTGTTCGTGCCTGGCGAGGTCAATCTCGACAAGCTGGTGCGCGCGCTGATCGGCATCACCCTGTTCCAGAGTGCCTACATGGCGGAAGTGGTGCGTGGTGGCCTGCAGGCGATCCCGAAGGGACAGACCGAGGCCGGCATGGCGCTGGGGCTGGGCTACTGGCGCAACATGGGGCTGATCGTGCTGCCCCAGGCGCTCAAGCTGATGATTCCCGGCATCGTGAACACCTTCATCGCCCTGTTCAAGGACACCTCGCTGGTACTGATCATCGGGCTCTTCGATCTGCTCGCCATCGTGCAGGCCGGTCTCGCCGACCCCAAATGGCTGGGCTACTCCATCGAGGGCTACGCCTTCGTGGCGCTGGTCTTCTGGGTCTTCTGCTTCAGCATGTCGCGCTACAGCCAGTATCTCGAGCGCCTGCTGCATACCGGTCACAAGAAGCGCTGATCACGGCGCCAAGGAATCTTCATCATGACAACGACAACATCCGCCTCGCAGGGCAACACCGGCGCCGATGAGCGCCCGATGATCGAGCTCAAGGGTCTCAACAAGTGGTACGGCGACTTCCACGTGCTGCGTGACATCAACCTGAGCGTGCGCAAGGGCGAACGTATCGTCATCTGTGGCCCTTCGGGGTCCGGCAAGTCGACGATGATCCGCTGCATCAATCATCTCGAGGAGCATCAGGAAGGCGATATCGTGGTCAACGGCATGCCGCTGACCCAGGACATCAAGCAGATCGAGGCGATCCGTCGCAACGTCGGCATGGTGTTCCAGCACTTCAACCTGTTCCCGCATCTGACGGTGCTCGAGAACTGCTGTCTGGCGCCGATCTGGGTGCAGAAGCGGCCGCGCCGCGAGGCGGAAGCCGAAGCCATGAAGTACCTGGAGCGCGTGCGCATCGCCGATCAGGCCCACAAGTTCCCCGGCCAGCTGTCCGGCGGCCAGCAGCAACGTGTCGCGATCGCGCGCTCGCTGTGCCTGAGCCCGGAGGTGATGCTGTTCGATGAGCCGACCTCGGCGCTGGACCCGGAGATGATCAAGGAAGTGTTGGATGTCATGGTCGAACTGGCCAATGAAGGCATGACCATGCTGTGCGTGACCCACGAGATGGGCTTCGCCAAGACCGTCGCCGACCGCGTCATCTTCATGGATCAAGGCCAGATCATCGAAGAGAACGCGCCGGAGCCGTTCTTCAACAATCCGCAGTCCGAGCGGACCCAGCTGTTCCTCAGCCAGATTCTGGGGCATTGAGGCCACGGACTGATCGGATGCTGTAAGCCGAAAAAGAAAACGCCCCGCGTGATTTCCATCACGCGGGGCGTTTCCGTGTGTGAGCCGAAAGGCAATCAGTGGGTGCTCACTATCAACTCATTCCGCTGAATAAAGAGGCTCGCCTAGAGGCTGGGCTCGGTGCGGCGTACTTCGCTGCTGTTGGTGTCTGGCAGCTCTTCATCGCTGCCCAGGCTTGGCTCCTGCGGCTTGGCCGCGGCCTTGGGCGAGGCAGCGGCAGGTGTATCGGCAGATGTCGCCGTCGCCGCTGTGGCAGCGGGGGCTTCTTCGCCTTCGCGCGGCCAGGTGACGCTGCGTGGCTTGCCGACCCAGCTGTCGTCATTGTCGTGCACCGCCGGACGGCGCGAGATGGAGCGCGTCACCAGCGCCGCGGCATCCAGGGTGTGGTTGCCCCCGCGAATGCTCAGCAGGTGATGCGGCGCCATCAGCAACTCGAACAGCAGGCGCGTCATCACGAAGGCCAGCAGGAAGCCGCCGACACCTTGCGCCAGTACCGGCCACTGCGCGACCAGCGAGTTGTCAGGCCCGATGGGCGTCAAGTGCTGCAGCGTCCAGCCGCAGGCAGCCGCCAGCAATCCCAGCTGCAGCATCAGGTGAGCGGTGACCAGCACGCGCCGGGGCAGCGGGCGGCGCATCAGGAGCAGATTGCGCATCGAAACTTCTCCGAGAAAAGACCACAGGATGAGGGGAGCGGTGGCAGACGGGCAGGCGGCACCCCGCGTTGGGCGGATGTTAGCACGCACTTCGCCATCGACGTCATGTCCGGGAGTCGCGACGCCAGTGTCGGTTCTGGCGACGATGGAGGAGCGTTGCATGTGGCTGGCGGGGTAAAGGAAAGGCCGGGCATGCCGATACAGAGAGCGGCACGTACCGATGATCACGCCGGTACACCGCATGCCTGCATGCCTTGCCACCGAGGGGCAGACCGACGCGCTCTGCGCTGGCGCCCCCGGCCCCCTTCCCGATGGATTTGAACCAAGGAGTGGCGATGTTTGCCTCGTTACGTGCGCGCATCACGTTAGCCTGTGTGGCGATAGTGCTGGTGGCGCTGGTGGTCGTCAGCAGCCTGAATGCCTGGACCACGTTCCGCAATACGCATGCCGATGAGAGCGACTACCAGCAACAGTTGCTGAGATCGAACGCCGCCCAGCTGAGCCAGTGGTTCAGCGTGCATATCAATGCGGTGAGCGGCATCGCGGCCAGTAGCCTCGAGAACTTCCCCGATGCCGCCTTGACCCAGGCGATGAGGCAGGGCGACTTCAGCAAGACCTATGTCGGCTTCCCGGATGGTCGCTTCCGTTATTTCGATGGGCGCCCGGGGCGGGCAGGTTATGACCCGCGCCAACGTGGCTGGTATCAGGCGGCGGTGGCGACCGGCAAGCCCGTCATCACGGCGCCCTATGTCGGTGCCACCAGTGGCGAACTGGAAATCAGCGTGGCGGCGCCGGTCTATCGCGGCTCACGGCTGGTCGCCGTGGTCAGTGGTGATCTGCCGCTGGCGTTCATCACCCGCACGGTCGCCGAACTCTCGCCGACGCCCAACAGCTTCGCCTTCCTGATCGACGATACCGGCACGCTGATCGCCCACCCGGATGATGCCCTGGTGCTCAAGCCGATGAGTGCACTCGCATCGGCGCTGACGCCCGAGACCCTGGCCAGCAGCAATCGCCTGGTGGCCGCTGGCCAGTCGGCACTGGTGGTCGATATCCAGCAGCGTGATTACCGCATGTTCAGTGCCGAGCTGGATTCGGCAGGGCTGGGAGACACCGGTTGGCGTCTGGCGCTGGCCCTGGATGTGGCCGACTCGGATGCACCGCTTTATGCCCAGCTGTGGACCACGCTGGCCATGACGCTGCTGGTGTTGCTGGGGGCGGCCGCCGTGATGTCGTGGATCGCCAGCCGCAGTCTGCGCGGCCTGGCACTGGTGCGTGATGCGCTGGTGGATATCGCTGCAGGCGAGGGCGATCTCACGCGGCGCATTCAAGTCAGCGGGCGTGATGAAGTCGCCGAGATCGGCAATGCCTTCAATCGCTTCGTCTCGACCCTCAATGGCGTGCTCAGCGAGATTCGTCTCGCCAGTGGTGCGGTGCAGACCGCCGCCGCCGAGATCAGCCAGGGCAGTCAGGATCTGTCGTCACGTACCGAGCAGGCGGCGGCCAATCTGCAGGAAACCTCGGCCTCGATGGAGCAGATTTCCGGCACCGTCGCCCAGTCCGCGGACTCCGCACATGAAGCTGACGGGCTGGCCAAGTCGGCCAGTGAGGTCGCGCGTCGCGGCGGCGAGGTGATCGGAGAGGTCGTCACCACCATGCAGGGCATCGATGACGACTCGCGCAAGATCACCGAGATCGTCAGTGTCATGGACTCCATCGCCTTCCAGACCAACCTGCTGGCATTGAATGCCTCCGTCGAGGCGGCACGCGCCGGCGAGCAGGGGCGTGGCTTCGCGGTGGTGGCCGGTGAGGTGCGTACCCTCGCCCAGCGCTCTTCCGAGGCCTCGCGGGAAATCGCCACGCTGATCAGCTCCGCCAACGAGCGCACGCGCAATGGTGCCGAACAGGTCAGGGTGGCCGGCAGCACCATGAACGAGATCGTCGCCAGCGTGATGCGTGTCAGTGAGGTGATCGGCGAGATCAGCCATGCCACCCAGGAGCAGAATCACGGTGTCGGACAGGTCTCCAGCGCCGTGGCCGAGCTGGACCAGGTGACACAGCAGAATGCGGCACTGGTGGAGGAATCCGCCGCGGCAGCGGATGCGCTCTCCGAGCAGTCGGCGCGTCTGGCCGAGATGGTGGGCCGCTTCCGTCTGGATGGCCCTGCGCAGCCGCCCGCAATGGCGCCGCGTAGCGCAGGCACCCTGTCCGCACAGGGCTCCAGTCCCCGTGCTGCCAGGCCCGTCGCATCGGAGGAGCTGGATTGGCAAGCCTGGTAAGGCCGTCAGCACGCGAGCCTGTCAGTCGCCAGTGACAGGCATCAGACGCCAGGGCCGCCCTTCGGGGCGGCCCTGGCGTTTTTGGTTATCTGCTTGCCTGTCGACCTTCAGGCGTCGGGCTGGCGGGGTGGTGTGCGGGAAATGAGCGGCAAGGGTTGAATGTGCGCAAGGGTGCCAGCATGTAGTCAATTGAAAGCGAAGCGATGATCGTCATTCTTCATCAACGACGCCTCACGAGAGACAGGGAGTGTGTAAATGGTTACTTACATCGTTGCTGCCGACGCCGCACGTGCACGTATCTTTGCCCGTGCCGCTGGCAAGGTCACCGAAGTGGAAAGCCTTGTACATCCTGAAAGCCGCCAGCATACCGGTGACCTGAGAACCGGTGGCAAGGGTGAATCCAGCGGCGGGCACGGTAGCCTGCATCAGACTGGCGATGATGGCGCGACCTCCGACAAGCATCAGGACTTCTTCGCCAAGGAAGTCGCGCAATACCTCAAGCAGACGGCCAATGACGGCAAGTTCGATCAGCTGATCATCGCCGCCGCGCCCAAGTTCCTGGGGGCGCTGCGCGACAAGCTCGACAAGCCGGTCGCCAAGATGGTGACGGAAACCGTCGACAAGGACCTCTCCCACGAGAGCGCTGATGAGATCAAGGCACGTTTCACCGGCCTGACTCACTGATCACTCCCCCGTCATCCAGAGACCAGGACGCCGCCAGCGGAAACGCTGGCGGCGTCTGTGTGTGAGTGCTCGCTATTCTTGTGAGCCTCATGACGTGAGGAGGTAGTGTCAGCAGGCTCGGTTGCTGAAGGCCGTGAATGTGCGAATCACGGCACCTGCGGCAGGATGATCTCGTCACTGCGTGAGGCGCTGCCGCTCAGGTTGCGGCAACCGGCGACGAATTCTCGCATCGCCTGGGTGATGAAGCGGTCACGATGGTGGACGAAGCGATAGGCGCGCGTCAGCTCCAGCCATGGAGTGGGCAGCTCGACGAGGCTGCCGCGCCGAAAGGCATCTCTCAGCGCGAGGCGCGAGATGCAGCCGATGCCGAGCCCCGCTTCCACGGCGCGCTTGATGGCTTCGGTATGTTCCAGCTCCAGCATGATGTCGAGGCGCTGGGAAACGCTGGTCGAAGGCCCGTCCAGATGTGGGCGCAATGCCTGCTCGAAGGTGCCGCGTGTGCCGGAGCCACGCTCGCGCATGATCCAGCGTGCCGCCAGCAGGCGCTCAAGCGTGACCTCGCCCTGTGCCAGCGGGTGTGACGGCGCACAGAAGATGCTCAGCCGATCACTGACCCAGTGGGTCGCCTCCAGCAGCGGATGCTCCACCTCGCCTTCCACGAGCCCGATGTCCAGTTCGAAGTGCACCAGCTTGTCGATCAGCTGATGGGTGTTGTGCACGTGCAGCTCGACGCGGCTGGCGGGGTGATGGTGCAGAAAGTCACCGATGATCTGTGGCGCCAGATAGTTGCCGATGGTCAGCGTCGCGCCGATCTCCAGCGAGCCGGTGGCGTCCTGCTGACCGAGCAGCTGCTCCAGCTCCTCGGCCTGGTCCAGCAGCGCGATCGCCTTGGGCAGCAGCTCACGCCCCAGACCATTGAGTCGCAGGCGCTTGCCATGGCGATCGAACAGGCGGCAATCGAACTGACGCTCCAGCTCGGCCAGTGCCGTGCTGGCCGCTGATTGCGACATGGCCAGACTGTCGGCGGCCAGCGAGACATTGTCATGCCGCGCGACCGCCACGAAGACGGCCAGCTGGCGAAGGCTGTAGCGCATTCGACCTCCCGGGGCATGCAGTGAAGGGGCAGAGATGAGGAGGCGAAAGTGAACGCAACGCAGGATTCGCCGTCAGAGCGGGCGAATCCTGCACGATCAAGGTTGAAATGCGATTCATTCGCAACCAATATTGGTAAACTAGATAACCTATATCCAGATAAACCATTTAACGCATAACCCTGCAGTGACTACAATCGCTGCATAGTTCATTGGGTCATAAGCTGTTATTTGTTTATGCCAATAAAGAATATCGAATTCGAGGGGCCACGCCCCGGGAGGCCATCAGGTGAGCAGTCTGACCACAACCGAAGTCATCGACGTCCATCACTGGAACGATTCGCTGTTCAGCTTCCGCACTCAGCGTGAAGACAGCCTGCGCTTCAAGAACGGCCAGTTCGTGATGATCGGCCTGGAAGTCGAAGGCAAGCCGCTGATGCGTGCCTACTCGATCGCCAGCCCGAACTACGAGGAGCACCTCGAGTTCTTCTCCATCAAGGTGCAGGACGGCCCGCTGACCTCACGCCTGCAGCACCTGCAGCCGGGCGATCAGATCATGGTCTCTCGCAAGCCGACAGGCACGCTGGTACTGGACGACCTGCTGCCGGGCGAGAACCTTTACCTGTTCTCCACCGGCACCGGTCTGGCGCCGTTCCTGAGCGTCATCCAGGACCCGGAAACCTATGAGCGCTATGACAAGATCATCCTGATGCACGGCGTGCGCCATGTCTCCGAGCTGGCCTATGCCGACATGATCGCGGAAGAGCTGCCCAAGCACGAGTATCTGGGCGAAGAGATCGCCGAGAAGCTGATCTACTACCCGACCGTGACGCGCGAGGAGTTCCGCAACCAGGGCCGCATCACGGATCTGGTCGAGAACGGCAAGCTGTTCGAGGACATCGGCCTGCCGCCGCTGGACCCGAAGCGTGACCGCGCCATGATCTGCGGCAGCCCGGCGATGCTCGACGACATCAGCGCCATGCTGGATGCGCGCGGCTTCGCCATCTCGCCGAAGATGGGCGTGCCGGGTGACTACGTGATCGAGCGTGCCTTCGTCGAGAAGTGATCCGTGCGCATCACGCATGAGCGACAAGTGCTGAAACGAAAAAACCGCAGGCCGATGGCCTGCGGTTTTTTGTGTGCTCATGTCACCCGTCGGGGCAGCACGTCAGTGCCAGGGGCTTGCGCCAGAGGCTCAGACGGCGTCCTTGCCGGTCTCGCCGGTACGGATGCGAATGACCTGCTCCAGCGGCGAGACGAAGATCTTGCCGTCGCCGATCTTGCCGGTGTTGGCGACATTGGTGATCGCCTCGATCACGGAATCGATCATGGCGTCATCCACTGCGACTTCCAGCTTCACCTTGGGAAGGAAGTCGACCACGTACTCGGCACCCCGATACAGCTCGGTGTGGCCCTTCTGGCGGCCGAATCCCTTGACCTCGGTCACGGTGATACCCTGCACGCCAATCTCCGACAGGGATTCGCGCACGTCGTCGAGCTTGAATGGCTTGATGATGGCAGTGACCAGTTTCATCGTGTCTCTCCTTGGGTGATGGTGCGGGTAACGAGGCCTGCTCGTCACGCCGGTCTCTGACTCAAGCATACACCGCTTATCCAGTCAGGAAAAAAGACTCCCGCCAGGTGGCGGGAGTCTTGATGCTGCAGGTGCTGTCGCGTCCAGGCTTACTTGCGGCTGGAGGTGAATTCCGGATAGGCCTCCATACCACATTCGGCCAGATCCACACCTTCGTACTCTTCTTCCTCGCTGACGCGAATCCCCATGATGGCCTTGATGATCAGCCACACCACGAAGCTTGCGATGAACACCCAGGCGAAGATGGAGGCAGCGCCCAGCAGCTGTGCGGAGAAGGTGGCATCGTCATTGGTCAGCGGTACGGCCAGCAGACCCCAGAGACCGACCACACCGTGCACGGAGATGGCGCCGACCGGATCATCGATCTTCAGCTTGTCGAGACCGACGATGGAGAACACGACCAGCAGACCGCCGACGGCGCCGATCAGGGTGGCAGCACCGACGCTCGGTGCCAGCGGGCCAGCGGTGATGGCGACCAGGCCAGCCAGTGCGCCGTTGAGGGCCATGGTCAGGTCAGCCTTGCGGAACCACAGACGGGCGAGGATCAGCGCGGCGATGACACCACCACAGGCAGCGGCATTGGTGTTGACGAAGACCTGAGCGACCGCGTTGGCCTCATCGATGTTGGACAGCACCAGCTCGGAGCCGCCGTTGAAGCCCAGCCATCCCAGCCACAGGATGAAGGTACCCAGCGTGGCCAGCGGCAGGTTGGCGCCCGGGATGGCATTGATCTCGCCATTCTTGCCGTACTTGCCCTTGCGAGCGCCCAGCAGCAGCACGCCTGCCAGGGCGGCTGAAGCGCCGGCCATGTGCACGATGCCGGAGCCGGCGAAGTCGCTGAAGCCCGCTGCGCTCAGGAAGCCGCCACCCCAGGTCCAGTAACCCTGCACCGGATAGATGACGCCGGTCATGACCACGGCGAAGGCCAGGAAGGCCCACAGCTTCATGCGCTCGGCGACCGCACCGGAGACGATGGACATGGCGGTAGCCACGAACACCACCTGGAAGAAGAAGTCGGAACGTGCGCTGTAGTAGATGTCGCCACCGGAAGCGAGCGCTTCCTCTGCGGTATTCTCGGCACCGATCAGGAAGCCCAGGCTCGGCAGGAAGCCGCCTTCGGCGCTCGAGTACATGATGTGGTAACCGACGACCATGTACATGGTGCAGGCGATGGCGAACAGCGCCACGTTCTTGGTCAGGATCTCGGTGGTGTTCTTGGCGCGGACCAGACCGGCCTCGAGCATGGCAAAGCCGGCTGCCATCCATAGCACCAGGGCGCCACAGACCAGGAAGTAGAAGGTATCAAGTGCGTACTTGACCTCGATGATCTCGTTCATGCGGGGTTCTCCTTGTTATTGTGCGCGGGGCTCAGACAGCGTCGGCGCCGCGTTCACCGGTGCGGATACGGATGACATCGTCCAGCGGAGTGACGAACAGCTTGCCGTCGCCGATCTTGCCGCTGTTGGCCGCCTGGGTGATGGCGTCCAGTACCGATTCCACACTGCTGTCATCGACAGCCACTTCAATCTTGACCTTGGGAAGGAAGTCGACGACGTACTCGGCACCGCGATACAGCTCGGTGTGCCCCTTCTGACGTCCGAAGCCCTTCACTTCGGTGACGGTAATCCCCTGCACGCCGTTGTCGGCCAGTGCTTCTCGCACGTCGTCCAACTTGAAGGGTTTGATGATGGCGGTGATCAGTTTCATGTGCTGCCCCCGTTCGCTACCGGAATGATCATTCTTGTTAAGCATGGCCAGTCAGATGAGCTGGCGGCCTGTTCCTGACAAGTGCATCGCACGAGATGTGCCATGCGGCTGAAAATCCTTGTAACTCATCTGGTTATCGCAGGATGGCTGACAGTCTTTCGGCCTGTGCAAAGATGGCTGAATCCGAAGGTCACCTGGCATGCACCGTAATGGTGCTGTTTCTGCGCCTTTGGGTGTGGGGGCAAGTGCTAATGTGGTGCAGGTGTGTGCCTGCCGATGAGGATTGTCTGGTGCAGGACGATGCGGGGCATGCACCCGACTCCAGGGTTGCGTATCCTTGCAGCAGGACACGACGGCCCCATGTACAGGGGTGTCATCATTTTCTGACCGGCAGTCCGCACGACGCGGCCGCCGGCCCGCAACGGCTGAGGTGCAGCATGTTCAAGAATGACGTCATCGGGCGTATGGCCCAGCAGATCGGTGAGCGCCTGCAAGATGCCTCGCATGGCCCGGAAGAGCTGCAGAAGTCCGTGCAAGGGGTGATGCGCGGTGCCTTCGACCGCATGGAACTGGTCTCGCGTGAAGACTTCGACATCATGATGGATGTGCTGACGCGTACGCGCAGCCGCGTCGAGTCGCTGGAAAAGCAGGTCATCGCCCTCGAGGCACTGCTGGAAAAACAGGGGCTGGTGGCGGGCAATGCACCGGCTGCCGAGGCCGCCACGCCAGTGGATGACGAGGGGGAAGCCGCGGTGGCGAAGCGTGAAGCCGCCAGTCATGCCGCGGAAATCGAGCGCCAGCGCGACGCCTGATTCCCTCAGGTGACGGCTGAACCAAAACCGCCACGCCCTTTCGGGGCGTGGCGGTTTTTTGCGTCATGGGCGCCGCTGATTCTGAGGGGCGGCCTCAGGCAGTCTGGGGACGAGTGCCCAGCATCCAGCGCACCAGACCTACCACTGAGGCGATGATCCAGAAGATCTCGATCACGAAGCTGGCGAGGTTGAAATTGATGCACAGGCTGATCAACAGCAGGATCGCCCCGCTCAGATTCATCAAGTTGTAGGTCAGGCTGCGGGCATCGAGTCTGCCGATCTGCAGCAGGAAGAAGGCGCCGACGACCAGAGTGGTGCCTAGCATGCCGATCACATCCGCCAGGGATGCCAGCGGGGCAAGCATGTCTTGCATGGGTAGTGCTCCTGAAACAAGCCGAAGTCGTCCTGAATGGCTGGCCCTTTCCTTGGGTTGGACGATTCTCTGCCGCGCAGCGGCGGCGTTCCGTGAGACAGCTTGGCGGTCCTCCCGGCAAGGCCGGGACAACCGATCAAATATACAGCAGTCCCCGTCCGGCGGCACTCTTGTGGCTCTCTCGAGGGCGCTATCTCCCCTGTATGAGCACTTTCTTGGTGCAGGCAGGTATCGAGTCGGCCCCACACCATGCCCATGTGGCGAATGGTGGCGCTGAAATGCGCCAAAACAGGCGCTTTTGCGTGGAAAGTGCTGCCAAAACCGCTATTTTTAACTCGCCGCGTGCGTTTGTCGGCAATGCTGGCAGCATAAGCGTCATGCCGGCGAGCGATCCGCATCGTCAGCACCCGGGCGCGTCGCGGCGCGTGAAGCTGAAATGGCAGCCGCAGTCGCAGATGCAGGGCACCAGACGCTCTCAATCACCAGACAGCAATAAGCCGTCACCCAGCGCCAGGTCCTCAGGCACCAATCCCCCGCCTCAACGACCCGATGCTCGTGCAAAGTCCTCGAACGCAGCGCATGCGCCGTCGCTGATCTCTCCCTGACAGGCGCCTCATGAGCTCTTCTGGCTCAACCTGATCTCTGACATGGCTTTCATCACTCGACTGAGTCGATCGTCCAAGCACCCTGCCTGCAGTTATTGAGTTTAATTTCTGTTGGTTGGTGATTGTGGGTTGAGGTCGGGCTGTGGGCGTACTGGTCTGACGTTGGCTCGCTTGATCATCGATGGTATCAGTGGCTTGAGTGATGAAGTTTTGAGCGCTCAAAAAATGTCCACACGCAATGATTATGTAATATTATCCACATCCTGTCTGTTTGTTACGTATCCAGTAATTGCGTAAGCCTGAGGCGTAAAGAAATTTACGTTATAGGCGCAAGAATCGTCACCTGAACACGTATTTCCAGGCGGCGCATGGCAGTGTCGTAGTGGTGTGCGAAGCCTTGCGGCAATTGTCGAGCGCCCGAGCGTTGAGGCGCTCGCCTTCTGGGGAGTATGAGGTTTGCCATGCTGGGAGGGTTGGCAGCGGTGTGTGCCTTCGCGCTCATGGCAGGCCAGTGCCTGCTCCGATTGCGCCGTGCAACTGAGAGGCGGCATCACGCAGGGAAGGCTCATGTCATTGGCAATGTTGCGCACGCGCGCGTCACTTGGTCTCGAGGCACCGGAAGTTCAGGTCGAGGTACACCTTTCCAACGGCTTGCCGGGGCTGTCCATCGTCGGCTTGCCGGAAGCGGCGGTGAAGGAGAGTCGCGAGCGGGTGCGCAGTGCGCTGCTCAATGCCGGCTTCGAGTTTCCGGCGCGCCGTATCACCCTCAATCTGGCGCCAGCGGATCTCCCCAAGGAAGGCGGGCGCTTCGATCTGCCCATTGCGCTGGGGATTCTGGTCGCCTCCGGGCAGATACCGGAAGAGGCTGTGGCAGCGATGGAGTGCCTCGGCGAGCTGGCGCTGGATGGCAGCATCCGCGCCGTGACCGGCGTGCTGCCAGCCGCGCTCTGCTGTCGCAAGGCGGGGCGGACGCTGGTGGTGCCGCGCGGCAATGCCGACGAGGCGGCGCTCGCCGAGGAGTTGGAAGTACTGGCGGTGGGTCATCTGCTGGAGCTGGTGGCTCACCTGCTGGGGCGCGAGCGCCTCACGCCACATGTGTGTTCGATCATTCCCCAGGCGCGCCTGCCGGAGCCCGACCTGAGCGAGGTGCGTGGCCAGCATCAGGCACGCAGGGCATTGGAGATCGCCGCGGCCGGCGGCCACAACCTGTTGTTCGCTGGTCCGCCGGGCACCGGCAAGACGATGCTGGCCAGTCGCCTGTCCGGCATCTTGCCGCCACTGGGCGAAGGGGAAGCGCTGGAAGTCGCGGCGGTGCGCTCGGTATGTGGTCTGCCGATCATGGAGCGCTGGGGTCAGCGGCCATTCCGCGCCCCGCACCACACGGCCAGTGGGGTCGCGTTGGTGGGCGGTGGCTGTCATTTCCAACAATTGTTGCGACTAAACAATAATTACTGCGACAATCTCTATGTTGAGTTTACATAGAGCACGCCCTTGTGACCGTTTCTCTCAAACAATGCAGAACCTTTAGCTTTCAAGATGGCACCCTTAAAGACGAAACTGAGCGCTTGGTCGTTTGGTGGTACGGGCCTATCTTCAAAAATATCCGCTCACAAAGCGTCCCTAAAATTTATGTATTTTTAAGACCTATTGATCAGGAGAACAAATTAGGAGATGTGATTAAGCGAACGACGGTCTTAACGCATGTCGGGCTATTGAGAATCGGCTCCGTCTGGGAAAAGGGCGTGAGCAACTCCCGCATCGCATTTGAGGAGAAAACATTCCCTGTTTCGTTCTCTCCGGGCGGCTGGCGGATTGTCTCCTTAGACGACTTACACAAAGCAGGGCGCAGCCTCTATACCTCCTTTCATGAGGCAAGCTATTTACCGCTGGACAGAAAACACAAATCGTACCTGATTGAATTTTACCTCCCAGGTGGCAAACATCTGCTCATCCCTTGCACCGAATTTTTTGCACGCGTTTACGGTCGATCATCTGAAATCAAGCGGGTGCTCGCCACTTACCCTTGGGAAGAAGTAAAAGAGCGTCTTTATCGACCGCTTAACGCGCCTGCATCCCCAGGTACGTGGCCTGTCAAATTTACGTATCGTGTTCATAAACACGATGCTATTTTGCTCGCGCATATGCTGTACGATCCCTATGCTGAACAGGCTGCCAGAAGCATTTACTCACAGATTGAAGCCCGCTTCCCCGCAGATAGGATACTTTTTGAGGTCACGCCTTGGTTCCAGGGCAGCGGGGAAATCTCTGTTTCTGGCGTTCCGATTGATGGTGGCAACACATTTCTAGGATTGCAGATATTAGGCTGTACGCAGCCCGACGGTGCCACGATCCACCGCGAAAGAGAGAAGTCAACGACAGTACCAGCCACCGATGGCGATGATGCTCCCACTCAATTTCCCTATCATCAGCTTCAAGACATCCCCGATGTCATTGACCTGACGGATGATGAAGAGCCCGACCATGGCTCTTCTTGGCTAGACCTTCCTGAGGACGAATTCGTTATTTTAGGTAAGCCTCGCGCTGTCTTGGATAAACGATATACTCGAAAAAATGTGCCCGATACACGAGGCGTCCCCGTTCCGGGTGACGAAACCATTTTCTCCACTGGGGAGCCACATGGATCAGGAAAAGGGGTCGGACAGGCCTCTATTCATGCTCCTATTACACTGGAATCACAGGGCTTTCTACGTGATATGTGGAATGCGCTTCTCTATTTACAATCGGCCTATCCCGCAACGATTCGTGGCGTTAGCTGGTTTACCTTTGAAGACGGCTTTAGCACTTCCCCCGACCCTCGGTTGATCAGCCTCGAACCTTTCGAAATAGACGAGGAGGTGAAAACGACAGTCGCTAATTGGGTTTACATTGATACTCAGACCAAGCTACCTCGCGGGGTGCTCGTCATTAGGGTGCATGTGTTAGATCAAACACTCTATCTCATGGAGATTCAACGACGCCCTCCAAAACCCAGAGCTGGCGGTAGCGAGGAGGCATCCAAGCCTCCTTCCTATAAAGGTTTGGTCTTCACGCTGAGCCACCAAGGCAGCTTCGAGCAGTGGTTACGCCAAGTGCTGTCTAACGTGCGGCACGTAGAAGGTGTTGTCCAAAAACTAGTTCGTCACTGCCCAGGATTCGCCGATACGTTTAAGCACCCTAAATCCAAAAAGGAACAGATACCCTGCGAAGCCTCTGTGTTAAATGCTTTTAGCAAGGTCAGTATTGGTCGCAGTGACTTAGCGTAGGTACTATTTGTAACCTTATAAGTAGGCGGTATCTGTTTTGTCGGTAAGAGCAACCAGTACACACCGTGTGCAGGTTGCTCTTCTGACGGAGAACCGATACGGCCATCCCTTCAGTGACGGGCGAGAATCTTCGCTGCGATGGGCGAAGTGATCATTTGAATCACGGCAAAAAAAGCGGCTGGAATCGCGATTTCTGATGGCAAACCGGAAGCAGCGACAAACGCTGCGGCAATGCTGAATTCCTTTTTACTGACCGTGAAAAGATAGGTAATCACCTCTTTGCGATCAGAGGTGAGTAACCGTGAGGACATACCTACCAGGTAGCCAATCAAATTGAGGCACAGGGCCGCGCCCGCAATCACAAACGCATACCAGCCATAGCCAATGATCGTGGTGGCATTCGGCCCGACCACGGCGAGTAGGATCAGCAGATACAGAATTGACCCTATCCCTGCATACGCTGAATCATGCCGTGCAAAGAAAGCCGAAAACTTTGTCCGCAAGCTGACCCCAATCACGGTAGGAACAAGCACGATTAGTGTTAATTCAAGAATAATTGAACCAAGCGGCACGTCCAACTGGAGGCCGGTGAGCCATAAAAACAGGAAGGGGACAATGAACGGACATAACGCGGTGTTGACTGCGTTGAAAACAGCGGCAAGCGCCACATTGCCTTTCGCCATCAGTACCAAAAGAGGAGAGGACACATCCGTCGGCAGAGTGCCGAGCAAGATTTGGCCAGCAGCCAGTGGGCCGCTTCCAAAAAATAGACGGCCCGTTAGCCACCCGGCAATCGACATCGGCCCATAGACCAGCCCCAATGCCAACAACTGCCGTGACGGCTTACGGAACACGATGCGCACTGCATGCGCATCGAATGTGAGGCTGATGATCAACATCAGTAATGCCAGTAATGGCCCAATCGCGAACTCAAGCATTATTCCGGTGGCCGGAAAGAGTAAGCCTACCCCCGCGACGACGATTACAAACCAGACAAGGTGCGCCTCGACAAAATAAATGAATCTACTCATGGTGGATTGGACGTTACCGGTTGAAGTGGATTGAGCCCCGCACCTAAAACATGATCACTTCGGCCCAGCACGCCATGACTTGCTTGGGAGCAAGGGACGCTCTTCCCAATCCAGCGATGCAAATAGACAATGCTCAAGGGTTGAAGCTTTAGTTGCTAGAGGTTTTATAGTACCAAGAACAGATAATTCGAGAGAAGGTAACAGATGGGACATCATCATGATCATCCTCACATTGATCCTGCCTCTGGCGACCGGCGCGTCAGCATCTCCATATGGGCCAATGGGCTCTTAACCATCGCTCAAATCGTCGGTGGCATTATGGCGGGAAGCTTATCGCTGATCGCTGATGCGTTACATAACTTTTCAGACATGGCAGCGTTAGTCATTGCTTTTTCCGCTCGTAAAATCGCCAGACGGCCCGCCGATGCGCATATGACCTTTGGCTATGGCCGCATCGAGATAGTGGCAGCACTCATCAATTACACCACCCTCATTATTGTCGGCGTCTACCTGATTTACGAAGGCGCTATGCGGATGATCGATCCCCCTGAGATAGAGGGATGGACGATCGTGATTATTGGTGGCGTCGCGCTCGTCGTCGATGCCCTTACCGCCATGCTCACGTGGTCAATGCAAAAAGAGAGTGTCAATATCCGCGCCCTTTTTCTGCATAACTTATCGGATGCGTTTGCCTCCATCGCTGTGATTATCGGTGGTTCGCTTATTTTACTGTACGACATGCGCTGGGTAGACCCCGCCATCACGATAGGGATTGCGCTATATATTCTTTACCTTGCCTTCTCTGAAATTGGTGGCCCTATCCGTACGCTAATGCTGGGGTCTCCCCCGGAAATTGACGGGCAGGCAGTCGTTGATACCGTCCGAAATATCGAGGGAGTCCAGGATATTCACCATGTGCATCTATGGCAGATGCAGGAAAACATGGCAGCCCTTGACTGCCACGTGGTTCTGACAGAAACCGGCTGGCAGCAGCTTGAATCCGTCAAAGCAGAGATCAAGGAGCAGCTTAAAATGCGCTTCAGTATTGCTCATTCTAGCCTAGAGTTTGAGCATAGTGATCACGCGCATCAAAATGCCAATCTATATGGGCACGAGTGACAGACCGAGGCCGACTCCCGGCTCAGGTAGGTAGCGATCGACTTACTCCCATAGCGATTGGCTTATTTTTCAACCCTACTTTTCCACCCCATCGTTGAGACAGAGAGAGAAACATGTTCAAAAAAGCGTCTTTTATATTAGCTGGTACGTTAATGCTGACCGCTGCAATCGTCGCCGTATCGAAGCCTGCCCTCTTAGACATGCAAGCTCAGGCAGCAAAAGAGAGCGGTGTCCAGGCCGAGGACTCCTTGGTGCGTCCACACTCCCCCATCTTGGGACGAGAAGACGCGCCGGTGACGATTGTGGAATTCTTCGATCCGGCTTGCGAAGCCTGCCGTGCCTTCTACCCACTGACAAAAAGTATTCTGGAAACCTACCCAGAAAAAGTGCGGCTCATCGTGCGCTACACTCCTTTCCACGGCGACGTATCGGACAAGGCCATTCGGGTATTAGAAGTTGCTCGTCGTCAGGGCGTCTTTGAACCGGTACTGGAGAGGCTGCTGGCTCGCCAGGATCAATGGGCTTCACATGGCAGTTTTGATGAATCCGCCATCCTCGATATCGCGAGCCAAGGAGGCCTTGATTTAGCGGCTGCCGAAGAGCAACTGACTTCTGCTGAGGTGCAGGCGGTGATTGACCAAGACATGGCGGATGTCAGAGCCAATCAGATTCGCCAAACACCCACCTTTTTTGTCAATGGCGAGCCTTTAGACCCCTTTGGTATGCAAGAGCTGATTGATGCCGTCGAGAGTGAAGTAGCGGAGATCTCTGGGGAAGGGGATGGCCAGTGATGCAGCGCTGGTGGTTATTAGGCTTGGTGGGCTTTTACCCCTTGCTAGCCGAAGCCAATTGGCAAACGCATCTGCCATTGCCGCCGTCTGAACTTAGCCCTGTCAAGTTACAGGCGGCTAGCGAGCAAGAAGGCACATTACCGCTCGATAGCGTTGATACCCTAACCTTTGGGCGTGATGTCGTCATTGATACCACCCTCTACGAGGCCTTGGCTGCAGAAGGTGTCCCAACGCGTTTCGCCACTAAACTGGAAACACTGCTCAGCGAGTTTATCGAAGCGCCGTTGGAGTTTTCTGGCAGTGAACGTATTCAATTAGTGTGGGAGGAAGATCGACGCCAGGACGGCACCCGTGTTGGGCCACCACGCCTCAGTTATGCCGCTCTGCCTGATCAGGCAGAGCCCTTGGAGGTCATTTGGCCGGTCACCCAAAAGGGGGACGTAGCTCTTTTCAAAAGCGACACCCTGCTAGGCACGTTGCGGTTGCCCGTGCTTAGTGCCCGCTTAACGTCTCGCTTTGGGAATCGGCGACATCCTGTGTATGGAGGGATGCGTCCTCATAATGGAATTGACTTGGCTGCGCCGACAGGAACGCCGGTCATTGCCACCGCACCTGGGCGCGTATCCTTTATGGGTCGCCAAGGGGGATATGGGCAGGTGATCGAGGTGGAGCACGACACAGGGGCAATCAGTCGCTACACACACCTTAGCCGATTTTCCCCACAGTTAGTGGTTGGGAATTTAGTCAATGCGGGAGAGTCGCTCGGAGAGGTAGGTGCCTCTGGGGTCGCCACGGGGCCCAACCTGCATTACGAAGTGAGAGTCAATAACCAGCCTGTTGACCCCCTTGGTCAAGGTCAACGCATCATGCTAGGCGAACAGCCGACTCAAAGTGAATATCAAGCGTCACTTTACGAGGCAAGAGATCGCTTAGAACAAGCTATCGGTACGGCGTCACTTTATGACTTGATCTCGTTTAACGAGCCGTAACCACTCGTGCTTAACAACGTTGCATGGGGGTTAGTAACGTGAAAGTGCGCTTGTCTCGTTATGGAACCCAAGCCGTGTAATCACTCATCTATCACAACACAGGTAATCGGTATGGAAGAGGTTTCTCCCGTCACCATGGGGGTATTGGCAAGCCTTGCGGCGGGCTTGATGACGGCTGTAGGGGCGCTTCCTGTCTTGTTTACCAAAACACCGAATCGTGGTGTTCGCGATTTAGCGTTGGGGTTCGCCGCTGGTGTCATGCTAGCGGCCTCTTTCTTCTCACTGATCATACCCTCCTTAGAAGCCTCGGAGCTGCGTTATGGCGGTAGCGTTGTGCCGGCTGCCATTGCTTGTGCGGCCATTTTGCTAGGGATTGGAATGGTCGCACTACTGAACGAGCTCTTACCTCATGAGCACTTCGAATAGGGGCGAGAAGGGCCAGAGGCTGCCTCACTACGCCGTATCTGGTTGTTTATTATTGCCATTACGATACACAACCTGCCAGAAGGGCTGGCCGTTGGCGTGGCCTTTGGCGCAGGGGGAAGCGAAGGAGGCATGCCGCTAGCGATTGGCATTGGACTTCAGAATGCCCCAGAAGGACTGGCCGTAGCAGTATCACTGCTAAGCGTGGGCTATTCACGTTGGCGGTCATGGACGATTGCCGCCCTTACGGGGCTTGTTGAGCCGTTGGGTGGCTTATTAGGCGCTGGAGTCATCAGCATGTCACAAGCGCTACTGCCCTGGGGGTTGGCCTTTGCAGTGGGGGCGATGTTGTATGTGATCAGTCATGAGATTATTCCCGAAACTCATCGTAGCGGGCACCAAAAAAAGGCCACGCTGGGCCTCTCCATCGGATTGGTGCTCATGCTGTTTTTGGATGTCTCGCTGGGCTAACCATGGGGCGTGGGGCGTAGCGTTAGTGCTAACCCAAGTCGTGAGCCCCTCCATGCGAGTTTTCAGTGATACAGAGCTGATGATCACTAATGACCTCAATGATTCGACAGCTTTCCACTTTGCCACCGGCACACTGCGTGACCATCCGTTGAAGCTCCTCACGCAGTGCGGAGAGTCGTTGAAGGCGAGACTCCACTTGCTTTAGGTGATGCGTGGCGATGGCATCGACTTCTTGGCAAGGCATATCAGGTTGATCTGACATGGCCAAAAGCTCTCGCACTGACTCCACCGAAAAGCCAAAGTCTCGGGCATGACGAATAAAGGTCAAACGCCGCACAGCGTCGTCTCCATAGCGGCGCTGTCCTCCGCCGGTTCGGGTCGCATCGCGCAGCAACCCAATACGCTCGTAATAACGAACTGTTTCAGGTTTGCAATCAGCTCGTCGTGCTAACTCACCAATGCTGATACTTTGGCCGATCATCGACATGGTAAAACTCCTTAGGCAGGGCTTGAAGCTGTAGTTGCTACAAGGTTTACACTTCAAAACCATAGCCCATTGGCAGGAGAGGCACCATGAAAACATCGACGCCGACAACAGCGCCTACCGTCTTGACGCTGCGTGTTGAAGGCATGGACTGCGGCGGTTGTGAGCGCAAGGTTGTGTCGGCGCTAGAGCGGCTGGACGGCATTGAGGAAGTCACAGCAAGCTCGGTCACGGGATCGGTGAAGATTCACCACCGCGATCAGGGTGGCCCCTCTCAACAGACCATTGAGGGCATCCTGAACGAACTAGGCTATCAAGTGACTTCCCCTGCAGGCCAAACACGCGCATCTGATGCTTCATCCCCTTGGTGGCAAACCGCTAAAGGGCGCTTGGTCATTATCACAGGCAATCTGCTGATCGTAGCCTTCGCGCTTCGTTTAGCATGGCCTGCGCTGGGTAATGTGCCGTTCATTCTGGCCACGCTGGTCGGCTTAATGCCCATTGCGCAGAGTGCCTGGGGCGCCCTCAAAATGCGCAACCCCTTTACTATCGAAATGCTGATGTGCATCGCTGCGCTTGGTGCATTGGCTATCGATGCTGCTGCTGAAGCCGCGATGGTCGTATTCTTGTTCGCCGTAGGTGAGCTACTCGAAGGGGTAGCTGCGTCACGGGCGCGCCGCAGTATCTCAGCCTTGGCAAATTTAACACCCTCAACGGCAAGGCTGATGGACAATGGCCATCTGCGTGACGTCTCGGCGGAGTCACTTAAACTCGGTCAGCGTGTGCTGGTGCGGCCCGGTGATCGCGTTCCTTGCGATGGACGTATCCTGGTGGGCACGTCCGACCTTGATGAGTCGCCGGTAAACGGCGAGTCCATCCCCCGTTCGCGCTCGCCTGGTGATGACATTTTTGCTGGCACAGTGAATCTTGATGCCGCCCTGGAGGTGGAGGTAACACGAGGCGCTGATGACAATACAATCGCACGCGTTATTCGCCTGGTTGAAGAAGCACAAGCCGCCAAGGCACCCATAGCACGCTTTATTGATCGTTTTGCGTATTACTATATGCCCGCCGTCGTCTTACTCGCCCTACTGATGGCGATAGTGCCACCGCTGGTATCGACCATGGCATGGTCGGAGTCGATTTACCGTGCGTTAGCATTGCTGTTAATCGCATGCCCCTGCGCGTTGGTCATTTCCACCCCAGCCGCCATCGCCGCCGGTCTCTCGGCGGGCGCTCGGCGCGGCCTACTGATCAAAGGGGGAGCCGTTCTTGAACAGTTAGGTAAGCTTCGCTTGGTGGCATTAGACAAAACGGGCACCCTCACTGCGGGTACCCCAAGAGTCACAGATGTGGAGTCTTGGATTGCTGAGGAAGACGATAACAGCGTATTGCGGCTCGCCGCCGCAATAGAGCGGGATTCCAGTCACCCTATCGCCACGGCTATCGTTGAGCATGCTCGACAGTCGGGCATCAACCTCCCCACCGTCACCGGCAGCCGCGCTCTGGCGGGGCGCGGTGTTTCCGGCCAGGTGGAGGGTCGCGAGCTGAGCTTAATGACGCCTCGCCACCTTCACGAGCAGGTCATCCTTGAGGAAAGTCTCAGTGCTCGGATTGTCGCGTTAGAAGAAGCCGGTAAGAGCCTCGCTCTCCTCGTCGAAGGCGAGCATTTGTTGGGCTTGATCGCGGTTCGCGATGAGCCACGCGAAGATGCCATTGAAGGCCTAGCGGCGCTATCCCGTTTAGGCGTACAGGCGGTCATGCTCAGCGGTGATAATGCCCGCACCGTCGCTGCCACGGGGGGGCGCTTAGGCATTGAAGCGTACGGCGAACTAATGCCTGAAGACAAGGCAGCGTATGTTCGAGACTGGCAAGCGGCAGGCCGTGGCCCCGTCGGTAAAGTAGGCGATGGCATCAACGATGCACCGGCACTCGCGGCAGCCGATGTCGGTATCGCGATGGGAGGCGGCACGGATGTGGCGTTGGAAACCGCCGATGCAGCCTTGCTCAAGAACCGCGTTACCGGCATCGCTGAGCTGATAGACCTCTCTCGTGCCACGCTACGCAATGTGAAAACCAACGTTGTTCTCGCGCTCGGCTTAAAAGCCATTTTCCTGGTCACCACAGCTCTGGGTATTACCGGCATGTGGATTGCGGTGATGGCCGATACCGGTGCTACCGTCCTGGTGACGTTGAACGCCATGCGACTGCTGGGTTACCGCTTTTCGCCCAGTACCGCAATGACAGGCCTGTCACAAGGAAAAGTAACCTCATGAGAACAGTGCAACACGATAGCCCTTCACGTCGCTGGCCATGGTTCATATTAGCTTGCGTGATGGCTCTAGCCGATCAACTGGTCAAGGAAATTGTGCATGCCCAGATGTCGTTTGGCCAAGTCATTCCGCTAACGCCGTTTTTTAACTGGGTTTATACCGGGAATACAGGAGCCGCTTTCAGCTTTCTCGCAGAAGCAGGGGGGTGGCAGCGCTACCTCTTTCTAGGTTTAGCGTTGGTGGTCGCCATTGTATTGATGGTGCAGCTATGCAAACCCCTGCCGCGTTTGGAAGCCTGTGCGTACAGTCTGATTCTTGGCGGCGCGCTCGGTAATACCGTTGATCGCTTAGCGCGAGGGTACGTCGTCGACTATCTGGACATTTACTGGGGCGAATGGCATTGGCCCGCCTTTAACATGGCCGATATCGCGCTATTTGCCGGTGTATTGATGTTCGCGGTGGCGTTATGGCGTGAAAGTCCTGTTTTTAAGCGCTCTGAGTAACGCTATGGATGTGGTCGATCAAGATAAAGAATATACGCTTTTTGCTGGGCGACTCTCACCAATAATCGATTGCGTTGTAGCGCTCGCCGCTGGGGTACTGACCACCTTGAGTGCCGCCCCCTTTTCCCTATGGTGGCTTGGCCCAGTGGCCGTGGCACTGGTCTATTGGAAGATACAGTCGCTAACGCCCGTCATGGCCACCCTGCGTGGGTGGTGCTATGGGGTAGGCCTGTTCGGTTCAGGCACGTCGTGGGTCTTCGTTGCTATTCACGATTTCAGTGGCACCGGGGCCTTGGTGGCGATGTTCCTCACCACTCTTTTTGTCAGCGTCCTGGCGCTCTTCTTTGCAGTCCCCTTTGGGCTCTATCGACGCATCACGGGGCCACGGTTCGCCTTTCTTAGCTTTGCCGGTATGTGGGTGGTGAGCGAATGGCTACGCACCTGGTTGCTCACCGGCTTCCCCTGGTTATTGTTAGGCACCTCTCAGATAGATTCTCCACTAGCCCCATGGGCACCCGTTGGTGGTGTGTACTTGCTGTCACTTATGACCGCGCTGACAGGTACGTTAGGGGTAGAGGTACTGCGTCGCCGCTGGAGTTGCCTTGTCCCAATGGCCGCCTTGTGGGTCGTTCCATTCTTATTGCCCGCCCAATGGACAACCCCGGCTGGCAAGCCCATCCGGGTGGCATTGCTGCAAGGGAATCTTGACCAACGCATTAAGTGGACTGCCCAAGGGCAGCGCGAGGCGGTCAATATCTACACAACAATGACACAAGAGCAAGCAAGGGACATCGATCTCATCGTTTGGCCCGAGGCAGCCCTTCCCATGCTTGAGCAGGAAGCACAGCGAATACTGGAGCAAGTAGCGTCCGACCTGGGGCCTAACACCGCCTTGTTGACCGGCATTTTGCAACGCGACAGTGAAGGGCGCTCTTATAACAGCGTCATAGGGCTAAATGATGTGCAAGGCGAATACCAAAAAGCGCATTTAGTACCCTTTGGCGAGTATTTGCCATTCCAAAGCCTCCTCGCTGACACCCTTGCTTTTTTCGACTTGCCAACACCCCGGCTGACCCCTGGTTCAGACGTACAGGCTCCGTTACACGTGGCTGGCACTACCATTGGCACTGCCATCTGTTACGAGATCATTTTCGCCGATCATGTCGCCCAACAGGCGCGTAATGCCGAGCTGCTATTAACGGTTTCCAACGATACGTGGTTTGGGCGTTCCATTGGCCCACACCAACATCTTCAAATGGCGCGTTTACGTGCCTTAGAAAATGGTCGTCACCTACTTCGAGCTACCAGTAATGGCGTGACGGCCATCATCGATTCACAAGGTCACGTCACAGCCCGTGCCCCACAGTTTGAACAGGCCAGTTTAACTGGCGAGGTGACCCCGATGCAGGGCCTAACTCCTTTCACACGCACCGGTAGTGGCCCCGCTTGGATACTCGCTGCCTTGCTGACACTGCTCGGGTTACAACTGAACTTATCTCGATCAAAAAACGACGCATTAGATGAAAAATGAACCTAGCGATACTCCTGGCAAAGAACGCAGTAATACTTAAGAGATTCCTCCCATGGCCAATGCAGATCGGCTTCATCGTGAGTGTGGTGGTTTCGTTTCTGGCATGGCCCACTGTCGCCATGGAGACACAACCCGACACAACCCGACACGACCCAGGAGACGGAATGGCCCAAAGGGCATTACCCGCTACCAGAGGAAGGTAATATTATCGGAGAGGCTGACACCTTTATCGTAAAGGATTACGACGATACCTTGATAGATATTGCCAGGCGTCACAACCTTGGCTATTTGGAGATGATCCGTGCAAACCCAGAGGTTAGCATCTGGGTTCCAGGGGTGGGCACGGAAGTGACTATTCCGGGACGTTTTATTCTGCCGAATGTGGAGCGTACTGGGATCGTTATCAATATCGCCGAGCTGCGGCTTTACTACTACCCAGATGTCAAAAACGGTGAGACACCGCGTGTTGAGACCTATCCTATTGGCATTGGTCGCGAAGGGTTTGATACTCCTCTAGGCGTGACCGAGACCACCATGAACATTAAAAACCCCGCGTGGTACCCGCCTGAGTCGGTAAAACGCGAAGCGGAAGCACGCGGTGAAACCGCGCCCAGCGTTGTGCCACCCGGCCCCGATAACCCGCTAGGAGACCATGCCATCATCCTAGGCTTCGATGGCTATTTGATTCACGGCACCAACCAGCCCGATGGCATTGGCATGCGCGCAAGCCGAGGCTGTATCCGCATGTTACCCAAAGACATCGAATCTATATTTGACCGCATTCCACCCGGCACCCAAGTCAACATCATCAATCAGTCGATCAAGATAGGTTGGGAAGGCGGTCAGCCGCTGATTCAAGCCTTTCCGCCGCTTGGAGAAGAAGAGCACAGTATGACCGCACTCACAGAGACCATGACACGCCTAAACCAATACAATGTCGATAACGTAAACCTCGATTACGAGCAGCTCAGCGATGTCCTGTCACTCTCTAACGGGCTTATAACCCCCCTACATCCAAATCAGGAACAGGAACAGGAACAGGAACCACAGCGCCACAGCCCAGAAGAGAAGTCTATCAAGGCATTTATGAAGACCTGGATCTGATGTCATCTCAACGGTCATGACACGCCTTCTGGCACACCGTTGAGCCCTGGTATATAGGTAGAGAGCCATAGCCCCGTCCAAACGGCGGGGCGACATTCGCGCGGAGCCCTCCAAGTGACTGCGCGCTATCAGTGTCTTAGCACTCAATATCCAGAGGCAGCCAGTAGGTAACGTCACTCATTACCACCTGTATCCCGTCTGTCGTCCGCTCTACGGTCTGTTGTCGAAGCATTTTCTGCGTTACTTTTGTGTCATGGAAATACTCCATGGCAGCAACGATCCATGCCTCCCTCCAGGCCTCTCCTTGATCAGCACACCGGGCCATCGTCATCAGGGTGCGGGCTAGTGTTTCTTTTCGCCGCTTTCTTGCCCGTTTTACATCCACCCGAGGAGCCAACGTGGTGGCATGTTGGCGATTCAAGAAATTAGTAAACCCCGTCACCGAGGCTGCTTGTCCAGGCACCGCCTGCAAATAGTTGTCCACATCGCCCTGTTGAGGCAGTCGCTGCCCCTCCCGGTCAGTAGCGAGTAGCAATGCGGCTGCCGCTCTTAGTGCAAGTCGTGCGGAGGTGTGGGACGTTTTGCCCGCCTCTATACGGGTTTCTAATTGCTGCCAATAAGCATGCAGCGCTTTTTCTGATAAAGAAGCGGACGGCATAGACCTGAGACACGCTTTGATACGTCGTTTCTCTGAGTCGATCTTCTTTGCTTGGTGATCCGGCTCTACCCCTTGCTCTTCATGCAGCCATCGCATAAGAAGTCTTACACGCCGCAACCCCTCCGCCCCGAAGTGATGAAGCAGCTCCGAATAGCTCGGTATCCGTGACCATGCCTGGTCGATCTCAAGGAAGAACGAGAAGAAATGATTGATCTTGAGGGCAGCCTTATGCGGCCCTGTGGTACGAATCAGCCATTCACCAAATTCCCCAAAGGCCTCACTTAACGCTTGGGTAGTGATACCGGCTTGGCCAATGGTGATGCGTTTACGGCATGTTCGCGTCCAATAGCAGGGCTCACAGGCATCGCCTCGACCCGCTGGCATGGGATTGCCACACAATGGACAGGCAATTTTCCCTTGCTCATAACAGACGTTGCACAATGCGTCACCGCTGGATGTCATGACCAATAAGCGATGTCGACGACACGCGGAACAGGTACCGTGATCTGCCGTCGCACAGCGTGGACATAAGCGATGATCATGCCCCATACGCGTCACTCGGGTAAGACGTTGAGAGGGTTCCCCACACTCCTCGCAGGACTCTGACTCTCTGAAATAGGGAGCGCAGGCGATACAGACAGGGCCGTAGGGAGTGACCTTGCCGATGTTGTAGTCTGAACTGGCTTTTCCACATCGTGCACACGGTTTGTCGACTTCGCACTGACGACAGACGGCGTCTGGGTCATTCTTAGGCAAACGAGCTAACTCACCACATCGTGGGCACATCCGCTGCTTAAACTCACGAGCATAGCAAGTTGAGCAGTAACCATGCCCCTTATGGCGTCGCCACAATTTGGAGACTTCTCGACCACACTCATCGCAGTCTACCGTTTTGTGTTGCTTCAAGAGGTTGGCTCCGCTTTCATTCTCCGTTTTAAACGCGCCCATGAGGCTCTCACTGCGCGTTCCGACATGGGGCGATGAGCCGGTAGAGCACGGCGGCGATGCGGCCCATGAGGGTGATGAGATAACCGTGATAACAACGGCAACAATATAACGGGGGGTGACTTTCGGGAATCATGAAGCGCACTCGTTTTGACATTACAAGCGACCAGAGCGCTAAACGTTTCTTCAAGGCCTATACTTAGCAAACGCTCCACCGCCGCTAATAAAGCACAACGCTCGTTGACAGGCAGAAGCTCAAACGCCAACCCAGACACAGGCATTCGGCTATCCGTAATCGAAATGCCCAATGTTAGAAGCGCATCTGCGAGGGGTGACGCAGGCCGCCGACTTGCACGCCGAACAACGCCAACAAAGAAAGTCACCATAGAAAACCAATCGGCGGGTGCGATAGGGGCCTCCCTAAACGTCACGTTGCTTCTTGTTAAAGCACGATCAGCCATCACTTGGAAACTGAACGCTTCTGGTAAAGGCGACGTGCATACCGCCTTTCTAAAATCGTTATAACACCGGCTGCACTGAGCTAAATGTTGATCTTCTGCTGACAGGCGATGAGGCTCTATAGGGGCCTTGCATACCGGGCACTCATCTATCAGTTGCACCCCATGAAAGCGGCACCCAGTGTGCCAAGCGAATCGCCAGTGTCGGCGCAAGTAGGGGGCTGAGTCCTCTGCCAAACACAATGCACAAATCTGTTGTCCTCCATGGCGAGTTCGATTTCGGCTACCAAGGGCTAACAACCAGGGCCAAGTCCGCGTTTCCGGTAATGAGTAACCGGCCACTTTCTCACAATCGTCCCGCATCCCAGCTTTCTGAAACTCAGCGGACGATATCCCCGATGCATTGACTAATGGGCGCATTCTTACGAGGGGAATTTCCCTATCAATATCCCTTGTCCATATACGCCATGTTGGCCAGATAGCCCCGGTGAGCGACAAAGGATCACACCCCTGTCTCAACGCCGCCCGTACCAGCCATGAAGAAAGCGACTCTTCAGGCAACAGAGGCACACTCAGCGCCCAAGGCATTACAGCATCACCTCCCTAATGCCACGGGTAGGTCGCACCCATGATTTACTCTGAATAATTTTCTCATCGATACGTTCAGCCCCGGACAAAATAGCGGCATTGGCACACTCAATCAGCAGCCGGTGCAGGTCGCCAAAATTGCCGCCAGAGATCGCGTGAAGCTGGGTCGCCAATTGTGGCTCATGCAGTTGGGAAGGATGTTTGAGCGGTAATATCTTCTCAAAGCCAGCGAGCAGCTTCTGAAACTCCTGATTGAGCTCCCACTTCGGTAATGCAACCACATCAAAGCGACTCGCATGCTGCGGATCTGAATGCAGTACACGCACAGCATCCTGCGTACCCACACCAACGATGGGAATCATTAACTCATTGCATAGGAGCTTAATGGCATTCATCGTTTCGCGCTGCTTGACGGCACCACCGGTTAACAGTGAGTGGAACTCATCAATGATCAACAAGCGGGTATGGCAAGCCCGCAGTTGATGAATCACTTGGTAGCGCAGCTTAGGTACCGGGTCTGAAGGCCGATAGGGAGCCCAAAAGCTCTCTAACACTGCGATATACAGACTTTTCTCATCGGCACTCGGTGGGGCTTGAGTGACGATCACTGGTTTCACCGGTTCTACGTCTTCATTCACGTAGCCCTCACCGTACTGTTTACGAAACCGTTGAACGATGGTTGTCTTTCCGTTGTTGGAGTCACCCACGAGCAAGAGGTTAGGCATACGAGGACGACTAGGCTTCTCCATCAGCCCACGCATGACCTCAATGACACGATTGGCCAATGGATACCCCAACCATCGCGGTTGATCCATAAACTCCATTCGCTCTCTAGCGGACAGCCCCAAGACATGACGAAGATCAGGATGAAGGTGTGTGCTCATGATATGTCCCAGTTCACATCGATATCACCCGATAAGAGACCATCTTCCTGAGTGGGTGACTCTTGGGGGGCCGCGGTTGAGGGCGCATGTAAAAGGGGATCTGCAGGCGTCACCTTCTTCTCATGCTCTTTACGTCGTTGTGCCTGACGGCGACTTCGCTTGGTACGTGCTTGCGACTCCTCCACATGAGTTCGCAGTTCACTAATAGCGCGTAGGATTTCAGACTCATTGACCGAACTCCTGCCTTCCTGGCGAAGGCGCGCTTTGGCCTGGGCATGCTCCCAAACACTCATCGAGGGGAGGGCGAGATTTGCAAAGGGCACGCGAAAATAGTGCCCGAGCTCCGGGTCTTTGAACCAAACGACGCTAATGTCACGAGGGTCACGCCGAAACACAAAGGTGCGTTTCTTGCTTGGCGTATCTGGATCTTTGGCATTGATCCATGGCCTTAGCGCCTCATCGTAATAGTTCATGCCATCGATGGTCACACCAAAGGTCTGGATCGTGCGCTGAAAGCTGGGCAAAAAATCGAGCAATACAGAAAGTCTATCAGCAGGCCGTGGCGCTAAGCCAACTCCCTGCACGTCAGCATTGCCAAACACACCGATTTCCCATTTCCGCACCGGTGACATACCAATTCCAGAATGAAGACGCTGGTGGTAAACCTTACAAATCAACGTCACCAGCCACTCTTCAAACTCGCTTTTCGTCATGGCCGCGTGCTTCTCTGGATCGTACCCCTCTTTCTCTTTAATGGAGGAGAAGGTCGTCCCAGGCAGGTTATGGATTTCTTTGAGAATAGAGCCCAGCACCCGCTCAATATGGCCACCATAACGAGGCTGCTTAACAGGCCGAAACTCAAGGTTGATCCCATAGGCTAGGCATGAGCGCCGAAACGTCTCTGAGCGAAAATCTGGGCCGTTATCGACATGAATCGTGGCGGGTGTGCCCCATACCGGCCACTCAGCCTCCACATTATGCAGTAGCAACCACTCATCTTTAGGAAGCATGGAGTGCGCCACACACATGCCGACAGATGTTTCAGAGGGCGGGTCAAACGACAAGTAATACCCCGTGACCACACGGGTAAACACGTCCATGGCCAACGTAATCCATGGGCGACCAATCGGCTTGCGATACACGTCATCGACCAAAATAATATCGGCAGGCGTGTGGTCAATCTGCATGACCGCTAGCGGATAGTCAGCATTGGGAAACTTCCCGGCTGCTGGCTGGAACTTGTTAATGGCTTTGTCTCTAAAACCATGGCCACGCAACCGGTCACGCTCTGGGATATCACGCAGACGAGCACGAACGGTACCAGGGCTCGGCGGGTCGATGCGCCGTTCATGGCAACGCCGCATCACTTCCTGTACCGCCTTTTGTGCGGACGGACGCTGCAGCGTCAAATACACCTCTTTGATGACTTCCTGAATCACTGCCTCGGCATGCGCGGGAATACGCGACTTTCCCTTCTTCCACCCTGGCTTTTGAGGAATCAATGCGAGCACCGAGCCCGTCGCTTTATACCGCTTTAACCAACGGTAAATCGTAGCCGTATCAACCCCCGTTTGTTTCGCACGCTCCTCCGCTGCATCCCGCCCCACCGTACGGCGATCCACCAAGGGCTTAATGATCGAAAAGCGATGCTCGGCCTCTTGCCAATCGGCATCCCCAATCTCGGATATATCCTGATCAGGGAGCACAGACCCGCTATTGAGAGGCGCTAGTTCTTTGATGCGAAGCGGGCAACTACGCCCGGACTCAACGGCAATGCCAATGACTGTCTCAAAATCAAGCACCTGGGAAATTCGGTAAACGGTGCCATCTTTCTGAACCTGCTCACCCACCATGATCTGCAAGTGTTGGCGTGTTTGAGCGACGCCGCTATTGGGCTCAGTTGTGTTGCCACGATGATTATTCATAATCGGGTACCCACACCTCTGATAGAGGACTGAAAGATTGAGCCATATCGCAATCTAGCTGTCGGGTCGCCAGCAGATGCCATAAATGCGCAATCCCCTCTGCCCGATAAATATCGCCCATGAAGTGCCGAGACAGCAGGTAATCCAAAGTCGCCACCCCCATCTCCCTCACGGTGTTGAGGACTGCCTGGCTTTCGACAGAAGGAAACACCATCCGCTTATAGCGCGCTAGGAAGGTAATGTTGTCCAAGGTCTTATCACGAATGCGGCTTTCATCATGAATGCGAAACGCCCAGCCCTCGTTGTTGGCATGCCGTATCGCCGCCTTCCATTTAGGCGACCATTCACGCCAATGTGCTTGCCACTTTTCCCGTGGTTTGACCTCCACCAGGAGAGGTTTTGGGTAATCCCTGTAATGACGGTTACCGAGACGGTAATACACCAAATAGTCAGGTGTGTAGGTGTAGCGCCTACCGGTCACGGGATGATGAAACGGGATCTCGCACGGCTGGGAAATCACACCAAGGACGCTCACATCAAAGTCAGCCTTGATGAGGAAATCACGTTCGAGCGTCGACTCGAACGCAATAGACTCCTCCCCGCGAAAGGCATAGTAGCCAGACACACTTCGTCGCGTAGGGCCGATTTTACGAACGGATGTAGGCAGTGGCATGGGCAGTCGCACCAAATGTTGAATAAAACAAGGCCTGTCGCATCAATTGCTATTAATTCTGTCGCACTCAATCCTGTACAGACTACCATAATAGCCCGATATTACGCGCTGAGGGTCGCATCAATTGCTGAAAATGACAGTGGCTCCAAGCCGCGCCCGGGCGAGGTGTCGCTGGCGCATCATGGCGTGCTGTTTCTGGATGAGCTGGCGGAGTTCGACCGTGGCGTGCTGGAAGTGATGCGCGAGCCGCTGGAAAGTGGCCGTATCCTGATCTCACGCGCCAGCCATCAACGCCGTTTCCCGGCGCGCTTCCAGCTGGTCGCAGCGATGAACCCCTGCCCCTGCGGCTATCTTGGCGACAGCCGCCGCAATTGCAGCTGCACCCCAGCGCAGATCCAGCGCTATCAGGCACGTCTGTCCGGCCCGTTGCTGGACCGCATCGACCTGCAGGTCGAGGTGCCGGGCCTGCCCGCCGAGGAGCTGACATCCGCCACCCCCGGCGAGGCCTCGGCCGGCGTGCGCGAACGAGTGCTGGCCGCTCGCGCGCGCCAATTGGCACGCGGCGGCCTGAATGCCCATCTGGATACCCACGCGCTGGAAGCCGCCTGTCAGCTGGAAGACGGCGAGCGCCAGTGGCTGGCCGGCGTGCTGTCACGCCTCAATCTCTCGGCGCGCGCCTATCACCGGGTGCTGCGTGTCGCGCTGACACTGAGTGATCTGATCGACCAGGACGGCGTGCAGCGGCCGCAGCTGATGGAGGCCATCGGCTATCGCCAGCTGGACCGCATGATGGGCAGGGACCCGGCTCGCCCGGGCACCGGTGCCCAGCAGCGCAGCGCCTGATGCCGGCGGATCAGGATGTCAGCGCTGCACGGGCTCAGTAGGAAGGTCTGTCCGCGCCGGGAATGCCTGTACGAATCAGGCGTGAGAAGTCGCCGTCCGGATGCTCGTCGGCGGCGATGGCGGCGGGATTGATCAGGCTGCTGGCCTTGAGTTCCGCGAAGGGCGCAGCGTCACTCAGGGCGTCCTGGTCCGCGACATATTCCGGCAGATAGCCGGAGAGCAGCAGACGGTAGTCCAGCGGCAGGCCGTCGGTCAGGCGCGTCATCATCGCGTAGACGAGGGTGGTGCAGTTGCTGGTGGCAGTGTTGTAGAAGCGTGGCTGAGTGCGCAATGTCTCGGCTTCGTCGACGTAGGCCAGCAACAGCTCGCGGATCATCTCGCGCGGCATCTGCACCCGATAGAGGTGTACCTGTTCGCCGCGCATGTTGCTGCGCACGCGGATGATGTCGCGTTCGTCGGCGGCGATCACCGCCAGTTCGTACTGCTTGAACATGCCGCCGAGGGTCGAGAACTGCTCGGTGCGCTCCTTGCGGATCTCTACCGAGAAGGCCAGATAGCGGCCATCGGCAAAGCCGAAGCTGACCAGTGTGTGGGCGATCTGCGGCCCCATCCAGTGACTGGTCAGCAGGTCCACCGAGGTCAGCTCCTCCAGCGGATAGTCGCGGCTTTCCCAGCGCGGCGTGTAATCCTCGGCGCTGTGCCACACGAAGTTGCGTACCTGCTCGAGATGCAGCACTTCACCCTGCGTGGCAGCCTCGGCCCTGGCGCTTGCCGGCGATGCCTCGTCCCGTGCTGGCGTGACCACCTGCCCCTCGACCAGATGCGCCACCTCCGGTGCCCAGTCGCGGTCGGCCTGTGGCGTGATGCTGGCCCACCAGGCAAGACTTGCGACCAGCAGCATCAGGTAGCTGCCCATCAGCCGCCAGCGAATCGCGCTGGCCTGCGGCCACCACAGGGCAATCACGCACACGAGCCCCAGCACCGCTGCGAGAGCAGCCACGGTGGTGCGCAGCCCTTCCGGCCCCGGCAGGCGGAACCACAGTGCGGGCACCAGCCAGAGGCTCGCGCCCACCACGGCGAGGCTGCTCAAGGCGCGGGCCGCGAGGCTGACCAGAGTCATCGCGAGGCCCTCACGATAAATCGTTCATGAACGGCGCTCTTCGGCGATGGCTTGCTCGAGACGCGCGAGACGGCCCGGCACCAGACTGTCTTCGAGTGTCGAGATGCGCAGGATGTGGCCAAGCGAAGGATGCGGAGAGCGAGTGATCAGCACGCCTTGAGCCATCAATTGCTGCTGCACCTGTGCTGCCAGTTCGGCGCTCTTGAGGCGCACGCAGAGGAAGTTGGTCGCGCTGGGCAGCACTTCCGCGCCCAGCGAGCGCAGGTGCTCGGCGAGACGATCGCGACAGTCGATCACACCGGCGACGTGCGCTGCCGCCTCTTCAGGGTGCGCCAGCAGCAGCTCACCTGCCGCCATTGCCGGGGCGCTGACCGCGAAGTGAATCCGCACCTTGGTCAGCATGGCGACATCGTCAGGCTCGGCGATCATGAAGCCGAGACGCAGGCCCGCCAGCCCATAGGCCTTGGAGAAGGTACGCAGGCGGAAGGTGCGTGCCATCGGCGCATGGTCGGCGTGGGCGGCGTCCGGGCGGAAGTCGTGATAGGCCTCGTCCAGCAGCAGGCTGCAGTTCTCCGGCAGGGCGTCGCGCAGGGCGCGCACATCGGCGTCAGAATGCAGGTGGCCGCTGGGGTTATCGGGGTTGGCGAGATAGACGACGCGGGCATCATGCTGCCTTGCCGCGGCGAGCAGCGCCGCGAGGTCCGGTGCCAGTCGCGACGATGAGGCGTCATCGGCCGTGGCGAAGCTCTCGCTGTAGGGCACCTCGATGACCTCGGCACCCAGCCCGCGGGCGAAGTACGCCAGGGTCGGATAGGTGCCGGCGCTGGTGATCACGCGCTCCCCCGCACAGACGGTGGCGCGCATCACCAGTGCCAGCAGGCTGTCGGCACCGGCGTCGACCAGCAGGTTCTCGTACGCGACTCCCAGGCGCTCAGCCAGTTGCTGGCGCAGTTGCCATGCATCGGCGTCGGCATAGCTGCGGCTCAGGTCGGCCAGGGCAGTGCCCAGCGCGCCGCCCAGCGTGTGGTGGGGCATGTCGAGCCCTTCGTTGGAGCCATACTGATACGGCAGCGCGTGTCCCAGTCTGCGTTCCAGCGCCTTGATGCCGGGGAACGGGTTATGCGGCCCATCCTGATAGAGGTGGGCAAGAAAGCGACGGGGACTGGCGGTGGTCATGTTGGCTCCGGAAAAGCAGAAAACGGTAAAGGGTGTATCAGAGGTGGCGGGGACCTCGGCGCAGCTGGGCGCAAGACTCTGGGCTCAAGACCTGGAGCTCAGGGCGCGGGGTGATTGCGCGCCAGCGACTCGAGGGCCGCCTGGTCGAAGGCGCCGCTCAGGGTGAAGGTGCGCGTCTCATTGCGCTCGGCACTGGCGCTGCGGACCAGCGTCAGCTGCAGCTGGTACGGCTGCAGCGTGCGGTCTGACAGGGTCAGTGCGGCGCCGCTGGCCTCGAGAGTGGTCTCGAGACGCCACTGGCGGCTGTCGACGGCGGGGCGGTCAGTGCTCCAGTTGAGCACCTGAGGCCCGTTCTTGAGCGCCAGCAGTGCGCGGGTCAGCGCCTCGTTCAGCGCGCCCGGGTTGGCCTGCAGCGTGGCATCCACCTCGGGCGGCGCGAGCAGCAATACCTGTTGCTCGAGCGGGGGTGTCCAGGGCTGCTCGGCGATCAGACGCGCCGCGCTCTGGCCGAGACCATAGATGGGGTCGCGTTCGGCACGCGGCACCTGGTCCAGGCTCATGCAGCCCGCCAGCGTGGAGAGTAGCAGGGTCGCGGCCAGCATGCGCAGGCGATGCATGGCCATCATGCCGTGCGCCCCTGCTGCGGCAGGTCTGACGGGCGCTGCGACAGGGCATCGAGGAAGGCGTCCAGCTCGGCAAACAGCTCCTGACGAATCGGCTCGGCTTCATTGACCAGGTGGTGCTGGGCCTCGGGATGGCGGTAGATGCGCGCATTGGGGAACTTGCTCGCCAACACGCCGAGATTCCACTGCCAATCGACGGTGGTGTCCTGCTCGCCCTGCAGGATCAGGGTCGGCAGTGAGCAGGGGGGGAGGGCGCGCAGACGGGGAATCCACTCCCGCATCGCCGTCACCCACTTCACCGCAAGGCGATCGGCCTGCAGCGGATCATTGGTGCTGAGAAACTCGTAGAAGGCCACATCATTGGTATTCGCGCGGTACTTGCGCGGAATGGAATCGATGAAGGGGCGCGCCATGCTGTGCAGCCAGCGTGACTGCGACCAGCCCCACGGCCGCACCAGCGGTGCGAGCAGGGCGATTCCCTGCCAGCGCGATTCATCGCCGCGCATCAGGGCATCGGTGGCCAGCACCGAGCCGCCGGTGCTCTGGCCGATGCCGAACCACGGGTGCGGCGCCAGGCTGTGCTCTTCCAGGTAATCCTGGAAGGCCTGCAGGCAGCCGACATAGTCGCCGAAGTCATCGATGGAGGCGGGCTCGCCGGATGACAGGCCATGGCCCGGCAGGTCCCACAAGGCAACCTGCCAGCCGTTGCGCAGCAGGTGCGCCAGCAGATGGCGATAGAGGGCGAGGTGATCGAAGTAGCCGTGGACCACGAAGACGGTGCCGCGCGGCTTGCGCGGTGTCCACAGCTGGGCCCACAGGCGAAAGCCCCCGGCCTCCAGGTGGCCGGCATGCACGGCGATGTCCTCGCTGCGCAGCGCATCGAGACCATAATGGCCCAGGTAACGCTCCAGTGGACTGGACGTCTGGCCCGGCAGCATGTCAGGCAGGCGGATAAAGGGGCCGTGGTCGAGCAGTTCACTGAAATCGGGCATGGTCATCTCCATAATGCTGCCATGCTAGCGGCTGGCGCGGCTGCGAGCTACACAAAGAACAGTGTTTCTTCACTGTTTTGCCCGCCTGTCGCCGAGCAACAACAGCGACGCGGAATCAACGCTGGGCGGGTAATCGGGCTCCATGAGCTTGTTCATTGGTCATAGCAGTCCTTTCGCCGGCCTCGCCATCGGGTATGGTGATGGGATTCGTCCCCGCCCGGCAGGTGACAGCGTTTTCCTGCCCGGCGTCTCGATGGCTCACGCTTGTCTGGCAGTCGCGCATCAGCAGTCGCGTCAGCAGTCGCGCCAGTGAGTGCCGTCTGGCGAAAATCCTTTTGAACACCACTGCTTGCAGTGTTGTCAGCCGTTGAGGGTTTCCAGCGATTCGTTTTCAGGGAGAGCAAACGCATGACCGACCGTATTCAACTTCAGCGCCTGGCCATCGACGCCAGTCTGCACCGCTTCATCGAGCAGGAAGCGCTGCCGGGCACAGGGATCGCGCCGGAGACCTTCTGGGCGGGTGTCGATTCACTGCTGCACGAACTGGCACCGCGCAACCGCGAACTGCTGGCGACCCGCGAGCAGCTGCAGAGCGAGATCGACGCCTGGCACCGCGAGCATCCGGGCAAGGTAGACCTCGAGGCCTACAAGGCGTTTCTGCACAGGATCGGCTATCTGCTGCCGGAGCCGAATACGGTCGAAGCCAGCACCGCCTTCGTGGATAGCGAGATCTGCCAGCAGGCCGGCCCGCAGCTGGTGGTGCCGGTGATGAATGCCCGCTACGCCCTGAATGCCGCCAACGCGCGCTGGGGCTCCCTCTATGATGCGCTCTACGGCACCGACGCGATCAGCGAGGAAGATGGCGCCGAGCGTGGCAAGGACTACAACCCGGCGCGCGGCGCCAAGGTCGTCGCCTATGCGCGCCAGGTGCTGGATACCATCGCGCCGCTGGCCGGTGGCAGTCACCACGACAGCGAAGGCTACACGATTCGTGATGGTCATCTGCTGGTGCGTGCCGGAGGACGTGACCTCAGCCTCAAGTCGCCGGAACGCTTCCTCGGTTATCGCGGCGATGAAAGCGCGCCGAGCGCGATCATCTTCGCCCACAACGGCCTGCACGCCGAGCTTGTGATCGATGCCGAGCACCCCATCGGCAAGACCGATCCCGCCAATGTCAGTGACCTGATCATGGAGGCCGCGCTCTCCACCATCATGGACTGCGAGGACTCGGTGGCCGCCGTCGATGCCGAAGACAAGGTGACGGTCTATCGCAACTGGCTGGGCCTGATGAAGGGCGACCTGACCGAGACGCTGGAGAAGAATGGCCGCAGCATGACGCGCAAGCTGAATGCTGACCGCGAATACACCGGTGCCGATGGCACCACGCGCGTGCTGCATGGTCGCTCGCTGATGCTGATTCGCAACGTCGGTCATCTGATGACCAACCCTGCCATCCTGCTCGAGGATGGCAGCGAAGCGCCGGAAGGCATCATGGATGCCATCTTCACCAGCCTGATCGCGCTGCACGACCTCAAGGGCGACAAGCAGGACCGCAGCGGCATCTGCAACTCGCGCACCGGCTCCGTCTACATCGTCAAGCCCAAGATGCATGGCCCCGAGGAAGTCGCCTTCGCCGATGAGCTGTTCGCGCGGGTCGAGCAGCTGCTGGGGCTGCCGGACTCCACGCTCAAGATGGGCATCATGGATGAGGAGCGCCGCACCACCGTCAACCTCAAGGCCTGCATCGCGGCCGCCAGCTCACGCGTGGCCTTCATCAACACCGGCTTCCTGGACCGCACCGGTGACGAGATGCACACCTCGATGGAAGCCGGCCCGATGCTGCGCAAGGGCGACATGAAGGGCGCCGCCTGGATTCAGGCCTACGAGAAATGGAACGTGGATGTCGGCCTGGAATGTGGCCTGCGGGGCCGCGCCCAGATCGGCAAGGGCATGTGGGCCATGCCCGACCTGATGGCCGCGATGCTCGAGCAGAAGATCGGCCACCCGCGCGCCGGTGCCAACACCGCCTGGGTGCCGTCACCGACCGCCGCGGTGCTGCATGCGCTGCACTATCACCAGGTCTCGGTGAAGGACGTGCAGCATGATCTGCTCAGCCGTCCGCGTGCCAGCCTCGATGACCTGCTGACCATTCCGCTGGAGCTCGACCCCCAGTGGAGTGCCGAGGAGATCCAGGCCGAGCTGGACAACAATGCCCAGGGGATTCTCGGCTATGTGGTGCGCTGGATCGATCACGGCACCGGCTGCTCCAAGGTACCGGACATCCACGATGTCGGCCTGATGGAAGACCGCGCCACGCTGCGTATCTCCAGCCAGCACATCGCCAACTGGCTGCATCACGGCATCGTCGACAGCGCCCAGGTGCAGGACACGCTGGAGCGCATGGCCGGCGTGGTGGACCGTCAGAATGCCGCGGACCCCAGCTATCAGGCGATGACGGATGACCTCGAGGGCTCCATCGCCTTCCAGGCCGCCTGCGAGCTGGTCTTCCAGGGGCGTGTGCAGCCGAGCGGCTACACCGAGCCGGTCCTGCATCGCCGTCGTCTCGAGAAAAAGCAGCAGGCGCGCTGATCGCAGGGCGGCTGACGGCAGGAAACACTGAACACGACAACGGCGACCCTGGGTCGCCGTTGTCGTCTGTCGCCGAGCAGGAATTGCCCGGCCACTATTTTGCCAGGCGCATGTTTCCCGAGACCGCATTTGCCGCTAGCCTTGCCCCAGAAACCGCGTAACCGCGCGATCGGACCCAGTGTGTCGAGGAGAATGTCATGCCCGTGATGAGCGCCGCCGCCATCGAGGATTTCCTCGATGAAGTCTTCCCCCAGCGTCTGGGTACCATCGAGGCCGTCGGCGATCGCTGGGCGACCATGGGGTTGGCCATCGAGGATGAGCACCTGCGTCCCGGCAGCTGTGTGTCCGGGCCGACGATGATGGCGCTGGCGGATGTCTGCCTGTATGTCGCGATTCTCGGCGAGATCGGCCCGGAGCCGATGGCCGTCACCAGTGACCTCAGCATCCACTTCCTGCGTCGCGCGCGCGGCGACCGCGACCTGATGGCCACCGCGCGTATCCGCAAGCTGGGTCGGCGGCTGGCCGTCGGCGAGATCGAGCTTTTCAGCCACGGTGACACCGACCCGGTCGCCATCGTGACCGCGACCTATACCTTGCCGGACAGCGATGACTGACCCCGGGGCGGTCGTGGGCAACGCCTTGGGCCAGTCCGCTACAGCTTGTTGATGTCCTTCTCTTCGCTGCCGCGCTGACGCCAGCCGGTGACGGCCAGGCTCAGCCAGCCGGCGATCAGCAGCAGGCCGCCGATGGGTGTGATGATGCCCAGCTGGGTACGCGCCGTGGTCGCCAGCGCATACAGCGACCCCGAGAACATCAGGATGCCGGCGGCCCACAGACCCAGCGTCAGCATCTGGCCGCGCAGCGGCTGCACCGAGCGCCAGGCGAGTACCCCGACCGCCGCCAGCACGTGCCACATCTGATAGCGGACGCCGGTCTCGAACACGCGCAGCATGTCCGCGCTCAGGGTGCCGCGCAGACCATGACTGGCGAAGGCTCCCAGCGCGACGGTGGACATGCCGGCCAATCCCATGGCCAGCCACCAGTGGCGGGAGTGGGAGTCGTTGTGACGCATAGACAATAATTCCTTGAGGGCAGGTGGCGCGGCACGATGTGCCTACGCCTGTCCACGTAAAGCCGCTACAATAGCGGCCTCTTTTCGCGGGAGGACAGCATGCAGATACAGCTCAACGGTGAAGACCACGTGGTGACGGACGACACGACGATTGCCGCCCTGGTCGAGAGTCTCGGTCTCCAGGGCCGCCGACTGGCAGTGGAACGCAATGAAGACATCGTGCCACGTAGCGCGCACGCCGACACCCGTCTGCATGCCGGTGACCGCATCGAGATCGTCCATGCCATCGGTGGTGGCTGATCCGTCCTGTTTCCAGGATTGACACTTTTCACTACTCGCTCGCGCTCAGCGCGTTCACGTCCAGCTCGATGAGGTCATCATGACAGACAGTTCTGCCCCGACATTGAACAACCCCGTCACCCAGGTCGCCGGCGACAGCCCGTTGATCGTCGCCGGCCGCGAGTTCTCCTCGCGCCTGCTGGTCGGTACCGGCAAGTACAAGGACATGGACGAGACACGCTCCGCCATCGAGACGTCCGGCGCGGAAGTGGTCACCTTTGCGGTCCGCCGTACCAATCTGGGTCAGAATGCTGACGAGCCGAACCTGCTCGACGTGCTGTCACCGGATCGCTATACCTTCCTGCCCAACACCGCCGGCTGCTACAACGCGCGTGACGCGGTGCGTACCTGCAAGCTGGCCCGTGAACTGCTGGATGGCCACAACCTGGTCAAGCTGGAAGTGCTGGGCGATCAGGACACGCTGTATCCCAATATTGTCGAGACGCTCAAGGCCGCTGAAGAGCTGGTCGCCGATGGCTTCGACGTGATGGTGTATACCTCCGACGACCCCATCGTCGCGCGCCAGCTCGAGGAAATCGGCTGCTGCGCCATCATGCCGCTGGGCTCGCTGATCGGCTCCGGCCTCGGCATTCTCAACCCGCACACCCTATCGCTGATCATCGAGCGCGCCAATGTGCCGGTGCTGGTCGATGCCGGTCTGGGTACGGCGTCAGAAGCCGCCTTCGCCATGGAGCTGGGCTGTGATGGCGTGCTGATGAACAGTGCCATCGCCCACGCGCGCCAGCCGCTGTTGATGGCAGATGCCATGCGTCAGGCCGTGATTTCCGGCCGTGGTGCCTTCCTGGCCGGCCGCATGCCGACTCGCCTGACGGCACGTGCTTCTTCACCGGGCGCTGGCCTGATCACCGGCTGAGCCCTGAAACATTCGAATCCGATGCTCGCGCATCGTTCATGCAAAGACCAAGACGACCCCATGACTGACGAGACTTCCAAGCCGCAGGACGACACGTCCACTTCTGCTCCCGCTGACGACGCGCAGCAAGAAAGTGTGCAGAACGAGAGCGCGCAGCCCGAGAGCGTGCAGACCGAAAGCGCGCCAGCGACCCCTTCCGTTGCCGATGAAGCCGTCGCCCGCAAGCGTGGCATCAAGAGCTACGTGATTCGTGGTGGCCGCATGACCCAGGCCCAGACCCGCGGGCTCGAAGAGGTCTTCCCGCGCCTTGGCCTGCGTCACGAGCAGGGCGAGCTGGATCTCGAAGCGCTGTTCGGGCGTCGGGCGCCGCTGGTGATCGAAGTCGGCTTCGGCATGGGCAAGTCACTGTGTGAACAGGCGCAGGCCAACCCGGACACCGACTTCATCGGCATCGAAGTGCACGCGCCGGGCGTCGGCAAGCTGCTGGATGATGTCGACAAGCTGGGCCTGACCAACCTGCGTGTCTATCGTCACGACGCCCTGGAAGTGCTGGCGGATTGCGTGCCGGCCGGTTGTGCCGACACCTTCCAGCTGTTCTTCCCGGACCCGTGGCCGAAGAAGAAGCACCACAAGCGTCGTATCGTTCAGCCGGCCTTCGTCGAGCTGGTGCGTCGTGTGCTCAAGCCGGGCGGCCACTTCCACATGGCCACCGACTGGGCCAACTACGCCGAAGCGATGGCGGAAGAGATGGCCGAAGCGCCGGGCTTTGCCAACACCGCTCCGGCGGAAACCGCGCCCTACGTGCCGCGTCCGGACTTCCGTCCGCTGACCAAGTTCGAACAGCGCGGCGAGCGTCTCGGCCACGACGTGTGGGACCTGATCTTCGTCAAGCAGGACTGATCAGCGCCTCGTGCGCAGTGGCGGCGTCTTCATGACGCTGCATCGCGGCCGCCTTCGGGTGGCCGCTTGCGTGTGAGGCCCATCGCCATGGCGCGGTTCTGCGTGCCAAGGCCATTTGCCTGCGTGGCGGTCTGTGCCGCTTGCTGTGTTTGCTGTCCCTTTCTTTTCCCGTCCCGAGAGTTGCTGACCATGACGACGCCTACCGCCGACTCGGCTGATCGCCCGACCATGACCCCGCTGACGGCCCTGACCTGTCCGCTGGATGCCCAGCCGCTGGTACGTGACGGCCAGAGCTGGTGCTGTGCCGACGGGCATCGCTTCGATATCGCACGCCAGGGGCATGTCAATCTGCTGCCGGTGCAGCGCAAGCGCAGTCTGGACCCCGGCGACAGCAAGGCGATGGTGAGCGCCCGCCAGCGCCTGTTCGCGCTGGGCGGCTATCAGCCGTTGGCGGCGGCCCTGGCTAGCCGTGTGCTGGCATTGGCGGCGGCCCAGACGTCTCAGGCGCCGCTGACCGTGCTGGATGCCGGCTGCGGCGAAGGCTTCTATCTGCGTCATTTGGCGTGCGCTGCCGGTGAGCAGAATCTCTCGCTGACGGCGGCGGGGCTGGATATCTCCAAGCACGCGGTGCTGGCCGCGGCGAAGCAGTCACGTGATGCCGCCTGGCTGGTGGGCACCAACGCCGCCCTGCCGCTGGAAGATGCGTGCGTGGATGTCGTCATCTGCGCCTTCGGCTTCCCTGTCTGGCAGGAATTCGCGCGTGTCCTCAAGCCCGGTGGCCACGTCGTGTTGCTGGAAGCGGGGGCCGAGCACCTGCTGGCGTTGCGCAAGATTCTCTACCGCGAGCTGAAGCCCGCGCGCGGTGAAGCCGGGCTGAGCGCTGCCGAGTCCGCTGGCTTTGCCATCAGCGGCGAGGTCGAGCATCTGCATGCGGGGCTGTCATTGACCAGCAATGAGCAGATTCGGGACCTGCTGACCATGACGCCGCATCTGTATCGCGCCGAGCGTGATGGCCTGGCGCGTGCGGAAGCCATGACGGCGTTGGAGGTCGAATTGCATGCGGAACTGAGGGTGTTCTCGCTCGAGGATGCAAAAGGTAAAGCTTAAATAGAAATTCTTCGCATTTGCCTTGCAAAAGCAAATGAGAATGATTATCTTGTCTGTGCGGTGTCCGGGCAGACATCGCAGGGCGCAAGCCCAGCCGTAGCGGCGGAGTCAGGCCCCCGCTACGGTGTTTCTCCTCATCAAGCTAGTCACGGTCTTGGGCATCCTCATCTGGGGATGCCCTTTTTCTTGTGCGCTGCGCACGCTGCGCGCTCTCACGTCGCGTTCGGATGTGCGGTCGACAGATCGACAGATCGACAGCTCGACAGGAGCTCAGGTCGACAAGAGCTCAGGTCGCCAGCCACAGGGGCAGGGTCAGCATCGCCAGCAGCGTCTGGGCGGTGATCAACGCCGCCATCAGCTCGGCATTGCCGCCCAGCTGGCGGGCCAGAATATAGGCGGAGGTCGCGGTGGGCAGCGCCGCGAACAGAATCGCCACATCGCGCGCCACTCCCTCAAGGCCGAACCACCGGCAGAGCAAGACCACCAGTGCCGGCATCGCCAGCAGCTTCAGCAGGCTTGCCAGCCACGCCACGCTGCCACTGCTCACCAGTACACGCGGACGCAGTGCCACGCCTACCGCGACCAGGCCGAGCGGCAAGGCGGAGCGCCCCAGCAGGCTGATGGCGTCGCCACTCCAGCCCGGCAAGCCGATGCCGCTCAGGTTGAGCGCCGTGCCGGCCAGACACGCCAGCACCAGCGGATTACGGGTCAGCGCCTTGAGCGAGCGCAGCAGGCCGCCTTCGCCCAGGGTGCCTGCCCCGATGAAGGCCATCACGCACAGCAGGTTGGCGGCAGGCACCATCAGCGCCAGCGCCACGGCCGCGACGGTCGCCCCGGCACTGCCATGCAGCGCTGCTGCCCCGGCCACGCCGACGTAGCTGTTGAAGCGGACGCTGCCCTGGAAGAGCGAGGTAAAGGAGGCGGCGTCGCCCATATGACGGCTCAGCCAGTCCGGCGCGTGACGCCAGCTCAGCCATAGCGCGGCGGCGAACAGCAGCATCGCGCCCAGCATCACGCTGGCCAGCGCCACGACCGGCACGCTGGCCATGTCGGCGCGTGCCAGCGTGGACACCAGCATCGCGGGGAACAGCACGTAATAGATCAGGCGTTCCAGTTCGCTCCAGAAGCCTTCGCCGGGGAAGCGCTTCCACCCGAGCAGCGCCCCCGCGAGGATCAACAGGAAGAGGGGGCCGAGCGCCTGCTGTACACTTGCCATGCTGACTCCTTGTCGGGGCTGAGTGCGAATGCCTTGAGGGCGATGTGGCGTGCGCGTGACATGATGTCTCGCCTGCTGCCGCGGTGAGGCGGGCTGGTAAGCTTGTCATGACTCGCTCAGCGCTGCACTTGGACTCAGGTCTTGTTCGCCGGTCACGCGCTGGCGTCATGTCGTGGCTGAGCGCAGACCATTCCCATCACGTCACTTTCTTTCCCATTCGGGGCGCCTTGCCTGTCGATGCGCTGCCGGACCGTTGCCGGAACTGCCATGTATCGCGTAGAAGAAGACAATGCCCGCCCGCGGCTGCTCAATCTGCTGATCATCGTCACGCTGATCACCATCGTGGTCTCGCTGTATTACCTGATCGACTATTACCTGGTACGCGACGGCAGCAACGGCAAGGTGACCTGGTTTGCGCCCAATCAGTCCTGTGAGCTCAATCATGCCCCCTGTACTGCCGAGCTGGGCCGCTTCGGGCGTATTACCCTGGCGCTGGAGGGCGATATCAGTCCGCTGACACCGCTGGGCATTCGCGTGATGACGGAAGGCGTCTCACCGGAGGGGGTCGAGGTGGACTTCATCGGCCGCCACATGGACATGGGCGTGAAGCGCAGCGTGCTGAACACCACCGATGCCCAGAGCCTCGAGCGCCAGCATTGGCAGGGGGAAGGGCAGCTGGGGTTCTGCAGCAGCGCGACCATGGCGTGGCGTGCGCAGGTGATCGTCACCACCGAGCGTGGCCGACTGGGCAGCTGGTTCGATTTCGATAGCCACCCGCAGGCCACCACGGCGGAGCAGCTCGAAAGCTCGGTCGACCAATTGTTTCGCAGTGATACCCGCCCGACGTATCAGGGCAGCTAGCCGCTGGCGCTGAGCCCGGCCGGCAGGGACGTCGTTTCAGGCATGAAGGCACCGGGAGGCAGGGATGGGCGCAGAGCGAAAGTCACAGGACGGGCAGGCAGGCACTCGCCGACAAGAGAGCCATCAGCTGGACAATAGTCGACAAGAAAGCCATCAGCTGGACAAGGGCGTCGCCAGACGCTGGTGGCTGCTGGGCGCCGTCGGTCTGGCGGCCGTGATCGGTGCCGGTGTTGCCTGGCAGCAGGCGCAGCAGGACCTGGCACCGGTCGCGGGCATGCAGGCCTGGGCCAGTCTGGGCGGCCCCATCCAGCTCGAATCACAGCAGGGTGACTTCACGCTCGCGGAGGTCACGATGGGCGAGGCCGCAGACGCGCAGGCCACGCCGGTCGTCGCGCTCTACTTCGGCTATACCCAATGCCCGGATGTCTGCCCGATGACGCTGGCGGCGCTGCGTCAGGTGATGTCTGAACTGCCACCCCGGGCGGCGGCGCGTGTGGTGCCGGTGATGGTGTCGCTGGACCCCGAGCGCGACACCCCTGCCCGGCTGGCCGAATACACCGGGCACTTCGGGCCGCGCTTTCAGGGCATCACCGGCAGTCAGGCGGCACTCGCCGATGTGGCGCGGCGCTATGGCGTCAGCTATCGGCGTGTCGAGGCACAGGACTCCGCGCTGGGTTACACCATCGATCATGGTGCCGCGCTCTATCTCGTCTCTGCCCAGGGGCGCATCTACGATCGCATTCCATTCACGCCGGGGCCGGCCGGTGTTCGCGCTGGCGTGACGCGCGTCCTGAGCGCGACCGCTGATTGAGCGCTGCGTGGCACCCGCTGAATGCGCCGCGTCTTGAGCCCTTTCTCAGAGGTGAAATACACATTGTCCACAAGTTGGCAAGCGCTCAAGGAAAATTTTGTGGATAATCATGACGCCTCGAACGCGCAACGCAGTGCCGTCAAGTGCTGATTTATAAAGGCTAATAAAAACAAACTGTTACGAGATATCGACTAAAAATATCAAGTCAGTGGTTGCTTTGCGTTCAACCAGCATCACTGCCGCGACAGGCACCAGAAAGGCCGGTTGTCAACCTGTGGTCAATAGCTTCCCCACAGATTTATCCACAGGCTGGCGGCGTCCGCACAGGGCCTTCTGGAGGGGAGAATCAGCGGACATCAGCCATTGCCGTAGTGATGGCATGCCCCGTTATCCTGTGCGCAGCATGCGCTTGGATGAGCTTGCCACTGGCCCTCATCCGGCCTTGCCAGAAACGCAAAGAGCCGCCCGATGGGCGGCTCTTTCGTTGCTACCGGCAGCAGTGCTTGCCGGTTACCAGCAGGGGAGGCTCACGCCGCCATTACTGCTTGGCGTCGGCCTTGGTCACGTCGAGCAGCTCGACCTTGAAGGTCAGCGTCTCGTTCGGGCCGATCGGGCCGCCGGTGCCAGCCTTGCCGTAGGCAAGCTCAGCCGGGACGTAGAGCATCCAGGTGTCGCCGACGCTCATTTCCTGCAGTGCTTCCTGCCAGCCCTTGATGACCTGGTTGACCTTGAAGCTGACCGGCTCGCCACGCTGGTAGGAGCTGTCGAAGACGGTGCCGTCCAGCAGCTTGCCTTCGTAGTTCACCTTGACGGTGTCTTCAGCGGACGGGGTCGCGCCGTCACCGGATTCCAGCACCTTGTACTGCAGGCCGGAATCCAGTGTCTTCACGCCGTCCTTCTTGGCGTTGTCGGCGAGGAACTTGTCACCCTCTGCCTTGTTGTCGGTCGCTTCCTGCTCGACCATCTTCTTCTGCTCTTCCATCTTCTTCTGCTGGAAGCGGGAAAGCGAATCCGCGATTTCCTGGTCGCTCATCTTCATGTCGCCCTTGGCGTAGACATCACGCACGGCTTGAGTGAAGGCGTCGAGATCCAGATCGGTGATGTCCTGGGAGAGGCTCTTGCCCAGAGTTGCACCGATGCCATAGCTGAGCTGTGCCTGCTCGTCTGCGAGGCTGTCATCGGCGGCAAAGCTGAACGGGGTGACCAGGAGGGCGCCGAGCGCGACGGCACTGACCAGCTGTTTCATGAAAACTCCTTCAGGATGGAATGGGCCTGAGACGGGCCCGAAACACGCAATTGGCACCGAGGCGGCATGGCCTGCCTCGGGCACTAGTGTTACTCCGACTCTACCAGCCGCGTACAAGTTCCGCATCTCGCTGGCGTTGTCAGGCGCCGGCGGGCACGCGGGCCAGTGCCAGGCGGCGCAGGGCACGTGCCGACGGGTGGTCCCCCACGGCGAGCGTCGTCTTGCCGCTCAGCAGGGCCAGCGATTGCTGAAAGGCCTGCAGCGGGTCCGCGACATGCGCGAAGGGCGCCCGCAGGCCGGTCGCGCCTTCGGCTGACGACGGCGCAGGGCTCAGCTCTTCCAGCTGGGCGAGGGTCTCCTGCTCGGCGGAAAGCTCGCAGGCCTTGAGCTGCTGATAGAGGCGTTCCAGGCGTTGCACCGCGGCCGGGTCCTGGGTGGCGGGCAGCGTCGTCAGCTCCTGCTTCAGCTGGCGGCGGCGCTCGCGCAACATGCCGGTCATCCAGCCCTGCCAGTCGCGCACGTCTTCAAGCAAACGAGTGGGCGAGGCGGCGAGGGCGATGCCGTGGGCGGACAGCCAGTGAATCCACAGCAGCTCGCAGACATCGAGGCCCGCCTCGTCCTGCAGCAGCAGGCAGGTACTCATCATGTCCGGCGTCGGCTGAGGGTTGCCCGCAGAGCCGACCTCGCCGGGCAGGGCATACAGAGACAGCGCGTAGTCCCACAATCCGATAGAATATGCGCCCATCAAGTCGGCCTCTTCGTGTATCACGGATGATGTCTCTTCATGTGTCACCGATGATGTCTCTTCACGAGTCGCGCCCAGCAGCTTGCTGAGTCGTAGCGCTCGTGTCGGTGGCGGTGAACGGGAGCCCGACGTCCCCCGTATTTTCTGATCGAGGTTGTCATGATTGCACTGCGCCAGCTCGCCCTGCAACGCGGCGGAGCACCGCTGATCGACGAAGCGGACCTGACGCTGCATGCCGGTCACAAGGCCGGTATCGTCGGCCCCAATGGCGCCGGCAAGTCGAGCCTGTTCGGCCTGATCCTCGGCGAGTTGACGCCCGACAGCGGCACGGTATCGCTGGCCGGTGGCGTGCGTGTCGCGCACATGGCGCAGGAAATCGATGCGCTGGAGCGTCCGATCGTCGACTACGTCATGGACGGGGACCACGCGCTGCGCGAGACCGAGCGCGCCCTGGCAGCCGCCGAAGAGAGCGGCGAGCACCAGCGTCAGGCCGAGCTGCACGCCCACTTCGACACCCTCGATGGCTACACCGCGCGGGCACGTGCCGAGCAGCTGCTGGTCGGCCTCGGCTTCAGCCAGGCGCAGCTCAGTCAGCCGCTGGCGGCCTTCTCGGGTGGCTGGCGCATGCGTGCCAATCTGGCGCGCACCCTGTTCACGCCGTCTGACCTGCTGCTGCTGGATGAGCCGACCAACCACCTGGATCTCGATGCGTTGCTGTGGCTGGAGCAATGGCTGGCGCGTTATCCCGGCGCGCTGCTGCTGATCTCCCACGACCGCGACTTCCTCGATGCGGTGTGTGATCACATCATCCACTTCGATCGCCGCAAGCTGGTGGTCTACAAGGGCAACTACAGCCGCTTCGAGCGCACGCGTTCCGAGCGTCTGGTGCGTGAGCAGGTCGAGCACGAGAAGACCATGGCGCGGCGCGCCGAGATCGAGGATTTCGTGCGCCGCTTCAAGGCCAAGGCCACCAAGGCGCGTCAGGCCCAGAGTCGCATGAAGATGCTGGAGCGCATGGAAGAGACGGCGGCGGTCAAGGCCGATTCCCCGTTCCACTTCACCATCCCGTGCTCCGACAAGATCTCGCATCCGCTGCTGGGGCTGGACCGCGCGGTGATCGGCTATCCCGGTCAGCCGCCGCAGCTCTCCGGGGTGCGCTTCTCGCTGCTGCCGGGACAGCGCATCGGTCTGCTCGGCCCCAACGGCGCCGGCAAGTCGACGCTGATCAAGGCGCTCACCGGCGAGCTTGCGCTGGTCGAGGGCCAGCGGACCGCCGGCGAGCATCTGGCCATCGGCTACTTCGCCCAGCATCAGGTGGACGGGCTCGACCTGTCCTCGACGCCCTTCAATCATGTGCTGCGCCTGTCACCGTCGGCGGGTGAGCTGGAGATCCGCACCTTCCTCGGCAGCTTCGGCTTCCACGGCGATGAGGTCTACGCCACGGTGGAGTCGTTCTCCGGTGGCGAGAAGGCGCGTCTGGCGCTGTCGCTGATCGCGTGGCAGAAGCCCAATCTACTGCTGCTGGATGAGCCGACCAACCACCTGGACCTCGACATGCGCGAGGCGCTCACCGATGCACTGGCGACCTTCGAGGGCACCGTGATTCTGGTCTCCCACGACCGCCACCTGCTGCGTGCCTGCGTCGATGAATTCTGGTGCATCGCCGATGGTCGCGTGACGCCCTTCGATGGTGACCTGGATGACTACCGTGCCTGGCTCAAGGCGCGGGTCGAGGGCGAGCGGCGGGAAGCGCGCGCCCAGAAGGATGCCGATGCGGGAACTGACAGCACGCGCACGCCGGACCGCAAGGAGGCGCGCCGTCAGGCGGCTGAACTGCGCGAGAAGCTGCGTCCGCTCAAGAAGGTCAGCGACAAGGCCGAGCAGAAGATGAGCAAGGCGCAGGGCGAGCTGGACAAGATCGAGGAAGCGCTGGGCGATGCCACGCTCTACGAGGCGGACCGCAAGGCGGAGCTGACCAAATTGCTGGCCAGCCAAGGCGAGATCAAGAGTCGCCTCGATGAGGCCGAAGCCGAATGGTTCGAGGCTCAGGAAGCGCTGGAAGAGATGGAAGCCCAGCTCAAGGCGGCGGACTAGGTCATGCGGCTGGACCGCTGGCTGACACGTCAGCCACAGCTCAACCGTCGTCATGCGCTCTCGGCGCTGGCGGCGGGGCGCGTGCGGGTCAACGGCGCGACGATCAGCGACCCGCTGCATGAGGTCGGCCCCTTCGATGACATCCACCTGTCAGCGCCTGACGCGACCGTCTGCCTGCAGATCGCGCGGTGTCCGCGTCATATCCTGCTCAACAAGCCCGCCGGGGTCGTGACGGCCTGTCATGACCCCGAACACCCCACCGTGATCGATGTGCTGCGTGACACGCTGAATGCACGCGGCGAGGACAGCGGCTGGCTGGCCGAGATCCACCATGTCGGGCGTCTCGACCGTGCGACGACTGGTGCCCTGCTGCTGACCAACGACGGCGATGTCTCGGCGCGCATCAGCGATGCCGGGCTCGAGGGCCCCGCCAAGCTTTATCGCATGGGGCTGGAGCGGCCCCTGACGGAGGCCGAACAGGAAAGCGCCATCGCACAGGTTCGCCAGGGGGTGCTGCTCGAACATGATCCGCGCCCGACACTGCCGGCAAAGCTTGCGTTTCTCACCGCGAACCAGGCACGCCTGACGCTGCACGAGGGACGCCATCACCACGTCAAGCGACTGTGGCGTAGCTTGGGCAATCGCGTGGTGTGGCTGCACCGTGAGTCGGTGGCGGGCTTGAGTCTCGAGGGGCTGGCGCCGGGGGAGTGGCGCGAGCTTACCCGCGAGGAGTGTTCACGGCTGGGGGCCGCGCAGCCTCGCGGGTGAGGCCACCCGGCGGGTGGCGTCTTGCCGACACCGGGTTATCCACACCCGCCTGGTGCGCCGCCAGCGCGTGACGGCTGCGATGGGGTGTGGATAGATCGTTCTGAATCGTCGTCAGCGCTGCTCAGCTGCCGGTCGCCTGACTGGGCAGGTCCTCTGCCGTGATGCTCGCCTGGTCATCGTCGACGGGGCTGGCATCAGGCGTCGACAGGCTGACCAGCTCGCCCTCGGCGTTGCGCGTGAAGTTGCGCACGATGACCCCGATATCCTCCGGCAGCGGCGCAAACTGGCTGCAGCGGCTCAGCACTTCCTGCATGTCCTGATAGCCACTGTCGCGACGCGAGTCGATGGTCGCGCGCGAGAAGTCGATATCCTTCAGTGAGGTCTCGCCCGGGCGCGCCGAGGCCAGCAGACGCACCACGTTGATCGAGGGCTGCTGGGTCATGGCGAGGATGCGCTGGATCTTCGGCGACTGGCGCAGCTCCTCCGGCAGATGGTCGGCGAGATTCTCGATTCCCATGCGCAGCGCCTGATTCTCTTCCAGCAGATTGAGGTGCTCGCCGGCACGGCTGGAATACTGGATGTCCTTCTCGCGCAGCTGCGCCTCCTGCAATGTCTCCGGCACCTTGCCATCGGCACTCCACAGGTCGATCACGTAGCAGTTGACCACCGTCTCGCCATGCGGACGCTCCGACAGCACCCAGCTGACGGGCGTATTGGAGTACAGGCCGCCATCCCAATAGGCTTCGCCATCGACCCACACCGGCGGGAAGGCCGGTGGCAGGGCGCCGCTGGCCAGAATATGGCGGTGGTCCAGCGCTTCATGCGAGGAGTCGAAGTAGCGCAGTGCGCCGCTGCCGATATTCACTGCCCCGACCGACAGGCGAACGTTCTCCGGATGGCGGGCATCGAGGCGCTCGAAGTCCACCAGCCGGTTGAGCGTGTCGCCCAGCGGCTCGGTGTCGTAGAGGCTGGGCGGCTCGCCGAAGAAGCTCTGCCAGATCGGTACCGTCCACAGTGGGCGCGGGCGGAAGAAGCCCGGAATGCCCCACAGCATGGCAGAGGTGCGCGCGACACTGCGCTCCCACGGATGAAAGGCGGGGCCCATGCTGGCAGCGGGTTGGGCGATGCCATACCAGAATGACTCGAGGGCCTTGAGGCGCTCGCCCTCCGGATTGCCGGCGATCAGGGCACCATTGATGGCGCCGACCGAGGTGCCGACCACCCAGTCGGGCTGGATGCCGGCTTCGGCCAGCGCCTCGAAGATGCCGATCTGGTAGGCGCCGAGCGCGCCACCGCCTTGCAGCACCAGAATATTGAGCGCATCGGCGCAGAAGTCGCAGGATGTATCACGCATGAAACCTTCTCCTCTCTAGCAGTGCAGCACTCCGCCGAGGAATGCCCGAGGTCAGGGGGACCGTCGCGAGCGTGACGCCATGTGATGGGGGAGGCGTGGGCTCGTGGAGGCGGCGAAAGGGTGACGAGGTGCATATCAAGGGCAATGAAGCACCTGATCAAGGCAATGAGGCACTGGTGAAAAGCAATCGAAGTGCTTTTATTGTGCAGCGCAGCATGGCGCTTGTCAGCATAGCACGCATCCTCGCCTTGCGTGTCTGCGATCTCATTCAAGCGACTGACTGAGGCGGCAGGGACCAAGACGAGGGTGAGGTCAGGAACAGGAGCAGCAGCCGTGCGGCGGTCATTGGCACCAGGGCGTCAGCCACAGGTCGGCTGCCAGCAGCAACAGCGCATAGCGTCCGCCCTTGGCGATCACGATCAGGACGATGCTTTTCCACCACGCCAGCCGGAAGACCCCCGCCAGCACCGTCAGCGGGTCGCCAATCAGCGGGGCCCAGCTCAGCAGCAGGCTCCAGGCGCCGAAGCGGCGATACCACAGGGTGCCGCGCGCCAATGCGCGCCGCGAGACCGGAAACCATCGCCGTGTGCGCAGACGGCGGGCGCCACGCCCCAGGGCGACGTTGATCAGGCTGCCGAGCGTGTTGCCCAGCGTCGCCGCGATCCATAGCGCCCAGGGCGCGTGCCCCAGGCACCACAGCCCCGCGAAGGCCGCCTCCGATCCGCCGGGCAGCAGGGTGGCGCTGGCCAGCGAGATCACGGCGAGCGAGGTCAATGCCGGCAATGACAGTAGGGCCACTTCATTCATATCACTTTCTTCTGTTTTTCACGGTGGCAGGGCGCTGGGGGTGGCTTTCTTCCCTCCTCAGCTCGGGTATGCTGTTGGCACGTCAAAGCCATATTTCGGGAGCTTCCTGCATGCATATTCCGTGCGTCCTGACGATAGCGGGCTCAGACCCCTCCGGGGGAGCCGGCATTCAGGCGGACCTCAAGACATTCTCTGCGCTGGGCGCCTACGGGGCCAGCGTGATCACGGCGCTGACGGCGCAGAATACCTGCGGCGTGCGCAGCGTGGAGGCGGTCTCGCGGGAATTCATCGCCGCACAGCTGGACGCCGTGCTGGATGATCTCGATATCCGCGCCGCCAAGATCGGCATGGTGGCCGATCCGCTGGTGGTGGAAATGCTCGCCGACCGCCTTCAGCAGCGTCGCCCGCGCTGGGTCGTGCTCGACCCGGTGCTGGTCGCGAAGAGTGGTGATGCGCTGGTCAATGATGCTGCCATCCAATCGGTGGCCGAGCACCTGGTGCCGCTGGCCGACATCATCACGCCCAACCTGCATGAAGCTGCGGTGCTGCTGGGCGAGCGGCGCCTGATCGGGCGCTCCGACATGCCCGAGGTCGCCCGCGAGCTGCGTGCTAGAGGCGCGAAGGCGGTGTTGATCAAGGGCGGTGCGCTTGAGGGGCAGGCCTGCGATGACCTGCTGGTCAGCGATGCCGGCGAGCAATGGCTGTGCGCACCGCGTATCGAGACCGACAACCTGCACGGCACCGGCTGCTCGATGTCTTCCGCCATCACGGCGCGACTGGCGAACGGTCTGCCGTTGCCGCAGGCGGTGGTCGAGGCGCGCGAATGGCTGCTGGGCGCGCTGCGCGCCTCCGACCAGCTCAGCGTCGGCAAGGGCCGTGGGCCGGTGCATCATTTCCACGCCCTGTGGTAAGCCAGCGAGAGCCGGCCTGTGAAACCCGGTCTGCAGGAGTGATGAACCCCGCAAGCTCCCCTTGATCACTGCCAGCCAACGAGTAGATGCCATGCCTATATCGCCGCTGTATCGCTTGTCCGTGTCAGCTGTCCGTGGCGCCGCTTGCAGCCTGAACGCCGCCTGTCATGCCGTCAGCCTGCCGGTGGCGAGTGCGCCGCGCTGGCTGGCCGCGGGCGTGATGGGGGCGCTGCTTGCCACCACCAGCCCGGCGGCGCTCGCCGTCGAGATCAAGGGGGTGACCTTCGCGGATCAGGTGACCACGCAGTCCAGCCAGCCGCTGACGCTGATCGGCAGTGGGCTCTTCACCTACCTGCTGTGGGACGCCTATGTCGGCGCCTATTATCAGGATGCGCGTCGCCCGCGCCCGGCGCCGCTCAAGGATGTCTCGCGCCGTCTGGTGCTGGAGTACTTCCATGCCATCGATGCCGAGGACTTCGCCAAGGCGACCACCAAGGGCGTGCGCAAGAACCTGTCAGCGGCGGATTTCGCGGCGATCGAGCCTGAATTGACGCGCTTCAATCGTGCCTATCAGGACGTCGTGCCAGGGGATCGCTATGCGCTGCAATGGCTGCCCGCCGGTGGGGGCAGAGGCACGCTGTCGCTGGTGCTGAACGGGCAGGTCATCTTCGAAAGCGATTCACTGGCGCTGGCCAATGGCCTGTTCGCGATCTGGCTTGGCGACGAGCCGGCCCAGCAGGATTTCCGTACCCAGCTGCTGGGGCAGTAGCGCGCACTCTCCATCTGGCCCCTCTCTAGCCTATCTGGCCCATCTGTCGCGGTATCGCTCTCGCCTTGCGCCTCTATCGCGCCCCTATCGAGACACCACGAAAAACGCCCCTGCCGGGAGTCCCGGCAGAGGCGTTTTTTCATGCTCGTCTTTCTCTCTTTCTAACATTCTAACTTTCTAACTTTGCATCACTCTTTCGATCCTTGCTATCTACCTGGCGGGGCTGACGCGCTTGCCTGGGCTTACTTGCCTTCGGCAGCCTTGATGTCGGCCTGCAGGGTGTCGAGGATCTTGCTACCGCGCTCACCGGATTGCTCACGATAGACTTCCCAGCCCTTCTCGCCGACCGGGCGGAAGGCTTCGCGCTGCTCATCGGCCAGCGTGATGATCTCGATGTCGCTGTCTTCCTTGATCTTCTCCAGACGGTCGGCGTTGTACTCCTCCTGCTTCTCGAAGATGTACGGACGCATCTCGTTGGTGACCTTGTCGAGCATCTGCTGCTGCTCGTCATCCAGTCCGGAATAGAAGTCACTGGAGGCCACCAGCGTGGTGATGAACTGCGCCTGCTTGGCCTGGATCATGTAGTCCTGAACTTCGTAGAAGCTCATTTCCTGGATGGCGAACACCGGGTTCACCTGGCCGTCGATCTGGCCCAGCTGCAGGCCGGAGTAGACCTCGGAATAGGGCATCGGCGTCGGGTTGGCACCGTAGCCGCGATAGCTCTCGACCAGAATCGGCGAGGTCATGGTGCGGATCTTGAAGCCTTCCATGTCCTCGGGTGTCTTGATGTCACGGTTGCCGGTCCACACCATCCAGCCTTCCGGAATCACGCCCAGCAGCTGGAGATTCTGCTCGGTGTAGGCCTCGGACAGCATGTCGATGGCCTTGGAGTTGCCGAGTACCTCTTCATTGACGGCATTGTCGTCGGAGAACAGGAAGTGCAGCGTGAAGACGCCCGACTCCGGAATCACCGAGGCCAGGTGACCCGGTGAGGCAAAGGTCAGCTGGATGGCATCGCTCTGCACCAGTTCGGTGAGCTGTGAGGAGGTACCCAGTGCACCGTAGGGGTAGATCTCGACATCGATGTCACCACCGGAAGCCTCTTCGATGCGCTTCTTGAATTCCTGGGCGTAGGCATCCTGCACGCTGCCGGAGACCTCCTCCAGCGCGAAACGCCAGGTGTCCGCCTGCACGCCCGCGGAGGCCAGCGCCGCCATGCCCAGCCCGGACGCGAGGGCGCCTCCCTTGATGAACGCGGCGAGACGAGAAAGGGGAACAGGAGTCCTGGACGTCTCGCGATTCTGCTCGGGTGACGGGTTCCATTGCATCGTCATCTTGTTCTCCTTGTGTGATTTCCATCAGCGTCGGGCGGCTCTGGGCATACCCGGCGTGCAACTTGCATCATTTAGATAATATTGCCATTCTTAATATAATAAAAAAATTACCAAATTGGATAGTATGATTAGAATTTATTATGAATAAGCTGAGCCTGTGCGCATGAGGCTCTGGTACTCGAGCTCTGGTGCTTGAGGATCTGCTCGTCGCTCGCCAGACCGACATGCGCGCGTTGGCCGCATACTGATTTCAAGCGCCGCTAATAAAGCTAGAACAAGAGTAGCCAAAGTGAAAACCACGGCGGCGCCGCGGAAAATTTCAATGGATCGTACTGGCAAATGCAGGCTGTCTGGCGCAAACCACTGCGCTCATGACGTCTGGTAGAAAGCCTATCTGGCAGGATGCCACATCAACAGGAAGCCGCTTCATGAACTCGCCCCCCTCCAAGTCTCCCTCCGCTGACGAGACCCGCCCCGCCCCGGCCGAGACGAATGGCGCTCAGGACCCCCTCGCACATCTGCCTGCGCCGCTGCGCCGTCTGGCCGCCTGGTTCGAACGTGGTGACCAGGGCCTGGCGCATGTCGAGCGCTGGTTGATCGCCCTGTGCGTGCTGGGCATGGCGACGGCCAGCATCGCCAACGTCATCGGGCGCAACGTCTTCAACTACAGCCTGCCGTTCACCGAAGAGCTGATGCAGATCCTGCAGCTGTGGCTGACCTTCCTCGGCATCAGTTACGGCGCGCGCGCCGGGCGTCATATCCGCGTGACGGCGCTGCTGGACTTCATGCCGCCGTGGTTGCGCAAGGTGCTGCTGATCGCTGGACAGGTCATCACCTGTGCCTTGCTGGCCTACCTCGCCTGGCTGGCGGTGGATTACCTGCAGAGCCTGGCCAAGTCCGGGCGTGTCACGCCGTCGCTGCGCTGGTCGCTGGCGGCGCTCTATGCCGTGGTCCCGCTGGGACTGGCGCTCGGGGCTCTCCAGTACCTGATGGCGATCCTGCGCAACCTGCTGGCGCAGGGCGCCTGGTTGTCATGGCGTACGGCGGAGATGGACGAGAACGAGGAAGTCGACGGCAGCGGCGCGCTCTAGCCACTGCGTCTGGAATGTCTTCTCGATGCCTCGATAGACGATTGATCACACTTCATTGACCCAGGGACGGAAGCTGCGATGTGGATTCTGCTCGTGATGGTGGGGCTGCTGTTGCTTGGGGTACCCATGATGGTGCCATTGAGTGTCGGCACCTTTTTCTTGTTGTTCAGCGATTTTCCCTTCCTCAAGCCGGAGCTGGTGATCCAGCAGATGATCGGTGGCCTGCAGCCGGTGGTACTGACGGCGGTGCCGATGTTCATTCTGGCGGCCGATATCATGCTCAAGGGCTCCACTGCCCAGCGCCTGCTGGATCTGGTCGAGCGCTTCGTCGGCCACTGGCGCGGTGGCCTGCCGGTGACCACCGCGCTGGGTTGCACCCTGTTCGGCGCGGTGTCCGGCTCCACCCAGGCCACGGTGGTGGCGATGGGGCGCCCGCTGCGCCCGCGGCTGCTGGAAGCCGGTTACAGTGACAAGTTCACCATCGCGTTGATCATCAATGCCTCCGATATCGCGCTGCTGATTCCGCCCTCCATCGGCATGATCATCTACGGCGTGGCGACCGGTACCTCGGTGGGTGACCTGTTCATCGCCGGTATCGGCCCGGGGCTGATGATCCTGGTGCTGTTCTCGCTCTACTGCATGTGGAAGTCGTGGAAGCTGGGCATCGCCCCGCAGCCCAAGGCGGACTGGCCCGCACGCCTCAAGGCCTTGAAGCGCGCCAGCCTGCCGGCGGGCTTCCCGGTGATCATCATCGGCGGCATCTACTCGGGCATGTTCTCGCCGACGGAGGCCGCCACGGTCTCGGTGATCTACGCGCTGATTCTCGAGATGCTGATCTATCGCGGCGTGACCCTGAAGGACCTGCCCAGTGTGGCCTTCTCCACGGGGCTGATCACCGCGGTGGTGTTCATCCTGGTGGCGGCGGGTGCGGGCTTCTCGTGGATGATCTCCTTCGCCAAGATTCCGGATGCCATCCTCGGCGGCTACATCCCCTACCTGTCGGAGCATGCGCTGGCGCTCTTGGCAGTGATCGCGGCGGCCTACTTCGTCGGCTGCATGTTCGTGGACCCCATCGTGGTGATCCTGATTCTGGCGCCGGTGTTTGCGCCGGCAGTCGATGCCGCCGGACTGGACCCGGTGCTGGTCGGCACCCTGGTCACCCTGCAGGCGGCGATAGGTTCGGCGACCCCGCCCTTCGGCTGCGACATCTTCACGGCGGTGGCGGTGTTCCGAAAACCGTACATGGAGGTCATCCGGGGGACGCCGCCCTTCATTGCCCTGCTGTTGCTGGCGACGGTGCTGCTGATGCTGTTCCCGCAGATCGCGCTGTTCCTGCCCAGCCTCGCCAACTAGCAGCTCGTCAACTAGAAGCTCGCCAACTAGCAGCTCGCCCACTCAAGTAGCACCTGTCGCGCCCCGCAGGCTCAGTCTGCGGGGCGTTCGCGTCTGGTATGCTCCCGAACACGAAATGTCATGAATCATCACCCATCTCTTGAAGGAGCAAGCGGCATGCGAGCATTGATCCAGCGCGTCACACGGGCGGAAGTCGTGGTCGAGGACGAGAGCGTCGGCGCCATCGAGGGCGGTCTGCTGGTACTGGTGGGCGTCGAGAAGGGCGATGATGAGGCGCGTGCCGACAAGCTGCTGCACAAGCTGCTGCATTACCGGGTCTTCGCTGACGAGAACGACAAGATGAACCTCAACGTCCAGCAGGCGGGCGGCAGTCTGCTGCTGGTCTCGCAGTTCACGCTGGCGGCGGATACCGGCAGCGGCATGCGCCCCAGCTTCTCCTCGGCGGCGCCACCGGCGGAGGGCGAGCGGCTGTTCACCTATCTGGTCGACAAGGCGCGTGAGCGCGGGCGAGAACTCGGGGTGGGAATCGAGACCGGACGCTTCGGTGCCAACATGCAGGTCTCGCTGCTCAATGACGGGCCGGTGACCTTCCTGCTCGAGAGCTGATCGCGCAGGCCCAAAAAAGCCGCCCCCGAGGGGGCGGCTGCAAGCATTGGATGACGGGGCTGCGCCGTCTCGCGGGAGCGCGGCGCAGGTAACGCAGTCTTACTGCACGCCTTCCGGGTTGCGTGCGTTCAGGTAGGCCTGCTCAGAGACCTCATGCCACTTCTCGACCTTGCCTTCGAAGGTGGTGTAGGACTCGTAGATGCGGCCGGCCAGATCGTTGGAGTCGCCGAGTTTCTTGACCACTTCGCCGGACAGCTCACGTGCCTTGTCGAGCACGTCCTGTGGGTAGCGGCGCAGCTCGACCTTGTGCTCGTTGAGCAGCGTCTCGAGGGCGTCGTTGTTGCGCGCGGTGTACTCGTCGAGCATGTCCTGGTTCACGTCACGTACCGCGGAACGCAGGATGGCCTGCAGGTCCTTGGGCAGCTCGGCCATGGCGTCGTCATTGACGATGGCCTCGAAGGTGACGGTCGGCTCGTGCCAGCCCGGATAGTAGTAATACTTGGCAGCCTGATAGAGACCGAAGGCCAGGTCGTTGTACGGACCGATCCACTCGGTGGCATCGATGGCCCCGGACTGCAGCGAGGTGAAGATCTCGCCGCCGGGCATGCTGACCGTCGCCACGCCCATCTGCTGCATGACATCGCCACCCAGACCCGGGATACGCATCTTCAGGCCATCGAGGTCGGCGACCGAGTTGATCTCCTTGTTGAACCAGCCGCCCATCTGCACGCCCGAGGCGCCGCCCGCCATGACTTCGACGCCGAACTTGTCGTAGACCTCGTTCCACAGCTCCAGACCGCCGCCGTAATGCAGCCAGGCGTTCATTTCCTGCGCGGTCATGCCGAAGGGCACGGCGGCGAAGAACTGGGCTTCCGGCGCCTTGCCTTTCCAGTAGTAGGAAGCCGAGTGACCGATCTGCGCGGTACCGGAAGATACGGAGTCGAGGACCTCGAAGCCCGGGACCAGCTGGCCTGCGCCATAGACCTTGATCTTGAGACGGCCGTCGGACATCTCATCGACCAGACGTGCGAGGCGTTCCGGCCCCTGGCCCACCCCCGGGAAGTTCTTCGGCCACGAGGTGACCATCTTCCAGCTGAAGGTATCGGCGGCATTGGCGACGGCCGGCAGGGTACCCATGGCGGTCATGGTGCCGACGGCGATGCCGAAGGCGAGTTTGTTGAGTTGCATGGCATGCTCCTTGAAGTGCCCGATTGTTGTTGTGCACCGGTCATGAACTGGTGCTGGGCAAGAGGTGGGCCGCGAACGGCTCCCGTGCATCTGCATGAGCCGACTGGCGGCTCTCCCATCAGCTGGCGGGGCAGGCCCCGCCAATTCAGTTGCTGCTCTGTCTTTGTTCTGTCCGTGCTCTGTCCTTGTGCTGTCTCGTCAGTCGTGGCCTAGAACTGGGCCGGCAGCCAGGTCGCCAGCCCCGGGAAGGCGGCCAAGGCGCCCAGCATGCACAGCTGGATCAGGATGAACGGCACGACACCCTTGTAGATCTGGCTGGTGCTGACTTCCTTGGGCGCCACGCCGCGCAGGTAGAACAGCGCGAACCCGAAGGGCGGCGTCAGGAAGGAGGTCTGCAGGTTGATGGCGATCATGATGCCCAGCCAGATCGGGTCGAGGCCCATGGCCAGCAGCACCGGACCGACGATCGGCACCACCACGAAGGTGATCTCGATGAAGTCGAGGATGAAGCCGAGCAGGAAGATCACCAGCATCACCACCAGGGTGGCACCGATGACGCCGCCGGGCATGTTCTCGAAGATCTCGGTGACGACCTCTTCGCCGCCGAAGCCGCGGAACACCAGCGAGAACAGCGCGGCACCGATCAGGATCAGGAACACCATCGAGGTGACGTTGGTGGTGGAGCGCACCACTTCCGTCAGGGTCTTCAGGCTCAGCTTGCGATTGGCGAGGGCCAGCATCAGGGCGCCGAAGGCACCCACGGCAGAGGCTTCGGTCGGGGTCGCGAGACCGCCGAGAATCGAGCCGAGCACACAGACGATCAGCACGATCGGCGGCACCAGGCCCTTCATCAGCAGCCAGAAGATGCTGCCGGTATGCCCCAGCTCTTCCATCAGCGCATCACGATCGACGGCCGGCGCCTTCTCCGGCTTCAGCCAGGCGACCATGGCGATGTAGACGATATAGGCGAGCACCAGGATCAGGCCCGGAATCAGCGCGCCGATGAACAGGTCACCCACCGAGACGGTCTTCGGGCTCCAGATGCCCATCGACAGTTGCGCCTGCTGATAGGCGGAAGACAGCACGTCGCCCAGCAGGACCAGCGCGATGGACGGCGGGATGATCTGCCCCAGGGTGCCGGTGGCACAGATGGCACCGGTGGCCAGTGACGGGTCATAACCGCGCTTGAGCATGGTCGGCAGTGACAGCAGGCCCATGGTGACGACGGTCGCGCCGACGATACCGGTGGAGGCGGCCAGCAGCATGCCGACGATGGTCACGGATATCCCCAGCCCGCCACGCAGCGAGCCGAACATCAGCGCCATGGCGTCGAGCAGCGTCTCGGCGACCTTGGACTTCTCCAGCAGCACGCCCATCAACACGAACAATGGTACGGCCAGCAGGGTCTGGTTGGTCATGGTGCCGTAGAGGCGATTGGGCATCGCGGACAGGAAGCTGGCATCGAATACGCCCTGGGTAATGCCCAGCGCATCCAGCCCCATGCCGAGTCCGGCGAAGGCAAGCGCGGTACCGGCCAGTGACAGCGCCACCGGATAGCCCAGCATCAAGACGATACAGATACACACGAACAGCAGCAGTGGCATGATCTCGAGCATTACACCAGCTCCTCATCGTGGTCAGGGGTGTCATCGCTCGCATGCGGAGAGGGCAGGCGGCCCATCAGGAACAGCAGATGGCGGCCGGCTTCCGCCACGCCTTGCAGCATCATCAGGATGGCGATGGCCGGAATCAGGGTCTTGAGCAGGTAGACGCCCGGCAGGCCGCCGGATTCGGGCGAGGCTTCCTTGATGCCCCAGGAATCGCCCACGTAACCGAGGCTGGAGAGCAGGATGAAGGTCATCACCGGGAACAGCAGGAACAGGGTGCCGCCGAGATCGACCCACGACTTCCCGCGGTGCGACATGCGCTGATAGAAGATATCCACCCGCACATGGCCGTCGTGCTTGAGCGTGTAGCTGGCGGCGAGCAGGAAGACGGCCGCGTGCATGTACATCACGGATTCCTGCATGGGGATGCTGTTGATGTTGAAGGCGTAGCGCAGCATCACGATGGTGAATTCGACCAGCATCATGATGACGACCAGCCAGGACACGCAGCGTCCCAGCCCCTCGGTCATGCGGTCGAGCCCTGTGAGCCAGCCGGGAGTAGAGGCAGTGGCAGACATGGAATCCCCTTGGCCTGCGGGTAGCAGGTGATGATTGTTGGTGTTGTTGTTGCTTTGCCGACAGCGTCTGCTGTGTCTTTGCCAAGCGCTTGTGTTGCAAGCAGTTGTGTTGCAAGCAGTTGTGTTGCAAGCGATTGCTGGCAAGGTCGCCAATTCAGATGTTGCTCATGTTGTGGTCAGTCGCGGTGTCCAGCAAGCCGTGATGGCGTCGCTTTGAACAACGCTATTCCACGCTTCGTCCCTGTAAGTGATGTCGCTCGGATGCGGTATGCCATCAGTCATCGCTAAGTCAACGATTAATCCACGTCATTGGCAGACAAAGAGTAGCGAGCGGCGCCGCAACAACAAATGGATCATTGGTCTGACAGGCGGTTTTTGTCTTTGCTTACAGTGAGATAGGCGAAGAAATACCGGCAGGCAGGCAAGGAAACGGGCAAGTAAGGGCGCGGCAGATCGCGTTATGCGCATCAAGCAGCCCGCAAGCGATGCGCCGCAGACGCGGCGGCAGGGGTGAGCACCAATGCGCAGACAGCTACCGGCAAGCCGTAGCTGAGGGAAGCCTGGGTCTGGAAAGTCAGTCGGGAAAGCCAGGCGGGAAAGCCAGGCAGTAGAGGGGCGATATCCGGGGGATCGATATCCGAGGGGAAGGCGTCAGAGATGCCTATGCAAGAGAGACAGGCGTCAGGCGAGCCCGATCGCCTTGCGGCATGCGGCTGGCAGATGGACTTCTACCGCAAGCGGCAGATGGTCGGAGAACAGGTGCGACAGCGTGGTCGGGTGGCTCAAGCGCAGCGTCGAGGAGACCAGGATATGGTCGAGTCCACGGCGTGGCTGCCAGGCCGGGTAGCTGTTGATGGCCTTGCTGGGGCGGGAGTCGAGTGCCTCGCTGAACGCCTTGTGCTGACGAAGCTGGGCCAGCGTGCAATTGAGGTCGCCCATCACGATGACATGCTTGAGGGGCGCGATCAGCTCGCCGAGGTATTGCAGCTGACGATGCTGGATACGGGCACCGAGTGCCAGGTGGGTCACGAAGACATGCAGGGCGTGTTCGCCCTCGCCGAAGCGGGCATGAATGGCCCCGCGTCCCGGCAGCGTGCCGGGCAGGCTGTGCTCTTCGAGATGGCTGATCGGCAGGCGCGACAGCAGGCCGTTGCTGTGCTGAGCCAGGCGGCCCAGGTTGCGATTGAGCTGCTGATAGCGATGCGGGAATTCGGCCGTCTCGGCCAGTGAATCGACCTGATTGACGTTGCCGGAGCGGAAACTGCCACCGTCGACTTCCTGCAGCCCGACGATATCGTAGGGCGTGATGGCGGCGGCGATCAGCTCCAGACGCTTGCGGCGCATCGGGTGTGGCAGCACATGCTGCCAACCGCGGGTGACGTAGTGATGCCACGCCGCGGTATGGATACCGACCTGCATGTTGAAGGTCAGCAGACGCAGGGGAGGTGCCGTCTCGTCGAGTCCGGCACTTCCCGCGGCGCTGGCGGCCACTGGGTCAGCAGCCGCTGCCATCAAGCGGCGTCCTTGCTGCCGGCTTTCTCTTCACGCACCTGCTCGACCAGCTCGTCGGTGATCTTGAGCATGTTCTGCAGTGAGCCTGCCGTGCTCGGCGAGATGACATAGCGGCCATCCACGATCAGTGCCGGTACGCCCATGATCTTGTAGGCGCGCATCTGGGCGTGGGCCTGATTGACCTGGCTCTTCACGCCGAAGGAGGTCAGCGACTTCTTGGCGTCTTCTTCGCTGACGCCGTAGTCGCTGTAGAACTTGGCGATATCATCCGGGTCGGTCAGGCGCTGGTGGTCCTGATGGATGGCATCGAAGAAGGCCTTGTGGGTCTCGTCGAGGATGCCCAGGTCCTTGGCGGCATAGAAGGCATAGGCGTGCTTGACCCAGTCCTGCCCCATGGTGGCCGGCAGACGGTTGAAGGTCACGTCACTCGGCAGCTCGTCGACCCACGGCTCGAGACTGGATTCCAGCTTGTAGCAGTGCGGGCAGCCATACCAGAACGCTTCGACCACTTCGACATTGCCCGCCGGCGCGTCGGTCTTCACCGGCTCGTCGAGTACCTGGTAGTCCTTGCCAGCTTCAGCGGCGAACACGCTTGCTGACAGGCCAAGGCCCGCCACCAGAGTCAGTAGGGGTTTCCACTTCATGGAACATCTCCATCGGATTGAGGCATGCCCGGGCATGATACCCGGCAACATTAGTGATGCATCGAGTATGCGTGTCAGCCACCACTGCTGTCGAGACTGCCGGGCGGGACACGGCGGATCACTGTCTGGCCAGCCTAGCGTGACAAGGTTGACCGTTGGATGAACGCCGTTCGATCACGCGCCGTACAAGGCGTCGCTCGAACACGCCCCGTGAACGGCGTGCTGGTGGCGGTCGTCATCAAGTCAGTCATACGCGATACCCGGCTGAACGGATGCCTCAGCGCAGGCCGTGGAGATATTCGGCCACCTGCTGCATGTCGCTGTCACTCATGCGCGCGGCGATGCTGCTCATGATGGCGTTCGGGTCGTTGTCGCGGCTGCCGTCGCGGAAGGCCTTGAGCGCCGTCACGGTATAGGCGGGGAATTGTCCGGCCAGCGCCGGGTAGCCTGCCGAGTCGATGCCTTCACCACGCGGACCATGACAGGCTGTGCAGGCCGCGATGCCGCGCTCGAGCGAGCCGGCCCGATACAGCACCTCGCCTGCACGGGCCGCCTCTGGCTCGGCCTGGCCGCGATTGGCGGGCTGCGCGGCGTAATGGGCCGCGATATCGGCGATATCCTGATCGCTCAGGTTGTCGGCGATACCGGCCATCTGCGGCACCGAGCGGCGGCCATCCCGGATGTCGGCCGTCTGCTTGCGCAGGTAGTGGGCCTGCTGGCCAGCAAGATGGGGGAAGGCCGGCGTCGGCGAGATGCCCTGGGCACCATGACAGGCAGCACAGACGGCAGCCTTGGCCTTGCCTGCCGCGGCATCGCCGACCAGCGACTCGGCGGCGGCCCCCGTCGGCAAGGTGGCGGCCAACATAGTGGCAGCAAGTGCCAGCAGCAGGCGCAAGGGGCGCACGGGGGTCTGCCTTGGTCTCATCAGCTCATCCATTTCACTGGTCCCTGTTTCACGAAGAGGCCCGTTCGGGGCTTGTATCATCCGGCGTGGATGGTGGCCTCTGTCATTTCCCCGGTGCCCGCGCCGTACTGCGCGCGGTGAGAAGTGCACCCCACTCTCGCAGCCCGTGAGAGCAGGGTGGTACACTAGGCCTCATGATCGCCATGCTGACCTTGCAGGCAGTATAGCGAATCCCCTCAGGGCGCGTGAGCGTGCCTGTCGCCAGTCGTGTCATCGCAGTAATCCAGAGCATCTTCCCGCTGTCGTCGGCAAGTTGCAGCGCCGATGGCAGGGCATGCGGCACTCTTTTCGTTACACCGGTCGTTTCTTCTGCTCTCTCGTGATGTCGCGCGGGCGAGACGTCCGCCTTCAACAGGTATTCAGAACTCCCATGGCCGAATCAGCTCCTTCGACCCCCAAGCTCCATTATCGTCAGGCGCGCTTCCTGATCAGTGCCGCGACTCTGGCCCAGTGCCCGACGGACGTGGGTGCCGAAGTGGCCTTCGCGGGTCGCTCCAATGCCGGCAAGTCCAGCGCCATCAATGCGCTGACTTCGCAGAAGGCGTTGGCCCGTACCTCCAAGACCCCCGGCCGCACCCAGCTGATCAACTATTTCACCATCGGTGAAACGGGCCGCCATCTGGTCGACCTGCCCGGCTATGGCTATGCCAAGGTGCCGGACAAGGTGAAGCGCGAGTGGCAGTCCCATCTGTCCAACTACCTGCGCAACCGCCAGTCGCTGCGGGGCCTGGTGCTGCTGATGGATGTGCGCCATCCGCTGTCCGAATTCGACCAGATGATGCTGGGTTGGGCCGATGAGGCCAAGATGCCGGTGCATATCCTGCTGACCAAGGCGGACAAGCTGAAGCGCGGCCCTGCTGCAGCAAGCCTGCAGAAAGTGCGTCACGCGCTCAAGGAGTGGGAAGACCTGGTCACCGTGCAGCTGTTCTCGTCGCTGAAGTACTCTGGTGTCGAGCAGGTGCATGCCAAGCTCGACGAGTGGCTGGCGGACCCGTCGGTGATGGACGGCGTGGAAGAGATGGCAGGCGATGAGGCACCGCAGGACCCCTTCGACGACTGACTGAAGGTGTAAGACGATTTGGGGCGAAGCCTCGAACCACGCGACCTTGCATGACGAAACGGCCACCCCTCGGGGTGGCCGTTTGCGTTACAACAGGCACGCTGTCACTCACATCTGCGCTTTTGCGCTTCCCCAAGGGCCAATCACATGAACAGGCTGCGCGGCGCGCTGCTGATGGGGTCAAGGCGGGTCAAAGAGCTCGTCTCCCTGGGCGCCGAGAGAATATGCGGGACCTTTGCCGCGGGCTCGACGACTTCCGGCATCGTCACGGTCTCGCTGGGGACGAGCAGGCTGCGCATGGCCTCCTGTGGTGAGGCCGCCGGCGCTTCCTGCACACCGGATTGCAGCGTCGCGAGGCTGGCACGCCCACTGTAGACCGCCACGATGACCAGTAACGCGGATGCCAGCACGATGGCGACGCCTTTCAGTAGGGCGCGGCTGGTCTGACGCGAGGGCGTCATGATCGGCGCGCGCTGCTCGCCTTCACCATGCAGGGGCGGCCTCTGGGGAGAGGAAGGTGACACACGGTAGCGCGGGAGTGAGTGGGTGCTCATGCTGGCCTCTCCTGTTGAGGTCGAGGTGGCAGGCATCTCCCAGCGCAGACTCAGGAACCCCAGGCAGGGTTCAATATCGACGACGCCGAGAAACTTGTACATGAAATATGGTAGAGGCGTCATTTTCGTACAAGTTTTAATTCACTCAGCTATTGGGCACACCAGGCGCATCAGGCGCGCCACACCTTGAGCCTCAGCCGTCGGTTGCTCAGTCATTCCGACACTCAGTCATTCCGCCACTTGCACCGTCACTCACTCATTCCGTCACTCAGTCATTCAGGCGTGCAATCAGCGCCGGCAGTTCGCGGACATGCGAGATGACATGTACGCCTGCCGGGACGGGGCCCGGCGCGCCCTGGCCCTTGACGTCGATCCAGGCGGCCTGCATGCCCAGGCGCGCGGCAGGCAAGGCATCTTCCTTCCATGAGTCACCGACATGCAGGGTGGTGGAGGGGCGGCTGCCCAGGCGCGCCATGGCGGCGAGGAAGGGGCGCGCATCCGGCTTGGGCGCCAGCCATTCGCCGGCGGCGATGCTGAACTCGAAATGATGATCCAGCGCGAGGCGAGCCAGGTCGACATTGCCATTGGTAATGGCACCAAGGCGGTAATCGCGGGCGAGGGAGTCGAGCAGCTCGCTGGCTTCCGGGAAGGGCGTCAATTCGTGGCGCAGCGCCAGGAAGCGCTCGATGGCGGCGCGCGACCAGTGGCCCGCCTGCTCATCATCATGGCCGGCATCGCGCAGCATGGCGTGCATGGCCTCGCGGCGCAGCCAGGTGAAATCACCGCGGCGCAGCGGATGCTCCAGCCCCAGCGCCATGCGGCGACGAGTGTATTCCTCGAGGGGGAAATCGTTGGCATGCCCGATCTCGCCATCCAGCCAGGCGTAATGCTCGGCCTCGGCGCGCTCCATCACCGCGCGATTGGCCCACAGGGTGTCATCGAGATCGAAGGTCAAGGCCGTCAGGCGAGGCGCATTGGCAGGCGTCACGGGGTGTCATCCTTGAGTGGGGCATCAATAGGGGAGGTGGCGTCGGTGTCTGACGTTGCCGTCGCTGATCCGCGCTGGCGGCGGGCGCGAGGGTGCGCCTGATCATAGGCGCTGGCCAGTTGCTGCCAGTCGAGGCGCGTGTAGACCTGGGTGGTCGAGAGGTGAGCGTGCCCCAGCAGTTCCTGCACGGCGCGCAGGTCGCCGCTGGATTCGAGCAGATGACTGGCGAAGGAGTGGCGCAGGCGGTGCGGGTGCAGATGCTCGGGCAGGCCGCGTTCTTTCGCCTGCGTCACCAGCCTGAGCTGCACGCCACGCTGACCGAGGCGACGCCCCTGCTGGCCGACGAACAATGCCGGCTCGTTCCGAGCGGCGAGCTGGCCACGCACCATCAGCCAGGCATCCAGCGCCTGGCGGGCGCGTGAGCCGATCGGCAGCTGGCGGGGCTTGTCGCCCTTGCCGCGTACGCGCAGGCGGCGGGTTTCCAGCATGTCGAGGTCGAGGCTGACCAGCTCCGAGAGACGCAAGCCTGCGCCGTAGAGCAGTTCCAGCATTGCCTGATCGCGGATCGCCAGCGGCGTGCCGTCATGTGGGCAGTCGAGAAAGCGCGCCAGGCTGTCGATATCCACTGGGCGTGGCAGGTGGTCCGGCAGGCGTGGTGTCTGGACCAGCCCCGCCGGGTTGTGTGGCAGCACCTCCTGCTCGACCAGCCAGCCACAGAAGCGACTGATCGCCGCGCGCCGCCGCGCCAATGAGCGCGGCGCGAGGCCACGACTGCGCTCGGCACCCAGAAAACGCCTGAGCGTCGGCACGTCCAGCGCCTGCCAATCCTGCGGCAGGGGCGGCGCATCCTTTGCCCCAGCGGCGCTGCTGTCCGCCGCTGGACGCAGCATGAAGGTGGTCAACGCCTGCAGATCGCGCGCGTAGGCGCTGACGGTCGCGTGGCTGCTGTCGAGGGCAAGCTCGGCCAGAAATTCCCGACAGGTCGCGGACAGCCCCTGCTCGGCGGCAACACGCTCGGCGCTGTTCGCTGAGGCGCCGCGGACCGACTCGAGGCGACTCATCGGCTGGCCTGGTCGTCACGGCTCGAGGAGCGCAGTGGCGCCTGGCCCGGGACATCGCGGCCCAGGCAGCGGGCCAGCACGTCGCCGAGGTATTCGGGAAACAGGGTGTCGAGTCCGGCACGGAACTGCTCGGCATCGGCACTCGCCACCACCAGATAGCCCAGGCACTCGCCACGGGTCAGGCGCACGATGACGGCGGAGCCGCGCGTGGCATCGGCCTGGCTGGCATCGACGAGGTCTGCGCAGTCGGCGCCGAGTGGCCACTGATGGTCGGGCAGCAGGGCTTCCCAGCGCGTGCGCGGCATGGCCAGGCAGCGGCTGGCGCGCCCCTCGAGCAGACGCTCGAACTGCTCGCCGCGCGCATCGTCGAGTGCCTGGCGCGGTGGCTGTGCCGAGGCACCGGCGTCGCGCTGCCACAGACAGACGGCCGCGATGTCGAACAGCTCGCTGAGACGCGTGGCCAGCGTTTCGGCCAGCGCATCATCGGACTCGGCATCGAGCAGATCCAGCACCAGCTGACGCAGACGCTGATAGCGACTCTCGTTGTCGCGCGCGGCGGTCAACAACTCCTCGAGGCGCTCTTCTGCCTGATCGGTACGCCCGCGCAGGTCATGTACCAGCCGCTCCAGCAACGAGATGCTGCCGCCGCGCGCTTCCGGGTGTGGCACCCGCATGCGTTGCAGCAACCCTTCACGCCCCTCGAAGAAATCGGGATGCGTGGCCAGCCATTCGGCGACCCGATCCGGGTCCAGCGTGCGCGGGCGACGTGACACGGGTGACTCGGCCATGTGGGACTCCTTGCGGACGGTTGGCAGCGGGACGCCGTCGGCCATGTTTCCGGCAGCGTCCCTCGGCTGGGGCTGGCGATCTACAGGATGATGCGGCCTTCGAAGACGGTCTCGGCGGGGCCGGTCATGAATACCGGCTGGCCGTCGCCACCCCATTCGATGCTCAGGGTACCGCCGGGCAGCGTGACATTGACCGGGCTTGCCAGCAGGCCACGGCGAATGCCGGACGCGACCGCCGCACAGGCGCCGGTGCCACAGGCCAGCGTCTCGCCGACGCCGCGCTCGAAGACACGCAGGCGCGCTTCATGCGGCGAGACGACCTCGAGGAAGCCGGCATTGACGCGCTTGGCGAAGCGCGGATGCGCCTCGATCCGCGGACCCAGCGTCAGCACCGGGGCCTGTTCGACACTGTCGACCAGCAGCACCGCGTGGGGGTTGCCCATCGAGACGACGCCGATTTCCAGCGTCTCGCCGTCGACGTCCAGGGTGTGCACCGGCAGGTCGGCCTCGGCCTCGAAGGGCAGCGCGGCGGGGGCGAAGCGCGGCGCGCCCATGTCGACGCGCACACGGCCATCCTCGGCGACGACCAGGGTCAGCGGGCCGCCGGCCGTCTCGACGCGAATCTCGCGCTTGGTGGTCAGGCGCTGTTCACGCACGAAGCGCGCGAAGCAGCGCGCCCCGTTGCCGCAGTTCTCGACTTCACTGCCATCGGCATTGTAGATGCGATAGCGGAAGTCCATGTCCGGGTCGCGGGGCGGCTCGACCACCAGCAGCTGGTCGAAGCCGATGCCGAAGTTGCGGTCCGCCAGACGGCGGATATCGGCATCGCGCAGGCGGCTGCGCTGCGAGATCAGGTCAATGACCATGAAGTCATTGCCCAGTCCGTGCATCTTGGTGAAGTTCACCAGCATCAGGCATCACCTTCCGGCAGCAGTTGCTCACCGGTCCACAGTTCTTCGAGGCGCTCGCGACGACGCACCAGGTGCATCTCGGGGCCATCGACCATCACCTCGGCAGGACGGCAGCGGCTGTTGTAGCTCGAGGCCATCACGAAGCCGTAGGCACCGGAAGAGCGCACGGCGAGCAGGTCGCCCGGCGCGATGGCCAGTTCGCGGTCCTTGCCGAGGAAGTCACCGGTCTCGCAGACCGGACCGACCACATCGTAGCTGGCGGACTTGCGCGTCTCGCGCGTGTCGACGGTGACGATGTTCTGCCACGCCTGGTACAGCGACGGACGGATCAGGTCATTCATGCCGGCATCGATGATGGCGAAGTTCTTCTCTTCACTGGGCTTGAGGTACTCGACACGGGTCAGCAGCACGCCGGCGTTGGCGGCGATGGAGCGGCCCGGTTCGAACAGCAGCGTCATCTCGCTGCCGTGCTCATAGCGGGCCAGACGCTCCAGCAGGGCGCTGGCGTAGGCGAAGGGCTCCGGCGGAGTCTCGTTCTGGTAGGGCACGCCGAGGCCGCCGCCGAGATCGAGGTGCTCGATGACGATACCGCGTTCCCGCAGGCGATCCAGCAGCACCAGCAGGCGTTCGAGGGAATCGAGGAAGGGCGCCAGCTCGGTCAGCTGGGAGCCGATATGGCAGTCGGCACCGACCACCTGCACGTGCTCCATGGCGTTGGCGATCTCGTAGACCTCCAGCGCCTGTTCGACCGGAATGCCGAACTTGTTGGCCTTGAGGCCAGTGGAGATGTACGGGTGAGTGCCGGCATCGACGTCGGGATTGATGCGCAGCGACACAGGTGCGACGCGTCCGAGACGGCCGGCGACGGCGTTGAGGCGCTCAAGCTCCGGCAGCGACTCGACGTTGAAGCACTTGATGCCCAGCTCCAGCGCACGCTCCATCTCGCCGGCCTGCTTGGCGACGCCGGAGAACACCACCTTGGCGGGGTCGCCGCCGGCCTTGATGACGCGCTCCAGCTCACCGGCGGAGACGATGTCGAAGCCGGCGCCCAGACGTGCCAGCACATTGAGCACCGCCAGGTTGGAATTGGCCTTCACGGCATAGCAGATGAGATGCGGGTGGTCGCCCAGCGCATCCTGATAGGCCTTGAAGTGGCGCTCGAGCGTGGCACGGCTGTAGACGTAGCACGGCGTGCCGAACTGCTCGGCCAGCGTGGCGAGCGAGACGTCTTCGGCGTGCAGCACGCCATCCTGATAAACGAAGTGATCCATGATCCGGCCTGCAAGATGTCGCGCCGGCGGGCATCACCCGCCGGAGATGAATAAGGGGGCTCAGGCGTCGCTGCCGGAAGTCTCGGCAGCGGCGGTGCTCTCTGTCTCGGAGGCGTCAGCTGCCGGCGCGGGAGCTTCGGCACGCTGACCACCGGCATCGGCGTCCGCCGGAAGATAAAGCGGGCCTTTCTGGCCGCAGCCGGCCAGCAGGCCAGCACCCAGCAGCAGCGCCGCGAGGGTGCGAAGGGTATGACGGGCGGACTGGCTCATCAGATGACGCATCGGGCGGCCTCCTGGCAGCAAGCGATAGAGCGATGCGGGCCCGGTTGCCATGGGTGGCGACCAGGCCCGAAAGAGGATGATCAGGCGCGCGAGGCCAGGGCGTCACGCGCACGCTGCACGGCAGCGCGAACCTGGTTCGGCGCGGTGCCACCGATGTGATTGCGCGCCGCGACGGAGCCTTCCAGCGTCAGCACGTCGAAGACGTCCTGCTCGATGGTGTCGGAGAACTGCTGGAGCTCTGCTAGGGTCATCTCGGACAGGTCGCGCTGCTGCTCGATGCCGAAGGCGACGGACTTGCCGACGATCTCGTGGGCATCACGGAAGGCGACACCCTTGCGCACCAGGTAGTCGGCCAGGTCGGTCGCGGTGGCGAAGCCCTTGCTGGCCGAGGCGTACATGTTGTCGGACTTGGCGCGGATCGCCGGAATCATGTCGGCGAAGGCACGCAGGCTGCCGCGCACGGTATCGATGGTATCGAACAGCGGCTCCTTGTCTTCCTGATTGTCCTTGTTGTACGCCAGCGGCTGGGACTTCATCAGGGTCAGCAGGCTCATCAGGTGGCCATAGACACGGCCGGTCTTGCCGCGCACCAGCTCCGGCACGTCCGGGTTCTTCTTCTGCGGCATGATGGAGGAGCCGGTGCAGAAGCGGTCCGGCAGGTCGATGAAGTCGAACTGGGCGCTGGTCCACAGCACCAGCTCTTCGCTCATGCGTGACAGGTGCATCATCAGCAGGCTGGCGAAGCTGGTGAATTCGATGGCGAAGTCACGATCGCTGACCGAATCGAGGCTGTTCTCGGTCGGACGGTCGAAGCCGAGCAGCTCGCTGGTGACGTGACGGTCGATGGGGAAGGTGGTGCCGGCCAGCGCCGCGGCGCCCAGCGGCAGCACGTTCATGCGCACGCGGCAGTCACGCAGGCGGTCCTGGTCGCGGGCGACCATTTCCTGCCAGGCCAGCAGGTGGTGGCCGAAGGTGACCGGCTGGGCGCTCTGCAGGTGAGTGAAGCCCGGCATGATGGTGTCGGCTTCCTGCTCGGCCAGCCCCAGCATGCCTTCGCGCAGACGCGTCAGTTCGGCGTCGATGGCGTCGATCTCGTCACGCAGATAGAGGCGGATGTCGGTGGCGACCTGGTCGTTGCGTGAACGGCCGGTGTGCAGCTTCTTGCCGGTGATGCCGATCTTGGCGGTCAGGCGTGCCTCGATGTTCATGTGCACGTCTTCCAGTGCCACGGACCACTCGAATTCGCCCCGCGCGATCTCTTCACTGATTTCCTTCAGTCCCGCGATGATGACGTCGCGTTCTTCTTCGCTCAGCACGCCGACACCGGCCAGCATGGTGGCGTGGGCGATGGAGCCCTGGATGTCGTGCTGCGCCATGCGCTGATCAAAATCGACGGAGGCGGTGAAACGTGCCACGAAGGCATCGGTCGGCTCGCTGAAGCGGCCGCCCCAGGACTGATTGGTAGATTCGCTCATCGGGATCTCGAATTGTGGTGACGTGTCCAGAGTTCGGCGTCCGGTGCACGGTCGCGCAGCCGGTATCGTTGACCTTGGAGTGTACCAGACTCCTGCGCGTGGGCGAGGGGCCGCGGCCAGTCCGGCGGATCGCAGGAAAGCGTGCCACGGATTTTCCCCCTGAGGTGACTGGCTTTATGATAAGTGTCATCAGAGGGCAGCGCTGTTCGTCAGTCAGGTTTGCTCAACAAATTCGAATCAGATGGCGTGCATTGCGCGCCAGCAAGGAGAATGCCGTGCCCCGCCGTGAGATTCTGCGTATCGCGACCCGCAAGAGCCTGCTCGCCCTGTGGCAGGCCGAACACGTCAAGGCGCGACTCGAGGCCCTGCATCCTGGCTTGAGCGTCGAGCTGGTGCCGATGTCGACGCGTGGTGACAAGATTCTCGATACCCCGCTGGCCAAGATCGGCGGCAAGGGGCTGTTCGTGAAGGAGCTGGAAGAGGCGATGCTCGATGGTCGCGCCGATATCGCCGTGCACTCCATGAAGGATGTGCCGATGCACTTCCCGGAGTCGCTGGGTCTGGCGGTGATTCTCGAGCGTCACGCCCCGACCGACGCCTTCGTGTCCAACACCTGTGCCAACTTCGATGCCCTGCCGCAGGGCGCGCGCCTGGGCACCTCCAGCCTGCGTCGTGGCCTGCAGGCCAAGGCGGCACGCCCGGACCTGGAAGTGCTGAGTCTGCGTGGCAATGTCCAGACGCGTCTCGGCAAGCTGGATGCGGGTGAGTTCGATGCCATCATTCTCGCCACCTCCGGTCTGCAGCGCCTCGAGCTGGATGCGCGCATCACCGCCGAGATGGACGCCGAGACCTGCCTGCCAGCCTGTGGCCAGGGCGCGCTCGGCATCGAGTGCAACCTGCAGGACGAGGAAATTCTTGCGCTGCTCGAGCCGCTGGCCCATGAAGACTCCAGCCGTTGCGTGCTGGCCGAGCGCGCCATGAACACGCATCTTGAAGGTGGCTGTCAGGTGCCGATCGGCGGCTATGCCGTGCTCGAGGAAGGTGGCAGCCAGCTGTGGCTGCGCGCGCTGGTCGGCAACCCCGACGGGACGGTCATCCTGCGCGCCGAAGCGCGTGGTCCGTCCGATGCGCCGGAGGCGCTGGGCGTCGCCGTTGCCGAAGACCTGCTCTCCCAGGGTGCCGGCGAGATTCTGGCGGCGGTCTACGGCGACGCTCGTGGCTGAGGTGTCAGCGATGGCAAAGGCGTCGCGTCTTGAGGTGTTGACGACGCGGCCGGGCTCGCGCGGAGCGGTTCTCGATGCGATGCTGAGCGAGGCGGGCTGCGAGGTGGAATGCCTCAAGCTGATGGCGCTCGAGGCCTTGCCGCTGGAACCCGCCGCGCGTCAGGCGATCATCGATGTCGATCTGTATCGCGGCGTGATCGTGATCTCGCCCCAGGCCGCCGGCTATCTGGCCGATTGGCTGGAGGAGTGGTGGCCACAGCTGCCTGAAGGCGTCAGCTTCTATGCCGTCGGCGCGGCCACGGCCGAAGTGCTGCATTCGCGGCTGGGCGTGCCGGTGCGTGTTCCGCCGCGCGCCACACGCGGTGAGCATGCCGAGCGCGATGCGCCGGTCGGCACCACCAGCGAAGCCTTGCTGTCGCTGCCGTCGCTCAGGGCGCTTGCGGGTCAGCGCTGGTTGCTGGTGGCCGGTGAAGGCGGGCGTCCGCTGCTGGAAGAGACGCTGGTGGCACGGGGGGCTCAGGTCACGCGTCTGGCACTTTATCGACGCCTTCCGTTGGCTTTGTCGCCGCAACAGGCTGGCCGTCTGGCGGCGGGCGCGTATGATGCAATGGTGGTGACCAGCAATGAACTGCTCGAGACGGTGATGGCATCGGTGACGCCGCAGGCCTTGCACCAACCGCTAATCGTGTCGAGCCACCGTTTGGCTACACTGGCACACGCTCATGGTTTCGAGCGCGTGACGGTCGCCGAGGACGCTTCACCCGGGGCCCTGACGCAGGCAGTACTTCGCGCCTGCGCCCCCATCAGCAAGACTCGCCATGCAGTGACCGGCGCCACTGCGCCTGGTCCGCGTGAGGCCATCGATTCCCAAGAATCCGGAAAAGGGCAAGCGTAGATGAGCAACCGAGAACACGATCAGGAAGATAACGGCTCTGCCGGCATGACGCCCGGCAAGTCGGGCGACAAGGATGCTGCCGCTCGCGCATCAGATGCTTCTTCCGCTTCCGGCGTTTCCGCCGATGACACTGCCTCTGGCCGCCCTGGCGCCGAGGCCTCCCGTTCGTCCTCTTCCTCGTCATCCGACACGGCTGATGCCCCGCGCGAGCGCCGCTCGCGAGGTGGGCGCAATCGTCGTGGGCGTGGCAAGGGGCAGGGCAGCTCCTCCTCTTCAACCTCATCCTCCACTGCCAGTGAGTCCACGCCCGTGAGCCAGACTTCAGACGACAACGCATCGACGCCTTCCGGCGCAAAATCGCCGCTTCCGGAGCGTAGCGAACCCGCCAAGGAGGCGTCTGCCGCCAAGCCGAGTGCTGGCAAGGCCTCTTCCAGCAAGGCGACTCCCGGCAAGCCCTCCACGCCGGCTGGCAAGACGGCCGGCGCGGGTGGTGCAGGCCTGGGTGGCACGACGGCACCCGGCACGCCGCCGCCCGGCGAGCCGCAGGGCAAGAAGAGCAAGGCCGGCAGCATCGCGCTGATTCTCGTCATCTTGCTGGCCATCGTGGTCGCGGTGCTGGCGTGGTTCGGCTGGCAGCGTCTGAATGCGCTGCCGGATGCCCAGGGCCTCGACAAGCAGGTCAGCGAGAGCGTGACCCAGCAGGTCGGCCAGGTTTCCAGCAAGGTCGATGGCCTGTCGAGCACGCTCGAGAAGAACGAATCCCGCGTCAGCGAGCTCGACAAGCGTCTGTCCAGCGAAAGCCAGGACACCGAGCAGGCCCTCAACAAGGTGCTCGAGGAGCTCAGCAAGTCCCAGCAGACCGACGCGCGTGACTGGCACTATGCGGAAGCCGAGTACCTGCTGCGCCTCGCCAACCAGCGTCTGCAGCTGGAGCGTGACGTGAACGGTGCCGATGCGCTGCTCGAGAACGCCGATGCGCGTATCGCGGCGGCCAACAACCCGGCGCTGCTGCCGGTGCGCAAGGCCATCCAGTCCGAACTGGCCAGCCTGGACAGCGTGCCGCGCGTCGACCGCAGCGGTATCTATCTGGCGCTGCTCGCCGAGCAGGAACAGCTGGCGCGTCTGCCGCTCAAGCAGGACGTGGCCGAGATCGCCGCCAAGGTCGAGAACGACGAAGCGCCGACAGGCGGTTGGCAGCAGCAGCTGGCCCGCTTCGGCAACGAGCTGAAGGATCTGGTCACCGTGCGTCGTCATGACGAGGCACTGGAAGCCCTGATCACGCCGGAGCAGGAATCCTACCTGCGTCAGAACGTGCGTCTGGTGCTGGAGCAGGCGCAGCTGGCGCTGCTCAAGGAGGAGCCGAAGCTCTACCAGGCCGCCATCGACAAGGCCATCACGCTGGTCAATGGCTACTACGACACCAAGACCGATGGCGTGCAGAATGCCGTCGCCAAGCTGGAAGAGCTCAAGAGCAAGACCATCCGTCCGGAGCTGCCTGACATCTCCGCCTCTCTGAGCAAGCTGCGTGAGCTGATCGAGCGTCGCGCCCAGCAAGGGGGTGGCAACGCATGAGAGTCCTGATACTGCTGATCATCATCGGGCTGGCCATCGGTGCCCTGTTCGGGCAACTGATGCAGGCCTTCCCGGGCTACTGGCTGATTCGCGTCGGCGATACCTCGGTCCAGACCTCCTTCTGGTTCGGCTTGATCCTGCTGTTCGCGGGCTTCGTGGTGCTGCACTTCGGTCTGCGCCTGCTGTCGCGCTTCGCGCATCCGTTCTCCCGCCTCAAGGTGTGGAACAGCCGTACCCGTCACCGCAATGCCACGCGCAAGACCGTACGGGGTCTGGTGGCGCTGGCCGAAGGCCGCTGGAAGCGGGCCGAGAAGTCGCTGACTCACTCGGCGGAAGATTCCAGCACGCCGCTGGTCAACTACCTGTCCGCCGCCCTGGCCGCGCACTATCAGGGACGTTTCGAGCAGGCGGACACGCTGCTCAAGCGGGCGCACGAGTCCACCCAGGGCTCCGAGAGTGCCGTGGGTCTGGTGCAGGCACAGCTGATGCTGGACCGCCAGCAGCATGAGCAGGCGCTGGCGACCCTGACGCGTCTCGACAAGCAGCTGGGCGAGCACCCGCAGGTGCTCAAGCTGCTCAAGCAGGCCTATCTGGCGGTCAATGACTGGGATGGTCTGCGTCGTCTGATGCCGCGTCTCGACAAGCAGGACCTCATCTCCCCCGAGGAGAAGAAGGAGCTGGAACAGCGTGCCTATGTGGCGCTGATCCAGCAGGCCGCGCGCAATCCGGAAGACATCGAGCGCGTGCGTAACCTGTGGGCCGACATGCCGGACCATCTGCGCACCGACGTGAATCTGGTCGCGCTCTACGCCGAGGCGCTGATCGCCGGTGGCCAGGAAGGTCTGGCCGAACGTCTGCTGCGTCACTCCCTCAAGGAGTGCTGGGATTCGCGTCTGGTGCTGCGTTACGGCCTGCTGGACGTGGATGCACCGCGTCAGCTGGTGTATGCCGAGAAGTGGCTGCAGGAGCGTCCGAATGATCCGGACCTGCTGCTGTCGCTGGGCCGTCTGGCACTGCGCAACGCCAGCTGGGGCAAGGCTCAGGAGTACTTCGAGGCTAGCCAGCGCCAGCGTCCGAGCGGTACGGTGTGTGCTGAACTCGCGCGTCTGTTCGCCAACCTGGGGGAGCACAACAAGAGTCAGCTCTACTACCGTCAGAGCGTCGAGCTGCTGGATCGCTCACTGCCGGCCCTGCCGCAGCCGAGCAAGGACAACGCCTGAGGGGCGGCCGCCGAGTGTCAGTCAACCGTCGAGCGCCAGCCGTCTAGTGCCAACCAGGGCATGACAGGCGTCATGAGAGCTGGCGGACAAGACACTCGGCGGCTTGCACGATGTTTCCTTGTTTGATGAAAGGTATTGCCCAATTGCACCGGTCGCGCTGTCGGCCGGTGATGCAGGTTTCTCTCCGGGGTATCCACGTTCACACGCTGTGTGACGGGATGCCCTTCTTTTTGCCCGTATGACGGGCGCTGAGGGCATTCTCGCCCAGGCTTTCGCCCTGTCAGCACGCTGCCGTGAGATGTCGGCGGGTGCATGCTGGCGTGGGCATGACCGGTGCCGGATTTCTCGTTGCTGATCCGGCAACGATGCGTCCGGGTCTGCACGGCCAGAGCGTGATCGTGTGGCGCTGGCTGGAAGCGATTCCTCCGTGCGATGATTCTGCGTGTCGGATGCGCCCATGCACGTGGTGCATCTTCGGGCCGAGTCCGGTCCGTTTCCCCAAGCGATGATGGAGTCTGCATGTTGCATAAGTCCCTGGCCCTGATGGGCGCCTCTGTACTGGCCGTGTCACTGGCCGGTTGTGCCGCTACCGGTAACAGCTCTTCCAGCAACGCCGCCAGCTCCTCCAGCTCGTCCAGTTCCATGATGAGCCTCGCCAGCAGCATGCTGAGCAGCCAGACAGGCCAGTCCCTGCCGGCGGCCGACCTGATGTCCAGCCTGACCTCCCAGCTGGGTGTGTCCTCCACTCAGGCGCTGGGTGGCTCTGCTGCCATGCTGGCGCTGGCCCAGTCCCAGCTTGGCACCAGCGCGACCTCCGAGCTGTCCACTGACGTGCCGCAGCTGTCCAGCCTGACCAGCAGCAGCTCGCTGTCCACGCTCTCCAGCCTGGCGAGCCTGAGCGGCAACGACAATGCCACGGCATTGGCCAGCACCGTCGGCAATGTCGATGACAGCGCGTCTCTGGACAGCGCCTTCTCCGCGCTGGGCATGGACAGCAGCATGGTCTCCCAGTTCGCGCCGGTGCTGCTCAGCTACATGGGCGGCGAAGGCGTCAGCTCGACGCTGCTGAGCTCGCTGTCCAGCATGTGGGGCACCGGCTCCTGAGCCAGCCGCTTGCATGAGGTGTGAGGCAGTGTTTTATGCCCGCACATGAAAACGCCCCCGAGCCAGTGGCTCGGGGGCGTTTTCGTTTCAGGACGGCTGCCTGCGCAGGCAGCCGTGTCGGGATAGTGCAGGCGCTTGATCAGTCGCCGTCGGCATCCGGTTGGGTGGTCTGACGGATGCGCTGTTCCTCGGCATCCACGACTTCGCCGTCTTCGGTGGCATGACGCGTCAGCGGATTCTCCTCGCGACGCTTGGCGACCTTGGCGGCTGCCTCGCGCTGCTCGGGGGTCTTCGGCTGACCGGCGGCCGAGCCATCGATCACGAACGGCGCCTGCATGGTGCGCACGTTGGCCGGCGGAGCGCCACCGTCCTTGTCCTGACCGAAGTACATGGTCAAGTGCGGGAACGGGATCTCGATGCCAGCGGCGTCGAAGTGCTGCTTCACGAGTTTGTTGTACTCGCGGCCGATGGCCCACTGGTTGCCCGGGCTGGTCTTGATCATCACGCGGATGTTGACCGAGCTGTCGGCCAGGGCCGAGACGCCGGCGATGGTGACCGGCTCGAGAATCTCCGGACCATAGCTGCCTGCCTCGAGCTCATCGAAGGCCGCACGCAGGTGCACGATGGCGTGGTCGACATTCTCGCGATAGGAGATGCCGTATTCGCCGACATGGTAGGCGAAGTCACGCATGTAGTTGGAGACGGTATCCACCGACGAGAACGGCACGATATGGAAGGTGCCGGACAGGTCACGGATACCCACCGAGCGGATGGTCAGGCGTTCCGCGGTACCGGTCACGCCACCGGCAGAGACCACATCGCCGGTGTTGATGGCGTTCTCCAGCTGGATGAACACCCCGGTGATGATGTCCTGCACCATCTTCTGGGCGCCGAAGCCGATCGCCAGACCCAGTACCCCGGCACCGGCCAGCAGCGGCGCGATGTCGATGCCGATCTCGGACAGCACGATCATCGCGGTGAAGACGATCATCGCGATGGCAATGGCATTGCGGAACAGCGCCAGCAGAGTCTCCACCCGCGAGGACGGCTTGCCCTTGCCGGTGTCCGGATTGAGCTTGTGCTCGATCAGGCTGGCTATGCCGACCCAGACCGCGATGGCGAAGGCGAGAATGAACAGCACATGGAAGATGCGCGACAGCAGCAGGGCACCGGCATCGGTTGCCAGCCACTCGCCGAGCGCCACGATGTGCCAAGCATTCAGCACCATGCCGACCACCACGATCAGGATGATGGCGCGCATGATGCGCAGCGCGGTGGGGATGTAGGAGTTGAGGCGCTTCTCGAGCAGCGGCAGCTGACCACGCAGCTTGTCGGAGATCTGGATGCGCTTGCCGATCAGCTGCGTCACCACGCGCGACAGCAGAGCACCGCCGCCAATGGCGAGCAGCGTCTTGAGCGTCGCCCCCATCATGAACGGCAGCGCCTCTTCAGGCGTCGTCTGCGAGATGATGAACAGGGTGGCGAAGTAGGCCAGCGCGATCAGGTGCCAGGTGCGCGCCAGCATGCGCAGGCACACGGCGATGAGCGCGTTGTGCGCCTCGCGGGCTTGAGTGAGCAGGCGGTCACGCAGAATGATGCGATTGCGCGAGATCACCACGATGGCCCAGACGAGGGTAATGGCCATGATCAGCAGATTGACGAAGCTGCCAACGGCCGGTGCCAGGTTGTTGTTGATCATCGGCACCACGACCAGGATGCCGTAGCCGATGAAGCCGGCCAGCATGGCCAGAGAGCGGTTCCAGTAGCGCGCCACCTCATCCGGCATCGGCAACAGACGCAGCCCCTTGTAACCGGACGAGAACAGCATGCGCATCAGAGCCTTGAACAGCTCGATGACCAGATAGGCGTTCAGGAACATCGACTCGCGCTGACCGATCACGCCCTGTTCGCCATAGGCGAAGATAGCGAGCAGATAGCCGCCGAGGAAAGCGAGACCGATGACCGCGATGTCCACCACCGCCGCGACCAGCACTGCCAGCAGGGTGCGCAGCAGCGGGCTGCGGTGCTGGCCATCCAGTGACCACTGGCTGACGCGCGAGAACAGCGGCTTGGCGAGTCTGCGCAGCACGAGGAACAGTGCGATGGTCGAGATGACGACCAGCCCGAGGCTGATGGCCTCGCTGGTGAAGCGACTCCAGTCGATCTCGTCGGCGTCCTCGTTGGCCAGACCATCGAGGGTGCCCAGCATGCGGTCCAGCGTGGCGGAAAGATCCGCGACCAGGTCCTGGCTGATGGCCGCCAGCTGGCGCGACAATGACGGCGAGTCCTCGCTCAGGGTGACGTCTTCTCCCGCCACCTCGACGGCTTGTTCACTCGCCTTGCTGTCCAGCTGTCGCAGGCCTTCGATCAGGGCCTCGCGCTGACTGGGGTCTTCCAGCAGTGTGGCCAGGCTGTCATAGGAGGATGTCGCGCCATCGCCGCTGCCGCCCTCGGCCGGGGCGGCATGGGACAGGCTGCTGAACCCGAGGCTCAACACCATCAACAGCATCATCAGGGCGGACATCAGCCAGGCAGGTCGCCATGAGTCCGGTTGGCGCGAGGCAGCAAGGGTGGGAGGGGAGTGCGGGGGTGTCGGAATCGCCACAGATGGCTTCTCCATGTCGGTGAGTGTGTGAGGCGTCGGGGTAGAGAGTGAGAGCAGGCTCCGCAGGTGCATCAGAGGCTCGCAAGCGTCCCATCAATAACGCGAGGATCTGTCAGGTAGATGTTGAAGGGGCGTCACGCGCGTCCTGCGCGCACGCCGAGCGAGAGCCCATCCCTCAGTTATCGGGGCACTTGGTGCTATCCCAACCCCTGCGGGGACTCCGCCAGAGACATTCTTGCGCACAGCCTGCGGCAGGCGCCGCCAACCTTCAAGGTCTTCAGGCGCTGCTCGGGGGAGAAGCGTGACCTGCTGCCACGCAGGATGTTGCAATGTCGCGTTGCATGAACTGGTGTGGTGAGTCACAGGATGAGTCGGTATTGTTGCGATTGATTATTATTCGTTGTTCAGGTGTGATAGTCATGCGCACAGGGGCCGCCTTGCGGTATCGTCCTGCGCAGGATCACGCCTGCCTTCGCTTGAGTGCGAGATCATTTCCTTCATTTCGGAGTACTGCATGACCGTCTCGTCGACTGCTTTTACTGCTCGTGGCATGACCCGGCCTGCATGGTTCAAACAGGGCCTGATGGCGACCTTGGCGGTAGCGCTGATGGGGGCTTCCCTGTCTGCCGAGGCACGCAGTGTCGAGACGGCCTACGGTGAGCTGGACATCGAGGGCACGCCGCAGCGTGTCGTCACCCTGTACGAAGGCGCGCTGGATGTGGCCGTCGCCAGTCAGGTGACGCCGCTGGGCACCGTGACCACGCGTGGCGGTGATGGCGTGGCGAGCTATATCCAGTCGCAGGTGCCGGACATCAAGATCATCGGCACGCCGCGTGAATTCAATCTCGAGGCGATCGTCGCGCTCAAGCCGGACCTGATCCTGGCGCCGCCGGGCCTCGACAAGACCCAGTACCAGCTGATGTCGCGTCTGGCGCCGACCGTCGTGCCGAGCGCTTCGGCGCTGAGCCAGCAGGGCTGGAAGGAGCAGAGTCGTGTCTATGCCGAGGCGCTGGGCGAGACGGCCGAAGCGGAACTCGAGACACGTCTGGCTGCCATCGACGCGCACGCCGCGCGTCTGAAGGCCGAGATGACCACCCCGGAAACCGCCAGCCTGGTGCGTCGCATGCCGGGTGGCCTGATGGCGATGTCCGACCAGCTGTTCGCGACCGGCCTGATGGCGGCCAGCGGCTATGAGCTGGTCGGTGGTGATCTGGTCAAGCCGGGTCGCCCGCATTCCGATCCGCTCAGCGACGAGAACATGGCACGCATCGATGCGCAGACCATCTTCCTCGCCACCATGGACGATTCCTCTGATGCCGCGGTCGACGCCCTGGCGGCAGAACCGGCCTTCCAGCGTCTCGAGACAGCGGATCGCGACAGCCTGGTCGGCGTGAATGGCCAGCTGTGGACCAGCGCCAGTGGCCCGTTGGCCGCGGAAGCCCTGCTGAAGGATATCGACCGGGCGCGCGATGATGGCTAGTCGCAGTCATGTCGGTGCACGACGTTTGACCCCTGCGCAGGCAGGGGACCTCCCGCAACAGCGACGCGGGAGGTGCTATGCAGGCTGAAGAGACCTCTCCACAGGTCCGCAGGCCACGCGCACATGCCGCCCGGATGACCCACAAGGTCTCCGGGCGTCTTGCGTTGCGTCAGGTGATGCCGCTGGCCTGCCTGAGCGCCCTGCTGACCTGTCTGGCCAGCCTGCTGTGGGGGGCTGGCGATGTCGGCCCCTGGCAGGCGCTGCAGGTGCTGGCCGGACAGGGCAGTGATCAGGCGCGCTTCGTGGTGCTTGAGCTGCGCGCGCCGCGTACCCTGATCGGCATGGTGGTCGGCATGATGCTCGCCTGTGGCGGCGCCCTGATGCAGGTGGTGGCACGCAACCCGCTGGCGGAGCCGGGCTTGCTGGGCGTGAGTGCCGGGGCCTCCTTTGCCGTGGCCGTGGCCTTGTTGCTGGGGATGGAAGCGACCGGCATGCACGTGATGGTGGCGCAGAGCGGTGCGCTGCTGGGCTGCCTGTTCGTGATGAGCACCGTGCGGATGAGCGGCGCACGTCAGGACCCGGTGCGCCTGGTGCTGGCCGGTGCGGCGCTGTCGAGCCTGCTGGTGGCGCTGACGTCTCTGGCCTTGCTGATCGATCAGCGCGCGGCCGACGAGATCCGCTTCTGGGTGATCGGCAGTCTGGCCGGGCGCTCGCTGGAGGCGCTTTACAGCAGCCTGCCCAGTATCCTGCTCGCGGTGCTGTTGACGCTGTGGCTGGCGCGGCCGCTCTCCGCGATGGTGCTGGGTGAGCAGGTCGCCAGTGGCCTGGGCCACCATCCCAAGCGCGTGCGCAAGGTCGCGATCCTGGTGGTGGCGCTGCTGGTCGGTGCCGCGACGGCACTGGCAGGACCGGTGGCCTTCGTCGGCCTCGCCGTGCCCTATGTGGCGCGTGCGCTGTGCGGCGCCGATGTGCGGCGCACGCTGTGGCTGTGCCTGCCGCTGGGCGTGACCATGCTGCTGAGCGCCGATGTGGTGTCGCGGCTGGTCGTGCCGCCCTCGGAGCTGCCGCTGGGGGTACTGACGACCCTGATGGGCGCGCCCGTGCTGATTGCCGTGGTGCGTGCTCGCCGTCTGCCCACCCTGTAGTAGTTGGTGCCTCTGGCGCTTGCGGCGTGAACGATGATGGAGGCCAGGCTGGCGCGCATGCCGGCGCCATCGCCTCATTGCTTGAATCGACCGGCCCTGTCAGGCGTTGTCCTGACAGGGCCTTGTTTGGAATCGATGATGTCTAGACCTTCACCGCTTGATCCCCTCCGCTCGGCCCCTACCGGAACGCTCTGGTGGCGACATGGCAAGCTGTCCCTGCTGCTGTTGCGTGCGCCATTGCTGGCGGCCGGCATACTGCTGCTGGCGCTGCTGATGGCCAGTGTCGCCTCGCTGATGCTGGGCAGCGCCGGCCTTGGGCCGTGGGATGCCTTCAAGGCGGCCTTCGGGCACGGCGAGTTCGCTACCGTCTTCGTGGTGCAGGAACTGCGTCTGCCGCGCCTGCTGGCCGGCATCGCCACGGGCGCTGCCTTCTCGCTGGCGGGCTGTCTGATGCAGACCCTGGCCGGCAACCGTCTGGCGACGCCGGGTATCATCGGCATCGACAATGGCGCGACCGCCTTCGCGGTGGCCTCCGTGGTCGGGATGGGCATCTCGCTGGCGCCGCCGGTGATGGCGCTGAGCGGCGCCGTGATCGCCACTGCGCTGGCCTTCGGGCTCTCCGGCGGCATCGGCACGCGCGGCTATCGCTTCCTGGTCGCCGGTATCGGGGTCGGGGCGCTGTTCGGTGCCGGAACGCAGCTGATGCTGGCAAGAGTCTCCATCGATGCCGCCAACAGCGCCTACCCGTGGACGGTCGGCAGCCTCAATGCGCGTGACGCCGATTCGCTCACCTGGCTCGGACTGGCCCTGCTGATCGGCGTGCCGATCGCGCTCTGGCTGGGACGCGGGCTGAATACGCTGCGCTTCACCGACCGCGTGGCGACCGGGCTGGGACAGCCGGTCTCGCGTGTACGCCTGATCACGCTGTGGCTGTCGGTCGTGCTGACGGCGGCGGCCGTCGCGGTGGCCGGGCCGGTAGGCATGGTAGCGCTGGTGGGCCCCGAGATCGCACGCTACCTGTCACGCCACAAGGGCGTGCCGCTGCTGGCCTCGGCGCTGTCCGGCGCGCTGGTGATGGTGCTGTCAGACCTCGCCGGTCGCACCCTGCTGTCGCCGCTGGAAATCCCGGTAGGTATCGTGATGGCCGTGGTCGGCAGCCCTTATCTGCTGTGGATACTGCTGCGCAGCCCGCGCTAGCCGTTGCCACTATTTTCCTGCTGAGCGGCCCGGGGCCAGCCCTTGCCGCTCAGCGTCGCATGACATGTTTCAGCGGCTGATGATGTTCCAGCGGCCGATGATGTTTCAGGAGAGTGCGCCATGAGCGCTGAGACGATGCTTGATCCGCGAGCGATGAATTCCCCGGCCGATCGCCACGCCGCGGCCACCACCGGCACCCTGCGAGCGAACGAGCTGTCGCTGGGCTACGGCGCGCGCCAGCGCCATGTCACCGTGATCGATTCGCTGACCCTGGGGCTGCCCGACGGCAAGGTGACGGCGATCGTCGGGCCCAACGGCTGTGGCAAGTCGACACTGCTGGCAGGGCTGGCTCGCCTGCAGTTGCCTGAGTCAGGCGCGGTGCTGCTGGAAGGCAAGGACATTCACGCCTATAAGCGGCGCGAAGTGGCCCAGCGCATCGCGCTGCTGCCTCAGGAGACGCATTCGCCCGAGGGGGTGACGGTACATGAGCTGGTGCGTTTCGGTCGTCAGCCCTATCAGGGCGCGCTGAGTCAGTGGTCAGAGGAAGATCAGCGGCTGGTGGCCGAGGCGATGGCCGCCGCCGACATCGAGAGCCTGGCAGACCGTGAGCTGGCCTCGATGTCCGGCGGGCAGCGCCAGCGCGCCTGGATCGCCATGGCGCTGGCACAGCAGACACCCTTGCTGCTGCTGGATGAGCCGACCTCGGCGCTGGATCTCGGTCACCAGATCGAGGTCTTCGAGCTGATCCAGCGTCTGGCCCATGAAGAGGGCAAGACCATCGTGATGGTGGTGCATGATCTGGCCAGTGCCTGCCGCTATGCCGACCACATCGTGGCCATGCACGCAGGTCGCGTGATCGCCGAGGGTGCGCCCGCCGAGGTGGTGACGCCGGAGCTGGTGCGCAAGCTCTATGGGGTCGAGTGCCGCCTGATCCCCGACCCCGACACTGGCACGCCGCTGCTGATCGGCGTGCGCCGCACCAGCGAGCGCCTGAGCGGCAGCGCGACCTGAGGCCAGGGCAATGGCCATGACGGGCGCTGTGGCGCCTGCGTGGCCGCTACCGGGCCTTGCGCAGGCCTGAGAGAGGGGCTTGAGAGGGCAGCTTGATAGGGCGACTTGAGAGAGTGCTCTGCCTCTGACAGGAAAGCCCCAGCCAGAACTGATCGCCCACAAACAGAAAGGCCTCCCCGAAGGGAGGCCTTTCTGTCACGGATATGGTGGAGGCGACGGGAGTCGAACCCGTGTCCGCCGGCACTCCGCCTTCGGCTCTACATGCTTAGTTTCATTATTTGATTTAACACGACTGCCGCCAATGAACAGGCTACAGCAATGCGATTCTCTGAGTTTTAATCTCGACCTTAGAGACGTCGGCCAAGACGATCCTGTTTATACGGGCTCGTTCTCAATCCACCTTGAACAGGCGCAACGGTATCATGAGCAGCTTATGCAGCTAGAGCGTAGTTGTCGTCGTTTGCGACTATATATTTGCAACGTTTTATTTACGAGATACGTTACGATCTCGGCATGCACCTCAGGGTTTGCCACCAGCGTCGAATGCCAGAACGCCCCCATAACAGTGTTACCACTTTACTGCGTTGCTACGTCTTCATCATAACAGGTGGGGACTGTGCTACGCCAGTTCAAGCGTTCAGGAAAATTTCTGACCTGACAGTAGCTTGCTGGCGTGAGCTCCCTCACGCTGCCCTCAGCGGTCGCGCAGGATACGGGCCTTCTGACGGTTCCAGTCACGGTCTTTCTCGGTGGCGCGCTTGTCGTGCAGCTTCTTGCCTTCCACCAGCGCGATCTCGCACTTCACGATCGCATTCTTCCAGTACAGCTTGACCGGCACACAGGTGTGGCCCTTGTCCTGGGTGCGCGAGAAGATGCGTGCGATCTGCTTCTTGTGCAACAGCAGCTTGCGCGTGCGCTGCGGGTCCGCCACCGCGTGGGTGTTGGCGGTTTCCAGCGGGTGGATGTGGCAGCCCAGCAGCCAGGCTTCGGCATTCTTGATCACGATATAGGTATCGGTCAGCTGGCCCTTGCCTGCGCGCAGCGCCTTCACTTCCCAGCCTGCCAGTACCAGACCCGCTTCGAAGGTTTCCTCGATGTGGTACTCGTGGCGTGCCTTCTTGTTCTGGGCGATCAGATTGCCGCCCTGTTCGGGTTTCTTTTTCTTGCCCATGTTGCCTCATTTGTCGTGTGCGCCTGCCGTCATCCAGTGTGGATATGGCACATCCTTCTGGATGGGGGGAGGCGTGTTACCATTCAAGGCCAGACGGCACTTCATGCGCCGGCCCATTGTTCATGATACGCATGCTGCGTATCCAAGTCAGCGGAGAGCTAGATGCCTACGGTCAACCGGTCTGCCCTGGTGCGGCATTCGGCCCGGGCAATGTTCGATCTGGTCAATGATTTCGAGCGTTATCCCGAATTCCTGTCCGGCTGCAGCAACGCGGAATTGCTGGAACGTGATGAGGACCATCTCAAGGGCAGGCTCACCCTGTCCAAGGCAGGCATGCAGCAGAGCTTCGTCACGCGCAATGACCTGTATGCCCCCGAGCGGATAGAGCTGAATCTGGTCGATGGCCCCTTCAAGCGTCTGCAGGGGACCTGGCTGTTCACGCCACTGGGCGAAGATGCCTGCAAGGTCTCGCTCGAGATGGACTTCGAGTTCAGCAACCGCCTGCTGGGCATGGCGTTCGGCAAGCTGTTCAGTCAGGTCGCCGCTCAGATGGTCGAGGCCTTCACGCGCCGCGCTGACCAGATCTACACCCAGCGCTGACACCTGGCCGTTGGCCAGGGTGAAACGCCGCGCAGGTGATATATCGCACAGGTGGTATATAAAGGCGGCGAGAGCAAAGGAGCAGACATGACAGACAGAATCACGGTCGAGGTGGCCTATGCGCTGCCCGACAAGCAGAAGATCGTCTCGCTGGCGGTCGCCCCCGGCACCACGGCGCGCGAGGCCGTGCGCATGGCACGTCTGGAGCAGCACTTTCCGACGATTGCCGCCGAGGTGTTTCTCGAGGCGGACCTGGGCATCTTCGGCAAGGCACTGCGCAAGCCCGATGAGCATGTGCTGGACGCCGGGGACCGGGTCGAGGTCTATCGCGCCTTGATCACCGACCCCAAGCTTGCGCGCAAGCGGCGCGCCGACAAGGCCGCTCGCGCCGCTCAGTAAGACGAGATACAGGCGAGAATCAAAAACAGCGGGGCACCTTGAAAGGTGCCCCGCTGTTGTTCTGGCTTGTCACTGAGTGAAGAGGACAGTGATCAGCGCTCTTCAGGCAGGTCGGCTGCGCCTGCCTTGGGTTCAGCACGGTTAGGCTGTGCCGCGCGAGGGTCGATGTCCAGGTCCGGCACGATGACGGTTTCCTGGTCGATGTCGCCGCTCTTGTCGATGTTGGAGAGTGAATCGCCTGCGAAGGTCAACGTCACGCGCTTGTTGATGATTTCGCCATCCGCTTTCTTGAGGCGATAGACGTAGTCCCAGCTATCCTCACTGAAGGGGGCGGTCAGCAGCGGTGAGCCCATCACGTAGATGACCTGCTCGCGGCTCATGCCCGGCTTCAATTGCTCGACCATTTCCGGCTTGATCAGGTTGCCCTGAGGAAGGTCGCGCTTGTAGACGCTGAAGTAGCTGCACCCGGTGAGCAGCGACAGGGCGCTGCAAAAGGCGACTGTTTTGATCAAGTTTTGCATTTGCCCTGAAGATTCCCTATCGTTTTGCCTTGGCCGATCATACCTGATACATCAAGCGACTGCGAAGAGTACCCCAGCATGGCCGATCAGAACCATGAACTGCGCAAGGCGGGACTCAAGGTAACCCTACCGCGAGTCAAGATCCTGCAGATCCTCGAGAAATCGACGGATCGACACCTGAGTGCCGAGGACGTGTACAAGGCGTTGCTTGAGGCTGGCGAAGATGTCGGTCTGGCGACGGTTTATCGTGTGCTCACCCAGTTTGAAACAGCGGGACTGGTGATGCGTCACAACTTCGATGGCGGTCACGCCGTCTTCGAACTGTCCCAGGAAGAACACCATGACCACATGGTATGTCTGGACAGCGGCGAGATCATAGAGTTCTGTGATCCCGAGATCGAGCGCCGTCAGCGCGAGATCGTCGAGGAGCACGGCTATGAGCTGGTCGAGCATGCGCTAGTGCTCTACGTGCGCCCCAAGGGCGACAAGAGCGACAGCTGACGCGGGTTGCGTCAGGGATGACGTGGCCGGAGAGCCTTCTCCGGCCAGATACACGAACGGCCGCCCTCAGGGGCGGCCGTTCGTGTATCTGGCGTTCATGTTTCCTCAATCCATGACTCTGGCGTTCGTCTTGTTGAGGAGCGTCATTGGACGAATGGACGTCGCTGGCAGTGCATGAACGGCGCCGACAGCGCTCAGTGGCGGCTGTCGGCAGCGCCGAGCATCTCGCGGGCATGGGCGAGGGTCTGCTCGGAAAGGTGAATGCCGCCCAGCATGCGTGCCAGCTCGCGCACGCGGCCACTTTCATCCAGCAGCGCCATGTGCGTGCGGGTCGTGTCCTTCTCGGCCTGCTTCTCTATATGCAGGTGCTGATGTGCCTGTGCGGCGACCTGCGGCAGGTGCGTGACGGTCAGCACCTGGCCCTTGTCGCCCAGGCGACGCAGCAGCTGACCGACGATCTCGGCGGTGGCGCCGGAGATACCGACATCGACTTCATCGAAGACCAGGCTGGGGATGGTCGAGCGACTGGCGGCCACGACCTGGATCGCCAGTGACACACGCGAGAGCTCGCCGCCGGAGGCGACCTTGGCCAGCGCACGTGGCGGCTGGCCCGGGTTGGCGCTGATGCGGAAGTGGATACGCTCCATGCCTTCGGGCTGCGGGCGCTCCCGCGCCTCGATGGCGACCTCGAAGGTGGCCTTGCCCATGCCGAGGAAGGCCAGCTGGTCCTGGATGTCGCTGGCCAGTTGCGGGGCGGCGGTGGCGCGTTTGGCGCTCACCTCGCTCGCCAGCCCCTTCCAGGCCTCGCGACGCTGAGCCACTTCTTCGCGCAAGGCTTCGATGGCCTCCTCATCGCCACCCAGGCCGTCGAGTTCTTCGCTCAGGCGTTGATGAAGGCCATGCAGCTCGTCCGGCATCACATGATGCTTGCGCGCGATCTGGTGAATGCGGCTCAGGCGCTCATCGACGAAGGCGAGGCGCTCGGGATCGAGTTCGGTGACTTCCACGAAGCGATGCAGTTCACGCGCCGCTTCTTCTATCTGGATGCGCGCTTCCTCGAGCATGCCCAGCGCACTGGCCAGTGAGCCATGTTCGTTGCCCGGCAGATGCGCCAGGCGCGCCAGGGCCTGGTTGAGGCGCGGCAACGCACCTTCTTCGTCGTGATCACAGCACTCGGCGGCGGACTGCGCCTCGGCCAGAATCTGCTCGGCATTGGCCAGCGTTTCCTGCTCCTGCTCCAGGGCTTCCAGCTCCCCTTCGCACAGCGCCAGTTCATCGAGCTCCTCGACCTGATAGCGCAGCAGCTGGCGACGTGCACGCACCTCATCACCATCATTGCTCATGCGCTTGAGGCGACGATGCGCCTCCTGCCAGTGACGGAAGTCCTCGCGCAACTGGGCAGCCTGAGTCTCCAGGCCCGCATATTCGTCGAGCTGACGCAGATGCGTCTCTTCCTTGAGCAGGGAGTGATGGGCGTGCTGGGAGTGGATGTCGATCAGGTGCTCGCCCAGCTCGCGCAGGTCGGCGATGGTGCAGGGCGTGCCGTTGATCCAGGCCTTGGAGCGGCCGCTGGCGGTGATGACGCGACGCAGCAGGCAGTCGTCGCTGCCCAGTTCGCGCTCATCCAGCCACTGACGGGCGTCGCCAAGCTCACTGATATCGAAGCGCGCGATGAGGTCGGCGCGGTCGGCGCCATGCCGCACGCTGCCGGCATCGGCGCGCTCGCCCAGACACAGGCCGAGGGCGCCGAGCAGGATGGACTTGCCGGCACCGGTCTCGCCGGTGATGGCGGTCATGCCGCGGCGGAAGTCGAGTTCCAGCGTTTCGACGATGGCAAAATCTTGGATGGCGAGTTGCAGCAGCATGACTACCTCCGAGGGGGCTTTGACGTACGCCGTGCTGGGGGAACATCAGCGGACCCGGACTCGATGGGCGGGCTACGGTGTCGCCATACAGTATGTTTATACAGTTAACATGGCTTTTTATACAGCACGTTCGGGTGGCCTTCAATCCATGCCGGACTCAGTGGGGAGAAAAGCCTGCGGCAAGGCTTGAGAAGCGATGTGCTGTCCCCATATAGAGGCACTGACACTTTCAGTCGGCAGCAATGGCCTGGCCTTGCTGCCTCTCAAGGCAACTCATGGCCTGTCTGTCAGCCAGTACGCGTGATGCTTCGCAACAAGCTCAGCAGGCCACGAATCAGGGCAATGGCGCATAGACGCCGGCCCGCAGGAGATCAGCATGGCTCAGGACCCGCAGACCCCGATGGATGAAGAGCTTCAGCGTGCCGCTCGCGATGCCGAGCCGCAGCCGGAAACGCCGGAAGGTGAAGTGATCGACAACGTACTGGATGCCGACGATACCGGCGCCGAAGGCTCTCTGGTGGACAACCCGGAAGCCGAGATGCTGGCCGCCCAGGTCGAAGAGCTTGAGCAGGCCGTCAAGGAAGCCAAGGACCAGGCGCTGCGTGCGGCTGCCGATGCGCAGAACGCGCGCCGTCGTGCCGAGCAGGACGCCGAGAAGGCGCGCAAGTTCGCGCTGGAGAAGTTCGTCAAGGAAATGCTGCCGGTGGTGGATTCCCTCGAGAAGGCACTGGAATCCATGTCGGGTGACGAAGCGGCCAAGACCCACGTCGAAGGCATCGAGATGACCTTGAAAATGCAGCTGGATGCCCTGAACAAGTCAGGCGTCGAGCAGCTGGATCCGCATGGCGAGCCCTTCGATCCGGAATACCATCAGGCTGTCGCCATGGTGCCGTCCCCGGACGCGGAGCCGAACAGCGTCATCGACGTGATGCAGAAGGGTTACACCCTCAATGGCCGCCTGGTGCGTCCGGCGATGGTGGCAGTCAGCAAGGCCTCCTGAGGCCTGCGCGCTCCCGACGCCCGATAGGCGTTGGATCGCGCCCTGTGGGGGCTCAGGGCGATCCGGCCCGGGAAAATTTGCCCGGCCGGGTCTTGAAACCCTGACACGCGACCCCATCTAGAGAAACAAGTTCAGGCACCGACACAAGGTGCCGACATCCAGACTTATCTTTCAGGCTAGCAACAGATTCGAGGTATACGATTATGGGACGCATCATCGGTATTGACTTGGGTACTACCAACTCCTGTGTGGCAGTGCTCGACGGCGAGAAAACCAAGGTCATCGAAAACGCTGAAGGCGGTCGCACCACACCGTCCATCATCGCTTACACCGACGACAACGAGATTCTGGTCGGCCAGTCGGCCAAGCGTCAGGCAGTGACCAACCCGGAGAACACTCTCTTCGCGGTCAAGCGCCTGATCGGTCGCAAGTTCAAGGATGATGTGGTTCAGAAAGACATCAAGATGGTGCCGTACAAGATTGTCGAAGCCGACAACGGCGACGCTTGGGTGCAGGTGAAAGACAAGAAGATGGCTCCGCCGCAGATCAGTGCGGAAATCCTCAAGAAGATGAAGAAGACCGCGGAAGACTACCTCGGTGAAGAAGTCACCGAAGCCGTCATCACCGTGCCGGCCTACTTCAACGATTCCCAGCGTCAGGCGACCAAGGACGCCGGCCGCATCGCGGGTCTTGACGTCAAGCGCATCATCAACGAGCCGACTGCCGCAGCCCTCGCCTACGGCATGGACAAGTCTCGTGGTGACAAGACCATCGCGGTCTACGACCTGGGCGGCGGTACCTTCGATATCTCCATCATCGAAGTCGCCGACGTCGACGGTGAGACCCAGTTCGAAGTGCTCGCCACCAACGGCGACACCTTCCTGGGTGGTGAAGATTTCGACATGCACCTGATCAACTACCTGGTTGACCAGTTCAAGGCAGACAGCGGTATCGATCTGTCCGGCGACAACCTCGCCATGCAGCGTCTGAAGGAAGCCGCCGAGAAGGCCAAGATCGAGCTGTCCAGCGCTCAGCAGACCGACGTGAACCTGCCGTACATCACGGCTGACAACACCGGTCCGAAGCACCTGAACGTCAAGGTGACCCGCTCCAAGCTCGAGTCTCTGGTCGACGACCTGGTCGCACGCTCCCTGAAGCCGTGCCAGACCGCGCTGTCCGACGCCGGCCTGTCCGCCTCCGAGATCGACGACGTCATCCTGGTCGGTGGTCAGACCCGCATGCCGCTGGTGCAGTCCAAGGTGGCCGAGTTCTTCGGCAAGGAAGCTCGCAAGGACGTCAACCCGGATGAAGCGGTCGCCGTCGGCGCCGGCATCCAGGGCGGCGTGCTGGGCGGCGACGTCAAGGACGTGCTGCTGCTGGACGTGACCCCGCTGACCCTCGGTATCGAGACCATGGGTGGCGTGCTGACGCCGCTGATCGAGAAGAACACCACCATCCCGACCAAGAAGTCCCAGGTGTTCTCCACCGCTGACGACAACCAGGGCGCGGTGACCATCCACGTCCTGCAGGGTGAGCGCAAGCAGGCCGCGCAGAACAAGTCTCTGGGTCGTTTCGACCTGGCCGACATTCCGCCGGCACCGCGCGGTGTGCCGCAGATCGAAGTCGCCTTCGACCTGGATGCCAACGGTATCCTGAACGTGTCCGCCAAGGACAAGGCGACCGGCAAGGAACAGTCCATCGTCATCAAGTCTTCCGGCGGCCTGTCCGACGACGAGATCGAACAGATGGTGCGTGACGCGGAAGCCAACGCCGACGAAGACAAGAAGTTCGAGGAAATGGTCCAGCTGCGCAATCAGGCCGACGGCATGATTCACGCGACCAAGAAGACCCTGACCGAAGCCGGTGACAAGGCCGAAGCCAGCGAGAAGGAAGCCATCGAGACGGCGATCTCCGAGCTGGAAGAAGCCCTGAAAGGCGACGACAAGGATGCGATCCAGGCCAAGCTGGATGCACTGACCGAAGCGTCCGGCAACCTGGCGCAGAAGCTCTACGCCGAGCAGGGCGCCCAGGGTGAGCAGGCTGCCGAAGGTCAGGCTGGCAAGAAGCAGGACGACGACGTGGTTGACGCCGAGTACGAGGAAGTCAACGACGACAAGAAGTCCTGAGGGATTTCTTGAACGACGTCTGATGACAGCGCGGGAGCCTTGTGAAGGTGTCCCGCGTTGTCGTTTGCATCGGTGGCGCCTTGCGCTAGCCGCGAGCCACCGGTGACAACCGGCATTCCAGAACAGACCGGCAGCCTCAGGCTGCCAGCAATCCAGGCGGACCTGATCCATGTCCAAGCGTGATTATTACGAAGTGCTTGGTGTCGAGCGTGGCGCCGACACCAAGGACATCAAGAAGGCGTACCGACGCCTGGCCCAGAAGCATCACCCGGACCGCAACCCGGATGATGAAACTTCGGCCGAGAAGTTCCGTGAAGTCTCTGAGGCCTACGAAGTGCTGTCCGATGCTGACAAGCGCGCCGCCTATGACCAGTTCGGTCATGCCGGTGTCGATGGTCAGGGCGGCGGTGGCTTCGGTGGCGGCGGCTTTGGCGGTGGTGGTGCCGGCGGCTTCGGCGATGTGTTCGGCGATGTCTTCGGTGACATCTTCGGTGGCGGCGGTGGTCGTCGCAACCCGAACGCTCCGCAGCGCGGCAGCGACCTGCGTTACAACCTGGATCTCGATCTGGAATCGGCGGTTGCCGGTACCACGGTCGATATCCGCGTGCCGCGTCTGGCGGCCTGTGGCCACTGCGATGGCGATGGTGCCGAGCCGGGTTCCAGCAAGGAAACCTGCCCGACCTGCAATGGCATGGGCAAGGTGCGCATGCAGCAGGGCTTCTTCGCGGTCGAGCAGGCGTGTCCGACCTGCCACGGTCGTGGCGAGAAGATCAGCGTGCCGTGTCGCAAGTGTCACGGCGAAGGCCGCGTCCAGGAATCCAAGACCCTCTCGGTCAAGATTCCGCCGGGCGTCGACACCGGCGATCGCATCCGCCTGAACGGCGAAGGCGAGGGTGGTGTCAATGGCGGGCCGTCAGGTGATCTGTATGTGCAGGTCAACCTGCGCGAGCACGAGATCTTCAAGCGCGATGGTCGTCACCTGCAGTGTGAAGTGCCGATCAGCTTCGTCGATGCGGCGCTGGGCGGTGAGCTCAACGTGCCGACCCTCGACGGACGCGTCGTGCTGAAGATTCCGGCCGAGACCCAGACCGGCAAGCTGTTCCGTCTGCGCGGCAAGGGCGTCAAGCCGGTGCGCGGCGGCCCCGCCGGAGACCTGCTGTGCAAGGTGGTTATCGAGACCCCGGTCAGCCTGAATGAAGAGCAGAAGGAGCTGTTGCGTCAGTTCCAGCAGAGCCTTGGTGATACCGGCAAGAGCCATTCACCGAAGGAGAACAGCTTCTTCGATGGCGTGAAGAAGTTCTTCGAAGACATGAAGCCCTAGGCATTCGCCTTGCCGTCCGCGGGTCAGCCCCGTGGATGGCCTTCATGCCAGAGAGCCCCGCACTCGACTTGTCGAGTGCGGGGCTCTCGCGTTTCAGGCTCGGTGGCTCAGCCAGGCAATTCAGTCCAGTAACTCTGCCCAGCAATTCAGCCCAGTAACACACCCCGGGGGCATGGCTATTACGGCATCGATTCAGCCGTGAAGGCTTCTGGTTCGATGACGGCAAAGCAGCTCAGCAGCGTGGTCTGGAAGCTGCTGAAGTTGTCATCCGAGATCATCAGGAAGCGATTGCCTTCCAGGTGCGTCAGCCCTTCGAAGTTGTCCAGCGACCAGCCATCGCCGCTCGACAGGCGTGCTAGGGTGCGCACCTCGGCCTGGGTGCCGGGCTCGCCGAGATGCGCGCGGCGCAGACTGATCACCAGCGGGAAGGGCGGCGAGAAGGCGCGCTCCAGCATCAGCATGTCACCGTCGGGGAGCATCTCCATCGCGGTCAGGCTCGAGCCGGTGTCGCTGGCCAGCGGGTAGCTCCACTCATGCTTGTCGTCGAGGCTGAAGATGCGCGTCATGCCCTCGCTCATGCCCTCCGGCGTGGCTTCCAGTCCGGCGAGCATGCCGTATTCCGGGTGCAGGGTCAGGGCTTCCATGCCGTTGTTGGGCGCCGCGCCACGCGCACCCATCGGGGTGAAGGGCTCGCTGACGGCCAGGCCGCTGGGCAGGAAGTGCTCGACGCGTGGCTGCTGCTCGAAGCTGATCACCAGGCGGGAATCGCCGCGGCGGTCATTGTTCGCGCGCAGCAGCTGCAGGCCCTCGGCATCACTGAGGGCGCCGCGCAGCGAGACATCGGTCTCGTCGCGCAGGGTGTAGGTATTGAGCGCCTTGGCCCCGACCAGCTCACCGTGACGGAAGGCGAGCCGCAGACGATGCAGCCAGCCGCGGTCCGACACGGCATACAGCAGTGACTCGTCCTGGTCCCAGCCGATGTCCGACAGGCCCCCGACGGGGGTGTCATCCAGCCATTTGCCCGGCAGCCTGAGCGTGCCGCACCACTGGATTTCCGGGAACTCGCTCTTCTGTTCCGGCGATGCCAGCGTGTAGGGGCGCGGGTGAACGCCGCAGGCGCTCAACAGGCCGGCGAGCACCGTGGTGACAGCGAGGGTCTGGAGCATGCGCCAGCGGCGCGAGGCGGGGGATTGGCGTGCAGGCATGCTGACTCCGGAGACTGAGCGGTGATGAGAAAAATGACGATCAACAGGAGACAACCTAGTACGAGGCTACTCTAGCGCGTAACCGGCACAAATACATGACGTCAGCCAACGCTGCAGGCGGCTGATATACTCGTGGCACAGCATAGGTGGCACGCTCGGGGCATGCTCGCGGGCTGTCACCCTCAAGACCCACAACAGGCAGGAGTCAGCATGACCCGTATCGCAATCATGGGCGTCGCCGGACGCATGGGACGCACGTTGGTCGAGGCCGTCGGTGCAGTGGAAGGTCTGACGCTGGCGGCGGGCATCGTCGAATCCGGCAGCTCCCTGGCGGGCGTCGACATCGGTGAGCTGGCCGGTCAGGGCCGTCTGGGCGTGGTCGCCAGCGACAGTCTGGCTGCCGTGGTGGATGACTTCGATGTGGTGATCGACTTCACCGCACCGCAGGTGACGCTGGCCAACCTGGCGCTGTGCGCCGAGCACGGCAAGCGCATGGTGATCGGCACGACCGGTTTCACGCAGGAGCAGCTCGAGCAGCTGGATGGCTACCGTGACAGTGTGCCCTTCGTGTTCGCGGCCAACATGAGCTCCGGCGTCAACCTGACTCTCAAGCTGCTGGAGACCGCCGCGCGTGCCCTGGGCGATGCCGGCTACGACATCGAGATCATCGAGGCGCACCACCGTCACAAGGTCGATGCCCCCTCCGGCACGGCGCTGGCGATGGGTGAAGCCGTGGCGCATTCCATCGGGCGTGATCTCGCCACCCACGGTGTCTTCGCCCGTGAAGGTCAGTGCGGCCCGCGTACCGACAAGGAAATCGGCTTCGCCACCGTGCGTGCCGGTGACATTGTCGGTGAGCACACCGTGATGTTCGCCACCGAAGGCGAGCGCATCGAGATCACCCACAAGGCGTCGAGCCGCATGACCTTCGCCAAGGGCGCGGCACGCGCGGCTGAATGGCTGTCAGGGCGCGAAGTTGGCCGCTATGACATGCAGGATGTGCTGGGGCTCAAGTGAGCGAAGTAGAGAGCAAAGTGGGGAGCGAAATGGAGAGCCAGGCGCTGAGATGACAGTCTGGCGACATTCAGGAGAATTTCTTGAAAGCTGTCTCGGTGGGCAGGATGCGGCGCGCGCGTGAGCCATTCTGGCCGTCTTGCGCCGCTGGACTGCCTCGCTTTACAAGCGGCGTGCAGTGTCCCGGCTCGGCCAAGGGTTTCGTCAAGCTGACCGCGGCGACGAAACGACCGTATCGTGGGCCTTGTCGCCTGCTGGCGGGGCATGCGCGGGGTGGTCAGCACCCAAGGATTCCGGTAATCTCTACCCAATTTGGCCACGTTCTTGGCCGCCCTATTTGGTTGCCGTTTTGGCAGCGCTCGGGCCAGCAGCATTCCGAAGAATGATAACAAGCGGGATGAAACCTGATTTTTCGGTTTCGTCCCGCTTTTTTGCAACCTGAATTTGCCGCTTCTGGCGCGCGTCTGTCCAGTGACAGGCACCTGGCAGAAGTCGGCAGCGGGACACAGGCTCGGCGAATGCCGAGCACGATAATCAAGCAGCATGTCCGGTGTTCGACCGCGGATTCCGGGCAGGAAAGTGGACACTATGGGGAGGACGTTGCGTTGATCAAACCCGCGATACTGGCCTTGGAAGACGGCAGTGTATTTCACGGCAGCGCCATCGGTGCTGATGGGCAGACCAGCGGCGAGGTAGTGTTCAACACTGCCATGACCGGCTACCAGGAAATCCTGACCGATCCCTCCTACACCCGACAGATCGTCACTCTGACGTATCCGCACATCGGCAATACCGGCATCAACGACGAGGACACCGAGTCCGACAGCGTCGCAGCCGCCGGCCTGGTCATCCGCGACCTCCCGCTGCTGGCCAGCAACTTCCGTTCCACTCGCTCCCTCGATCAGTACCTGCGCGACGAGAATGTCGTCGGCATCGCTGATATCGACACGCGTCGCCTGACGCGCATCCTGCGCGAGAAGGGCTCCCTGAACGGTGCCATCCTCGCCGGTGAAGATGCCCAGGGTGATGATGCCGTCGAACGCGCGCTGGAAGCGGCACGCGCCTTCCCGGGTCTGAAGGGCATGGACCTGGCCAAGGAAGCCTCCTGCAGCGAGCAGTTCGAGTGGCACGAAGGCGAATGGACACTGGGTGAAGGCTACGCCGATACCCGTGAGTCCGAGCGTCCCTTCCACGTGGTCGCCTACGACTACGGCGTCAAGCACAACATCCTGCGCATGCTGGCATCCCGCGGCTGCCGCCTGACCGTCGTGCCGGCGCAGACGCCTGCCGCCGAGGTGCTGGCGCTCAATCCGGATGGCGTCTTCCTGTCCAACGGCCCGGGCGACCCCGAGCCCTGCGACTACGCCATCACCGCGATTCGTGAAGTGCTCGAGACCGACACGCCGGTCTTCGGCATCTGCCTGGGTCACCAGCTGCTGGCACTGGCCTCCGGCGCGACCACGGTCAAGATGGGCCACGGTCACCATGGTGCCAACCATCCGGTGCAGGACCTCGACAGCGGTGTGGTGATGATCACCAGCCAGAACCATGGCTTCGCAGTGGATGAGGCGGGCATGCCGAGCAGCCTGCGCGCGACCCACAAGTCGCTGTTTGACGGTAGCCTGCAGGGCATCGAGCGCACCGACCGCCCGGCCTTCAGCTTCCAGGGTCACCCGGAAGCCAGTCCCGGCCCGCAGGACGTCGCCCCGCTGTTCGATCGTTTCATCGAGATGATGCGCGCGCGACGCTGAGCCGAGCGCAGGCCCGAGGGCCTGATCCATCGTTGAGTTCAGTCACCAGATCATTGCGGGAAGAGACATGCCGAAACGTACAGACCTAAACAGCATCCTGATCATCGGCGCCGGCCCCATCGTCATCGGCCAGGCGTGCGAGTTCGACTATTCCGGCGCACAGGCCTGCAAGGCCCTGCGTGAAGAGGGTTACCGGGTCATCCTGGTCAACTCCAACCCGGCAACCATCATGACCGACCCGGTGATGGCCGATGCGACCTACATCGAGCCGATCACCTGGGAAACCGTGGCGCGCATCATCGAGAAGGAGCGCCCGGACGCCATCCTGCCGACCATGGGCGGCCAGACCGCACTGAACTGTGCGCTGGCGCTGGAGCGCGAAGGCGTGCTCGAGCAGTACGGTGTCGAGATGATCGGCGCCAACGCCGACACCATCTACAAGGCCGAAGACCGTGATCGCTTCGACAAGGCGATGAAGAAGATCGGTCTGGCGTGCCCGAAGGCCAAGGTCGCGCACTCCATGGAAGAAGCCTGGGAAATCCAGGCCGAGCTGGGCTTCCCGTCCATCATCCGTCCCAGCTTCACCATGGGCGGTTCCGGCGGCGGCGTGGCGTACAACCGTGAAGAATTCGAAGAGATCTGCCATCGCGGCTTCGAGCTGTCGCCGACCCGTGAGCTGTTGATCGACGAATCGCTGCTGGGCTGGAAGGAATACGAGATGGAGGTCGTTCGTGACAAGAACGACAACTGCATCATCGTCTGCGCCATCGAGAACTTCGACCCGATGGGCGTGCACACCGGTGACTCCATCACCGTCGCCCCGGCCCAGACCCTGACCGACAAGGAATACCAGCTGATGCGTGATGCATCGCTGGCCGTTCTGCGCGAGATCGGCGTCGAGACCGGCGGTTCCAACGTCCAGTTCGGCATCTGCCCGGACACTGGCCGCATGGTCGTGATCGAGATGAACCCGCGCGTGTCGCGTTCCTCGGCGCTGGCTTCCAAGGCGACCGGCTTCCCTATCGCCAAGATCGCCGCCAAGCTGGCCGTCGGCTACACCCTGGACGAGCTGCAGAACGACATCACCGGTGGCAAGACGCCGGCGTCCTTCGAGCCGTCCATCGATTACGTCGTCACCAAGATTCCGCGCTTCACCTTCGAGAAGTTCCCGCAGGCCAATGACCGTCTGACCACGCAGATGAAGTCGGTCGGCGAAGTCATGGCCATCGGCCGTACCTTCCAGGAATCCCTGCAGAAGGCGCTGCGTGGCATGGAGACCGGCGTTGACGGTCTCGATCCGATCGTCGAGAACTTCAGCGACGAGAACATGGCGCGCATCAAGGGTGAGCTGCAGGCCGCCGGTGCCGAGCGTATCTTCTACATCGCCGATGCCATGCGTGCCGGTCTCGATATCGAAGAGATCTTCCGCCTCACCAACATCGACCGCTGGTACCTGGTGCAGCTGGCCGACCTGATCGCTCAGGAAGGCGCAGTGGCCGCAAGCTCGCTGGGCGAGATGGACGCTGATCGTCTGTTCCGTCTCAAGCGCAAGGGCTTCAGCGATGCGCGCCTGGCGCGTCTGATGGGCGTGTCCGAGAAGGCCTTCCGCAAGCACCGTCAGAAGCAGGGCATCCGCCCGGTCTACAAGCGCGTCGACACCTGTGCCGCCGAATTCGCGTCCGACACCGCCTACATGTACTCCACCTATGAGGAAGAGTGCGAGGCGGAAGTCAGCGACAAGAAGAAGATCATGGTGCTGGGTGGCGGTCCGAACCGTATCGGTCAGGGCATCGAGTTCGACTACTGCTGTGTCCACGCCTCCCTCGCCATGCGCGCGGACGGCTACGAGACCATCATGGTCAACTGCAACCCGGAAACGGTCTCGACCGACTACGACACTTCCGATCGCCTCTACTTCGAGCCGGTCACCCTGGAAGACGTGCTGGAGATCGCTGACAAGGAACAGCCGGTCGGTGTCATCGTCCAGTTCGGCGGCCAGACGCCGCTGAAGCTGGCGCGTGAGCTCGAAGCCGCTGGTGTGCCGATCATCGGTACCACGCCGGACGCCATCGACCGCGCCGAAGACCGCGAGCGTTTCCAGCAGATGATCGAGAAGCTCGGTCTGATCCAGCCGGAAAACGCCACCGCGCGCAGCTTCGAGGAAGCCTTCGTCAAGGCCGAGGTCATCGGTTATCCGCTGGTGGTGCGCCCGAGCTACGTGCTGGGCGGCCGCGCGATGGAAATCGTCTACTCGGCCAGCGAGCTCGAGAACTACATGACCCACGCGGTCAAGGTCTCCAATGACTCGCCGGTGCTGCTGGACCACTTCCTGAACGCGGCCATCGAGGTCGACATCGACGCGGTGTCCGACGGCAAGCAGGTCGTGATCGGCGCCATCATGCAGCACATCGAGCAGGCCGGTATCCACTCCGGTGACTCCGCGTGCGCACTGCCGCCGTACTCGCTGCCGGCAGACGTCCAGGAAGAGATGCGCGAGCAGGTCAAGCGCATGGCGCTGGAACTCAACGTCGTCGGCCTGATGAACGTGCAGCTGGCCTGGCAGGATGGCGTGATATACGTCATCGAGGTCAACCCGCGCGCTTCACGTACCGTGCCGTTCGTCTCCAAGTGCATCGGCCAGTCGCTGGCGCAGATCGCCGCACGCTGCATGGCCGGCCAGACCCTGGAAGAGATCGGTTTCACCCAGGAAATCGTGCCGACCTTCTACAGTGTGAAGGAAGCGGTACTGCCGTTCGCCAAGTTCCCGGGGGTCGACCCGATCCTGTCGCCGGAAATGAAGTCCACCGGCGAAGTGATGGGCTCCGGCGATACCTTCGCGGAAGCCTTCTACAAGGCGCAGCTGGGTGCCGGTGAAGCCATCCCGACCCTGACTGGCGATCGCAAGGCCTTCCTGTCCGTGCGTGAGTTCGACAAGGCGGGCGTTATCGAGGTGGCCCGCTCTCTGGTAACATTAGGCTTTACGCTTTGTGCTACCCGTGGCACGGCAGAGGTGATCGCCGCTGCCGGCCTCGAGGTTGAACCCGTCAACAAGGTGTTCGAAGGGCGGCCGCATATCGTCGACATGATCAAGAACGGCGAGATCGCCTATATCGTCAACACCACAGAGGGACGTCAGGCCATCAATGATTCGTCCGTGATCCGTCGCACGGCGCTGGCGCACAAGGTGCCCTACGCCACGACGCTGGCGGGTGCCAATGCCGTGTGCATGGCGCTTGCCTACGGCAACGACGTCAAGGTCCGTCGTCTCCAGGATATGCATGCAGGAGTCATGATATGAGTAGAAGTCCGATGACCGTCGAAGGCGAAAACCGCCTTCGCAAGGAGCTCGAGCACCTAAAGGGCACTGAGCGTCCCCGGGTCATCGCTGACATCGCGGAAGCCCGTGAGCACGGCGATCTCAAGGAGAATGCCGAGTACCACGCCGCGCGTGAACAGCAGGGTTTCATCGAGGGTCGTATCCAGGAGATCGAGTCCAAGCTCTCCATGTCCCAGGTGATCGACGTCACCAAGTTGCCGAAGACCGGCAAGGTGATCTTCGGCACCACGGTCGACCTGATGAACCTCGATGACGATAGCGAAGTGCGCTATCGCATCGTTGGCGAAGATGAAGCCAGCATCAAGGACGGCAAGATCTCCGTCACCTCTCCGATCGCGCGTGCGCTGATCGGCAAGGAAGAAGGGGATGTCGTGGTCGTGCGTACCCCGGGTGGCGATGTGGAGTATGAAATCTCCGAAGTGCATCACATCTGAGGCACGTCACATCTGAAGTGCATCGCCTCTGATTCGTCAGATCCTGATGTCGTGACAGCCCTGCCGGTTATCCCGGCAGGGCTGTTTTTTTGGCCTGCGGGCACGAAACCCTTCAGGGAGGGAGTAATGGAAGTACAGGGAAGTCAGCCGGAAAAGCGCATCATGGCAACCTCCATGGTGGCCATCTTCATGGTGCTTGGGTTCATGCTGTTCGGGGTGGCATATGTGGTCTCCCAGTCGTTTGCCTATCGGTACACCGGGGACTCGGCGCTGTTGACGCCAGCATTGGTCCTCGGGAGTGCCCTGTTGGCGAGGGGAGTTTTCCATCTGGTGATGCCGCTGGTGCACTTCGGTGATCAGGCGCTTTATCTGCGGCCGTCACCACTCATGGGGTGTCGCAAGATCGATTATGAGCTGATCGAGGATTTCACCTTCGACAAGAAGACGCTGGTCATCAAGTATCGCGATGCCGGCAACGGTGATGGGGAGTCCAGGAAGACGACACTCAAGCGTCATCAGGTCACCCAGCGGGCGCTGGACGACATCACCTTCGAGCTGAATCAGCGCGTCAGGTCGTGATTGTCAGCAACAGAAAACAGAAACGCCGCCCTCGATGAGGGCGGCGTTTCTGTCTGCGGCAGGCGTGGCGTGCGAGGTGAGCCTCGTCAGGCCTGGGCCCGGCGGCTTACTTCTCGCTGAAGCGCTGTACGTTCGACAGCTTCGGCTTGGCCTGCGGGTTGCGGCGATACAGCAGAGCGATCTTGCCGATGCTCTGGATCAGAGTCGCGCCGGTTTCGCTGCACAGGTGGCGAGCCACCTCGCCGCGCGCTTCGCGATCGTTGATCGCCAGCTTCAGCTTGATCAGTTCGTGATCGTGCAGTGCGCGCTCCAGTTCGGTCACGACGCCTTCGGAAAGGCCGTTTTCCGAGACGGTGACGATCGGGTCAAGATGGTGCCCGATGCTGCGAAATGCTTTCTTTTGTGACTGTGACAAGCTCATGGTATCGTAAAGTTTCCCTGTTGGCGTCCGATGGGAGCGGGGAGCGTAGCGAAAGACAGGGTCGACTCCAGGGCTTGAAATCCAGGGGTGTGAACCCGTCTGTTGCGCAGGCAATGTCTGTGCCCGCGGGCGGAACCGCGCGCAGGACCCGCCATTCTACTCCATGACGACGCTCATGACACGACCCGTGCGCAAGCTTGCCACGCCTTTCGTGTCGTCGTTATCCCCCGCGCTATCTCCCGCCAGTATTCGATTTTCCCCGACATTCCAGGTGACAACGTGGCTCACCCCAGCAAGAGCAGTGCTGGCTGGATGAAGGAACACTTTGATGACGCCTATGTCCAGCGCAGCTGGGCCGACGGTTATCGTTCCCGTGCCAGCTACAAACTGATTGAAATCGATGACAAGGACCGCCTGCTCAAGCCGGGCGCCACCGTCATCGACCTCGGCGCAGCCCCCGGTGGCTGGAGCCAGATCGCCGCGGATCGCGTCGGCATGGAAGGCGTGGTCATCGCCTCCGACATTCTCGAGATGGACGCCCTGGCCGGTGTCGACTTCATTCAGGGCGACTTCACCGAAGAGGCCGTGCTGAACCAGATTCTGGCTACCCTGGGTGACCGCCCGGTGGACCTCGTGATCTCCGATATGGCGCCCAACATGAGCGGCATGAGCGCGATCGATCAGCCTGCCGGCATGTATCTGGTCGAGCTGGCGCTGGATCTGGCGCGCCAGACCCTCAAGCCTGGCGGCAACTTCCTGGTCAAGGTCTTCCAGGGTGAGGGCTTCGATGCCTATCTGAAGGACATGCGCGGCAGCTTCAAGAAGGTCGTGACCCGCAAGCCGGAAGCATCGCGTGCACGCTCACGCGAAGTCTATCTGCTGGGGCAAGGCTTCAAGGGCTGATGATCAGTGTCCTTGCATGCCGCTGCACGCGGCAGGCATCGGCTCGCGGTGGCGAGTTTTCCACGTTGCTGGTCGCATGCTTCATCGCGGGTTAAGGCGAGCCATGCGATGCTCGTCCAGACTGGCGCCAATGTGTCCGGGCGAGTCGCAGCGCTGGCTGATGCAGGCTGTCTATCGGTGCAATAGTCCATCGTCGGGCTTTAAGCAATGGTTGCCAGCCCCCATCTGGTGTAGTGTCGATATCATTGGGTCTTGAGTACGATGGGCCAGTGACAGTTCGGTGGGTTTCAATACCTTACCGATGCTGGCAGGCAAGTAGCACAATGCACGGCAAGCTTTGAGTGACTCGGTAGGCGAAGTGGCGCGTTGCGCTGACTTGATACCCCGCAGGCACGATCAGATAGCATGGCAGGCCACCACAAGACGGCAGTCGGAGTATTCACGGCATGCCAAGACAGATTCATGCAATGAGGGTGTCCCCTTGAACGACATGGCGAAGAACCTGATTCTCTGGTTGATCATCGCAGCAGTGCTGCTGACGGTGTTCAACAACTTCAGCGTCGATACCTCGCCGCAGGCGATGAACTATTCACAGTTCGTCCAGCAGGTGCAGAACGACCGGATCAAGAGTGTGACCATCGATGGTTACACCATTGAGGGTGAGCGGGCCGATGGCTCCAGCTTCACCACCATCCGGCCGGCGGCGTCCGATCCCAAGCTGATGGATGACCTGCTTGCCAACAAGGTGGAGGTCATCGGCAAGAAGCCTGAGCAGCAGTCGCTGTGGACACGCCTGTTGATTGCCAGCTTCCCGATTCTGATCATTCTGGCCATCTTCATGTTCTTCATGCGCCAGATGCAGGGTGGCGGCGCCGGCAAGGGTGGCCCGATGAGCTTCGGAAAGTCCAAGGCCAAGCTGCTGAGCCAGGACCAGATCAAGACCACCTTCAGCGACGTCGCAGGCTGTGACGAAGCGAAGGAAGAGGTCGAGGAACTGGTCGACTTTCTCAAGGACCCCAGCAAGTTCCAGCGTCTTGGCGGTCAGATTCCGCGTGGCGTCCTGATGGTAGGCCCGCCGGGTACCGGCAAGACCCTGCTCGCCAAGGCGATCGCCGGTGAAGCCAAGGTGCCGTTCTTCAGCATCTCCGGTTCTGACTTCGTCGAGATGTTCGTCGGTGTCGGTGCCTCCCGTGTGCGTGACATGTTCGAGCAGGCCAAGAAGCAGGCGCCGTGCATCATCTTCATCGATGAGATCGACGCCGTCGGCCGTCACCGTGGTTCCGGCATGGGCGGTGGTCACGATGAGCGTGAGCAGACGCTGAACCAGCTGCTGGTCGAGATGGATGGCTTCGAGGCGAATGACGGCATCATCGTCATCGCCGCGACCAACCGTCCTGACGTGCTTGACCCCGCGCTGCTGCGTCCGGGCCGCTTCGACCGTCAGGTGACCGTTGCACTGCCGGACATCCGTGGTCGCGAGCACATCCTTGGCGTTCACCTGCGCAAGGTACCGATGGGCGATGACGTCGTGCCGGTCAACATTGCACGTGGTACGCCGGGCTTCTCCGGTGCGGACCTGGCCAACCTGGTCAATGAAGCCGCCCTGTTCGCCGCGCGTCGCAACAAGCGTCTGGTCGGCATGGAAGAGCTGGAGCTGGCCAAGGACAAGATCATGATGGGCGCCGAGCGCAAATCGATGGTCATGTCCGAGAAGGAGAAGCGCAACACGGCCTATCACGAGTCTGGCCACGCCATCATCGGCCTGGTGATGCCCGAGCATGACCCGGTCTACAAGGTGTCGATCATTCCGCGCGGTCGTGCGCTGGGTGTGACGATGTTCCTGCCGGAAGAGGATCGCTACAGCTACTCGCGTCAGCAGATCATCAGTCAGATCTGCTCGCTGTTCGGTGGTCGTATCGCCGAAGAGATGACGCTGGGCCCGAACGGTGTCACCACCGGCGCGTCCAACGACATCAAGCGTGCTACCGAGCTTGCCCACAACATGGTCGCCAAGTGGGGTCTCTCCAGCGAGATGGGCCCGATCATGTACGACGAGGACGAGTCCCATCAGTTCCTCGGTGGCCCGGGTCAGGGTGGCGGCAAGCTGAAGTCTGGCGACACCACCTCGCGTCTCGACAAGGAAGTGCGTCGTATCATCGACGAGTGCTACGCCAAGGCGCAGCAGATTCTGGAAGAGAATCGCGACAAGCTGGATGCGATGACCGAAGCGCTGATGACCTACGAGACCATCGATGCCGAGCAGCTGGCGGACATCATGGCAGGTCGTGCTCCGCGTCCGCCGAAGGACTGGGGTGGCCCGGCGAGCGGCGGTGACGGTGGCCTGGTGGCCCCGGTTGCCGACACTCCGAAGGCGGAAGCGCCGGAAGCTCCCAAGGCGGATGATGACGCTGATGGCAGTGAAGATGACGACAGCAACCGCCGTCGCCCGTCTGATCCGCTGGGTGGTCCGAGCGGTCATTGATGTACGCCTGATGTAGGCCTGAACTAGGCCTGAGGGGGGCGATATCGCATACGATGTCCGAGCCTCTGAAAGGAAAAACGCCCGACTGGCTTGCCAGTCGGGCGTTTTCTTGTCTGCAGCAATGGTGGCCTGTGCCGCTGCAGCAATGACGCTGGTGAAGTTAAGGTGCTGCTGATGAGTGGCCTACGCCGTGGCGTGACGGCGTCGACTCATGTCTCTGCACGGGCATTGTCAGCGCCATGATGAGCGTGGGGTGAAAGGTCTGAGCCAATGGCGTTGCCATCTGATGACGCCCCGTGTGGCGGCCATTCCACGCCTTGCGCGCCATGGGCTGGCTCTTTAAAGTGGTGCGCAATCATTTCTGACCGGGCTGCGAAGCCACCTTCGTGCCCCTCTCGCCTGCATGGAATGCCATGACGAATTCTGCCTTGAGTACGCCTCTCGAGCCTCGAGTGGGCCATCTGATGTCATTGGAGTGCGCTGGACACCATCTCGATCTCTCGCGTCCGCGGGTGATGGGGATTCTCAACGTGACGCCGGACTCCTTCTCGGATGGCGGCCGCAGTGCGACCCTGGACGCCGCGCTGCGCAATGCCGAGCAGATGTTGGCCGATGGTGCCGCGATGATCGATGTCGGCGGTGAGTCGACACGACCCGGGGCGACGCCGGTCAGCACCGAAGAAGAGCTTGATCGGGTCTGCCCGGTGGTGGAGCGGCTGGTGAGCGAACTGGGCGCCTTGGTGAGCATCGATACCAGCAACCCGCAAGTCATGCGCGAAACCGCACGGCTGGGGGCTGGCATGATCAATGACGTGCGTGCGCTGAATCGAGACGGCGCGCTCGAGGCCGCCGCTGACAGCGGGCTGCCCGTCTGTCTGATGCACATGCGCGGCGAGCCGGACACCATGCAGCAGGATACGCATTATGCTCAGTCCATCGAGCAGGAAGTCCGGACGTTCCTGGCGGAGCGTATCGCGGCCTGTGAGGCGGCGGGCATTGCGCGTGAGCGACTGCTGCTGGACCCCGGCTTCGGCTTCGGCAAGTCACTGCAAGACAATCTGCGCCTGTATCACCGCATGGCGCAGTTGCATGAATTCAACCTCCCGCTGCTGATCGGCACGTCACGCAAGAGCATGATCGGCAATGCCCTCGGGCGCGCGGTAGAGGATCGCTTGGCTGGTAACCTGGCACTGACGGCATTGGCCGTTCGTGACGGGGCCAGACTGTTTCGCGTTCACGACGTGGCCCCGACTGTCGACGCTGTCGACATGGCATGGGCCGTGCTAAAGGAAGGCACGATACGATGAGTCGACGTTATTTTGGTACGGATGGTATTCGCGGCACGGTCGGGGAATTCCCCATCACGCCAGACTTCATGCTCAAGCTGGGCTGGGCGGCAGGACGCGTATTCGCCCGTCACGGCCGCGGCAAGGTATTGATCGGCAAGGACACGCGCATCTCGGGCTACATGTTCGAATCCGCGCTCGAGTCCGGCCTTTCGGCAGCGGGCGTCGATGTGTCCCTGCTCGGCCCGATGCCGACACCGGGGATCGCCTATCTGACGCGCACCTTCCGCGCTGATGCCGGCATCGTCATCTCGGCCTCCCACAACGCCTATCCGGACAACGGCATCAAGTTCTTCTCCGCTGCCGGCACCAAGCTGGATGATGCGCTGGAAGCCGAGATCGAAGCCGAGCTGGACCGCGACATCGTGATCGTCGGCCCGGACAGCCTGGGCAAGGCGTCACGCATCCAGGATGCGGCCGGTCGCTATATCGAATTCTGCAAGTCCACGCTGCCGGGTCGTCTGGGCCTGCACGGCATGAAGGTGGTGCTGGATTGCGCGCATGGCGCGACCTATCACATCGCGCCGAACGTCTTCCGTGAGCTGGGTGCCAAGGTCAGCGTCATCGGCGGTGAGCCGGATGGCCTCAACATCAATCAGGGCGTCGGCTCCACGCACCCGCAGGCGCTGCGCGCGGCCGTCATCGAGCAGGGCGCCGATCTGGGCGTGGCCTTCGATGGGGATGGTGACCGCCTGATCCTGGTCGATGCCGATGGCCGTGTCATCGATGGCGACGACATCCTCTACATGATCGCGCGTGATCGTCACGAGCGCGGCGTGCTGGGCGGCGGTGTCGTCGGCACCCTGATGTCCAATTTCGGCCTGGCGGCTGCGCTAGAAGGCCTGGGAATTCCCTTCGAGCGTGCCAAGGTCGGTGACCGCTACGTCATCGAGCGTCTGGAAGCCAACGGCTGGCAGCTGGGTGGCGAATCCTCCGGCCACATCGTCTGCAGCCATATCCAGAGCACCGGGGATGGCATCGTCTCGGCGCTGCAGGTGCTGGCGATCATGGCGCGTGAAGAGTGCTCGCTCAGTGAATTGCTGGTCGGCTTCGAAAAGGCCCCGCAGGCGCTGATCAATGTGCGTCTGGCGCCGGGTTGTGACAACAAGGCACTGATGGCGGCGGATGCCGTGCAGGCCGCGGTGGTCGAAGTGGAACAGACGCTGGGCAATGAAGGGCGCGTGCTGCTGCGCCCCAGCGGTACGGAACCGCTGATTCGCGTCATGGTCGAAGGGCGTCCGCACTTCGATGTCGATGCGCTGGCGGGTCAGATCGCCGCGACGGTCGAATCCAGCATGTCGGCGTGATGCGCTGACATGGCAGCTCGCCGGGGCGACGGTGCACGTCGCTGAGTGGTCGGGTTGCACAGGACGACAACAGGCGCCGAGTGCGCCTGTTGTCGTTTCTGGCAGTTGCCCCGAGCCTGATCGTGCCGGATCACGGGGCTTGACAGGGGTCGCGAAGGTTGTCAGTCAAGGGCGGCTCCATTACCATCCTCGCACTGCTCACAAGGGAGAAGCACATGCGTACACCGCTGATTGCCGGAAACTGGAAGATGAATGGTGATCTAGCCCTGGTCGATGAGTTTGCCCGGGGTCTGCAGGCGGCTGAGCTGCCGCAGGGCATTCAGGTGGCGCTGGCAGTGCCTTTCCCTTATCTGAGCGCCGCTCGCGCGAGCATGCCTGTGAGCGTGGCACTGGCGGGGCAGACGCTGAACCCGGCGAGCGAGGGTGCCTTTACCGGCGAAGTGGCGGGTCAGATGCTCAAGGATGTCGGTGCCGCGATGGTGCTGGTCGGCCACTCGGAGCGTCGAAGCCTGTATGCTGAAGACGATGCGGCGGTACTGGCGCGTGTCGAGGCGGCGCTTGCCGCTGGCCTCACGCCGGTGCTGTGCGTCGGTGAGACGCTCGAGGAGCGTGAAGCCGGTGACACGGAGCGTGTCGTGCTGGGACAGTTGGAGGCGGTGTTCTCCGCGCTCTCCGCCGATGCGCGCACGCGTCTGGTCGTCGCCTATGAGCCCGTCTGGGCCATCGGTACCGGGCGCACCGCCTCGCCCCAGCAGGCGCAGGAGGTCCATGCGGCCATTCGCGCGCGCCTGGCCGAGTGGTCTGCCTCGCTCGCCGAGGCAATGCAATTGTTGTACGGCGGCAGCATGAAAGCTGCCAATGCCGCCGAGCTGCTTGCGCAGCCGGATATCGACGGCGGTCTCGTGGGCGGTGCCTCGCTCCAGATCGACGAATTCCTAGCCATTTGCCAGTCTGCAGGTTGAATCTCATGCAAGTAGCCGTTCTGATGGTCCATGTGGTACTCGCGGTCGCGCTGATCGTGCTCGTCCTTCTCCAGCAGGGCAAGGGTGCCGAAGCTGGCGCTGCCTTTGGTGGCGGTGGTGCTTCCCAGACCGTTTTCGGGTCCAGCGGTAGCGGCAACTTCCTCGCGCGCTTCACGGGTGTTCTGGCCGCGGGCTTCTTCGCGACCTCTCTGACACTGGCCTGGTTCGCGTCCAACGCCAACCAGCCGTCAGTCGAAGCGGGCATTCCGAATGCCAGTGTGATCGAGCAGCAGAAAAATTCACTGCCATCACTTGACGACTCCGAGGAAAGTGTGGAGAATACGTCGCCAGTGCTTGAGGAAAGCGGCAACGCAGACCAACCAGCACTCTAAGGAATTCAAGGCGTTAACTTTGAATTCTTCCGGGTAACGTCTCAGGCGATACCCGCCCCCGTGCCGAAGTGGTGGAATTGGTAGACACGCTATCTTGAGGGGGTAGTGACCTTATGGTCGTGGGGGTTCAAGTCCCCCCTTCGGCACCATCTTGTTAGATCGATTGGCAGTCTGGACGCAACTCTGCCACCTTGGAAAGACGTCATTCCTTGACCTCCTTTTTCGGTGACATTACCATCGTCCGACTATTGTTGCGGGGTGGAGCAGTCTGGTAGCTCGTCGGGCTCATAACCCGAAGGTCATCGGTTCAAATCCGGTCCCCGCTACCAAGTTTCTTGAAAGGCCCCTTCCTATGAAGGGGCTTTTTGTTAGCACCAGTGCCAATCAGCCACCTAGCTCTCTTCTCTACTCCCGGTCAGGTGCCTGATGCAACTGCTGTAGGAGCCTCGTCTGTGTCAACCAAGGACGCTGCGCTTAACGCGCTTATCGATCCAGTCGTCTCTGCTCTGGGCTTCGAGCTCTGGGGTATCGACTATCTCTCCCAAGGCAAGCAGTCCCGTCTGGTGATCTATATCGACCATCCCGATGGCATTACCGTGGACAACTGCGCAAACGTCAGTCGTCAGGTGGGTGCCGTACTGGATGTCGAAGACCCCATTACCGGTCAGTTCCAGCTTGAAGTCTCGTCTCCAGGCATGGATCGTCCGTTGTTCACGCTTGACCAGTACGAGCGCTACATCGGTCACGTGGTGGCACTGCGACTTCGCCAGGCCTTCGATGGCCAGCGCAAGTTCCAGGGGCTGGTGACTGGCACCGAAGACGGTGATGTCGTGATCCGGGTCGATGAAGAAGAATACTGCTTTCCCATTGAAAGCATCGACCAGGCACGCATTGTGCCGCAGTTCAAATAACTGACGTTGTCGGCACACCGCTCGCGTTGCGAGCCCGGGTCGATGCGCAAGGACAGGTTTCTGGCGAGGCAAAGTCATGAGCAAAGAGATTCTGCTGGTCGTTGACGCCATCTCCAACGAGAAAGGCGTGCCGCGGGATGTGATTTTCGAAGCCGTCGAAGCGGCATTGGCTTCGGCGTCACGCAAGCGTTTCGATCAGGAAGAGGCGGATATCCGCGTCAAGATCGATCGTGTCACCGGTGATTACGCAACCTACCGTCGCTGGACCGTCGTCGAAGACGACGAGTTCGAGACGCCGGACTACGAGATCAAGGCCAGCATCGCCGAACAGCGCGAAGAGCCGCTGGCGCTGGGTGCCGTGGTCGAGAAGCAGATCGAATCCGAAGCGTTCGGTCGCATCGCTGCACAGACCGCCAAGCAGGTCATCGTGCAGAAGGTGCGCGAGGCCGAGCGTGCGGAAGTGGTGCGCCTTTATGCCGAGCGTGAAGGTGAGCTGGTCGCGGGTATCGTCAAGAAGACGACACGTGATGGCCTCATCATCGATCTGGGCGACAACGCCGAAGGCTTCCTGCCGCGCGGTGAGATGATTCACGGCGAGCGCTACCGCTTGAACGAGCGGGTTCGTGCCCTGCTGTGGAAAGTCGACGCGGATGCTCGTGGTTCTCAGCTGATCCTGTCGCGTACGCGTCCTGAGCTGATCATCGAGCTGTTCAAGATCGAAGTCCCGGAAATCGCCGAGCAGCTGATCGAGATCAAGGGTGCTGCCCGTGATCCGGGCTCGCGCGCCAAGATCGCGGTCAAGAGCAACGACAAGCGCATCGATCCGATCGGTGCCTGTGTCGGCATGCGTGGTTCACGCGTGCAGGCCGTGTCCAATGAACTGCGTAACGAACGCGTGGATATCATCCTGTGGGATGACAATCCTGCCCAGCTCGTCATCAACGCCATGGCGCCGGCAGATGTCGGTTCCATTCTGGTCGACGAAGACACCCATTCCATGGATGTCGCTGTCGCTGCGGACAACCTGGCTCAGGCCATCGGTCGCAGCGGTCAGAACGTTCGTCTGGCCAGTGAGCTGACCGGTTGGCAGCTCAACGTCATGACCGAGGCGGAAGCCGAGGGCAAGCGCGAGCAGGAAATCGACAGTTTCGTCGAATATTTCATCACTCATCTCGAGATTGAAGAGGATCTAGCCCGTGTCCTGGTGGACGAGGGCTTCACCTCACTCGAGGAAATCGCCTATGTCCCGCTCGAGGAAATGCTCGAGGTCGAGGGCTTTGACCAGGATCTGGTCGAGGAGCTGCGCGCTCGGGCCAAGGATGAACTGCTGAATCTCGCCATCGCCACTGAAGAGCAACTGGACGGCGCACAGCCGGCCGAAGACCTGCTCAACATGGAAGGCATGGAGAGTCATCTGGCATACATCCTGGCCAGCAAGGGTATCGTCACCATGGAAGACCTTGCTGAGCAGGCCATCGATGATCTGAAAGACATCGAAGGTGTCGACGAAGAGCGAGCAGCGGCGTTGATCATGACCGCCCGCGCGCCCTGGTTCGCAAGCGAACAGTAACTAGGTCACGGGCTCAGGAGGGTCGTACATGTCAGAAATGACAGTCAAAGAATTCGCCAAGAAGGTGGGCCGCGAGTCAGCCCGCCTACTGGAACAGATGCATGAAGCGGGTCTGAAGCACAAGTCAGAGAACGACGCCGTCTCTGAGGTCGACAAGCAGAAGCTGCTTGATCACCTCACCAAGAGCCACGGTGGTGGCGCCGCTCCGGCAGCGCCCAAGAACCGCATTACCCTGACCCGCAAGACCAAGTCTCGCATCAACACGGGTAGCGGTCGCGGCAAGTCCATCGAGGTGCAGGTGCGCAAGAAGCGTACCTACGTCAAAGAGGGCGAAGAGCAGGCTGCAGAAGCGCCGGCTGCTGCTGCACCGGCAGCTGCCGTTGCGGACAAGCCGGCTGCGGCACCGCAGCGCGAAGAGCGTCGTGGCAATGACAACCGTCGCGAAGAGCGTCCGCGTCAGAGTGCACCGGCTGCTGCCGCTGCACCGGCCGCCGACGCTGCGCCGGAAGTCAATGCGCCGCCGAAGGAGCCGCGTGGTGATGCACCGCGTCGCGCCAAGGCTGCGCCGCGTGATGAATCACGTGATCGTCGCGAAGCCCGTGAAGACCGTAGCGAACGCAAGCGTGGCGGGGCCAAGAAGGTCAAGCGCGCCGAGCGTCGCGGTGGTCGTCGTGGTGGCCGTGATGCCAACCGTCAGCCGCCGAAGCCGGTCCAGACCTTCGTCCGTGAAGTCTCCATCCCTGAGTCCATCTCAGTGGCAGACCTCGCCGACAAGATGGCCGTCAAGGCGTCTGAAGTGATCAAGACCATGTTCAACATGGGCGCTGCGGTCACCATCAACCAGACGATCGATCAGGAAACCGCGACCATCGTGGTCGAGGAAATGGGCCACACGCCCAAGCTGATCAAGGATGACGCACTCGAGACAGCCGTTCTCGAAGGCATCTCCTATGAAGGTGAGCAGATCACCCGCGCGCCGGTCGTTACCGTCATGGGTCACGTCGACCACGGCAAGACCTCGCTGCTGGATTACATCCGCCGCACCAAGGTGGCTACAGGTGAAGCGGGTGGTATCACCCAGCACATCGGTGCCTACCACGTCGAACACGACAACGGTGACATCACCTTCCTGGATACCCCGGGCCACGCGGCGTTCACCGCCATGCGTGCTCGTGGTGCCAAGGCGACCGACGTCGTCATCCTGGTGGTGGCTGCCGATGATGGCGTGATGCCGCAGACCATCGAGGCTGTCGAGCACTCCAAGGCCGCGGGTGTCCCGATGGTCGTGGCGGTGAACAAGATCGACAAGCCGGGGGCTGATCCGGACCGCGTCAAGAATGAGCTGTCCCAGCACGGTGTCATCTCCGAGGAATGGGGTGGTGATACCCAGTTCGTCCACGTTTCCGCCAAGACTGGCGAAAACATCGACGCGCTGCTCGAAGGTGTCCTGCTGGTCTCCGAAGTTCTCGAACTTCAGGCCGTGCCGTCCGCGCCGGGTAAAGGCGTCGTGGTCGAGTCCCGTCTCGACAAGGGCCGTGGTCCGGTCGCGACCGTGCTGGTCCAGAACGGTACGCTGAAGAAGGGCGATATCGTCCTCGCCGGCCTGCATTACGGCCGTGTGCGTGCGCTGATCAACGAACTCGGCAAGCAGGTCGATTCCGTAGGTCCGGCCATGCCGGTCGAGATCCAGGGCCTGGGTGGCACGCCGGACGCCGGTGAAGAGTTCACCGTGGTCCCGGACGAGAAGAAGGCACGTGAAGTCGCCAACTTCCGTCAGGGCAAGTACCGCGAAGTGCGCCTGGCACGTCAGCAGAAGGCCAAGCTGGAGAACATGTTCTCCCAGATGGGCCAGGACGAAGTCGCCAAGGTCAACGTCGTCCTCAAGGCCGACGTGCAGGGTTCTCTGGAAGCCATCCGTGGCGCGCTGGAAGAACTCTCCACCGAAGAAGTCAAGGTGGCTGTGGTCTCTTCCGGTGTCGGTGGTATCACCGGTACCGATGCCAACCTGGCGCTCGCTTCCGAAGCGATCCTGGTCGGCTTCAACGTCCGTGCTGACGCCTCCGCGCGTGAGATCGTCGAACGTGAAGGTCTGGATCTGCGCTACTACAGCGTCATCTACCAGCTGATCGACGAGGTCAAGCTGGCCATGACTGGCATGCTGGCACCGGAATTCCGCGAGCAGATCGTCGGTGTTGCCGAAGTGCGCGATGTCTTCAAGGCACCGAAGATCGGCGCGATCGCCGGTTGTATGGTCGTCGAAGGCAACATGTACCGCTCCAAGCGCATCCGCGTGCTGCGTGACAACGTGGTCATCTATGAAGGCGAGCTGGAATCCCTGCGTCGCTTCAAGGATGACGTCAACGAAGTCCGCAACGGCATGGAATGTGGTATCGGCGTCAAGAACTACAACGACGTGCAGGTTGGCGACAAGATCGAGGTGTTCGACCAGATCCAGGTCGAGCGCACGCTCTGATAGCGCCCCTGCAAGGAGAGATCACGGATGCGTGAATACAGCCGTACTGACCGCGTGGCGGACCAGATCCAGCAAGAGCTCGCGCTGTTGATTCAGCGCGAGGTCAAGGACCCGCGCCTTGGCATGCTGACGGTCAGCGCCGCCAAGGTCAGCCGCGACCTGTCCTACTCCGATGTCTACGTGACCCTGCTGGGTGACGACAGCCCGGAACGCATCAAGGAAAACCTCGCCGTGCTCAAGCGCGCGGCAGGTTTCCTGCGCTCCCAGCTGGCGCGCACCATTCAGCTGCGCCACGTGCCGGAACTGCGTTTTCATTACGATGAAAGCGTCGTTCGTGGCCATCACCTGTCCTCACTGATCAACGATGCGGTCGCTGACGATCGCAAGCGCAGTGCTGAACGCGGTGATGACGACAGCGAAGATGGTGCCCCGGGCACCACGCCGGACGCCTGATGGCGCGTCGTCGTCGCGGCTTGCCGATCGATGGCGTTCTGTTGCTGGACAAGCCCAAGGGCATGTCCAGCAACTATGCGCTTCAGAAGGCTCGTCGCCTCTACCAGGCGCAGAAGGCCGGTCATACCGGCACGCTCGATCCGATGGCGACCGGCTTGTTGCCGGTCTGCTTCGGGGAAGCGACCAAGTTCTCCTCGCATCTTCTCGAGGCAGACAAGGTCTATCGGGCACGGATCAAGTTTGGCCAGGTCACCGATACCGGTGATGCGGAAGGCACGGTGATTCGCGAGCGGGAGATTCCCGAGATTGCGCAGGCCGAGCTGGACGCGGTGCTGGACAGGTTCCGGGGCGAGATAGATCAGGTACCGCCGATGTACTCCGCGCTCAAGCACCAGGGACGTCCGCTCTACGAGCTGGCGCGCCAGGGGATTGAAATCGAGCGTGCAGTCCGTCGCGTTACCATCTACAATATGGCGCTTCTTGCGCGGCACTCCGATGGCATCGAGATCGAAGTGGCGGTCAGCAAGGGTACCTACATACGCAGTCTGGCCGAGGATATCGGCGAGGCGCTGGGCTGTGGAGCCCACCTCACGGCACTGCGTCGTCTCAAGACGGGCCCGTTCACGGGTGATGCCATGCTGGATTTCGAGCGCCTCGAGGCGCTGGCTGACCAGCAGGCACGTGAAGGCGTTCTGTTACCTGTCGACATCCTGCTCGATCATCTCCCGCGTCTCGACATCACTGCCGAGATGGCGCGGATGATATTGCGTGGTCAACAGGCCGAAACGACGACAGGGTCGCTGGAAGTGGACTCCCTGGCTCGTGTGTATCAGGACCAGCAGTTGCTCGGGCTGGTCCGGATTGCGGCGGAGGGCGTCATCGCTCCTCGCCGACTGCTCAGTTCTGCCGTCGAGGCGGCGGCTGGGTGAGCTGATTGCGGCCTCGCCGCAAGCCGCATGAAGACTGCAAATATGCGTGGTCTTCGACATTTCTAATCTATCAAGCATATTGCTTACTGGAGAGACAGATGGCACTTACCGCTGAGAAGAAGGCTGAGATCGTTACCGAATTCGGCCGTGGCGAGAACGACACCGGTTCCCCGGAAGTTCAGGTTGCTCTGCTGAGCGCCAACATTGATGGCCTGCAGGGTCACTTCAAGGCCAACAAGCAGGATCACCACTCCCGTCGTGGTCTGATCCGCATGGTCAACCAGCGCCGCAAGCTGCTTGACTACCTCAAGCGCAAGGACTTCGAGCGTTACACCGCTCTGATCCAGCGTCTGGGTCTGCGTCGCTAATCAGCGATGTTGCCGCCATGCACTTCGGTGCATGGCGGGCCCCCGGTGGGCACAGGAAAACCGACACTGCCTGCGGGCGGTGTCGGTTTTTTTGTGCCTGATACCGAGGTGATCCGGGCTTCAGATCAGAGGCTCGACCCGCGCTGCAGCCCGCTTGTCGCGTGGGATCAACCCGCTTTTCATTGCCTGTGGCGCGCTTTACCATGAGCGCCTGGCATCGATGACTATCAGATTAAAGGACATGCGCCGTGAACCCGGTAACGCACAGCTTCCAGTACGGTAATGACACCATCACCCTCGAGACCGGCCGCATCGCGCGTCAGGCGACCGGTAGCGTGATGGTGACCATGGGCAATACCTCGGTGTTGTGCACCGTGGTGGCGAAGGCGTCGCCGAAACCCGGCCAGTCCTTCTTCCCGTTGTCGGTCCACTATCAGGAGAAGGCCTACGCGGCGGGGCGTATCCCCGGCGGCTTCCTCAAGCGCGAAGGGCGTCCCACCGAGAAGGAAACCCTGACCTCGCGCTTGATCGACCGCCCGATGCGCCCGCTGTTTCCCGAAGGCTTCATGAATGAGGTGCAGGTGGCCTGCACGGTGATGTCGGCGGAGCGCAATGTCGATCCGGACATCGCGGCACTGCTCGGCACCTCTGCAGCGCTTTGCATCTCCGGGGTGCCCTTCGCGGGCCCCGTGGGCGCGGCGCGCGTCGGCTTCAGCGAGCAGCGCGGCTACTTCCTGAATCCCGGCTACAGCGAACTGGCGCATTCCGAGCTGGACATGGTGGTGGCGGGCACCGAGAAGGCCGTATTGATGGTCGAGTCCGAAGCCCAGGAGCTGCTGGAAGACGAGATGCTCGGCGCCGTGCTCTATGGCCATCACGAGATGCAGAAGGCCATCACGGGGATCGAGACGTTCGCCGCCAAGGTCAATCGTCCCAAGTGGGCGTGGGTGCCGCAGAAGCTCGACCGTGTGCTGGTCGAGGCGCTGGAGCAGAGCTTCGCCACCCGGATCGGTGATGCCTATCGCCTGAGTGACAAGATGGCGCGTCAGGACAGTCTGTCGGCGCTCAAGGCGCAGGCCATCGACCTGCTGGGCGCCGAGGATGATGCGCGCTTCAGTGTCGAGGCCGTCGCCACGGCTTTCGCGGCGCTCGAGAAGCGTATCGTGCGTCAGCGCGTGATCGCCGGCGAGCCGCGTATCGATGGTCGTGATACGCGCACCGTGCGACCGCTGGACATGGCGGTGGGCGTGTTGCCCAAGGCGCATGGCTCGGCGCTGTTCACCCGCGGTGAGACCCAGGCGATCGCCACTGCCACCCTGGGGACCACGCGCGATTCACAGCTGATCGAAGGGCTGTCCGGCGAGAAGCAGGACCGCTTCATGCTGCACTACAACTTCCCGCCCTACTGCGTCGGCGAGACGGGCTTCATCGGCGCGCCCAAGCGGCGTGAGATCGGCCATGGGCGTCTGGCGCGTCGGGGCATCGAATCCATGCTGCCGTCGCTGCAGGCCTTCCCCTACGCGATCCGTGTCGTCTCCGAGATCACCGAATCCAATGGTTCGAGCTCGATGGCGTCCGTGTGTGGCGCCTCGCTTGCGCTGATGGACGCCGGTGTGCCGCTCAAGGCGCCGGTCGCGGGTATCGCCATGGGGCTGGTCAAGGACGCCAATGGCGTCGCGATACTGACCGATATCCTCGGCGATGAGGATCACCTCGGCGACATGGACTTCAAGGTCGCGGGGACCGCCGAAGGTGTTACCGCGCTGCAGATGGACATCAAGATCGAGGGGATCGACGAGGAGATTCTTGAGCAGGCGCTGGAACAGGCCCTCGAGGCACGCCTGACCATCCTCGCGCAGATGAATGAGGTGCTGGCCGCCAGCCGCCAGGAAGTCTCTGACAATGCCCCGGCGATGCTGTCCCTCAAGATCGCCCCCAACAAGGTGCGTGACGTGATCGGCAAGGGCGGCTCCACCATCCGCAAGATCTGTGAAGAGACCGGCGCCAATGTCGATCTCGACGATGATGGCAGCGTGCGCATCTATGCCGAGCACAAGGCGCAGGCGCAGGCGGCTGCCAAGTACGTCGAGGGCATCATTGCCGAGGCCGAGATCGGCAAGCTCTATGCCGGCAAGGTGGCGCGCATCGCCGACTTCGGTGCCTTCATCACCTTCATGCCGGGCACTGATGGTCTGCTGCACATCTCGCAGATCGTCGAGGAGCGGGTCAATGACGTACGCGACTACCTCAACGAAGGCGATGAGGTGGTGGTCAAGGTGCTCGACATCGACAACCGCAATCGCGTCAAGCTGTCGCTGAAAGAGATCAGCGAAGAAGAGAAGGCGGCCTTTGCCGCTGCTCAGGCTGAAGAGGCCGCCGCCCAGGACTGACCGATCGTCGCGGATCGCCCCCGCCTCGGTCTTGCCTGCTCTGCATGAGAGGTGAGCCCTCCGGGCAAGAAAAAGCCCCCGCCAGTAACCTGGCGGGGGCTTTTGCGTGTCTCCCTGCTCGAGATTGCGCGAGCGGCGGGAGCTCATGCGGTCGGCAGGTGTGGGTGATCAGCTGCGCTCGATGGCCAGCGCGACACCCTGACCGCCACCGATGCACAGGGTCGCCAGACCCTTCTTGGCATCACGCTCGATCATCTCGTGCACCAGCGAGACCAGCACACGGCAGCCGGAGGCACCGATCGGGTGGCCGAGGGCAATGGCGCCGCCATTGACGTTGACCTTGTCGACATCCCAGCCCAGCTCCTTGTTGACCGACAGGGCCTGGGCGGCGAAGGCTTCGTTGGCTTCGATCAGGTCGAGGTCTTCCAGGCTCCAGCCGGCCTTCTTGAGGCATAGGCGAGTCGCCGGCGCCGGGCCGATGCCCATGATCTTCGGATCAACACCCGCGTTGGAGTAGGCCTTGATGGTCGCCAGCGGCGTCAGGCCCAGCTCGCGGGCCTTGTCTGCGGAACACAGCATGACCACGGCAGCGCCGTCGTTGAGCGCCGAGGCATTGCCGGCGGTGACGGTGCCGTCCTTCTTGAAGGCCGGGCGCATGCCGCCGAGCTTCTCGGCCGTGGTACCGGCGCGCGGGTTCTCGTCGGTATCGAAGACGATCGGGTCGCCCTTGCGCTGCGGGATCTCGACCGGGACGATCTGGCCCTTGAAGCGGCCAGCTTCGATGGCTGCGCAGGCCTTCTGTTGAGAGGCGGCCGCGAAGGCGTCCTGGGCTTCACGGGTGATCTCGTATTTCTCGGCCAGATTCTCGGCGGTGATGCCCATGTGGATGTCATTGAAGGCATCCCACAGACCGTCGTGGACCATGGAGTCGATCGCCTTCCAGTCGCCCATGCGCTTGCCGTCACGCGAGTTGGGCAGCACGTGCGGAGACAGAGACATGTTTTCCTGACCGCCGGCCAGAATCAGCTCGGCATCGCCGCAACGGATGGCCTGGGTGGCCAGGTGCAGCGCCTTGAGGCCAGACCCGCAGACCTTGTTGATGGTCATGGCGGGCACGCCTTCCGGCAAGCCTGCCTTGATGACCGCCTGACGTGCCGGGTTCTGACCGCATCCTGCTGTCAGTACCTGGCCCAGAAGCACTTCATCGACCTGATCGCCACTGACACCCGTGCTGGCGAGGATATCCTTGATGACATGTGCGCCGAGATCCGCGGCGGAAATGCCAGCCAGGCTGCCACCGAAGGCGCCTACGGCGGTACGACGGGCTGCTACGATCACCACATCCTGCATCTGAACGCTCCTGTTCTCTTGCGAGACTGTCTGAGTCAATTGGCTGCGACTATGGCCATGCCATCAAGCGGGCGAGGCGCAGTCCTGCTGAGGTGAGATTCCAGCATAAGGCAGTTTTGTGCGGTGCGGCAATCGCCAAAGGGCATCTCCAGTGTCAGCCTTTAGCCATACGTATCGCCTCTCCAGACGGCACGACGCCAGCGCTCTGGCAGGCAGGGCTGGCGTCGTGTTGGAGTGCTCGCGGCAGGCTCAAGGCCTGAAAGCATCAGCCCTCAGGGCGTGAAGCGGCAGGCAGCAAGGGGTGCTCAGGCCATCTGGACCGGAATGGCGTTGGCCGTATGGCTGACCTCGTTGCCTTCCATCAGATAGACCATGGAGGGCTTGTGCGCGTCCAGTTCGCTCTCGGCGTAGTGGGCGAAGGCGCAGATGATCACGCGGTCGCCGACGTCGGCCTGGTGGGCTGCGGCGCCGTTCACCGAGATGATCTTCGAGCCTTCTTCACCGCGAATGGCATAGGTGGTGAAGCGCTTGCCGTTGTCCACGTTGTAGATCTGGATCTGTTCGTACTCACGAATGCCTGCCATGTCGAGCAGGTCGCCATCGATGGCGCAGGAGCCCTCGTAGTTGAGGACGGCGTGAGTCACGCGGGCCATGTGCAGCTTGGCCTTGAGCATGATGGCTTGCATCAGGATGTCTCCAGTTGAGCGCCGCCGGGCGCAGATCAAGGCCCTGGTCCCAGGGCCTTGGCGCGTATGGCGTGGCGGACAGTGCCACGCCAGGGTGCAAGGCGGCGCAGTCTAATCAGGCATCAGGCCACCGGCAAGGCGACCTTCAGGTTATCGAGCAGGCGCGTACGGCCCAGATGAGCGGCGACCAGAATCACCGCCTCGCGCGTGTCATCCTCGACCGCCCCCAGGTCAGCCGCGCGGCGCAGCTCGAGATAGTCCGGCTTGAAGCCGCTCTCGCTGATGGCGGCCAGTGCCTCGCGCAGCGCCACATCACGCGCCACGCCCTGCTCAAGGCGAGCCTTCAGGGCGTCGAGGCACTGCTTGAGACGCGGCGCGATGGCGCGCTCCTGCGTACTCAGGTAGCCGTTGCGTGATGACAGTGCCAGCCCATCCTCGGCACGCACGATGGGCACACCGATGATCTCGATGCCGAAGTGCAGGTCGCGGTTGAGCTTGCGGATCACGGCCAGCTGCTGGAAGTCCTTCTCGCCGAAACAGGCGACTTCAGGGCGTACCAGATTGAACAGGATGCTGACGACGGTGGCGACGCCATCGAAGTGCCCCGGACGGTTGCCGCCGCACAGGCCTTCGGAAACGCCCGGCACCTGCACGTTGCACAGTCCGTCGCGGCCCGCGGGGTAGAGTTCCGCCGTCGAGGGGGCGAACAGCAGGTCACATCCTTCTGCGGCCAGCGCATTCTGGTCGGCCTCGAGGGTGCGCGGATAGCTGTCGAGGTCTTCGCCGGGGCCGAACTGCAGCGGGTTGACGAAGATGCTCGCGACGACCATGTCGGCGTGGCGGCGCGCTTCACGGACCAGCGACAGGTGGCCGGCATGCAGGTTGCCCATGGTCGGCACCAGCGCGATACGCAGGCCATCGCGGCGCGCCTGGGCGAGTTGCTCGCGCAGGACGTTGATCTGGGAGACGGTTTTCATCAGAAGCCGTGCTCCGGCGCAGGGAAGCTGCGCGTCTTGACCGCCTGGTGGTAGGCGGCGAAGGCCTCCTGCACGCTGCCGGCATCGCTCATGAAATTCTTGACGAAGCGTGGCTTGCGGCCGGGCGTCAGGTCGAGCATGTCGTGCATGACCAGAATCTGGCCATCGACGTCCACGCCGGCACCGATGCCGATCACCGGCACCTCGACGGCATCACGAATGCGCGCGGCCAGCTCGGACGGCACGCATTCGAGCAGGATGATCGCGGCACCCGCGGCTTCCAGCGTGCGCGCATCGGCGATGATCTGCTCGGCGCGTGCCTCGTCGCGACCCTGCACCTTGTAACCGCCGAAGGCATGTACGTGCTGTGGCGTCAGGCCCATGTGCACGCAGACCGGTACACCACGCTGGACGAGCGCGGTGACGGCATCGGCCAGCCAGGCTTCGCCTTCGACCTTGACCATCTCGGCGCCGGCACGCATCAGACGCGCCGCATGATCGAGCAGGATGTCGGTGCTGGCATTGCTCATGAAGGGCAGGTCGGCCATCAGCAGGCTGCCTTGCTTGCCACGTGCCACGGCGGCGGTGTGGTAGCAGATGTCATCGATGGTGACGGGCAGGGTGCTGGTATGGCCCTGCAGGACCATGCCGAGAGAGTCGCCGACCAGCAGCACTTCAATGCCGGCATCGCTGGCAAGATGAGCAAAGGTGGCATCGTAGGCGGTGAGGCAACTGAACGTCTCACCATCGGCCTTGAGGCGGCGCAGGGTGCTCAGGGTGACGTTTTTCATCGGGACGCTTACTCGTTGCGGCGCGTATGACGCGGCTGCCCGTGGCGTCGAGCAGCCGCGATCGCGAGAAGGCCGCCGAGGGCGGACTGCGGGCGACACGGGCCGGTGTTACCAGAAAGTGTTACCGCACAGGCCAAAGTGGGCACGACGGTAACAAGATGGCGAAACTCTACTCCTGAGGTCCGAGGGGGAGCAAGTCATCGCCCTCAACTCGAGACGCCAGTGTTTCGAGATTCTCCTCGCCCAGCACGCTGAGGCGCTGCGGGCCCAGCAGGTCAGCCAACGGGCGCATCACGAAACCACGTTTGAGCATTTCGCGATGGGGCACGACGAGACGCGGCGTCGAGATCCTGCTGTCATTGAAGAGCAGCAGGTCCAGATCCAGCGTGCGGGGGCCCCAGTGACGCAGCCGCACGCGGCGATGCTGCTGTTCGAGGGCTTGCAGTTGATCGAGCAGGGCGAGGGGAGACAGGCGGGTCGATAGCTCGGCGACGGCATTGACGAAGTCGGGCTGGTCCTGCGGGCCGACCGGCTTGCTGGCATACAGGCGAGAGTGTCGCGTGCAGCGGGTCAGCGGCAGCCGGTCGAGAGCCTCAAGCGCGCGCTCCAGTTGAGCGCGCGGATCGTCAAGATTGGCACCGAGGCCAATCAAGGCTGTCGAAATCATGCGGAGTTCCTGCGTGGAGACGGCAGTGGCTCAGACGAGCCACTGCTCAGCCCTGGCCGCGACCATTGCGCCGACGCTTGCCGCGACGCTTGGTGCCGACCGGCTTGCTGCCGGCGGGGCCTTCATCGGAGACACCTTCGATCATCGTGACCTGGGTGCGAGCATCGACTTCCTGGAAGTCGGTCCACCACTTGCCCAGCCCCGGCTTCACTTCGCCGGCGAATTCGCGCAGCAGCAGGAAGTCGTAGGCGGCGCGGAAGCGCGGATGCTCGCGGGTCTGGAAGGCGCGTTTGCCACGGCGACGTGGCAACTTGGCCTGCATGTCCCAGATCTCGCGCATCGGAATGCTGAAGCGCTTCGGGATCGAGGTATGGTTGAGCTGGCGAGCGATCGCCTGTTGAGCCGCCTGGTGGGCTGCCGGAATATCGGGCATGCCACTGGCGATCAGCTGGTCGGTACGCGCCTTGACGCCCGGCCACAGCAGGGCGGCATACAGGAAGGCCGGCGTGACCGGCTTGTCTTCGCGGATGCGGTCGTCCGTGCTGGCCAGCGCCTTCTCGATCAGCGGCATGGACCAGTGATAATGCGCGAAGCTCTCTTCCGTCTCGGGGAACAGCATCTGGAACAGACCAAACTCACGCAGGAGATGGAAGGTTTCCAGTGCATAGCCGGACATGAACAGCTTGAGCACTTCCTCGAACATGCGCGCCGGCGGAATCTGCAGCAGCAGCGGGGCCAGTTCGTACATCGGTTCGGCCGTGGCCTCCTCGATGTCGAAGTCCAGCTTGCCGGCGAAGCGGACGGCACGCAGCATGCGCACCGGATCTTCGCGATAGCGTGTTTCCGGATCACCGATCAGGCGAATCATGCGCGCTTCGATATCGCGTACACCATTGGCCCAGTCGTGGATCGTGAAGTCGGACACGTCGTAATAGAGGGCATTGATCGTGAAGTCGCGGCGCAGCGCGTCCTCCTCGATGGAGCCGAAGACGTTGTCACGCAGCAGCATGCCGTCTTCCGACTGCTGGGTATGCTGGCTGGGCGTGCTATCGGCAGGCTTGCCGCGGAAGGTGGTGACCTCGATCACCTCACGACCGAAGCGCACGTGCACGATACGGAAACGACGGCCAATGATGCGGGCATTGCGGAACAGCTCGCGGACCTGTTCCGGCGTGGCGTTGGTGGCCACGTCGAAGTCCTTGGGGCGTTGTCCGAGCAGGGCATCACGGATACAGCCACCGACCAGATAGGCCTGATATCCACCGCTTTGCAGGCGATAGAGTACCTTCAGCGCATTCTCGCTGAGCTGGCGGCGGGACACGGGATGCTCATCCCGCGGTATCACACGCAGGCTGGGCAATGGGGCCGCGGGCGCGTCAGTTGCATTGAAAAGCGTCTTCAAGCGGTCACCGGGGCGTTGTAGAAAGCGGGTAAATCCTTTGAGCATGCAGCGATTCGACTCGTGCGTGGCAGGCCGCCCAGTGTAGCCGAGGGCAGATACCTTGGCAAAGCGCCGGTCTGCCATCCAGGGGCCGACTCTGCACTTCAAGGCGTCTGACGAGGCGAAAATCACCTCTCAGACAAGGAAAAAGGGAGACCGATCACTCGGTCTCCCTTGCAGGTAGGGTACACGCATCCTTGAGCGGATGTTCTTTTTCGTGATGGCGCATCGCCCTGAATACGCACCACAGTCACTAATCAATGCAGACAGATCCTTCGTGTTGCAGATCATGTTGTTGTTGTCTGGCTGTCTGTTCGGTGACCATCTCGTATTCAAAACAATCTTCCATTCACCGACGGCTGAGTAGCCTCCCCCCGCGAGTTGTTGTTGTTTCGGGGGTGATCCGGGGTCGAGCCTGTTGTTCTTGTTGGTGCTCGAGGCCGGATTCGTCGCGTCCTGGTCAGTAGATTCCGGACTGCCGATATCTTGTTGTTGTTGGATCGGCGGATGATGAACTGCGGCCGTTTGTTCTTGTTTTGGCTCTTGCCTGTCACCACTCATGTAGTGAGGCATGCAGTTCATCATCAATGTCACGCGCTCGACGGGTATTGTTCTTGTTGGTGTCGAGGGTTTTCGAAGCATTGCGCGTTCTTGTTGTTGTTGGGCGCGCTTCGTATTTCCGGTTGTTCTTTTTCTTGACCGTGTTATTGCATCGGATGTGCCACAGCTTAAAAAAAACCAGCAATTCAGTCATTTAGACATAGGTCGCTGAGACGTGAGGTGTAGAGGGGTGCGAGGTGTTACCTGACGTGGCCATTGGTGCGCTGGATGGGGTCATGATTTGGGGTCGATGGTAACAATTGGTGCGAAGGTCTAACGAAGTGCCTTGCAAGCTAATGATTGAGCTGGGTTTTTTGCGAGTCTTTCGACACTAAAGTCTAGCGATGCCCTCGATGATGCGGGGATCTGTGGCAGGCAAGGTGGCGCCGCAGGCGGGTTGCTCGCTCGGGAGGGCACCTGCATGGTGCAGTGACTTCTGTGCGTCAGCGTCAGTGCTCCGGCGTCGCTCCAGCTTCATTGCGCCAATGTCAGTTTGCGGGAGAGCTGCGGCGGCCCTTGCGACGTGGAATGCCCAGGCGCTGGCGTCGCTCCCAGAGGTTCTTGCGGCTGATGCCGAGGCGGCGTGCGAGCTCGGTCTCGCTCATGTGGTCCTGATGCTCGAGCACGAAGTGCTGGAAGTAGTCCTCCAGCGAAAGGTCTTCCTCTTCACCAGCATCGCCGACCACCGAGAGGCCGCTGCGTGGGGTGTCCGCAGGCGGTGGCTGGCCCATGTCCTGTTGGCCGGTCGCGGGCTGACCTGTGACAGGCGCTGCGGCCGTCTCGGGACTTGCGTCCCTGGCGGCGCCTTTCACTGTGCCTTTCATCGACCCTTTCATCGCTCCTTTCGCCACCCCTTTGCCCGCTGTCTTCGGCGCCTGAGCAGTGGACGGGGGCGCAGGGTTTGCCGTTGCGGCGGGCGCTGGCTGAAGCGGCTGCCCTGAGGGCGTGCGCAGGCCGAGGTCTTCCGGGGCGATGATGCGGCGCTCCGCCAGGATGACGCCACGCTCGAGGGCGTTTTCCAGCTCACGCACATTGCCGGGCCAGGCGTAGTGATGGATTTCCTGACGCGCCCGCTGAGAGAGTCGCATGCCGTCACGGCCATGCTTGCGGGCGATGCCGGCCAACAGGTGCTCGGCCAGTTCCAGCACGTCATCGCCGCGCTCACGCAAGGGAGGCAGGTCGATCTCCATCACGTTCAAGCGGTAGTAGAGGTCGAGGCGGAACTCGCCGCTGGCCGAGAGCTGGTGCAGGTTGCGGTGGGTCGCGGCGATGAGGCGGATGTCGACGTAGCGCGTCTCGATGGCACCCACGCGGCGAATCTCGCCCTCCTGCAGCACTCGCAGCAGGCGCGCCTGGGCATCCAGTGGCAGTTCGCCGATCTCATCCAGAAACAGCGTGCCGCCGTCGGCGGCTTCGATCAGGCCGGTGCGCGAGCTGGTGGCGCCGGTGAAGGCGCCTTTTTCATGGCCGAACAGCTCGGACTCGATCAACGTCTCGGGAATGGCGGCGCAGTTGACGCAGATCAGCGGCGCTTGATGGCGTCCACTCTGGCGGTGAATGGCGCGCGCGACCAGCTCCTTGCCGGTGCCGGACTCACCGAGCACCAGCACGGTGACATCGGCGGGCGCAACCTTGCGGATGCGGGTATAGACCTGTTGCATGGCGCGACAATGGCCAATCATCTCCACCGGCTTGTTGGCCGTGCCAGCATGCGCCTGGGGAGGAGGGGGCGCGGCGCTCGGCGCCCCCTGGCGTGGCAGCGACAGCGCATCTCGCACGCTGCGCGCGAAGGCCTGCTGGTCGAACGGCTTGGGCAGATAGTCGGCTGCCCCCGCCTTCAGGCAGCCGATGGCGGCGTGCAGGCTGGGGTTGTCGGCCAGCAGCAGCACGGGAGTTGGCCGGCTGGCGCGCAGGATCGGGTCGGCATGCTCTCCGGCCAGTTCGCTGTCGCAGATCACCAGCGCGAAGTCGGCGGGGTGCTGCAGACGGGCATCCTCCAGGCCGCTGGCCTGCACCACGTCGTGACCCTCGCGCTCCAGCAGATGCTGCAGCGTGTTGCGCGAAGCACCTTCCTTTTCGACGATCAGAATCCGGGCCATGGGGTGATGTCGCTCGCCTGAGGGTGTGCATGAGGGAATGACTGTCGTTCGAGTCTGTCCTGTTCCCACAGGGGAGGCAATCCGACAATCGTGGCTGTTGTCAGGCGTCCCGAGTGCATGGCGTGCCTGGTCTCAGCTGTCCTCAGCTACCTTCATCAGTCCTTGGCATTGGAGCAGTGGCCGCACTGAGTGACGGCGCGGTGCCGACCGCCGCGAGTGACCAGCGAGGAGTGGCGTGGGCGAGTTGCTCAGCGGGGCTGGCGGTCGCCAGTTCCGGTGGCGGCGCCTGGCCGAGCAGCGTCAGGGTATAGTGCAGCAGCGCTCGAATCGCGCTGGCGTCTTCCGGCAGGGCCGGCGCCAGATTCTGCTTGGAGAGCTTCTGGCCATTGTCGGCGGTGATCAGTGGCAGGTGCGTCAGGCGGGGCATCGGCAGGTCGAGCGCAACCTGCAGCAGGCGTTGCCAGGGGCTGTTGTCGAGCAGATCGAGCCCGCGCACGACGTCGGTGATGCCCTGCTCGGCATCATCCACCACCACGGCCAGCTGATAGGCCCACAGGCCATCGCGTCGCTTGAGCACCACATCGCCGAGCGCGGCGAGATCCAGCTGGACCGCGCCCTGCAGGCGGTCCTGCCAGCCAGCGATGGCCCGGGTGCCGCCGAAGCGCTCTGTCGCACGCACATCCAGCCGCCAGGCATGCTCGCCCGCGGGAGGTTCGGCTCGCTCTCGGCACCAGCCGGGGTAGATGGCGTGCTCGCGCCACTGCTTGCGCGAGCAGTCACACGGGTAGGCGATACCACTGGCCTTCAGTTGCTCCAGTGCCTCGGCGTAGGCGGCGTGACGCTGGCTCTGATAGCGGAGCTCGCCATCGCGCTGCAGGCCGAAGGCATCCAGCTGGCGCAGGATGGTATCGGCGCTCCCGGCGGGGCAGCGCGGCGGGTCGATATCCTCGATACGCACCAGCCACTCGCCGCCGTGATGGCGGGCATCGAGATAGCTGGCGACGGCGGCCAGCAGTGAGCCCGCATGCAGCGGGCCGGAAGGGGTAGGGGCAAAGCGGCCACGGTAGGCGGTAGGCATGTGGGCTCCGTCATCCTTCGTGGTGGGGAATTCGCAGGCAGCAGGGCCTGAACGCATACGGGCACCGCTCCGAGGAGGGTGCCCGTATGGGGGATGAGGGCGACGGCCTGACGTCGCTTCATCGACAGCAGGGCTTAGCGGCCCAGCTGCTTTTCCTTCAACTCGGCCAGCGTCTTGCAGTCGACACACTGGGTAGCGGTCGGACGTGCTTCCAGACGACGAATGCCGATCTCGACGCCGCAGGCTTCGCAGAAGCCGTAGTCGTCTTCATCGATGTTCTCGATGGTCTCGTTGATCTTCTTCAACAGCTTGCGCTCGCGATCACGTGTTCTCAGTTCGAGGCTGAAGCCTTCTTCCTGGGTGGCACGGTCTGCAGGGTCCGCGTAGTTGTTGGCATCTTCCTGCAAGTGACGCACGGTGCGATCGACCTCTTCCATCAGCTCCTGTTTCCAGTCCAGCAGGATCTGACGGAAGTGCGCTAGCTGCTTCTCGTTCATGTACTCTTCACCCGCTGCCGGCTCATACGGGGTGAATTTCTTAAGCGCTTCCGGCTTGGTTTCAGCTAAGGGCATGGGACCGCCTCATTCCGCAAGGTGACTTGGGCCGTCGACAGTCTGTTGCACTGCCTCCTTGGCCACGGCGAGGGGGCTGTCCTGACTGCTGCCCTCGCGAGAAGATCAGCTTATTTAGCGTAAAAATGACAAGTTTGCAACCGATCTCCGACGATAGTTTGTAGCGGGCAGTGGTCCGGCGTGTACCGGCAAACACCGATTTTCCTGCACGAAGGGGCTGGGAATGGGCCTTGGCAGGCGCCTAGAATGAAGCTCCCATCCTGAGGAGTGTTGTCATGCCGTTTGCCCGCCGTCTTGAATCCGTCGCTGCCTTTCGCGTGATGACGCTGCTGGAAGCCGCCCAGGCACGCGAGGCCGCGGGCCATGACGTCATTCATCTGGAAGTGGGCGAGCCCGACTTCCCGACCCCCGCGCCGGTGATCGCTGCCGGGCAGGCGGCGCTGGCGGCCGGTCAGACGCGCTACACCCCCGCCTGCGGCCTGCCGGCCCTGCGCGAGGCCATCGCGGCAGACTACCAGCGTCGCCACGGCGTCACGGTCTCTCCCTCCCGTATCATCATCACGCCCGGTGCCTCCGGTGCCTTGCTGCTGGCCACATTGCTGTGCGCCGAACGTGGCGACAGCGTGTTGATGGCCGACCCGACCTACCCCTGCAATCGCCACTTCATGGGCCTGGTGGATGCCCAGCTGGATGTGGTGCCCGTCAATGCCGAGAGTGGCTGGCAGCTGACCGCCGAACTTGCCGATGATTTCTGGCGCGAGAACACGCGGGCCGTGATGGTGGCATCGCCCTCCAATCCCACCGGACACGTGCTGTCGCCCGAGGAATTGAAGGCGCTGGGCGAGCTGTGCCAGTCGCGTGATGCGTACCTGCTGGTGGATGAGATCTATCAGGGGCTGACCTATGGCGTGCCTGCGCACACTGCATTGGCGGAGTGCCCGGACGCCTTCGTCATCAACAGCTTCTCGAAATACTTCGGCATGACGGGCTGGCGGCTGGGCTGGCTGGTGGCGCCTGAAGCCGCGGTCGAGCCATTGTCACGCCTGGCGCAGAATGTCTTCCTGGCTGCCTCGACGCCTGCCCAGCATGCGGCGCTGGCGGCCTTCACGCCGGAATGCGAAGCAGAACTCGAGCGTCGTCGGCAGGTGCTCGAAGCCCGCCGTGGCGTGCTGCTGGCCGGGCTCGAACGTCTGGGGCTGGCGCCGTCGGTGCCGCCGCAGGGCGCCTTCTACGTCTGGCTGGATATCTCGCATCTGAGTGATGACAGCGAGGCCTTCTGCCGCGCACTGCTGGAAGAAGAGAATGTCGCCATCACGCCGGGCACGGACTTCGCGCTGGCCGAAGGGCGTCGCCATGTGCGTATCGCCTTCACCGTCGATGAGGCGCGTCTGCGCGAGGCCTTGGCCCGCATGGAGCGCTTCCTTGAGCGGCGTGCCACTCAGGCGGGAGTGTCGGCTTGATGGTGCTTGAGGGGCTGTATCGTGGTCGCCTGATCCGTCGTTACAAGCGCTTCTTCGCCGAGGTGGAGCTGCTCGAGGGTGAGCGGGCCGGTGAAGTGGTGACGGCGCATTGCCCGAATACCGGCTCGATGCGCGCGGTGTGCGTCGAAGGCTGTGAGGTATGGCTATCGCCGTCCGACAACCCCAAGCGCAAGCTCGCCTGGACCTGGGAGCTGATTCGCCTGCCTCTGGACTCGCCCGGCGCTGACGGTCGGCGTGAGGCCTTGGTGGCGGTGCATACCGGACGTGCCAATGCCCATGTCGAGGCGGCGCTGCAGCAGGCCAGCGTCAGCGTGCTGCGCGACATGGGGCTCGCCGACTTTGCGCGCCTCAAGCGCGAGTCGCGTGTCGAGGTCCTGCTGCCGGGCAATGACATCCCGGAGCGCTCACGGCTCGATTTCCAGATGTGGCCGAGCGAGGAGGGCGCGGCCTCGATCTATCTGGAAGTCAAGCAACTGACGCTGCGTGAATCCGACGGTCACGGCTATTTCCCGGACTCGGTGAGTACGCGTGCACAGCGTCATCTGGCCAGCCTCGCGGCGCTGGTCGCAGCAGGCCACCGCTGCGTGCTGGTGTTCTGTGTCGCCCATGACGGGATCGAGGATGTCGCACCGGCGGCGCATCTCGACCCGGCCTATGCACAGGCCTTTGCCCAGGCGCAGGCCGCCGGTGTCGAAGTGCTGGCGCTGGGCATGCAGATCACGCTCGAGGAGTCTCTTTCAGATGCGGGTCAGCCACTGTGGCGAGCAAGACTGGGTCTGACGCGCGCGCTGCCACTGCATGACGCGCGCTTTGCTGGCTGATCAGGTCGCTGGCGCTCAGCCTGTCAGTCAGCGCTCGTCTCTCTCTATAATCTCTCCATCATCTCTCTATCATCTCTCTATCATTTCTCCCTCATTTCTCCACCGCTGCCTGCGGCCTCCCACAGCAGCAGCTGTGCTGGTGAGGCGTCGTTGTGCACCAGCTCAACGTCCAGCGCGGTCAAGCGTTGGCCGACGCAGGGTCCGCTGATGCAGGTGCCGTGATGCGGTTCGAAACAGGCCTGATGGCGGTGGCAGAGGATCAAGCCGCCGGTCGCGTCCATGTAGGGATCGCCAGTCTCGTCCTCGGTCAGCATTCGACTGCCCTGGTGCGGGCAGCGGTCGAGGAAGGCGCGCGGGCCATCGGGCTGCATCACCAGCAGGGCCGGGCGGCCATCATCGAGTGTCAGTGTCATGCTGCGGCCGACGGGCAGTGGTGGCAGCGGCAGTCTCAAGCACAGCTTGGATGAGGGCCCTTGGGGTAGTGTTGGTGGCCTTTCGGACATGAGGGGGCTCGCATCGGGTATCATGGCAGCGTTGGCACGCTCTCTTGTGGTCTTTTACCGTGTCTTGCCGCTTCCTTCCATGCCGGGTCATCTTCATGTCGCTATTTCGCCGCTCGATCAATTCCAGCTTCCGCTCCAGCAACGAATCCGAGACGCCTGAGCGCACGGCCGGGGTGAGCCGTCGCCAGTTGCTGGCCGGCATGGTCGCCTCGGCGGGCGGGCTTTCCGTGCTGGGCACGGCACTGTCCAGCCCGCTCGCACAGGCCGCTCAGCCAGCCAACGGGCCGTTGCCACCGCTGCCGGCCTGGCATGACCCCAAGGCGTCCCACCCGTTGCTGGGCAGCATTCTGGTCGCGGAGGGCAACCGTCGTCTGTCCCCAGCGGCGCTGGTCGATTGGAGTCAGGCGCACTCGATGGTGCTGCTGGGCGAGCATCACGACAATCCGGACCATCACCAGCTGGAACGCTGGTTGATCGATGCGCTGGTCGCGCGGCGCCAGCTGGGCGGTGTGGCGCTGGAGATGCTGGACACGACCCAGGATGCCGCCTTGTCGCTGGCCAATCGTACGTCGCTTGCGGTCGCCGGATTGCCGGATGACGAGCTTCAGCAGTTGCTGGCCTGGAATGCGCGCTGGCCCTTCACCGACTACGCCCCTCTGTTGCGCGGAGCACTGGACAGTGGCGCGCCGCTCGCCTCTGCCAGCCTGTCGGCGGCACAGCTGGAGGCCAGCATGGCACCGGGACAGTCGCCGTTGGCGCTCCCGGAAGCGGTACTGCGCCTGCAGCGTGAGGCGCTGGATGAAGGCCATTGCGGCCTGCTGGGTGCAGAGCGCCTGGATGCGATGCTGCGTGCGCAGCTGGCGCGGGATCAGCAGATGGCAGAGCGCCTGGAGGGCCTGGCGGCCGACGGCGCCACCAGCCTGCTGGTGTGTGGCTCCGGTCATGCCCGTCGCGATATCGGCGTGCCGCGCTGGCTGGATGGCAGCACGCTGTCCGTGGCGCTGATGCCGGTGGCCTGGGATGACGCGGGCCAACCGCTGACACATCTCACCGATTATCTGCCCGAAAGCGCCGGTGCGGCGCCGGCCTATGATCTGGTGTGGTTCACGCCGGCGACGGCGCCAGTCGCGGATGCCTGTGAAGGCCTGCGTGAGACGATGCAGACGACCGTCAGCTAGCGGTCAGTCAGGCCCTGCTTAGTCAGCCCCCGGACATCAGCAACATAACTGCGGCCTGAATTGCCGGCATGAAAAAGGCACCTCTCGGAGGTGCCTTTTTCGTTGGTGCGACCTGCGTGGCGCGACCTGCGTGGCGCGACCTGAACAGTGATGCGATCAGGCGTTCTTGAGATCCGAGGCGCTGTCGGCACGACGACGCGGTGCCTTCTGCGGCGTTTCGTCGTTGTGACTGTCGTTATGACTATCGTTGCTGCCGGCCTGCTCACGGAAGCGGTCTTCGATATAGGTGATGCGCGTGCGGCCGTGGGGCACCGGCTTGAAGTCGGCATCGACGCTGACCAGCACGATGCGGTCGATGGTCAGGATGCGCTCGCGGGTGATCTTGTTGCGGATCTCGACGCACAGCGAGATCGAGGTGCGACCGAAGGCGCTGGCGGTGATGCCCAGTTCGATGATGTCGCCCTGACGCGCGCTGGAGACGAAGTTGATCTCCGACATGAACTTGGTGACCACGCGCGAGGTGCCCAGCTGGACGATGGCGTAGATGGCCGCTTCTTCATCGATCCAGGCCAGCAGGCGTCCACCGAACAGGGTGCCGTTGGGGTTGAGATCTTCAGGCTTGACCCACTTGCGGGTATGGAAGTTCATGCACTCTCTCCTCGGGATGCCGGCGCACCTCACCGGAAGTGCGAGCCGTGATCCTCAGCTGCGTTTACCCCGAAAGTATATAGACTTTAGTTGCGACTGTCTGTGCATGGCCCGGATAGCGCAGCGCTATCGCGGCGCGGAAGAATTGCTGGCGTCATGACGCGAAACGGCCGACAGGAGTGTCCTGTCGGCCGTTTTCTTGCGGTGCCTGGCGCTTGGTCTGTGGCGACTTATGTATGGCGCCTGAACTCAGCGCTGGTCGGGCGGGCAGTTGTCGCGGCAGACGCGGAAGATGGCCACTTCCCCGAACAGATTCGGCCACCAGGTCGCCGCCGGGTGTGGCTCGTGATCGCCATTGCCGACCGCGCGGTCGATGATCTTGAGGCCCTGGGCGCGACACAGGCGCTCGAAGTCCGCGAAGGTCGACAGGTGGATGTTCGGCGTGTCGTACCAGGCGTGAGGCAGCGATTTGGAGACCGGCATGCGGCCCTTCATGCCCAGGTGCAGGCGGTGGCGCCAGTAGGCGAAGTTGGGGAAGGTGATGATGGCCTCACGCGAGACGCGCATCATCTCCTCCAGCGCACGGTCCGGGCGACGCAGTACCTGCAATGCCTGGGACATCACCACGCGATCGAAGGTGTCATCGGCGAAGTTGGCCAGGCCGTCATCGACATTCTGCTCGATGACGTTCACGCCACGGGCGACACAGGCACTGATGTTGTCGGGGTCGATCTCCAGGCCATAGCCGAAGACCTGCTTGGTCTCCTTGAGGGAGGCCAGCAGGGTGCCGTCACCGCAGGCGAGGTCCAGCACGCGCGCGCCTTCGGGAATCCAGTCATGAATCTGGGCGAGGTCGTTACGCATGGCTGGTCTCCTTGGTGCTCGGCTTTTGCGTGGCTTGCGCGCCACAGGCGTGGTCGTAAGCGCGAGTCAGGAAGTTGCCCAGCACCGTCTCGTAGCGTTCGCCCGGCAGCAGGAAGGCATCATGGCCGTGTGGCGAGTCGATGTTGGCGTAGCTGACCGACTTGCCGGCATGGATCATGGCATTGACCAGCTCGCGAGAGCGTGACGGTGCGAAGCGCCAGTCGGTGGTGAAGCTGACTACCAGTACCGGGCAGCTGATCGGCGCCATGGCCGCGGACAGGTCATCGCCTGCCGTGGCCGCAGGATCGAAGTAGTCGAGCGCCTTGGTCATCAGCAGGTAGGTATTGGCATCGAAGGCGGTGGAGAAGGTATCGCCCTGGTGGCGCAGATAGCTCTCGACCTGGAAGTCGACGTCGTAACCGAAGTTGAGGCGGTCCTGACGCAGATCACGCCCGAACTTGGTGCCCATCGAATGCTCGGAAAGATAGGTGATGTGACCGACCATGCGCGCCAGCTTGAGGCCGCGCTTGGGCACGGCATCGACACGCGAGTACCAGCCGTCATGGAATTCCGGGTCAGAGCGAATCGCCTGACGCGCGACTTCATTGAAGGCGATGTTCTGCGCCGAGAGTTTCGGCGTGCAGGCGATGATGGCGACATGACCGACGCGATCAGGGTGGTCCATCACCCACTGCAGCGCCTGCATGCCACCCAGCGAGCCGCCGACCACCGCCGCGAAGCGGGTGATGCCGAGAGACTCGGCGAGGCGCTTCTGGCTCTCGACCCAGTCCGGCACGGTCACCAATGGGAAGTCAGGCCCCCATTGCTCGCCCGTCTCCGGGTTGATCGAGGTCGGGCCGGTACTGCCGTGGCAGCCGCCGATGTTGTTCAGCGCGATGACGAAGAAGCGCGAGGTATCAATGGGCTTGCCGGGGCCGATGTAGTCGTCCCACCAGCCAGGCTTGCGGTCGCTCATGGCGTGATAGCCAGCCGCATGATGGTGGCCGGTGAGGGCATGACAGATCAGGATGGCGTTGCTGGCGTCCGCGTTCAGCTCGCCGTAGGTCTCGTAGACCAGCGAGTACTGCTCGAGGCGTCTGCCGCAGGCCAGCTCCAGCGGGGTATTGAAGTGGGCAGTCTGAGGCGTGACGAGACCGACCGAATCCGGGGGCAGGGAATCAGGCATCGTGGTGAAGGTTTCCAGCATCATGTCCAGCAGAGTGTTCGGGGCAAGGCCCGTGTCCGGGGCGCGAAGCCGCGGTGATGCGCCTTGTGGGCGTCTCGTGCACCGTGGTTCTGGCTTCGGCCGAGGGCTCACTCTAGCACAGCGTGCGCACGCGTGATCCAGTGACACGCGATGCAAGAGCGCCCGCCACGGGAGTCCGTGGCGGGCGCTGATCTCGTCGGCCTGCGCGCTGGGCGCGTGCGAGCCAACCTTGCTGGCGGAGCGCCGGCTTAACTGAAGGCGCTGCGCAGCATGCCCAGTGACGGCAGGGTCTGGTTGATCAGGCTGCCGACCAGGTTGAGCGCGATGAACACGAAGATCGGAGACAGGTCGAGCATGCCGATCGACGGAATCACCTTGCGCACCGGCTTCATGATCGGATCGACCAGCTGGTGGACCAGGATGGCGCCCGGGTGGTTGGCCTGCGGCGCGACCCACGACAGGATGATCATCGCGATCAGGGCGAAGAAGTAGATGTTGATGATGCTGTCGAGAATGGTGCCCAGTGCCGTCAGCGCGATGAAGCCGACCGGCAGCATGCCGCCACCGAACAGGGCGCCGATCGCGACCAGCACCAGGCTGACGACGATGAAGGCCGCGGCCAGGGTGGCGATGTCGAAGCGACCCAGCGGGCGCAGAATGCCCTGCAACGGGGCCACCAGCGGGTTGGTCGCCTTGACCACTGACTGGGTGACCGGGTTGTAGAAGTCCGCGCGGGACAGCTGCAGCAGGAAGCGCAGCATCAGGATGTAGACAAACAGTTGCAGCAGGATGGTGACCAGCTGAAGTCCGATATTACCCATAGCACCCATGGGGCTTTCCTTAAGACGGTGAGAAGTGGGCGCGCGATAGTGCACGCGTCATGCCGCTAGCATGCCAACAACAGATGAACAGCGCATGATGGCCTGTTGTGACCCGGCCTGCCAGCGGCCTGCAGGAGTTGTCAGTGGGGCAGAGGCTGTCAGCGATCCAGCTCGCGGGCAAGCTCGGCGGCGCGCACGCTGGAGGCCTTGGCGGCGCGCTCGACGATCTCGCGCAGGCCATCCTCCTCGAAGCTGTTGATGGCGCGCTCCGTGGTGCCGTTCGGCGAGCACACGCGGCGGCGCAGCTCGGCAGGCTCATGCTCGCTGGAGAAGGCCATCTCGGCGGCACCGCGGGCGGTCTGGATCGCCAGGCGGCGCGCGGTCTCGGCGTTCAGCCCCAGCTCGATGCCTGCCGCTTCGAGTGACTCGATGAACAGGAAGAAGTAGGCCGGGCCGGAGCCGGAAATGCCGGTGACGGCTTCCAGCAGGCCTTCTTCCTCGACCCACTCGACGATACCGACCGCGGTCAGCATCTCATCCATCAAGTCGCGTTGCTCCTCCGTCACCTGGGCGGTGGCATAGAGGCCGCTGGCACCGACACCGACCAGTGACGGCGTGTTGGGCATGCAGCGGATGATGGCGAGGTCGCCGCCCAGCCAGCGCTCGAGGCTGTCGCAGGTGATGCCGGCCGCGACCGAGACGATCAGCGGCTTGCGGTTCTGCACCGCAGGGGTCAGCGCTTGGCAGACGTCATGCATCATCTGCGGCTTGACGCCCAGCACCACCACATCGGCTTGCGAGACGGCGTAGGCGTTGTCCTGGGTCGTGCTCACGCCGTAGCGCTGCTCGAGGGCATCGAGTGTCTCGCGCGAGCGGGCCGTGGCGATGATGCGGTCCGCGGGATAGCCGGCATCGACCATGCCGCCGAAGATGGCGCTGGCCATGTTGCCGGCGCCGATGAAGGCGATGGTGCGCGGTGTAGCGGTGCTCTGGTGCGTCATGCGGTGCTCCTGATCATTCAGTGGGAGGGCTGGCGGCAAGCTCGAGAGCCTTGCATCAGCGAGCGTTGGGCTCAGTGGACGTGGGAATAGTCACGTGCGCCGAAGATGGCAGTGCCGAGGCGTACCAGTGTCGCACCTTCGGCGACGGCGGCCTCAAGATCCGCGCTCATGCCCATCGAGAGCGTATCGAGCCGGGCCTGCGGGTAGCTGGCGGCAGGGAAGCGCGTCTGCAGTTGCTCCAGCAGCTCGCGCAGCTGGCGGAAGGGCGCACGGCGCTCGGTCTCACTGGCATCGGCGGCGCAGGGGGCCGGAATCGCCATCAGGCCGCGCAGACGCAGTCCGGGCAGCGCGATCACCGTCTCGGCCAGCGCCAGCAGTTCCTGCGGTGCCACGCCAGCCTTGGAGGTTTCGCCGGAGACATTGACCTGCAGGCAGACATCGAGCGCGCCAAGCTCATCGGGGCGCTGCTCACTCAGGCGGCGTGCGATCTTCTCGCGTTCCACGGTATGCACCCAGGCGAAGTGCTCGGCAATGGCGCGCGTCTTGTTGGACTGGATGGGGCCGATGAAATGCCATTCGATATCGGTGAGGTCCGACAGCGCCTGCTGCTTGTCCAGCGCTTCCTGCAGGTAGTTCTCGCCAAAGGCCCGCTGGCCGGATTGCCAGGCTGCGCGCACCAGCGTGGCGGGTTTGGTCTTGCTGACGGCCAGCACTTGCGCCGAATCAGCGTTGCGTTTACTTGTCTGCAATGCCTTTTCCAGCCGCGCGCGGGCCTCTAGGATACACTGGGTAACACAAGCTTCGTCGTCGGGGACTGCGGTCATGCGGCTCGGCTCCAGAATTTGCGGAACAACCTGGCGATGGCTGGCACGGTATCAGGCGTGTCATCAATAGCATGAGCGTGACAGGCCTGGTGACATGGTGCCCATCGCACTATCTACTGAAGAGTCACTTCACACTTTCACCAGAGTACACAAGACTCGTTGGTACAAGAGCTTCGGTCTTCGCGAGGGAACTGCATGGATATTACCGAACTGCTGGCTTTTTCGGCAAAACAGAACGCGTCGGATCTTCACCTGTCCGCTGGTTTGCCACCGATGATTCGTGTCGACGGTGATGTGCGGCGCATCAATGTGCCGTCAATGGATGACAAGCAGGTGCGCGCGCTGATCTACGAGATCATGAACGACAAGCAGCGCCGTGACTTCGAGGAATTCCTCGAGACCGATTTCTCCTTCGAGGTGCCGGGTGTCTCGCGCTTTCGTGTCAACGCCTTCCATCAGGGGCGTGGCGCGGGGGCCGTCTTCCGTACCATCCCCTCGGAAGTGCTGACGATGGAGGATCTGGGGCTCGGTGAAGCCTTCCGCAAGATGTGCATGCTGCCGCGCGGCCTGATTCTTGTCACCGGGCCGACCGGCTCCGGTAAATCCACCACGCTGGCGGCGATGGTCGATTACATCAACGAGAACAAGTACGACCACATCCTCACCATCGAAGACCCGGTGGAATTCGTGCACCAGTCCAAGCGGTGTCTGGTCAACCAGCGTGAAGTGCATCGTGATACCCACGGTTTCGCGCCCGCGCTGCGTTCGGCGCTGCGTGAAGACCCGGATGTCATTCTGGTCGGCGAGCTGCGAGATCTCGAGACCATCCGCCTGGCACTGACCGCGGCCGAGACGGGCCACCTGGTGTTCGGCACCCTGCACACCACCTCCGCGACCAAGACCGTCGACCGTATCATCGACGTCTTCCCCGGCGAGGAGAAGTCGATGGTGCGCTCGATGCTGTCCGAGTCCCTGCAGGGCGTCATCGCCCAGACACTGCTCAAGAAGATTGGCGGTGGCCGGGTGGCGGCTCACGAGATCATGATCGCGACGCCTGCCATTCGTAACCTGATCCGCGAGGACAAGGTGGCGCAGATGTATTCCTCCATCCAGACCGGTGGCGCCCTGGGCATGCAGACACTGGATGCAGCGCTGACGCGTCTGTTGGCGGAAGGGCTGGTGACCAATGAAGATGCTCAGGCGAAAGCCAAGGGCTTGTTGAGCTGAATTCGCCAGGAGTACCGACAATCACGTTGCAGGTAGGTGGGGTAGGGGCCGGAACACGTCAACTTTTCAGGTTCATGGGACGGCATTTCAGCGCGAGGCCTTGGGCGCGACTCTCAAGGCGCATATCGGGATACAACTCATGACTCCTCATGAATGGCTGCATGAACTTCTGCAGTTGATGGTCAGCAAGGGCAGCTCGGACCTTTTCATCTCCACCGGCACACCGCCGCAGATGAAGGTCAATGGCCGCATGGTGGCACTGGGTGACAAGAAGCTGGGTGTCGATCAGGTGAGAGAGCTGGTGCTCGCACCGATGAGTGACATGCAGCGAGAGCGCTTCGAGGAAGAGCGCGAGGCCAACTTCGCGCATAGCTTGCCGGGAGTCGGGCGTTTCAGGATCAGCGCCTTCTATCAGCGTAGTCAGATGGGCATGGTGATTCGCCGCATCCAGCTGTCGATTCCCAGCCTGGAAGAGTTGCGGCTGCCGGAGATCATCAAGGGGCTTTCCGAGACCAAGCGTGGTCTGGTGATCTTCGTCGGCGGTACCGGCGCCGGCAAGTCGACCTCGCTGGCGGCGATGATCCAGCACCGTAACCAGACCACCAGCGGGCATATCATCTGCATCGAAGACCCGATCGAGTATATCCACCCTCACCAGCGCTCCATCGTGACGCAGCGTGAAGTGGGGATCGATACCGAGTCCTTCGAGGTGGCACTGCGCAATACCCTGCGCCAGTCGCCTGACGTGATCATGATCGGCGAGATCCGCTCGCGCGAGACCATGGAGCACGCGCTGACCTTCGCCGAGACCGGTCATCTGTGTCTTGCGACATTGCATGCCAACAATGCCAACCAGGCGCTGGACCGCATCATCCACTTCTTCCCGGAGGAGCGTCATGAACAGGTGTGGATGGATCTGTCGCTGAACCTCAAGGGCATCGTGGCCCAGCAGCTGTTGCCTCACAAAAGTGGCAACACCACCCAGCGCGTGCCGGCAATTGAAGTGATGCTGCGTTCGCCGCTGATCGTCGACCTGATCCGCAAGGGCGCGGTGGTCGAGATCAAGGACGTCATGAAGCGCTCGCAGCAGCAGGGCATGATGACCTTCGATCAATCGCTGTACGCCTTGCATCAGCAGGGCTTGATCACCGAGGAAGTGGCATTGGCGCATGCCGATTCCGCCAATGACCTGCGCCTGATGATCAAGTTCGGTGATTCCGACAGTGCCCAGGAAGCCCAGTTGGATGTCCTGAATGCCGCCAGTCGCTTCTCGCTGCAAGGGGATGACGACTGAGGCGTGTCAGTGATGCCAGCTGTCGGTGTTACCAGCGCAGTGATTGGCCAATCAAAAGCCGCCCTTCTTCTGAGGAAAAGGGCGGCTTTTTCGTATCCGCTGAGGATCAGCGAGCGTAGAGGCCGCCCAATACTCTCGGGCCGCTCGCGCCGGTGACGCTGGGCAGGTTGCCGGGGCGCTCCAGTACTCTGCGCGCCGCGAGCCAGGCAAAGGCGCTGGCTTCGAGCAGGTCTGCGTTCCAGCCCATGTCAGCGCAGGACACGAGAGGCGTCGCTTGCTCGCCTTGCGCCAGGCGCTGCTCCAGCTGTGTGAGCAGGGCGCCATTGCGTGCCCCGCCACCGCAGGGAGTCAGCGCAGCCAGTGACACGCCGGTCTGCTCCAGTGCCCGCACGATGCTCTCGACGGTCAGGCTCAAGAGCGTGGCCTGCACGTCGGCCGGTGACTCGTCGCCGGTCAGGTGCTGTGCCAACCAGTCGAGATGGAAGTCTTCGCGGCCAGTGCTCTTGGGAAGTGGTCGGCGGAAGTAATCGGCCGACAGCAATCTCTCGAGCAAGTCAGGGATCACCTTGCCGCTGGCGGCCCATTGGCCGTCCTGATCCACCGCGGTGCCACGATGACGGGCATGCCAGGCATCCAGCAGGCAGTTGGCGGGGCCGGTGTCGAAGCCGATGACGTCAGCCGTGGAGTCCTGAGGGGGAAGTAGCGTCAGGTTGGCGATGCCGCCCAGGTTGAGCAGCCCATGCCATTGGTTTGGCTGACTGAAAAGGGCAGCGTGGAAGGCGGGCGCCAGCGGGGCCGCCTGGCCGCCGGCGGCCAGATCACGGCGCCGGAAGTCAGCGACGACGGGAATGCCGCACAGCTCGGCCAGCAGACTGGGGTTGTCGAGCTGCAGAGTGTAGGGCGTGTGGCATGGCCGGTCGCTGAAACCGTAGGGGCGATGCTCGATGGTCTGGCCATGGCTGCCGATGGCCGCGACATCGTCTGCACTCAGTTGCTGGCGGGTCAGCAAGCGCGTCACTGCGCTGGCGGCCAGTTCGGCCAACGCCTGCTCGGCGGCGGCGAGATCGGCGAAGCATGCCTCATCGCAATGCATCAGCTGCCAGAGCCGAGTCCGCAGTGTCTCGGGCAGCGGCAGGTCGAGCCCATCAATGAAGCGAATCCGTTCGTGGTCTGGCGAGGAGGGGGTGATATCGAGCAAGGCGATATCGAGTCCGTCCAGGCTGGTGCCGGTCATCAAGCCAAGGTAGAGCGCCATGCGATGATCTCCCGATCCAGTGGGGGTGAAGCTTGTGAGCACGCCGCTCTGCGGCAGGGGGTGCATGCCATGCTCGTCATGCTAACATTCTCGGCCAACATGCCCCGTTACGAGGGGAGCAGCAACGGTCAGAGAGGGCAGGATGAGCGACAAGTCAGTAGTGGAAGCGCTGGAGATCATCAAGCGCGGTACCGATGAGGTGCTGGTCGAGGAAGAGCTGATCAAGAAGCTCGAGTCCGGGCGCAAGCTCAAGGTCAAGGCAGGTTTTGATCCGACGGCGCCGGACCTGCACCTCGGTCATACGGTGCTGATCAACAAGCTGCGCCAGCTACAGGACCTCGGTCACGAGATCATCTTCCTGATCGGTGATTTCACCGGCCGCATCGGCGACCCCACCGGCAAGAGCGTGACGCGCAAGCCGCTGACCGAAGAGGACGTGAAGGCCAACGCCCTGACGTATCAGGAGCAGGTCTTCAAGATCCTCGACAAGGATAAGACGCGCATCGCCTTCAACTCCGAATGGATCAACAAGCTCTCCGCGGGTGACATGATCGAGCTGGCGGCCTCCAGTACGGTCGCGCGCATGCTCGAGCGTGACGATTTCGACAAGCGCTATACCGGCAACCAGCCGATCTCCATCCACGAGTTCCTCTACCCGCTGATCCAAGGGTATGACTCCGTGGCGCTGGAAGCGGACATCGAGCTTGGCGGCACCGATCAGAAGTTCAATCTGCTGATGGGGCGTGAGCTGCAGCGCCAGCGTGGCCAGGAGCCGCAGGTCGTGATCACCATGCCGATCCTCGAGGGCCTGGATGGCGTGCAGAAGATGTCCAAGTCGCTGGGCAACTACATCGGCATCAACGACCGCCCGGGCGAGATGTTCAACAAGATCGTCTCCATGCCGGATTCGCTGATGTGGCGTTACTTCGAGCTGCTGTCGCTGCGTCCCCTCGATGAAGTGAAGGCGCTGATGGCCAGCATCGACGACGGTGCCAACCCGCGTGATATCAAGATGGAGCTGGCGCGCGAGCTGGTGGCACGCTTCCACGATGAAGAAGCGGCGGCGACGGCGCACCTTTCCAGCGGCAATCAGCTGGCCGACGGCGAGTTGCCGGCGGACATGCCTGATGTCACCGTCAGCCTGGAAGGCGCCGAGGTGGCGCCGATCGCGGCGGTCATCAATCGCGCGGGCCTGGCCAACAACAGTGCCCAGGCCAAGGACATGCTCAAGAATGGTCGCGTGAAAGTGGATGGCGAAGTGGTCGAGCCTTCCTATATGGCACCTTTCGATACCGCCATCGTCATCCAGGCGGGCAAGAAGCGCTACGCGAGAGTGACCGTGACGCGCTGAGGTGCTGAGGGATTCTGAAAGGTATTGAGAAGACGCTGGCGTATGTCGCTCCCGTTCGGCCCCACCAGACATGGTGGGGTCGAACGCGTTTAGAGCGCCTGACATCACCGCGGCGAGATTCTCTCAAGAAAGCCCTTGCCCTCACGGCGGTTCGTGCGTAAAGTACGCATCCGCTGCCGGGGACGCATGGCGTCACCAGCGGTGAAAGAGGTTTGCAGGTGATTGTTTTGCTTGATGTTTTTGAAGCTCGCTTCGAAATCATCGATTGACAATCCCGGGCGATTCGCTAGAATACGCCGCACTCCTTACGGAACAGGTGATCGAGCAACGCTCCTCACCGCTTGATGATGCTTAGAGGCAGTCGACTGACTCATCATCAAGTGCTTGACTTCTCAAGCGTTCCAAGTAGAATATGCCTCCTCGCTTAACAGCGACGCTCTTTAAAAATTTGATCAGGTAATTCGTGTGAGCGCTTGCCGATGAGTGGTGACAAGGTCACCAAATATCGGAGCAAGCCTCTCAC
>NZ_JBISHF010000008.1:0-1240234 GCF_045066615.1 Cobetia sp. Ld8 | reverse complement strand
GGGATTGCGACAGGATCGAGACATATCGGTCAGCATGATTCATATTGCGAGTCGCGAGGCCACAAGCCTCGAGACTCAGGCATCGCAAGATGCCACCGTTTCGCCTGACGACCATAGCGAGCGTGAACCACCCGATCCCATGCCGAACTCGGAAGTGAAACCGCTTAGCGCCGATGGTAGTGTGGAGTTTCTCCATGTGAGAGTAGGTCATCGTCAGGCACTTATACCGAACCGCCCCTGCAGCCTTGCTGCAGGGGCGGTTCTCTTTGTGCGCAGGAAAAACAGTGGGCGGAAGAAAAGAGCTCTGCCCAAGCAACGTGCACGTGACACAAGAAGGCCCCTGTCGAAATCTCGACAGGGGCCTTTTGTCTTCGGGGCCTTTTATCTTCAAGGCCAGTGAAGTTTCAGTGCGCCATCACATCAGGGCGAGACTTCGTAGAGTTCGATGGGCGTACCGTCAGGGTCTGCCAGGAAGGTGAAGCGGGCTCCGGTGTATTCATCGACACGTATCGGCTCTGGCGTGGCGCCACGCGCGATCAGCAGCTCGACACAGGTATCGATGTCTTCCGTCGCCAGCGCCAGGTGACGAAGGCCACAGGCTTCCGGGTAGCTGGGGCGCTCAGGCGGCGAGGGGAAGGAGAACAGCTCCAGCTGGATACCGCCCGGCAGGAGCAGGTCGAGCTTGTAGCTGTCGCGGGCCTCACGATAGGCCTCGTTGATCACCTGCGCATCCATGACCTCGAGATAGAAGCGTCTGGCGCGAGGGTAATCAGCGGTGATGAGCGCCACGTGATGCACCCGCGTCAGAGGCAGGCGGGGTGTCGGGGTAGCGTCTGAAGCCATGGCGAGACTGTCCGTTGTCATGTTGTGCTCCTGCAGAGTGTTCGGTGCGATGAACGGTACGACGAGCTGTGTGGATGAGCGGTGCGGTGAACTCCTGAGTGACATCCTGATGAAAGAAGGCGCCCACTGGGCGCCTTCTTTGATTGGAGCAATCACTGGCCAGACCGTGCGCTATCTCAGCGACACAGGGTTTCCAGGGCTTCGATCAGGCTGTCCATCTCGGCATCGGTACCGATGCTGATGCGCAGATAATCACGCAGTGCGTCGGTGTTGAAGTGGCGCACCAGGATGCCCTGTTCGCGCAGGCCGATGAACAGCTTGCCGGCATCGTGGGTCGGGTGAGTCGCCAGCACGAAGTTGGTCTGCGAGGGCAGGATCTCGAAGCCCAGCGCGGCCATGCGATCGCGCGTCTGCTCGCGGATGGTGATGACCCGCGTGCGGCACTCATCGAAATAGTCGGGATCACTGAGCGCAGCGACGCCGACCTGTTCGGCCAGGCGATCGATGGGGTAGGAGTTGAAGGAGTCCTTTACGCGCTCCAGACCCTCGATCAGCTCACGCGAGGCCACGGCATAGCCAAGACGAATGCCCGCCAGGCTGCGCGACTTCGAGAAAGTGCCTGTCACGACCAGATTCGGATACTGATGAATCAGCGGGATGGCGCTTTCGCCACCGAAGTCCACGTAGGCCTCGTCGACCAGTACCACGCTCTGCGGATTGCGCTCCAGCAGCGCGGCAATCGCCTTGCGGCCATGGCCATGCCCTGTTGGGGCGTTGGGGTTGGCGAAGATGATGCCGCCATTGTCGTTGCCGAAGGCTTCCAGGTCGACTTCCCAGTTGTCGGTCAGCGCGATGCTGCGCGACTCGATGCCATACATGCGGCAGTAGACCGGATAGAAGCTGTAGCTGATGGAGGGCAGCAGTAGCGGCTTGTCCTGACGGAAGAATGCCTGGAAGGCCAGCGCCAGCACCTCATCGGAGCCGTTGCCGACGAAGACTTCCTCGGCGGCCACATGGAAGGTATCGGCCAGGGCGGCGCGCAGCGAGCTGGAGCTCGGGTCCGGGTAGCGGCGCAGATCGGAGGCATTGAACTCGCGCAGCGTCTGCTCCACGGCGGGCGCCGGCGGATAGGGGTTCTCGTTGGTGTTCAGCTTGATCAGCTGCTCACGCGGTTGTTCGCCGGGGACGTAGGGGGTCAGGTCGTGGACCTGGGGGCTCCAGTACTTGCTCATGATTTCTCGCCGCTGGTGACAGTGCATGACCCGTGTCATGGATGCTTTTCATGTTGCCCGCTGGATCGTCGCGGTACAAGCACCGGCATGCGCTCTGAGTGAGTCATGAGGGGCATTGGAGCGGTGATTGAAGGCTGTTGCGAAGGTCTGTTGCGAAGGACCGTCGAGAGACTGTTGCGAAGAACTGTCGGGAGAGGGTGTTGTGAAGGGCTGTCGTGAGGGGGTGTTGAAAGAAGCCCAAGAGTGGCCGCACGGCGGGCCTCGCCCATTGTTGCCATGCCAGCATTATTCTCGTGCGATGTGCGTGCTTGAAGCAGCGCTCGGTGTGCCGCATGTCACAGGCATGCTTGCCCAGCTCGTGCGACCTTGCACGGTGAGGACGCTGGGTGAAGTCCTGCAATTCAAGGAGTCCCGATGACTGCCAACACCAATGCCCCGTACGCTGACACCCTGCTCGATCCGGTCAAGCTCGGTGATCTGACCCTGCCCAACCGCATCCTGATGGCACCGCTGACACGTGCTCGTACCCCCGACAGCGTGCCCGGTGAGCTGCAGCAGGCCTATTACGGTCAGCGTGCCGGTGCCGGCCTGATCATCAGCGAGGCGACCAACATCTCGCCCACTGCACGTGGTTATGTCTACACGCCGGGCATCTGGACCGATGAGCAGGAAGCGGGCTGGAAGGGCGTCGTCCAGGCGGTGCACGCCAAGGGCGGCCGCATGGCGCTGCAGCTGTGGCATGTCGGGCGTGTCTCGCATGAGATGGTGCAGCCGGACGGCCAGCAGCCGGTCGCGCCGAGCGCCCTGCGGGGTGAAGGCGCCCAGTGCTTCGTCGAGTTCGAGGACGGCACCAGCGGACGTCACCCCACCAGTACGCCGCGCGCCCTGGAGACGGACGAGATTCCCCAGCTGATCGAGGACTATCGCCAGGCCGCCGTGCGTGCCAAGCGTGCCGGTTTCGACATGATCGAGGTGCATGCCGCCAACGCCTATCTGCTCAACCAGTTCATGGCCACCGGCACCAATCAGCGCACTGACCAGTACGGTGGCTCGGTCGAGAACCGTGCGCGCCTGACGCTGGAAGTCGTCGATGCCGTCGCCGAAGTCTTCGGCCCTGAGCGTACCGGCATCCGCCTGACGCCCTTCATCGAGATCTTCGGTCTGACCGATGACGAGCCGGAAGAGATGGCCTTCTACATGGCCGAACAGCTCTCCAGACGTGGCATCGCCTATGTGCACGTCAATGAGCCGGACTGGGCCGGTGGCGACATCAAGTTCAGCGATGACTTCCGTCGTGCCCTGCGCGAGCGCGTCAAGGGCGCGCTGATCTTCTGCGGCCACTACGACGGTGAGAGCGCGGCACGCATCATCGATGAGGGTATCGCGGATGCCGTCGCCATCGGGCGCCCGTATATCGCCAACCCGGACCTGGTCGAGCGCATTCGCCTCGGCGCTGAGCTCAACGAGCAGGACCCGGACACCTTCTACGGTGGTGGCGCCAAGGGTTACACCGACTATCCGTTTCTCGACAATGGCCATGATCGCCGCGGCTGAGGCCGACACGATTTAGCGAATGGTGTTCGATAAACGCCATCGGGGGTGGCCTCTCGGGGCGGATACCCGCTATTCTTGAGCATGGAAGCTTGTGAGCGGTCTGCCTGCCAAACAGGTAGACCGCTCGCCGTCGATAGCGCTGATGCTGCTATCGAGTCATCGCCTTAAGGAGGATTCAATGCAGATCAGGACTCTGATGGTGGGAGCCGCGCTGATGGTCGGTCTCGCCGGGTGCGCATCAACGGCCCAGACCAATGACGGTGCCGCTGACAACAGCGCCACCGAGACAGCCAGCGAGCAGGTTGCCGTCTACAAGGGCACCCTGCCGTGTCGTCGCTGCACGGGCATTGACCTCGATGTACGCCTCAAGGGTGCCGAAGAGGCAGCCCAGGATGAGCGTACCTTCAGTCTCGATGCCACCTATCGTGATCATCCGCAGCAGCCGGACCCGGAGCATTACGAAGGCCAGTGGGACGTGCTGTCCGGCACCGTGACGGACCCGAACGCGACCGTCTATGAGCTGACGCCGGACGGCGAAGGCCAGACCTACTACTTCCTGCGTCTGGATGCCCAGACCCTGGAGCTGGTCGACCCGCAGAAGCGTCGCTTCCAGAACGGTGAGACACTGCGCCTCAAGCGCCAGTAAGCGTGCCGTGCGCCACAAGGCGATCGTGAGCACAAGGAAGGCGGCGCAAGCCGCCTTCCTTGTGTCTGGCCGTTGGAAATCCGCGGCTGACGACACTCCGCCGCGGCGCCGAGAATCATTTCTTCCCGACAGGATTGTCTGATGGCGAAAGCAAAGAGCGCCTTCGTATGTACCGAATGCGGTAGCGAATTCTCGAAGTGGCAGGGCCAGTGCAGCGGCTGCCGCGAATGGAACACCCTGCAGGAAATCCGCGTCGGCGCCACGGTGTTGCCCGGCGCCGCCCCCGCTGCGGGGGCCGTCGCCGGTGGTGCTGCGCGTAGCGCCAGCAATGGGCGGGGCGGCTACGCCGGCACGCTCAGCGATAACGTGACCGATCTTTCCAATGTCTCGCTGGCCGAAGTGCCGCGCTTCTCCTCGACCTTCGGCGAGTTCGACCGCGTGCTGGGCGGCGGGCTGGTGCCGGGTTCCGCCGTGCTGCTCGGTGGCCACCCGGGGGCCGGCAAGTCGACGCTGCTGCTGCAGACCGCCTGCAAGCTCGCCCAGCACAAGCGCTCACTCTATGTCACCGGTGAGGAATCGCTGTCGCAGGTGGCGATGCGCGCCCATCGTCTGCAGCTGCCGACCCAGGGCCTCAAGATGCTGGCCGAGACCAGCGTCGAGACGATTCTGGCCACCGCCGAGCGCGAGAAGCCCGAGGTGTTGATCATCGACTCCATCCAGACCATGCATCTGGAGGATCTGTCATCCGCGCCGGGTGGTGTCTCGCAGGTGCGTGAGTCCGCCGCCGCGCTGACCCGCTTCGCCAAGCGAACCAACACCGTGCTGCTGCTGGTCGGCCACGTGACCAAGGACGGCTCGCTGGCCGGGCCCAAGGTGCTGGAGCACATGATCGACGCCTCCCTGCTGCTGGAGGGCGATGGCGATTCGCGCTTCCGCACGCTGCGTGGTCAGAAGAACCGCTTCGGCGCGGTCAACGAGCTGGGCGTGTTCGCCATGGTCGAGCTGGGCCTGAAGGAGGTGAAGAACCCCAGCGCGATCTTTCTGTCGCGCAGCGAGGAGCAGTCCTCCGGCAGCCTGGTGATGGTGGTGTGGGAGGGCACGCGACCGATTCTGATCGAAGTGCAGGCCTTGCTGGATGACTCGCCGCTGGGCAATCCACGCCGTGTCGCCGTCGGCCTGGACGGCAATCGCCTGTCGATGCTGCTGGCAGTGCTCAACAAGCATGGCGGCCTGTTCACCGGCGATCAGGATGTCTTCCTGAACGTGGTCGGCGGGGTCAAGGTGCTCGAGACCAGCGCCGACCTCGCGGTGCTGTGTGCGGTGGTCTCCAGCCTGCAGAACCGTCCGCTGCCGCGCGAGCTGGTGGTGTTCGGCGAGGTGGGGCTGTCCGGCGAGATCCGTCCGGTGCCGAGTGGCCAGGAGCGTATCGTCGAGGCCGCCAAACACGGCTTTACGCGCGCCATCGTGCCCAAGGGCAATGCCCCCAAGAACCCGCCCAAGGGCATGACCATCGTGGCGGTCGACAAGCTGTCCCAGGCACTGGAAGCCCTGTGACATCTGCGCCTGGCGCGTGAGCCTGGCGCGTGAGCCTGCCGCACGGGGACATCGTGGTGTGATGCTGCATACAACGAACAAGGCCAGCCTAGCGGCTGGCCTTGTTCGTATGGGGTTTTCTCCGAGCACGAAGCTCAGCCTGTCTTGTCAGTCCTGCTTGTCAGCCTGGCGGGCGGCGTGAGCACAGGCCTTGAGGCGTGAGACCAGAAGCTCGACACCGCGCTCACGCATCAGTTCTTCGTTGCGCCCCGGCACCTCTTCGACATCGCCTGCGTAGGCATTGATGGCGGCTTCGACCGAGCTTTCGCGCAGCAGGTGCAGCATCGGGTAGGGCGAGCGGTTGGTGTAGTTGGCCGCGTCGTCTTCCTCGGTGTCCTCGAACACATATTCCGGGTGGAAGCTTGCCAGCTGATAGATGCCTTCGTAGCCCTGCATCTCGAGCAGCGCCTCGGCATAGTCGAGCAGCTCAAGATAGGTGTCGAAGTCGCGGAAGCCGTCCTTGAAAATCACCAGCGTCGTCTCGGCGTCGCGATTGGCGTCCAGGTTCAGCAGCTCGTCGCCGAGTGCCTGCAGGCAGCGCTCGAGCCCTGCACCGGGCACCACGGCATACTGGATGCTGTTGCGTGCCATCTCGCGGGCGGCGAACGGGCACAGATTGTCGGCGATGATGTGCGTCTCAACCCACTGGCGCGTGGCGTCGATGGCCTCGGCTTCGCTGGCATCCAGCGGCGGGGTGAAGCCACCCGCCGTCTCGGGAGTCGTGGTATCGGTCGGCGTAGCGTCGGTGGTCATGGCGTCAGGGTCCGCAGCGGTGTCAGGAACGGGTATTGTCACTGCTCGGGCGCGGCATGGCCAGCGCCGTGTCTTCTCGTCTCTCTTCGTGTCTCGTTATCGTGTCTCGTCGCCGTGTTGCTTGATCATGTCTCTGCATCGTGTCTCTTCAACATATCTCTTTCTAGGGAAAGGACCGCAGGGCCGCAGGTCGCTGTCGAGCATGTGGCGGCCCTGTTTCATTAGTGATTTCAGCGATAGACTTATCACCGCTGGTTTCAAGCCTGCCCCGAGTACGTTCAGGGACATTGCGGCTACCGGCTGACGACTTCTTTCCTGCCTCGCCACGGAGATACTTCTTGTCCGCTGATACTCCGCCTCCTTCCTCGCCGCCCCCCGAATCTCCCGAATCTACCGAGACGGCAGAGGGGCCCGAGCACACCAGTGCCGCGGCCTATCGTCTGTCGCGACTGTTGCCCTTTCTCAGCTGGATGCGTCAGCTGTCGCCCGGGGATGCGCGTTCTGATCTGATCGCGGGCCTGAGTGGCGCGGTGCTGGTGCTGCCCCAGGGGGTGGCCTATGCGTTGATCGCCGGCCTGCCTCCGGCGCATGGGCTGTATGCCGCCATCGTGGTGGCGATCATCGCCGGCCTGTTCGGCAGTTCGCGGCATATGGTCAGTGGCCCGGCCGCGGCGATCTCGATGGTGGTGTTCGGTACTGTCTCGACCCTGGCCGCACCGGGCAGTCCCGAATACCTGCCGCTGGTGCTGGCGCTGACCTGCATGGTCGGCATCATCCAGCTGTCGTTGGGGCTGATGCGCATGGGGGCGCTGGTCAATCTCATCTCACATACGGTGGTGATCGGCTTCACCGCCGGCGCCGGGGTCTTGATCGCCACCAGTCAGCTCAAGCACCTGTTCGGCATCGCGCTTGGCGATGCCTCGAGCTTTCTCGGCACCTGGTGGGCGCTGCTCGGGCATCTGGGCGATACGTCGTGGGCCACGCTGATCACGGGGCTCAGCACCTTGCTCTCGGCCGTGCTGGTCCGGCGGCTGAATCGCAAGCTGCCGTGGATGCTGGTGGCGATGGCCGTCGGCTGCGGTGTCGCGGCATTGCTCGGTGGCAGCGCAGCAGGTATCCCGATGGTCGGCGCCCTGTCCGGCAGTCTGCCGCCGTTTACCCTGCCGCCGCTGGGCTTTGACACCCTGCGCTCGCTGGGCGGGGCGGCCTTCGCGCTGGCGGTGCTCGGCTTGATCGAGGCGGTCTCCATCGCGCGTGCCATCGGCGTACGCTCGCATCAGCGTATCGACGGCAACCAGGAGTTCATCGGCCAGGGCTTGTCGAATCTGGCGGGCAGTTTCTTCTCGTGCTTTGCCGGTTCCGGCTCCTTCACGCGCTCCGGCGCCAACTATGATGCCGGCGCCCGCACCCCGCTGTCGGTGGTGGTGGCGGCGCTGATCGTGCTGGCGGTACTGCTGCTGGTGCCTGACGTGACCGCCTGGCTACCGTTGCCTGCGATGGCAGGCCTGATCATGGTGATCGCCGCCAACCTGATCGAAGTCGGTCATATCCGTCAGATTCTGGCCGTCAGCCGCGAAGAGGCGGTGGTGCTGGTGATCACCTTCCTCGCTACCCTGCTGTTGCCGCTGGAGTTCGCCATCTTCGCCGGGGTGCTGGTCTCGCTGGTGCTGTATCTGAACCGCACCTCACGGCCACGGCTGGTCGAGATGGCGCCAGACCCGGAGCACCCGGAGCTTGGCGTGCGCAATGCCGAGCGTTATCAGCTGGCCCAGTGCCGGGAAGTGGTGATTCTGCGCGTGGATGGTTCGCTGTTCTTCGGGGCGGTCGACCACGTCCAGCGCAAGCTGGCGCGCTATACCGGCAAGCACGTCATCCTGCTGGGCACCGGCTGCAACTTCATCGATATCGCGGGCGCCGAGATGCTCGAGATCGAGCAACGTCGCCTGCGCGATGCCGGCGGCAGTCTCAGCATGTGCGGCTTTCGCATGTACGCGCTGGAAGTGATGGAGCGCGGTGGCTTCCTCGAGCGCATGGGGCGTGAGAACTACTTCCATACCGCCGAGGCGGCGATCGCCTCGCTGCGCGACTCGGTCGCCGAAGCGCATCGCGCGCACGGTGATCAACCCGCTGCCTGCCCCGATTGTCAGCTGTTCGGCCCGGCCGGGATCGGGCCGGGGCAGGGGGTGCGCCTGACGCCACCGTTGGCGTGAAAGCACAAGGCTGGGGGCGGCTGCACGCTTGCGATAGAATATGGCCCCTTGATGGTGCGGCCAGTCAGCCAGTCGCCGCCCATTGCCTCAATCCTGTTCTGTCTGCCGAGAGATGCCCATGAGTTTGCCCACCGTGGCGGCCAGCTGCGACCTGATTCGCGACGGCCGTCCGTTGATCGATGTGCGTGCGCCGGTCGAATTCGCCGCTGGTGCCTTGCCGGGTGCCGTCAATCTGCCGCTGATGGATGATGAGGAGCGTCATCGCGTCGGGCTGCAGTACAAGCAGGTCGGCCCGGAATCGGCGGTACATCTTGGCCATCAGCTGGTCAGCGGCGGGATCAAGCGCGCACGTATCCGCGCTTGGGTCGAGCACGTCGAGCGGCACCCAGACGCGATTCTCTACTGCTTCCGCGGCGGCATGCGTTCTCAGCTCAGTCAGCAGTGGTTGCAGGAAGCGGGGATCGAGCGTCCGCGCATCGAGGGCGGCTGGAAGGCCATGCGTCAGCAGCTCTGTCAGCATATCGATGAGCGTGCCGAGCAGGCCCCGATGCTGTTGATCGGCGGGCTGACCGGCTGCGCCAAGACCGAGCTGATCCATGCGCTGGACAATGGCATCGACCTGGAAGGCTGTGCACGCCACAAGGGTTCGGCCTTCGGCCGCCATCCCTTCCCGGCGCCGAGCCAGATCGACTTCGAGCACCGCATCGCCGCCGAGATGCTCACGCTTGAGGATGAAGCGCCGACCATCATGGAAGACGAGTCGCGCTTCATCGGCAGCGTCAACATTCCGCTCGCCACCTGGCGCGCGATGGAGCAGGCGCCGTTGATCCGCGTCGAGATGCCGCTGGACTGGCGAGTCGTGCAGATTCAGAAGGACTATATCGAGGGGCTGTGGTCCACCTACAGTCGCCACTATGGTGACTTCCTCGGCTGGACCCTGATGCAGCGCCAGCTGCGTCAGGCGCTGCTGCGTCTGCGCAAGCGCCTGGGCAGTGCGCGCCTTGCTCGTCTGGTGCGCATGCAGGACATCGCCTTCCAGGAGCACAAGCGCGGCAACCCCATTGCCCATGAAGGCTGGCTAGCGCCGCTGCTCAGCGAGTATTACGACCCGATGTACCGCTATCAGCTCGAGAAGCACGAGCGCACCTTCCTGCACGTCGGCGACTGGGACAACAGCCTTGCCTTCGCGCGTGAGTGGAGCGCCAATCACCGCTGGCAGCGCTGATATCCCTCACGAGCGCCGGTCAGCGCTCACGCATTCAGCCAGTCCACCAGCAGGCGGTCCAGCAGGGCCGCCTGACGATCAAAGCGCTTCGGGTCTTCCAGCAACGCCTCGCGTGACTGCACGCCATTGCCCTCCAGGGGCGCGGGATGGCGGGCCAGGCGGTCCTGTGTGGCCGCCGCATCCATGTGCGGATGGAAGTTGAGCGCCACCACGCGACCCTCATCCCAGCTGAAGCCGGCCACTGGCGTATGCTCGCTGCTGGCCAGCAGCTCGCAGTCTTCCGGCAGGCCGCAGATCTCCTCATGCCACATCAAGGCCTCGAACTCGGCGGGTAGCCCCAGCGGGCACTCATTGCTGCGCGTCAGCGTGGCCCAGCGACGCTGCGGCACCACGGCGGACGAGACGATCGCCCCCATCTGCTCGGCGATCAGTCGCGCCCCCAGGCCAATCCCCAGCAGCGGGCGATTGCTGTTCAGCGTGCGCCGAATCAACTTGCGCTGCAGGCGCAGCGACTGCTGTTCGGCGGGCGAGGCGGGCTGTGCGGCGCTCGACAGGCGTTGCGGTCCATCCAGTACCACCAGCGCATGAAAGTCATCGATGCCCGGCAAGGCTTCGCCTGCCAGCGGGAAGCTGGTGTTGAAGCTGTGCCCCATGCCGGAAAGCCAGTCCTTGAGGCGTAGCGGACTCTGCCAGTCATGCGCTAGCGTTGCGGTATCGGCGGCTGAATCTGGTTCAGGGTCAGGGAGTTGCCCCTGATGTATGAAGTAAAGATGCATGGCTTCATCATGCGTGAGCGCCATGTCAGCGTAAAGGCCCCAGTACTTGCTTCTCAGTACTTGCTTCTCAGTGCCTGCATCTCATTACTTGCATAGTCAGTATCTACATCTCAGTACCTGCACCGGGCGAACCAGCCGCGACTCGACAAGGAGAGAACCGCATGCGGGCCGAACTGCTCGAACAGATCTACACCGTGGTGGCGCAGATTCCCGAAGGGCGCATCACCACCTACGGGCGTATTGCCAAGATGACCGATGGTGCCAGCGCGCGCATGGTCGGCTCGGCGATGCGTCACCTGCCGGATGGCCATCAGTTGCCGTGGCATCGCGTGATCAATGCCTCACTCAAGGTCACCGAGCACGGCGGGGCAGTGCGCCAGCGGGAAAAGCTGCGCAGCGAAGGCATCCTGTTCGATGGTGCCGGCCGCGTGCCGACGGAGTGCCTGTGGCCCTGAGGTGTGCGGCAGCACGGCAGCGCTCGAGCGGGAGCGTGTTCATCCGGCCACGCGCGGGCGCTACCCTTTCGCCTATCCTATCGCATACCCTATAGCGACCTCCGGTGACATCGCGGCTGGCGGAGCCAAGACGCCAGCGTGAACGCCGCATATTGAATAGTGAAGTGAGAATAGAGCCGTCATGACTCAGCCTGTATCCGGTTTCCGTGCGCGCCTTGATGCGCTGGCCCCCGTGCGCCGTACTGCCTTCATGGCGGCGCTGACCGAGCGACTCCTGCCCAATGCCGGCTTCTACGCCGAAGCCAATGGCACGGCCAGCGCGCTGGACACCACGCGTGAGCTGCGCAAGCTGCTGGACCTCGTCTGGGAGCAGCTGCGCGTGCGCGATGCCAAGATCGATTTCTCGCTGCAGGCCGAGAAGGTCACTGCCTTTGAGCCCGCCGAGGACGATGACAGCTTCGGCGCGCGCCGCGCCCTGGAAGCCGTGATGGCGCTGACCGCCTGCATCGATGTGCTGATCAGCGAAGAGCCGGAAGCCGCGCTCAAGATCAGCCGTCTGTCCGCCGATGGCGTGCGCGCGCTGATCGACCTGCAGGCCGGTGAGGGCATCGAGCAGGAAGCGCTGGAAGCCATGATTCGCGAACATCCGTTGATGATCGATGAGCGTGACTTCCAGGACGCCGTGCTGGAGAGCGTCGAAGCCCCGCAGCTGTCCCGCGATGACTGGCGCGCGCTCAAGCAATTGGGCCGCAATGAAGATGTCAGCAATCTCGGGCTATCCTTGCAGGACTGAGCGGCCCGATTCGGGCCATCCTGGTGCCAGTGATGACTGGCCAGCCGTTGTTGGAGAGACAGATGAGCGACACCCGTCAGCAGGATTCTTCTCCGATGAACGCAGCGCTGAATGGCGTGATTCAGGCGCGTCTGGACGCCATGCGTGAGCGTCTCGCGCAGCCGACGCTGAGCGCGGCGGATGTGCATGCGCTGCGCGTCGACTGCAAGCAGCTGCGCGGCTGGTGGCAACTGCGGCGCGAGTCGCTGGGCAAGTCGGCGGTGAGTGAGCATCAGGCGCGTCCGCGCGCCGTCGCCAAGGCATTGGCCGGACCGCGCGAGGCGCACATGCTGCGCAAGACCCATGGTCGCGCTTACGCCTGGGTGGATGAGCGCAGTCAGCGCCTGCTGGATGCGCTGCGTCCGGGGCTGACCAGTGCCTCGCTGAGCGAGCCCGAAGGCGAACTGGATCACGCGCCGCTCGAGACGCTGCTGAGCGAAGAGCGGGCGGCCTGGCAGGCGGCACCGCTGACGGTGGAGGAGCTCAATATCGGGCTGGAGTTCAGTCGTCATCGCATCAGCAAGCTTGCGGCGCAGGTGGCCAGCAAGCGTGAGATCGAGGCGTCTCACCGGCTGCGCAAGTGGGTCAAGTACCGCATGTTCCAGCTGGCACTGGCGCACGAGGCGCTGGGTGAAGCAGCCGCGCGGGAGCTCGAGTCACCGAGTCACGGACGGCGCCGCGAGCCGGAACTGCTCGACAAGGCGGCCGCGCGGCTGGGCAATCAGCATGACCTGGCGGAGCTGGCGCTGTGGGTCGGGGAGCGCGTGATGCTGCCCGCCGCCGAGAAGCACCTGGTCGCGGATATCATGACGCTTGCCGACCAGCGACTCGCGCAGGCGCTCAAGCCGCTGAAGAAGCTGGGCTACGTCTGAGCGCTGTTCTCGCCTGAACCGAAGTTGCTTATCTGCAGACAAGAACGCCGCCATCCCCTGAGGAAATGGCGGCGTTCGCGTTTCTGCCTGAACTACCTGCGGCTGCACTTACAGGCGCATCTCGATACCGCGTGCGGCCATGTGCGCCTTGGCCTGGGGGATCGTGTACTCGGCGAAGTGGAAGATGCTGGCGGCCAGCACCGCATCCGCACCGCCTTCGAGCACGCCATCCACCAGATGGTCGAGGGTGCCGACACCGCCGGAGGCGATCACCGGCACGCTGACGGCGTCGGAGATGGCGCGTGTCACACCGAGATCGAAACCGGCCTTGGTGCCATCGCGGTCCATGCTGGTCAGCAGCAGTTCACCGGCGCCCAGCTCGACCATCTTCTTCGCCCACTCGACGGCGTCGAGTCCGGTCGGCTTGCGGCCACCGTGGGTGAAGATCTCCCAGCGCGGTGTCTCGCCTTCCTGGCTGACGCGCTTGGCGTCGATGGCGACCACGATGCACTGGCTGCCGAAGCGTTCCGCGGCTTCACGCACGAAGTCCGGGTTGAACACGGCCGCAGTGTTGATCGAGACCTTGTCCGCGCCGGCATTCAGCATGGTGCGAATGTCTTCACAGGTGCGGATGCCGCCCCCCACCGTCAGCGGGATGAATACCTCACCGGCGATGCGCGACACCATGTCGACCGTGGTGCCACGGTTGTCGACGCTGGCGGTGATGTCGAGGAAGGTGATCTCGTCGGCGCCTTGCTCGTTGTAGCGCTTGGCGACCTCGACCGGGTCACCGGCATCGCGGATACCGACGAAGTTGACGCCCTTCACGACACGACCGGCGTCGACGTCCAGACACGGGATGATGCGTTTGGCGAGTGCCATGATCGCTCCCCTCAGGCCTTGCGGCCGGTGATGGAGTCGGACAGCGCCTGCGCTTCGGCGATGTCCAGGCTGCCTTCATAGATGGCGCGGCCGGTGATGGCGCCGAGGATGCCCTGATCGGCCACTTCGGCCAGGCCACGGATGTCATCCAGGTTGGTCACGCCGCCGGACGCGATCACCGGGATACCGCCTTCGCGGGCCAGTGCCACGGTGGCTTCGATGTTGACGCCCTGCATCATGCCGTCGCGGGCGATGTCGGTGTAGACGATGGAGGACACGCCGTCGTTGGCGAAGCGCTTGGCCAGCTCGGTGGCCTTGATGGTGGAGACTTCGGCCCAGCCATCGGTGGCCACGAAGCCGTCACGCGCATCGAGACCGACGATGATGCGGCCCGGGAAGGCACGGCACATCTCGGCGACGAAGGCCGGTTCCTTCACGGCCTTGGTGCCGATGATGACCTGGCCGACGCCGGCTTCCAGATAGTGCTCGATGGTCGCGGCATCACGGATGCCACCACCGATCTGGATCGGCAGCTCCGGGTAGGCGCGGGCGATGCGTGTCACGGCGTCGCCATTGACCGGCTTGCCTTCGAAGGCACCGTTGAGATCGACCAGATGCAGACGACGGCCACCGGCCTCGACCCAGCGCGCGGCCATGGCCAGCGGGTCATCGCCGTAGTTGGTGGAGTCTTCCATGCGGCCTTGCTTCAGGCGTACGCACTGACCGTCCTTGAGATCGATCGCGGGGATTACCAGCATGTCGGGTGTCCTCTCGGCGTGTCTGGGCACGCCTGTATTGTCGTCGGTATATCGAAGGCGGATGTATCGGCGTCCGTCACGCGAGACAGACGCCGAGGGGCACGCGGGCGAGCCTTCAGGGCTGCCAGCGGACGAAGTTCTCGAGCAGCTTGAGGCCGGCGGCCGCGCTCTTCTCCGGGTGGAACTGCACCGCGAACAGGCTGCCCTCACCGATGGCGACGTGCGCCTCGGCACCGGCGTAGTGCGTGGCACCGTAGACCTTGGAGCGTTCGCTGGCCGATACATAGAAGCTGTGCACGAAGTAGAAGCGCGAGTTGTCCTCGATACCTTCCCACAGCGCGTGGCCCTGGGTGTGCGCGACATGGTTCCAGCCCATGTGCGGCACCTTGAGGCGCTGGCCGTGCTCGTCCAGCTGCTGGTCATCGAAGCGTTTCACGTCGCCCTTGAAGTAGGCGAGGCAATCGATGCCACCGTTCTCTTCGCTGCGCTCCATCAGCATCTGCTGACCGACACACACGCCCAGCAGCGGCTTGCTGTGGTTGCTCAGCAGCTCGCCGACCAGACCACGCAGCTCGGCGCGTTCAAGCTCGCCCATGCAATCACGGATGGCGCCCTGGCCGGGCAGCACCACGCGGGTGGCTCCGCGGATGGCGCGCGGGTCGCTGGTGATCACGACATTCTCGTCGGCCACGTGCTCAAGCGCCTTGGCGACGGAGTGCAGGTTGCCCATGCCATAGTCGATGACGGCAATCGTCATGTCTTTCTCCCGAAGGCCGGAGGCAGGCTCCGGCGCTGGATGTCAGGCGTCTGGCGCCCGGATCATTCGTTTACAGCGAGCCCTTGGTGGAGGCGATACGGCCTCCCATGCGCTCGTCCTCTTCCACCGCCATGCGCACGGCACGACCGAAGGCCTTGAAGATGGTCTCGGCCTGGTGGTGGGCATTGAAGCCCTTGAGGTTGTCGATATGCAGGGTGGCGCCAGCGTGATTGACGAAGCCCTGGAAGAACTCCCAGAACAGCTGGGTATCGAAGCGACCGATGTTGCCGCGGGTGAACTCGCACTGCATGAACAGGCCCGGACGACCGGAGAAGTCGATCACCACGCGAGACAGGGCTTCATCCAGCGGCACGTAGGCATGGCCGTAGCGGCGGATGCCGGCCTTGTTGCCCAGCGCCTGCGCGAAGGCCTGACCCAGGGTGATGCCGATGTCCTCGACGGTGTGGTGGTCATCGATATGCAGGTCGCCATCGCAGTCGACCTCGATGTCGATCACGCCGTGACGGGCGATCTGGTCCATCATGTGTTCGAGGAAGGGCACGCCAGTGTTGGCGCTCAGCTTGCCTTCACCGTCCAGATTGATGCGGACCCGGATCTTGGTTTCCGAGGTGTTGCGATGAACTTCGGCGATACGCTCTACCATGATGTCTCTCCAGCGGTCGGTGACGCCATCAGCGGCTTCGGGGCCGATGGGGTCTGGGCGCAGTCTGGGGCCTTTGGTATGAGAGGCGTGTGTCCAGTCCGGCCGGGAAGTGCGCATCATGTGGTTATTGTCATGTGATGTCGCAATCGAAATCGTGATCAGGGCATTGACGACGGCAGAGAGCCGTCGGCGGGGCGCTTGATCGGCGGCAGGCGCGTCGTCTTTGTGCCTGCCCGACCCGTCATTATAGAGAAAGGACAATGGCATCCGCTACAATGGCGGGCATTCATATCGCGGGCGAGGATCTCACCATGCCGGTCACTCTTCAGATGATCGATCACGCACGCTGGCAAACCGATGAGCAAGTCCGTATCGATCTGTCGCGTATCTATCACGAAGCCCCCAGTGAGCGTCTCCCGCTCGCCCCGGATGACTTCATTCAGGCCAATCTCGCCGCGGGACACCGCTTCTGCAGCGCCTTCTTCAACGATCGTCATATCGGCGCGCTACTCTGCGAGGATGAAGGCGATGCCTGGAAGATCAGCCATTGCTGCGTGCGCAAGAGCACGCGTCGACGCGGTGTCGGTACGCGTCTGATGGCGCTGCTGTCGCTGGAAGCGGCCAGTGCCCAGCGTCTGCTGGTCGTGCCGAGTCAGGGATTGACCCTGGCCGACGAGCTGCTGGTATCACGTCTGGGCTATGTGCGAGACCCCGCCCGCGACGGCTTCGTGCTGGCGCAGGAGTGAACCCGGTCGTTGCCGGATGCGGAACTGACGTCAACGCGACCTGTCCACCGGCTGTGTCATCATCATTTCTGTCTTGAGGCTGTCTCGCTGTGCGGAAGGATGGCGCGCAGCGCTCGAGCTAGATGATGAGCGGGAGAAAGGGCATCGCCTGATGCCACGAGTCCCCAGCGCCATTCCATGTGCTGCCCTCTGGAGTGAGGGCACCGTAGCAATTCTCATCGTGTCAAAGGGAGGACGCAGATGAAAGCACTGTTCAGAGCCTTGCTGGCCATCGTCGGAGTACTGGCGTTGGTGGTCGTGGCAGGGGTGATCTATGTCACCACCTTCCTCGATCCGAATGATCTCAAGCCGCGACTGGTCAAGGCGGTCAAGGACCAGGCGGGGCTGGAACTGGCCCTGAACGGCCCGCTGGACTGGTCCTTCTATCCGCGTCTCGGCGTCAGCGTCGAGGACGCCGAAGCCTGGCTGCCGGAGCAGGAGCGTGACCAGTCACCGTTTGCCTCCTTTACCCGCGCGGAAGTCGGCGTGTCCTTCACGCCACTGCTGAGCGGTGAAGTCGAAGTCGAAGGCGTCTTCCTCGACGGCCTCAAGCTGGCGCTCGAGCGTGATGCACAGGGGCGTGGCAACTGGGAAAGCCTGCTCGAGCATGCGGCGACGGCCGCCGACAGTGGCGCGGCGGATGAAGCGCTGCCGCCGGCCAAGAGCGCCGGTGTGGCGCTGGCGGATGACACGACCCCGTCGGTGCAGAATGGCGCCGGCAGCATGGCGGTCAATCTCGATATCGCCTCGGTGCAGGTCACCAATGGTCAGATCGCCTATCAGGACGCGGCCAGCGGGCTCGACATGACGCTCAACGACGTGGCGTTGACGTCCTCCAACGTCAGCCCCGACAAGGCCTTCCCGGTCGAGCTGTCGTTCGTGGCCGATGGGCGTGAGCCGGAGCTTCAGAGCACCGTCAGCCTCGATGGCAAGGTGGCGCTGGACCTGCAGGGCGGCCGTCATGTGCTGACCGGCGTGAGCCTGGATACCACCACGCGCATGCCGTCGCTGGGTGACAAGGACCAGAGCGTGGCGCTGGATATCGATACCCTGACGCTGGACACCGACAAGCAGCTGTATCTGGCCGATGGTGCCGAGCTGGACGCGACGCTCCATCAGGCCGCGCTGGGTGACAAGGCCCTGCCGCTGAAAGCCACCTTCGGCGCCGAAGCGGACCTGGCGGCGGGCACGGCGAATCTCGAGAACCTGCTGCTGACCTCCGGCAGTGACTTGCGCCTCAGCGGGGCGCTCAAGGCCAAGGACATCACCGGCGATGCGCTCAGCTATAGCGGCCAGTTCAAGCTGGCACCGCTGTCGCCCAAGGCGTGGATGACGCGTGTCGGCATGGAGGCGCCGCAGACCGCCAAGAGCAGCGCGCTGACCTCGCTGGCCTTCTCCAGCCCGTTCAAGGGCGACATGTCGCAGGTGCAGCTGACCAACCTGGTGATGGCGCTGGATGACACCACCATCAATGGGCGTCTCGGCTCGTCCTTCGATGCCTCGCAGATCACCTTCGATCTGGATGTCGACGCGCTCAATCTCGATGACCACCTGGCACCGGCGGGCGCGGACGAGAAGACGGCAAGCCTGGGGGAAGCGCTCACGGCGGGCGTGATCGCGCCGGTCTATGCGGCCGATGGCGATGCGGAGCTGCTGCCGGTGGCACTGCTCAAGACGCTGGGGCTTCAGGGGCAGCTGGATATCGGCACGCTGATCGCCTCGGGGCTCGAGATGAGCAAGGTGACCGCCAAGCTGTCCGGTCAGCCGGGTGTGCAGCAGCTCGATAGCCTGACGGCCAGCCTCTATGGCGGCTCGCTGGCGGCCAATGCGCGCATCGACAGCCGCAAGACACCGCTGAGCATGAGCTTCGGCGAGAAGCTGACCAATCTGGATATCGCGCCGTTCCTCAAGGCGCTGGCGCCGGAGCAGAAGGACATCCTGCGCGGTCGCCTGACGCTCAATGGTGACTACACCACCAGCACCAATCAGATCGACAGCATCAAGCGCAATCTGAACGGCAAGGGCAACTTCGAGATTCGCAATGGCGAGGTGCTCGACGTCAATATCTCCAGGGAGATGTGCACTGCCGTGGCGACGCTGAGTGGCAAGACCTCCTCACGCGAGTGGAAGGCCAATACGCCGCTGGAGCGCGCGCAGGGCAGCTTCACGGTCACCAATGGCGTGATCAGCAATCAGGATCTCGCCCTGGCGATCCCGGGCATCGCGCTGGATGGCAAGGGCCAGCTCAACCTGCCGACCGAGGCCTTCGACTACAACGTGGCGGCGCGCTTCATCGAGGGCGCGGATGACGCGGCCTGTGAGGTCAATCCGCGTCTGATCAAGCTGCGCTTCCCGGTGCAGTGTCAGGGCAACCTGAGCGGTGAGCCGGGCGAGTGGTGTGGCTTCGATCAGAAGGGCTTCCAGAGTGCCGCAGCGGAACTGGCCAAGGATGAAGCCAAGCGCAAGGCGGGCGAGAAGGTCAGCGAGAAGCTGGATGAGAAGCTCGACGAAGATACCCGCAAGAAGATCGACGACAAGCTGGGCGAAGGCGCCAGCGACAAGCTGAAGGGTGCGATTCAGGGGCTGTTCAACTGATCACGCGCTCTCTTTGCAGCAAGACCGGCACGCCAGCTCCTCGGGGCTGGCGTGCTGCCGTTTGAGTCCAGGCCATGGCGTCGACCATGGCGCGAGCAGAGGAAGTTTTGATGGCGCGACCTGACATTGCTGCCACGCCAGACGTGACAGCTCCCGAGAGCCACGCCACGCACGGCTTCGAAGACATCGCCCTGAGCCCCGAGGCGTTTCAGGCGCGCGTGTTCGACTGGTTCGATGAGCATGGCCGCAAGCATCTGCCCTGGCAGGAGAACACCACGCCGTATCGCGTGTGGGTCTCGGAGATCATGCTCCAGCAGACCCAGGTCGCGACGGTGCTGCCGTACTACGCCCGCTTCATGGAGCGCTTCCCGGATGTCGCGGCGCTGGCGGCGGCGGACATCGATGACGTGCTGCACCTGTGGACGGGCCTTGGCTACTACGCCCGGGCGCGCAACCTGCACAAGGCCGCTCAGCAGGTCGTGAATGAGCACGACGGCGCCTTCCCGGTCGAGAGTGTCGAGGCACTGTCGGCCTTGCCGGGTATCGGGCGTTCGACCGCCGGGGCGATCATCAGCATCAGCACCGGACAGCGGGCGCCGATTCTCGATGGCAACGTCAAGCGCGTGCTGGCTCGCCTGCATGCCGTGGAAGGCTGGCCGGGACGCCCGGCGGTGGAGCGCAAGCTGTGGACGCTGGCGGAGCGCTACACGCCGCAGGTGCGGCTGGCGGACTGGACCCAGGCGATGATGGATCTCGGGGCCACCCTGTGCACGCGCGGCAGCAAGCCGGATTGCGCGCGTTGCCCCTTCGAGGAAGTCTGCGTGGCGCATGCGCGTGGCGAAGAGAAGCGCTTCCCCGAGAGCAAGCCCAAGAAGACCATTCCGACGCGTCAGACGTTGATGTTGCTGGTCAGTGATGCGGCGGGGAAGATCCTGCTGGAACGCCGTCCGCCGACGGGCATCTGGGGCGGCCTGTGGGCGCCGCCACTGGTCGAGAACCGCGAGGCCGCGCGGGAATGGGTCGCCCGCGAAGCCCGCGGCGCCCATCTGGAGGCGCCACTGGCGAGTTTCGAGCATGTCTTCAGCCACTTCCGGCTGACCATCACGCCACAGCCGGTACTGCTGGGGGAGGCAGGGCTTGCGCCAGCTCAAGCGGGCGGGAGCGTCAACGAGTCAGCCGCCGACCGCCGCTTCGTCGACCCTGCCGCGCCGGACGCCGTGGGCCTGCCGGCGCCGGTCAAGGCGCTGCTGGCGCGCTGCACGGATGATCTGTTTGGCCTGTGAGGCCTTGTCGGCATCGGCCGTACGTCTGGGGCAAAGCGGCTCAAGCGTGCGAGAATGAGGCAACAGTAAGGGCGTCTGGCGAAGGCTCGGCGCTCATCCACACTGACATCCAGTTCTCTTACGGAGTTACCCATGCGCACCGTACATTGCCGCAAGTATGACCAGGACCTGCCGGGTCTCGATTTTCCGCCGCTGCCGGGCGAGAAGGGCCAGGATATCTGGTCCAACGTCTCGAAGCAGGCATGGGAAGAGTGGCAGGCGCTGCAGACGCGTCTGATCAACGAGAAGCACCTCAACATGATGGATGCCGACAGCCGTCGCTATCTGATGGAGCAGATGGATCGCTTCTTCAACAACCAGGAGACGGATCAGGCCGAAGGTTTCGTGCCGACGGATGCCGCCGCCAAGGGTGAATCGCAGGGCGGACAGGGCTACGAAGTCTGAGTGGACGGCGAGGACGGCGGAAGGCGAATTACGACGCCAAATTCTTGATAAGCAAGGGTTGACGTCGGGAAAGGTTTTCTATTTAATACGTCCTCGTTGGCAAGGGCCAGATAGCTCAGTTGGTAGAGCAGGGGATTGAAAATCCCCGTGTCGGCGGTTCGATTCCGTCTCTGGCCACCAAGTGTTGGGGTATAGCCAAGTGGTAAGGCACCGGTTTTTGGTATCGGCATTCCCAGGTTCGAGTCCTGGTACCCCAGCCAGCTGACATGCAGTAACGTAGTAAGAAGACTCATATCATGAGTTCTTTGTGCCGGCTTAGCTCAGTTGGTAGAGCAACTGACTTGTAATCAGTAGGTCGAGGGTTCGACTCCTTTAGCCGGCACCATCTTCAGGCTTCTGTAGATGAGCGAAGAACACACGATATAGAGGTCGCCTTGGCGGCTTTTTTTGTGTCTTCAGGTTGGCCAGATAGCTCAGTTGGTAGAGCAGGGGATTGAAAATCCCCGTGTCGGCGGTTCGATTCCGTCTCTGGCCACCAAATTGGGGTATAGCCAAGTGGTAAGGCACCGGTTTTTGGTATCGGCATTCCCAGGTTCGAGTCCTGGTACCCCAGCCAATTCTGGCTAGTTGATGAAGTCGCAGGATGAATTCGGCAGCCAACAGAAAAGCCACCCTTCGGGGTGGCTTTTTTGCGTCTGGAGTAAAGGTCTGGACGGGGGCTTGGTATACCGCAGGCCAGCGCTCCTCTCAATGCGAGGTGGGCTCGTCCGGGTGCATCGCCAGCCAGCTCAGGCGCTTGCGATAGATGGTGGAGGGCGCGATCTCCAGTATCGCCGCAGCGCGGGGGATACTGCCATCACAGGCGCTGATGACGCTCTCGATCGCCTCGCGTTCGACCATCCACAACGGGCGCAACGTGGTCTCGCTGTCCTCCGACGCGTTGTGGCTGACCGACGGGCGATGCGCCGTGCTGGAGGGCAGGTCCAGCATGTCGGCCGTCAGCACCTCACCATCATTGAGGATGATGGCGCGCCGCAGCGTGTTTTCCAGCTCTCGCACGTTGCCGGGCCAGTCATGGGCCAGCAGCTGACGCTCGGCGCATGCACTGAGTCGTGTGAAGCGCTTGCCTTCGTGGCCTGCCATGCGCCCCAACAGCCCGGTGGCGATCTCCAGGATATCCTGACCGCGCTCGCGCAGCGGCGGCACCTTCAGCGGGATGACGTGCAGACGATAGAATAGGTCTTCCCGGAAGCGGTGAGTATCGACCAGTACCCGCGGGTTCTGATGCGTGGCGCACACGATGCGGCAATTGACCTCTACCGTGCGCGTGGCACCCACCGGCATTACCTGCCCCGTCTGCAGGAAGCGCAGCAGCTTGCTCTGCAAGGGCAGCGGCAGCTCCGCGATCTCATCGAGAAACAGCGTCCCTCCATCTGCCGCCACGGCGAGCCCCTGCTGGGCGCTCACGGCCCCCGTGAAAGCCCCGCGCACATGTCCGAACAATTGCGACTCCAGCAGCTCTGCCGGAATGGCGGCACAATTGACGGCGATGAACGGGCCGTCACGTACCGGGCTATGGCGGTGAATGGCAGTGGCACACAATTCCTTGCCGCTGCCGCTTTCGCCGGTGATGAAGATGGGAGCGTCCGAGTGGGCGACCTGGATGAGAGTGCGATAGAGCGTCTGCATGGCCGATGAGTCTCCGATAAACTCCCCAAAACCGCGAGGTCGCTTTACCGGTAGTTCCCTTACCCGCGAGGTAGTGGAGATATCGTCAGCCAGATTCAATGCAGTAGCCGATGATGCAGCCTGATGAGCTTTCAGTGCGGTCATGAGTGTTGTTCCCTTGCTGCTGGTCTTTCTGCATTGCCTGCGCTTCGTGCGAGCGGGCTGCGAAAGAATAATTGTCGGGCTGCTTCTGGTGACAGCCTCACCGGAGAGTCTGGATTCTCCAGCGTTGAGTGTTCGTCTTCGGGGTTTATCGAGTACCCATATAGAGGTTAATGACTTGTGCGAGATGATCATGGCGGCTTTTAGTGCGTTTTTTCCGCTCCCCCTGAGTGGCAGACTTCTCAGTCTCGACGCTTGCCTGGCTGACCAACTCTCTACTCACGCTGAAAGGGTGAGTTCTGGTATCTGACGGTCTGTCTTCCCACTGATAACTGTCCCGAGCAGTGCATCACTGGGCGTCTTCCTCCTCATCTTCGTTGTTGTGGGTAATGGTGAAGTCAGTCGACGACGTCTGAGAGCTGCCATCCGCGGACTGATCCGCAGTGCTGTCGATGGTGCCGGTGGAACCATCACTCAGCGTCTGTTCGATCTGTTGCCAGTTGCCGATCGAGGTGCTGCTGCCGGTATTGAGGGTATATTCCCCGATATTGGTATCGGACCCTTCCCCCAGGCTGCCGGCCTTCTTGCTCTCGTAGAGAATCAGGGCGGTTTCTGCGCTACGTGCTGGAAAGTCGTAGGGGAAGGGGCCCATCAGTGAGTTGGCGCTGGCAGTCGTGGCCAGCAGGCATCCCGCGCTGACGATTCCCAGGCTGATACGTGTAAAAGCATTCATGTCTTGCTCCTTTCGATCTGTGAAAGATGCAGTGTCTGATGCGTGAAGAATCTGGTGTTGGCAGATGCTGAAACACACGCGGGTTGCCCCGCGTGTGTTGATCAGGCTGTCGCTGGATTATTGCGGGCCGACATTGATGGAGACGTTGTTGCCCACTGAGGTCGCAGCATTGTTGATGACCGGGCCCTCGAAGCTGCCCACTGGCGGCAAGCCGAGCGTGATGTCGCTGACTGAGGCCGAGGAGGTCACATTGGCGAAGCTCATCTGGGTATTGTCGGCAATCAGGGCGGTATCAAGACCAGTTGTGTCCTGGGTGACCGACAGGTTGTTGCCCACTGAGGTGGCAGCGTTGTCCACGCTCAGATTGAGAATGTTCTCGACAGTGGCCACTGAGTCGATGTTCGCTTTCTGGAAATAGCCCCCTGCCAGGAATTGCTCGTTATGCAGATTGACCATGGCATCGCTCTCGATGGAGGCATTGTTGCCGACTGAGGTCGCCGCATTTTCCAGGCTTTCCAGGCGTGTGATATCAGCATTCACGACGGGGTCGGTGGTGGTGGTATTGATATAGCCAATGGCCCCTGCGCCTGCGCCTGCGATGGCACCGGCATTGGCATTTGCACCAGAGCCAAACCAGCCGCCATACGAGCTGGCCCCTGCACCTGCGGCTGCTCCTGCGGCTGCGCCCACGCCAATCCCGACTTCGGTGGTGGTTTCACCAGGGCCAGAGCCGTAACTGATGTCACTGACGACGGCTGAAGAGCTGACATCCCCGATCTGCTTCTGGAAGTTTTCCACCATCACCAGGCCGCCCGGATCGTCGATCGTCGGATCGATATGGGCTCCCACCTTGATGTGCGTGTCAACGTGGCCATGCCATTTCCAATGGACATTGTCGAAGGCTTGCGCCTGACTTGCCATCATCACACCACTTACGAGACCGATGGCGACTGCGAGCTTATTATAGGTAGTCATTGTCATGTTCCTCATGAATGTTGACTTATTGTGCTGCGCTGGATGCTGCCGGTACTTCTGATGCGGGTGTTGCTTGCAATGGTGTTGCGACTGCATCATTTGATTCATTGCCACTTGCTGCATTGCTGCTGGTATTGGCTGCGGCCACTTGCTGCGTGTTGCTATCGTCGTCTGCAACATGCTGTCCCGGGTGAAGCTCGCATTCCTGTCCCGCAGGTACAGGAAGCCCCAGGCCTTCAGTCAGAAGCTGATACGCGCCCATCTCCACGACTGATCTCACGCCCAGCTGCAGTGGTTCATTGCGCACTGCGCCGGAGTCAAACTCGACCAACTGATTGCCGAAGAAGCGGTAGATACCGGCTTCGACTTCGTAACCCACCACCTGCTTCTGCAGGCTGGTGACATAAACGGTGCGGAAGGTGCGGATATCAACCATGCGCAGGTCCAGGCCGACGTTGATGACTGCAGTACGAAGTCCGGCCCCGATTCCGCTGACGAACAGGCGAGTGCCGCCGCTTGAAATGTTGTAATTGAGCTCTGTAAGAGCACCGAGAACCACGAAATGCGAAGGGAGAACTGCCAGTTTGCGCGGCGAGTAGGCCATTGCCTTATTCTCGAAAAGCTGCTGCTCTGCCAGCGGGACTCGCACATCGAGACGCTCGGTAAGATGTACCTTGCGAGTCTTGTAGAGGGCACTTATCAGCATCTCGGATACGCCCTGGGTCACGGCAGCGCTCTCTGTTACGGTGGAGTAACTGCGTTGACCGGTCTTGTCCGTCACCTGACCCACTGCAATCACAGGCAGGTTGGTGGCACCCTGAATTCGACTGAGTGATACGAGGCATTCGCTATATGGCGTATTGTTTGAGGTGACTGGTGGCCCTACGACCGGTTCGACATTGTCGAATTTCGGTTCGACAGCGGCGCAGCCCCCCAGCACTGTGGCCATGCAAGCGGCCATGCATATCCGTGGCTTAAACATGCTGGAAGTTCCCCTGGTGTGACGCATGATCCTGCGCCGTTATTTTTTCTCTGATATGTCTCTATCAGTTGTTCTGCCGTGTTTTCTAAGGGGCACGAAACGTGCCAAACAATTTCACAATATTTCACAGACACTTACGCATTAATGCGCAATGTTGCGTGCGATGCGTTTTGCAAATGGCGAGGCGAAGTGAGGGGGAATACCACGGGCGTCGTGCCAGTGATGAGGCGCTGATTAAGCCGGTTGTCTCACGGAAGATGAGAGTTCGTGGCAACAGGATGAGTCGGGACTGGCGAGAGGGGATGACTGAAGGAATTTGTCATCCGCGAGGCACAGGCAGCCTCATGTTTTCATGAGAAGGGTGATGGCGGGAGTGGTGTGAGATTGGATGGTCTTTTAACGATCTTGAGGATCAGAACTCTATGCTTATTTCATGAATCTCGGGGTTGAAGTCTGTTGCATGGCCCATAGGTGGGACAGTGCGGGCAAGCCGCGGGATAGAACGCCAGATTCCACTTTCCTCAATGCAAGACATTGATGCCTTAAGGAGAGCATGATGACAGCTTCACGCCATATGACCTCGTACAACGCCACTTCTGCTCTTTCATCCAAGCAACGCCAACATGAGCAGACCGATGGTGGCAACGTCAGCGCCGCTGCAGAAGCCTCCAACCAGCAGCTGGGCGCCCGTCAGACCAATGCCGACCGCAATCAGGCACCAGAAGCCTATCGGGATCAATCAGGCAGCGACCGAGGGTCCGATCACTCGCGAGACGCCTATCCGACGCGCCTGAGCCAGCCACCGGAGCACCTGTGGCAGAAACGCCGCGAGCCCATCGTGCACTCGCGTGCCGATGAGGGGCCGCTGGGCGCCGAGCAACTCAAGCGTTTCAAGAGTGACGGCTTCCTGTTCGAGCCGGAATTCCTGGCGCCGGAGGAAGTCGAGGCGCTGAAGGCCGAGCTGGCAGCGCTGCTCGACAACGAAGAGTGGCAGGGGCGTGATTTCACCATCACCGAGCCCAAGAGCCGCGAGATTCGTTCCATCTTCGCCGTGCACTTCCTGTCCGAGCGCTTCCGCCAACTGGCAGAAGACCCGCGCCTGGTCGATCGCGCGCGCCAGATCCTGGGGGGCGATGTCTATCTCCACCAGTCGCGCATCAACTACAAGCCGGGCTTCGAGGGCAAGGGCTTCAACTGGCACTCGGACTTCGAGACCTGGCACGCCGAGGATGGCATGCCGGAGATGCGCGCGGTCAGCGCCTCGATCATCCTGACCGACAATCACCACTTCAATGGCCCGCTGATGCTGATCCCCGGCTCGCATGAAGTCTTCGTGCACTGCCTGGGCGAGACGCCGGATGACAACCACAAGTCATCCCTGCAGACCCAGAAGGTCGGTGTGCCCTCGCGCGAAGCACTGAGCGAGCTGATCGCCGAGCGTGGTATCGAAGCACCGACCGGTGCCGCCGGCGGCCTGTTGATGTTCGACTGCAATACGCTGCATGGCTCCAACGCCAACATGTCGCCGGACCCGCGCAGCAACGCCTTCTTCGTCTACAACCGTGTCGACAACGCGATGCAGGCACCCTTTGCCGCCGCGCGTCCGCGCCCGGAATTTCTCGCACACCGTCTCGATGGTGGCTGGGACGAACTTGAAGACTGAAGTTAAAGACTGAGCTTGAAAACTGAAGTTGAAGACCGAGCTTGAAGACTGAAGTGGAAGACCAGGTTTGAAAGCTGAGCTTTGAAGACCGAAGTGGACTGAACTGCACAACGCCGGGTTGCGCTCAGGCGGCGAAATCTCGGACGTTGGTGTGGTAGTGGCAGGCTGTCGGGGCGACGTATCATTGTGATATCTCTCATTGATCGTCTTTCATTGATCCTCCATCACGCCCCGACAGGAGTTCTGCATGCCGCTTGCTCAGCGTTTCACCCCGCGTTTCAGCGATGGTCGCGTCTTCGCTCATGACCTCGGCAAGGTGGTCTGTGTCGGCCGCAATTACGCAGCCCACGCCGCGGAGCTCGGCAATGAAGTGCCCAGCGAGCCGCTGCTGTTCATCAAGCCCGCCACCAGCGTGACGCCGATGGACAAGCCATTGGCGATCTCGCGGCGTCGTGGCCAGTACCATTATGAGGCCGAGCTGGCGCTGCTGATCGGCAAGCCGCTGTGTGAAGCCAGCGAAGCAGAGGCGCTGGAAGCACTGGCCGGCATGGGCCTGGCACTGGATCTGACCCTGCGTGAGCGCCAGAGCAAGCTCAAGGCCAAGGGCCAGCCGTGGGAGCTGGCCAAGGCCTTCGATGGCAGCTGTCCGTTGTCTTCCTTCGTGGCGCTGGAAGGGTCGCGTTGGCGCGATGCCGATGGCGAGCTGCACAGCGTGGATTTCCAGGCGCTGCACTATCGCTTCGCCATCGACGGCGAGCAGCGCCAGCAGGCGGATACCAGCCTGATGCTGTTCCCCGTCGCGCGTCTGCTCAGTGAGATCAGCCACAGCTTCACCCTGCTGCCCGGCGATGTGGTGCTGACCGGCACGCCGGAAGGCGTCGGCGAGCTGGATCCGGATCAGGCGCTGGCACTGGCGCTGGACGCCCCGGATGGCAGCGGTGAGCTGTTGCGCATCGAGACACGCACGCGCGGCGTGGCATGACGTCTGGGGCTGAGCCAGCCCTGAGCGAGTAGGCAGCAGCCCTGAGCCAGCCCTGAGCGAGTAGACAGCAGCCCTGAGCGAGTTGAAAACAGCCCTGAGCGAGTTCTGAAACAGAAAAGCCCCTGCCGGGTCACCGGCAGGGGCTTTTGCTGTCTGGGCTTTAGCTTTTGAAGCTGTTCCGAGCGAGCCCGGTTCATTGAGCCAGGGCCCGAGCCTCGGCAGCGTTTCAGCTCTCCAGGTAGGTATAGCCGTCGAGACCGGCCTTCAGGTCTTCGAGCAGGTCTGCCTGTTCCAGCGCATTCAGATTGGATGACTTGAGCTGACGCGCGAGGCGTGCGGCCAGCTGCTCCGGGTCGAAGTTCACGTAACGCAGCACCTGCGCCACGCTATCACCCTGAATCGCATGGGAAAGCTGCCACTGGCCATCATCGTCGAGGCTGGCATCCACGGAATCGGTATCGCCGAACAGGTTGTGCAGGTCGCCGAGGATTTCCTGATAGGCGCCGACCATGAAGAAGCCGAGCAGCTTCTCTTCATCGGCATGCCATTCCGGCAGCGGCAGGGTGGCGTCCAGGCCCTGGTCATCCACATAGGTGTCGATGCGGCCATCGCTGTCGCAGGTGATGTCCTGAATCACGCCACGTCGTGTCGGCGCGCGATCGAGACCGGTCAGCGGCAGGATCGGGAAGATCTGCTCGATGCCCCAGATGTCCGGCAGCGACTGGAACAGCGAGAAGTTGACGAACAGCTTGTCGGCCAGCTTCTCGTTGAGCTCATCGAGGACCGCGCGGTGCGAACGCTGGCGCGCATCGAGACGCCCGGCCAGGCTGCGACACACGTTGGTGTAGATGGCTTCGGCCTCGGCGCGGATGGCGATGCTCGCCAGTCCCATCACGAAGCGCTCCTGAACCTGATGCTGGGCGTGCACCACGGCGTGGTAGATTTCCACCAGCTCACGCGGCTCGAGCTGACCTTCCAGTCGTGCAGCCTGCGCCCACAGCGCGGCGATCTGGGCATCGTCCTCGCGGCGTGCGGGCAGCGGCAGGTTCACGCGCTCCTCGCCGATCACGTCCGTCACCAGCACCGCATGATGGGCGGTCAGGGCGCGGCCGGATTCGGAGATGATGTGCGGATGCGGCAAGTCATGGGCATCACAGACGGCGTGGAAGGCGCCGACCACGTAGTCGGCGTATTCGCGCATCGAGTAGTTGAGCGAGCAGGCGCTTTCCGAGCGCGTGCCTTCGTAGTCCACGCCGAGGCCGCCGCCGACATCGACGATTTCCACGCCGGCGCCAGCTTCGTGCAGGCCCTGATAGAAGCGCGCGCACTCGGCCAGACCGCGCTGGATATCGCTGATGTCCGCGATCTGGGAGCCAAGATGGAAGTGGACCAGCTTGAGGCAATCCAGCGCATCCACCTCACGCAGACGCTCGACCAGCGCCACGATCTGGCTGGCGGTCAGGCCGAACTTGGACTTCTCGCCGCCGGTGTTCTGCCAGTTGCCCTTGCCGATGGTGGCCAGGCGCGCACGCAGGCCGATGCGCGGCCGCACGCCCAGGCGCTTGGCCTCTTCCAGCACCAGTTCCAGCTCGCTGGCCTTCTCGACCACCAGGTGCACGCGGTGGCCGAGTTTCTCGCCCATCAGCGCCAGACGCACGTATTCGCGGTCCTTGTAGCCATTGCAGACGATCACCGACGGGCCGCTGTCCGACAGCGCCAGCACGGCGAGCAGTTCCGGCTTGCTGCCGGCTTCCAGCCCGACACGTCCGCGTGAGCGCTCGCTGGTCGCCAGCAGTTCCTCGACCACGCGACGCTGCTGATTGACCTTGATCGGGTAGACGGCGGTGTAGCTGGCGCCATAGCCGCGCGAGCTGATGGCGGCATCGAAGGCGGCGCACAGCTGCTCGACGCGGTCATGCAGGATATCGGCGAAGCGAACCAGCAGCGGCAGGCGCAGGCCCTGGGCGCGCGCCTTGTCGATCAGCGAGATCAGCGGCAGCGCAGGCGTGCCCGGCTCGCCATGCGGGCGCACCAGTGTCAGGCCATCCTGGCCCACATCGAAATAGCCGCTGCCCCACTGGTCGATGTTGTAGGTGCGGCGTGCTTCGGCTGCAAAGGAGGTCATCGCGGTCTCCGGAGATGGACGGCGTGAAGGCAAGCCCGGCGGTGCTCAACAGGTGTGGGCAGCGTCGGAGAAGACAATGACGCCCGCAGGAATGCGGGCGCTCAGAGGGCGCATTATGCCTGCTGGGGGCCAGCAGGCAATTGCTTTGACGACTCGGTCAGTACGGAAGGTGCCGATCAGGCCGGTTGCGTGGCCTCGGGCAGCGGCAGAGCGCCTTCCTCGATGCGCCGACCCAGCAGCTGGCGGTACTGTGCCGGGTCCTTCGGCGTCAGGCTGTGGGCGGGCGGGTCCACGTAGACCACCAGCAGGCGTGACAGCCAATAGCGCAGCGCAGTCATGCGCAGCATGCTCGGCCACAGGCGGCGTTCGTCGGCGTTCATCGGACGCTCGGTGAGATAGGCGCTGAGCAGGGCGTCGTAACGCGCCTGGTCCAGACGGCCATCGTCATTGGAGCACCAGTCATTGACCAGAATCGACAGATCGAAGATCAGGTCGCCGGTGCAGCCGTTGTAGAAGTCGATGATGCCGCCGAGGCGGTCGCCGTCGAACAGGGTGTTGTCGCGGAACAGGTCACCGTGCAGCGCGCCCTGCGGCAGCTCGACACCGCTGAAGACGTCTTCGCAGACATCGATCTCGTCGGCCATCAGCGCCTGGTCTTCCGGGCTCAGATACGCCAGCACCTTGTGGTGCATCGGCTTGATCCAGTGCAGGTCACGGGTGTTGGGGCGCTGGCCGGTGAAGTGCTGCGAGACGGCATGCATGCGCCCCAGCGCCGCGCCGATCTCGCGGCACTGGGCCACGTTGGGCGAGACCGGCCAGTTGCCCGGCATACGCGGGAACAGCAGCGCCGGCTTGCCTGCCAGCACCTTGAGCGCCTGGCCGTCGCGGTCGTGCAGCGGGCCCGGTACCGGCAGCTTGTGGCTGGCGAGGAAGTCGAGCAGCTCGACGAAGAAGGGCAGTTCCGCGTGCTCGCCCTGCTCGAACAGGGTCAGCACCATCTCGCGGCGATCGGTGGTGACGAAGAAGGTCGAGTTCTCGGTGCCGTGCGCGACATCCTCAAGCGATGTCAGCGTGCCTGCGTCGTACTCTGCCAGAAATTCTGCGACCTGAGCGTCGCTCAGGGGGGTAAAGACTGCCATGGGTGACTCTTCTCGCCGAAATGTGTCCGCCCCGCCAGTGGCGCGCCGCCGGAGCGAAACGGCGGCAATGCGCTGACAGGAGTTGTTGTAGGTATGCAGGAAGGATGCCGCCACGCCCGGGGGCAAGAGGTGTGCCGCGGGCGTGACGCCTGTCGCTGCTGGTTCAGCTGTCGCGTGAACCAGATGCCGAGCTTATCACTTTTTCAGTGCCCAGCCGGGTACCTTGAGCTGGCTGGCACTGGTGACGCTGGACTTGATGAAGTTGCCGTTGCCGTCACTGTCGAGCAGGAAGAAGGGCGCGCCGCCCTTGGGGATGATCTCGATGGCATACAGATGGCCATTGACGCGGTATTCGCGCAGCTGGCGGTCATCCTGCTGACGGCTGGTGATCTGCGGCTTGGGGGCCTCGCTCTCGGCGACGGCCAGCGGCGCACTCAGGGCGGTGACGGCCAGCAGCAGCCCGGTGGCCAGCAGCGTGGGCAGGCGCAGCAGGGAATGCGGAGCAATGGAAGCAGTCGAGCGCATGACAATCCTCCTTTACACAAGCGCAGCCTGTATCAGGTTCCGCGTGCGAAAATTCTGTGAGCAAGGGGCCTGCAGGCAGGGTGCCTGCGAGCAAGCACCCGGTGCGTACCCGTGCAGAAGACAAGCGAATCGGCGCTGGCCTGAAACCTTGCCTGATGGGCGCAGTTTACGTCCCTTGCCGGCAGTGTGCACGACTTCCCGCCATCAATGCCGGGCGCAGAAGACACACGCGCCGAGGGTGGCGACTGTGCCTCGCCGCAGCCCTTGCGTATCATGACAGCCATAGCTGCCGAGAGGTTTTCGGCCCCGACTCTGCTTGCCCCAAGCTCACCCTTCAGCCTACGGATGCGACTGCTCATGGCCGCCACGCCGATCGTTCTCGTCGATGGATCTTCCTATCTCTATCGTGCCTTTCATGCTCTGCCGCCGCTGACCACCTCCAAGGGCCTGCCCACCGGCGCGGTGAAGGGCGTGATCAACATGCTCAAGAGCCTGATTCGCCAGTACCCGGACAGCCCCATGGCGGTGGTCTTCGATGCCAAGGGCAAGACCTTCCGCGACGACATGTACCCGGAGTACAAGGCCCAGCGCCCGCCGATGCCGGATGACCTGCGCCTGCAGGTCGAGCCGCTGCATGCCTGCGTGCGCGCCCTTGGCCTGCCCCTGCTGTGCGTGGAAGGCGTCGAGGCCGATGACGTCATCGGCACCCTGGCGCGCATGGCGACCGAAGCCGGGCGTGACGCCGTCATCTCCACCGGCGACAAGGACATGGCCCAGCTGGTGAACGAGCACATCACCCTGGTCAACACCATGAAGAACGAGACGCTGGACGTGGACGGCGTCACCGAGAAGTTCGGCATTCCGCCGAGCCTGATCATCGACTTCCTCGCGCTGATGGGCGACAAGGTCGACAACATTCCCGGCGTGCCGGGTGTAGGCGAGAAGACCGCGCTGGGCCTGCTGCAGGGCATGGAAGGCGGCCTCGACACCATCTACGGCGATCTCGATCGCATCAAGACGCTCAGCTTCCGCGGCGCCAAGACCCTGGCCAAGAAGATGGAAGCGCATCGCGAAGATGCCTATCTCTCCTACCGTCTCGCCACCATCAAGCTGGACTGCGAGCTGGAATATGGCCTGGATGACCTCGCGATCGCCGCGCCGGACACCGCCGCGCTGGTCGAGCTCTACCGGGAGATGGAATTCCGCGCCTGGCTGAAGGAGCTGCTGGAAGGCGGCGACATGGCGGCCACGCCGCATGCCGACGAGAAGGACAGCGGAGTCGCCGGCAGTGACCTGTTCGGTGACAGCATCGCGCCGGTCGCTGACAAGGACTCAGGCAAGGGCAAGACCGCCGCTGCGCCAACGCCTGATCTGGAAGCGGCGGAAGAGGGCGACGAGATGCCCGATGCGCTGCCGCCGCGTGAGGAGCGCAACTACCGCGCCATCACCGAGCAGGCCGAGCTGGACGAGTGGCTCGAGCGCGTGCGCAACGCCACCTCGCTGTGCTTCGATCTCGAGACCACCAGCCTCAACTACATGGAAGCCGAGATCGTCGGTATCGGCATGGCGCTGGAAGTCGGCGAGGCCGTCTACATTCCCGTCGCTCACAGCTATCTGGATGCCCCCGCGCAGCTGGAGCGCCAGGCCGTGCTGGAAGCGCTGACGCCGATTCTGGCCGATACCGCCATCACCAAGATCGGCCAGAACCTCAAGTACGACATCGAGGTGCTGGCGCGCTATGACATCGCGGTGGCCGGCCCGCTGGCCGACACCATGCTGATGTCCTACGTGCTCAATTCCACCGCGACCCGTCACGACATGGACTCGCTGGCGCTCAAGTATCTGGGCGAGAGCACCATCAGCTTCACCGACATCGCCGGCAAGGGCGCCAAGCAGCTGACGTTTGATCAGATCGCGCTGGAAGAGGCGATGCCGTATGCCTGCGAGGATGTCGACATCACCCTGCGTCTTGCCGCGTTGCTGATGCCGCGCATCGAGAAGCTGGGGCGTCTGGATGAAGTGCTGCGTCAGTTCGAGTATCCGCTGATTCCGGTGCTGGCGCGCATCGAGCGCAATGGGGTCGCGATCGACCCCGAGCGCCTGCACGTCCAGACCCGCGAGCTGACCGAGCAGATCCACGACATCGAGAAGCAGGCCTTTGAGCTGGCGGGCCGCGAGTTCAACCTCTCTTCGCCCAAGCAGCTGGGCGAGATCCTCTTCGAGGAGCAGAAGCTGCCGGTCAAGAAGAAGACGCCCAAGGGCGCGCCGTCCACCGCCGAAGCGGTGCTTGAGGAGCTGGCGCTGGACTACCCGCTGCCCAAGCTGATCATGCGCCATCGCGGCATGACCAAGCTCAAGAGCACCTACACCGACAAGCTGCCGCAGCTGGTCAACCCGACCACGCGTCGCCTGCACACCAGCTACCATCAGGCCGTCACCGCCACGGGGCGTCTGTCGTCGTCTGATCCGAACCTGCAGAACATCCCGGTGCGCAGCGACGAGGGCCGACGCATCCGTCAGGCCTTCATCGCGCGCCCCGGCTATCGCATCGTCGCGGCGGATTACTCGCAGATCGAGCTGCGCATCATGGCGCACCTCTCCGGTGACAAGGGCCTGCTCTCGGCCTTCGCCGACAACCGCGACGTGCACGCCGCTACCGCCGCTGAAGTCTTCGGCACCGAGGAATCGCGTGTCAGCAGTGACCAGCGCCGCAGCGCCAAGGCCATCAACTTCGGGCTGATCTACGGCATGTCCGCCTGGGGCCTCTCGCGCCAGCTGGATATCGAACCCGGCCAGGCCAAGACCTACATCGAGCGCTACTTCGAGCGTTATCCGGGTGTCGCCACCTATATGGAAGACACGCGTCAGCTCGCCGCCGAGCAGGGCTACGTCGAGACCATCTTCGGTCGCCGTCTCTACCTGCCGGAAATCGGTTCACGCAATCACGCGCGTCGCAGCGCCGCCGAGCGCACCGCCATCAACGCCCCGATGCAAGGCAGCGCCGCCGACATCATCAAGCGCGCCATGATCGATGTGGACGCCTGGCTGGCGGGCAGCGATGGCGCCGACAGATACGACGCCATGATGGTCATGCAGGTACACGATGAACTCGTCTTCGAAGTCGCCGAAGCGCAGGTCGAAGACTTCATGAAAGACGTCGCGCAGCGCATGCAGAACGCCGCCTCCCTCGACGTCCCGCTGCTTGTCGAAGTCGAGCAAGGCGACAACTGGGAAGAAGCGCATTAACGCGACGCACCATTAAAGCAATCATCAAAACCCCGCTTCGGCGGGGTTTTTTGTTATTAACTTTGACAGTTATACTTATTAAGGCAAAAATATAAGCGCTAGCTTTTACACAGGGAAGAAGAAAAATGAGCTTGATAGAACGTTTCCAGCCATTGGTCCGTCGTGCACGCGATGAAAGTTCTCACATTACAACGGAAGAAGCCACAAAGACTGCGTTAATACTGCCTATGTTGCAGATATTGGGGTATGACGTTTTTAATCCTCGCGAGGTCATCCCCGAGTATATCGCCGACATAGGCAAGAAAAAGGGTGAGAAAGTAGATTATGCCATCATGAAAGATGGCGAGATCTCAGTTTTGATCGAGTGTAAGCCTTTAGGTATGAACCTTGATCAAGCTCACTTCACTCAGCTTTATCGTTATTTTAGTGTGACTCCTGCACGTTTTGGCGTACTCACAAATGGTGTGGAGTACCGCTTCTTCTCGGACTTGGATGACAGGAATAAGCTTGACGATCAGCCTTTCTTCCGTTTCGATCTGCTAGATCATAATGATCGTGATTTAGAAGAATTGAAGAAATTCAGCAAGAGTGATTTTGAGGTTGATAATATCCTTGGTTCTGCGAGTCAGCTGAAGTATATCTCGCTTATACAAGAAGAGTTTTCTTCTCTCATTACAGATGTGCCTGAAGACTTTGTGAAATTTATCGTGTCCCGTGTCTACGAAGGACGTATGACACAAAGTGTCGTGAGTGAGTTCAAGCCAACCGTTTATGATGCGATTCAACAGTTTATTCGTGAACAGGTAGATACTCGCCTCAAGAAAGCGCTTAACTCAAGTGACCTGTCAGTTAGCGATGTCATGAGAAGCGATCCTGCTGAAAAAGAGGCAGAGCCAGAAGACGGTATCGAAACCACGCAAGAGGAAATTGACGCCTATAATATCGTGCGAGCTTTGGTGTGCGATAAGGTCGATATTGAGCGTGTTGTTATGCGTGATACTAAGAGTTATTGCGGTATTTTACTTGATGATAATAACCGCAAGCCGATCTGTCGCCTTCGCTTTAACGGAAAAAGCATCAAAAGAGTTGAGTTCTTTGATGATGAGGCGGATAGAGTAGAAATCAAAGATGTTAAAGATATATTCTTGTTCAAGGATCGCTTGTTGAACACCCTGGATAAATATATTCAGTAATTTCAGATGTGATCAAGAAAACCCCGCCAAAGCGGGGTTTTCTTGTTTCTGGGCTGCATTTCCTGGGCAGGATCTCTGGTCCCCTCGTCTCTGTCCATACCCATAAAACGAGCATGAGAAAGCAGAGGCACTGGCCTCGGGCAGTTCTACGACCACTGGCTACGTTGATCCTTGGCGGCGGTAGGCCGATGCTGTGGGTGGTGTCCGGTTTTCCGGACGCCGGCTGCGTGATGGCGCAGCCTATAACAATCAGATCCGGCGGGTGTGGTGGCAGAGGGATACGGCTGCCTACGATGACCGGACACGCCAAGGGAGAGCGGTGATGGCTCAGCAGATGCCTGTGTCAGGCGCGGCGGGCGGGGAGAAGATGGCTGCCCCGCTGCGCGATGATCTACCTGCCACCTCGATTCATCTGGAGCGGGCGCGCCGCGAGTTGCTGCGTGCCGCGATGGATGCGGTGGAGGAGTGGGTCGTGGTGGTGGATGCCCAGGGCGGTATCCAGTTTCTGAATGCGCCCTATGCCGAGTTTCTCGGCGTCGAGGCCAGCGAGGTGCTGGGGCGCGATGTCAGCGAGGTGATCGAGAACACCCGCATGCACGAGGTGCTGGAGAGCGGGCGCGCCGAGCTTGCCCAGCTGCAGTTGATTCGTGGCCACCACATGATTGCCCATCGTTACCCCATCTTCCGCGATGGCGAGCTGATCGGTGCCATCGGTTCGGTGCTCTATCACGACACCTGGGAATGGCGGCAGGTGAATGCTCAGGTTCAGGCGCTGGAAGCGGAAGTGGACTATTACCGTCAGGCGCTGGAAACCCCCACCGGCGCGCGCTGGCAGCTGAGTGACATCATCGGCGATTCGCCCGCCATGCGTGAGCTGGCCTGCAAGGTGCGCAAGATCGCCCCCGGCGGTGCCTCGGTGTTGATCCGTGGCGAGTCCGGCACCGGCAAAGAGCTGTACGCCCATGCGCTGCACCGCAGCTCGGCGCGCGCCAAGGGCCCCTTCATCAAGCTCAACTGCGCAGCGATTCCCGAAGCGCTGCTGGAAGCGGAGCTGTTCGGCTATGAAGAAGGCGCCTTCACCGGCGCCAAGCGTGGCGGCAAGCCCGGCAAGTTCCAGCTCGCGGATGGCGGCACGCTGTTTCTCGATGAGGTCGGCGACATGCCGCTGGCGATGCAGGCCAAGCTGCTGCGCGTGCTGCAGGACCGCGAGGTCGAGGCAGTCGGCGCGACCCGTCTGGTCAGTGTTGATGTACGTGTCATCGCCGCGACTCACCGCCCGCTGGAAGCGCTGGTCGAGAGCGGCGAATTCCGCGAAGACCTCTTCTACCGCATCAACGTGGTGCCCCTGAAGGTGCCGCCACTGCGCGAGCGCCGCGACGACCTGCCGACCCTGGCCACGCATCTGCTGTCACGTCTGGCGCGACGCAGTGGTCGCCGCCCGCCGATTCTCTCCGAAGCCGCCCTCGAGCGCCTGTGCGCCCACCACTGGCCCGGCAACGTGCGCGAGCTGGAAAACGTGCTCGAAGCTGCCTTCTATCTGGGCGGCAGTCATATCCAACCGACCGATCTGCCGGATGCCATCGGTGCCCGGCATGGCGATGCGCGGCATGGCGATGCGCGGCACGCCGCTACCCATCAAAGCGACTTGTCCACACCCGCTTCAGCGTCCGAGTCGTCCACAACCGCCCGGGAGTTGCACACCTCGCCGGCCACGCTGCGTGAGGCAATGGCCCAGGCGGAGCGCCAGTTGATCGAGGATGCGCTGCGCGCCGCCGAGGGCAATCGCACCCGCGCCGCCCGTCAGCTCGGCATCGCCAAGTCCTCGCTCTACGAAAAGCTCAACCGGCATGGACTATTGGCCGAAACGCCCTGATCGACCGGCATTTCACCTCCCCGCCACCAACGAGTGGCCAAAGCGTCCGGAATCTCGGTCAGTGACCGGAATTCCGGACGCTTTGCGTTTCTCGCCAGCCCGCGGCGTGCATAGCCGCATGGGGTCTGCATTCCTCTATCGGCATATTCGACTGGAGTCGTAGACAGAATTCATGACAGCGCGCGACCTTGGTCGCAGCCTTGGCGGCCTGAGTGTCCGGCTTTCCGGACGCTGTCGTGAGCCGATACTGCCGCTCAGGGTGCGGTGAGTCGGCTCGCGCGGGCCTTCCCCTCGTAGCTCTCTGAAATCATTGACGTTGTTGTGGCGTGGTCAGCCGCTTGCGTTGTCATCGGGTAAGTTGACGTAAGCGTCATCTTGCAACGTGGCTCATGTCCAGCAAGCCACAAGCCGTACGACCAGCGAGCACAACAACAAATCAGGGAGCCGCACCATGTCGCAACACGCCACGCCGTATCAATCGACGCCGACCCGCCGCCTGCGCCTCGGAGCTGCCATTGCGGCGGCCGTGGCCACCACCACCTTGATGGCCGCCGCGCCAGCCCAGGCGGAAGGGCCGAAACAGCTCGACGTCGCCAGTACCTTCTCGACCAAGAACTTCCTCGGTGCCGGTGCCGTGCGCCTGTCAGAGGAACTCAAGAGCGCGACCGGCGGCGAAGTCGGCCTGCGCGTGCACGAGCCGGGGGACCTGGTACCGGCCTTCGAAGTCTTCAACTCCGTGTCTTCCGGTGCCATCCAGGCCGGTTGGGACTGGATGGGCTACTGGGCCGGCACGGTGCCGATCACCAACCTCTACGGCGCACTGCCGTTCGGCCCGAGCCCGGAAGCCTTCATGTCATGGATGTGGGCCGGTGAGGGTACCGAGCTTGTGCAGGCCGCCTACGACCCCTACGGCGTGAAGGTGCTGCCGTGCTTCATCTCGCCGCAGGAAACCGGCGGCTGGTACAACAAGGAAATCAACTCGCCGGAGGACTTCAAGGGCCTGTCGATGCGTATCTCCGGCCTCGGCGCCAAGGTGCTCAACAAGCTGGGCGCCTCGACTCAGCTGGTGCCGGGCAGCGAGATCTACCTCGCGCTGGAGCGTGGCCGTGTCGATGCCACCGAGTTCTCGGTGCCGCAGGTCGATCAGGCGATGGGCTTCAATGAAGTCGCCAAGTACTACTACTTCCCGGGTTGGCACCAGAGCGCCAGCTGGTTCTCGCTGCTGATCAACCAGCAGGTGTGGGACAGCTACAGCGATGAGCGCAAGGCGCAGTTCCAGACTGCCTGCCGCGCGACCCTGCAGTGGGCGATGGCCGAAGCGCCGCCGGCTCAGGTGCGTGCGATTCATGAGCTCGAGGAGAAGGGTGTCGAGGTCAAGCGTTTCCCGGAGCCGGTGATGACCGCGCTGCAGGAAGCCTGGGGTGAAGTGCTGGCCGAAGAGAAGCAGACCAATCCTGACTTCGCCAAGGCCTACGATTCGCTGATGAAGCACGCCGCACTGATCGACGAATGGTACGAGCTGCAGGCCATGCCGCAGCCGATGGCCATGAAGCAGGCAGACAACGCTGACGAGGGTAGCGCCCAATGACCGACCCCCGCCTTGCGCCCTGGCGGGCACAGGGCGGGGCGGTGTGTGACGCCCTGGGTCGACCGCTGGTCGGCCTGGGGCTGTGGGTGGGTCGCCTGACCAGCTGGTTGGGTCTGGCGATCATCCTGGCCGTGCTCACCACCGTCACGCTCAACGCCCTGGGCATCAATGAAATCGCCAACTGGGGGTCGCCCGACGTGCTGCTGTTCGGCACCGCGATCACCATCAATTCCGTCACCGAGTTGCAGTGGCACCTGTTCGGTCTGCTGACGCTCTTCGGTGGCACCTACGCCCTGCACAGCGATACGCATGTGCGGGTCGACCTGTTCTATCAGCGCCTCTCGCCGCGCGGACGCGCCGTGGTCGATATCCTCGGCCACATCATCATGCTGATTCCCTTCTGTCTGCTGATCGCCTGGCTGTCCAAGCACTTCGTCACCATGTCCTACATGTCCGGCGAGAAGTCCAACTATGGCGGTCTGGTGGACCGTTACCTGATCAAGGCGATGCTGCCGACGGGGCTTGTGTTCCTCGCCCTCGGTGCGCTGGGGCAGATCTTCGAGAATCTGGCCTGCCTGTTCGACCCGGCGCGCACCCCTGAGCGCCTGAAAGACCACGAGATTGCCAGTCTGGCCGGCCTTGCGGATCAGCAGAATGCTGCGCAAGCGACCACCGACGCCACGGCACCCCAGAATCATGCAGACGGGAGCCATGACAATGCTCGCTGAATACGCCTTGCCCATCACCATGGTGGTGGCACTTCTGATCGGTATCTTCTCCGGCTACCCGGTGGCCTTTCTGCTCGGCGGGCTGGGCATCCTGTTCGCCTTCATCGGCGACATCCCGCTGCCGTTTCTCGGCACCGTCGGCTCGCGCATCTTCGGCGGCGTGATCGAGAACTGGCTGCTGATCGCGATTCCGCTGTTCGTGTTCATGGGGCTGATGCTGGAAAGCTCCGGCGTGGCGCGCAATCTGCTGATGACACTGCAGCGGCTGTTCGGTCGCGTGCATGGCGGTCTGGCCGTCTCGGTGGCATTGCTGGGCGTGGTGATGGCCGCCAGTACCGGCATCATCGGTGCCTCGGTGGTCATGCTGGGCCTGCTGGCGCTGCCGGTGATGCTGGGGCAGGGCTACAAGGCCGAGATGGCCTGCGGGGTCATCGCGGCCTCCGGCACCCTGGGCATCCTGATTCCGCCCTCGATCATGCTGGTGCTGATGGGCTCCATCCTGCAGATCTCGGTGGGGGCGCTGTTCAAGGCGGCGCTGATTCCGGGGCTGATGCTCGGCGCGCTCTACGTCGCCTATCTGCTGATCACCGCCAAGCTGCGCCCGGACTGGGCACCGCTGCCGGACCAGTCGCTGCTCGGCACCGACAAGACACCGCTGCCGCTGGCACTGCTGCGTGACCTGCTCGGTCCGATGGTGCTGATCGTCGCGGTGCTGGGGTCGATCATGACCGGTATCGCCACGCCCACAGAGGCCGCGGCCATCGGCGCGGGTGGCAGCCTGCTGCTGGCGCTGGTGATGGGCGGGCTGTCCTTCTCCACCCTGCGCAACACGCTGCGCGATACCTCGCGCACCAGCGCGATGATCCTGTTCGTCGTCATCGGCGCGACCTGCTTCTCGGTGGTCTTCAAGCGCCTCGGTGGTGACTACCTGATCGAGGATGTCATCACCGGCACCGGCCTTGGCCCCTATGGCCTGCTGTTGCTGCTGATGGGCCTGATCTTCGTGCTCGGCTTCTTCCTCGAGTGGATCGAGATCAGCTTCGTGGTGCTGCCGCTGGTGGCGCCGGTGGTCGAGGCGCTGGACTTCGGGCTCGGGCTTTCCGGCCAGGGGCTGCTGGTGTGGTTCGCGATTCTGGTCGCCATCAACCTGCAGACGAGTTTCCTGACGCCACCCTTCGGCTATGCGCTGTTCTATCTCAAGGGCATCACCGCCGGACAGGTGTCCATCGGCACCATCTATCGCTCGATTCTGCCCTTCGTCGGCCTGCAGCTGGCGGGTCTGATCCTGTGCATGCTGTTCCCGGCGCTGGTGCTGTGGCTGCCGGGGCTGATGCCCTGACCCACGCCACTTGGGACATCACAGGGAGGTGATGTCTGGGTAAGCAGAGAGCTGAGCAGAGGGTTGAGCAGAGGGTTGAGCAAAGAGCTGAGCAGCGCAGCGCGGCGTGAGGCACGCAGGGTGACCCTTCGGGGGTTCTATCAGGGAGAATGAGATGCTGCCACGACGCAGGGTATTGATTGCGGGGCAGGGGGAGTGGCTGGAGGCCATGGCGCGCACCTTCCTGGAAGATGGCGCCATCATCGCCCTGATGGGCACCGCGCCGGCGGACCTCGAACGCGTGCTGGATGCACTGGGCGGTGAGCAGTCGGACCGCTTCGGCCAGGTGGTCGGCGAAGGCTGCTTCGAGACACTGGTGGCGCGTCTCGGACGCCTCGATGTGCTGGTCTGCATGCCGCCGCAGGCCATGGCCGGGCAGTCGCTGGAAGCCTGCCTGGTCGCGCAGGTCGCCGGCCCGGGTGCCTTGCTCAAGGCGGCCTGTGCGCGCATGTTGCGCCACGGCGGACGCCTGCTGGCTGTCGCACCACCGCTGCCTTCGCAGCTGTCCTCATCGCTGTCCTCGCAGCTGTCCTCTCAGGACCATCACGGCACTGCCATGGCACAGGCGGCGCTGAGTGAGTTGATCCAGCGGCTGGCATCACGCGCGCCGGACAAGGTGCGCGCCAATCTGCTGTGTCCCGAGGGAAGCCGACCGGACGCCGTGGCGGAATGCGCGCGCTTTCTGGCCGGTGGCGCCGGGCGCTCCCTCAATGGTCAGGTGCTGCACCTGAGCGACTGATCTCCCGACAGACGTTTTACAACACAAGCGGCCGTGGCATTGCCACGGCCGCTTGTTGTCGTCTGCAGGTCTGACATATGGCCAATTTGATCAAATATACGTCCAATTATATCAATTCGCTCTGGCTGAAGTGATTAAGGTAGAAGGAGACTCAGCGTCGCACCAGCATCTGCGAGCAGGTACCTGACCAGTAAGACAACAGTGCCGCTCCCTCAGCCGTGGAGATCATCGAGTGCCCAGCAGCCCGCATTCCGTCAGCCTGAAAGACCATGGACAACAACTGCATCTGAGCCACGCCGAGGGCGATCTGACCCTCGAGGCGCTCTGGCTGCGTGAGCGGAGTCCCGATGAAACGACGCTCGACTCCCTCACCGGTCAGCGCCTGATCGAGGCGGCGGACCTGCCGCTGGACCTGAGCCTGACTCAGGCACAACTGGATGGCGATACGCTGTCACTGGCCTTCAGTGACGGCCATGCGGCGAGCTTCTCGCTGGCGGCCCTGCTGGCGGAGTGTCAGCCGTGTGAGGCCTATCAGGGCATTACCTTCTGGCAGGGGAATCTCGCCCAGCTGCCCGAGGCCGACTTCGCCGCGGCGCTGGAGGATGACGCGGCCTTGCTGGACATGCTCGAGCAGTTGCAGCGCTTCGGCTTCGTGCGGGTCAGCGGCGTGCCGGACATGGAGGACGGCATGCAGGGGCTGATCCACCGTATCGGGCCGCTGCGGCGCACCAACTGGGGCGGTATCGCCGACGTGAAATCCGTCGCCAATGCCTATGACCTCACCATGACCCAGCGCGGGCTGGAGCCGCATACCGACAATCCCTACCGCGACCCGATTCCGGGCTATATCTGGCTGCACTGTCTGCGCAACGCGGCCCAGGGCGGCGACAGCATGCTGGTGGATGGCTTCAGCGCGGCGGAGCACCTGCGCCGTGAAGACCCCGAGGCCTTCGCCTGCCTGACAGACGTCAGCCCCGGCTTCCGCTACCACGACGCCACCACGCGCCTGGAAAGCGAAGGCCCGCTGATCGAGCTGGACAGCCGTGGTCAGGTCGCCCGGGTACGTTTCTCAAACCGCACTGAGCGGGTGCCGGCGCTGCCCGGCGCGACCCTGCGTCGCTACTACGCTGCCCGCCAGGCGTTCTATCGCCTGATTTCCGGTGACGACTTCACGCTGCACCTCAAGCTGGCACCGGGCCAGATGCTGATCATGGACAACTACCGGCTGTTCCATGGCCGCAGCGCCTTCCATCTGGAAGGTGGCATCCGCCATATGCGCCAGGGCTACGTGGACCGCGACTCCACCGCCAGCCGCCGTCTGCTGCTGGCCGATCAGCTCGCCGGTCAGTTCGCCAATGAGGAGGCCAGCGCATGAGCGAGCAGGCCCGCTTCCGCAGTTTCGAGGAAAGCACGCATGCCGAGTGGGCGCTGATCGATGCGCGCTTCCGGGAATATCAGTCCGATGCCTGCCGGCGTGTGCTTGAACATCTGGGGCGTCTCAAGGGCGATCACCACGGCTATCCGGTCGATCGCTACGAACACTGTCTGCAGACCGCCACCCGCGCGCTGCGCGCCGGCGCCGATGAGGAGATGGTGGTCTGCGCGCTGCTGCATGACATCGGCGATGACCTGGCGCCGGCCAATCATGCCGAGATCGCCGCCGGTATCCTCGAGCCGTTCATCGACCCGCTGAACACCTGGATGATTCGTCATCACGAGATGTTCCAGGGCTATCACTACCGCGAATTCTTCGGGCAGGACCGCCACGCCCGCGAGGCACATGCCGGGCATCCCGCCTATGAGCGAACCGTGCGCTTCTGCGACGAGTGGGACCAGACCAGCTTCGACCCCGAATACGACACCCTGCCGCTGGAGCATTTCATCCCGATGTTGGAGCGGGTGATGGCGCGCGCGCCCTTCGGCGGCTTGCCGGATCTGGTGCCGGAGCCAGAACTTGAGACAGAAATGGAGCCAGAACTTGAGAAGGGCATGGCCAGGCAGGCCAGTGCTCGCTGAAGGCGTACTCTGCCTGAGGGTAAAGTTCCAACGAATCAATTGCTTGCGGCGAATTCAGCGACGCGGCAGGGCGGAGAAGACACAAGCGCCGACAACGACAGCGTCGTGAGCGACGGACACGCACGACGACCGCCATATACGAAGCCTTTCAGCCCCGACAACAACAGGGCCCGGCGCGACCGGAACCGACAAGGAAAGACACGATGACCACCACCCCGTACCCCCTGACACCTACGACGAAGCACGGCGCCCGCCGTGGCCTGCTTGCCCTCGCGACGCTGCTGCTCGGCACGGCTAGCCTGGCAGCCTCGGCCCAGGACAAGGATGACGAGCTGACGCTGATCGTGCCGCCGTGGCCCGGCGTCACCGTCAAGAGCGAGATCGTCACCCAGATTCTCGCCCCGCTGGGTTACGACGTGGAGCGACAGGAAGTCAGCTCCACCGTCGGCTACAACACCCTGACCACCGGCGACAGCGACGCCTTCCTCGCTGGCTGGCTGCCTGCCCAGAAAGACAGTTATGACGCGGCCATGGCCGCCGGCGCGATCACCGATCTCGGCAACAACGTCACCGGCGCCCGCATGGGCTTCGCGGTGCCGGGTTATGTCTACGAGGCCGGCATCCACAGCGCCGCGGACCTTGCCGCCCACGCCGAGCAATTCGACGAGACCGTCTACTCCATCGAAAGCGGCTCCACCGTCAGCGACATGCTCAATGGCGCCATCGACAATGATGTCTATGGCCTGGGCGACTGGGATGCGATGGAATCCTCGACGCCCGGCATGCTCAGCGAGGTACGTGCCGCCCAGCGCGAACAACGCTGGATCGCCTTCTACGGCTGGACACCGCACTGGATGGTGCCGGAATTCGACACCCATATCCTGGCAGACCCGGAGTCGGTGTTCGGCCCCGACAATGGCGCCAGTGACGTCAAGACCGTCGTGCGCACCGCCTACGCCGAAGCCAATCCCAACCTCGCCCGCTTCCTCGATCAGCTGGTCTTCAGTTCCGAAGAGCAGAGCGGCTTCATCCTCGATTACAGCCTGAAGGAGCGTGACCTCGATGAGGTGGCGCACGACTGGCTGGCCGCCAACCCGGACCGGCTGGCGGAATTTCTCGCCGACGTGACCACGCGCGATGGCGAGGATGCCCTGGCCGCCGTGAAGGCCAGCCTGTGAGGCTGACCTAGCCTTGCTGCCGCCTTGAGGACGTGGGCGGGCGCCGAGGGATGGCTCCCGCCCAGGCCTCTTGCAGAGCGTGACCTGTCGCTCTGCGTACCGCTCTTCGCGCTCTGCTCTGGGCTCTGTTCTGCTTTCTGCGGGGTGCGCTTCTGGTCATTCGCATACTTTTCGGTATAGGCAATCCACGCCGGCTGCACAGCATGATAGGCATCGTCTCTGATTCCATAGGGAATCCAATTGGCGCTTATTTGATGCGATATAGAATCACCTCTAGACCATTGGTGTAGCGACCTTGGAAGGGTGGTTAAAAATAATACTAGTAATATCAGCAGGTTGTAAGGCGATCGGTGCTGGCATGGCGCTTGCTATCCACAGTGACAAGAGACGCGGTCAGCGGATTCATCTCGTCACACACCAAAGGATATCGCCATGAGTATCGCCAGCTTCAAATCTGCCAATCGTCTGATCACCGGACAACAAGCCTCGACTCGTCTTGCTGAGGAGGTCATGCGACTGGGCATGCATTCGCCGATGTTGGTCACTGACCCAGGTGTACTGGGGTCCGGAACACTGGAGCCGATCAAGGCTCAATTGGATGACCTCAAGACCAGGGGACACCTGACGGACTATCGCATCTTCAGTGATGTCAGCGCCGAGCCTGAAGTGCATATCGTCGAGGACTGCATGAGCAGCTACCGCGAGGGGGGCTGCGATAGCCTGATCGCGGTAGGCGGTGGCAGTGCGATGGATATCGCCAAATGCGTGGCGGTATACGCCACCCATGATGGTGATCTCGAGAGTCTGTTTGGCGAGAACAAGGCGCGTGTCCGCGGTGCGCCACTTATCGCCATGCCGACGACATCAGGCACCGGGTCCGAGGTGACCAATATCGGAATCCTGTCCGATACCGAAGCGCGCATGAAGAAGGGCATCGTCAATGACTATCTGCTGCCGGATGTCGCTATCGTCGCACCGGAGCTGACGGTGAGCTGCCCCCGCCATGTCACTGCCGCCAGCGGTGTCGATGCGCTCGTCCACGCCATCGAAGCCTATCTTTCCAATTTCGCCACGCCGATCACCGATGCACTGGCCATCAAGGCCATGCGCCTGATCATCAAGGCCTTGCCCAAGGCCTATGCCAATCCTGCCGATCTCAAGGCGCGTGAAGACATGGCGACTGGCAGTCTGCTGGCCGGGATGGCGTTCGGTAATGCCGGTGTCGGGGCGGTGCACGCCCTGGCCTATCCGTTGGGAGGGCGCTACCACTTGCCACATGGCGTGACCAATGCGCTGCTGTTGCCCCACGTGATGCGCTGGAATGCATTGGCTTGTGTCGAGCGCTTCCGAGATATTGCGGAGGCCCTCGATACATCACATCGCAAGCTCAAGGATGAAGCGACTGCCGAACTGGTCGTCGAGCGACTACATAAGCTATGTCGTGATGTGGACATCCCCAGCGGCCTGCGCCATTTCGACATCCCCGAAGAGGACATCCCCTCTCTTGCGGCAGATGCCTTCAAGGTCGAACGCCTGCTGCGCAACAATCTACGTCAGCTCAGCCAGGCCGATATCGAAAGTATCTATCGCGCGGCCTACTGAAGTGCTGAATCTCCTTTCTGAACACCATCTCCACCACAGGTGAAGATGCATAACGATAACAACAGGAACGCCATCATGAGCCACTGGAAAACCCGCCAGCCCGGTGAGGAAAGCCCCTACTTCGCGCTGGGGCCCTTCAAGATCCGTCTCCCCTTCCTGCACTACCGTTTCGAGCTGCCCGACTACCTGCAAGGGCTGTTGATGTGTGCGGTGGATCTCGCCGCCATCCCGTTGATGACGGAGCTCCTGGGCATGCCGTTCGAGGCCGCACTGGCCATCGTGATGCTCAATGGTCTGCTGTATCTGGTTCACCACCTGCTGGGCGACCCGGTCATTCCCGGCTGGATCACGCCGGCCATTCCACTGTTGATGGCCTATGTGGCGACCTTCCCGGAGGGGGAGACGCGGGTGCATGCCTTGATTGCCTTCCAGCTTATGCTCGGGATACTGGCCATCGTGCTCGGGCGAACGGGGCTGGCCAGCAAGGTGGTCAACATGATCCCCTCGGCGATCAAGGCTGGCATCATCATGGGCGCGGGGTTGGCCGCAATCAGCGTGGTCTTCAAGGAAGGCGGGCGTTTCGACACTTATCCCATCACCATCAGCATCGCGGTAGGTCTGGCTTTCTACATCATCTTCTCGCGTCATTTCGCCAAGCTGAAAACCACGAATCCGTTCTGGGGCAATCTCGGCAAGCTGGGCATCTTCCCGATCATCCTGCTGGCGATCGTCGTCGCTCCGCTGGTGGGCGAGGCCGCATGGCCTGATGTGCAGTGGGGCTTCAGCCAACCTGATTTCGTGACCATGTTCAGCCAGTACACTGTCTTCGGTGTCGGCTTGCCGCCGCTGTCGATGTTCCTGACGGCGCTGCCGACCGTGCTGGCTGCCTATATCGTGCTGTTCGGCGATGTTCTGCAGTCCAAGGCACTGGTCGAGGAGGCTGATGAGTCCCGCCCCGACGAGAAGATCGACTACGACGCCAACCGTGCACACATGATCTTCGGCGGGCGCAATACACTGATGAGTCTCTTCGGCCCGGACGTCACCATGTGTGGCCCGCTGTGGGCTGCCATGCAGGTGGTGGTGGTCGAACGCTACAAGGAAGGCAAGCAGGCGATGCATTCGCTGTTCGGTGGCTCGGGCTCATTCCGCTGGGGCACCAACACCGGTCTGCTGTTACTGCCCATCGTCAGTCTGGTCCAGCCCATCCTGGGGATAGCATTGGCACTGACGCTGTTGATCCAGGGCTATGTCAGCGTGCGCTTGGGCATTCTGGAAGCGCGTAGCCAGCGCGACCTGGGCATTGCCGGGGTGATCGCCGCCGTACTGGTCATCAAGGGGGCTGCCTGGGCCTTCGGGATCGGCATTGCGCTGTGTCTGCTGATCTACGGCAAGCGCTTCTTCTCCGGCGAGATCGATGAGACCTTCAGTCGTGATATCGGCAAGTCAGATATCGCGCCGGCCGACAGCAAGACAGCAAGCCTGTCCTCGACAGGTGCCGCTTCGACAGACTCCCCGACGTCCTCGCATTGACGTATCGTGACCCCATGTCCCCCCGCCGCCTGAGCGTGCGGGGGTTTCTGCCGGGGGAGTCGTCAATGCAGAACGTGGAGCAGGATCTCAGGCTTGAAGCAGCACTGGCGTTGTTGGAGCGCCAGTCACTGGAGGCCGTCAAGGTCATCGATACGCGTGGTGAGGTTATCGGTGTCTTGACGCGTCAGGAGGTGGAGTCCGCCGCGGAACTCAAGGAACGCCTCGCGCTCTCCAATCAGCGGGGCAGCTCAACCGGGAAGAATGCCACGGAGGTTGGCGCGGATCCGGCGTCTGATCTGCTGGCTCAGGTACCGACCCAGCGTTTGCTGGATGCCCTGCATGACGGTGTCTATATCACCGATGGGCGTGGCGTGACCGTCGCCATCAATCAGGCCTATGAGCGTATTACCGGGCTCAAGCGCAGTGACGTGCTGGGGCATCACATGCAGGAGCTGGTGCGCCGGGGGTATATCTCCAAGTCGGTGTCATTGGAGGTCATCCGTGACGGCAAGCCCGTCACCCTCGTGCAGAGTCTGCGCGATGGCCGCAAGATATTGGTCAGCGGTCTCCCGATGCTGGCCCACGACGGCACCTTGAGCCATGTGGTTACCAGCGTGCGCGATATCACCGAGCTGCTGCGCGCCAAGCATGCGCAGGAGCAGTTGCGCCAACTGCACTCTCTGCATGACACCTACAGCGTCAGCTCCGGGACGGATGAACAGTCGCTGGAGCTGGTGACCAGTGACGCTACTGCCGACTGTTTCGCGTTGGCGGAACGCGTGGCTGCCACTGATGTGAAGGTGTTGATTCAGGGCGAGACGGGAACGGGCAAGACGCTGCTGGCCCGCTATCTTCACGAGCACAGCACGCGTGCCGAGGGGGTATTCCTTGAGCTCAACTGTGCTGCCTTGCCGGAAGGGCTGCTGGAAGCCGAGTTGTTCGGCTATGCGCCTGGCGCCTTCACCGGGGCAAACGCACGTGGCAAGCAGGGGCTTCTGGACGTCGCCAATGGTGGCACGCTCTTCCTGGATGAGATCGGTGATCTGCCGCTTTCATTGCAGGCCAAGTTGTTGAAGGTCGTCGAGGAGCAGCGTTTCATGCCTGTCGGCGGGACAGAGCTTCGGCGCACCAACGTCCGTCTGCTGACCGCCTCACATCATGATCTGGCTGCTCGGGTGAAGGAGGGGCGCTTCCGGGAAGACCTCTACTATCGCCTGAGTGTCGTGCCCATCACGCTGCCACCGCTGCGTGAGCGGCGCAGCGAAGTGATCCCGCTGCTGCAGCATTACCTCCGCCATTTCTGTCAGCGTCATGCACTGGTCCGGCGCCTTGATCCTGAAGTGCTCGAACTGCTGGGCGGCCATGCATGGCCCGGTAATATCCGTGAGTTGATCAATCTGGTGGAGCGCCTCGTGGTGACCACCACCAACGAGGTGATCACGTCCGATGTCCTGCCGGCAGAGTATCTTGCGGCGCATGCCAGTTCCGGGTGGGATGACTCGATGATACTCGGCGCGATAACCGCCCCGGAGGATGGCACACAGGAGCGCACGCTGAAGGAACATATCGAAGCTCTGGAGCGGCGCTTGATCGAGCAAGCCCTGGAGAAGCACCGCACCACTCGCGCTGCGGCGGCATCGCTGGGGATCAACCAGTCGACGCTGGTCAAGAAGATGCAGAAGTTCACCCACACGCCCTGAAGCCGGCAGTGCTGCCCGGGCTTCTCTCATCCTCGACCCTCGCTTTTCGCCTCTTCAATCCTCCCTAGATGAGCGTGTACCCGCTTTCCTTTCACAGCTTGTCCATCAGGCCCCGAAGCCTGCCAGCCCTCCAACTGGCACCGAAACCTGCCAGCTCTTCAACTTGCCCCGAAGCCAGCAAGCTTTCTAACTTGCCCCGAAGCCGGCAAGAAAGACGCGCACACAGCGTCTGACATGTGGGCGGAGTTGTTCGGGGCTTGCGGTGTCGGGTGGGCAGCCGAGCAGGGCGTCGACATGCAGCGGGTTGAGCAGCATGCCGGTGAGCAGGTTGGCGGCGGCCAGCGGCTCCTGGCCGAGGCCGGTGGACGGCAGGTGGCCCTGGGCGACCTGACGTGACAGGTAGCCTGCCAGGCGTTGTCGGGTCAGCTTGGGGCCGTTGTCGAGGAACAGCTTGCCGAGCTGCGGATTGCGGCCGCTCTCGAAGGCGAGGCCACGGAACAGGCGGATCAGTTCGGGCGCGAGGGCCAGCGCCAGCATCGCCATGCCGAAGTCTTCCAGCGCTTCCTCGACACTGCGTGTCTCGTTGGCTTCGTGGTCCATCACCGACCACACCGTCTGCGCCTCCTGCTGCATCACGGCCAGAAACAGGCCGTCCTTGTTGCCGAAATTACGATACAGCGTTGCCAGTGATCCGCCGGCCTGCCGGGCGATCTCATTGATGCTGGTCGCGGCGAAGCCATGTTCGAGGAAATGTTCGCGGGCGACTTCCAGCTGGCGTTTGCGGCGTGCTTCCCCGCGCGGTGAGGCGCGAGTCGTGGTGCTTCCCGAGTCAGGGGCGGTCTCTGATGAGGGCGAATCAGTCATGTGAGTGTCCTGTCTGTGATCCGGAAACCGCCTGAAACAGGCAAGGTTGCGATATTGCGAACGAGAGACGCTGTCTGCCGAAACTGTCGGGGCTGCCTCAAGGAAGTGTAGTATTCATTACACTTTGTGGCGATGCAAGATGACAGCCGTGGCCTGAGCGCTCGCAAGCGCCGTGGCCGCCTCATCCGCAGCGTCTGACAGATTACACGCCTGTCACCGACAGGCAGCAAGAGAGAGTCGCCGAATGAACAAGGCAGGCAAGGGTGTCGTGGCACTCATCGTGGTGGCGGGCGTGATCGCTGGCGGAGTGATGGGGGGCGAATGGTGGCAGGTCGGGCGCTTCATGCAGGAGACCGACAACGCCTATGTGCGTACCGACAGCGTCGCGGTGCGCTCCGAGATCACCGCGCGGGTGACGCGCATGCTGGTGCATGACAACCAGCCGGTGAAGAAGGGGCAGTTGCTGGTGCAGCTGGATGACGAAGATGCCAAGGCCAATCTGGACCAGGCCAGTGCCGCGCTGGACAACGCCCGCACTGGGGAAGTCCAGGCCGAGCGTCAGCTGGACCTGCAAGGCGCGAAGATCGACGAGGCCAAGGCCGCGCTGGCCTCGGCCAAGGCCGAACGCGATCAGGCGGCGCTGCACCTCAAGCGCTCCAGAAGTCTGGAGAGCCGCAGCTACGCCTCGCGTCAGTCCTATGAAGATGACCAGGTGACCCTGCGCACCGCCGAGGCGAGCGTTGCCCAGAAGCAGGCCGCGCTGGTGTCTGCCCGGCAGCAGCTTGAGGTCTACAAGGCGCAGCTGGAGTCGGCGCGTGCCCAGGTGGTGTCAGCGGCGGCGGATCTCGCCTACGCGCGCCACCAGCTGGAGAAGACCTCGATCTACGCGCCGCAGGATGGCGTGGTCGGCAATCGCAGTGTCGAGGTGGGCACCATGGCCAGCGCCTCATTGACCCTGATGCAGCTGGTGCCGGTGAAGAGCGCCTATGTGGTGGCCAACTACAAGGAAACCCAGACCGAGCGCATGCGCGTCGGCCAGCCGGTCAGTCTCGAGGTGGATGCCTACCCGGACATCGAGTTTGAGGGCGTGGTGGACAGCCTGGCGCCGGCGACCGGCACCGAGTTCAGCCTGCTGCCGACCGACAACGCTACCGGCAACTTCAACAAGATCGTCCAGCGTGTGCCGGTGCGCATTCGCCTGACCGGCCCAGCGGATGCGCTGCCGCGTCTGCGCGCCGGCCTGTCGGTCATCCCCAGCGTCGATACACGAGAGCTTTCGGACACCGGCACCTATGCCGTCGATAGCCTCTCCAGGGACGTCATCGCGCCCGATGCCGCGCAGGTCGCCAGCGCTGATCGCGGAGCGCAGTAAGCATGGCCGAGACGACCCAGTCCACGGTTCAGCCCCCGGCGGGTACCGCCAGTGACATGCCGACGCGCCGCCAGCAGATCGGCTTCGTGGCCGCGGTGTTCGGCATGTTCATGGCGATTCTGGATATCCAGATCGTGTCCAGCTCGCTCAACGAGCTGCAGGCGGGCCTGGCCGCCAGTCAGGACCAGATCTCCTGGGTGCAGACCAGCTACCTGATCGCCGAGATCGTGATGATTCCGCTCTCCGGCATGCTGGCGCGCATCTTCTCGACGCGGCTGGTGCTGACCGTCTCGGCGCTGGGCTTCACGCTGGCGAGTCTGGGCTGCGCGCTCTCGACCTCGCTGGAAGCCCTGATCGTGCTGCGCGCGGTCCAGGGCTTCATGGGCGGGGCGATGATTCCGCTGACCCAGGCGGCCAGTTTCTCGATCTTCCCGCGCCGCATGATGGGCAGCATCCAGGCGGTGATCGGCCTGGTGGCCACCATGGCGCCCTCCATCGGGCCGTCCGTTGGCGGCTACATCACCGAAAACATGAGCTGGCATTGGCTGTTTCTGGTCAACCTGGTGCCGGGCATCATCGTGGCGACACTGGTGTGGCGCAATCTGGAGATCGACAGCGGCGACCGCGGTCTGCTCAGTCGTCTGGATACGCTGGGCCTGGCGCTGATGGCGGTCTTTCTCGGCAGCCTCGAATTCGTGCTCGAGGAAGGGCCCGGCGATGACTGGTTCGCCAGTTCGCTGATCCTGTTCTGGAGTGTAGTGTGCGCGGTGGCGGCAGTCGGCTTCTTCTGGCGCGTGCTGACGACCAGCAACCCCATCGTCGACCTGCGGGTGTTCAGGGACCGCAACTTTGCGCTGGGGGCGATCATCGGCTTCTGGATCGGCGTGGTGCTCTACGGGCTGGTCTATCTGGTGCCGCTGTTTCTCGGCTCGATTTCCGGCTTCTCCAGCGTGCAGATCGGGCAGGTGATGTTCGTCAGCGGCGTGGTGATGTTCCTGATGGCGCCGGTGGCGGGCAAGCTTTCCGATCGCATCGACCTGCGCCTGATGCTGTGCATCGGCCTGGTGCTGACCGGTCTCGGCACCGGCATGAACGTGCACCTGACCTCGGACTCGGGCTTCGATGACTTCTTCTGGCCGCAGGTGATCCGTGGCGCGGGTCAGATCATGGTGCTGCTGTCGGTCTCCCGGCTGGCGATGGGGCGTCTGGCGCCCCACGAGATAGGCAACGGCAGTGGCCTGTTCAACGTGATGCGCAACCTGGGCGGCGCGGTGGGGCTGGCGCTGATCGACACCATCCGCGAGCTGCGTGAGGACTATCACTGGAACCAGATGATCGGGGCCATCGACCAGAGCCGCCAGGTGGTGATCGATCAGCTGGCAAGCTATCAGTCGACCTTCGCGGGGCTGGCTGATCCGTGGCAGGCCGGTGTGCAGATGATCGCCCAGCGCATCAGCATCCAGGCCGAGGTGCTGGCCTTCGACAATATCTTCCTGTGGCTGGGCGCGGTCTATGTAGTCGGCAGCGTGGCGGCCTTCCTGTTCCGTCGTCCGCAAGACCCTGCCAGCAAGGCGGATGCCAGCGAAAGTGGCGAACAGAGCCCAGCGCACTGATGGCGCCTTGCAGGCTCCTTGATCGTACTTTGAGAAAACGCCGCATGTCGCGGATACACAAAGACCCGCCAATCGGCGGGTCTTTGTCTTTCAGGCATTGAGTATCTGTCAGTCAGCCAGCATCCAGCCAGCAGGGCGTCACCAGCCCCAGAACATCAGATACCAGATGCCCAGCGCGGGCAGGCAGGCCAGCGCGACACTCGCGGTACCGATCAGCCGTGCAGCGTTGCCGGCGAGCAGGCCGCCGTTGCGCTGCTCACCGGTAATGCGCCAGGCCAGACGCAGCCCCCACAGGCAGGCCAGTGCCAGCAGGGTGGCGCGCAGATCATTGGCCCAGGTGAGATTGATGCCATCACCGCGCAGCAGCGTCATGGTGGTGGCGGAGAGGCCGAGAAACACGCCCAGCCCGCCCAGCGGAATCAGGCTCAGCGAGAGGTGCCACAGGCGTGACAGCGTCGCCTTGCCACCCATCAGCCAGTTGCCCAGCAGCAGCGGCAGGCTGGTGAGCGCGCCCAGCAGGCCGCCACCGACCACGATCCACAGCGTGATCAGACTGCCATCGAGCAGGTTGAAGACATCGTTGTGCTCGGGGTAGTTGGTCAGAATCCAGGTCGGCAGGGTGGTGGTCAGTGGCCACATCAGGTCGTGATCGATCAGCCAGAAGGCCAGCTGCTGCTTGAGGGTGACGAACCACGGGCTGGCGCTCCAGCTGAAGGCGCCGATGGCGATGCCGAGCAGGCCGAACACCAGCACCGAGTAGTGGGTAAAGCGCACCGGCTGCGACGGCTCGACCAGCTCTACCCCCGGCGCACGCCACTCCAGCTGCATCGCGTCCTTGTAGCCGCTGCAGCGTCCGCAGACATGGCAGTCACCGGCGCTGTCGAGCTGCTTGAGCGGAATCAGCGGCGCGCAGTCAGGAGCGTGCATGCGCACGGCGTTGCCCTGACGGACAGCCTGGTTGTGGGCGTTCCAGCGGGCCTGGTCGGTACGGAAGTGGGTCGGTGACAGGCGCGCCAGCAGATTGAAGACGCCATTCACCGGACACAGCTGACGGCACCAGACGCGCGTGCCCTTGCCGTAGATCAGCCCGACGATGATCGCGGCCACCGTCGAGCCTCCCAGTACCACCAGTGCGCCCAGCGGGTACTGATAGACGCTGGCCAGCTGGCCATAGAGCGTGGTGCCGAGGAAGGCCACGAAGGGCCAGCCGCCCCAGCGCATCCAGCCGGGAATCGGGCGACCCAGGCCGATGCGGCTGGCGGCTTCGGTCAGGGTGCCTTCGGGGCAGAAGACACCGCACCACACCCGCCCCATCAGCACCATGCTGATCAGCACGAAGGGCCACCACAGCCCCCAGAACACGAACTCGGCGAACACCGTCAGGTTGGTGAGGATATGCGCCTGGTAATCCGGCAGCGGCAACAGGGCCGGCACCACCAGCAGAAAGGCATAGACGCCGACCACCAGCCATTGCACCAGCTGGATCAGACCACGCCGCTGCTGCATCGCCTGTCCGAAGCGCGCGATGCGCGTGGCCTGACGGCCAGGCGAGGTGCCGCCATCACTGGCGATGAGGTTGCTTATGTCACCGTGGGGGCTGGAGCCGCAATTGGCCATGACTATCGTTTCTCCTGACTGGCAGATCGCGTGAACAAGACTCAGCTGCGCGCGCGGGCAGTGAGCTGACGGCGCTGGTCGACGCGCTCCCTCTTGCGCTGACGCTTCATGAGGCTTGCGACGATGACCCAGTAGCCGAGGTAGCCGACCACCATCGTCGTGGCAGGCCAGGCGCGATAGCCGGCGAAGGTCGCCAGCAGGCCACCGAGGCCGCTGCCATCATCGAGCAGCCAGCTGGAATCCCACAGCGGGTCGAGGACTGCCGGCAGATAGCCGAGGCCGATCAGCTGCTCGAGGCCCGACATCAGCAGTGACGCCGCCAGCAGCAACAGCAGGATTTCGGTCACGCGGAAGAACAGCTTCCACGAGAACAGGCGTGAACCGAGTTGCAGCGCCATGAAGGTCGCCACCGCGAGGGCGAAGCCGAGGCCTGCGGCCAGCGCGAAGCTGGCGATGCCGCCGGACTGCAGGCTGGCGGCGCCCATGCCGTAGAGGAAGACGACGGTTTCCGCGCCTTCACGCGCCACGGCGATGGCGACCAGCGTCGCCACGCCCCAGTAGCTGCCGGAGGAGACGGCGCTGGCCAGGCCGCTCTCGAGTTCTGCCTTGAGCGTGCGGCCCTTGGTGCGCATCCACAGCACCATCTGGGTGATCAACAGGCAGGCGGTCAGCACCAGTACGGCCTGGAAGACCTCCTGCGCGGTGCCGGTCAGCCAGGTGTTGGCGCCCATCAGCGCCGCTCCCATCAGGCTGGCCAGCACCAGACCGGCGACGACCCCACCCCACAGGTAACGCAGGCCCGCGCGGGTGCCGGACTGCACCAGCCAGGCGTGCATGATGCCGATGACGAGAATGGCTTCGACGCTTTCACGCCAGACGATAAACAGGATCTGATCAAACATGCGGACTCTCTTCTACTGACGTTCGGTGCGCGCCATCGATGACGAAAAAGGCGTCATTGGCACAGGGTGGCCGAGCTTATTCGGCGACGACCTTGCCACGCGCGTCCGGCAGGTGGAAATCATCGAAGAAGTCATAGCTGCCCTCGCGCAGCGGATGGATGACGACGAACGACTTCACGCCCGGTGCCAGCACCTTCTCCTTGCGCAGGGAGTTGCTCTCGAATTCGGCCGGCGTATTGCCCGCGTTGTGCAGCTGGATGACGAATTTCTCACCGGCCTTCACCTCAAGGACCTCAGGGATGAGCTTGCCGTTGTCGAGGGTCAGGTCGTAGGACGGCATGTCGCTGGCGGCCGCCGGCCGAGGCAGCAGGGCTGCGACCAGCAGGGCGACGAGCAACATGACGAGCGCGGGCAGCAAGGCGCTTGCTCGACGGGGCAAGTGACAGGGCAGGCGAGAGGGCAAGAGGGAGGGCAAGAAAGAGGTCAGGCGCATGGGACACTCCGGACGATGAGGGAAAGCGCACACTGACACCAGCACAAGGCGCTGGTGGTAGAGCGACCAATGGCCGCGAGTGCAGGTCAGCACAGGCGGCCATCGAAGGAGCAAGCGGCAATGGCCGCCTCACGGGATGCAGACATTCAGGGGCATGCAGCAAGGGCAGAGCGGCGCTCAGTAGCCGCCTTTCTTGCCGACGCCGGCATAGACGAAGTCGTAGTCGGTGGTGATGGTCTGCGGCCACTCGGCGACGCCGGTTTCCTTGTCGATATGACGCGGCATGTCCGGATGCTGGATCTCGAAGGTCAGGTGGTACTTGCCCGGGCCATCCAGCTTGACGTTCTTGCCGTAGTGGGTGCCGTCATTGGCGATCATCGGTACCAGCTCGCCTTCGATCGGCGCCTCGCCACCCTGCCTGGTCAGGGTGTAGTGAATGCCGAGATAGGGAATCCAGTCGCCCGGCGCGAAGCCGTTGTCGTTTTCCATCAGCGCGTGGATATCGGCTTCCAGGTGAATATCGGCCTGATTGGCCGGCAGCTTGCCGGCCGGGGCCATCACCACCGGCTGCAGGTAGACCGCAGCGATTTCCATGCCGCCTTCCTTGACCGGCGTGCCGATCGGGTATTCCAGTGCCGAGGCCTGACCCGCCACGAATGTTGCCGCCAGGCTCAGGGCGAGCAGGCAAGGCTTGAGCGCGCGGGGCAGAGCAGTGGTGAGGGAGTGACGCTGTGGCATCGGGGGGACTCGCAATGATGGGAAGTGGAGCTTCATTATCCCGATAAGCCTAAATATAACCATTCTCATCCCTGCGCCGCTTGCGTTGCCCATCTTGCAACGGGGCGTTGTATGAGCATGAGCTTCTTCTCAAGTAAGCACGAGATTCTTCTCAAGTAACAGGGGCGGGTGGCAGGCCTGCGGCAGCGCCGAGCAGGTCGCGGTTTTCTTGCAACGGTCTCACAACTACCCCGCGGCTACCTCACGACTGCCTCACGTCTTTCTCGCGCCATCTGGTCTGCTCATCTGGTCTGCTCATCTGGTCTGGCGCGCTGCCATGCGGCATGCTGCGCGACATGACGACTCCTCCTTCAGATTCTCCTTCTCGCAGTGATCTGCCCGCCCTCGAGGCGTGGTGCCGAACGCTGCATCAACATCTGCTCGCGCGGCGTCAGCGTGCCTGCCTGTGGATCAGCGGCGATGACCCCACTGGCGCCGCGCAGGCGATCTGCGAGCGGTGGCCAGCGCCTGAGCCTGCCCCACTGTGGCTGGGCACAGGTGAAGCCTTGTCGACATCGGGCGCGACGCCCGTGCGTACGCTGGCGATGGCCAAGGCCGCCACCCAGCTGGGCGGTGAGCAGTCACTGGTCATCTTCGATGCGGCGCAGCCGGCGGCTGGTTTCGACCCCGATGCCTTCGGCGCCGTGGCCGGCACCCTGAAGGCGGGGGGGCTGTTGGTGCTGATGACGCCTGCCGCCTGGGCCGCGGCAGACCCTGCGCCAGTGCCGGATGGCGATCACGCGCGTCTGGCTCACTGGCCCTTCGAGCGTCAGCAGCTGACGGCACGCTATCTGGCGCGGCTGGCGCGGCGCCTCTCAGCCCATGCCAGTGTGCTGCACTGGCCACAGGGTGGACACTTGCCTGCGCCGTCGCTGGATAGCGGCAATCAGGCGGCGCGAGCAGACGCCATCGCCGATAGTGACTGCCTGACGCAGGACCAGGCCGCCAGCGTGGCTGCGCTGGAGGCTCTGGCACCTGCGCGACCCGTGGTGATCAGTGCCGATCGCGGGCGTGGCAAGAGTGGTGCGCTGGGCATCGCGGCGGCGCGCTGTCTGGCAGAGGGGCAGGATGTCTGGCTGACGGCACCACGCCCTGCGGCGGTCAGTGCGATCTTCGCGCGCCTGGCGGCCCTGCTGCCCCGGGGGCAGCGCGAGGGCAATGTCTTTCGCTTGCCGGCTGGGCAGGCGGATGACGATATGGCTTCCGGCAGCGAGCTGCGTTTTCTGGCGCCGGATGCCATCGAGGCGGCTCGCCTCGCCTGTCACGATGAGGTGCTGCCACGGCTGTTCGTCGATGAGGCCGCCGCCATCCCCACGCCATTGCTGAAAGGCTATCTGGCGCATTTTCCGCGCATCGCCTTCGCCACCACCGTGCATGGCTATGAAGGCACCGGGCGCGGCTTCCAGCTGCGGTTTCGCCATCATCTCGAGCGCCAGTGTCCCGGCTGGCAGGCGCTGGAGATGACGACGCCCGTGCGCTGGGCGCCCGGCGATCCGCTGGAGGCGTTGACCGATGACCTGCTGCTGCTCTCGGCGCAGCCGCTTGAGCTGCCTGAGCCATGCGCGAAGAATGCTCAGCAGTGGCTGGAGGGCTGCGACATTGTCGTACTGGAGCGTGATGCATTGGCACGTGATGAGGCGGCGTTGCGGCAGCTGTTCGGCCTGCTGGTGCAGGCGCATTACCGCACCACACCGGCGGACCTGCGCCAGCTACTCGACACGCCGGGGCTCACGCTGATGGCGATTCGTCAGCGCGACGTCACGACAGGGCGTGATGCCTGGCTGGGGGTGGTGGCCGCCGTCGAGGAGGGCGGCTTCCCGACGCCCCTGGCGCATGACATCTGGTGCGGCAAGCGGCGGCCGCGCGGGCACCTGCTGGCACAGTCGCTGGCGGCGCATGCAGGCCACCAGGGCGCCGCCGAGGCCCGCTGGTGGCGGGTGCTGCGCATCGCGGTGCATCCCGCGCTGTGGCGGCGTGGTCAGGGCGCGCGCTTGCTCAAGGCGCTCGAGCAGCAGGCGCTGGCGGCAGGCGTCAGGCGGCTCGGCACCAGCTTCGGGGCCGAGGCCGATCTGGTCGCCTTCTGGCTGGCGCAGGGCTTCGTGCCGCTGCGCATGGGCCTCAAGCGCGATGCCGCCAGTGGCGAGCACGCGGTGATGATGGGCAAGGCCATCGGCGAGAGCGGGAGTGGTGAATCTGCGCCGTGCGGGCAATTGGCGCAGGATGCCTTGCTCGGCGCACTGCAGCAGGACTTCCAGCGCCTGCTGCCCAGCCTGCTCGCGCATGAGCTGCACGGCTTGCCGCCCGTCTTGGCCGACAGGCTGAGGCAGCGGGGAAGTGAGAATGATCTGGCCACGCTGACGTCAGCCGCATGCGCGCAGCGACTGGACTGGTATCGCCGTGGTGGCGGGGGGCTGGCGCTGGTGCGGCCGTGGCTCGAGACAGCACTCGAGGCCTGTGAGCCTGCACGACTCGATGAGGCGTCGCGTCACGGATTGGTGCTGGCGCTGGGCGGACAGGATGCGCCTGCCTTCGTCAGCTGGGCCGAGGGGCAGGGCATCGTGGGCCGCAAGGCGCGCGATCGCTGGTGCCGAGCGGCCGCCGGGCGTCTGATCGAACAGAGCGAATGACAAGGCCGTCTGACATGAGCATCAAATAAGCTCAGAGCGGCCGGTCGCGGCTCAGAGGCCCGGAATGCCGATCGGGCCGGGCATGTCAGGAATCGGCGAGCAGCCACTCAGCATCAGCAGGCCGGCAGTGGCGGAGATGGCGGTCAGCAGCAGTAGTCGACGAGGCATAAGGGCTCCGATGAGGGGGAGGAATGGTATGCAGCTGTCAGCAGGGTCGTGATTGTCATCCTTGCATATTCGAAGTCACTGATCGATAGGTGTCGACAACCACTAGCCACGCCCGTCCGCTGTTCCGTATGCTCATTGATGACAAGAACAGGAATCTTCGCCATGAATGAGCATATCGATACGTTGGACCCCGCCATCCTCTGGCGTCATTTCCGCACTCTGTGCAATATCCCGCGCCCGTCCGGGCATGAAGCCGCGCTGGTGGCCTATCTGATCGACTGGGCCGAAGCGCGTGGTCTCGCCCATGATCGCGACGCTTTCGGCAACCTGCGTCTGCGCAAGCCCGCCACACCCGGCCACGAGAGCGCAGCGGGCATCGTGCTGCAGGGCCATCTCGACATGGTCGCCCAGGCGGCCAGCGACAGTGATCACGATTTCACGCGTGATTCCCTCGACACCTACTTGGAAGACGGCTGGCTCAAGGCGCGCGGCACCACTCTGGGGGCCGACAACGGTCTCGGCGTCGCGGCGGCGCTGGCCGTTCTCGAGGACGACAGCCTCGTGCACGGTCCGCTGGAAGCGCTGTTCACCCTCGAGGAGGAAACCTCGATGGGTGGCGCGCTGAATCTGGCCGAGAACTGGCTGGAAGGGCGCTACCTGCTCAACCTGGATTCGGAAGACCGCGGACAGGTCTATATCGGCTGTGCCGGTGGCGCGGACATCAATGTCGCCCACGAGTTTGCCACCTCGTCCCTGAAGGATGCCGAAGCGGAGCTGGAGCTGACCATCGGTGGTCTGGTCGGCGGCCATTCCGGGCTCGATATCCACCGTGGGCGCGGCAATGCCAATCGCCTGATGTCACGCGCGCTGGTCGCGCTGGCCGAGTTCAAGCCGCGTCTGGTCAGCTGGTCTGGCGGTACGCTGCGCAACGCCCTGCCGCGTGAGGCCACGGTCGGCGTGGTGATCTATGACGAGCGCGTCGCCGCCGCGCGCCAGCGCCTCGCGGACTTCGAGGCCCAGATTCGCGATGAGCTGCGCGAGACGGACCCGGATGTCTCGCTCAGCGTGACCCGCGGCAACGCCGAGAATGCGCTGTCCGTCGAGGACACCCAGCGGCTGGTCGCGGTGCTGGATGCAGCGCCCTACGGGGTCGAGCGCATGAGCGCGGCGGTGGAAGGCGTGGTGGAAACCTCCAACAACCTCGGCGTGGTGCAGCTGCGCGAGGGGCGCTTCCATCTCTGCGCGCTGGTGCGTTCGCTGCGCGATGATGCCGTGACCATGATGGAGCAACGCATTCGTGGGCTCTTTGCGCTGATCGGCGCGACCACCGTGGCCGAGAATGCCTATCCGGGCTGGCAGCCGGCGCCGGATGCGCAGCTGCTGGCTCGCTTCTGCAGCCTGCACGAGCGCGTCACCGGCCGTGCGCCGGAGATCAAGGTCATCCATGCCGGACTCGAGTGCGGCATCCTGGGGGCCAAGTATCCCCAGCTCGAGATGATTTCCTTCGGGCCGCTGATTCGCGGCGCCCACTCGCCCAGCGAGCGGGTCGAGGTCGAGTCGGTCGGTGAATTCTGGCAGGTGCTCAAGGGCCTGATCACCGAACTCGCCGAGCCTGCCAAGGCCGCTTGATCAACTCTCAGGCAAGACTCGTCACGTAGACGAACGACGCCCCCGCAGGTCAGCCTGCGGGGGCGTCGTCATCTCTGGGCATCAGGCGCTGGCGTGGCCTGATGAGAGTGCGCAAGCTCAGTTGATATTGATGCGGATCGCCGGAATGCCGATGCTCACGCCGTTATGGTAGCGGCGTATGCCATGCCGACCGGAGTCATGGTTCCGGTAGTAGTACGGGCGGTAGCGGTCGTGCTCAAGACGCCCATGCTGATGGTAGCGGCGCTTGGGGACATGGCGGCGGATGTCATGACGAGAATGCTGGCGCGAGTGATGGCGCTCCACGCGCGGCTCGTCGAACATCCTGAGATGGCGGCGCTTGATCGCCTCGTGGCGACTCTGCGGCGTGCTGTGGCGCTCGCTGTGCTGGCCCTGCGCGCGATGGCGATCATCCGCGGCGACCAGCGTCGGCGTGGCGAGCATCAGCGTCAGTCCCAGCAGCAGGGAAGGCAGCAGAGACGTAAGGGCTGTGTTCAAGGTAGAGATATGCATGGGGCGGTCTCCCGTATGGTCGGTCAGTCACCCAAGAGGATCCTTGTCGTCAGAATATCGTGTCGCAGCGCCTTTTACGAAAGGCGTTCGCTAATGTCTCCGTGCGTCGCTCGGTGTGTTGTTGTGGAGCTTAGTTGTCCAGATTGCGTTGCCTGTAGTGTAAGTGGTTGCTCGCAATGAGGTTCTGGGATGCACGGCTGCAGAGTGGCCAACGATCCTCGGCCAAGAGGGGTTCAGCCAGTGCTGCGAGGACACTTCACTTCTGCCGCCAAGGCACCGGATTGCGCCCTTGAGACAACGAAAACGCCCCTGCCGAAGTGGCAGGGGCGTCTGTCTGTTCAAGCTTCAGAGCTTGCGGCTGTCTAGCTTGCGGCTCTCTGGCTTGCGGCCTCAGGCGTGCTGATGCTGGTGCTTGCCTTCGGCCAGTTCCTCGAGCAGCTTGGCGTTGAACGCATCGAGATCTGCTGGCTTGCGGCTGGTGACCAGCGCGCTGTCACACACCACTTCGCTGTCCTGCCACTCGGCGCCGGCGTTCTTCAGGTCCTGAGCGACGGAGGGGAAGGAGGTCATCTGACGGCCTTCGACGACGCCGGCATCGATCAGGATCCATGGCGCGTGACAGATGGCGGCGACCGGCTTGTGGGCCTGGAAGAAGCTGCGCACGAAGCTCAGTGCGCTCTCGTCCTGACGCAGGGTGTCCGGATTGAACAGGCCACCCGGTAGCACCAGGCCGTGATAATCATGTTCGCTGGCATCGCTGAGCGGGGTGTCGACCTGATACTTCTCGCCCCAGTCGGTTTCGGCCCAGGCACGAATGCCGTCTTTCTCCGGCGAGACGATGTCTACCTCGACGCCCGCCTCCTGCAGTGCGGCGCGCGGCACCGCGAGCTCGGATTCCTCGAAGCCATGGGTCGCGAGAATGGCCACGCGCTTACCTTGCAGTTGTTGACGTGTCTGCTGATCGGTCTGCTGTGTCATGCGAATCTCCTTTCCGTGCTTCGGCTCTTGCGAGCGTGCTGGGCAGAGAGGGGGAGAATTCTGCTCTCGGCGTACGTCACTCACCGCAGTGAGCACTGCACGCTGATGGCAGGCAATTCCCGTCCTTTCGTGCCCTGACACTCAAGACATGGATGCGCGATACTGACTTTCAAGGGGGGCAACCCCGCTGCGTTTTCACAGGCCATGGAGTGCCCGATGTCGCTGCTTTCTGAATCTTCCGCCGTGATGTGGTTGCTGGTCGGCGTGCTGTTGATGCTGTCGTTGGCCCTGGGGCTGGGCTGGCGGCGAACCCGCGAGCAGCTCCATGCGCTGCAGGAAAGCAGTGAGGAGGAGCAACAGTCGATGCAGCAGACGTGGCAGGCCTCGCTGGACGAGTCGCGTGAGCGCCAGCAACAGGTCGAGCAGCGGGCGGCCCTGATTGAGCAACGTGCCGCGCTGGACGGGCAGCAGGCGGAGCAGCAGCAACGCTATCTGAGCCAGTCGCTGGAGGAGGCGCGCCAGGCGCGTGATGCCCTGACGGAGCAGCTCGCCACGCTGCGCGAATCGCTGCAGGGGCGCCTGGATGAACAGTCACGCGCCCTGAGTGAACAGCAGACGCTGGCGCGCAGCCTGACCCGCCAGCAGGAAGTGCTGGAGGCGCAGCTGCTGGAGCGTGAAGAGCGTCTCGAGACACTGAGCGAGCGCTACGCCGAGCTGCGCGAGACCCATGCCTCGCTGGTGACGCGCCAGCGTCAGGAGGCCAGCCATCACGAGCAGCAGCTGGCGTTGCTCAACGATTCGCGCGAGCGCCTGAGTCAGGAATTCGAGCAGCTGGCGGGCAAGGTGTTCGAGGAGCGTCAGCAGCGCTTCACCGCCGCCAGTGGTGCCCAGCTCGAACAGCTGCTCAAGCCGTTTCGTGAACAGGTTGGCGACTTCCGTCAGCGCCTCGAGCAGCTGCATGGCGAGGAGGTGCGTGAGCGCACCAGTCTCAAGAGTCAGCTCGACCAGCTGGCGGGCCTCAATCGCCAGATCACCGAGGAGGCGGCCAACCTGTCGCGGGCGCTCAAGGGCGACAGCAAGATGCAGGGCAACTGGGGCGAGATGATTCTGGAGACCGTGCTGGAGCGCTCCGGTCTGCGTGATGGCATCGAATTCAAGCGCGAGGTGTCGTTCACCGGTGAGGGCGGACGCCAGCGTCCGGATGCCATCGTCTACCTGCCGGACAACAAGCATCTGATCATCGATGCCAAGGTTTCGCTGACCGCCTACACCGAGTACGTCAATGCCGAGGACGACGTGACGCGCGCCCGCGCGCTGCGCGCGCATCTGACCTCGGTGCGCGGCCATGTCACCGGGCTGGCGCGGCGCAACTATCCCGCCATCGAGGGGCTGGGCTCACCGGACTTCGTGTTCCTGTTTCTGCCGATGGAGCCGGCCTTCGCGCTGGCCTTCGAACACGATGACAGCCTGTTCCAGGACGCCTTCACCCAGGGCGTGGTGATGGTGACGCCGACCACCTTGCTGGCTAGCCTGCGCACCGTGGCGAGCCTGTGGAGTCTGGAGCGCCAGAACGACAATGCGCGCGTGATCGGGGAGCGCGCGGGAGCGCTGCTCGACAAGTTCCGCGGCCTCGCAGAATCCCTCGAGGAGCTGGGCACTCAGCTGGGGCGCACGCGCGAGGCGCATGATACCGCCATGAAGCGGCTGGCCAGCGGGCGCGGCAATCTGATCAGCCGTGCCGAGGAGCTGCTGGAACTCGGCGCGCGCATGAAGAAGCCACTGCCGGAAGCGCTGGTGCGCCAGTCGCGCGACACCCTGCATCAACCCGAGCAGGCGCTGGATCAGCCGCCGACATCCGCGCCGTCGACGCTTGATCGCCAGCCCGCGCCCGAACAGCCTGCCAGTGAAGAAGCGGCATCCAGAGAAGGCCAGGATGTCACCGGAGCGCCGGGCGCCGAAGCCTCGGGTGCTGAAGTACCGGATGCCGAGGCACCGGGTGCCGAAGCACTGGACACAGAGACACTGGACACCGAGGCAGGGCAGGCGCCTGCGTCGCTCTCGCGCTGGGAGCTCATGGAGCGCAAGTGGCAGGGCGATAGCTGATCGCCCTCATCGCCTGCAGCACTGCAGGCAGCCGTTGCGACTGACGTTACAACAGGCGTTGCGACATGCCCTCAGACAGCAGATGACAGTCGACGCCAGCGGCCCCTATATGGGGTCGCTGGCGTTTGCATGGCGAGGTCAACGCAAGCGCGGGGTATCGTTTCCGCATGCGATGAGGGGAGTGCGGTCAGCGCGATATTGTCGAGTCGCGGCAAGAATTTCGATTTTTCTGCATCCATCTTCCCAAGCCCCCCGTAAGTTGGATTGAGCCCGCAGCGCAGGGGCGAAAGTGATAAATAAATAACGTTTGGCTCATTAAAGAGCATTTTCTCAGGAGATGTGCCCATGTCTACCAAGACGAACAAGTCCGCCAAGACCGCTTTTGCCCTGGCCTCCGCACTCGGAACCGCTGTCGCTCTGTCTACCGCTGTCGTCTCCCTCCCGGCCCACGCGGCGGGCATGGAAAAGTGCTACGGCGTGTCGCTGGCCGGTGAGAATGACTGCGCCGCCGGCCCGGGCACTTCGTGTGCCGGGACTTCCACCGTCGATTATCAGGGCAATGCCTGGAAGCTGGTTCCGGAAGGCACCTGCACCTCCATCGAGACGCCGAATGGCACCGGCAGCCTGGAAGAGATCAAGTAAGCATCACGCCTCGGGGCTGGCTCGGGCTTTCCCGAGCATCCCCCCGAACTTGACGTCCGGTGGCCTGGCGCCACGCCGCCACCGGACGCTCGCCGCCTCGAGAGGTCTTCATGCACCAGCCATTCCCTTCCTCCGGCAGTCCGGATTTCGGTACGGCCTATCCGTCCCTCGACGAGATGGCCGTCGGTATCAGCCTCAAGGCGCAGCATGTGCGTGAGCTGATGTCGTCGCGCCCGGCGCTGGGGTTTCTCGAGATTCATGCCGAGAACTACATGGGCGCCGGCGGGGCCCCCCATGCCCGGCTGGATGCGCTGCAGGAGTACCCGCTCTCGATTCATGGTGTCGGCCTGTCGCTGGCATCGGAGCGCCCGCTGGATGCCACGCATCTGGCGCGCCTCAGAACGCTCTGCGAGCGTCACCCGCCCACCAGCGTGTCAGAGCACCTGGCCTGGGCCGGCCATAGCGGCCACTTCTACAACGACCTGCTGCCGGTACCGCTGACGGACGCGATGCTGGCACGGGTCAGCGATAACCTGATGCAGTTGCAGGACACCCTGGGCCGTCAGGTATTGATCGAGAATCCCGCCCACTATCTGCGTTTCGATGCGCGCGAGCTGGGAGCGGAACTGATTCCCGAGACGCATTTCCTCACTCGTCTGGTCGAGCGCAGTGGCTGCGGTCTGTTGATCGACGTCAACAATGTCTTCGTCTCGGCGCACAACATCGGGATCGATCCCGCGGCCTGGCTGGAATCCATTCCGGGCCACGCCGTCGGGGAGATCCATCTGGCGGGGCATGGCGAGGACACGCGTGAAGGTCTGTTGATCGACAATCATGGCGCGCCGGTCTGTGATGAGGTCTGGGCGCTGTATGCCGACTTCATCAATCGCATCGGGCCGCGTCCGACGCTGATTGAATGGGATACCCAGGTACCGGCGCTGGAGGTCTTGCTGGGGCAGACCACGCGCGCTCAGGCGTTGCTGCACAGCACACGGGCGCAGCAGCTGACGCGCTCCGGCATGGAGGGCGACCGATGACCTCTCTCGAGCGGCATGCCAGCGCTGAGCGCCAGCCCGACTGGCAGCGCGCCTTCATCGAGGCACTCACTAAGCCCGATGCCGCGCTGCCCGGTATCGAGGCAGGCCATCAGCAGCGCCTCGATGTCTATCGCAACAATGTCTGGGCCAGCCTGATCAGTGCGCTGGAAGAGGCCTATCCGGTGACTCGACAGGTGGTGGGCGAGCGCTTCTTTGCGGCTCTGGCCCATGATCATTCCCGCCAGCATCTGCCGCGCTCACCGCTGATGATGGAGTACGGGGCCGGGCTTGCCGAGACTCTGCACACGACCCTGACCACGTTGGTCGAGACGCGTCAGGTGTCGGCCGCTCAGCTGCCGTTCTATGCGGTGGACCTGGCACGCTTCGAGGCCGCTCGTCTGGTGGCCTATCACGCGGCGGACGCCGAAACCCTGGTGCCGACCCAGCTGGCGGGGTTGCCGCCTGAGGCGGTGATGGAGCTCAGGTTCTCGGCGCACCCCGCGGCTTGTCTGCTGCGCCTGGAGCATGCGGTGCTCGAGATCTGGCAGCGCCACCAGCATGCCGGCGCGACGCTTGAAGGGCTGGCTATCGCGCGGCCGGAGCGGGTGTTGATCACGCGCCCGGCGCTGGAGGTGCAGGTGACGGTGCTGTGCGAGGCCGCTGCCTTGCTGCTCGAACTGCTGCTGGCGGGGGAGACGCTGGCGGACGCGGCAGCGCGGCTCGCGGACGAGCACCCCGAGCAGGCGCTGGGGCCGCTGCTGGCCCCCCTGCTGGCAAGTGGTGTGTTCCTGGCGCTGGATTAGTCGCGCATCAAGCAGGTCATTACAAGCCAATCATTCCCCTTTTTAGCGCCCTGGCGCACCCTTGAGGAGGCCTCATCATGAGCCTTGAATCATCAACGACGCCTGCGGTTCGTGCCGGTGTGGCGGGGCAGGTCCTGAAAGTGTTCGTCTGGCTGGAAAACCTGCGCATGGATGCGCTGTTGATCCTGATGCGCATCATCGTCGGCGCGGTATTCTTCATGTCGGCGCAGACCAAGGTCGACGGCTTCACGATCAAGGACAGCACCTTCTTTCTGTTCGAGTATGAATATGGCCTGCCGCTGGTGTCGCCAGTGTTGGCCGCCTACCTGGCGACCATTGCCGAGCACCTCTTCCCGCTGATGCTGTGGCTGGGGCTGGGGACGCGCTTCGCGGCACTGGGGCTGGCCGTCATGACACTGACCATCCAGCTGTTCGTCTATCCCCACGCCTGGGTCACTCATGGTCTGTGGTTGTCCAGCCTGCTGGTGCTGGTATTGCAGGGCCCGGGACGCCTGTCGCTCGATCAGCTGATTCGCTCACGCATCGCCTGAGGCCGTCATTCGGCAGAGTCGTTCGGTGAGGCTCATATCAGTCGCGCACAACGCAAGACGGAGACCCTGGGGTCTCCGTCTTGCGTTGTAGTACCGCGATAGTGCCGCTATCTATCCGCTGGCTATCGAGGCGCTCAGGCCGGCTCGTCGGCGAGTTGATGCTCGATCTCGGCACGTACCATCTCGACGCTGGCGGCATCGATGTAGCCGTTGGCATGCGCGTGGTGCGCCATGTCGAGGCTATCGGTGCTCAACAGCATCACGCAGCCGAGGGCAGCCAGCTCCTCGCCGAGCTGGTCCAGCTCGGCCTTGCGCGAGTCCGAATCGCCTATCTGGCGAATGTAGATCGCGCAGATGCGACCGGGATAGCGGCGCACGACCTCGGCGTAGACTTCCGGGTCATGCTGGCCGCTGTCGCCGATGAGCAGGAACTGCATCTCGTCATACAGGCCGAGCATCTTCTCGATCAGCGCCTGCTTGTGGTCTTCGGAGCGTCTGGGCAGCGGGCGTTGCAGCGTCAGCCCCCACTCGCGCAGGAACAGGATCGGCCCGACCGGGATGCGGTTGTGCTGGAAGAAGACCTCCAGCATCTCGTAGATGCTCCACGGACCACGCGACACATAGAGCAGCGGGCGCTGCTGCTGGCCGTCATCACCCTCATGGAGTGCTTGATAGAGGGCGGCCACGCCGGGGAAGGCGGTGCGGCGCTCGGCGGACTCGATGAACAGGCGGTAAAGCATCTTGAGCTTGTTGGCGACACCGGTGTACATCACGGTGTCGTCGATATCGCTGATCACCCCGAGGCGTGTGCTGATGGGCGGCAGATAGACCTGCGCCTCGCCCTCCACCGGGGGCTGCTTCGGCGGACACGCGGTGATGCGGGCGGTATGCCACTGGCCCTGGTGCTCCAGCGGCTCATCGAGCGGAAGATGCACGCTGAAGTAGCCATCGCGGTCGGTGATGGCGGTGGTGCGGTTGTCCCCCAGCGCGACCTCTACCTCGACGCCGCTCTTGCCCCAGCGCAGCATGCGGCGACCGACATCCATCAGGTCGCGCCCGGCGCCGGGGGCCAGCTGACTGCGTGAGCCGGGCTGGCGGAAGATGCGCCCCATCAGAAAGGCTTCGCTGTGCGAGCCGTAGCCACGATAGGCGTGAATGACGTAGCCATCCTTGCCCTGGGCGTGGCGCATGGGCTTGGCAGCCACATGCAGCAGCTTGCGTAGCAGACGTGTCAGCGGCAGTGACATGCAACCCTCCTGGTCGGTATCTGGCGGGCCTTCATGGCCACATGACAACGCCGCCTTTCGAGTCCCGTGTGTGCAGGGTCGAAAGGCGGCGTTCACACTGCGCGAATGCCTCGCGGCCCAGTGTCAGTCAAGTACAGCGTCAGATAGCAGCATCAGAGATCCGCGCTGCCATGTCCTGGCACTGCATTGGCTTGAGCGCTTACTCGCCCAGGTAGGCGGACAGCATCCACACGGTCTTTTCCTGCTCGCGGATGTAGTCACCGACCAGTGAAGCGGTACCTTCATCGTCGGCGTCAGACGCGACGGACATGATCTCGCGCTGCAGTTCGATCAGGGACTTGTAACCGGTCAGCAGGCCCTTGACGCAAGCCGTGCCGTCGCTGACGTGGGTGTCTTCCTTGATGGTGGCGACACGCGCGTAGTCACTGTAGGCGTGCAGCGGCTCGTGACCCAGAGTCAGGATACGCTCGGCGATCTCGTCGACCTTGGTCAGCAGGTCGGTGTAGGTTTCCTCGAACTTCACGTGCAGCTCGAAGAACTGGTTGCCCTTCACGTTCCAGTGGTAACCACGGGCATTCATGTAGAAGGTCTGGTAGTTGGCCAGCAGGATGTTGAGGTGCTCGGCCAGCTGAGTGGCGCTGGCAGTGTGCAGGCCGATGGCATTGGTATCGTTGGACATGAAGACTCTCCTGAAAAATGTGAAGTGAACGGCATTGTGGGGAAAGTGGAGATGCAGGTGGCGAGCCGTGCTGCCAGTATGCCACCAGTGTAGAGGCTGGGCGGGATGCAGGGTAACGAATTCACTGTATCGCCCTCATCGGCCACCCCTATCGTCGCCGGCGCACCACCCTCAAGCCGTAGATGAATGCCTGGTAAGAGATGTGGTGCGCGCACGCGGTTTTCAAGGTCGCACACGGATATTGCAGCCAATGTCGTCGGCTCGGACATTCTGATTTCGGCCACATACGCAAAGGCCCCGCACGGGGCGGGGCCTTTGCGACAGCCATGTCATCAGCTGTCATCACTTCTGCAACGCTCAGGCGTCAGTTGCGCGCCATGTGCAGGAAGTGCATGTGCTTCTCGTACTGGTCCAGCACGTCGCCGATCACCTGCTCCTTGGTGTAACCCATGACGTCATAGGTCTGGCCACCTTCACGCAGGAAGACCTCGGCGCGGTAATGGCGTTCCACGTCGCTGGTGCCCTTGCGCTTGACGTTGCGCAGCGCGAAGGCCGGTGCAGCGTATTCGCGCACTCGCACACCGTAGACGAAGTCGACTTCCTCGCCGTGGCTGACCTGCAGATAGCTGCGGTCTTCCTCGTCATTGACGCGCGTATCCAGGCCCTGGGCCTCGAATTCCTTCGCGACATCCGCCAGTGCCGGCGTGACGGTGTTGATCAGGTACTGCTCGACGTTCTTCTGGCGCGGCGTCTCGACCAGGGTCTGGACGCGCTTCTGCCAGCTGCGTGCGCCACCGGCGGTGTGGCCCGGCGTGTTGCTCAGGTGCTGCATGGAGCGTTGCTTGACGCCCTCGAGACGCAGTGCCTTGAGCAGGCCATAGCAGACGAACATCAGGATGATCGCGAACGGCAGGGCAGAGGCCAGCGAGGCGGTCTGCAGGGCGCCCAGACCACCCGCCATCAGCAGCGCTACGGCGACGAAACCTTCGGAGAAGGCCCAGAAGACGCGCTGCCAGACCGGAGATTCATCACCTTCCTTGGAGGTCAGCATGTCGATGACCAGCGAGCCGGAATCCGAGGAAGTGACGAAGAAGGTCACGACCAGCAGGGTGGCCAGCATGGAGGTGATGCTACCGAACGGGAACAGCTCCAGGAACTTGAACAGTGCCACGGATGCATCGGCGGAGACCGCTTCTGCCAGGTTGCCCGCGGTATCGGTCAGCAGCATGTGCAGGGCGCTGTCGCCGAAGAAGGTCAGCCACAGGAAGGTGAAGCCCATCGGTACGAACAGCACGCCGTAGACGAATTCACGGATGGTGCGGCCACGCGAGACGCGTGCGATGAACATGCCCACGAACGGGGACCACGCGATCCACCAGCCCCAGTAGAACAGGGTCCAGCCACCCAGCCACTTGGACGGGCCATCTTCCGGGATATAGGCGAACATGTTGAAGGTCTTGTCGACCACTTCGCTGAGGTAGCCACCGATGTTCTGGATCAGCGTCTGCAGCAGGAAGATGGTCGGGCCCACGCACAGCACGAACAGCATCAGCGCCAGTGCCAGGCCAAGGTTCAGCTCGGAGAGACGACGGATGCCGCCGTCCAGACCCATGACCACGGAAACGGTCGCCAGACAGGTGATGATGGCGATCAGGATGATCTGGGTGGTCAGGTCGTTGTCGATATCGAACAGATAATGCAGGCCGGAGCTGACCTGCAGCACGCCCAGACCCAGCGAGGTCGCGACCCCGAACATGGTGCCGAAGACGGCGAAGATATCGACGGCATGGCCGATCGGGCCATGGATGCGCTTGCCGATCAGCGGATACAGCGCAGAGCTGATGCGCAGCGGCAGGTTGTGGCGGAAGCTGAAGTAGGCCAGCGCCAGCGCCACCACGGCATAGACGCCCCAGGCGTGGATGCCCCAGTGGAAGAAGGTGGTCTTCATGGCTTCACGGGCGGCCTCGACGGTGCCGGCATCGCCGACCGGAGGCGCAGTGAAGTGGAAGACAGGCTCGGCGACGCCGTAGAACATCAGGCCGATGCCCATGCCCGCGGAGAACAGCATCGCGAACCAGGAGCCGTAGCTGAAATCAGGCTCGGAATGGTCTGGCCCCAGCTTGATGTCGCCATAGCTCGAGAAGGCGAGACCCAGCGTGAAGATCACGAACACGCCCATGGCCAGCAGGTAGAACCAGCCGACGGTGTCGATGATCCAGGTCTGGACATGGCCGAAGGCGGTCTGCGCGGTATCCGGCATGGCGACCGTGAAGATCACGAACGCCAGAATCACCACGGCGGAGCCGAAGAAGACTGGCGGATTGATCTTGGCGACCGTGGGCTGGTCGGCATTTTCTGACATAAATTTCTCTCCCTGATTGCCTATTCGTCGATAATGGTAACTTATTGAACCTGTAGCGTCGTGAGTTGTCCGCGCGATATCGTTTCCATATGTAACCAGTGTTGCGCGCGCTGACCGGCGGTTTGCGCGCCGAGCGAGCGGTCCTGGCAGTGCTGGCGTTGCGTGATCATCGTGCGGGATGGCAATGGCGGTGCGGCCTTGTCGCCCATTGTCGGGTGCTGGATACGGTAGGCGCTGGCATGGCTGGGCGCTAAGATGAGGCTTGCTGCATCCAGGGTATCCCGCTGTCTCGATACCATAATTATGCAGAAATCCTACAAGACTTATGTGTCAGTCTAGTGCCTCTGGCGTGTCTCATGGTGTGAAAATCGTGATGCAGCGCCGGCTCAAGTGGCTGACCGGAGACGTTCGCATGCTCCATCGACTTCCCGAATTTCCCGCACGGCCGAGCGTGGCTGACACGTCAGCGCGCTCACGCCTGCCGCGCATGACACTGCTCGCAGTGGGGCTGGTGCTGCTGAGCGGCTGCTCGGCCCTGTCCGGCAAGGACCCGCTGGCCGCGAATGACAGCGCTGGCCTGCCCAAAGCCTGCATCTTCCCGCGTGAGGGCGATGCCAATCAGTGGTTGCGTGCCGCGGCGCAGGTCGTCGAGGCCCGTGGCTACAAGATCCGCGAGAGCGAACAGGCGCTGGGCGTGGTGACGGGTGAGCGCAAGGTGGACCAGCCGGGGCTGGGCGCGATCGATGGGCCCTTCGGCTCGCGCATCGGCTTCTCGGTGGGCTATGGCGTCGCGGCGGGCAACGATTTCGGTGTAGGCGTCGGCAACGACACCTTCCGCGATGACCCGATCAGCTTCGAGCGCATCTCGCTGGTCGCGCCGGATGAGCGCGTGCGCGTGATCCGCGATGAGCAGGTCATCAATCAGGGCGGCTACGTCATCGATGCCCGCCCTCACAATGACAGCGACAGCTGCCGCCAGATCGAGCGTCAGCTGCAGGCCGCGCTGGCGGGTCGTGATCCACGGGAGGTTCGCTGATGAACATGCGCAAGGCATCTCCACGCTCGCTGTGGCAACGTCTGGGGCTCGCGACGCTGCTCGCCGGCCTGCTGGTACTGGGTGGCTGCATGAATCAGCCGACCCATGCGCCGGACTCGCGCACCGCGGTGATCGCCCCCAACAGCGGCACCCTGACCTCCCAGCAGGTCTTCGTCACCCTGCTGACGACGCTGGCGGAGCGTGGCTTCATCATCGAGCGCGCAGACCCGGATCTCGAGCGCCTCGACGCCAGCTACGCTGCCCGGCCGCCGCTGGCGCTCGAGGCCTGGGTGAGCGAGGTCAACGGCCAGATTCGTCTCAGCGTGAGCGGTGACAGCAATGGTGCCGATATCGCGCCGGGCCGGCTCGACAACCTGCTGGTGGAGGTCGCCGTGGCTCTGGATGCGCGCACCGTGCCGGTGATCGGCGCGCCGTGACCACCCCGCGCATGCCAACCCTGCGAGGCGGCCCTCGGCGTCGCCTCTCTGGCCTTGCCCACCACTTCGCAGGCGGGCAGTACCGGAGCCCGGGCGAGCCCGCGCTCGCGCGGTGTGATGGCCCATGACGCTGAGTGCGCTGCGCCGTCGGCGTCTGGCCTGGCTGGCACTCTCGGCCAGTCTGCTGGCCGGGCTGATGGCCTTGTTTGCTCTCTGGCATTGGGAGCTGGCGCGCAGTGAGCGTGATGCCCGCCAGCACGCCGCGACTCGCCTGAATTTCTACGCCAGCACCCTGAATGCAGAGTTGTCGCGCTTCCAGTGGCTGCCGGAATTGCTGGCTCGCCAGGCCCGTGTGCGTATCGCCCTTGGCGAGCCGGACGTCCCGCCTGCGGCAACGCCGCCTGTTGCCTCCTCAGACGAACGCAACGCCGCCAGTGCCGCCGCTCCCCTCGGTTCGAACAGCGATCTCAACCAGCATCTGCGGCGTGTCGCGCGTGCCTCCGGCGCGGCGGCCATCTTCCTGACCGACCGCGACGGCATGACCGTGGCCGCGAGCAACTTCGATGAGCCAGACAGCTTCGTCGGCTATCGCTACGACTACCGCCCTTATTTCATCGATGCACTGGCGCGCGGGCGCGGTGAATTCTTCGCCGTCGGCAATACCACCGGGCGTCCCGGCTATTTCGTCTCGGCGCCGGTACTCGGGGCCGAGGGCGAGCCGCTGGGCGTCATGGTGGTCAAGGTCTCGCTGGAGGCGCTGGAAGATACCTGGCGCCAGGCGGGGGAGACGGTGCTGCTCGCCGATGCCAATCGCATCGTCCTGCTGGCCTCGCGGCGCAACTGGAAGTATCGCGCGCTGGAGGCGATCGAGCCGCAGGCGCTGGACAGCATTCGGGCACAGCAGCAGTTTCGCGGGGCGCCGCTGACACCCCTGTCGCGGGAGCTGGAGGACGGCAGCCTGGTGCTGGGCGACAACCACGAACTGGCGGCGTCGGAGATCGCGCGGCTGCCGACGGCGGCGATGGGCCAGCGCTATCTGGATGAGTCGCTGGCCAGCGGGCCGCTGGGCTGGCAGCTGCATTTTCTGATGCCGCTGCGGCCACTCTATATCCAGGCGCGCAATGTGGTGCTGGTCGGGCTCGCCGTGATCCTGGGGCTGGCGATGATGGCGCTGTGGATGCGCGAGCGTCAGGCGCGCCTGGGGCTGATTCGGCGTGAAGCGGTGATGATGCGCGAGATCAACGAGCGCCTCGAGGAGCGGGTCGCCCAGCGCTCGCGCGAACTCGAGGCCACGCGTGACGAGCTGGTGCAGGCCGGCAAGCTGGCCGCGCTGGGCACCATGGCGGCCGGTATCGCTCATGAGCTCAATCAGCCGCTGGTCGGCATTCGCACCTACGCCGCCAGCGGCGGCAAGCTGCTGGCGCGGGGCATCGCCTCTGCCGCAACGCGCCCCGAGCTGACCGCGCGTGCCGCCGAATCCGCCGCCAGCAACTTCACGCGCATCAGTGAGCTGTCCGAGCGCCTGGCCGACATGATTCGCCAGCTGCGCGTCTTCGTGCGTCCGGCCAGTCAGCAGGCGCCCGCCGCCCTGGCGCTGGCGCCGCGCATCGACTTCGCGCTGGAACTGCTCGCCGAGCGAGTCACCGCCCTCGGCCTGACGGTGGAGCAGGGCGCGCTCCACCGAGACATCATCGTGATGGGCGAGCAGGTGCGTCTCGAGCAGTTGCTGACCAACTTGATCCGCAATGCACTCGATGCGCTGGAAGGGCAGCAGAAAGCACAGCAGACCGATCAGCAGACCGATCAGCAGAGCGACGAGCCGGACGACAAGCGCGCGGCCCCGCGATTGCGCCTCAGTTGGCAGGCCTGGGCGGCAGTGGCCAGTCTTGAGGGGCAGCCGGGCGGATGTCTGCGTATCGAGGACAACGGCCCCGGCATCGACCCTGCGCTGCGTGCCACGCTGTTTGATCCTTTCACCACCACGCGTGAGGTCGGCGAAGGCATGGGGATGGGGCTGTTTCTGAGTTATGGCCTGGCGCGCGACCTCGGTGGCCTGCTGCGTCTGGCCGATGGCGCTTCTGTGTCTGAACCGGCTGAGGGCTCCTCGCTGGCTGAGGGCTCTGCGCTGGGTGGCGCCTGCTTCGAATTGTGGCTACGCACGCCGGCGTCGGAGGCAACGCATGCAGCCGACGGCACCGAACAACAAGGCAGCGGGCAGCAATCCGTGACATGACGGGGTATACGCACGAATGACAGGCTATACGCACGACAGCGATGGCTTCGAGGGCGCAGAGGAGTTTGCCGCCACGGGCCTGGACCCGGCAGAGCTGCGCCTGCAGCAGGACAGCGATCTGACCCGTGAGGCGCCGGTATGGCTGGTGGATGATGATCCGGCGGTGCGCGAATCCCTCGCCCAGTGGCTGGAGCTGGCCGAGATCCATCTGCGCTGCTTCTCGCGCGCCGAGGCGCTGCTGGAAGCCTTGGCCGCCGCCGAGCCGGTCAGCGTGGTGATCAGCGATATCCGCATGCCGGGCATGGATGGCCTGACGCTGCTGGCGCGGCTTGCGCTGCAGGCACCGGAGCTGCCGGTGCTGATGATGACCGGTCACGGCGATGTCGCCACGGCCGTCGCCGCGATGCAGGGCGGCGCGCGCGATTTCATCGAGAAGCCGTTTGACCCCGAAGCGCTGGAGCTCAAGCTGCGTCAGGCGCTGGCGGGGCGGCGTCTGAGTGATGAAAACCAACGCCTGCGCCGCCGCTTGAGCGTGCGCGGCCTCAGTGGTCTGCTGCGGGGCGAGAGCCGTCAGATTCGCCAGCTGCGTGAGCGACTGCTTGAATTGCGCGGACATCCTGCGCGGGTCTGGATCAGCGGCGAGGCGGGCAGCGGGCGCAGCACTCTGGCACTGGCACTGGCCGAGCATGCGCCGCCTGCCGACGCGTCGGCCTCATCTGCTGCCATGTCGACGGCGGCGACGGCCTTGCTGGCGCGAGTGGAATGCGCGCCCCTGTCGCAAGCCAGGGCAGAGGGCGCGGAGGCACTGGCGAGCGCGATCGAGGATGCACTCGCGGCACGTCCTGCGGCCAATACCTTGCTGCTGCATGAGGTGGACCACCTGAGTGGCGCGCAATGGCAGTGGCTGGATGGCTGGATCGCCGCGCGTGAGGACGGCGCCCGCCAGGCGCCACGGCTGGTGTGCAGCGCGCAGTGCAGCGTGGGCGACGTGATGGCGAGCGGGCCGCTGACGCGTACTCTGGGGCATGCACTGGCCGAAATCGAACTGACGACACCCGCCCTGCGCGAACGGCGCGAGGACATCCCATTGCTGATGGCGCATTTCAGCCGTCAGGCCGCCGAGGTGCATGAGGTGGAGGTGCAACCCTTCGCCAGCGGTGAGTTGGCCGCATTGATGGCGGCGGACTGGCCGGGCAATCTGTGGCAGCTGCGTCAGGCCGCCAGTCGCCGCGTGGTGCTGGGGGAATTGCCCACCACGCGGCAGTCATCCGCACCGGGCAATGCCTCAGCGGAGGAGGACGCAGGCGAGGTCGGCAATGGGGCGAGCGACGAGGCGCTGGCGAACAGCGAGGAGCATGGGCTGGCGGCACAGGTGGCGATGTTCGAGTCGACCTTGATTCGCGCCGCCTTGATTCGCGCACGCGGCAACATCGCTCAGGTGCTGGAGGAGCTGGCGCTGCCGCGGCGTACGCTCAATCTCAAGATGCACAAATACGGGCTGCGCCGAGAAGACTTTCGCCATGGCCATGATGATTCGGCGAACTGACCGCCATCAAAGCCTGTCGAAAGTGTCCTCGGGCTGCGTCGGGATGCCGCCCGTTTTGTCATGAAGTAACATCCTGCCAATCCCTTCCTGTCGTCCCCGTGACGTTCTGCCGGAGTTTCCCGATGTCTGTTGCTGTTCATCGCCTGGTGGCGGCGCTGTCGTCCGCGCTGGCGCGTTTCCCGTCTCGTCATGGCCTGCGCCCCATAGCCTGGCTGACGCCGTTGCTGATGCTGGGCACCCTGGTGGCCAGTCAGCCTGCCGCCGCGCATCCGCATGGCTGGGTCGATCTGCGGGTGACGCTGCGCCTCGATGACCAGGGGCGGGCCGTCGCGATGCGCCAGTATTGGCTGCTCGACCCCTTCTACAGCCTGACGCTGCGTCAGGAACTGGCCGCGCTCGAGGACGATACCAGCATGGAGCAGCGCCTCGATGTGCTGGGCAGCGAGATTCTGGCCAATCTGTCGCAGTTCGATTACTACACCCATGCCACGCTGGACGGCGAACCCTTAGCGCTTGGCAAGGCGACGCGCCAGACCACCTGGCTCAAGGGCGAGCGTGTCGCCTTCCAGATGGAGCTGCCGCTGGCCGAGCCGGTGGCGATGGCTGGCCATACCCTCAGTTATCGCATCTATGACCCCACCTATTACATCGAGATTCTGCATGACCCGGATGCCATCGCCGTGCAGCAAGGGCTGGTGGTGAGCGGGCTGGAAGGGCAGGACTCGGCGCTGAGCTGCACGCCGGGCATCACGCCGGCCGACCCGGACCCGTCCAAGGTCGCCGAGGCCTCGATGCTGGATATCAACGCCACCGCACCGATGGATCTCGGCCAGTACTTCGCCGAGGTCGGCAGTGTCAGCTGTGAGGTGGCTGATGAGCAGTGAGCCGAAGGACACCAGCGGGCTTGGCGATATCAAGAGCCTCAAGGGCATGCGCGATGGCCTGCTGAAGCCGGCCTCGTCGCGGGGGCGGCGCCTGGCCGGCTGGCTGGCGGTCGGCTGCGGGCTGCTCGTGCTGGGCATGGCGCTCTGGCCGAGCCTGGTGCAGGGCTGGGGCGAGGCGCTGGGGTGGGTCTTTGCCGAGCAATCGCGTTTCCAGCGTTCGCTGGGGCGCTCCATGAGTGAGCTTGCCGCGCATCCCGGCACGCCCTGGGCGCTGATCGGGCTGTCCTTCGCCTATGGCGTGCTGCATGCCGCGGGCCCCGGGCATGGCAAGGTCGTGATCAGTACGCTGCTGGTCAGCCAGCCCATCGTTCGGCGCCGTGCGCTGTGGCTGTCGCTGCTGGCGGCCTTGCTGCAGGGCGTCAGTGCGCTGGTGCTGGTCGGCCTCGGGGCGGGGCTGCTCGACTGGGCGGGGCGCGATGTGCTCGGACAGGTCGAGAAGGTCACCCTGCTCAGTCATCTCGGGGTGCTGGTGCTGGGGCTGTTGCTGCTGTGGCGCGCCGCTCGCACGCTATGGCGTGTTGTCAGGGCACAGCCTGTCTCAAGCGCGGGAGCGCCGCAGGCGCCAGCGATGCAGGGGCTGGCGTTCGAGCCGTCGCCTGGCCACGACCACTCACATTCTCACTCTCACGGCCACGCTCATTCACACGGGCATGACTGTGGCTGCGGCCATGCGCATGGCGTTACCGCGGAGCAGGCCAGTGGCGACTGGCGCACCATGGGCATGGCGGTGCTGGCGATCGGCCTGCGGCCGTGTTCCGGCGCGATTCTGGTCTTGCTGGCCGCGCTGGCGCTGAACATGGTCGGCAGTGGGGTGCTGGCGGTGCTGGCGATGTCATTGGGCACCGCGCTGACGGTGGGTAGCGTGGCGATGGCCACCTTGATCATGAAGGCCAGCGGACGCCTGGCGGCGGCCGGCTCGCGCCTGGGTGGGCCGCACTCAAACGGCCGCGCGCGCCGTCAGTGGCCGTGGGCGGCGCTGGTCGGGCTGCTTGGCGGCATCATCATCACGGTCTTTGGCGCTTTGCTGGTCGCCAGCAGTCTCAAGGCGCTGGACTCTCCCACCGGTCGCGGCGCCTCGCCGTTCGATCGCTCGGCACCGGGCACCTCCCTCCAGAGCCCTCTGGGCCCGAGGTCGTCAGGGCAGAGCTCAGGCCACGAGTGAGGTCTGCGGCGCCGCCGCTAACTACCTGCTACACACTACCTGCAAGTTACGACAACGGGGCCCATCGGGCCCCGTTGTTGTAGATGTGAGAGCGTAGATGACAGTGTCTGCGAGAGCGTAGATGTCAGTGACAGCGCAGGTGATGCTGTCAGTAGGAATAGCTCGGCAGCTCGGCGATCTTCATGCGCAGGGTGTCGACCAGCACCGTCAGCGTCTCGCTGTCGTGGGGCTCGGCCGTGCCGACGCCCCACACCGGCCCCGGCCAGGCTTCATCATCGCTGCGGCGGGCGATCACGTGCATGTGCAGCTGCGGCACCATGTTGCCCAGTGCGCCGATATTGAGCTTCTCGCCGCCGCTTACCGTCATCAGCAGCTCGCCCAGTTGGGTGGTTTCCTGCCACAGCTGCTGCTGGGCGCTGCTGTCCAGCTCGTAGATCTCGCGGATGGCATCGCGGCGCGGAATCAGTACCAGCCACGGATAGCGCGCATCGTTCATCAGGCGCACGGTGCACAGCGGCAGGTCGGCCACGAAGTGGGTGTCGGCGTCCAGCTGCGGGTGAAGGCTGAAGGGGGTCATCGTCTCTCCTTGATCGGATGGAGCAGGGCGGGCGTGAGTCGAGGGCAAAGGGTAACCCGAATCGTGGCGGACTCCTTGGCTTGAACACCCGCGAATGCCCTCAGTGTGACCAGATCGGCAGAATCCTGCCACTTTGCGGATTGACTGTGCGCGCTGTGGGGGCTGCGCAATGCCCCCATCGCCAAATACCGCGCCGCGCGGACAGTTGCTAACCTTCTTCCTACGCTGAAGCAGAGGCTCGCAACGAACGCCCCACGCAAAAGAGGGCTACCTTGCGCATTGTCGGTCGCGACATGGCCAGCACCGCCCAGGGCCAGAGCCTGCTCAGCCGCAATGTCCGTCTGCCTACCCATATTACAAGAATGCTCAACCTGCGCCCGGCAGGTTCGCCAAGGAGTCACTCCATGCAAAAGCGCCAGTTCCTCAAGGCCGGTCTCGGTCTCGCCATCGCAGCCTCTCTTGGTCTCAGTGCCGTGGCTCAGGCGGAAGGCAAGTACATCATGGGTACCGCCACCACCGGCGGCACCTTCTACCCGGTCGGCGTGGCACTCTCCACGCTGATCAAGGTCAAGCTCGAACCGACCGCCGGCATATCCGTGTCCGCGATTTCCTCGGCCGGTTCCGGTGAGAACCTCAAGCTGATGGAAGAGGACCAGGCCCAGTTCGGCATCATCCAGGGCCTCTACGGCGCCTGGGCATGGAATGGCACCCCGCCGGTCAACAAGGCACACAAGAACCTGCGCAGCATCTCGATGCTGTGGCAGAACGTCGAGCACTTCGTGGTGCGCAATGATGAGGTCAAGACCGGCACCATCGATGACATGACCAACTTCTACGGTGAGAGCTTCTCCATCGGCAAGAAGAATTCCGGTACCGAAGGCTCCGGTCGTTTCATCCTTGATCAGCTGGGCATCGACGCCGGCAAGATGAATCTGGCCTACATGGGCTACGGCCCGAGCGCCGACGCGATGCAGAACGGCAACATCGACGGCATGAACATTCCGGCCGGCGCACCGGCCTCCGCAGTGACCCGTGCCTACGCCAACCTGGGCGGCGAGATCACCACGCTGGACTTCACCGAAGAGCAGCTGGCCAAGGTCAACTCGCAGTTCGAGCTGTGGACCCCGTATGAAATCGCCGCTGACACCTACCCGGGTCAGGACGAGGCGATCAACACCATCGCCCAGCCGAATATCCTGGTGGTGCGTGATGATGTCTCCGAAGAAGACGTCTATCAGATCACCAAGACCATGTACGAGAACCTGCCGTTCCTGAACAACATCCACCCGGCCACCAAGGCCATGGCTATCGACAAGGCCATCGCGGGCCTGCCGCTGCCGCTGCACCCGGGTGCCGCACGCTACTTCAAGGAGCAGGGCATCGAGATTCCGGCGCGCCTGATCGCCGAGTGATCCACTCCTGATGTTCCCGCTGCCCTCATCGCTCGCCTCTGGCGGCGGTGAGGGCAGTGCAGTTTCCCAGACCAATAAACCACCGCCGGTCCGGCGCCGTGACACTGCCCAGCGTGGGCAAGGTGAGGCGCAGGACCAGAGCAGTGCCCACGAATGATTGCTGTAGAAGCCCGTATTCTCCTCGCAAGCCCGGGCGCATGGTGACGTGAGTTGCCGCTGCGCCATCGCTGTCTGACCCCGTTTTGAGGCAACGCCATGCATGATTCCCGCTCGCCAGAGCCCTCTCGTCCCACTGATAGCGAAGCGCAGGAGCCGGATCTCTCCGGTGTGCGTGACGAATCCACCGAAGCTGCGCCTTGGCGCATGGACCTGCCTTGGTTGGGGCGTGCCGTCTTCGTGATCTCCATCGTCACCTGTCTGGTGCATCTGTACTTCAATACGCTCTCGACCCTGTCGGAACTGTGGGTGAGCGCCCTGCACTTCGGGTTGTTCGGTCTGCTGTGTGCGCTGACCATTCCGATGCTGACCCCGGCCAGTGATGGCGCCAAGCGTTGGGTGCTGGGCGTGGATATCCTGCTGGGGCTGGCGGCGCTGGGTTGCGGCCTCTATCTGATAGGCTTCGAGGATGCGCTCTATGACCGCGGCGTGGTGTTCTCCACCGCGGACTGGGTGGTCTCCATCGTCGCTGTGGGCCTGGTGCTGGAGTTCGCACGCCGCACCACCGGCTGGTTCATCCCGGTGTTGTGTCTGATCGCGCTGACCTACGTGGCCTGGTGGGGCAAGTATGTCGGCGGCGTATTCAACTTCCCGGGCCTGACCTGGGAGACGGTGCTGTTCAGAAGCTTCATCGGCGGCGAAGGGATGCTGGGCTCCATCGCGCGCATCTCCTGGTCCTACGTGTTCATGTTCATCCTGTTCGGGGCCTTTCTGGTCAAGTCCGGCGCGGGTGACTTCATCATCGATCTGGCGCGCTGCGCGGCGGGTCGCTTCAAGGGTGGCCCGGGCTTCGTTGCGGTGTTCGCCTCCGGCCTGATGGGCTCGGTGTCCGGCTCGAGTGTCGCCAACACCGTCTCCACCGGCGTGATCACGATTCCGCTGATGCGCCGTGCCGGCTTCCCGGCGCGCTTCGCGGCAGGCGTCGAGGCCGCTGCCTCGACCGGTGGCCAGCTGATGCCGCCGGTGATGGGCGCAGGTGCCTTCATCATGGCGTCCTACACTCAGGTGCCGTACCTGACCATCGTCGGCGTGGCCGCCTTGCCGGCGCTGCTCTACTTCCTGTCGGTGGCCATGTTCGTGCGCATCGAGGCCAAGCGCTCCGACGCCACGGCGCTGGACGACCCGCAGGGCCCGCGCCTCAAGGACGTGCTCAAGGATGGCTGGCACTATCTGGCACCGCTGTTCGTGCTGGTCGGCGCGCTGATCTACGGCTTCACGCCGACCTACGCCGCCGGCATCGCGATCCTGTCCGTCATCGCGGCCTCGTGGCTGTCGAAGAATCCGATGAAGCTCGGCGATATCATCGAGGCGATGCTGGCCGGGGTTCGCAACATGACCACCACGGCGATCCTGCTGATCACCGTCGGCCTGATCGTCAACGTCGTCTCCACCACCGGTATCGGCAACACCTTCTCGCTGATGATCACTGACTGGGCGGGTGGCAGCCTGCTGATCACCATCATCCTGATCGCGCTGGCGTCATTGATTCTGGGCATGGGCCTGCCGGTGACGGCGTCCTATATCGTGCTGGGCACGCTGTCTGCCCCGGCGCTCTACAACCTGATCGCCCATTCCCAGCTGGTGGATCTGCTGGCGGCGGGCAACCTGCCGGAGCAGGCCAAGGCCATCTTCATGCTGGCAGCGCCGGACAAGCTGGACCTGCTGGGCGCGCCGATGAGCATGGACGCCGCCCGCGAACTGCTGGCGCTGGTGCCGGATACCTTCCAGAGCCAGCTGTATGAGCAGGCGCTGTCGCCGCACGTGCTGACCATGGCACTGGTGAGTGCCCACATGATCATCTTCTGGCTGTCCCAAGATTCCAACGTCACGCCGCCGGTCTGCCTGACCGCCTTCGCGGCAGCCGCGATCGCCCGCACACCGCCGATGAAGACCGGCCTGATGGCCTGGAAGATCGCCAAGGGCCTCTACATCGTGCCGCTGCTGTTCGCCTGGAGCCCGCTGATCTCCGGTGATATCGGCGAGATGCTGACGGTGTTCGTGTTCGCGCTGTTCGGGATCTACGCCATCGTCGCGGGCCTGGAAGGCTATCTGGAGCACGAACTGCCCTGGTGGCTGCGTCTGGCGATGTTCCCGCTCGGTGCGCTGATGCTGTGGCCGCATGGTCAGCTGACCTACGACCTCGCGGGTCTGGTCATCTTCCTGGGCGTGCTGACCTACAGCGTGCGTCAGAGTGGCCGGCAGGAAGCGCTGGCGCACTGAGCCAGGCGTGTCGGATGAGCGCCAGACGCGTCAGCCGATGTGGCTGAAGCAGGCGTGACGCGACGCGATATGCTATGAACGATGCCCGGCATCACTTTCCCCCGCTCAGTCGCGAGGGTGGTGTGTCGGGCATCGCGCGCTCTGGGGCCTGTCCGCCTCGGGCGTCTTCACTCAACGGGATGGCGGGACAAGGAATGTCGGCATGATGTCGGATGTTGCAGGGCTGACCAGCGGCCTTGATCTGATCAGCGTAGTGGCGCTGATCGCACTGGGTGGCGTGGCCGGTTTCATCAATGTGCTGTCGGCGGGTGGCTCGATGCTGACGCTGCCATTGCTGATGTTTCTCGGCCTGCCGCCTGCGCAGGCCAATGCCACCAACCGCGTGGCGATCGCGTTGCAGAGTGCGACCGCGACCAGCACCTTCCTCAAGGCGGGCGCACACAACATGGGGGTGGCCTGGCGGCTGGCCGTGCCCGCCGTGGCAGGCGCCATGCTGGGGGCCTGGCTGGCGACCCGCATCAGTGCCGAGGCCTTCGAGAGCGTCCTGATCGTGGTGATGGTGGTGTGTTCGATCATGATGCTGCTGCCGACGCCACGCATCGACACCCGTGAACTGACGCCGGAGCGCATCACGCCCGTGGTGTTGCTGGCGATGTTCGGCATCGGCATTTATGGTGGCTTCATTCAGGTCGGTGTCGGCGTGCTGTTCATCGTGGTGCTCTACCGGCTGCTCAAGATCGACCTGACCCAGGTCAACGTCTTCAAGGTCTTCATCGTGTTGATGTATACCCTGCCGGCGCTGGCGGTGTTCGTGTTCGATGGTCAGGTGCGCTGGGCCTACGGTCTGGTGCTGGCGGTCGGCAACATGAGCGGCGCCTTCCTCGGCGCGCGGGTCAACATGGGGCCGGCAGGGGCGCGTTGGGTGAAATGGCTGACGGTCGCGGTCATCTTCATCATCGTGCTCAAGCTGGCGCTGACCTGATGCTGGCCTGATGCTGAGCTGATGCTGACCTTATGTTAGACACGGAGTAAGCTCGCGGTAATCTGAGCGAAATGCCAGTCTGTCCTGTCGACACTCCGGCACGCCGCTCACCCCCTATTCATGATGGCGCCGAGCCCGGCTATGGCGTCTCTTCTTTCATCGTTCAGGAGTCTTTCCTCATGCAAGCCATGGTCATCGAGCAGTACGGCGGTCCCGAAGTGTTCGTCGAGCGCGAACTGGAGACCCCGACACCGGCGCGGGGGCAGGTGCGTATCAAGGTGACGGCTTCCAGCATCAACCCCATCGAGACCAAGCTGCGCAGCGGGCTGGTCAAGTCGCACCCGGAATTCCCGGCCATTCTCAATGGCGATGTCTCCGGGGTGATCGATGCCGTCGGCGAAGGCGTATCGGACTTCTCCGTCGGGGATGAAGTGCTGGGTTGTGCCGGTGGCGTGAAGGGCTGGCAGGGCGCTCTGGCGGACTACATGATTGCCGACACCCGTGTGATCGTGAAGCGCCCGAGCCTGGCGGCGCTGACGCTGGAAGAGTGCGCAGCCTTGCCGCTGGTGTTCCTGACGGCCTGGACGGCACTGGCATCACGCGGTCAGATCAAGGAAGGCGAGCACGTGCTGATCCACGCCGGCACCGGCGGCGTCGGCCATGTCGCGGTACAGATCGCCAAGTATCTCGGCGCGCATGTCACCACCACCGTGTCCAGCGAAGCCAAGGCGGACCTGGCACGCCAGCTGGGCGCCGACGAGATCATCAACTACCGCGAGGAAGCGGTCGCGGACTACGTGACGCGCCTGACCTCCGGGCGTGGCTTCGATCTGGTCTTCGACACCGTCGGTGGCGACAACCTGGATCGCTCCATCGAGGCCACCGCGACCTCCGGTCGTCTGTGCTCCATCAATACCCGCTCGACCCACGACCTGACCCAGCTGCACTCCAAGAACCTGTCGCTGCACGTCATCTTCCGCTCGGTACCGCTGCTGACCGGTATCGGCATGGACGACCAGCCGGAACTGCTCAACGCCCTGAGCGAGATGCTGGAGGCCGGTGCGGTACGTCCGCTGCTCGACGAGCACCAGTTCAGCTTCCGTGACGTCGCCAAGGCGCATGAGCTGCTGGAGTCCGGCGAGGCGCTGGGCAAGATTCTGCTGGTAAATCGTTGAGTATTGGCACCTTCGGTCAGTGAGGGTGTCTCACCTTCATTGGCCGTTGATCAGGAAGAGAAGTGATGAGAATGACGCGTTTGATGGTGGCTGCCCTGTTGGTGGCCAGTGTGAGTCTGGCCGGCTGCAATACCGTGGCCGGTTTCGGCAAGGACCTGGAGCATCTGGGCGGTTCGATCGACAACGCCGCCAGCTGATTGCCCGAGAGAGAGGAATGCCCATGCGACGATTCATGATGATGACTGGCACCGCGCTGCTGTTCGGCCTGCTGTTGGGTGGCTGCAATACCGTGGAAGGTTTCGGGGAAGATCTCGAACACCTTGGGGGTTCCATCGAGGAATCGGCCAGTTGATGGCACTGTCCATGACATGGGCGGCGAGTGAACAAAACATGAATCTCACCCCTTGAAAGCCCATGGGGCGGCCCAAGGTATGAGGGTAGAGGCGCAGGCACTGGCGTCTTTACGAGATTTCTCGATATTCACTACCGCAAGGAGCATGACCATGTCCCGCACCATTGCACTCATCTTCGCCTCTTTCTTCACTCTGGCCGCGCTTTCCGGCTGCAACACCGTTGACGGTGCCGGCCAGGATGTCGAGCATGCTGGCGAAGCTGTCCAGGACGCCGCTCAATAAGCGACGCCCCGGATAGTGGTGATATCCAACGCCCGGCCATCGCGTCGGGCGTTTTCGTGTCTGATCGCCAGACATGCAGGCGTGCTGACTGACGGGCCGCCTTGCGTCATCATACCGCTGACGGCATACGCCCTCAGCGTACGTCACTCCCGCCACCGCGAGCCAAGGGCCCGACATGGATCATCGACAGTTGAGTTTTCTGGTCGCGCTGGCCAGTGAGCGCCATTTCGGTCGCGCCGCGCGGGTCTGTCATGTCACCCAGCCGACGCTGTCGGCGCGCCTCAAGCAGCTCGAGGAGGAGCTGGGCACGGCGCTGATACTGCGCGGACATCGCTTCGAGGGCTTCACGCCGGAAGGGGAGCGCGTACTGACCCACGCGCGGCGCATCCTGGCCGAGCTGGATGAGCTGAAGGGAGACCTGTCGCCGGACGCGGTGCTGACCGGGCGCCTGTCACTGGGCGTGGTGCCGTCGGCGCTGGCGGCGGTCGGCGAGTTTCTGCCGCGGCTGCGCGAAGCCTTTCCGCAGCTCTCGCTGCGCCTGCGCGAGCTGTCGACCTCATCGCTGGCCCAGGGGCTCGAGGATGGCGAGCTGGATCTCGCGGTCGGCTACCCCGCAGCGCCGGCCATGAGCGGCTTCGCCTGTCGGCCGCTCTATCAGGAGCATTCGGCCTTGATCGCCAGTCAGGCGCATTTCCGCCTGCCCGATGCGCCGCAGTGGGAGTGCCTGCGTGACTATCCGCTGGTGTTGCTGACGCCGGAGATGCAGCAACGGCGACGCCTCAATCAGCAGTTCGAGCTGCTGGGCCTGCAGCCCTCGCCCTTGTTGGAGGCCAATTCGATTTCCGGCCTCGGCGTGATGCTGGAGGCTGGCCTGGGAGTCAGCGTGCTGGCGGAGAACCTGGCCGATTCGCGGCTTGGTGAAGGGCTGATCGCGCGTCGACTGCCCGGCGAGGGCGAGACGGTCGGGCTGTTGTGGCGCAGTGGTCAGCAGCGCAGCCGACGCCTGAATGCCGTGCTGGAGCTGCTGCGTTCGCTGCCTCACTCGGCGGGTGTGGCCGATTGAGCGAGCCTGCAACGCAGAACACCCCGTCGAGACGGGGTGTTCTGTTAGCGAAAGCGGCGTTGGCCGCTATCAGCGCTTCTTGCTGGCTTCCAGCGCGGCACGCCGGGCGGCTTCACGCTGCTGCTGCTTGGCATCGCGCCGTGCCTGCATCTGGGCGACGGCATCCATGCCCAGATGGGCTTCGCCGCGTTCTCTGGCGAGGCGAATCTGGTTCTCGCGCTCGGCGAAGCGCGCCTTCTGGGCATCGCTCAGTTTGTCGTAGCAACGCGGGCAGCTGACGCCTTTCTGGTAGCGCTCGCTCTGCTTGTCTTCCTCGGTGATCGGCAGGCGGCAGGCATGGCACTGGTCGTACTGGCCGGGACGCAGCTGGTGGTCGACGGTGACGCGCTCATCGAACACGAAGCACTCGCCCTGCCACAGCGTCTCTTCCTCGGGCACCTCTTCCAAGTACTTCAGGATACCGCCCTTGAGGTGATAGACCTCATCGAAGCCCTGCTCCTTGAGATAGGCCGTGGACTTCTCGCAGCGGATGCCGCCGGTGCAGAACATCGCCACCTTGCGGTGCTGTGTCGGGTCCAGCTCGCGCGAGACGTAGTCCGGGAAATCACGGAAGGCCGTGGTGTTCGGGTTGACGGCACCGGCGAAGGTCCCCACCTCCACCTCATAGTCATTGCGCGTGTCGATCAGCAGCACCTCCGGATCGGAGATCAGCGCATTCCAGTCCTTAGGCTCCACATAGGTCCCGACGGTGTGGCGCGGGTCGATGCCCTCGACGCCCATGGTGACGATCTCGCGCTTGAGCTTGACCTTGGCGCGCAGGAAGGGCGCCTGCTCGGCCAGTGACTGCTTGGTGTCGAGCTCGGCCAGACGCGGGTCGCTGGTCAGCCAGGCGAGCAGCGCATCGATGCCGGCGCGTGAGCCGGACACGGTGCCGTTGATACCTTCGCGGGCCAGCAGCAGGGTGCCGCGGATGGCGTGCTCGTTCATCACCGCCAGCAGCGGGTCGCGCAGCGCCTCGAAGTCCTCGAGAGTGACGAACTTGTAGAGCGCGCAGACCACATGCTGCGGCGCCAGCGGGCTGGGGCGGGCGGAGGCAGACGTGCTGGTCAGCTGCGGGGCGCTGGCCTGATCAGGCGCGGCGGTCAGGTCGGGAGTGTCGGTCATGCGAAGGGTCCTCATGCGGGCCGGAACGTAAATCCGGAGCAGGATGATCGAGAGATGAGAGCGGCCGGCGGGCGGGTGATAGCGCGACAGCAGGAGCGCCCTCAAGGGTCGGCGACGCATTTTACGCGACTCGCGCGCGAATTTCTCGCCCGCCGCGATGGCCCGCATGCCTGTCACCGGCAGGGCGCCATCTTCATTGGCGGTGTCTATCAATTGGCGGCTCGGCTCAATTGGTCGCCCTCACGGCATGGCGGTAGGATATTCCCATATTGCGCAGAGGTCGGGTGAGGGTTGCGCGCACCATCCTCGCCACACATCTGCGCCACGGAGAGCCGTAATGAAAGATTCGCTCTATCAACAAGCGCCAGGCGCTGCAGGCTACGCGGATGCCCGCGAGGTGCCGCTGCGCGAGCTGGATGGCCCATCGGAGCTACCGGTGAGTCTGGCGCTCAATGACACCGCGATGGGCACCTTGCTGGCCAGTCCAGAGGCCCTTGAGCCGCTGGCGCTGGGGCATGCCTTCACTGCGGGCTGGATCACGCGGCGTGACGAGGTCTCGGCGATCCATCTCTCGCGGCTGCGCCATGGGCTGGCGGTGCGCCTTGAGGTCAGTGACTCGCTGGCGCGCAAGGCCGAGCGTCATCAGCGGCGTGAGAGCAGTGTCTCGAGCTGCGGCGCCTGTGGCGTGCAGGACGAAGCGGAGCTGATGGCGGGGCTCATGCGTCTGCCGCCACGGGCGGCGCTGGCGCCCGATGCGCTGATGCGTGGGCTGGAACGCCTGGAGCGCGCCACGCGCCGCGGCATGCATCTGGCGCTGGGGCTGGACACCGAAGGCGGTCTGATCTCGCAGGGTGCCGATATCGGTCGCCACAATGCGCTGGACCGCGTGATCGGCATGAGCCTCGACAGCGGTGTGTGGCCCGAGGCCTTGCTGGTGTCGAGCCGCTGCAGCCTGGAGCTGGTGCAGAAGACCATCCGTGCGCGCATTCCGACCCTGATCACCCTCGCGGTGCCCTCGCGACTCGCCGTCGAGACCGCCCGCGCCTGCGATCTCAATCTGATCTGTGCCCACCGCGGGCGTCGACTCGAATTGCTCAGCGGTCACGCTGATCGCCCCCGTTCATCCTAGCCAGTGGATCCTGACATGACCGATATTGCTGCCCCCGAGATCGAGACGCCTGCGTCTGCCAGCCTGCCCCGCGAGGATGCGCAACAGACGCGTCATCCGCGCATTGCCGCCTATGCCGGGCCGGCGGGTGGCTGGGGCGCACTCAAGAGCGTCGGTCAGCATGTCAGTCACTCCAGGGCGCCGTGGAAGAGCGTGCGCTCCCTGCTCAAGGCCAATCAGGACAAGGGCTTCGACTGCCCCGGCTGTGCCTGGGGAGACCCGGAACACGGCTCCTCCTTCGAGTTCTGCGAGAACGGCGCCAAGGCAGTGGCCTGGGAAGTGACCGCCAAGCGGGTCACACCGCGTTTCTTCGCTCAGCATACCGTCACGGAGCTGCTGGGCTGGGACGACTTCATGCTCGAGGATCAGGGCCGCCTGACCGAACCGATGCGCTACGACGCGGCCAGTGATCGCTATATGCCGATCAGCTGGGACGCGGCCTTCGAGCTTGTCGCCGAGCACCTCAGCGCGCTGACGTCGCCGGATGAGGCGCTGTTCTATACCTCGGGGCGTGCCAGCAACGAGGCGGCCTATCTCTACCAGCTGTTCGTGCGTCTGTTCGGCACCAACAACTTCCCCGACTGCTCCAACATGTGCCACGAGGCCAGCGGTGTCGGCATGAAGGCGAGCCTCGGCGTCGGCAAGGGCACGGTGCTGCTGGAGGACTTCGAGCACGCCGATGCCATCTTCGTGTTCGGTCAGAACCCCGGCACCAATCACCCGCGCATGCTGGGCGATCTGCGGCGTGCCTCACGGCGTGGCGCGCGCATCGTCAGCTTCAATCCGCTGCGTGAGCGGGGGCTGGAGCGCTTTGCCGACCCGCAGTCGCCGCTGGAGATGATGACCCTCTCCAGCCAGCCCATCAGCCATCGCTATTACCAGCCGCGCATGGGCGGCGACATGGCGGCGGTGCGCGGCATGGCCAAGGCGCTGTTCGCGATGGAGGCGCGGGGCGAATTCACGCGCGCCGCCAGCTTCATCGAAGCGCATACCCGGGGCGTCGAGGCCTGGCAGGCGCTGGTCGAGGCGACCGAGTGGGCAACCCTCGAGGACCAGTCTGGCCTGACACGCGTTCAGCTCGAGGAGGCGGCCGCCATCTTCGCCAGTGCCGGCAACGTCATCTGCACCTGGGCGATGGGCATCACCCAGCATCTGCATGCCGTCGAGAGTGTGCGCGAGATCGTCAATCTGCTGTTGCTCGGGGGGCATTTCGGCCGTCCCGGTGCCGGTGCCTGTCCGGTGCGTGGCCATTCCAACGTCCAGGGCGATCGCGCCATGGGCATCGACGAGAAGGCGCCCGCCTGGCTGATCGATGCGCTGGAAGCGCGCTACGGCGTCAGCATGCCGCGTGCGCCGGGCTACAACACCGTGGAGAGCCTGGCGGCGCTGGAGCAGGGCAAGGCGAAGACCTTCATCGCGCTGGGCGGCAACTTCACGCGAGCCACGCCGGACAGCGAGCGGACCGAGGCCGCGATGCGCAACCTCGAGCTCAACGTCCAGATCAGCACCAAGCTCAATCGCAGTCATCTGGTGATGGGCAAGCAGACCGATGCGCTGATTCTGCCGTGTCTCGGTCGCAGCGAGATCGATCGCTCCTCGCAGGTGGCTTCCCAGCACATCAGCGTCGAGGACTCGATGTCGATGGTGCATTCCAGCGCCGGCATCAAGGCACCGGCCAGCCCTGAATTGCGCTCCGAGCCCGGCATCATCGCGGCGATCGCGCGTGCCACCCTGGCGCGCGTGCTGCCGGCGCGAGGTGCCAGTGATCCGGTCGATTGGCAGGCCCTGAGCGAGAACTATGATCTGATCCGTGACGAGATCGCGGCGGTCATCCCCGGTTTCGCGGACTTCAATTCACGACTGGCACACAAGCGCGGCTTCCACCTCGCCAATCCGGTACGCGAGCTTGTCTTCCCGACCTCCAGCGGCCTGGCCGAGTTCTCGTACATGCCGCTGCCGGAGTCGGTGATGCATCAACAGCTGGCGCGGCGTGACGGCTGGCTGACGCTGCAGACCATGCGCAGTCACGATCAGTACAACACCACCGTCTACGGCTACAACGACCGCTATCGTGGCGTGTCGGGTCAGCGGCGGGTGATCTTCATCAATGGTGAAGACCTGGCGCGGCTGGGGATGGCCGACGGTGATTGGGTCGACATGCTCGGCGAGCCGCGTCCGGACGGCAGCGAGCGACGTGCCCCACAGTTCCGTCTGGTCGAGTACGACATCCCGGCCGGTTGCATCGGGGCCTACTATCCGGAAACCAACGTGCTGGTCGCGTTGGAAAGCCACGGCGCTGATACCGGCACGCCATCCTCCAAGGCGGTGCCCGTACGTCTGGAGCGCAGTTCACGCATCGCCTGATGGCGCGAGACGCCAGCAGCAGGGTGCATGCATCACCACACTGCCGTGCCGCGAGGAGACTCGTCGCGCGGCAGTCGTGTGTCTAGAATATTCCCGTGCGCCGAGCCAGCTACGCTCGGCGCACGTCTTTTCCGTCCTCAGTGCTGCCCCAACCACCGTTCAAGAGAGTGATCCATGCAATATCTGCACACCATGCTGCGTATCCGTGATGTCGACGCTTCACTGCATTTCTTCCGTGACCTGCTCGGCATGGTCGAGATCTCGCGCAAGGATTCCGAGAAGGGCCGCTTCACGCTGATCTTCCTGGCAGCCCCGCAGGATGCCGAACGAGCCCGCGAGATGCAGGCGCCGATGCTGGAACTGACCCATAACTGGGACCCGGAAGAATACGAAGGTGGGCGCAACTTCGGCCATCTGGCCTATCGCGTCGAGGATATCTACGCCACCTGTCAGCATCTGATGGACAACGGCGTGATCATCAACCGCCCGCCGCGTGACGGCCACATGGCGTTCGTGAAGAGCCCGGATGGGATTTCGCTGGAGCTGCTGCAGGCTGGTGACGCCCTTGCGCCGCAGGAACCCTGGGTCTCCATGGGCAACACGGGCAGCTGGTAAGCAAGCAACGCCGCAGGTTGACGTGTGCGTCAGCGTCGCATCCAGGCAACGCAATGCCCCAGGCATCACTGGTGCATCGCCCAGCAGGGCTTATGATGTAATGAAGTTCATAAGCCCCGTAGCATGATGTGTGACATGTCGTGCTCGGTCTTTGTGGAGTGTCATCGCGGCAGGCAGGTGTGTCTTCTTCCTTTCTCTTGCTGCCCGGCTGTCGCGATGTTGCATCTCCTGGAGTCGCGTGAGGGATCGCCACGCGGACACTGCCTTGTTGGCAAGGACTGCCTGATGCCGAGAGTCATAAGTACCTGGCTACGTCGTGAACCACGTTTGCTCGCCGTGGAGCATCGTCGTTTCTACCATGCTTACCTTTGGGTCTATCTGATGTTGATGGGCCTCTTCGCGATGTGGGTTCCCTTCTTCACTCTCTTCAACGAGTCGCGGCTGGCATTCGTCAGCGGCATCATGGCGCTCGTGTCCGTGCTGGGCGTGATGCTGCACCGGGCGCATCAGCTGACCTTGGGTCTGGCCCTGATGATGAGCGCCTTGACGCTGATGGCCTGGCTCTCGGTTTTCTGCTTCGGGCTCTCGGCGGGCTATGAGTACTATTTCTTCATCGTAATGGCCGGTATCCACCTGGCCCCGCTGGCGCCGCGCATTCGAGTGGTGACGACACTGATGCTGTTCATGGCGGCTGTCTCGGCGCTGATGGTCTCGCCAGTCCTGCATGAGGGCGGCGTCCTGTCGGCCTGGGTGCTGCAGTCTGCCAACCTGTTCGCGGTCTTCCTGATGATGGTCACCTTCCTGTGGCGCATGCTGGCACTTACCGAACATTTCGAGCGCCAGTACCTGAAGGATGCCAGTCGTGATGAGCTGACCGAATTGCTCAATCGACGCCAGACGTTGCGCCATGCCGAGGACTGGTGGGACGACAGGGTGCCCTACGCGGTATTGATGCTGGATGCTGACAACTTCAAGCGTATCAATGACCTGCATGGTCATGCTGTCGGTGATGAGGTACTGCGTCATCTGGGCCGTCTGCTGACAGCCACACTGCGTCAGGGCGATCTCGCCGGGCGTGTCGGTGGCGAGGAGTTCCTGGTGCTGTTGCCGCGTATCGGGCGTTCCGAAGCCATCTCCGTGGCGGGGCGCATGCGCTCCCTGCTGACCAAGTCTCCTCCGGCCTTCGCCGGCACTCCGGTACCGGTCACGGTTTCCATCGGCGTTGCCATCAGGCATGAAGTCGACTCGCTGGATGAGCTGATGCAGCTGGCTGACAGGCGGTTGTATCACGCCAAGCGCAATGGTCGTGATCAGGTAGTGGCCGGGGGAGAGCACGAGATGACAGGCTTCTCCGCGGCTGATGCCCCCACTTCACCGCCGGGCAAGGGAGGTGGTGCACGTGGCAAGGTATACACTGGCGCAAAGGGAGATCGCGAGAGCGGTGAGAGCCGCAAGAACAAACAGAGCCGCAAGGACTCCAGTCCTTTCTCGCGTACGCACTTCATTGGCTGAAATACGGTTGTTTCAGTACCTTCTTGCAATAGCTGTTTCACGGATGCTGTTTCAGACGGGCCAGCGCGTTTTCCATGCCACGGGCAACGGTGGTCGCCAGTGGTGTGCACAGCACCCAGGGCAACGCGATCAGTGCAATGCTGAGCGAGCCCAGATAGACATCGCTGAACCAGTGAGCGCCGACCATGATCCGCGGAGCGCTCAGCAGTACCACGAACGCCAGACTGCACAGGGCGATACGGCGCGGTGCGAAGGCCAACATGAAACTCGCGAATACCATCAGCATCAGGCCGTGATCCCCCGGGAAGCTGTTCGACGCCGAATCCTTGGTCTTGAAGGACACCAGCTCGGAGAGATGCTGTGCGTGGCTGAAAAAGCGCGTCGGGCTGGCATGGCCATAGCTGATGGCGCGCAGCACGAACAGCGAGAGCAGGCCCGCCGTCATCAGCATGGTGATGCCGATGCTGGTCCAGCGGCGATAGCGGGCAGGCTGTTGATCATTGAGCATCGCCCAGCAGAACAATACCCCCATCATGGCGAAGGCCACGGCGTCGAAGGCGCGCGTGTTCAGAATGCCGAGCAGCGTGTCCCAGTGCGGATTGAGCGGTGTGATGAACTGGTTGAAGTCCCAGAAGACATCGCTGTCGAGGGTGGGCCAGAAATCCAGCGCCGGTATCCACCAGCACGCCAGCAGCGCCACTCCCAGCGCATTCAGGAGCACCAGTCGTCGCAGGTTGAATCCTGTCTGCGGCCTGTGCGAGCGAGGCGGGGGCGAGGGTTGCGCGTGCGGGGCCTGCTGCGAACCACTGATTCGCTGTGAAGACGCAGTATCAGCGGCGTGCAAGGAAGGACTGTCGGGGGCGGCGGGAGTCATGTCGTATCAGCTCTGCGGGGCTCATGTCGGGATAGGCGCACTCAGGTCGGTAGCTCGCTTGGCCCGGTGGCCAGAGGACTCGAGACAGGCGACGCTGAGTGGCGATCTGGTCGAAATTCTAGAGCAGACTCCGCTTTGAAAACACTGTTTTCAAGGTCGGCGAGGTGGACAGATGGTTGCGTCCATCGCGCTGCTGGCAAGCCGGCGGCAGTCCGGCAGGTGACACTCAGGCGCATGTCGTGAGGGCCTGTCGTTCATGACAGCCGTGCGCATGATCGCTACCCTTGCTGTCATGTCCGTTCCTTACCCACCGTTCTTTCCGTCTGCCGGGAGACTGCCGTTGCCGGCAATGCCACTGGCGGGCGCCACAGGAGTCATCCATGTCCGTTACCGTGCGTCGTCTATCGCGTTATACCTCCGTGGGGTTCGCTATTTACTTGCTGGCTGGCTGCGCGGCCATGACACAGCATCCGCAGGGCAGTGCCTCATCGGGTGCCGCTGCTCCTGCCCTGGTGGGCACCCAATGGAGTTTCTCCGCCACGGATGCCAGTGAAGAGGCCGCCAACTTCCTGTTGCAGCCCCCCAGTCAGCAGCAGCTGGCAGACGAGGAGGATGACCGTCTGCGTCTGGTCGGCAGCAATGGTTGCAATCGCCTGATGGGGCCGGTGGTACTGGATGAGTCGCGTCAGACGCTGGATATCGGCCCGCTGGCCTCGACCATGAAGATGTGCCCCAACCCCGAGCAGTCCAACGCCTTCAATCGCATGCTCGAGGATGTGGCCAGTTACCAGATCATCGGCAGCGGTGAGAGCGCTCGGCTGCGCGTGATGGATGACACCGGCTATCTGCTGGCGACCTTCATGCCGCTGGAAGGCGCCGCCGAGTAATTGCTCGGCGCGCTTGTGAGGGCGATTCGCGAGCGGGCTGCCAGAAACGAGAAAGCCCCCTGCACCGTTCGGTGCAGGGGGCTTTTGCTTGCGTGAAGCGCGAGCGTGACTTACAGCGCTTCGATCTTGACGCGCTGGCTTTCCAGCAGCGCAAGTTCCGCCTGGGCGTCGGCCAGCTTGGCGCGCTCCTTCTCGACCACATCAGCCGGTGCACGACCGACGAACTTCTCGTTGCCGAGCTTGTTCTCGAGGCCGGTGATGACCTTCTGCTGCTTCTCGTGCTCCTTGTCGATGCGCTTGAGCTCGGCTTCCTTGTCGATCAGGCCTGCCATCGGCACCAGCACTTCCAGCTCACCGACGCGCTGTATGGCGGACATCGGGGCTTCGTCGCCTGCCGCCAGGAAGGTGATGCTTTCCAGACGTGCCAGCTTGGAGAGGAACAGGCGGTTGGCTTCCAGGCGCTCGGCATCGCCAGCTGCGCCGTTCTGCAGGAAGACTTCCAGCGGTTTGGCCGGTGACAGGTTGAGCTCACCGCGCACGTTGCGGATGGCGATGATGATGCCTTTCAGCCACTCGATATCGCGGATGGACTGCTCATCGATCCGGTCGGCTTCGGCCTGCGGCCACGCCTGACTCATGATGCTCTCGCCTTCCACCGGCTTGCCGGCGTGCGGTGCGATACGCTGCCAGATCTCCTCGGAGATGAACGGCATCATCGGGTGGATCAGGCGCAGGATGGTCTCGAGGGCACGCACCAGGGTGCGACGCGTGCCGCGCTTGGCCTCGATGCTGGCGTTGTCATCCCACAGAACCGGCTTGGACAGCTCCAGATACCAGTCGCAGTACTCGTTCCAGATGAACTCGTAGAGCGCCTGGGAGGCGTGGTCGAAGCGGAACTCTTCCAGCGCGCGGGTGACCTGCTGCTCGGTCTGCTGCAGGCGCGCGATGATCCAGCGATCGGCCAGCGACAGTTCGACGGCTTCGCCATTGACGCCGCAATCCTGGTCCTCGGCATTCATCAGCACGTAGCGCGCCGCATTCCACAGCTTGTTGCAGAAGTTGCGATAGCCATCGAGACGGCCCATGTCGAACTTCACGTCACGCCCGGTGGAGGCGAGTGACAGCAGGGTGTAGCGCAGCGCATCGGTACCGTGAGGCTCGATGCCTTCCGGGAACTCGTTGCGCGTGGCCTTGGCGATCGCCTTGGCCTTCTTCGGCTGCATCATGTTGCCGGTACGCTTCTCGACCAGCTCCTCGATGCCGATGCCGTCGATCAGGTCGATGGGATCGAGCACGTTGCCCTTGGACTTGGACATCTTCTGACCGAGGCTGTCACGCACCAGACCATGCACGTAGACCTTGCGGAACGGCACTTCACCCTTGAACTTCAGGGTGAACATGATCATCCGCGCCACCCAGAAGAAGATGATGTCGAAGCCGGTGACCAGCACGTCGGTGGAGTGGAAGGTCTTGAGCTCTTCCGTGTCCGCCGGCCAGCCGAGGGTACCGAAGGTCCACAGCGCTGAGCTGAACCAGGTGTCGAGGACGTCTTCGTCCTGACGCAGTTCGACGTCGGCACCCAGGTTGTTCTCGGCGCGGACTTCCTCTTCATTGCGGCCGACGTAGACGTTGCCGTCGTTGTCGTACCAGGCCGGAATGCGGTGGCCCCACCACAGCTGACGCGAGATGCACCAGTCCTGCAGGTCGCGCATCCACGCGAAGTACATGTTCTCGTAGTTCTTGGGCACGAACTCGATGTCGCCGTTCTCGACCGCTTCGATGGCCGGACGCGCCAGCTCCTCGACGGCCACGAACCACTGGTCCGTCAGCAGCGGCTCGATGACATCGCCGGAGCGGTCACCGTGCGGCAGGGTGTTGTTGACGGCCTCGACCTGCTCCAGCAGGCCCAGCGCGTCCATGTCGGCGACCAGCTTCTCGCGCGCGACGAAGCGATCCAGACCGGCGTAGGCGGCCGGCAGGCTGGCGTCTTCCTGGGGCTGCGGACGGCCCTGGAGGTCATAGATCTCGGCGCGCTCCAGGATGGTGGCATCCTGGCTCATCACGTTGATCAGCAGGTGGCCCTGACGCTTGCCGACTTCGTAGTCATTGAAGTCGTGGGCCGGGGTGATCTTGACGCAACCGGAGCCCTTTTCCATGTCGGCGTGTTCATCGGCGACGATGGGGATGCGACGGCCGACCAGCGGCAGTTCGATGAACTTGCCGACCAGGCTTGCGTAGCGCTCATCCTTGGGATTGACGGCCACGCCGGTGTCACCCAGCAGGGTTTCCGGGCGCGTGGTGGCGACGATGACGTAGTCCTTGCCATCGGCGGTCTTGACGCCATCGGCCAGCGGGTAGCGGAAGTGCCAGAAGCTGCCCTGCTGATCGCGGTTCTCGACTTCGAGATCGGAAATCGCGGTGTGCAGGGTCGGGTCCCAGTTGACCAGACGCTTGCCGCGGTAGATCAGGTCTTCCTTGTGCAGGCGCACGAAGACTTCCTGCACCGCCTTGTAGAAGCCGTCATCCATGGTGAAGCGCTCGCGCTTCCAGTCGATGCTGGTGCCCATGCGACGCAGCTGGCGGGTGATGTTGCCGCCGGACTCTCCCTTCCACTCCCAGATCTTGTCGGTGAAGGCTTCGCGGCCGAGGTCATGGCGGGTCTTGCCTTCTTCGGCGGCGACCTTGCGCTCGACCAGCATCTGGGTGGCGATACCGGCGTGGTCGGTGCCTACCTGCCACAGGGTGTTGCGACCCTGCATGCGGCGCCAGCGGACCAGGGTGTCCATGATGGAATCCTGGAAGGCGTGGCCCATGTGCAGGGAGCCGGTGACGTTGGGCGGCGGGATGACCAATGAGAAGCTCTCGCCCTGGCCTGACGGCGCAAAGCGGTTGTCGGATTCCCAGCGCTCGTACCAGCGCGTCTCGATGGCGTTCGGTTGGTAGGTCTTGTCCATGGGTCTGCATTGATCCGGTTGGGCGGGGCGTCCCGCGCCGGCTCAAGGAGCGGTCAGCGCAGGCAGAAAATGGGCTCGATTATAGCGCCGCTGATGACGGGCGTCATTCGGTCTTGGCGGGCAGGCCCTCGTGGCGTCTGGCAGACGCTGTTTTCACAAAGCAGGCAACATCCACGCACTGATGCCGTATCCTGTTGCGACCTCATGACGCCGAGGCTTGCCGCCTCGCACACTTCCCATTCTCTCACGCTCGCGGAGCCGCAATGTCCAAGCCTCGCCCCACGGACGGTGCCCCTCGTCCGACACGTCGTTGGGTCTGGCATGAACTGCTGCGTCATGCGCTGGTGCCATTGCTGGTGCTCGAGGTGGCGCTGCTGGGCTGCTATCTGGTGTTGCACTGGCTGGTCTCCGGGCAGCAGGACTCCACGCGCAGTGAGCTGGTGAATACCCAGCTCGAGCAGCTGACCCATTACGAGGCAGAGCACATCAGCCTGCTGGCGGACAACTGGCGCAGTGATGCCCGCCAGCTGGCGCGCAGCACTCTGCGTCACATGGACACCCCCGTGACGACCCGCCAGCGCGAGCAGGAGCTAAAGCGCCACATGAGCGCGGGCGACGGCACCCTGTACGTCGCCGAGAACGATGGTGGTGCCGGCTCCTATTACTCCTCGCTGGTGCCCAGCTATCTGCAGGACCACGACAAGGTGGTGCGCCTCTCGGCAATGGATGCCCAGGTGTCGGACATGCTCGCCACGCAACCCGAGCTGCGCCAGATCTGGTTCTCCGGCTACGACGGCTATTTCCGCATGTTGCCGTGGACCGATACCCGCAACATCTTCACGCCCGGCGTCGACCTCACCAGCTACGGCTTCTACTACCTGGCGGATGACCGCAACAACCCGAGTCGTGGCGCCGTCATCACGCCGCCCTACCAGGACCCGGTCGGCAGCGGCTGGCTGGTCTCGACGCTGATGCCGGTCCATCGCGGCGACTTCCTCGAAGGCGTGGTCGGCATCGACGTCACCCTCGATTCTCTGGTCGAGCGGCTCGAGCATGCCGAGCTGCCCTGGGGCGCCTATCTGATTCTGGTGAGTGACGATGTCGTCATGGCCATGCCGAGGGTCGGCGAGCAGGATTTCGGCCCCCAGCCCGTCCCTGAAGTGGTGCCGATGCCGCTGCTGCACGATCGCTTCCTCGATACGGCGCATGATGTCGAGAACTCCCCGGCCATGGCGCACCTGCTGCGCAGCATCTCGGATGAGGCGCAGGGCGTGCGCAGCGTTTCCTTACTCGCCGGTGAGCGGCTGGTCGGCTGGCAATCGGTGCCGGGCACCGACTGGCGGTTGCTGGCGGTGGTGGATGCGCAGCAGGTCAACAGCGGCATCGATATCTGGAATGAGCGTTTCAATCAGCTGGGCTACGTGATGCTGGTGGGGCTGATCCTGTTCTTCTTCGCCCTGCTGGTGGTGATGCGTTGGCGAGCCGAGGCCATGGCGGCCACCCTGTCCGAATCACTGGCACGTCTCAGCGACATGGCGCTGCGCATCGGTCGCGGTCAGCCCGTGGTGCGCGAGCGCTTCCAGCTGCAGGAGCTGGACCAGGCCGGTGAGGCGCTGCGCGAAGCGGCCCAGCGGCGCGACCAGATCGAGCTTGAACGCGCCGAGGGTGCGCGCCACGTCGAGATGGTGATGGCGGCCTCCGGCGATGCCACCTGGCGCTATGACTTCGATCAGGACGATCTCTACCTGCACGAGAATTTCTTCCTGATGCTGGGGCTGCCGGTACGCGCCAGCATGCATCTGGCGGACCTTGACGCCATGACGCACCCGGAAGACCTCGTCGGCCTGCTCGAGGCGCGCTGGCGGGTCATGCACGGTGAGAGCTGGGCCGAGGCGCGCGACGTGCGCTACCGGCATGCGCGTGGTCACTGGATCTGGGTGCAGATTCGCGGCCAGATCACCCGGCGTGATCATGAGGGCCGGCCACAGCGCGCCACCGGGCTGGCGCTGGACATCCAGCGCCACAAGCAGTCACTCAAGCTGCTGGAGGCGGCCCGCGACAGTGCCACCGAGGCCAGCCAGTCCAAGTCTCGTTTCTTCTCGAGTTTCAGTCACGAGATTCGCACCCCGCTCAACGCCATCATGGGCTTCACGGATCTGCTCTGCGAGGAAGCCGACCTGACCCGCGAGCAGCGCCGCTACGTGGATGAGGCCAGTCATGCGGCGGCGCAGCTGTCGGCGCTGATCGAGGACGTGCTGCAGATGTCGAGTCTGGAAGCCGGTGACCTGCCGCTGGACTGCCAGCCCCTCTCGGTGGGCCAGAAGCTGATACGACTGGCAGGGCAATATCAGCCGCGTCTGGAGAGCGCCAACCTGACGCTATCGCTGGCACTGGAAGGCGAGTCACTGTGGCTGAATGCCGACCAGCGGCGCCTGGATCAGATTCTCGGCAACCTGATGGGCAATGCCATCAAGTACAACCGCGAGGGGGGCTGGATTCGTCTGGCCATTGGCCAGGAGCGCAATGCCAGCGGAGTGGAGATGGGCTGGGTGGAAATCACCGATGGCGGCTTCGGCTTTGATTCCGCGCAGGCGGTCCAGCTGTTCCAGCCGTTCTCGCGTCTGGGACGAGAAGATTCAGGCATCGAGGGCACCGGGCTCGGGCTGGCGCTGTCGCGGGAGCTCGCCCGCCGCATGGGCGGTGACATCACGGCGCGGGGCGAGCTGGGCGAAGGCGCCAGCTTCCGGGTCTGGTTGCCGCTGGCGGATGTCAGCGCCCATGAGCGCGTCGTCCAGGCGGCGTGGTCGGCGGAGAAGGTGCTGCCGGTGCCCTGTCGCTGGCTGGTGATCAGCACCCGGGCGCAGGACCGTCTGCGCCTCGAGGTGATCGGCAGTCACGTCGCCAATCTGGAGATCATCATCGCCAGCAGTGCGGCCCAGGCGTTGCGTCTGGTGCGAGATGTCTGCCCGTGTCTGGTCATCTTCGGCGATGTGCCGGACATGAACGTGGCGGCGCTGTTCGCCGAGATCCAGCGCATGCCGCGCGAACTGCCGTTGTGGGCCGTGCGTATCGGGGAGCGTCACGCCAGCGAGGCCGCAGGCGGCCTGCCCGAGGCCTTCTTCGACAATGGTGAAAGTCCGCCGAGCATGGCCGATATCGAGCGCTGGATGACGCATCTGATGGTCAGCTTCCAGCGTGCCTGCGATACGGACCGCTGACGCATGGCGTGTCGCTCAGCTGACGCCCTTGAGCTGATGCGAGCGCACGGCATAACCGCGTGACTTGTAGGTACGCCAGCATTCGCGCTTGGTCACCAGCACATCCTGATGCTGATTGATGATCTCGGCGACGCGCTCGAAGCGTGAGAACCATTCGGGGATCTCGGGGTGCAGGTTGAGCAGTGCCTCGATACCCGGCGCCGGGGCGTCCTGCCAGCCGATGGTGACCGGCGGGCGCGGCACGTCATCGGCGTGTTCGGCCTCGCGGGCGGCCATGTCGAGATCGATATCCAGCGCATGGGGCACGAAGCTTTCCGGGCGGAACTGCCACAGATGCTCATCGAACTGACGCGCCATCGCCTCGTCCTCGACATGCACATGCAGGCGAAAGCCCTTGGCGTGGATGGTCTCGGCCAGCCGGCAGGCGAATTCCAGCCGGGCTTCCAGCGTGGTGTCGGGCAGGATGTAGAAGTCGATCTGGGTCATGGGCACCGCTCGGGCAAGGAATTCTCGAGCGCTCAGGATACCGCACTCGCCGCGCGGCTTCGATGCAGCCTGCCTCCCGTGACGTCTTTCCGCAGTCAGATATCAGTGCGCCAGAAACCCCAAGGCCCGCCTCTTTCGAGGCGGGCCTTGGGGTTTCGGTCATCCTTCAAGCCACAGGGGCAGGCTCGAGGGCTTGTTCCAGAGCACTAATACCAGAGCACTTATGCCAGACGCGTCATCCAGCCGCGCGTGTCTTCGGCGCGACCGTATTGCAGATCCAGCAGCTGGCTGCGCAGACGCATGGCGACATCACCGGCGTTGACGGTCAGGTCGAGGCGACCTTCTTCACTGACCAGCTCGCCCACCGGTGTGATGACGGCGGCGGTACCGCAGGCGAACACCTCGGTGATCTCGCCGGAGGCGATGCCTTCACGCCACTCGTCGATGCTGATCGGGCGCTCTTCCGGCGTCAGACCCAGATCGGTCGCCATGGTCAGGATGGAGTCCCGGGTGACACCTTCCAGAATGGTGCCGGTCAGGCGCGGCGTGACCAGACGGCCGTTCTTGAAGACGAAGAACAGGTTCATGCCACCCAGTTCCTCGACCCACTTGTTCTCGGCGGCGTCCAGGAACACGACCTGGTCACAGCCATTGGCGGAAGCTTCGCTCTGCGCGGCCAGTGAGCCCGCGTAGTTGCCGCCGCACTTGGCGAAACCGGTACCGCCGGCGGCCGCACGGTTGTAGTGCGAGGACAGCCAGATGGAGACCGGCTTGATGCCGCCCTTGAAGTAGGCCGCCACCGGTGAGGCGATCACGTAGTAATCGACTTCACGCGACGGACGCACGCCGAGGAAGGCTTCGCTGGCGATCATGAACGGACGCAGATAGAGGCTGCATTCGTCACTGACGCTGGCCGGAGTCGGCACCCAGGCGCTGTCCTGCGCGAGCAGGGCCTTGAGCGAGCCGACGAAGTCCTCGTCGGACAGCTCCGGCAGTGCCAGACGGCGGGCGGAGTTGCGGAAACGTGCGGCGTTCTTCTCGGGGCGGAAGGTCCACACCGAGCCGTCTTCATGACGGTAGGCCTTGATGCCTTCGAAGATTTCCTGGGCGTAGTGCAGTACCGAGGCGGCGGGGTCGAGGCTCAGCGGGCCGTAGGGGCGGACTTCATGGCCGTGCCAGCCGCCATCGGCGGTCCAGCGTACATGGGCCATGTGATCGCTGAAGTGACGGCCGAAGCCGGGATTGGCCAGAATGGTGTCACGAACGGCAGCATCCGCCGGTTGCGTGGACGCGCGGACGTCGAAGCCTTTGGTCACGTGGGTGTCTCCGTAGCAGCGAGACCCCCGACGCGGAACGCCGGGGGTCGAATCATTTTTATAGGACCTCTCGGGTCAGCGGTGCCGAGTGGCGTCGCGACCCGCGTGTCTCAACGCTAGCATGCTATCGAGAGCATGCGAAGCCTCAGACGGTCTCTTCCTGCGGGGCGCTGAGTTCCGCTTCGCGGTCCAGCAGGTATTGGGTCAGAAGGCCCACCGGGCGGCCGCTGGCGCCTTTCTGCTTGCCGGACATCCAGGCGGTGCCGGCGATGTCCAGATGCGCCCACGGGAAGGTGTCCGCGAAGCGGGACAGGAAGCAACCTGCGGTGATCATGCCGGCTTCGCGACCGCCGATGTTGGCGATGTCGGCGAAGTTGGAATCCAGCTGCGTCTGATACTCGTCCCACAGCGGCATGTGCCAGGCGCGGTCCCAGGCTTCTTCGCCGGCGTCGAGGAGGTCGAGCGCCAGGTCATCATCGTTGGAGATCAGACCGGTGGCGTGATTGCCCAGCGCGATGACGCAGGCGCCGGTCAGAGTGGCGATGTCGACGACGCTGGCCGGCTCGAAGCGCTCGGCGTAGGTCAGCGCATCGCACAGCACCAGACGGCCTTCGGCGTCGGTGTTGAGGACTTCGACGGTCAGACCCTTCAGGGTCTTGATGATGTCGCCCGGCTTGGTGGCGCGGCCGTCCGGCATGTTCTCGGCGCTGGCCACGATGGCCACCACGTTGAGCTTGGGCTTGAGTTCCAGCACGGTGCGCATGGTGCCGAACACGCTGGCAGCGCCGCCCATGTCGTACTTCATCTCGTCCATGCCGGCGCCCGGCTTGAGCGAGATGCCGCCGGTATCGAAGGTGATGCCCTTGCCGACCAGCACGTGCGGGGCTTCGTTCTCGTCTTCCGCGCCGCGGTATTCCATCACGATCAGGCGGCTCGGCTCTTCACTGCCGCGGCCGACCGACAGCAGGGACAGGGCGCCGAGCTCCTCGAGCTCTTCCTCGCCGAGCACGGTCACTTTCAGGGCGCCATCGGAGGCGGCACCCAAATGCTCGGCACGCTCGCCCAGATAGCGCGGCGTGCAGATGTTGCCCGGCAGATTGCCCAGCGTGCGCGCTTCATTGACGCCCATGCCGATGGCAGCACCGACGCGCAGGCCGGCTTCCAGTTCGGCCTGACGCTGCTTGTCGGCACTAACCACGCTCAGGCGGGTCAGAGAGACGGGCTCGCCCGGCTTGCTCTTCATCTCGGTGAAACGATAGGCAGTGCGCAGTGCGCTCTCGGCGATCATGCGCGCCATCCAGTCAGCCTCACGCAGCTCGAGATTCAGCTCGAGGCCAGCGAAGGCCGCGTCTTCGATGGGCAGCTTGAGCAGGGCAGTCATGGCGGCGTCGAGGCCACGCTTGTAACGGCTTTCGTCGAGCTTTTCCTCACTGCCGAAACCGGCCAGCAGCAGGCGCTGAGCGCCGAGGCCCGGAGCGAAGGGCACCAGCAGGGTATTGCCGAGCTCGGGCTTGAAGTCGCCGCGCTCGATCAGCTGGGAGATCAGCTTCTCGCTGGCATCGTCGAGTCGTGCCGCAGCACCGGTGAGGTCGCCCTCGATGACAGGTACCACGATGCAGGCGGTTTCAAGCTGGGCCGGATTGGCAGTGACTACAGGAAATTCCATGGCAACTCCACGCGCGCGAGTGAGGGTACGAAGATGAACAGTACAAGGATGAAGGATGTCGTCAGGCCAGGCGTGCCCGGCTCGCGGCGACATCGGGGTCATGGTCTGGATGGGGGCGCAGACCGCTCATGACAAGCTGAGCTGGCATGCACGAGTGAGGGCAGTCCATCATGTCAGGCTGTCCACGTGCAATGCCTGCAGCCGCGACAAGGCAGCATCCTTTCTGGATAATGCTGCTGCATGAGGGGGAGCCGCTCCCGTCCAGTCTTCAGACCCGTGCCGCCAGTGTACGCAAAGGCTGCGCACCATGCATGAGGGGGATGATGCCTTCATGTGATCACGACCATTCCTCCACCGGCTATCATCGATCTGGTCAACACGCTCGCTTGCGAGCGGGAAACAGGAGTTCCACTTGATCATCTTCCGCTACCTGACACGCGAGATACTCACCACCATGGCCGCCGTGGCCGGGGTGCTGATGCTTGTCATCATGGGCAGCCGATTCATCCGCTATTTCAGTGATGCGGCGGAGGGGGATTTCCCGGCATCGATTCTCGGCAGCCTGATGCTCTATCACCTGCCGGGTTTCTTCGAACTGCTGCTGCCGCTGTCCTTCTTCCTCGCCGTGTTGCTGGCCTTCGGTCAGCTGTACATGAACAGCGAGATCACCGTGCTGGTCGCCTGTGGCGTCGGCCCGGAGCGCCTGCTGCGGGTCACCCTGCTGCCGGCGCTGTTGATCACGGCGCTGGTCGCGGCCTGCAGCCTCTATCTGACGCCTGCCGGCGCGCTCAAGAATGAGCTGTTGCTCGAGCAGCAGAAGCAGAAGACCGACTTCTCGATTCTCGGTGCGGGGCGCTTCCAGGAGATCGGCAATCGCACCGTCTATGCCGAGAGCATGAGCGATGACAACAGCGAGCTGGAAAACGTCTTCATCGCCGAGGCAGGTGACAGCAATGCCGCCAGCACGCCCGACAGCGAACCGAGCCAGTCGGTGGTGCGCGCCGAGCGTGCCTTCCAGGAAGTCAGCCCCGAGACCGGCAGTCGCTATCTGGTCTTGAGCGACGGCACGCGCTACGGGGTGGAGCCCGGCAAGGCGATCGCCCAGCGACTGGGGTTTGATCGCTACGGCGTGCGCATCACCGAGGGCCAGGACGCCGCGGCCCTCAAGGAGGACATCGAGCTTGCGACCACGGCACAGCTCTGGGCTTCCGATACCCCGGAGGCCAAGGCCCAGCTGCAGTGGCGCATCTCGCTGCCGTTGATGGTGCCGATCCTGATGCTGATCGGCCTGCCGCTGGCACGCGTCAATCCGCGTCAGGGGCGTTTTGCACGCCTGCTGCCGGCCATCTTCGTGCATATCACCTATCTCAGCCTGTTGATCGCGGCGCAGAATGCCGTCGCATCCGAGAAGTACCCGGCCGCCATCGGCCTGTGGCCCATTCACGGCGTCTATCTGGCGCTCGGCATCTGGCTGAGCTGGCGCGACAACCGCGGAGGTGGCCGCTGATGCTGCTTGATCGTCTCGACCGTTACATCGCCCGCAATGTGCTGGTGGCCATGCTGGTGGTGCAGGTACTGATTCTCGGGCTCGACCTGATGATCACCTACATCAATGATCTGGGGGATGTGAAAGGCGACTACGGCGCCTTTGAAGTGCTCCTCTATCTGCTGATGCGTCTGCCGTCGCGCTTCTACGAATTCGTGCCGGTCGGCGTACTGCTGGGCGCCCTGATCGGGCTGGGCAGCATGGCCTCGAGCAATGAGCTGACCATCATGCGCGCCGCCGGTCGCTCACTGACGCGCATTCTGTGGGGCGTGATGAAGCCGCTGGGGCTGGTCATCGCCATCACCATGGCGGTCGGTGAATATGTCGCCCCTGTCACCGAACTGCAGGCCGACGCCTGGCGCGCCGAGAAGCAGCAGGGCGCAGGCGCCGTCTACGCGGAAGGTGGCGGCTGGCAGCGCGAGGGTAATGACTATTACCGTTTCGGCTCGATTCGCAGCGATGATGTGGTGCTCAACGTGACCCGTTATCGCTTCGATGACGAGCGCCACCTGACCCAGGCGCTCTACGCCAGGCGCGCCGTCTGGGAGAGCGATGGCTGGACGCTGGAGGCGGTGCAGACCACCACCTTCGAGTCTCAGGATGGCGAGCCGAGCGCCACCACGGTGGCTCAGCAGGAGACCCGCGAGTGGGACACCCAGCTGACGCCGGACCTGCTCAAGCTGGTCATCAGCGACCCCAAGCAGCAGTCAGCCTCCGACCTGTGGCGCTATTCCCGCTATCTGCAGGACCAAGGGCTGTCGGCCAATCAGCCGCTGCTCTACTTCTGGCAGAAGATTCTGCAGCCGCTGACACTGGCGGCGCTGGTGCTGGTGGCCGCCTCCTTCGTGTTCGGGCCCTTGCGCACGGTGGCGGCGGGGACGCGGGTCTTCTACGGCATCGTGGTCGGCCTGCTGTTCAAGTATCTGCAGGACCTGCTCGCCCCGGCCTCGGTGGTGTTCGGCTTCGCGCCCATCTGGGCGGTGCTGGCGCCGATGCTGGCCTGTTACGTGATCGGCCTGCTGCTGATCCGGCGCAGTGGCTAGGGGCGCCCCGCACTCTCGCCGCCGTCTCGACCCGCAGGGAGCGCGCCCTGCGGGCCTGATGCGGCGTCTGGGCGGCGTGGTCTATGACGCCTTCCTCGTGATGGCGTTGTTGATCGTGCTGGGCTTCATCGGCGTTGCCGTCAATGGCGGTGAGGCCAATCAGTCGCCGCTGTTCCGCAGTCTGTTGCTGGTGGCGATGTTCGCCTTCTTCGGCGGCTGCTGGAGCCGCAGTGGCATGACGCTGGGCATGCAGGCCTGGCGACTGCGCATCGAGACGCCACAGGGTCATGTCCCGACGCTGCAGCAGTGCCTGATACGCTTCGTGGTTGCCGGGCTGTCATTGGGCGCCTGCGGGCTGGGGTACGTCTGGCAGCTGTGGGACCCTGAGCAGCGCAGCTGGCAGGACATCGCCTCCGGCACTCGCGTGGTGGTGCTGCCCAAGCCGCGGCGCGAGTGAGGCACCGTGCATGAAGACAGTGACCTCAGCCAGACGTGATCTCAGCCAGATAAAAAACGCCCCGGCAGTCATCGACTGGCGGGGCGTTGTGTTTTCCGCGAGTGCAGGGCTTGTTCAGACGCCCAGCAGGCCATCCAGGCGCGTGATGATGCGCTCCACGCTGGCGCGCGACACCACCAGGCTGTCTTCCTGTGCCGCCGTCTCGGGCAGCTCGCGCGGCAGGTCGATCACCGCGGTGCCCATGCCTTCCAGGCGCACGCCCTCACGATAACGCACGAAGGACAGCTGACCGATCGGGCGCTGGCCATCGTGATCGAGGCGCGCCAGACGCGTGAAGGCGCTGACGGTATCGAGCACCGGCGCGCTGGTCAGCGGCAGATGTGTCAGGCGCCATGCCAGCCAGCCATCGATGTCGACGGCTTCATCGCGCAGGGTGGCGAACCAGTGGCGCGCCTGATCCAGGCGGTAGCGAGCACGGCCCTGCTTGTCGAGCCATAGCACGTCGGCGCTGGCCTGGCGCGGGCTTTCCAGCTCGCCCGGCAGGTACAGCCAGGATTCGGTCAGGCGTTGCAGGGCGCCCGGCAGCGGCTCATCCAGGGTGCGCTCGTTGAGGGAGTCCAGCGCCGCGCTCAGGTCGCCCTGTTCCGCGCTCTCGCCGGTGTTGGAGTAACCGACGTTGTAGCGCCAGACGCGGTCGGAAATTTCCTGGGTGACCACGTGGTCATGGGGCAGAGCGATATGGCTCATCAGTTCACGCGCGTTGCAATGCTCATCCACCAGGCCTTCACGGCGGGCTTCACGATAGAGATTGCGCAGCAGCGGGGTCAGCGGCAGACGGTGGTGGTCACCGAAGCAGCTGCCGGCGTCGCGGACGGCGTCCAGATCAAGTGGCAGGTGGGACGTGGCGTGATGATCGGCGGTGGCGAGTTGTACTGACATGATATCGGGCTCCTTGCGGATTGGCGTTCGGAAATCGGCAGATAGGGCAACAGCAGACGGATTCAGGCCGGTCACGGCTTCAGCATGGCGCCCATCATCGGCATGCCGATGCGGGTCATGGCCATGAGGAGGCGGAGCGACGGAATCTCTTGCAGTGTCCTGTTCATGTTCTTTCCTGATTGCCTGGCGGGGCGTGGCAGTCATTTGCCTTCATCGTGACGCGGCGCTTCCCGTGAGCGAGGAGCTAGGCTGCGTTCGAGTGACCCGCCTGAGTGATCGGCTAGCGATGACTCATTATGTTTTGGTGCGATTGTTTTTCGAATTGCATAAAAAATCGTTATACATACTAGCGGCCTCGTGTGAAATCGCAACCCTACCTTTCTGTCAGCCACGAGCCATCATTCTTTATACGGCGCTGGCTTTCCCCACGGCAATCGCTTTGTGAGGCTGATGTGGCCTGCTTATGACATCGTGTGTTCCGCAACCGCAAACCGGCCAGAAATCGCCTCGCTAAGTATTTGATATAACGTGTGAATGAGAATTTTTTGCAGTCAGGTGTTGCGCATGTTTCTGCGAATCATTTACATTTGTCTCACTTGGAGTGAGCGAGGTGAGCCATGTACGTCTGTCTGTGCAAAGGTGTGTCAGACCACAAGATCCGCGAAGTCGTGGAACAGGGAGCGCGCAGCTTCCGCGAAGTCCGTGAGCAGACCGGCTGCGCGACCCAGTGCGGCAAATGTGCCTGCATGGCCAAGACCATCACTCGCGAAGCGGTCGCGCGTGAAATGATGCCGGCAGAGGATCTCGCCTACGCGGTGTGATGCAGGCTCGAGCCGAGGCTCGCCTGCCGGCGACTGACACTCCAGTCGCCGCGCTGTCCATTGCTGCGTGATCCGTTCTCGTTGAATCCCGGCAAGTGCTCGCCTGCCTGACGCCCGCCACCTGGTCTCAAGACCGGGTGGCGGGCGTTTTCGTATGGGCGCCAGGCAATCCGGTGTCGGTCGCCACATGACAACGCGGATACCAATCTTTCCCATTTGCGCCTAAAAGTCGATAACTTGTTGGTATGTCTCGAAAAATTCATGTTTTTGCGCCATACTTGCTGCACCTGACCGATAGGGCACGCCTGACGTGCCCGCGCTGCGGCTGATGCATGCCGTCATCAGGCGCAGCACAGAACCTGACGCAAGCAGCAACCCTGACAAGAGAGGAATGGCGACATGAAAGGCGATCCCAAGATCATCGAGCATCTCAACACCATACTGGCCAACGAACTGGTCGCCATCAATCAGTACTTCCTGCATGCACGCATGTACAAGGACTGGGGCCTCAAGCGCCTGGCCAAGTGGGAATACGACGAGTCCATCGAAGAGATGCGTCACGCCGACACCCTGATCGAGCGCATCCTGTTCCTGGAAGGTCTGCCCAACCTGCAGGACCTCGGCAAGCTGCGCATCGGCGAGAACACCAAGGAAATGCTCGAGTGCGATCTGGCGCTGGAGCACCAGGCACATGGCGATCTGAAGGAAGCGATCGCCTACGCCGAGCAGGTTCGTGATTACACCTCGCGTGATCTGTTCCGCAAGATCCTCGACGACGAGGAAGAGCACATCGATCACCTGGAGACCGAGCTGGGCCTGATCGAGAAGGTCGGCATCGAGCTCTACCTGCAGAAGCAGATCCACCACGAGATCGACTGATCCCGTGGCGGCTCGCTGAGCCGTGCCGAAACGAAAACGCCCCCGCTGCCGATGGCAGCGGGGGCGTTTTGTCTTCAGTGGCGCAGAACCGGCTTACTTGCCCAGTTCATTGACCAGCAGCGCTTCGACAGCCGCGATGCGGGCGTCTAGGCTCGCCTTGTCGGCGGCCAGCAGCGTGATGTGGCCGATCTTGCGCCCCGCACGCGGCGCCTTGCCGTAGTCGTGCAGACGCGCGCCGGGGATGGCGAGCACGGCGTCACGTTCCGGCATGCGGCCGATGATGTTGAGCATCGCGCAGGGCGTGAGCAGTGCGGTCTCGCCCAGCGGCATGCCGGCGACGGCACGCAGGTGATTCTCGAACTGGCTGGTGACGGCGCCTTCGATGCTCCAGTGCCCCGAGTTGTGCACACGCGGTGCGATCTCGTTGGCCAGCAGGCGCTCGCTGCCATCGGCGTCCTTGACGACGAAGAACTCGAAGGCCATCACGCCGACATAGTCGAGCTCGTGCATCACCTTGAAGGCAGCCGCCTCGGCTTCGGCCTGCAGGCCGTGGGAGTCGAGCGGCGTGGAGCAATGCAGGATGCCGCTGCGATGTTCATTGCGCGACAGCGGCCAGGCGCGTGTCTCGCCATCGCGACCGCGTACCGCGATCACCGAGACTTCGTGATCGAAGGCGATGAAGCCTTCCAGGATCAGCGGCACGCTGCCGAGTTCGGCGAAGGTGTCGGCGACGTCGGCCATTTCGCGCAGCACCTTCTGGCCCTTGCCGTCATAGCCCAGCGTACGTGTCTTGAGCACGGCGGGCAGACCGATGGTCGCGACGCCCGCTTCAAGGTCCGCCTGGCTGTCGACCAGCGCCAGCGGCGGCACCTCGATGCCCAGACGCATGAACAGCGACTTCTCGCTCCAGCGGTCACGCGCGGTATCCAGGGCGCCAGCCGGCGGGAAGGTCGGGCGCTCGGCCGCCAGACGCGCGACGGCGTCCGCCGGCACGTTCTCGAACTCGAAGGTGATGGCGTCAGAGGCCGCCACCAGCTGCGTCAGGGCCGCATCATCCTGCCAATCGGCGCAGAGATGATGACCGTGGACGCGACCGCAGGGCGAATCCGAAGGATCAAGGAAGGTGAAGCGGGCATTCAGGGCGGCGCCGGCCTGAGCCAACATGCGGCCCAGCTGACCGCCGCCGACGATACCGAAGCGGAACGGCTGGCTCATGGCTTACTCGCCTCCGTGGGACAGGCTGGGTGCGTCGGGGCGCGGGTCCGGATTGTCGAGCACACGGTCGGTCTGCTCGGCACGGAAGTTGATCAGCGCGGTGCGGATAGCCGGGTACTTGTTGGCCAGCTGGCTGGCGGCCAGCAGCGCGGCATTCACGGCACCGGCGCGGCCGATGGCCAGCGTGCCGGTGGGGATGCCGGCGGGCATCTGCACGATGGAGAGCAGGGAATCGACACCTGACAGCATGCTGGACTGCACCGGCACGCCCAGCACCGGCAGCCAGGTCTTGGCGGCACACATGCCCGGCAGGTGCGCCGCGCCACCGGCACCGGCGATGATGACCTCGAGGCCACGCTCGGCAGCGGTATCGGCATAGTCGAACAGCAGGTCGGGCGTGCGATGGGCAGAGACGACCTTGACCTCGTGTTCGATCCCCAGCGCTTCCAGGGTTTCGACCGTATGGCACATGGTCGCCCAATCCGATTTTGATCCCATGATGACACCAACCAGTGCGCTCATGCTTCCTCCGCTCTTGACGTGGTATGAACCAGCTCACAGCGCCTGTCAGACGTGCCGGGCAGTGCGCTGTGTGGGCGTGGCCGAGCCGCGCGGGCAGATCATGCCCGCAAGCGGCTCAATGCGTATGTCTGGAAAAACAAGCGGCGCAGTATAGCACCGCGACCGACAGGCGGCATGTACCTGTCTGGTCGGTCAGGATGTGGGTGCGGCAAGACCGCGGATCAGCAGGACCACGCCGAGACCAGCGCGAAGCGTGGCACCGGCTCGCCCTGGATCTCGACGTTCTCCATGAACATGCTCAGCGGACGCACCCACAGCCCGCATTCACCATAAAGAGCACGATAGACCACCAGCAGTTCTTCGGTCTCGCTGTGGCGACTGGTGCCGATCACTTCGTACTGCGCGCCCTTGTAGTGGCGGTAGAGGCCCGGCACGGGACGATTTTCCGGCAGCGGCGGCATGGCAGGCAGGTCAGTCATGGCGATTTCCTTGAGGGTGAAGCCAAAAGCGATAAGCAAGAAGCGGTGAAGCCAGTAGCGAGAAGCGAGAAGCAGGCGTATCAGTCGGCAGCGTTCGGCGCATCAGCCACAGAGGTGTCATCAGCGACAGGCGTGGCCTTGGCGCCGCGGCGTGCGATGCGCGCCAGCGCGCGGGCAGCGGCGGTGAAGCCGAAGCTGCCGGTGACGAAGGTGGCCGCGCCGAAGCCGCCGGCGCAATCCAGACGCGTGGCGCTGTCGCCGGGCTTGGTGGCACATACCTCGCCGTCGGCGCCGGGGTAGGTCAGTTGCTCGTCGGAATAGACGCACTCGACATCGAACCGGCGCTTCAGGTTGCGACTGAAATTGTAGTCGCGACGCAGCAGTGAGCGAACGCGCGCCAGCAGCGGGTCCTGCTCGGTGCGGGCGAGATCGCCGATCTGGATGCGCGTCGGGTCGAGCTGGCCACCGGCGCCGCCCGTCACGGTCAGGCCCAGCTTGCGACGCTTGCACCAGGCGATCAGCGCCGTCTTGGCGGGCACGCTGTCGATGGCGTCGATGACGTGATCGAGGTCGTCGTGGATCAGCTCGGCGAGATTGTCCGGCGTGACGAAGGCCGAGATGGCGTGGATCTTCATCTGCGGCGCAATCAGTTGGCAGCGCTCGGCCAGCACCTCGACCTTGGGACGGCCGATCTGGCCATCCAGCGCATGCAGCTGCCGATTGACGTTGGACACGCAGACATCATCGAGATCGATCAGCGTCATCTCGCCGATGCCGGAGCGAGCCAGCGCCTCGGCGCTCCAGCTGCCGACGCCGCCGACCCCGATCACCGCGACATGCGCGTGGCGGAAGTGGGCGAAGGCACTGGCACCGTAGAGGCGGCGGATGCCACCAAAGCGGAAGTCGTAGTCGTCTTCTGCGGGGGCCTGACTGGCAGCGCCGGCCGCAAAGAAGCTCTCCAGCATCCGTTCGCTGGCGGAGGGCGTGCTGTTGTGAGTCGACGGCTCGCCTGTGTGCTTGCGGTCAGGGCTCTGTTCTTCAGAGCTTTTGTTTTCAGAGCTTTTATTGTCAGAGCTCTGCTGTTCTGGGCTCATGTCGGTCGAGTCCGGGGTGTCGGAAGAGGTGGTCATGCGCAGCTCGCGAATCTCGGGGGAACGGGTGGCAGTCAGCAGGGACGCGCTCAGTCAGCCAGGTCGCCGGCGGGCGCATCGAGCCAGTGTCTGGTCGGGCGCTCTGTTAGATGTTCAGCGTAGCGTTCGGGCAGATGGCCCAGCCAGCCGAAGCGCTCCATCAGTGCCGCGTAGGCACCATCTGGCGGACACGACAGGCTCAGCCAGCCGCCCTCGGGATGGGGGAGCTCGAGCCCGACAGCCGCCAGCAGCAGGCGGGGGCATTCCAGTGTCGTGGCGAAGTAGCGATTGTAGTTGCCCTTGCCATGCTTGGCGTCGCCGATGATCGGGTAACCACGGCGTGACAGGTGACGGCGAATCTGATGGCGGCGGCCGGTCAGCGGACGGGCCTCGACCAGCGAGAAGCGCGACTGCGGGTAGCGATCGATGGCGATGGGCAGCTCGACCTGTGCCAGGCGGCGCGTGTCGGTGATGGCTTCCTGCTCCGGCATCTCGGCCTTGGGCAGCTTGCCATCTTCCTTGCGCAGGCCGTAATCGAGGCGTTGCTGCTCGGGCGCGACGCCGCGCACTATCGCCAGATAGCGCTTGCTGACCTGCTGCTCCTCGAAGGCGGTGCTCAGCTTGCGCGCCGCCTGGGGTGAGAGGCCGAACACCATCAGCCCTGATGTGGGGCGATCGAGGCGATGCACGGGGAAGACATGCTGGCCGATCTGGTCGCGCAGGCGCTGAAGCAGAAACTCGGTCTCGTGCTTGTCGATGGGGCTGCGGTGCACCAGCAGGCCCGATGGCTTGTGGACCACCACCAGCACTTCATCCTGGAACAGGATGTCGAGTGGCTCGGCGGGTCCAGTCAGCTCAACCGGCTCGGCCGGCTCAGTCACCTCAGCAGACTTGGCCTCGAGAGGCGTTGGCGTGGTGTCCGCCATCGGCGCAGGTGTCTGAGGCGCCGTCGGCGCGTCGGAGTGCGGAGCATCAGGAGAAGAGGGCATGGGCATCACGGCAGCAGGAAGACGAAAGCCGACCATCGCAATGAGGGTCGGCGTGTATTGTCCGGCTTTCGCCGCTGGCTGTCATGTCCGGCGTGGCGCCGAGCGCGCGGATGCCTGATGTCAGGGCCTGATCAGCAGGCCGGCGGCGAGCCACTGCACCAGCAGGTTGATCGCCACGCCCGGGGCTTGCTCTGCCCCCACCTGCGGCGTCAGCAGTTCACCGAGCCGGCCGAAGCTCAGGCCCTCGTCTCCGGCCGCGAGGATGGCGCCGAGAGCCAGGTCTTCCAGCGGCTCGAGAGAGCGATAGTGCACCTCGGGCGCGCCAGCGGTGGGCTGGCGCCAGACGATCCAGGGCGTGGGCGTGTCGGATTCGACCGGCGCGCGTGGCGGCTCATCGTTGTCGATGGCCTTCCAGATGGTCGGCGTATCGAAGTGGAACGAGAAGCGCTTGAGGGACGGATGCGCTGCCAGGGGTAGCTCGGGCCACTCATCAGGGGGCAGCGTCTGCAGGGCCTCGACACTCAGCGGGGCGCTGTCCACCACATCCAGCGCCAGCCCCAATGCCCACTCGAAGGCGGCCATCTCGGTGACCAGGGAGCGCTCGGGTTCGCGCGTCGCGACGAAGGCCGGGAAATGCTGGCCGGCCCAGCGAATCGAATAATGACTCGGCGGGTGGGCCGCAAGGTAGTCACGACACAGCAGCCCGAAGGCGTCATCGCCGATCAGGGTGTGCACGGCCTCGAAATCCCCGCCGAAGACCTCGAACAGCCGCAGCCGATAGGCCATCGCGTAGATGTCGAGGCGCTCCTCGGCGCTGGCAAGCTGATCACTGATGACGGCCTCGGCCGCCGCGCTGCGGGTGTCAGGGCTCGGCGTCGCGAGGTAGGCGCCCGTGGTCTCCTGCAGTTGCATCAGGGCGCTGCGATCAGCACCGCCTGCGGGGCTCGCTTGCGTCATGCGCGCAGCCCTCCGTGGTCTGGCGTCTGATTCGCGCGCGCGGCATCCGCCAGCGGACGACCACTGCGGCGGCGCAGCTCGGCGTACTCCTGCATCAATTCCGACCAGGGCGGGAAGTTGTCGTCACGCTCGATCATGGTGGCGACATCGCCGAAGCGCTCCCGCGCGGCGTCATACAGCGACCACACGGCGTCCGGGACGGGCTGGTCATGGGTGTCGATGCACAGCTCGCCGCCGGAGACTTCCTGCCGGACATGCCCGGCCAGATGGTGCTGCCAGACGCGCTCTGCCGGCATGGCGTCCAGATAGGTCAGCGGGTCGAAGCCATGATTGTGGCTCGAGACGATGACGTTGTTCAGGTCGAGCAGGATCAGGCAGTCGGCGCGGCGGCTGACCTCGGCCAGAAACTCCCATTCGCTCATCTCGTCAGGGCGCCAGGTCAGATAGCTGGAGACATTTTCCAGCAATAACTGACGGCCGAGCGCGTTCTGGACCTGATCGATGCGTTCGGCCAGATGGTCGATGGTGGCATCGGTATAGGGCAGCGGCAGCAGGTCGTGGAACTGATGCGCGCCGGTGCGCGTCCAGCACAGGTGATCGGAGACCCACAGCGGTTCGATGCGCTCACACAAGGCGCGCAGCTCGCGCAGGTAACGGCTGTCGATGGGATGGCTGCCACCGATGGACAGCGAGACGCCATGCAAGGCGATGGGGTAGTGCTCGCGGACTCGCTCGAGGTGATGAAGTGGCTTGCCACCGGCACTCAGACCACCGGAGTCGCTGGCGCCGTGGCCCATGTAGTTCTCGCTGATGGCCTCGAACCAGTCGATGTCCGGCAGCGTCGTCAGAATCTCGTGGTAGTACTCGGGGCGCAGGCCCAGCCCCTGACCAATGCCGGCGCTGGCGGGCGTGGGCAGGCGAGAGGTGACAGCTGTCGTCATGCGTGAGTCCTCTTCTGAGCTAAGGCAGAGGGTGCGGAAAAGGGCGAGGCAGATGGCGAGTCAGGAGGGCTGAAAGACACCCGCCAGGGTTCCCGGACAGAAACAGAGCCAGAACCAGAGCTAGAGCCAGAATCAGTAACGGGAGGACGGTGTGCCGTCCTCCCGTCGGGAATTCGCCAGATGCGCCTGCCTCAGCAGGCGCATCTGATGCCTGAGGATCAACCCTCGACGACAGTACCACCTTCGCCGACACAGGATTCAGCGCTGGCAGTGTACGACCAGCCCTGGCCCTTGCAGGCGTTGTGGCCCTTGCAGGCGCTGTTGGCAGTCGCACATTCGGAGGTGCCCTTGCAGGAGTTGATGCCGGAGCACTTCACGGCATTGTCACCGGCGTGCACCGGCAACGAGGTCAGGGCGGCCGTGGAGAACAGTGCGGCGGCAGCGGCGGCGAAGGTGGCAGCAGTAACGGTCTTCTTCATGGTCATGATGGCTTCCTATCGGGCAGGGCCCGTATTTTTTGAATTATGGATCAGGAACATCGTGGCACCCGCTTGCGTCAGACAGCTCGTCTAGACGGGTCATGAAGTCATACGCCGCCAAAACAAGATTGGATGCGGAAGAGACAAAAAAATCTGACATCATTGTTCACTATGCTTGGAAGTGCAGCCTTGCCGAATTCGTGAGCCTGCTTATGGTAGGCTTTCGCAATCATGTATTTGATTGCCGATATCCCTTCCTCTTGCTGGAGCTCCCCATGCCGGACCTTCTTCGACGCCTATGGCGCATACCGCGCTGGCGCTGGAGCATCGTGCTCGTTCTACTGTTGGGGGGCTGCAGTGCCGTCGCGATGCATCAGCTCGATGAGCGTTTCGGCCCCGCGTCACCGCGTGAGCGGGTGGTGTCACACGACAGTCTTGCCGGGCGTCAGTGGGAGGATGAGGTCAAACCGGTGATCGAGACGCGCTGCGTGGTCTGTCATGGCTGCTACGACGCTCCCTGTCAGCTCAAGATGTCATCGGCCGCCGGGATCGATCGCGGCATGAATCCGGCGCCGGTCTACGATGGAACGCGCTTGCTGGCGGCCAATCTGACGCGCATGTTCGAGGACGCGGACACCACCGAGCAGTGGCGCAACATGGACTTCTCGCCGGTGCTCAATGAGCGCTTCGACTCTCCGGCCGCCAATCTGGAGGGCAGTGTGCTGTTCCGTGCGCTCAGCCAGAAGCGCAAGGCGCCGCTGCCGGTGACGGAAGATGGCCTGCTGCCGGAAGACCGCTTCGACCTGTCGCTCAATCGCAGTCAGGTGTGTGCCCCCGTCGAGGGCTACGACAAGTTCACCGAAGACCATCCTGACTGGGGCATGCCCTACGCCCTGCCACAGGTCAGCGATGAAGAGCACCGCACGCTGGTGAACTGGCTGGCCAAGGGTGGCGCGATGACGGGCCCGGCACCGCTGCCCCAGGCGCTGATGCCGCATATCGAGCAGGCCGAGCGCTTCTTCAATGGCGACAGCCTCAAGCAGCGCCTGATGAATCGCTATATCTACGAGCATCTCTTCCTGAGCCATGTGTATTTCCCGGACATCAAGGGCGCGGATGGACGGCCGATCTTCTTCAAACTGGTGCGTTCCAGCACCCCGCCGGGCGAGCCGATCAATCGCATCTCCACGCGCCGCCCCTACGATGCCCCCTATGCCTCCTACACCGCCGATGAGCGCGCGAGCATGCCTCATGATGAGGCCAGGCGCCCGCGGGTCTATTACCGTCTGTGGCAGGAGCGCGCGACGATCCTGGCCAAGAATCATCTGCCCTATGCGCTCAATGATGCTCGCTTCAAGCGCTGGCAGGCGCTGTTCCTGACACCGGATTACCCGGTGGATTACCTGCCGGATTACGACCTCAAGACGGCCTCGAATCCTTTCCTGACCTTCGAGGCCATTCCGGCCGAGTCACGCTATCGCTTCATGCTGGATGAGTCGCAGAACACCATCATGGGCTTCATCAAGGGGCCGGTCTGTCGCGGGCAGGTCGCGGTGGATGTGATCAATGATCACTTCTGGGTCGGTTTCACTGACCCGAAGATGTTCAGCCACCCGGAAGTGGAACGCACCCTGGCCGAGGAAGGAAAGAATCTCAGCCTGCCCGCCGAGCAGAGCAGCAATGCGTTGCCGATCAGCTCCTGGGTCAAGTTCGAGAGCAAGCAGACCGCCTATCTCAAGGCCAAGCAGCGCCTGATGTCCCAGGCCTATCTCGATGGCGATCTGCGCCTGGATGAGCGAGTGCTGTGGGACGGCAGCGGCTGGGCTGAGGGCCCCGGCCAGGGGCGCAACCCCAACGCGGCCCTGACCATCTATCGCCACTTCGACAATGCGGCGGTGATGAAGGGGCTGGTCGGTGGCGTGCCCAAGACGGGCTGGATCATCGATTACCCGATGCTGGAGCGCATCCACTACCTGCTGGTCGCCGGCTTCGATGTCTATGGCAATCTCGGCCATCAGCTGGTCACCCGTCTGTACATGGACTTCCTGCGCATGGAAGGCGAGAACAACCTGCTGGTGCTGTTGCCGGCAGGCGAGCGCCAGGCGGTGCACGACAGCTGGTATCGCGACGTCAGCCCCGGCCTTGGCGAGCTGCTGTTCAAGAAGCCGCCGCAGTTCGATGCGCCCAGTGGCATCGTCTGGACACCGCAGGAGCTGTCATCACCGGACCAGGCGCGCCTTGGGCTGATGCGGCGCATGCAGGAGCGCCTCGCGCCAGAACTCGGCCATGAGCGCAGCCTGAGCAATGTCGAGGACGAGCACGTGCGACATGAGCTGCAGGCCCTCGCTGCGGTGCAGGGAGTCTCGGCCAGCCTGATGCCTGAGGTGACGATCGTCGCGCTGGAGGATGGCACTGATGACTCGCCGCGCCTTTACAGCGTGCTGCGCAATTCCGCCCACGCCAACATCACCAGCCTGTTCGATGAGGAGAAAAATCGCCGTCCTGAGGAAGACACTCTCGATGTCTTGCGGGGCGTGGCGGGCGATTACCCGAATGCCTTCTGGCGTCTGACGCCTGACACCCTGACGGGGCTGGCAGAGCGGGTGGCGGCACTCGAGACCGAAGAGGACTATCGCGCCCTGCAGGCCGATATCGGGGTGCGCCGGACTGATCCGCGCTTCTGGGAGTTCTCCGACAGCGTGCTGCGCACCAACTATGCTGATCGCCCTGTCGAAGCGGGCCTGCTGGACTATAACCGCCTCGAGAACCGCTGATCGCCAGCGAAGGCCGAGACAAGGCCTATTGTCATGACTGTCTGGGCTGCCAAGACTGTCAGGGTTGTCAGGACTGTCATGACGACTGGCCTGACAGAAAGAAGAAGCCCGCCACGCAAATTGCGTGGCGGGCTTCTGTCTTGTGTGGTGCCGACATGGCGCCCTGGCGGCGGATCAGCGCAGTATCGCTCAGCGTGATGTGCTGTCAGCAGGCGTCATCAGCGACCGCCCTGACACTCGCCTTCGGCCAGTTCGATCAGGCCATCCAGATGCAGGATATGCACCTCGCGGGCACGAATGTCGACCAGCCCCTGGGTCTGGAAGCGGGTCAGGATACGGCTGATGGTTTCGACGGCCAGCCCCAGATAGTTGCCGATATCGGCGCGTGCCATCGAGAGGCGGAAGCTGTACGGCGAATAGCCACGACGACGGAAGCGCTGTGACAGGTTGACCAGGAAGCTCGCCAGCCGCTCATCGGCTGTCTTGCGCGACAGCAGCATCATCATGCGGCGATCTTCGTGCAACTCCTTGCTCAGGCTCTTGAACAGCTGGGTTCTCAGCTCCGGCATCTGCTCCGAGAGCGCATTGAGGCGGTCGAAGGGAATCTCGCAGACGGTGGTGGTCTCCAGCGCCACCGCGGTGCCGGGATAGCAATTGCTGTCGATGGCATCCAGCCCGGCCAGCTCGCTGGGCAGGTAGAAGCCGGTCAGCTGCTCCATGCCGCTGTTTTCATTGGTGATCTGCTTGAGACTTCCGGAGCGCACCGTGAAGACGCAATCGAAGGCATCGCCCTGGGTGAAGAGCACTTCCCCTTTTCTGAGTGGCGCGCGACGGCGGATGATGGCGTCAAACTGGTCGATATCTTCCATGTTCAGTGCCAGTGGCAGGCACAGTGAACTCAGCGAACAGGTCTGGCAGCGGGCTTCATGGGCGCGCAAGCGGTGTGATGCCTGTGCATTGGCCGTCATGGTGACTCTCCTGAGGAATGTCACCGCTACCCCTGGGGCAGGGCAGCGGAGGGGTCTTTCGGGCGCAACGAATGGTGGGGCGGGGCCTTGTCGCCCGCCGCTACCCTGCTCAGCCGATGTGATTCGAGCGGCCAGAGTCTGAGCGCTCATCGGCTAATGCAGTGCAATTTCGTGGCGCCATAATATTAGATTTTATTAATTCATTATCCTGCCCAACCCATGGGCGTTGCAAGGTGTGTGAACTTTAGGCCTGGTTGGCCCTGCGTGACCATACCGCGACGACCTGCCTCAGCCAGCTGCGCCGAGCAGCAGGATCAGTGCGGCGGCCAGCGTCGCCAGTGCCAGTATGCCCCAGGCACGTGGCGCTGGTGTGTCAGGCTGACGTACGCCATTGATGCGATGTTCTTGCATGGGGCCATCGCCTTCGCGCTCGTCGCTGTCAGCACTTGCAGCGCGCGAAAGGCTGCCCAGTGCCAGCATGGCGAACAGCACCAGGCTGCCCAGCGTGAGGGCCAGCACCCAGAGATTCCAGAACAAGGGGAGTCCAGTTGTCTCCAGCAGATTCATGTCGTGTCTCCTGAGCGGTGTCCTGTCATGGGCCACGGCTGGCGATGTCGCTCGCGGGGGCGGCCTGCTGCAGGTAGGCGAGCAGAGCCGTGATTTCGGCAGTGCCACGCACGTCATTGGGGGCGGCGAGAATTTCGTCTTCCGCGTAGGGTACGCCCAAGCCTTGCAGGGCTCGCATGCGGGCCGCGATGCCTTCGCCGCTCAACGCCCGCTCGAACAGCCACGGGTAGGCGGGCATCGCTGAGTCCGGCACCTGACTGCGCGGGTCATTCAGATGCAGACGCTGCCAGGCATCGTCATGCTGCGCAGGCAGCTGGCTCAAATCCGTCCCCCAGCGCTCGACGCCCCACAGCGAAGGGCGGTCGTAGTAGCGCTCCCGGGCGATCGTCGCATCGCCGTGGCGCGCCGTATCGCCCGGTAGATCGCGCACCATGCGTGTGTGGCATTGCTGACAGCCCTCGCGTTGGTAGATGCGCTGGCCCTCCAGCGCCAGGGCGCTCAGCGGTTTGAGGTCTTCGGGTGCGCTGGCGAGACTGGGGTGAGCCCCGAGCGGCACCAGCTGGGCGAGGGCGCCGAGGCTCATGGTGAGCAGGCATAGTGCCGTCATCAGGCCGGCGTGACGTTCGAGCAGGACATGTCTCATGCGTAGTGCCCTCCCGAGGATGTGGCAGGGGGCGTAGTAGAGGGCGTGGCAGACTCTGATGATGCCTTGTGCGAGCCGGAGCTCAGGCGCTGGCGCTCGTGAGCGGCTTGGCGTTCGCTCTTTTGATCAGCCAGGGTGCGCGTCACGTTGAGGAGCATCAGCAGCAAGCCGAGCGCCCAGCAGGCGAGCCCGCCCAGCGAGATCATCATCGGCATGCGGGCCGCTTCCAGCACCTCGCTCAAGGTGTATAGCGGCCTGCCGTCATCTGCCAGCACATGCCACATGCTGCCTTGAAGCAGCGTGGTCGCCCAGCTGGCGGCAACGCACAGCAGGGTGCCGATGATGACCAGCAGGGCATGGGTCTTGAGCAGCGCGAGGGAGCGCATCGGGGGCAGCAGGTGATAGGCCATCACGATGGCGACTGTCGCGACCACCCCCAGGCTTGCTGCCGGCGACAGACTGTTGGCGGCACTGAAGGTCAGGGCATTGAGTGTCGGCAATGACAGCAGGCTGTATTCAAGAACCGCAAGGGCGAAGCTGACCAGAGCTGCCGCCAGCAGGCAGTTAAGCGGATCCCGGCGCAATGAGTGCCAATCCTCCTTGAGTGTCATCAGGCCATTGAGGCTGAGTGCCAGCCCCGGCGCCAGCAGCAGGATTCCCATCGCCATGCCCAGCGTCTGGCTCCAGGCCGGCAGGGCGCTCGCGAACAGCAGCGGAGCACCTCCCCATGTCACCAGCAGCACCAGCATCCAGAAGCTGGTGGTGGCCAGCCGATGCGAGTAGAGCGGCAGCCGCGAGCGGCTCGTCACCATGTGATGGAGCAAGGCAATGAGGCCGAATGCGAACATGCCACCGGGGAGTGGCCCTGCCTGCCAGCGCTGAACCAGTGCCTCGAGGCTGCCCGTGAAGAGCGGTATCGATTCCAGCAGGCCGATCGGCACGCTGAGCGAGATCAGCACATGCTGTATCAACACCAGCATCAGACCGGCGATGAAGTACCAGCAGGCCACCGGCAGGCGGCGCAGCGTGCGCTGTTCCAGCACCGTGAAGAAGACCCACGCCACGGCCAGCCAGACGAGGGTCATCAGGAGATCGACGAGCCAGGGCGCTTCGGCCATGTATTGGCCCGAGGAGTAGCCCGCGACAATCGCCAGTGCGCCGAGCGCGACCACGGCCTGCCAGCCGAGGAAGGTGAAATGCATCAGCTTGAGCGTGAAGGGAGTCAGTGCGATATCCGCTATCGCCGTCTCGGCGTCCGTGCGTGATTCGCGTTGCAGGACACTGTGCATGGCGATGGAGTAGCCGCCGGCGATCACTGCCGAGCCGCCCAGACCGTAGAGCAGCAGGTGATGTTGCAAGGGCGCGAGGCGGCCGTAGCTCAGCCAGGCCACTTCCGGCCCCAGCGAGGGCCATAGCCAGATGAGGTTGAGCCATACGGCCAGACAGAGGCTGAGCAGGCCCCAGATGACGGCCATGCGAGCGAAATCATGGCTTGCGTGATGATGATGGTTCACGCGGGGATGGCAGGCCGAAGCCTCAAGAGCTGTACGCATATCACGACCTCGTCGGCAGTGGGCGAAAGCGCAGTGCTGGTGGTGACGGTGCTGGAAGCGGCGCTGCGGGAGCAGCCAGGTCATCGACGCCCCTGTCAGGGCGGCAGGGCTGGCGCTGACCGATATCACGCGCGACCATGACCGACTGACAGGCCATCCCTCGCGCTGGAATGCAGCGTTTACCCCTCATCGGTTCCAGCGTTGTCTGGCGCGAGCCGTACGAGATCAACAGGAGAATTTCGCTTGCCCGCCGTCACTTCATCATCGGACGAAGATGCCAATGCGTCCAATACGGCTGAGGTTCCCAGCCCTTACGCCGAGGAAGGCTTTCGTGTCGCCAGCCTGGCCGATGTCGCCTCGGAGCTTGCTGCTCGCCAGACCATGTCCCACGACGCGCTGGCCGCGCGAGGGCCGTGGCGAGGCTGGTTGGCGGAACTGGGCCCGCTTGAGATCCATGGACGACCGGGGCGTGCCCTGCTGTTGCATGCGCATGGTGCCGGCGCCGGGCGTGAGACCGACTTCCATCAACAGTTCGCTGCCGCCTGCCTGACGCATGACATGGCGTGGCTGGCATTCGATTTCGGCTATCTCGTCAGGATGCGCTGCGAAAGCCGCCGCCGACCGCCGCCCCGGCTGCCCGGGCTGATCGAGGAGATGGCGCGCTGGTGTCAGGCGCTGATGGCGTGTGTGGCGGCCGTCGACTCCTTGCGATCGTTGCCCTGGCTGGTCGGCGGCAAGTCGATGGGCAGTCGTGTGGCCTCCCATCTGCTGGTGGAGTTGACCCGGGCGGCGCATGCGCGGTTGCCGGACGGGTGGTACGCGCTGGGCTATCCGTTTCATCCCACGGGCAAGCCCGACAAGTTGCGTATCGACCATCTGCCGGATATCCCGATGGCCGGTTTAATCTGTCAGGGCAGCCGCGATCCCTTCGGAACTCGCGAGGAAGTGACGGCATATCCGTTGCCGGAAAGCCTTACATTGCATTGGCTGAATGATGGCGAACATGATTTCAAGCCACGAAAAGCGAGTGGCGAGACACGTGAAGGACTGATTTCGCGTGCGGCGCAGGCCTTGGCCAATCACCCGGCGCTGGGCGGAAAACGGCAGTGAATCGTTACCATGCGAGGGGCATTACCCTGGCCTTCGACGGCGACAACGGCATGTCAGAATGATGACGCAACGCTGATGTTTACTGGCCTTCAGGCGAGATGCAGCGGGAAAGTCCTGTCTTATCAATACTCTGTCGCGGGCGATTGCTGAAATTGCGCGTAAAAAAAGTATTGACTCATGGGCCGGATTCCGTAGAATGCAGCGCCAACGAGACAGGGGTGGTTAGCTCAGTTGGTAGAGCACCAGCCTTACAAGCTGGGGGTCACTGGTTCGAACCCAGTACCACCCACCATTTGAAAAAAGTCATTGCTTTTCAAAGCGTTACTTGATTAAATGGCCTGGTTCGTTAGCAGAAGCAAGCGATTGTCGTGGACCGGTAGTTCAGTTGGTTAGAATGCCGGCCTGTCACGCCGGAGGTCGCGGGTTCGAGTCCCGTCCGGTCCGCCATTCTCGTTTGTCATGCGCCCGATGTTGAGTTGTTCTGAAGTGGACCGGTAGTTCAGTTGGTTAGAATGCCGGCCTGTCACGCCGGAGGTCGCGGGTTCGAGTCCCGTCCGGTCCGCCATCAGAATCGCGAGATATCACCGCTGCTTGCAGCAAAGATCGTTTGTGTTGGGTGATTAGCTCAGTTGGTTAGAGCACAAGCTTCACATGCTTGGGGTCACTGGTTCGAATCCAGTATCACCCACCAATGCGGACCGGTAGTTCAGTTGGTTAGAATGCCGGCCTGTCACGCCGGAGGTCGCGGGTTCGAGTCCCGTCCGGTCCGCCATTCGATCTCATAGAATTCGTGAAACCCGAGCTTTCAAGCTCGGGTTTTTGCGTTTCTGGCTGTCGGAAAGTCTTCAGTACTGATCCAGCCCCACTTGTCTCCCTGTCCTTGCCTCTTGCTTCTTTCCTCTTTCCTTTTCTTTGATCTGATCATGTTCCGGTCTTGTCGGCCTTCCCGGTGCATATCGCGGCACTTCGCTCTTTCCCGCTGATGGGTGTCCTGCGCGGTTGCTCACCTCTCTGATGTCATCACTGATGTCATTCGCAATGTGGCCTTTGGGAGTATTGAGCCCATGGCGCGATGCTCTACACTGGGATCACTCGTTTCATACGACCGTTTGCCATCTGTCATCAGTCGTTGATGTCCTGACAACCTGTTGCTGATGACCATGACTGAGTGAGTGTTGCTGATGAGAGTGGCAGCGGCGCGATATAACAATGATTGTCCGAGGTGCTCGAGACAGCCAAGGAGAGACCGCAATGACTGCCTATCCGAATATCTTCCGTCCGCTGACGTTGGGCCACATCACGCTCAAGAACCGTGTGCTGATGGGCTCTATGCACACGGGGCTTGAGGAGACTCCCGATGGCTTCGCGCGCCTGGCGGCGTTCTATCGTGAGCGTGCACGCCATGGGGTGGCGCTGATCGTCACGGGCGGTATCGCGCCGAACGCGGAAGGGGCTGTCATGCAGGGGGCTGCGAAGCTGACCACCCCGGAGGAGGCGGAGCACCATCGCGAGGTCACCGAGGCGGTGCACGCCGAGGATGGGCGCATCTGTCTGCAGATTCTGCATGCAGGGCGTTATGCCTACTCGCCGGATCAGGTCGCGCCCTCGGCGATTCAGGCGCCGATCAACCCCTTTACGCCACGCGCGCTGAGCACGTCAGAGGTCAAGGAGCAGATCGCCGACTACGTGCGCTGCGCCAGTCTGGCCCGCGAGGCCGGCTATGACGGCGTCGAGGTGATGGGCTCGGAAGGCTATTTCATCAACCAGTTCATCTGTCGGCGCACCAATCAGCGCGAGGATGAGTACGGTGGCAGCTTCGAGAATCGCATCCGCCTGGCGGTGGAGATCGTCGCCGGTATCCGCGCCGCGCTGGGTGAGGACTTTCTGATCATCTATCGCCTCTCGATGCTGGACCTGGTCGATGAGGGCAGCACCTGGGAGGAAGTGGTCGCGCTCGGCAAGGCCATCGAGGCGGCAGGGGCGAGCCTGATCAATACCGGCATCGGCTGGCATGAGGCGCGTGTGCCGACCATTGTCACCAGCGTGCCGCGCGCTGTCTTCACGGGGCTGACCCAGCGCATGAAGCAGGAACTCAGCCTGCCTCTGATCACCACCAACCGCATCAACATGCCCGAGGTTGCCGAGTCGGTGCTGGCCGAGGGCCATGCCGACATGGTGTCGATGGCGCGGCCGTTCCTGGCGGACCCGCAATGGGTCAGCAAGGCCAGGGCGGACGATGCTGCCATCATCAATACCTGCATCGCCTGCAACCAGGCGTGTCTCGATCACACCTTCCAGATGAAGCTGACCTCGTGCCTGGTCAATCCGCGTGCCTGCCATGAAACCGAGATGGTGATCGAGCCTGCGCGACATGAGCGCCGCGTGGCGGTGGTGGGCGCTGGGCCGGCGGGACTGTCTGCCGCCGTGACGGCGGCAGAGCGTGGTCATGACGTGGTGCTGTTCGAGGCGCAGTCCGAGGTAGGTGGCCAGTTCAATTTCGCGCGTCGCATTCCCGGCAAGGAAGAGTTCGACGAGACACTGCGTTACTTCAACGAGAAGCTGGTGCGTTGTGGGGTCGAGGTGCGCCTCAATACTCGCGCCACCGCCGAGATACTGGCGGAATTCGATGCCGTGATTCTGGCCTCGGGGGTGAAGGCGCGGACGCCGGATATCGAGGGTGTCGAAGCCGGTATCGAGCGGGGGCAGGTGCTCAGCTATGCCGAGGCGATCAGTGCGCCGGAGCGGGTCGGGCGTCGCGTGGCGTTGATCGGGGCTGGCGGGATCGGCTTCGATGTCGCGGAGCTGATGACTCACGTCGAGCCGTCGCCCTCGCTGGATGGTGAGCTGTGGTGCGAGGAGTGGGGGGTGGATCTCTCGGTCAGCACGCCTGGCGGCCTCAAGGCACCCGTGGTGCCGCAGGCGCCTCGTGAGGTGTGGCTGCTGCAGCGCAAGACCTCCAAGCCCGGCAAGGGGCTGGGCAAGACCACTGGCTGGGTGCATCGCGCGACCCTCAAGCAGCGTGGCGTCAAGATGGTTGCCGGCTGTGAGTATCGCTCGATCGACAGTGAAGGCCTGACCGTCAGCCTCAATGGCGAAGAGCAGCATCTGGCGCTGGACAGCATCGTGCTGTGCGCCGGGCAGGATTCGGTGCTGGAGCTGAAGGCGCCTCTGGAGGCGGCGGGGGTGGAGCTGCATATCATCGGTGGCGCCGACAAGGCGGCAGAGCTGGATGCCAAGCGCGCGATCGCGCAGGGCACCATGGCGGCCGCTGCCCTTTGAGTTGACCGCGATCACGCATGGGGATATTCAGCGTTGAGCTGAGCCTGACCACTGCCTAGACTGATGGAAGCCACCGCGGACGCCGTGCCTTTGTTGCATGTGCCTCCGTGGTGGCTTTGTCGTCTTCAGAGTTTGCCTCGGGCGCCGCGCCAGCGGCTCGATGCGCTCTGATCTCTGCCTTGCCGCCACGATGGGATCTGCTCATGTCACCGCACGCTGCCGCCTCACGCCATGCCACCGCTGAGGCTCTGATGCCGGACACCGAGGACAGTCCTTTGCCGCCTCACAGGGAGGATGCTCGGACTTCATCATCGCTGGCCGCCTCCCCGCCGGTAGCCGAGACACTGGACAGCCTGCTGGATCTCTTCACGCCGCCAGCGGTCGAGCGCCTGGCGTGGCCGCTGGCCGATGAGGCCGGTGTGATCGTCGAGTGCCTGCGCGCCGACACGCTGGACAGCGAGATTTCCGGCAACAAGGCCTGGAAGTTGCGCCTGCCGCTGGCCAGGGCGTTGAGCGAGAAGCGGGGCATCATCAGCTGTGGGGGTGGTTGGTCGAACCATCTGCATGCGCTGGCGGCGGCGGGTGCCAGATTGGGCATCGAGACGCATGGCCTGGTGCGCGGGCATCCTGAAGCGCCGCTGACGCCCACGCTCGCCGATGCGCGCGACAATGGCATGCGCTTGAGTTTCGTCTCGCGAGCCGGGTACCGGCAGCGCGACCAGCCTGATTTTGCCAGGCGCCATGGCGAGGGAGTGTGGATTCCCGAGGGTGGCGGTTGCGTGGAGGGCGTCGCCGGGCTGGCGCCGTTGGCCCAGGCGCTGGCCGAGCCGGTGCCGGGCGAACCTGCGCCGCAGCTGGTGCTGCTGGCCTGTGGCAGCGGCACGACGCTTGCCGGGGTGCTGAGTGCGCTGGGCGAGCGCGATGGGCTGCGGGTCATCGGGGTGCCGACCATGAATCATGGCGACCAGCTCTATCATCGTGTGCGTCGCCTGCTGGCGGAGAGTGGCGGCAGCCAGCAGAAGACGCCGGAGTGGGGCCTGTGGCTGGGGGCGCAGGCCGGCGGCTTTGCCAAGGCGCCTGACTGGTTGATCCAGTTCATTCGGCGCTTCGAGGCCGAGACCGGCGTTGCGGTGGAGCCGGTCTACACCGCCAAGCTGTTCGCGGCGCTGGCGCATCATCTGGCCAATGGTCTGATCGCACGCGGTACGCGCATTCGCGTGCTGCACAGCGGGGGCTTGCAGGGGCGGCGAGGTTATCCGGCGTTGCAGGCCATCTGAGGGTGCTGGCGAGGCGAGTGTCATCTGGCTCGTCTCCTCTCGCGAGGCGCCCTCCGGTGGCTTGCGTGCAGCCTTCACCTGCCACTGGCGGCGGCGTGCAGCGCTGTTATGATGGAGTTTCTGCAGCGGCTCCTGGCATCCGGGAGCCGTGTCTGTTTCACCGGACAGGGTGATCCCCTGTCCCGCTCTGGAAATCCCCATGACGACTGACGCCATTGCCCCGACCCCCGCTGCGACCTCTGCTGCCGATGAAGCGTGCACTTCACGCTTTCTGGCCAGTGACAACACGTCCGGTATCTGTCCCGAGGCGATGGCGTACATGATGCAGGCCAATCGTGATGACGATCTCGCCTACGGCAATGACCGCTGGACACAGCAGGTCACCGACAGCTTCCGTCAGCTGTTCGAGACCGAGTGCGAGGTGTTCTTCGTCTTCAATGGCACCGCCGCCAACTCCCTGTCGCTGGCCCACCTGTGCCAGTCCTATCACAGCGTCATCTGCCACGAACTGGCCCATATCGAGACCGATGAATGCGGCGGGCCGGAGTTCTTCTCCAACGGTTCCAAGTTGCTCAACGCGCCGGGCCCCAACGGCAAGCTGACGCCGGAAGGCATCGAGCAGCTGGTCACCAAGCGCAGCGATATCCACTATCCGCGTCCGCGCGTGATCTCCCTGACCCAGTGCACCGAGGTCGGCACCGTCTACAGCCTGGAAGAGCTGCAGGCGATTCGTGAAGTGGCGGACCGTCATGATCTGCAGATCCATATGGATGGCGCCCGTTTCGCCAATGCCTGCGCCGCGCTGAATGTCTCACCGGCCGAGCTGACCTGGAAGGCGGGTGTGGACGTGCTGTGCTTCTCCGGCACCAAGAATGGTCTGGCCATGGGGGAGGCGGTGATCTTCTTCGATCGCAAGCTGGCACGCGATTTCGATTACCGCTGCAAGCAGGCCGGTCAGCTGGCCTCCAAGATGCGCTTCATCGCGGCGCCCTGGATGGGGCTGCTGGAAAATGATGTCTGGCTGAACAATGCCCGCCATGCGAACGGCATGGCGCAGTATCTGGCTGAGCGTCTCGAGGCGCTGGAGGGCATCGAGCTGCTGTTCCCCAGCGAGGCCAACAGCGTGTTCGCCAGCTTCCCCGAGCATGTGCTGGCGGCGCTGCGTGAGCGTGGCTGGACCTTCTATACCTTCATCGGTGCGGGTGGCGCGCGCTTCGTCTGCTCCTGGAATACCACCACCGAGTTGCTCGACGCCTTGCTCAAGGATATTCGCGACGTGCTGTGAGTCTCTTGATTCAGGCAGTCCCCAAGGCGTGAGCGCCTCCCTCGAGATCCCCATCGCCCCGGCGGTGGGGATTTTTTTGTGGCCTGTTGTCCGATCTTGTCAACGTCATGCGTGATTGAGGAAAGAGTCTGATCAGGTTGGTAGCCACTTCGTCGCCAGTCGTTGTTTTCATGGTCTTTGTGGCGAATCAGGAGGCTTTATGAAGCGTGGCGGGGGTGGTCGGGAGTGAAGTGTGGGCGCGGCCATTCTTGCTCGCCTGGTTGGTATGCAGTGCCGTCTGGCGTGAGAGTGACTGGCGTCAACCGTCAGTCTGTTCCTATGCTCAAGGTGTGCTGCGGTGCAACATGACATGAGTGAATCACCCGCGACAGCAGAAGCATTGGTCGAGTTTTCGCGTCTTTCGAAGCTTTCTTCAACGCGTTGTCAGGGACGTTCAGGCGCCATCGTAGTGTCTGCTGACCCACTGGCTGCCGTAGATCCTGCGGTGCTTGGCAGAACTGGCTCCGCCGGCGGAAAGTTCGTTGAATGCATTCATTCACTGTATTGGACACCAGCACCCTATATCGACCTATGCTGATAAACACGCCGAGGCAGTCGTCCTGCGTACGCTATCCAGGCTGAGCGGACGAACGAATTTTGCGGTCTTACCTGAGTGGGCCCGGCGATGGTCCCAGCGACTGATGTCGCGACAAGGAGGCTTCCATGAGCATCTTCGATCACGTGCAGAGCCGCTACGAGCGGATTCAGCAAGAAGAGATGAGTCTCCAGGAGTACCTGGAGTTGTGCCGGCAGGATACTACTGCCTACGCCAGCGCTGCCGAGCGCATGCTGGCGGCCATCGGTGAACCGGAGGTCATCGATACCGCCAAGGACCCCAGTCTTTCCCGTATCTTTTCCAACAAGCTGATCCGCCGTTATCCAAGCTTTGCCGAGTTCTATGGCATGGAAGAGGCTATCGAGCAGATCGTTTCCTACTTCCGGCATGCGGCGCAGGGACTGGAGGAGCGCAAGCAGATCCTGTATCTGCTCGGCCCGGTGGGCGGCGGCAAGTCGTCTCTGGCGGAGCGTCTCAAGCTGCTGATGGAGCAGATTCCCTTCTATGCCATCAAGGGCTCGCCGGTCTTCGAGTCTCCTTTGGGGCTGTTCTCGCCGGAGGAAGATGGCGAGCTGATCGAGAAGGAGTACGGCATTCCCCAGCGCTGCATGCGCAGTGCCATGTCGCCGTGGGCCGCCAAACGCCTCAAGGAATATGGCGGTGATATCAGCAAGTTCCGCGTGGTCAAACTCTACCCCTCGCGCCTTAATCAGATCGGTATCTCCAAGACCGAGCCGGGCGATGACAACAACCAGGACATTTCCGCGCTGGTCGGCAAGGTCGATATCCGTCAGCTGGAGCTCTATGCCCAGGATGACCCGGATGCCTACAGCTTCTCCGGCGGGCTGTGCAAGGCCAACCAGGGGTTGATGGAATTCGTCGAGATGTTCAAGGCGCCGATCAAGGTGCTGCACCCGCTGCTGACCGCGACTCAGGAGGGCAATTACAACCCGACGGAAGGCATGGGCGCGATTCCCTTCGATGGCGTGGTGCTGGCGCACTCCAACGAAAGCGAGTGGCAGGCATTCCGCAACAATCGCAACAACGAGGCCTTCCTCGATCGCGTCTATATCGTCAAGGTGCCTTACTGCCTGCGCGCCTCCGAGGAGGTCAAGATCTACGCCAAGCTGCTGGAGCATTCGTCGCTGAATCAGGCGCCCTGTGCTCCGGATACGCTGCGCATGCTGTCCCAGTTCATCGTGCTGTCGCGTCTGCGTGAGCCGGAGAATTCCAGCGTCTACTCGAAGATGCGCATCTATGACGGCGAGAACCTCAAGGATACCGATCCGCGCGCCAAGTCGATCCAGGAATACCGCGACAGCGCCGGTGTCGACGAGGGGATGGATGGGCTCTCGACACGCTTTGCCTTCAAGATTCTCTCCAAGGTCTTCAACTTCGATGCCAGTGAGGTCGCGGCCAATCCGGTCCATCTGCTCTACGTGCTGGAGCAGCGCCTCGATCAGGAGCAGCTGCCCAAGGAAACCCATGAGCGCTACCTGCGCTATATCAAGGAATATCTGGCGCCCCGCTACGTCGACTTCATCGGCAAGGAGATCCAGACCGCCTATCTCGAGTCCTATTCCGAGTATGGGCAGAACATCTTCGATCGCTATGTGACCTATGCCGACTTCTGGATTCAGGAGCAGGAGTATCGCGATCCCGAGACCGGCGAACTGCTGGACCGTCAGTCACTCAACGAGGAGCTGGAGAAGATCGAGAAGCCCGCGGGCATCTCCAACCCGAAGGATTTCCGTCACGAGGTGGTCAACTTCGTGCTGCGCGCACGGGCGCAGAACAACGGTACCAACCCGAGCTGGCAGTCCTACGAGAAGCTGCGTGCGGTGATCGAGAAGAAGATGTTCGCCAATACCGAAGAGCTGCTGCCGGTCATCTCCTTCAATGCCAAGGCCTCGGCATCCGACCAGCGCAAGCACGAGGACTTCGTGGCGCGCATGGTGGATCGCGGCTACACCGAGAAGCAGGTGCGCCTGTTGTCTGAATGGTACCTGCGCGTACGCAAGTCGCAGTAAGCCCTGCCGACTGACGACAGGCCTGCCGGCGGGCACGATTGCCGCCGGCACTTGCCATCCGGCCATCCGCTGAGGGCGGGGCCGGCAAGGAGGGCGAATGAGTTATTTCATTGATCGACGCAGCAATGCACGCAACAAGAGTGCAGTGAATCGACAGCGCTTCATTCGGCGCTATCGCAGTCATATCAAACGGGCGGTGGAGGATGCCGTCAATCGGCGCTCCATCACCGACATGGAGCGCGGCGAGGAAGTGTCCATTCCGACGCGTGACATTTCCGAGCCGGTCTTCCAGCACGGGCAGGGCGGCAAGCGGCGTGTGATCAATCCCGGCAACAAGGAATTTGTCGAAGGGGACCGCATGCGCCGTCCCAGCGGCGGTGGTGGGGGAGGCGGCAGTGGCGAGGGTCAGGCCTCCAACCAGGGCGAGGGGGAAGATGACTTTGCCTTCACCCTCTCGCGTGAGGAATTTCTCGAGTTCGTCTTCGACGGGCTGGAACTGCCGCATCTGGAGCGCAAGCAGATCGCGGACATGGAAGAGGTGCGCCCGGTGCGCGCGGGGATCGCGCGTGACGGCACACCGGCACGTATCAATATCGTGCGCTCGATGCGTTCAGCACAGGCGCGGCGCATCGCGATGCGTTCCCCGATCAAGCGGGCGCTGAAGGAGGCTGTCGAAGCGCTGGAGCAGGAGGAGCGCAAGGACCCGGTGCTGCGCAACAAGGTGCGCATCAGTGAGCTCAAGGCGGAAATCGAGCGGCTCGAGGCGCGCCTCAAGGCGGTGCCGTTCCTCGATACCTATGATCTGCGCTACAACCACCTCATCAATCAGCCGATGCCGTCCAACAAGGCGGTGATGTTCTGCGTGATGGATGTCTCGGGGTCGATGACCCAGGCGCACAAGGACATCGGCAAGCGTTTCTTCCTGTTGCTGTATCTGTTTCTGGAGCGCAACTACGAGAAGGTCGAGCTGGTCTTCATTCGTCACCACACCGCTGCCAAGGAAGTCGACGAGGAGGAGTTCTTCTACTCCCGCGAGACCGGCGGCACCATCGTGTCCAGTGCCCTCACGCTGCTCGATGAGGTGATCGAATCGCGCTATCCGGCCGGTGAGTGGAATCTCTACGTGGCACAGGCCTCGGATGGCGACAACTGGGACGACGATTCCACCAACTGTCGCGAACTGATGATCAAGAAGCTGATGCCGCGCCTGCAGTACTACGCCTATGTGGAGATCACGCCGCATGCCCATCAGGCGCTATGGGAGGAGTACGAGCGGGTCGAGGCGGAATTTCCGGAACGCTTTGCCATGCAGCAGATCGTCGAGGCAGGCGATATCTACCCGGTGTTCCGCGAGCTGTTCAAGCGCCGCATCAGCGCCTGATCACATCATGCGACGTGCCCGGCAGTCGCGCCGGGCCAGGAGGCCTCATGAGTCATGGTCTTGATGGCGGTCTTGATGACCGAATGAGCAAGCGCATCGATAGCCGGCTGGAAGACACCCAGCCGGCCAGCGGGTCGGATTGGACCTTCGAATTGCTCGAGCATTTCGAAAGCGAGATCGCGCGCATCGCCGCGCAGTACAAGCTGGATATCTACCCCAACCAGATCGAGGTGATCACGTCCGAGCAGATGATGGATGCCTACGCCAGCATCGGCATGCCGGTCGGCTACCATCACTGGTCGTTCGGCAAGCAGTTCCTGTCAGTGGAGCAGGCATATCGGCGAGGGCAGATGGGGCTGGCTTACGAGCTGGTGATCAATTCCGACCCGTGCATCGCCTATCTGATGGAAGAGAACACCCTGATGATGCAGATCCTGGTCATGGCGCATGCCTGCTATGGCCACAACAGCTTCTTCAAGGGCAATTATCTGTTCCGCACCTGGACGGATGCCTCGGCGATCATCGACTACCTCGTCTTCGCGCGGAAATACGTGTCCGAATGCGAGGAGCGTCATGGCGTGGACGCCGTCGAGCAGCTGCTCGATGCCTGCCATGCGCTGCAGAACTATGGCGTGGATCGCTACAAGCGTCCTTCGGCCATCTCGCCGGAAGAGGAGGTCCAGCGTCAGCAGGAGCGTGAGGCCTACCTGCAGGCCCAGGTGAATGCGCTGTGGACCACGATTCCCCAGGCGGGCGAAGAGGATGAGGTGATCGATGAGGTCAATGACCCCCTCGGTCTGCATCGCCGCGGCCGCTATCCGCCGGAGCCGCAGGAGAACCTGCTCTATTTCATCGAGAAGAATGCCCCGTTGCTGGAGCCCTGGCAGCGCGAGCTGGTGCGTATCGTGCGCAAGCTGGCGCAGTATTTCTATCCGCAGCGCCAGACGCAGGTGATGAACGAGGGCTGGGCGTGTTTCTGGCACTACACCATCATGAATCAGCTCTACGATGAGGGGTTGATCGGCGAGGGCGTGATCCTCGAGTTCCTGCAGTCGCATACCTCGGTGGTGCAGCAGCCCGGCTTCGATCACCCGCATTACAACGGCATCAATCCCTATGCACTGGGCTTCGCGATGTTCACTGATATCAAGCGTATCTGTGAACACCCCGATGATGAGGATCGTGAGTGGTTCCCGGATATCGCCGGCAGCGACTGGCTGGAAACGGTGCACTTCGCGATGCGCAACTTCAAGGATGAGTCCTTCATCCAGCAATTCCTGTCGCCCAAGGTGATCCGGGATCTCAAGCTGTTCTCACTGGTCGATGACGACAGCGATGAGCATCTCGTCATCGACGCCATTCACGACAGTCGTGGTTACAAGCGCATTCGTGAGGCGCTGTGCGTGCAGTACGCGCTGAGCCACCGTGAGCCGAATATCCAGGTGTGGGCCGCCAACATTCGCGGTGATCGCTCGCTGACCCTGCGCCATGTGCAGGATGATCGCCGCCCGCTGGCGCGCAGCGTCTATCCCGTGATGCGCTATCTGCATCAGCTGTGGGGCTTCCCTGTCCATCTGGAGTCGATGGAGAACGATGAGGTGGCAAGGCGCTACCAGTGGCCACTGCCGGAGGACGCCAATCCCGGCTGACAGGGCTTCAGGTGACGCTCATGGCGGATCGGGGGGGGGCGAGAGGATGCCAGCCCTGACCGGCGCGCAATCGCCAAAAGGCAGGCATGAAAAAACCGCCGTGAGGACACCCTCGCGGCGGTTTTCTTGTCTCAATCGGCTGTCGTGCTCATGCTCTCAGCCAGAGGGTTCCGGTTGCGCACCTCAGGCCGGGCGCTTGGTCCAGGACTGACACCAGCCCTTCGGCTCGACGCTATGGCTTGGGAAAAGCTGGCAGCCTTCGTTCTCGGGCTTGTAGAACATGCAGTTGGCGCAGTCCGAACCCGGCTTGAAGGCGGGGTGGTCCTTGGCTTCACTGGCGACTTCCACGTAGTTGAGCGCCTTGGCTTGCGGGTTGGAGGTATCCAGTCGCGGCAGGTCGGCGGCAAGGGCGCGGGGTGAGAGTATGGCGGCACCCAGCGGCAGGGCAGCGAGCCCCAGCAGGCTATTGCGCATGAAGTTACGGCGGCTCTGATTGGCCATGTTCGGATTCCTTCTCATCAATGGAGCACAACCGTCGGGATGTGCTGCGGTCACGGCTCGCCTGTCAGGAGGCGCTTGTATGTCAGTCGTTGCGATGTCGCGGGTGCCACCGGCGCCTTGATGGGCACTCTGTATGGCATTGCTGACCGCTTGCTGGCATTCATGGATGCAGGTGGCATGCCAGATGCTGAACATGTGGTCAGGTTCTGCGCCATCAGTGTTCGGGCAGATTTGTCAGGAGGTCTCTGCTCGCCGATGGTGCATCAAGCGGATGCTGCCTGCTTATTGTGGCTTGAGTTGGGGCAACCGTCAGCCTCGCTGGCAGAACTCTGGCATGATGGAATCGACGCAGGAACGTGAATGGCGTCGCTGTGGCCCGCGAGCCCTGGCGAAATGATGAATGCATGCCTTGCCGAGGTAACTGCAACGACAAGAAGGAAATGGCGGGATGCTGGATGTGATGGACGATATTCGCTCGGCCGGCCGCAAGTTGTGGCGAGGCTTCGGGGTCAGCGTGGTGTTTGCACTGGTAGGGGGTGGGCTCTGGTGGTGGCAGGAGCGCGACTACCAGCAGTTCTACGTCTGGCAGGGCGTGCCGCAGGCGCGTGCACTGGACTGGAAGACGCTGGCGCGCGGCTTGCGCAGCGATGCCTATCTGGTGGGCTGGTCTGATCTGCGCGCCAACCCGTTATGGGTGACATGGCGGCTCGAGAATACTCAAGGGTCGCGGCTGGGGGAGCGTCCTGACGAGTTCGAGCGCGACTGGCGCTCTCTATGGCCCGTCACGCCGGATAGCTATCGCAACAGTGGCTACGACCGTGGGCACCTGGCGCCCAACTACGCCATCGGCAAGATCTACGGCGTCAAGGCGCAGCATCAGACCTTTCGCATGACGAATATCTCGCCACAGACACCCGCGCTCAACCGCAAGCTCTGGCAACGGCTGGAAGCCGCCATCATGGACAACATCCTACCGCGCGAAGGCGCGCTGTGGATCACGGCAGGACCGGTCTTCAGCGGCAGTATCGAGCGGCTGCCCAATCTGATCGAGATTCCCGATGCCTTCTACAAGATCATCATCTCGCCCAGCTCGGGTCGGCAGGCACCGCGCGCGCTGGCCTTTCTCTTTCCGCAGCAGGTGAGGGGAGATGAGCCGCTGGATCGTTTTCTGGTCAGCATCGATCGCATCGAGTCTCTGACAGGGCTGGACTTCTTCCACGAGCTCCCCGATGACGTCGAGCAGCGCCTCGAGGCGCAAGTCGTGCGCGATGGCTGGCAGGTCGACAGTTTCAGTCGTACGCCATCACGTTACTGAGCTATAGCCAAGGCCCGACTGACAGGAACGTACTGAAGGAGTTCGGCGGACAGGAGCCGACGGAAAAAGGAGTGCAGCTGAAAAGAGTTATCCACAATGCCAAGCGTAGTAATGGGTGTGGACAAGTTGCACATGAGGAGGGAGATGTTTCTTCGAGACATGCGAAAGACAACGCATGGCGCTGTGGGTCTGAGCAAAACAAGAGGGTAAGTCAGTCAGGATATTGCGAGAGGGAGTATCGCGATGTGAGCAGCAGGCGCTGCGAGGATGCATCGGATATCAACTTGATGGTGCCCAGAAGAGGACTTGAACCTCCACGTCCATACGGACACTAGCACCTGAAGCTAGCGCGTCTACCAATTCCGCCATCTGGGCATCAAGTTGTGTGCTGAAGTCTCAAGAGCTGAGTCTTGCAGCTGAACGAGCATGAAATCCTTGGTAGTGGATGCCATGTTCCCTGTTCGAGTGCGTATCGTGGTGCCCAGAAGAGGACTTGAACCTCCACATCCTTACGGATACTAGCACCTGAAGCTAGCGCGTCTACCAATTCCGCCATCTGGGCGAAGCGCGATACAGGGGTCGTTCGTTGTGAGTCTGACGTCCGTGGTGCCCAGGAGAGGACTTGAACCTCCACATCCTTACGGATACTAGCACCTGAAGCTAGCGCGTCTACCAATTCCGCCACCTGGGCAGACATCAGAACTCGTTTCGGTCCGCAGACCCGGATCAGCAGTCAAGTTGTTGAAACTTAAATGCTTTACCCGTTTTCTGGTATCCATCTTAACGTGTGTCACGCCAACATGAAACCTGAAATTGGTGCCCAGAAGAGGACTTGAACCTCCACGTCCATACGGACACTAGCACCTGAAGCTAGCGCGTCTACCAATTCCGCCATCTGGGCAAGTGGTGCCGAATAATACGGATGTACTGCGGGAATGCAAGCTTTTTCTTTCATGTCCTGCTGAGCGAGCCGCAGAAAGCCTCTCTCGCTTCATGAGGACGGACAGGGGGCAGACAGAGGGCAGAGAGAGAACAGACAGGTGAAGCTCATCAATTGGCGAGCTTTCAGACTTGAGAGTCAGGCCCCGGGCCGCCATTGAGAGCACTGAATGGCCCCTCCGCCGTGATGAGTGGCGGGGAATGGTTGGGTCGGCCCAAGGGTAGAGGCTATAATGCGCGGATGAGAGACAACCTGTCATTCCGTGCCGCGATCGCTGCCCGTCTCGAATTCATCGTCAAGGAATCCTGATTAATGACCCAATGGACGCTCAGCGACGACCCGCACGCGGAACGCGAAGCCCATAAGTACGACAAGCCCATCCCCAGCCGAGAGTTCTTGCTCGACAAGCTGGAAGAGTATGGCAAGCCCATTACCCACGAGAACATGAGCCGCATGCTCGGTTTCGAGGACGAGGAGCAGCAGGAAGCTGTGCGCCGTCGCCTCAATGCCATGGAGCGTGATGGTCAGGTGCTGCGCAATCGTCGCGGTGCCTATGCCCTGATCGACAAGCTGGACCTGATCCGTGGCCGCGTCGTCGGTCATCGCGACGGCTTCGGCTTCCTGGCGCGCGAAGATGGCGTCAAGCCGGACCTCGCCGTGCCGCCGCGCCAGATGCGTCGCGTCTTCCATGGCGATCAGGTGCTGGCTCGCGTCAGCGGCCGTGATCGTCGTGGCCGCGACGAGATCACCATCGTCGAGGTGCTGGCGCGCAATACCCAGACCCTGGTCGGCATCTATCGTCAGTCCGAGCCGGACTTCGGTGTGCTGATTCCCGAGAACTCGCGCATCGCGCAGGAAGTCATCATCCCCAACCGCGTGGCCAATGGTGCCAAGGACGGTCAGGTGGTGTCCGTGCGCATCACTCAGCAGCCCGCCACACGCGTGCAGCCGGTGGGGGAAGTGGTCGAGGTGCTCGGTGAGCGCATGGACCCGGGCATGGAAATCGATATCGCGATCCGTTCCCACGATATCCCCAGTGAATTCCCGCCGGAAGTCGAAGACCAGATCTCGACCATCTCCGCCGAGGTGCTGGAAGAAGACAAGAAGGGCCGTATCGACCTGCGCGAGACGCCGCTGGTCACCATCGATGGCGAAGACGCGAAGGACTTCGATGACGCCGTCTGTGCCTGGCAGGACGACAATGGCAACTGGAAGCTGCTGGTCGCCATCGCCGACGTCTCCCACTACGTGCGTGGCGGCAGTCCGCTGGATCAGGAAGGCTATGTGCGCGGCAACTCGGTGTATTTCCCGGGTCAGGTCGTGCCGATGCTGCCGGAGCTGCTCTCCAACGGTCTGTGCTCGCTCAACCCGCATGTCGATCGTCTGACGCTGGTCTGTGAACTGACCATCTCTGCCAGCAGTGGCGAGATGCTCGACTATCGCTTCTTCGAAGCCGTGATTCGTTCACATGCTCGCCTGACCTACGAGAAGGTCGGCACCATGCTGACCGACCCGGAAAGTGAGGAAGGTCAGGCACTGTGCCAGCAGTACAATGAACTGCTGCCGTCGCTGCACAACCTGCACGCGCTGTATGGCGTGCTGCGCAAGGCGCGTGACAAGCGCGGTGCCATCGATTTCGAGACCACCGAAACGCAGATCCTGTTCAACGATGAGCGCAAGATCGAGCAGATCGTGCCGCGTACTCGCAACGACGCGCACAAGCTGATCGAGGAATGCATGCTGGCGGCCAACGTCGCGACGGCACGCTTCCTGGATGAGCACGATCTCCCGGCCCTCTATCGTGTCCACAAGCAGCCGGCACCGGAGCGTCTGAACAACCTGCGCGCCTTCCTGGGTGAGCTGGGTCTGACGCTGGAAGGCGGCGACGAGCCGGCACCCAAGGACTTCCAGGCACTGCGTGCCTCGATCGCCGAGCGTCCGGACCTCGACATCATCCAGACCGTGATGTTGCGCAGCATGACCCAGGCGGTCTACTCGCCGCAGAACGAAGGTCACTTCGGTCTGGCCTACGATGCCTACGCGCACTTCACCTCGCCGATCCGTCGTTATCCGGATCTGCTGGTGCACCGTGCGATTCGTTCCGTCATCCGTGGTCCGCGCAAGACCGACACCGTGCTGCGCGCCGAAGATGCCGTGACCGAGCGCCCGACCAAGTGGTGCCCGTACACCTTCGAGCAGATGCTCGAGCTGGGTGAGCACTGCTCGATGACCGAGCGCCGCGCCGATGAGGCGACGCGTGACGTCAACGACTGGCTCAAGTGCGAGTTCATGAAGGACAAGGTCGGGGAAGTGCTGGAAGGCACCGTCGCGGCGGTCACCCAGTTCGGCCTGTTCGTGCGTCTGGATGCCTACTACGTCGAAGGCTTGCTGCATATCTCCTCGCTGCCGTCCGACTACTATCACTACGAGGCCGAGAAGCATCGCCTCAAGGGTGAGCGTGCCGGCGTCAGCTATGGTCTCGGCGATGGCGTCACCGTCCAGGTGGCCCGTGTCGACATGGATGAGCGCAAGATCGACTTCATGCTCAGTGACCCGACGCCGCGTCCCAAGCGCAAGCCACGCAAGGCACGCAGCAGCGAAGGCGACAAGCCGGCAGCCGGCAAGAGCGGTTCCGCCGCCAGCAAGGAAGCCGCCGCCAAGGGACGTCCCGGCAAGCGTGAGCGCGAACGCCTCAAGTCCCTGACCGAGGAAGTCAGTCAGGAAGGCAATGGCAACGCGGCTGCGGCCGAAAAGCCGGCAGGTGAGCGTCCGCCGCGCAAGCCGCGCGGGGAGCGCGGTGAGCGCAGTGATCGCTCGGGCCGTGGAGAGCGCAAGGCCGCCGCTGGCAATGAGCAGCAGCCCGCCGCCGAGGCGCCGGCTGCGGCGCGTCCGGCCGTGCCGAGTGGCCCGGAAGCCGCCGACAGCCCATTCGCGCCGGTCGCGCCGATGGGGGCCGCAGGCAAGGACGACCCGTCGCGCAAGCGGGGTTCGCGCTCGCGCGGGCGTCGCGGTAACGGCCGTAGCTGATTTCGGCTCGGCTCCTCGCGCGTCACTGCATCAGCCCCGGCTCCGGTCGGGGCTGATGCGTTGGGCAGTTGTCAGACTGCACGATTTCAAGGCTGTCGCGTCGGCGGCAGCTCAGTTTCCGTCAATGTGACAGGGCCCGTCGGGTCATCAGTCAGGAAGGCACAATGAGTCAGGACAAGGGGCGCAAGCCCGGCCGCGGCAAGCCCGCCGGCGAGCGTGCTAGCCACGCCAGAAGTGAGCAATCCCGAGGCGAGCGCAGCGGCGCTCAGCGTCATGAGCGTGGCGGGGCACGCAAGGGTGGCGCTCGCGCCGCCGCGCCGAAGATTCCCGGTGGCCTGGAAGCCGTCTATGGCGTGCACGCCGTGGAAGCCTTGCTGGCACGTGACCGCGCACCCAGCGAACTATGGGTGCAGGCGGGCGAGGCCGAGCTGCGCCTGAGCGAGATCATCGAGCAGGCGCGTGCCGCCGGCTCGCGCGTCACCCTCAAGGGGCGCGAAGAGCTGGATGCACTGGCCGTCGGTGGTGGCGCCCATCAGGGGCTGGTCGCGCTGTGTGCGCCGCTGGCCACCGAGAACGAGACCGGCCTCAAGCTGCGTCTCGATGGCTGGTCCCACGCAGAAGCTCCGCTGTTTCTGGTACTGGATTCCGTCACGGATCCGCACAACCTCGGCGCCTGCCTGCGCAGTGCCGATGCCGCGGGCGCCCATGGCGTCATCGTGCCCAAGGACAAGTCGGCCTCACTGAACGCGACCGTGCGCAAGGTGGCCTGTGGGGCCGCGGAAGTGGTGCCGGTCTATCAGGTCACTAACCTGGTCCGCACGCTGGACGCCATGAAGGAAGCCGGTGTCTGGGTGCTGGGCACAGCGGGCGAAGCCGAATCCATGGCCTTCGAAGCCGATTTCACCGGCCCGGTCGCCATCGTGATGGGTGCCGAGGGCAAGGGCATGCGTCGCCTGACCCGCGAGCATTGCGACAGCCTGATCAAGCTGCCGATGGCGGGCAGCGTCTCCAGCCTCAATGTCTCGGTTGCCGCGGGCATCTGCCTGTTCGAGGCCGTGCGTCAGCGCCGCGGCTGAGGCAATTGTCGGCAGGGGATAGTCAGGGGAGGGGCAGGGTAGAAGCAAGAGAGTGGCAAGAGAGTGGCAAGAGAGTGGCAAGAGAGTGGCAAGAGAGAGACGGCCGGCGGAACGGGGCTGGCTGTCTTTCACGGGCCGCTTGCCAAGCCCTTGACTCCTCTCTACAATACTGCGGTTCTGTGAAGTGCAGTCTGCAGTGAATGCGCGGCATGGGGGCACCTGTCCTCGCCCGTGCGCGTCTTTCGTGGCCTTCGGGTCTGAATGGCACAACCGTAGTAATCACTCCACTCCTTGCTTCCCGGCCCGAGACGCGCCGTGGGGGCTGTCAAACCGAAAGGAGCCAAGCCATGCGTCACTACGAGATCGTGTTCATGGTCCACCCGGACCAGAGCGAACAGGTTCCGGCCATGATCGAGCGTTACACCTCCATCGTGACCGAAGCCGGCGGTACTGTGCATCGTCTGGAAGATTGGGGTCGCCGTCACCTGGCCTACCCGATCAACAAGATCCACAAGGCCCACTACGTGCTGATGAACGTCGAAACTACCGGTGAGGTGGTCGAAGAACTCGAAACCATCTTCCGTTTCAACGACGCCGTCATCCGTAACCTGGTTGTGCGTTCAAAGGAAGCGGCCATCGAGCCGTCTCCGATGATGAAGCCGGCTGAAGAGAAGCGTCCGCGTCGCGAAGACAAGCGTGACGAATCCGAAGCTCAAGACGCTAACTGATACCGCACCCCCAGGAGGTCATTGCAATGGCACGTTTTTTCCGTCGTCGCAAGTTCTGCCGCTTCACCGCTGAAGGCGTGAAGCAGATCGACTACAAGGACATCGAAGTCCTGAAGTCTTACATCACCGAGACCGGCAAGATCGTCCCGAGCCGTATCACTGGCACCAAGGCACGCTACCAGCGTCAGCTGGCGACTGCCATCAAGCGTGCTCGCTACCTGGCTCTGCTGCCGTACAGCGACAGCCACCAGTAAGGCGACACCATGATGCTGGCACTGGCACGCTGGGCCATGCGCGGCCCCCTGCAATGCATCGCGATTGCATTGCTGACGGGAATCGTGCCCTGGTTCTTCTGGTTCAGTGCCGCCATCAGTGCGCTGGTCACGCTTCGGCGTGGCCTTGCGCCTGCCGCACCCGTAGTCATCGCCGCCGCCGTTCCGGCCGGTTGGTGGTGGGTACAAGGCGATCCGGTGCCTCTGGCAACCGTATTGCTGGTCACCCTGATGGCAACCCTGTTACGCGCTCGCGTGCGATGGGGTGAGGCGCTGATAGGCGCCAGCCTGACGGCGGCACTGATGGTGCAGTCCGGGATATTCCTGCCACCAGGCGGAGCCGGTCCACTGCTTGAGAGCATTCGCAAGAATGCCCCTGAGCTTGACGCACGCTTGAACGACTTTGCCGCTCAAGGTGTGCCGACTGAACAGCTCGCAGGGCTGGTCATCGGTGGTATTACCGGGTTGGTGGTCCTGCTGGCCGCTACGGGCTGTCTGGCCCTGGCGCGCAGTTGGCAGTCCGGGCTCTATAATCCGGGTGGGTTTCGCAGCGAATTCCATGCCTTTCGGCTGAGTTTGCCCGAAATCCTGATACTGGCAGCCTGCGGGATCATTGGCGTACTGCTCAATGTGCCTGCAGTGCTCCTGCTGATCTGGATACCGCTGCTGGTGGCGGGCATTGCCCTGGTACATGGTTACATCGGGTTAAAGGGGATGAGCGGGTTATGGCTCGTCGGCGTCTATTTCATGATGCTGACCACCTGGCCCACGATTCTGATTTTGCTGCTGTTGGCGCTTGTGGACGTCTTTGCGGATTTTCGCGCACGTCTCGCCGGCAGTCATCGATAAGAGGTTTACGAGATGCAAGTCATTCTGCTCGACAAGATTGGCAAGCTGGGCAACCTGGGTGACCAGGTTTCCGTCAAGGCTGGCTTCGGTCGCAACTACCTGCTGCCGTACGGCCTGGCAGTTCCGGCCACTGCTGAAAACCAGGCAGCTTTCGAAGCTCAGCGCGCTGAGCTGGAAGCACAGGTTGCAGAGCGCAAGACCGAAGCTGAAGCGCGTGCCGCTCAGCTGAACGAAATCGAACTGTCCCTGGTCGCCAAAGCTGGCGAAGAAGGCAAGCTGTTCGGTTCCATCGGTCCGCGTGATCTGGCCGAAGCTATCGCCCAGTCTGGCATCGACATCGCCAAGAGCGAAGTCCGCATGCCGGAAGGCCCGCTGCGCAACACTGGCGAATACGACATCGTGCTGCAGCTGCACGCTGAAGTGACTGCCACTGTCCGTGTGGTCGTGGTCGGCGAGTAATCGCTGATTTACAGTGGCTGGCCGGTGATCCGGTGTGGCGACTGCTGCGGTACCCAAGCCGCCTTTGCATCCTCGATGCGAAGGCGGTTTTTTCATGGGCGCGATTTGTTGTCGGCGTGGCATTTGACTGGTCGCCGGCGAGGCGATGACGCACAAAATCCGGTAGAATGCCTGCCCCCGTCAGGAAGAGGCTTCGGCGTGGGCGCGGCGGTTGGCAGGCTTGCGTCAATGCGTGAAACTAGAAGCCCCCGCGGGCATGTCAGTCATCAGCAGGAGTCAGCCAGGCATGAGCGAGATTCAGGATCAGGATCGCGAGACGGCAGCGCTCAAGGTGCCGCCCAATTCGCTGGAGGCCGAGCAGTCGGTGCTTGGCGGCTTGATGCTGGACAACAGCGCCTGGGATACCGTCTCCGAGCGGCTGGTGGCCGACGATTTCTATCGCTATGAGCATCGTCTCATCTACAACGCCATGTCTCAGCTGGTCGGCGGCAGCCGCCCGCTGGATGTGGTGACGCTGTCCGAGCTGCTGGAAAGTCGTGACCAGCTCGAGTCGGTCGGCGGGCTGGCGACCCTCGCTGAGCTTGCGCGCAACACGCCCTCGGCCAGCAACATCAAGGCCTATGCCGACATCGTTCGCGAGCGCGCCACGCTGCGCAAGCTCATCCAGGCGGCCAACCAGATCGCCGAGAGCTCCTTCAGCCCGCAGGGCCGTGATGCCGATGAGCTGGTCAACGAGGCCGAGCGCCTGGTGTTCCAGATCAGCGAGTCGCGGCCCAAGAGCGGTGGCCCCAAGGGCATGAGTCAGCTGCTGACCGGCGCGGTGGACCGCATCGATGAGCTGTTCAATCTCAAGGGCCAGATGACGGGCCTGTCGACCGGCTTCCGTGATCTCGATGACATGACCTCCGGCCTGCAGCCGTCGGATCTGGTGATCATTGCCGGCCGTCCCTCGATGGGCAAGACCACCTTCGCCATGAACCTGGTCGAGCATGCCGTGGTCTCCGGCGACAAGCCGGTCGCCGTGTTCTCGATGGAGATGCCCGCCGAATCGCTGATGTTGCGCATGATCTCCTCGCTGGGCCGCATCGACCAGACCAAGGTGCGTACCGGCCAGCTGGAAGACGAGGATTGGCCGCGCCTGACCTCGGCGGTCAACCTGCTCAAGGACAAGCAGCTGTTCGTCGATGACACCGCGGCGCTGTCGCCCAACGAGATGCGCTCGCGCTGTCGACGCATGGCGCGTGAGCATGGCGGCATCGGCCTGATCATGATCGATTACCTTCAGCTGATGCAGGTGCCGGGACTTTCCGAGAACCGTACCGCCGAGATCTCCGAGATATCGCGATCGCTGAAGGGCCTGGCCAAGGAATTCGCCTGCCCGGTCGTGGCGCTCTCGCAGCTGAACCGCTCGCTTGAGCAGCGCCCCAACAAGCGCCCGGTAATGTCGGATCTGCGTGAATCCGGCGCCATCGAGCAGGATGCCGATGTCATCGCCTTCGTCTACCGTGATGAGGTCTACAACAAGGACAATCCCGACAACAAGGGACTGGCCGAGCTGATCATCGGCAAGCAGCGTAACGGCCCCATCGGTACCGTTCACATGGCCTTCATCGGCAAGTACACCCGTTTCGAGGACCTGGCGCCCGACAGTTATGGCCAGGCCTTCGCTGAATAACGTGATGCGTACGCGCGTCAATCATGTACCCGGGCGGCGGCATCGCCGTTGCCTCGCAAGACCCGCACTGACGGGGAGGAGATAGCATGGCAGGTGGATTTGGGCGCGGACGCGCACGTACCCCCAAGCTGCAGGGCCGCGGCACGCTGGAGAGCCTGGAGCGTGAAGGGCCCTTCAAGGAATGGCTGGGCATGCCGGACCTCTACCGCTTCACGCTGGTCGTGGAAGGTGAGAGCTACAGCTACCAGACCGAAGACAGTGAAGTGCCGGTGGTAGCCGGCGACATGGTCGTCTTCCGCTACAAGGAGACCAAGGCGGGCAAGTGGATCGACCGCAACTCCCTCGGCAAGGCCATCGACCCCAACTCGCTGTAAGCGTCACCCTGGCGCTTGAGGATCACGCCATGGCGGCTGCCAGGCCGGCATGGCGTGATCCTGTTTTGATCGAGATAGTCGGTATATCGAGTTAGTCGATCTGACGTCTGGCATCCCCTCTGTCGGATGAGGCGCCTCATGCGCCGCGCGGCACCTTTGTCATCCCTCTGTCATATCAGCATGTTCAGATTCTGACATGCTCCCATCCCCGTCCCTGCAAGCCGCTCATGGCCAGCCTGTCGTCGAATCCCGTCATGCACTGGAGGCGTTGTTGCGTCTGCGCCAGGTGAGCATGCATTTCCAGCCCATCGTGTCGTCCAATGGTCGTGAGGTCTTCGCCTATGAGGCGCTGGCGCGCGGGAATGCCGCGGGGCCGCTGGCCTCACCGCTGACGATGTTCTCGGCGGCGCGCGAGCACGGCCGCCTGGTGGAGCTCGACAGCCTGTGTCGCGAGCGTGCGCTCGAGCAATGGTCGATGCTGGGCCTGACGGAGCGGCTGTTCATCAACGTATCTCCCGATGTGCTGCTGGATGGCGCCCACTCGCCCGGCCTGACGCGTCGCCTGCTGCGGCGCTTCGGCCTGCGTCCGCATCAGGTGGTGATCGAGCTGACCGAGCAGACGCCGGGGCTGGATTCGGCGCTGATGCGGGAAGCCGTCAGCCACTATCAATCGATGGGCTTCGCCATCGCGCTGGATGATCTCGGGGAGGGCTATGCCAGCCTCAAGCTGTGGTCGTCGGTGCAGCCGGACTTCGTCAAGATCGACCGTCACTTCATCAGTGGCATCCATGCCGACCCGCTCAAGCGGCGCTTCGTGCGCTCGATCATCGATATCGCCCACGGCAGTGGCAGTCAGGTGATCGCCGAGGGTATCGAGCATGAGGCGGAAATGGAATGCGTGCGCCAGCTGGGGGCCGACTACCTGCAGGGCTGGTTGTTCGCGCCAGCCGAGGCCGACCCGCTTGGCCAGCGCGCTGCGCTCGACCGGCATCTGCGCCAGCTGAGTCGCAGGCTGCAGCAGCGCCCGCCGCCTGGCCGCAGCATCGGCAGTCTGGCGCGCGCCGTGACGCCGGTGCAGCAGGATGTCACCGTCAATGAGGTCGCCCAGCGTCTGCATGCCGAGCAGGAGGTGATGTCGCTGGCCGTGGTGGACGAGCAACAACGACCGGTGGGCCTGATCATCCGCCATCGCCTGCTGGGGCTGCTGAGCCAGCGCTTCGGGCCGGAACTGCATGCGCGTCGTATGATCCACGAGGTCATGCAGTCCAGTCCGCTGCGCGTCGAGGCAGATGAAGCGCTGGAGCGCGTCTCGGCCAAGGTGACCGGCCGCGAAGGCAGTGATCGCGATGAGGACTTCATCATCACGCGGGGCGGGCGCTATCAGGGACTGGGACGCACCCTGGATCTGCTGCGCATCATTACGGAGCTGCAGGTGGCGAGCGCCGAGGAGGCCAACCCACTGACGCGCCTGCCGGGCAACGGGCCGATCGAGCGTCAGTTGCTCGAGTGCGTGGCTGGAGCGGGCTTGGGCGAGGGCTTGCGAGAGGACTTGCGAGAGGACCGCAACGCGCGCAGTGCCGAATGGGCCGCGATCTATCTGGATCTCGACAACTTCAAGCCCTTCAATGACCGCTTCGGCCACGCGCAGGGCGACCGCATGTTGCTGGCGCTGGCGACGGTATTGCGCGATGCGCTGCAGGAGGGTGACTTTCTCGGCCATGTCGGCGGCGATGATTTCGTGATGACGCTGTGCATGACCGAATCTCACCGGGCACTGCGCCTGACAGCGCTCGAGCAACGTCTGGCTGGCCTGCAGTCGGCATTCCAGCATGCGGTCGCCAGCCTGTATCCGGCCGATGTGCTGGCAGCGGGAGGCTTTCAGGGCCACGACCGCTTCGGCACCACGCGCTTCTTTCCGCTGACGCGACTGTCACTGGTAGCGCTGCATGGTCTTGCCGGGTGCGAGACGACCCGGATCGCCGCGCGCTGGAGCGAGCTCAAGAGCGAGGCCAAGGCGCGGGACTCCGGGCGAGTCATCGAGGCGTGTGCCTCACCAGTGCAGTGATCTCTGCCTGCGAGTCACTCAATCGTCATCCGCCTGCCCCATGACTGTCATCGCTGGCCATCAGTCTGGCGTGAAGCCTTGAAGTTCATCCTGAAGTGTCGGGCTGCTCGGATGCCTGAGTCGCCCAGCCCCTGTTTTCACGGGCTATCCTTGTACCACGTCGTCGTCTTACGGCCTTACCATGCGCAGTCCCCTGGATGCGCAGGAGTCTTTACATGTCCAGAACCGCCAGCATCTTCACGCCGTCCGCCATCTTTACCAGCAATCTGCAATCCTTGATGGCCGAATACCCTGCACTGGAGGCGCGTGTGATCAGTCATGCCGCCAGTCGTTTCTATCAGGTCCAGCTGGTGCTGGAAGCCGCCGGCGAAGAAGAGGAGGAGCGCAGTGAGCTGCTGATGAAGCGCGGCAAGCCGATGCTGTTCCGCTCGCTGGAGGATGTCTACAGCGAGCTCAAGCGGGGCGGGATGTCACGGGCGTGGCTGGTCTCGCAGGTCGCCAATGACGAGATGATCGGCCGCCCGCCACAGTACCATCAACCCTTGAACTCGCGTATCCCGTTGAGCTTCTGAGCCCGCGCCTCCTGGCTCAGGTGTGCTTTTGAGGCACCCAGCGGCCAATGCGCTCGCGATGGCGGGCGAAGAAGCGGTAACTCAAGTCCATCAGCGGGCGCAGGCCCGGCAGCAGCGACAGGCGCACCAGGCGCCGGTAGCCGAGTACCGCATAGAGTGCTCGGCTGGCATCCATGCCGACATACCACTCCCCGCGTGCGTCCTGCACATGCAGACGTCCCATCATCGTCTCGAAGCTCAAGCCCAGCGCCTGAGGCGAGAAATCTGGTGCACGGATATCCACCGTTCTGACCCGCTCCCGCCCGGGATGCCTGGCCAGCCAGGCGACCTCGCGCTGGCACAGGGGACACTTGCCATCGTGATAGAGCGTGACCGGTGCGCTGGCTTGCCAGATGCGACTCATGAGGATTCCTTGTCGGTCGTGAGACTGGAGGGTGCGGCGTAGTAACCGGCGCGATGGGCATCACTGCCATAGTCCGCGGCGCTGTCGAGGCGAGCCAGAAAGGCGTCGGCCTGTTGCAGCAGGGCTTCGCGCTTGTCGTCCTTCATGCGTCGCCAGCTGCCGTAGACCAGTGACATGCGCGTATTGCGTGACAATGCCTCGCGATGGCGCTCGATGAAGTGCCAGTAGAGGCTGTTGAACGGGCAGGCATGCGGGCCGGTGACCTTCTTCGGCGAGTACTGACACCTGTCGCAGTGATTGGACATGCGGTCGATGTACTTGCCCGAGGCGCAGTAGGGCTTGGAGCCCATCAGGCCGCCATCGGCATGCAGCACCATGCCCAGCGTATTGGGCAGCTCGACCCATTCACAGGCGTCCACATAGACCGCCAGATACCAGTCGCATAGCGCCTCGGGCTTCACGCCGCACAGCAGCGCGAAGTTGCCCGTGACCATCAGGCGACGAATATGGTGGGCGTAGGCATGCTCGCGGGTGCTGGCGATGGCCTGATCCAGACAGCGCATGCCGCTGTCCCCCGTCCAGAAGAATTCCGGCAGGTTGCGGCTGGCTTCCAGCCGGTTCTCGCGCTTGTAGCCGGGCATGCGCGTCCAGTAGATGCCGCGCACATATTCTCGCCAGCCGAGTATCTGACGAATGAACCCCTCCGCCGAGTTGATCGGCACCTCGCCGCGCCGCCAGGCAGCATCCACTGCGCTGCAGACCTCCTGCGGGCTCAAGAGCCCGATATTGAGCGCGGCAGACAGGCGTGAATGGAACAGGAAGGGATCGCTGTCCTCGATGGCATCCTGATAGCGGCCGAAGTCCGCCAGGCAGTGATCGAGAAAATGCGCGAGGTCAGAGCGAGCCTGGGCGCGGTTGACGGCCCAGTTGAAGTTCTCGAGGCTGCCGAAGTGGCGTTCCTTGTCACTGGCCTGCTCCCCGAAGCGCGCCGCGACCAGCGCCAGTACCTCGCTGGTCGTCGCATCTTCGTGATGGGCATGCACCGGCGGCGGTGGGGCGTGGAAGTCGTCTGGAATCGGTTCGCGGTTGTCGTGGTCGTGGTTGAACTTGCCGCCGGCGGGTTCGCTGCCTTCCATCAGCAGGTCGGTGTCACGGCGTTGCTCGCGATAGAAGTACTCCATGCGCAGTTGCTTGCGGCCCTCGGCCCAGCCGGCGAAGGCTGCCGGCGTGGTGAAGAAGCGTGTGTCCTCGAGGACTTCCCAGCGCACGCTGCCGGCCTCGCGCCGCGCCAGAAAGTCGTCCAGCAGCCGCCACTCGCCTGGGCGGGTCACCAGCACGCCATCACATTGATACAGGTCGGCCAGACGCTCTGCCTCGCTGGCAAGGCGCTGGAGGTTGTCCGGGTCCTCCAGTCGGCTTTCATGTACCTGCCAGCCACACTCCCTGAGTTCCTGGGCGTGATGGCGCATCGCGGCCAGCATCATCGCGATCTTGTGCGGGTGGTGCGGCACGTAGCGGCCTTCCTCCTCGACCTCGCAGAAGGCGATCACGCTGTCGGCGGGTGCCTGCTTGAGGCTTGCCAGCTCATGGCTGAGCTGGTCGCCGAGGATCAGCACCAATGGCCGCGCCAAGTCATGACGCGTCGCCAGGCGCAGGGTAGCGGGAGTGGTATCGGGCACGAGGACTCCGGAGGGGTTGTGACAATAATTGTCTTAAAGCTATACAAATCGTGATGATAGTATAACTTCATCCCTCACGCACAGGGCGAGCTGGTAATATGACTGCGCTGTCGTGAAGTTGGCTGCGCTGCGGTGAAAGTGGATACGCTGCCGCTTTACCTCTCTTCTTGCCCCTAGTCAGGAGTCCATCATCCATGAGTACCCCGCGTTTTGGCGTCATGCTGGTCAATCTCGGCACCCCCGATGCCCCGACCCCCAAGGCGGTGCGCCGTTACCTCGCGGAGTTTCTTGGTGATGTGCGCGTGATCGACCTGCCGCGTCTGCTCTGGCTGCCGATTCTGCATGGCCTGGTGTTGACGACGCGTCCCAAGAAGGTGGCCGAGGCCTACGCCTCGGTGTGGACGGAAGACGGCTCGCCGCTGATGGCCATCGGCAAGCGTCAGCGCGCCGCGCTGGAAGCACGCCTGGCCGAGTCACTGGGCGAGGATATTCCCGTCGAACTGGCGATGACCTACGGCAAGCCGACCATGGAAGAGGTGGGGCGCAAGCTCGCCAGCTGCGGTGCCGACCGCATGCTGATCCTGCCGCTCTATCCGCAGTTTTCGCGCACGACCACCGCCGCGGTCTTCGATCGCCTGGCGCGCGCACTCAAGCCGTGCCCGCATCTGCCGGAGCTGCGTTTCGTGCGCGACTATCACGACCACCCGGATTACATCGCGGCGCTGGCCACCAGCGTGCGTGAGCACTGGGAGAAGGAAGGTCGGCGTGGCAAGCGCCTGCTGATGAGCTATCACGGCATTCCCAAGCGCTATGCCACCGCAGGCGACCCCTATCCGACGCAATGCGAGCGCACCAGCCAGTTGCTGGCCGAGGCGCTGGGGCTTGGTGACGATGAGTGGGCGATGACCTATCAGTCGCGCTTCGGCAAGGCCGAGTGGCTCAAGCCGTACACCGATGAAACGCTGAAGGCGTGGGGCGGTGAAGGGCTGGAAAGCGTCGATGTCATCTCGCCGGCCTTCGCGGCTGACTGTCTCGAGACGCTGGAAGAGCTGGAGGAAGAGAACCGCGGCTACTTCACCGAATCCGGTGGTGGCGACTTCCGCTACATTCCGGCGCTCAATGACCGCAGTGACCATATCGATCTGCTCGAGGCGCTGTGTCGCCAGCATACTCAGGGCTGGTAACGAGCAGGCCCGTCATACTGCCATTGCCCGAGAAATGAAAACGCCCCACCAGTCATCACTGGTGGGGCGTTTTCATGTTGCTGGCCTGCTGTTCGTGAATCCGCTCCTGCGAATCAGCGCTCGTGAATCTGCTCTCGTGGCTTGGCCCCGCTTGATGAGAGCCTGCCTGGCGAGAGCCGAGTGACGATCACGGCAGGCGGGATTCGCTGGCCTCGGCGTTGACCTCGTCCGGCTCCTCGGCGACTTCGAGTCGCTCCGGCACGTTGCGTGTGCGGCTGTCCGCCACCAGCTTCTGGTGCAGCGCCGCCTTGGACAGCAGGTGAGCGGTCACGGGGGCGGTGATGAACAGGAAGATGGACACCAGCATTTCCTGAAAGCTGAAGTGGCCGGTGGTGGCGCGGAAATAGATCATCGACGCCATCAGCACGCAGCCGACCCCCAGCGTGGTGGTCTTGCTGGGGCCGTGCAGGCGCATGTAGAAGTCCTTGAGGTGCGTCAGTCCCAGAGAGCCGATGAAGGCAAACAGGCCGCCGGCAACCAGGAAGAAGGCGATCACGCCTTCGAGGACAGGATAGAACCAGGTGGGCATGGGGAGTCTCCGCTCAGGTCATTCGATGATGTCGCCGCGCAGCAGGTACTTGCAGACTGCCACGGTGCTGACGAAACCGAGCATGGCGATCAACAGCGCCGCCTCGAAGTAGGACTTGCTGTTGAGCTGGATGCCGAACAGCACGATCAGGGCGATGGAGTTCACGTACATGGTGTCCACCGCCAGAATGCGGTCCGGCAGGTCCGGCCCGATGGCGAGCCGGAAGACGTTGAGCACCAGCGAGGCGGCGAACAGCGCGATGCTGATCCACAGGGCGATGTCTAGCATTCGAAGATCTCCTTGAGCGGACGCTCGTAGCGCTGGCGGATCTCGTCGATCAACTCCTGCTCATCCTCGACATCCAGCGCGTGGATGATCAGATGGCGACCATCCAGCGTCAGATAGGCCGAGACCGTGCCTGGTGTCAGCGTGATGGTGCTCGACAGCAGGGTGATCGGGAACTTCTCCTCAAGCTCCAGCGGATAGCGCACGAAGGCCGGCCGGAACTTGGCGCGCGGATTGAGGATCAGGTAGGACACCTGCAGGTTGGCGATGATGATGTCCATGATCACGCGCAGGAAATAGCTGATCAGCCGCCAGGGCTTCTGGAGGTCGGGCTGCGGCTCCCAGAAGCGGTAGGTCAGGATGGGAATCGCGATGGCCAGCACTGCCCCGAGCAGGATCTGACCGGGCGCGACGCTGTTCTGCAGCATCAGCCAGACGATCAACAGCAGCACCGACAGCATCGGCGTGGGCAAGAGACGGGAACGAGGCTTGATCATGAGACATCTCCCTTCAGCGGCGGCGCGGTTTCCGGTGCCGCGTCCTTGCCGAGCAAGGATTCAAGATAGGGGGCCGGGTTGGACAGCTGCTCGGCGGTGGCCTTGGTCCAGTTCGCCAGCGGCCCCGCGAAGATGACCAGCATCAGCGCGGCCGAGATCAGCCCGCCAGTGGCGATGCCACGGGCTACGCCGGTGCGCTCGCCGCTGGGCTCGGCCTTGCTGGTGCGCCAGAACACGCTGGAACCGGCGCGTGAGCAGGCGACCAGCGAGCACAGACCGGCCAGCAGCAGCAGCGGCCACAGCCAGATCTGCTGCTCCGGCGTCGCCGAGGCGAGAATCAGCGCCTTGCCGATGGCGCCCGAGAACGGTGGCAGCCCGGCGGCGGCGGCGGTGCCGATCAGGAAGAGGCCGCCCAGCAGGCCTGCCTGCAGCAGCGGGCGCGAGCGCACGATGCGTGCCCCGGCCTTGCCGCGCTGACCGGCGACCACGTCGACCAGCAGGAAGAGCCCGCCGGTGACCAGCGTCGAGTGGATCAGGTAGAACAGCAGCGCGCTGTCTGCCTCGATCGTGTTCATGCCCAGCGCCGTCAGCAGCGTGCCCACCGATACCATCACCAGATAGGCCACCAGGGTGCGCAGATCACGCGCCGAGAGCACACCCAGCATCGCCACCACCAGGGTGGCGAGTCCCGCCCACCACAGCCAGTCACGACCGAGGTCCGCCAGTGCGCCAGCGTTGTCGGTGAAGATCAGCGAGTAGACGCGCAGGATGGAATAGATACCGACCTTGGTCATGATCGCGAACAGCGCCGCCACCGGTGCCGAGGCCGCGGCATAGGCGCGTGGCAGCCAGAAGTACAGCGGCAGCATCGCCGCCTTGAGGCCGAACACCACCAGCAACAGCAGGCCACCGGCTTCCATCAGGCCGGCACGGCCCGGATCGAGCGTGGTGACGATGACCGCCATGTCGGCCATGTTCAGGGTGCCGGTCACGCCGTACAGGATACCCAGCGCGATCAGGAAGAACGCCGAGCCCATCAGGTTCAGCACCACATAGTGCAGCGCCGACAGCGTGCGTGCCTTGCTGCCGCCATGCAGCAGCAGGGCGTAGGAGGCGATCAACAGCACCTCGAAGAACACGAACAGGTTGAACAGGTCGCCGGTCAGGAAGGCGCCGTTGATGCCCATCAGCTGCAGCAGGAACAGACCATGGAAGTTGGAGCCGGTCTCATCGATGCCCGCCGTGGCGTACAGACAGGCCAGCAGTCCCAGCAGCGAGCTGAGCAGTACCATGGTCGCCGACAGGCGATCCAGCACCAGCACGATCCCGAACGGCGGCTGCCAGTCGCCCAGCGCGTAGTAGCGGATGGTGCCATCACCGGCCTGCACCACCAGCGCGATGGCGATGGCCACCATCAATGCCTGGGCCACCAGGCTGACCGTGCGGCGCAGAATCGGTGAGGTGGCACGACTCAGCAGCAGGCCCGCCCCCACCAGCAGCGGCAGGACAATCGGAAGGACAATCAGGTGTTGCAGCATCACTTGGTGTCCTCTTTCTCTTTCGAATCATCCAGGCGATTGCCGTTGACGTGGTCACTGCCCAGATCGCCGCGCGCGCGCATCGCCAGAATGACCACGAAGGCCGTCATGGCGAAGCCGATCACGATGGCGGTCAGCACCAGCGCCTGAGGCAGCGGGTCAGCCGCTGGTGAACCGGCACCGACCACGGCTGGATTGCCGTGCATCGCAAGGCCACCCATGGAGAACAGGAACAGGTTGACGGCGTAGGACAGCAGCGTCAGGCCGACCACGACGGGGAAGGTGCGGCCGCGCAGGGTGAGGTAGACACCGCAGGCGGCCAGCAGGCCGGTGGTAGTGGCGTAGAGGGCTTCCATCACATCTTCTCCTTGGTCGGGCGATGCGGAGTCGTCAGCTTGCCCAGATTGGCGAGAATCATCAGGGTCGCGCCGACCACGGTCAGGTAGACGCCGAGGTCGAACAGCAGCGCGGTGGCCAGCTCGATTTCCCCGATGACGGGCAGGGTGAAGTGGCCGAAGGAGGATGTCAGGAACGGATAGCCGAACACCCAGCTGCCGGCGCCGGTCAGGCCGGCGATCAACACCCCGGCCGCCGCGACGGGCTGATAGGGGAAGCGCAGCCAGCGCTGCGTCCAGTCCACGCCACGCGCGATGTAGAGCAGGATGATGGCCACTGCCGTCACCAGGCCGGCGATGAAGCCGCCGCCCGGCGCATTGTGGCCACGCAGGAAGATGTAGACCGAGACCAGCAGTGCCAGCGGCAGCAGCGTCTGGGAAACGGTGGCCAGGATCATCGGATGGCGATCCGGCGACCAGCCACGGCCATCCAGGTCACTGGACGGCATGAACAGGCGCAGACGGTTGAGCAGCTTGAAGATCGCCAGACCCGCGATGCCCAGTACGGTGATCTCACCCAGCGTATCGAAGCCACGGAAGTCGACCAGAATCACGTTGACCACGTTATGGCCACCGCCACCGGAGACCGCATTGGCCATGAAGAAGTCGGAGATCGACTCCACCGGGCGGGTCAGGATGGCGAAGTTGAGGCTCGCCACCACCACGCCGAAGGCACTGGCCAGCAGCACGTCGCGCATGATGCGGCGTGCGCTGGATTCCTTGGGCGTGCGCTGGGGCAGGAAGAACAGCGCCAGCATCAGCAGGATCATCGTCACCACCTCGACCGCCAGCTGGGTCAGTGCCAGGTCAGGTGCGGCGAAGCGCGCGAAGGCCAGCGAGGTCATCAGGCCGACCACGGACAGCATCAGCAGCGAGATCAGGCGCTTGCGGTGGGTGATCGCGGTGCCGAGGCCGGCCAGGCCGGTGATCACGGCGCCGGTCAGCAGCATGCCATCGAAGGGCTGTTGCTCAAGCTCCCCGCCCAGTTGCGGCACGGCCAGCAGGCCGATGCCGACGAACAGCAGCGCGGTCAGCAGCAGCCACAGCATGTAGCGCTGCAGCGAGCCGTTCTCGAAGCTGTCCATGCTGCGCTCGGAAAGCTTGACGAGACGCTGCACGTTGGCCTCGAACACCAGCAAGGCATTGCGGGCGCGGAACTGGCGCTGGAAGGAATAGAGATGATGGCGCAGGGCATAGACGGCGACGCCGCCCGCCAGCGCGATACCGCTCATCAGCAGCGGCAGGTTGAAACCGTGCCAGATGGCGAGGCTGAAGTCCGGTACCGGTCCGGCCAGCACGCTGGCGGAGGCACTGACCAGCAGGTCCTTGATCACCAGCGACGGCAGGATACCGACCAGCAGACAGATCAGCACCAGCACCTCGATGGGCAGCTTCATGTAGCGCGGCGGCTCATGCGGGGTCTTGGGCAGATCCTTCGGCTCGCCATTGAAGAAGACATCGTGGATGAAGCGCAGCGAGTAGGCCACCGACAGGATGCCACCGAGGGTCGCCAGCGCCGGAATCAGCCACGACAGACCGCCCAGCAGCTGGGCATCGAGGCTCTCGGCGAAGAACATCTCCTTGGACAGGAAGCCGTTGAGCAGCGGCACGCCGGCCATCGAGGCCGAGGCGACCATCGCCAGCACAGTGGTATGCGGCATGTAGCGATACAGGCCGTTGAGCTTGCGGATGTCACGCGTGCCGCACTCGTGATCGACGATGCCGGCGGCCATGAACAGCGAGGCCTTGAAGGTGGCGTGGTTGATGATGTGCAGCAGGCCCGCGACGGCGGCCATCTGGCTGTTGAAGCCGAACAGCAGCGTGATCAGGCCCAGGTGACTGATGGTCGAGAAGGCCAGCACGCCCTTGAGGTCCTGCTTCATCAGCGCGAACCAGGCGCCATACAGCAGGGTGGCCAGACCGGTCAGGCTGACGATGTAGAACCACAGGTCTGTCCCCGCGAGCACCGGGTGCATGCGCGCCAGCAGGAAGACACCGGCCTTGACCATGGTGGCGGAGTGCAGGAAGGCGGACACCGGCGTCGGTGCCGACATCGCATGGGGCAGCCAGAACTGGAACGGGAACTGGGCCGACTTGGTGAAGGCGCCCAGCAGCACCAGCACCAGCGCGACCGGATAGAGCTCGTGGGAGCGGATCTGGTCCGCCGCGGCCAGTACGTCATCGAACTGGTAGCTGCCGACGATATGCCCGATGACCAGAATACCGGCCAGCAGTGCCAGACCCCCGGCGCCGGTGACGGTCAGGGCCATGCGGGCGCCCTTGCGCGCCTCGCTCAGCTGGTACCAGTAACCGATCAGCAGGAAGGAACTCAGGCTGGTCAGCTCCCAGAACACCCACATCAGCAGCAGGTTGTCTGCCATCACGATGCCGAGCATCGCAGTCATGAACAGCATCAGGAAGCTGTAGAGGCGTGCCAGTGAATCCTCGCCCGACAGGTAATAGCGGGAATAGAGGATGATCAGCAGGCCAATGCCGAGAATCAGCAGCACGAACAGCCCCGACAGACCATCGAAGCGCAGCGACAGGTTGAGTCCCAGCTCCGCGATCCAGGGCAGATGGAACTGGGGCACCATGCCCGAGAAGACGTCTCCGAGGTGGAAGACGGCGATACCGAGTGCTATGGCAGGCGCCACCGCGGTCAGCCAGGCAAGGCGTGCACGGGGCAGATTTCTGGCCATCAAGGGCACCAGGGCACCGAGTAACGGCAATAGCACGATCAACAGCAGGGTCATGGAAGACTCGCTCCAGTCGTTGTTGTAGTACGTAGTCCGTCATTCGTGGGCAGCGCAGACACAGGCTCAGGGCCGGACTGCCAGCTTCGAGATCGGGAGGCGGAGTTTCGGCCACTGGGTGCCGACAGAATAGGCGAGCGCACTGCAGGTTGCCGCGATGAAGTGCCGGACACACGAGACTTTGTCAGGAAGACGTTCTCATGGGGCCATGCGAGACACGACATGCGTCACGCGGCAGCAAGGGTTGGCAGTGGCTGGCTCAGGCTGCACGGAGGATCTGGCGCGGGTTCAGCGCGTCAATCGCTCCGGGCATGACGTTACCGTCGCAAGGGGCGGATCCGTCAGGAAGGGGAGTCGCACGGCACGGGGTGCCAGCATCCAGGATGGGATGAGGTCCGCAGCGCGTCCCCGGCTGCCCGCAACGGGCAGACGGCGAATATGCCGGGTTGGTGCGGTCATGTCATGTCTTGCGAGCATGGCCGTATTCCTCCTGAAGCCCCTGGATGACAAGTGTGTGTTCGAGTGGAGACACTTGCGCGATCTTGTTGAAAACATTGATGGAACGTGACCTAACCTCTCGAATGTATCACGCACTTGCACCCCTCGCCAGCGCATGCCCGACCCGCCGGAACGCGACATGTACCGTGTGAAGTGTTGTACAAGATGTCGATTTTCTTGTACAAATATTGCACGCCATACGTTCCACGGAGTCATCATGCACGAGGTCGCCAGCATGAATTCGGGCAACGCACCGGAAACCTCTCTGGTGTGGTTGCGTCACGACCTGCGGCTGGAAGACAACCCGCTGTTCGCGCTGCCCCTGTCACGTCGCCCGCATCAGATGCTGGTGATGTATGTCTTCGACCGTCGCTGGCTGACGCCGAGCGACGGCTTGCCGCGCCTGGGGCCAGCGCGTCTGCGCCTGCTGTGGCAGAGCCTGATGAATCTGCGAGGCATGCTGCTGCGCCGCGGCAGCGACCTGCTGGTGCGCGTCGGGGACCCCGTCGAGGAAGTGCTGACGCAGGTCGCCCAGCATGATGTCCAGTGTCTGGAAGTCAGCCTCGCCGCCGCGCCGGAAGACAGCCGCGCCCTGCAGCAGCTCTCACGGCGTCTGCCGGCCTCGACCCGGCTCCACTGTCATCCTGCTGACCAGATCGCCTTCGATAGCCAGCTGCTGGATGGCCCTCTGCTTGATCGCCTGCTGCCGGGCAGATCCCCCCGCGAAGAGACGGCTCGCCTGCGTGTGGCGCATGAAGCGTCCTGCGTTGTAGACGAGCGTGCGGCTCCCTCCAGTGATCTCACTCTGCGTGACACGGCCTCTGCTGATACAGGCGCATCAGGCGATCATGACGCCCTGACGACCTGCGCCGCGCTTGCCTCGCGGGTGCTGCGCGCCAGTGGTGGCGATGACGCTGGCGTGGCCGACCTGATGCTGCCGCCTTGTGCTGTGCTGACGCCGACGCCCGGCGCCATGCAGGCACGCCCTCAGCGCGAGGCTCTCTCTCAACGCGAGGCTCTGTCTCAACACGAGCCTTTGCCGACAGGGTTGAACGATGAGCAGTGGCGCGCGCTGTGCGAGGCGCAGTCACCCTTGCAGGGGCTGCCCTATTCCCTGCCGCCGTGGCCCGATTCTGCCTCGCGTGGCTTTCCGCCGCTGGATGCCATCTGTGGCTCGGCGCAAGCCTGGCAGCCGGCGACTGCCAGGCTTGCGGAGCTGCAGGGTGGCGAGGAACCCGCCCGCGCATACCTGTCGACCTTGCTGTGGGGCAAGGCCTGGGCGAAGGGAGATGCCGGCAAGGGCGATGACGACTCGATCGAAGGGGCGTCCTATCAGCGATCGCACTCTGTCGATGCCGAAGGCGCTGGTGTGCCGACGGGACTGGCACCCCAGCGGGAGGCGGGGAAGACGCTGGACGATATGCAATTGATGGCGCGCCCGGCGGATGCATGGCCACTGGCAGCATGGCTGGCGCTGGGTTGCATCAGTCCGCGCCGCATTCTGCAGGTACTGGATGCCCGCCGCCGCGAGGCGGGTGATGAGGCGATCAATCAGCAGCTGCTGGCCATCGTGCTGCAGCGTGAGTGCTGGCAGCGCATGCTGCGTGACAAGGATGAGGAGGCTCGCGCGGCCTGGTATGGCGCCGCGTTGCGGGAAGACGCCGCAAATGACGCCGCCTTTGCGCGCTGGAGCGAAGGGCGAACCGGCGATGCCCGGGCCGACAAGGCCATGCAGGTGCTGGTACGTGAAGGCTGGTTGCCGTGGTCCGAGCGCAAGTATCTGGCCGGTGTCTGGCTGGAGGGCGGCGGCGACTGGCGGTTGGGCGCGCGCTGGTTCGAGCGTTGCCTGCTCGATTACGACGCCGCCATCCATTGGGGCGAATGGCGGCATCTGGCGGGCTTCGATGTGTGATCGGACGGTGTCGATATCACGCCAGTCGTCCGGGAAGACCCAAGCCCTGGTGGCACCTCATCCATGACCTGCTGCTTCCATGACCTGCTGCTATGACTTGGCGCTCTTCAGCCCAGACGGGCCAATAGCGCCGTGACGGCTGTCTCGACGCGCAGGATGCGCTCGCCCAGATGCACCCCTTCAAAGCCTGCCGCCATGAATTTCTCGACCTCATAGTCCACGAAGCCGCCTTCCGGGCCGATGGCCAGCATCACCGGCTCGCGGACGGCGCGTGGGCATTCATCCGGCATGCCCGGATGGGCGATGATGCCACGCGGAGGCGTGCCTGATGCTGGCGTCATCAGTGCTGGCAGGCGGTCTTCCACGAAGGGCTTGAACAGTTTCTCGTGGGTCACCGTCGGCATGATGGTGTCACGCGCCTGCTCCAGTCCCAGCACCAGATGCTGGCGAATCTTGTCTTCCTTGAGCTCCGGCGACTGCCAATAACTCTTCTCGACCCGCCGCGTATGCAGCAGGGTGATGTGCTTCACGCCCAATGCCGTGACGTGTTCCAGCGAGCGTGCCAGCATGCGCGGGCGCGGCAGCGCCAGCAGCAGATGCACGTCGAGTGGCGCCGGCGGCTGACGGTCCAGCGTCAGGCTGAATTCGGCGCTGTCCGCCTCCAGTCGCTCCAGGCGGCCACGGCCGATCAGGCCACCCTCCACCCCCAGCGTCATCTCGTCGCCGACACTGGCACGATGCACCTCACGCAGATGGCGCAGGCGGCGTGGGTCCGTGACACGTGCATGGTCCTGAGCGGTCAGGTCGTCAGCGCCGAGCAAAATCAGATTCATGGCAATACCGGGGCAGTGGAGGGCGGGATGCATCGCTTACAGACAGCGGCAAGCGGGCGTTATTCTAGCATGTCGTGCATGCTGACCCGACGGGGACAGCGTTGGCATGGCGTCAATGGCTGACGCGTGGAGACGCCTTTTCTTGCAGTCCCCCCCCTTGAGTGCACAATGAAGAAAAATCGACAGGAGCCTGACACGTGCGAGTGATCCGCAAATATGCCAATCGGCGCCTATATGACACCGAGCAGAGCCGCTACGTGACCCTGGAAGACCTGCGCAGCCTGGTGCTGGCGGAAGAGGTCTTCAAGGTCGAGGACGCCAAGAGCGGTGAGGACCTCACGCGCACCATCCTGCTGACCATCATCATCGAGCAGGAGCAGGGCGAGGGCGAGGCCGAGGTCTTCTCCAACGAGCTGCTGGAGCAGTTCATCCGCATCTACGCGATGGCCAAGCCGCTGCCGCTGGCCGGTTATCTGGAGCAGGGCACGCGGCTGATGATGGAACAGCAGCAGCGCATGCAGGAGCAGTGGTCCCAGGCCATGCGTCACTCGCCGATGGAGATGATGCGCGAGGTCGCCGAAGAGAACCTGCGCTTCTGGCAGCAGGCCATGGGCGCTGGCATGGGTGCTGGCAAGAACGCCTCACGCTCACAGCCGAGCGATGCGGATGCGGCGCCTGATGAGTCGGATACGCCGCCGGACGATGAGCGGCGCTGAGTGTGACACCGTGTCAGATCCAGCTTTCACATAAATTCATCGTGATGTGAAAAGGGGCGCCCCGAGCAGGGCGCCTTTCTGCCATAATGCGCAGCCTGATATTTCCTCGGTAGCTCGCGCCATGCGGGTAGCCCTGATCCTCACTGGCTCATGAAGGTTGAAAAGATGAAGGTCCTGATCATCGGCGGCGGTGGCCGCGAACATGCGCTGGCCTGGAAGGCCGCCCAGTCATCCCGTGTCGAGGAGGTCTTCGTGGCGCCCGGAAATGCGGGTACGGCGCGCGAGTCCAAGCTGACCAATCTGGCGATTGCCGCTGACGATCTCGATGCGCTGGTCGCCTTCGCGCGTGACAACGCCATCGAGCTGACCATCGTCGGCCCGGAAGCGCCGCTGGTGATCGGCGTGGTCGATCGCTTCCGCGAGGCGGGGCTCAAGTGCTTCGGCCCGACGGCCGGCGCCGCCCAGCTGGAAGGCTCCAAGGCCTTCACCAAGGACTTCCTGGCGCGTCATGCCATCCCGACCGGCGACTATGCGACCTTCGCGGAGGTCGATGCGGCGCTTGAGTACCTGGCGGCCCATCCGGCGCCCATCGTCATCAAGGCCGATGGCCTGGCGGCAGGCAAGGGTGTCGTGGTCGCGATGAGCGACGAGGAAGCCCGCGCCGCCGTGCGTGACATGCTCGAGGACAACGCCTTCGGCGATGCCGGCGCACGCGTGGTGATCGAGGAATTCCTCGACGGCGAGGAAGCCAGCTTCATCGTGATGGTCGACGGCGAGAACGTGCTGCCGATGGCCACCAGTCAGGATCACAAGCGCGTCGGCGAAGGCGATACCGGCCCCAACACCGGCGGCATGGGGGCCTACTCTCCGGCGCCGGTGGTGACGGCTGACGTTCACCAGCGCGTGATGGACGAGATCATCCTGCCCACCGTGCGTGGCATGGCGGCCGAAGGCCATCCCTATACCGGCTTCCTGTATGCCGGCCTGATGATCGATGCCCAGGGCGCGCCGAAGATCATCGAGTACAACTGCCGCTTCGGTGACCCGGAAACCCAGCCGATCATGGTGCGTCTGAAGTCCGATCTGGTCGCGCTGTGTCTGGCCGCTGAAGACGGGCGTCTCGACACCCAGACCTGCGAGTGGGATTCCCGCGCGGCGGTCGGCGTGGTGCTGGCAGCTGGCGGCTACCCGGCCAGCTACCGCAAGGGCGATGTCATCAGTGGCTTCGACGCTGCCGAAGCGACCGGCTGCAAGGTCTTCCATGCCGGCACCGCCGAGCAGGACGGCCAGGTCGTCACCAGCGGTGGTCGCGTGCTGTGCGTCACCGCACTGGGCGACAGCGTCGCGGCGGCCACCGAGCGTGCCTATGAAGGCGTCGATGCCATCAGCTGGCAGGACATGCTGGTGCGTCGCGACATCGCCTGGCGCGCCATCGCTCGCGAGCGCGGCGATAGCTGAAAGCGCTGAGTCGCACGGGCCATCGCCCTGCGACATGCCTGCTTCACGACAAGACCCGGCCTCAGGCCGGGTCTTGTCGTTGGGGTGTCTCTGGACGCCCTGAGCGCCTACGACCATCGTGTCGGGGTCTGGTCATGTCGGTGTCGGGCATGCGATAACCCTAGTCATCCTATATTCCTTCTTGAGGCTGACCGGCGTCGAAAGATGGCGTCGCCGTCCGCCCTGAACCCTTTTCCTGTCTCGCCGACAAGGAGTCTGCATGGACCGTATCCGGCTTGAATTTCCGGTTTCCCGCCTGGTACATCGCCACCCGATGACGATTCGGGTCAGCGACATCAACTATGGCCAGCACCTGGGCCACGACAGCGTAGTCAGCCTGGCGCACGAGGCGCGGGGCCAGGCCTGGCAGGCGCTGGGCTTCCCCGAATGGAACATCGATGGGCTGATGAGCATCGTCGCGGATCTCGCCGTGCAGTATCAGGGCGAGGGTCGGCTGGGCGACGCGCTCGTGGTGGAAACGGCCATCGACAGCGTGTCCGGCAAGGGGCTTGGCGTCCATCACCGCCTGCTGCGTGTCAGCGATGACGCGGTACTGGCGACGCTGCGCGTCGGGCTGGTGTTCGCTGGCGAGCAGGGGCTGGCGGAGCCGAGCGCGCGCGCCAGTGCCGCCATCGAGCAGGCCGTCTCAGCCATGTCGTCCCGGGTAGCCAACTGATGTCGCGGGAATATCCGATCATCGCCGTGACGGGGTCTTCCGGCGCGGGTACCACCACTGTCATGCGCACCTTCGAGCGCATGTTCTCGCGTGAGGCGATTCATGCCGCCTACGTGGATGGGGATGCCTTTCACCGCTATACCCGTGACGAGCTGGTGCGCATGTTTCAGGAGGCGCCGGAGCGCAAGCGCGAGCTGTCTCACTTCGCCGTCGAGGCCAACCAGCTGGATCGTCTGGAAGCGCTGTTCGTCGAATATGGCGAGCAGGGCTCCGGCACGCATCGTCACTACATCCATGCCGAAGACAAGCGCATGATCGAGGCCGGCTACAAGGTCGGCACCTTCACCGAATGGCAGTCGCTGCCGGACTGTACGGACCTGCTGTTCTACGAGGGGCTGCATGGCGGGCTGGTGACGCCGGAGCATGACATCGCGCGTCATGTCGATCTGCTGATCGGGGTGGCACCGACCATGAATCTGGAGTGGATCCAGAAGATCGATCGGGACACCAAGCTGCGCGGGCACTCCCAGGAAGCAGTGGTGGACACCATCCTGAGCCGCATGGATGACTACGTACGCTACATCCAGCCGCAGTTCTCACGCACGCACATCAACTTCCAGCGCGTGCCGACGGTGGATACCTCCAACCCCTTCGAGCCGCAGGATATCCCGACGGACGCCGAGTCGATGGTCGTGATCCACTTCCGCGATCCCGGCAGTGTCGACTTCCCGTTCCTGCTCGCGATGATCCAGGGCTCGTTCATGTCGCGCCCGCATACGCTGGTGGTGCCCGGCGCGCTGATGGCACTGGCCATCGAGCTGATCATCACGCCGCTGGTCAAGAGTCTGCTGGCGCAGCGGCGGTTTCGCTAGCGGGAGACATGAAGGGGGCTGGGCTTGGGGTGGCTCAGTGCTTGCGGCCCTTGAGGCGTGGCAGGATGCCTTTCTTCCAGGCGCGCAGGGTGCGATTCAGGCGGCCACTGCGGATCAGCAGGTGCGCCTCGCGGGTGCTCAACGGCAGGCCGAGGGTGCGTTGCTTGAGCTTCAGCGAGTGACGCAGGTCGAAGCGGCGCATCATGCGCGCAAGAGTGGCCGTGCCCGGCAGGCGCGGCAGGCGGACGGCAGAGGTGAAGTCGATCAGGACCGGCACGCCATCGCGCAGCACGACGTTGGAGCCACGGATGTCGTTGTGGGCCATCTGACGCTGATGGAGTTGCTGCACGACGAGAATCAGCTGCTGACTGAGGCGGGCATCCGTCACGTCATCCAGGGCGGCATCACTCAGCAACGGCCCGGGGATGTACTCCATCGCCAGCGACAGCGGTGACAGGCGCGCCACGGCGCGGGGGGCGTGTATCCAGTCGCCCAGACGCTCGAGCATCTTCAGCTCATGGCGTACCAGCCAGCGTGCCACCAATGCCGCCGGCGTGCCGGCATAGCGGCGGTAATCCTTGCAGACCACCGGCTGGCCATTGAGGTGCGTGATATAGACCTCGGCCTTGAGAAAGCCCTTGGCACGCTGCAGGAACTCGCCCGGGGCCTGCTCGCCGTCAACACGCGCGACCCTGGGCGCGGCACGCAGTACAGCGCGCGCCTTCTCGGCGCGCGTAGGCTCAGCGCGATCGACGGCGGGGGCGCCGACAGTGGCCGTTCGTGTCTCGCCGTGAGAACCAAGGCCGGCCTCCAGTTCGGGGTTGGCCTTGCGCAGGGAGGAATCTTGGCGAGTGAACACGGGCATGACAGTCGGCTTCTCGTTAGCGGGGTAACAATGATTATCCTACTGTTTTCCTCATTCGCCCACTGGCAGCGGTGAATCAGTCTGTTTCCCTAAAGGCGACATTGCCCTGTCCGCCAACTGGCCCGCGTTTTCCTGCGTCTGCCCTTGGCCTGTTGCCCGGCTGGCGCTACGCTGGCAGGCCACGCTGCCGTGGGCAGCCCCACTTCAAGGGAGAAGGTGTCATGGACTGTCTGTTCTGCAAGATCATCAACCGCGAGATTCCCGCCGATATCGTCTATGAGGATGATGAGGTGCTGGCCTTCAATGACATCAATCCGCAGGCGCCGACCCATGTGTTGATCATCCCTAAGCAGCACATCGCCACGCTCAACGATATCGAGGAGCATCAGCTGGCCACGGTAGGGCGCCTGCAGTACACCGCCGCCAGACTGGCGAAGGACTACGGTTTTGCCGAGGGCGGTTATCGCGTGGTGATGAACTGCAATGAAGATGGCGGCCAGACGGTCTATCATATTCATATGCACCTGATGGGTGGTCGCCGCTTCACATGGCCGGCTGGCTGAGCCGGCATAGAGCAGGCGCCTGTACCGGCGGTTCGCGGGCAGGTAGCGGCTAGCGATAACAAGCGCGCGGCACACAGGCGCATACCGGCAATGTCGTGAAAACGGCATTGCCGGTTTTGCATTGGGGAAGCCACGGCGCAAGGGAGCCGGTCAGGCCTCGTCCGGCGACACTCTGCCCCTTACCGTCGCGGGCTGGCTTGCGTAAGATGGCCTCATTGCTCACGCCGTGCAGGAGTCTTCCCATGCCGCATTCCGATGCCATTTCGGCGCAACGTCATCACAGCCGCGCCGATCAGTTGATCCATCAGTTCGACACCGTACTGCGTACCCTGGTGCCGCATGCCGCCCAGCCGTCGCGTCCCTCTCCGGCGGGCGACATCCATGACGAAGCGATCAGTGACGAAGAGCGCCAGCACGCCGCTGGCCTGATGCGCATCAATCACACCGGCGAGGTGTGTGCCCAGGCGCTCTATCAGGGTCAGGGATTCACGGCGCGTCTGCCCGAGACGCGCACGCAGATGGAGCTGGCTGCCCAGGAAGAGATCGACCACCTGGCCTGGTGCGATGCACGACTCGTCGAGCTGGATGCCAATACCAGCCTGCTCAATCCGCTGTTCTACATGACGAGCTTCGCCCTCGGTGCAGCGGCTGGTGCCATCAATGACAAGGTCAGCCTCGGGTTCGTGGCCGCGACCGAAGAGCTGGTCGGCGAGCACCTGTCGAAGCACCAGCAGACGCTGCCCGAGGGCGATCAGCGCTCACGTGCCGTGTTGCGCCAGATGGAAATCGACGAAGCCCATCATGAGCAGTGGGCACTGGAAGCCGGTGGTCATCGCTTCCCGGGGCCGCTGAAGAGCGCCATGCGCCTGATGTCCAAGGTGATGACGGCCAGCGTCTATCGGGTGTGATGGTCAGACGCCGGAGCTTGCCTTGGCAGCTTCAGGACGCTGCAAAACACAAAGGCCGCCCCATGGGGCGGCCTTTGTGTTTTGGGCGAACGTCGTGATGATCAATACGAGACGATCATTGCGAATCGGCCAGTGCGAGTCGGCCAATGTGAGACGCTCAGCGGTCTCTGGCGTCAGGGCTTATTCCTTGACCTGGTATTCACCGTCCAGCGTCTCGGTGCTGCTGCCGTCTTCACGCGTGGCATCACGCGAGTAGTTCTGGCGGCCACTGGCCTTGTCCTGGGCCTCCTGCATGCGCTGCTGCATCTCGCTCATGCGCTTTTTCATGCGACGGCGGATGAAGGGCAGCATGATGATGCCGAGTACCATCATCACCAGCGCCGCGAACAGGCTGAAGATCATGACCACGCCACCGATCAGCCAGGCGGCGACCAGCTTGAGGCCGGACAGGCCATTGGAGGGGCGTTGGTTGCCTGCATTGGCCTGCCATTGGCGAGCCTGGTTCCACAGAGTGTTGTGCTGTTGGCCTTGCATGTGTCTTCTCCACGATAGAGCCGGGCCGTCAGGCCGGGCGAGGATGACCCGATAGGTGAAAGTGGGTGGTCGGGGATATCGGGTCAGGAAACAGGGGTATTGCCCTCCCGGCGCAACGGGCATTCGTGCTCTGGGCCGGGGGATGGGTAAGTGGGGCTCGATGCGACGCACTTTTGCATGAGGCGCTTGATGGCATCGGGCGGCCGGTTGACTCGTTCAGCATCGAAGTTGGCATCGTTGCCGTCAAGCGGCTTCGGCGTTGATCCAGCGCTGGATGTCGGGTTCAGTCCTCGAACCACTTCAAGGCACGGCGGCTGGACAAGCGGGTCGATCAGTTCACGGCCGGTAATCCGGATTCATGGATACGCTGGCGGCGAGGTTGAGAGCGTTGCCCGGCAGCGGCATGTTCAATGTCATCCGTTGCGGCCTGCCTTGCGCATCGCGCCCGTGAATCTGGGTGGCGTGCGCAGCGACTTCGACGCTCTGTACACTCTTGATGCCGTCGACAGCGGCAAAATTCAAGGTCTGGCGCATGCTGTCGCCATCGATGGCCTTGTCGCCGGGCGCGGAATCACTCTGGCGCAGCGCTTCGCTGATGAATTCTCCATCGGCGAGATTGATGGCCAGTTCCATCTGCCACCCATTATGCCCCCAGCCCGTGAACTGAACATGATCGTCGCGGATATCCATCGTACTGAATTCCATCATGCCCTTGCGACTGGCGTGGATCATCATCTGCGTGAGCAGCTCTGGCGCGAGCCCTTGAGTAGTCGCGGCCTCAGAGTTATCTGTCGCAGGCTTACCGGCTGTGCGGGTGGCGGCCGTGTCCAGCGCGCTATCCCCGGCATCATCGCCGAGCATGGCGTGCGCCTTGCCGTCATCTGAGTGCTCGCTGGTCGAGGGCCCATTTGCAGAGAGCCCTGCGGTCGAGAGTTCTGCCGCCGACAGCTGATGGCGCACCGGCAGGTCCTCGATGCCATTGGCATAGGCGGGAACCGAACCCAGCATCAGGCCGAGTGCGCTGACGCCCAGGCCGTGTCGCCAGTGCTGGACTGCGCGGCTGGCGAGCCAGAAGCGTGACGGGGCGGCACCTGCGGCCGAGGACGGCGGCTGCCGGGATGCGGAGTCTGATTCACGAACGGGAGCAATACGGGACGCGGCTGATGGGGACATGACACCCTCCTCAAGGATGGCTGGGCATGGCACTCACTGTGGGCCAGGCGACCTTGCGCGACGCTGAGACGTGAATTCATCTGAGGTTCATTGCCTCCTGTCAGTCTCTGCATCACAGGGTCAGTGGTTGCTCTAGCGTTGGTCCGCGTTGTTCCAACGCAGGTTTGATTGCACATTCCGTTGCTAGATTGAGCGCCACGCGCAAGCGCCCGCCTTGGGCGCACACCAGCCCCGCCGTCATTCACGAGGTTCCTCTTCATGCAGACTCCCCACAAGGCTCAGCCAGACGCCCGTGCAGCGCGTGGCAGTCAATGGCGGCAACGCTATGTCTGGCTGTGCTTCGGGCTCGGGAGCCTGCTGGTCGGAGCACTGGCACTGCCGCCGCATGCGCTGTGTGACAGCGAGCGCTGGCGCAGCCTGCACGACGAAGTCGCCGCCGGACGTGTCATTTCGTTGTCCGAGCTGCTCGATAGCCTCGAGCGCGACTGGCTGGGGCAGGTGGTCGAGGTGGAACTCGAAGAGACGCATGGCGAGCTGATCTATGAGGTCGAGATGCTCGGGCCACAGGGCCAGATGGCCAGATTCACCGTGCGCGCCTCGGATGGCAGCCTGCGTGAGGTGCGCGGCGTCAATCTGGATGCCATGCGTCGCGCTGGCAGCGGTTCCTTGTCCGAGCCCCTGACCAGGCCCTTGCCCGAGACGGACGACGCGCCGCTCGTGACTGACGGCGCCAATGCCGAGGTCGAGAGTCAGTAAGGCGAGGCAGGCAGTGGCCAGGCAGTGCCAGCGCAGGCTGTGACAAGGGCGCCGAGGGTGCCTGGCGGCCCTGAGGAACGGTATGCTAGTGCCATTGTCCATTGCGCCACCGGTAGAACGCCGCTTGCGTCAGGAGCCCGAGAATCGATGAAGATATTGCTGGTTGAAGATGACATGCCGTTGGCCGAAGCGCTGATGGCGCGCCTGGGGGAGGCCGATGTACTGGTCGAGCATGCCACCACCGGGGGAGACGCCGACTTTTTGATCCAGACCGAGAGCTACGATGCCGTAGTGCTGGATCTCGGCCTGCCGGACGGTGATGGCACGCGCTGGCTGGCCCAGTGGCGAGAGGCCGGCATCGAGGTGCCGGTGCTGGTGCTGACCGCGCGCGAGCGCTGGTCTGACAAGGCTGCCGGCTTCTCTGCCGGCGCCGATGATTACGTCACCAAGCCCTTCGAGACCGCCGAGGTCATCTTCCGTCTGCGCGCCCTGGTGCGTCGCTCTCGCGGCCATGCCCACCCCGTGCTCAAGCTGGGTGATCTGGCCTGCGACACCCACGGCGGTACCGTCAGCCTGGCGGGGCGCCCCGTGTCGCTGACCGCCCAGGAAACGCGCCTGCTGATGCACCTGATGCACGCCGTGCCCGGTGTGGTCAGCCGTTCTGAACTGGTCGAGCATGTCTATGACCGCGACCACGAACCCGATTCCAACGTCATCGACGTGCAGATCAGCCGTCTGCGCCGCAAGCTGGGTGCCGAGCGCATCGAGACGCTGCGCGGGCGTGGCTATCGTCTGCGTGATCCGGACGCCGAGACACAGACGCCGGCGAATGGCAGCGACGCATGAAGCCACTGTCCGTCGGCCGCCGCTTGCTGGGCGGCTCGCTGGTCATTGCCTTGATCGTCATGCCGCTGACTGGACTCGGTCTGGCCTGGAGCTTCCGTGACGCCGTGACTACCGCCTTCGACCAGCGCCTGCTGTCGCTGTCGAAGGTGCTGATCGCCGCCATCCAGTTCGACCGCGAGAAGGGCCGCCCCGGCCTGACCCGCTCGCTGGGCGACCCGCGCTTCGATCAGGCCTATTCGGGCTGGTACTGGCAGATTTCCGACCGCAACGGCAATGTGCTGACGTCGCGCTCGCTGTGGGACCAACGCCTGCCGCCGCTGGAAGACATGGACAAGGGCGTCATCATCAGTCGTGACCTCAAGGGCCCGCGCCATCAGGTGTTGCGCTCCCTCGAGCGCGATATCCGCCTGCCCGGCCGCAACCAGCCACTGCACGTGATGGTGGCGGCCAGTCGTAGCGAGGTCGACGCCGAGGTCGCGCGCTTCGAGTGGCTGCTGGCGGGTGCGCTGGTCGCGCTGGCATCGCTTTTGGTGTGCGGCTCTGCCGCGCAGATCAGCTGGGGGCTGGCGCCTCTGCGGCGCCTGCGGGCTCGCCTCAAGAAGGTCGCCGATGGCGAGGCGGAGCGGCTGGAAGAGACCCGTCTGCCGCCGGAGCTGACCGAGCTGACCCGCGCCATCAATGCCGTGCTCGAGCGAGATCAGCGCTTGATCGAGCGCGGGCGTGCGGCGGCCGGCAATCTGGCGCATGCGCTCAAGACGCCGGTCAGCGTGCTCAAGGCCCAGTCCGAGCGCTTCGACGGCGAGGACCGTGCGCGGATCGACGCCGAGCTCAAGCGCATCGATGAAGCCGTTCGCCACCATCTGGCGCGTGCCAGTGCCGCGGGTGGCGCGCACCTCAGCGGGCGCATCAGCCTGCGTGAGGCGGCGGGGCCGGTCTTCGAGGGACTCGGGCGCTTGGCGAGCCGGCGTGGCATCACGCTCAGTCTGGCGCTGGAGGACGACGCCAGCGTGCGGGTCGACCCGCAGGACCTGCAGGAAATGGTCGGCAACCTGCTCGAGAACGCCTTGCAGTGGGCTCGCCAGCAGGTGCGCGTCAGCAGCGAGACCCGCGATGGCGGCGTGCTGTTGATCATCGAGGACGATGGCCCCGGCATGAATGAAGAAGAGGGCGCCGCCGCGCTGGGGCGTGGGGCGCGTCTTGATGAGGGGCGCTCCGGTTCCGGTCTGGGGCTGGCGATCGTCGATGATCTGATGGCGCTCTACGGGGGCGAGCTGGCACTTGAGCGCTCCAGCCTGGGCGGCCTGGCGGCACGCGTCTGGCTGCCGAGCTCCCCTTTGGTCGGGGCGCAGCCGACGGAGTGACAGGGCGCCGCCTCGTTTATCGGCGATCTTGTCTTGATAGCTCAGCGCTATCACAGCCATCCCGAGAGATGATTGGGCGCGGCCAGGACGACACCGTATTCTGACGGTGTCCGGCTGGCAGCCGGACGGGCTTCGTTTCTGAGTCTCGTCTGCCGCGCCCTACGGTGATGACGAACTGGCGCTCCTTCGGGAGCGCTTTTTTTTTGCCTGTCATTCACCACGCCATGCCTGATCGACGATGCTCAAGGCGCCGATTGAACGCTGGCAGGGCTAACGGTCACGCTCAGGATCGCATAGGCTGTCAGAGAGTAAGCATCCGTTGCCGGGCGTCAGGAGGTGGTGATGAAGGACATGACAATGTGTGCTCAGCATGGCGATCTGGAGGGCCTGGCACAGGCATTGGCCGCTCCCGATGCGCACGAGCGAGTCAATGACGTGGATTATCGCGGGCGCTCTCCATTGCTGGTCGCGGTGCAGGCCAATCAGCCGGAGGCGGTGGAGGCCCTGCTGGCCGCCGGCGCCGATTGCGAGCAGACCGATGCCCTGCACGACACGCCCCTGCTGGCCGCGGCCGCACTCGGCTATGGCCGCTGCCTGAGCCGGCTGCTGGCGCATGGCGCCTCGGCGACGGTGCTCAATCGTTTCTCTTCCACTGCGCTGATGTCGGCCAGTGAGCGTGGCCATGCCGATATCTGCCGTCAGCTGCTCGAGGAGACCGATGTCGACGTCAATCACCAGAATACGCTCGGCTGGACGGCACTGATCGAGGCCGTGTTGCTGGGGGATGGCGGCGTTGACTATCAACGGGTCGTCGAGCAGCTGCTGGCCCACGGTGCCGACGTCAATCTGGCGGACGCCGAAGGTGTCACGCCGCTGGCGCATGCGCGCTGGCGCCAGTTCGAGGCGCTGAGCGAGAGGCTGGAAGCGGCCGGCGGACACGAGCAGGGCGTTGCCCATGACGTGAGCGACGACGTCCAGGCCCGTACCTCGACACCGCGTCGTGCATGATGGCACCGACCACAAGGAGGCATCGCATGGCGTTGACCTGGGGACTGATCATCATCGGCATCGCCTTGCTGCTGCTCGGTGGCTATCGCTGGCAGCAGGCGCAGTCCTTCGCCCGCAACAGCGCGCAGGTGATGGGCGAGGTCATCAACCACGACCGCACGCTGCACGTCGAAGGGCGTGGCCCGATCCATCTGCCCAAGGGTGGCAAACTCAGCGAGGATGAGGCTCTGGCGATGGCGGGGCTGCCGCCGGGTGGGCGCTTCAATATCGAGTCGATCCAGTATGCGCCCGTGGTGCGCTATCAGGATCAGCGTGATGGCTGGCACGAGATCATCTCGCCGCTGGCGGTGCCCTCGCCGACACCCGCCGTGGGGGAGAGCGTGGCGCTGGTCTATCGCCTCGATGCCCCGCATGAGGCCAGTCTGCCGGGGACGCGCGGCTGGCTGATCGGGGTGCCGTTGATTCTCGGCTTCGCACTGTGCGCCGTCGGCCTGCGTCTGCTGTTGCGGGGTGGTGGTGGATGAGTGATTCAGGGGGCGGCGCGACCCGCCGTTATGGTGTCGGCATGCTGGTGCTGTGCTGGGCGCTGATTCTCGCCATGCTGGTGTGGTGGTTTCAGGGCCAGCTTGATGAGCGCACCCGGCCCAATGCCTCGCTGGCTGGCCAGTCGCTGTCATCTGGCGAGCCACTGACGCTGTCGCGCAATCGCTCAGGGCACTTCGTGGCCCCCGGCACGATCAATGATCAACCGGTGACCTTCCTGCTCGATACCGGCGCCACCTATGTCTCGGTGTCCGAAGCGCTGGCCGAGCGCCTGCAGTTGCCACGCGGGCGGGATGCGCGCTTCACTACCGCCAATGGCGTCAGCCACGGTGCCCTGACCACACTGGACGCTGTCAGTCTGGCGGGGCTCAGCCAGCGCGAGGTGCGCGGGGCCATCGTGCCGGGCATGCACGATGAGGTGGTGCTGCTGGGTATGAGTTTCCTGGGGGAGTTCGATATCAACATGCGCGGTCAGCAGATGACGCTGACGCCGGTGGATGGCGCTGGCGGCGGCCGATAACGCCAGTGGCTGACACAGATGGCTGACAGGGCTGGCAAGAAGGGCAGCTGACACTCCACCGCTCTGCCAGCAGGCCCCGCAAACGACAACGCCCCGCTCATGATCACCATGAGCGGGGCGTTTCACGTCTGGGGTGTCAGAGCAGGTGCTCAGTCTTTCCTGGGCGGCTCGACATGGCCACCGAAGCCGAAGCGCATCGCTGACAGCAGGCGGTTGGCGTAGGTGTTTTCCTTGCGCGAGCTGAAGCGCGAGAACAGCGCATTGGCCAGCACCGGCACCGCGACACCCTGCTCGACGGCGGCATCGACGGTCCAGCGGCCTTCGCCACTGTCGGAGACGGCACCGCTGTAGTGGTCCAGACGCTCGTCACCGGCCAGTGCCTGGGCGGTCAGGTCGAGCAGCCAGGAAGACACCACGCTGCCACGACGCCACACCTCGGCGATATCGGCCAGATTGAGGTCGAAGCGCTGATCTTCCGGCAGGGCGTCGGAGCCCTTGCTCTGCATCAGCTCGAAGCCCTCGGCATAAGCCTGCATCAGGCCGTACTCGATGCCGTTATGGACCATCTTCACGTAGTGACCGGCGCCGACCGGGCCGGCGTGGATGTAGCCGCGCTCGGCGCGCTCATCCGGGGCGTTGCGGCCCTTGGTGCGCTCGAGATCGCCATAGCCCGGGGCGAGGGTATCGAACAGCGGCTCGAGATGCTCGAACACGGCCTTCTCGGCACCGATCATCATGCAGTAGCCGCGCTCCAGGCCCCACACGCCGCCGGAAGTGCCCACATCGACGTAGTTCAGGCCCTTCAGCTTGAGGGCCGTGGCACGGCGGATGTCGTCCTTGTAGAAGGTGTTGCCGCCATCGATGATGGTGTCGCCGGCTTCCATCAGCTCGGCAAGCGTGGCGATGGTCTGCTCGGTGATCTCGCCCGCCGGCAGCATGACCCAGACGGCGCGCGGCGCCTCGAGCTGCTGAACCAGTTCCACGAGGCTATCGACGTGCGTCGCACCGTCGGCGACCAGTGACTGTGCGATTGCCGCGTCACGATCATGGGCGACCACTTCGTGGCCATTGCGCATCAAGCGACGAGCGATATTGCCGCCCATGCGGCCGAGTCCGATGATACCGAGTTGCATGTTCGTTCCTTTCACGTGAAGCCGGGGAGAGTCGGGACGGCGCGAAGCCTACCCTGTGCGGGCGCTGGACGCAAAAACGGGCCATATCAATGACATGGCTTACTCGTTGATATTTACGCCCTCTATTTCGTTTTCCGGCTCAAGTTCAGTTTTTTTACTGTCTTTTACCTTCGAATGATTTTGTGTTTTTGTATCCAATGAGTATTTGTAATCATTTTGTATGTAGTCTTTTAAGTGTTCCCTGAGCAAGTCCATCTTTAGTTGCGTCCTTAGATGAAATTTTTCCGTGTCAGTGAGAGACAGGCCTTGGCTGGAAGCTTTAGATACATCTGTAGCTATTATGCTTATTTTAGATAGATTGAGTCCCTGTTTATTTGTTTTTATTATCTCTGATATAAATATTTTAGCAATTTTGTAGCATGAATGGATAATGGCGGCAGCTATTATCACATAAGGCATTCGCGTGATCAAAATTGAAAGTATATCGATATTCTCTGGGCGCTTGTATAAGACTGTTAGATCAGCAGCGTTATTAAATAGGGCGACAGTGATAAGAGATATTATTAGTATTGGCAATAGAGCCATCCACATATAGCGGCTATTGGTTAAGGCGCTCTGCCGTACAAACTGACTTAATTCACTTGGAAATAGATTGATGTTATCCTTTAATTTGGATAATTCGGTTTCTTTGCTTGCTATCTGAGTATTAAGCTCTCTTTGTGTGCTAGTTCTTTGTTCGATGATATTATTTAGTTCTTGTTGTCTTGTTATAGTGTTTTTTTCTTCTTGTTTCAGCTCATCTATATAAGATTTTTTGGTGCTAACTATTTTTTCTAAATCGTTTAATTTAAGTCCTAAATCCTCACATTCTTGCTTATAATTAGATATTTCATTTTCTAAATCGGACTTTTGCTCTTCTAGATAATCAGCTTTATTTATTCTATCTTGTGCTAGTTCAATTTGTGCATTTGCTTGAGTTATAGCTGGGCTAGTGTTTTTTTCTATTTCCGAAATTATTCTTTCTTTTAGCTTTTCTAGATTAGAAAGATCCTGGCACACCTCTAGGAAGCCTTCCTGAGTGTAGCCATGAACTTCAATTTTCTGAATAGTAGTTTCTTCAAGGTACCTTTTTTCAGGCTTAAAGCAGAATTCTGTTACGAACGCGTTGGGAGCTATAGTAACAGTATTGTCGTTAACTTTTATAGATCGTGCTGCTTTTATATTATGATTTTTTGATGAGTACTCAATGTCGAATTTGTTTGAATTCGAATAGCCGGATAGTAGTATTGTGATTTTTGATATAAAAACGGGTTCTTGAAGAGAGAGATGATACCATTTAGATTGCCCTTGCAAAACTGAGTTTGAAGAAGGGTTTAATAGTTTTGTTAACTTTCTGTTTTGATTGTTGAAAAAATTGAACGAGATGTTCGTGGTAGGTTTTAAGTTGAAATTCTTAATGCTGTTAATAGCTTCGCTATTATCTATTGTGTTCAATATTAAGCCCTCAGATTTTATTATCTTAAAAGGGATGTTCTATTGCTGTGTTTATAGAAGAGGGGGGGCTGCCCCCCTCCTTCTATAAGCTAAAAAATCAATCCCAGCTCAGGGCACCGCCGACCTGATATTCGGTGACGCGCGTCTCGAAGAAGTTCTTCTCCTTGCGCAGGTCGATGATCTCGGACATCCACGGGAACGGGTTCTTGGCGCCCGGGAACTGCTCCTTGAGGCCCAGCTGCGCGAGGCGACGGTTGCAGATGAAGTGGAGGTATTCCTCCATGATGGCCGCGTTCATGCCCAGTACGCCGCGCGGCATGGTGTCACGCGCGTATTCGATCTCGAGCTGGGTGCCTTCCAGAATCATCTGGGTGACTTCGTCCTGGAATTCGGCGGTCCACAGGTGCGGATTCTCGACCTTGATCTGGTTGATCACGTCGATGCCGAAGTTCAGGTGCATGGACTCGTCACGCAGGATGTACTGGAACTGCTCGGCGACGCCGGTCATCTTGTTGCGACGACCCATGGACAGGATCTGGGAGAAGCCGCAGTAGAAGAAGATGCCTTCGGTGACGGCGTAGAAGCCGATCAGGTTGCGCAGGAATTCCTGGTCCGCTTCCGGTGTACCGGTGTGGAAGTCGGCACGCGCCAGCGCCTGGGTGTGCTTGAGGCTCCAGGCGGACTTGCGCGCCACGGAGTCCACTTCACGGTACATGTTGAAGACTTCGCCTTCGTCCATGCCCAGTGACTCGATGCAGTACTGGTAGGCGTGGGTGTGGATCGCCTCTTCGAAGGCCTGACGCAGCAGGTACTGGCGGCACTCCGGGTTGGTGATGTTCTTGTAGACGGCCAGCACCAGGTTATTGGCGACCAGCGAGTCGGCAGTGGAGAAGTAACCCAGCGAGCGCATCACGATCAGGCGCTCGTCTTCGGTCAGGCCGTCCTGGCTCTTCCACAACGCGATGTCCGCGTTCATGTTCACTTCCTGCGGCATCCAGTGGTTCGCGGAGCCGTCGAGGTACTTCTGCCATGCCCAGTCGTACTTGAAGGGCACCAGCTGGTTGACGTCGGCGCGCGCATTGATCATGCGCTTCTCGTCGACCTGAATGCGCTGGGCACCCATTTCCAGTTCTTCCAGACCCTTGGCCACGTCGAGATCGTCCAGCGCCTGCTGGGCGCGGGCGATGCGCTCGGCATCGCTGATCGCGTAGCCTTCGCTGTTCTCGCTCGCGACGACAGCGTCAGCCGCCGGGGCAGCGGCGGGAGCTTCGGCCTGCGGCGCCGGTTTGGCCGTCGCCGGCTTCTCGGCAGCGGGGGCTTCGTCTTCGTGGAAATCGTCCCAGTTCAACATGTTGCGTTCCTCGTGTTCGGTGATGGTCACGCGGGCAGTCAGCGTGACGAAAAGGCAGGGGCGGTGCGTTCTACGACGCGAGCGCCATCGAGTGGCGTGGCTCCCACAGGGAGTCAGGCCCGGGCTTGTTTCGAGGGAATGTCAGGAGGCAGTGATTGTTGGTGGCGGCACAAGACCGAGCGGGGCTCGGTCTTGTGGATTTGCCGCAGTCCGCCCGCAAGGTGTGTCCTGGCAGGCGGTGAGTCAGCGTCGTCAGCGGACTCGGGTCTGGCGCAATCGCTTACTGACAGGCCTCACAGCCCAACTCATCGATGTTGCTGGCGGAGGGGGCGCGCTGGCCGCTCTTGCCCTGCAGGAAGTCTTCGATGCCGCGCGGTTCCGGCTTGGCTTCCGGTGCCGGGGTCGGCGCGGGAGCAGGTGCCGGAGTCGGTGCATTGCCGACGGCGTTGTGCTTGCTGCGATCGACGGTGGATTTCTCCACGGCGGTCGCACCCAGAGCACGGAGGTAATAGGTGGTCTTGAGGCCACGGAACCATGCCATGCGGTAGGTCACGTCCAGCTTCTTGCCGGACACGCCCTGGATGTACAGGTTCAGGGACTGGGCCTGATCGATCCACTTCTGACGACGCGAGGCGGCTTCGACGATCCACTTCGGCTCGACTTCGAAGGCGTTGGCGTACAGCGCCTTGAGGTCTTCCGGGATGCGCTCGATCGGCTGCACGCTGCCGTCGTAGTACTTGAGGTCGTTGATCATGACCTCGTCCCACAGGCCGCGCGCCTTGAGGTCGTTGACCATGTAGGCGTTGACCACGGTGAACTCGCCAGACAGGTTCGATTTGACGAACAGGTTCTGGTAGGTCGGTTCGATGGACTGCGAGACACCACAGATGTTGGAGATCGTCGCGGTCGGCGCGATCGCCATCACGTTGGAGTTGCGCATGCCCTGGGTGCGGACCTTCTCGCGGATGTAGTCCCAGTCCTGGGTCTGGCTTTCGTCCATCTCGATGTAGTCGGCGCCACGCTCGGTCTTGAGCTTCTCGATGGAATCGATCGGCAGGATGCCCTGACTCCACAGCGAACCGTCGAAGCTCTCGTAACGACCACGCTCGGCGGCCAGATCACTGGAAGCTTCGATGGCGTGATAGCTGACGAGTTCCATGGATTCGTCGGCGAAGGTCACGGCTTCTTCGGAGGCATAGGCGATGGACTGCGCGTAGAGCGCATCCTGGAAGCCCATGATACCGAGGCCGACCGGGCGGTGACGCATGTTGGAGCGACGCGCCTGCGGTACGGCGTAGTAGTTGATATCGATGACGTTATCGAGCATGCGCACGGCGGTACGCACCGACTTCTTGAGCTTGTCGCCATCCAGCTTGCCGTCGATGACGTGCTGCGCCAGGTTGATCGAGCCCAGATTGCAGACCGCGATCTCGTCCTCGGAGGTGTTGAGGGTGATCTCGGTGCACAGGTTGGACGAGTGCACGACACCGGCGTGCTGCTGCGGGCTGCGCAGGTTGCACGGGTCCTTGAAGGTGATCCACGGGTGGCCGGTCTCGAACAGCATGGAGAGCATCTTGCGCCACAGATCACGCGCCTTGACGCGCTTGAACAGCTTCAGCTGGCCCTGACGGGTCATCTCCTCGTACTGCTCGTAACGCGCCTGGAAGGCCGCGCCGTAGAGGTCGTGAAGGTCCGGGCAGTCGGACGGCGAGAACAGGGTCCACTCGGTGTCATCGAAGACACGCTTCATGAACAGGTCCGGCACCCAGTTGGCGGTGTTCATGTCGTGGGTACGACGACGGTCATCACCGGTGTTCTTGCGCAGGTCGAGGAATTCCTCGACGTCCATGTGCCAGGTTTCCAGATAGGCACAGACGGCGCCCTTGCGCTTGCCACCCTGATTGACGGCAACGGCGGTGTCGTTGACGACCTTCAGGAAGGGCACGACGCCCTGGGACTTGCCGTTGGTGCCCTTGATGTAGGAGCCCAGCGCACGCACCGGCGTCCAGTCATTGCCGAGACCACCCGCCCACTTGGAGAGCATGGCGTTGTCGCGGATGGCGCCGTAGATGCCGTCGAGGGCGTCCGGCACGGTGGTCAGGTAGCAGCTGGACAGCTGGCTGCGACGGGTACCGGCGTTGAACAGCGTCGGCGTGGAAGCCATGTAGTCGAAGCTGGACAGCAGCTCGTAGAACTCGATGGCACGGCCTTCGCGGTCTTCCTCGTTCAGGGACAGGCCCATGGCGACACGCATGAACATGACCTGCGGCAGCTCATAGCGCACGTCGTTCTGGTGCAGGAAGTAGCGGTCGTACAGGGTCTGCAGGCCGAGGTAGGTGAACTGGTTGTCACGCGTGTGATCGATGGCCGCGCCGAGACGCTCCAGATCGAAGGTGGCCAGTTGCTCGTCCAGCTGCTCGAAGGCGATGCCGCTCTCGATGTAGGCCTTGAAGGCGACCGGGTAGTGGTCCTTCATCTCGCCGAAGGTGGCCTCGTCAGCGACCTTGAGGAAGCTCAGGGCTTCGCGGCGCAGGTTGTCCTGCAGCAGGCGGGCGGTGACGTAGGTGTAGTTCGGGTCCTTCTCGACCAGCGTACGCGCGGTCATCATCAGCGCGGTGGACACGCCATCGACCGGCACGCCGTCGTACAGATTCTTCAGGGAGTCATCGACGATCTTCTGGGCATCGACGTTGGAAAGCTCTGCGCAGGCATCGAAGACGAGGGTCTCGATACGGCCCAGATCCAGCGGGCGCACGCTGCCGTCGAGGTGCGTGACGTTGATGGTCGGGTGCGGCTTGGCGATGCCGTCGCTCTGGGCGCTGCGGGCACGAGCGTGCTCATCGCGGTACAGCACATAGGCACGGGCGACCTTGTGCTCGCCGGAACGCATCAGCGCCAGCTCGACCTGATCCTGGATGTCTTCGATGTGCAGGGTGCCACCGTCAGGCATGCGACGCTGGAAGGCGTCGGTGATCTGGCTGGTCAGCTGCTGAACCAGGTCGCGGATGCGCGAGCTGGACTCGACCTGATCGCCTTCCACGGCGATGAACGCCTTGGAGAGAGCGACGGAGATCTTGCTGGCGTCGAAGGCCGCAACATCGCCATTGCGCTTGATGACGCGCAGGCGCTGGGGGGCAGTCACGTCGACTGTCGCCTGATCGGTGCTGAAAGTGGAATCCATGACGCCTTCCTGAATCGTCTGAAGGTGAATCGTTGCCCGTTAGGGCTCGAGGGCAATTCGTATCGGGGCGCAGGCTGGAAATTCCTGCCGGCGCCCGGGGATATTCTGTCGTCGTCAGCCTTGTCGTCGAGAAACTCGATCAGGCTCAGGCGGGGCAATCGGCGCCCGGGCTGAGCCTGATAGCGTTCATGAGACACGGTTCCAGCAGCCTTGCTTGACTGCCGTCCCATACGCTGATTCATGCTTTCGGGGCTTGACAATCGTCGCCATGATCTATGGGTGTCGACGTCGCCAAAACCCTACATATGGGGTGTGAGCTGGTTTTGGACACAAGATAGTGTTGTTTGGTGGGGCGTGCAAGTGGATAACTTGTGGGTAAGGTGTGGTTGAAAATCCGGCCTTGCCGCTGGGGGATGTCAAGAGTTCAGGTGTTAAATTTTCTGCGCTCCGTCAATGCAGATGGTGCCTGCGCTGCTGGCGCGTAAACGCCCAAATTGGCGTATCATTCGTGACAAATCACCCTGAAAAGGTTACGACGTGGCACAGGAAAGTAACTGCTTGTGAGCTGCTGGCCACGTTGACCCAACGATGCGGATGGAATGCCCTTGGATACCAATGCGCAAGAACATGTATTGATTGTTGAGGATGACGAGCGTCTGGCGACACTGACGCGCGAATACCTCGAAGCCAACAACTTCCGCGTGAGCGTCGAGAATGACGGCGCGCGGGCGGTGGACCTGATCATCAGTCTGCGCCCCGACATCGTGATTCTGGACCTGATGCTGCCGGGCGAGGATGGCCTGTCCATCTGTCGTCGCGTGCGGCCTCAGTTCGCCGGGCCGATCCTGATGCTGACGGCGCGTACCGATGACATGGACCAGGTGCTGGGTCTGGAGATGGGCGCCGACGATTACGTGCCCAAGCCGGTGCAGCCGCGTGTATTGCTGGCACGCATGCGGGCCTTGCTGCGTCGCGCCGATGGCCCCGAAGTGGCCGCCGGTGAGACGCGCCTGGTGTTCAATGATCTCGAGATCGACAACGCCACCCGTGAGGCATGGTTGGCGCGCGAGCGCATCGAACTGACCAGTGCCGAGTTCGACCTGCTGTGGCTGCTGTCCTCGAATGCGGGACGCGTGCTGACGCGCGAGGAAATCTTCTCTGCGCTGCGCGGCATCAAGTACGACGGCCAGGACCGCTCCATCGACGTGCGTGTCTCGCGCATCCGCCCCAAGATTGGCGATGACCCCAATCATCCTGAGCGGATCAAGACGGTGCGCAGCAAGGGATACCTGTTCGTCAAGGACCTCTAGACGATGCGCCGGGCTCTCTCCGACAGCATCTTCCTGCGTGTCTATGTCGCCTTGCTGGTGGCATTGGTGCTCACGCTGGGCATCGCGCTGGGCGGCTTTCAGCTGACCAACATGGTCCGGCTTGAGGCCTACCAGACGCGTCTGGGCGCGGCGCCGATGCGCCTGCTGGTGAGCCAGATCGCGGCCACGCCGGAGGCTGAGCGCGGGGCCTTCCTCAATCGGACCGCCCGCCTCCTGGATGGGCGGTTGTTGCTGGCACCGGCGGCGGTCTTTGACCCCAGCTGGTGGGAGCAGCGACGACTTGAGGCCGGGCGGCCGCTGGTGCGGCCGCATGATGACGCCGGCTGGCAGCTGCTGATGGCGGTGCCGGGCGAAGAGAGAGTGCTGGAATTCCGGTTGCTGCATCTCGCGGAGCGGCAGTTGCGCGGGTTGATGGTGTCGCTGCATGACACCCTGCAACCCATGAATGCCGAGCAGCGCAGCGACTTGCTGGCCCAGCTGCAGCAGGCCTCCGGTCTGTCCTTCGCGCTGCTGCCGGACATTCCGCAGAATCTCGATGCGCAGCAGGCCAGTCGCCTGGAGGCCGGTCGGGTGGTGCTCAACGTGGCCAGTCACGGCCAGGCGATGGCGCTCTATACTCGTCTGGGGGACCGCGCCATGCTCAAGGTCGGCCCCATTCGCGGCTTCGAGACGACACCGCCGGCCTTGATCATCGCCATGATACTGGCGGTCATCAGTCTGCTGGGCGGCGTCATCTATCTGGTGGTGCGTTCACTGGAGGCGCGCCTGACGCGTCTGGAAAAGGCCGCGACCCGCATCGCGGGCGGCTATCTCGATACGCGGGTACGCATCGAGTCCAATGACTTTCTCGGGCGTCTCGGCATGGCCTTCAATGGCATGGCCGAGCGGGTGCAGGGGTTGCTGGGCGCGCAGCAGGACATGATTCGGGCGGTCTCACATGAATTGCGCACGCCGGTGGCGCGTATCCGCTTCGCGCTGCAGATGATCGAGGACATGGTCGATGATGATTTCGTCCAGCGTCAGATAAAGGGCGCAGACGGCGACATCGAGGAACTCGACAAGCTGATCGACGAGATCCTGACCTACGCACGCCTCAACAATGCCGCCGGTATCCAGCTGGACCTCGGCATGGTGGATTGCCGCGAGATCGCGGAGCAGGTCTGCGAGACGCTGGCGCCGTTGCATCCTGAGTTGCTGCTGAGCATCGAAGGCGAGGCGCTGGAAGTCGAGGCCGAGGCACGCTATCTGCAGCGGGCGCTGCAGAATCTGGTCTCCAATGCCTGCCGGCACGCGGACTCCCGTGTACTGGTGCGCATCACCAGTGACCCGCAGGTGGTCAGGCTCGATGTCGAGGACGATGGCCCCGGCATCAACGAGGAAGATCGCAAGAAGGTCTTCAAGCCCTTCGCGCGCCTGGATGATTCGCGTACGCGTGCCTCCGGCGGCTACGGGCTGGGGCTCTCCATCGTGCAGAAGATCCTGCATTCCCACGGCGGCAGTGTGGTGGTGGACAAGGGCAGGTCGCTCAAGGGCGCGCGCTTCAGCCTGTTGCTGCCACTGACCTCCAGTCAGCTGGAACGCAAGGCGCCTGTGCCCTTGCCGCCGGTCAAGCCGCCGTCACTCCAGGACGAGCACGCCACCTGATCACGACCGTTTGAGGAATCGGCCATGCGGGAATCTTCCTTGTCACTGCATCCTGACTTGATCGGCGCGTGGCGGCTCGAGCGTTTCTGGTATGCCTGGCCGGATGGACGCGAGCTGGAGCCGCTGGGCGAGTGCAAGGGACAGCTGCATTACATGGCCAATGGCTATATGAGCGTGCAGCTGGTGTCCTGTGAGCGTCAGCCTCTGGGAATGGCGCCGACGGATGATCAGCTGGTCGCCGCCTTTCGTGAGGGCTTTGCCTACTGTGGGCGCTGGCAGTGGGACAGTGAGCGGGAGGAGGTCTGCCATCATCTGTCGCTGGCCACGATCGCCGATTGGGATGAGGTGACGCTTGTGCGGCGCGTCACGCTCGAGGGAGACCGCCTGCTGCTGGGCACCGATGCGCCGAATCTGCAGCTGCCCGAAGGGGGATTCCTGACCTGGCTGGAGTGGCATCGATTGGCGACTGTGTGAAGTGATTGTCGAAAAGGCTTGACGTGATCATGGGTTAGCGTGCAATGTAGCCCCTGTTGGATAGCAAGACGCACCACTCAGTCGCCTGTGCTGCTCGGTAAATCGCCTTGAGCGCCCCGAGAAGCCTCGCTGATTTGATGCATGGTTTTGCTTTGCCCACGCTCTTCGGGTAATGCCCGTTATTTCAAACATGCTAATCAGAGAGGAATTTCTCATGGCTACAGGTACAGTTAAGTGGTTCAACGACGCTAAAGGTTTTGGTTTCATCGCTCCGGCTGACGGTGGTGACGATCTGTTCGTTCACTTCTCCGAAGTCCAGGCTGATGGCTTCAAGACTCTGCAGGACGGCCAGCAGGTCTCCTTCGACGTGACCCAGGGCCAGAAAGGCCTGCAGGCAGCCAACGTCAAGGCTATCGACTGATCATCACTCATTGCGGAATGCTTTCCGCTTGAGATGATAGATGTCAAGAACCGCCCCAGCTCATGCTGGGGCGGTTCTGTTTGTGCTGAAGAAAAGTCTTTTGCGTAGCCGTAGTGATATGGCGCGAACAGGCAGTGATCAGCAGATACACGAAAGCCCCACCAATCGATGCCTTGCGGCCTGTCGAGTGGTGGGGCTTTCGTGTATCCATTCCTCGTAAGCGCTGAGGCTCGGGTATCAGGCAGGCTTCACGCCACTCAGCACCTCGAATGATGTCTCACGGGCGGTACGCAGGAAGTCGTCCATCCACGGCGTGCCGAGCAGATCTTCTCTGACGGCGGCGTAGAGTGTCGCCCAGACACCGTCGCCCAGCGACAGGCCACGCACGTAATCGCGCGTCAGATACTCGGCCAGCGCCCAGTTGGGGAGCGCCGTGACGCCGCGGCCGCTGGCGACCAGCTGCATCATCATCACCGTCATCTCGGCGCTGCGGATCTCGCGCGGGCTCACGTTGGCCGGTTCGAGGAACTGGGTGAAGACGTCCAGGCGATCATGCTCGACCGGATAGATGATCAAGGTCTCGTCACACAGGTCCTGCGGCTCCACATGGCCCTTGATGGCCAATGCATGCTGGCGTGCCACGGCCAGCATGACCTCATAGCGGAACAGCGGAATGTACTGGATGCCGGTCATCTCCACCGGGTTGGCGGTGATGACCAGGTCCAGCTGCTCGCGGCCCAATGCCTGCAGGGGAGCGAAGCTGTGGCCCGAGGGGATATCGACTTCAATCTCCGGCCAGTGATCGCGGAAGCGGTCCACCGTCGGCATCAGCCACTGAAAACAGCTATGGCACTCGATGGCCATGTGCAGCCGGCCCTGCTCGCTACCCGCCATGCGGGCAATGTCGCGCTCAGCCATGCGGAACTGCGGCAGTACCTGCTCTGCCAGCGACAACAGGCGCTGTCCGGCGCGGGTGAACTCCACGGGGCGCGTCTTGCGGATGAACAGCGGCGCGCCCAGGCGCTCCTCGAGGTCCTTCAGCTGATGGGACAGGGCGGACTGGGTGAGGTGGACACGCTCCGCGGCTTCGACCAGCGAGCCAGCATCACGCAGGGCCAGCAGGGTACGCAGATGGCGCAATTCAAGCATGATGAATGGTGCTCATGTTGAGAGGTTGAGAAAGATGTGTTGTGAACGGCAAGTGGAGACAGGCCAGTTGAGACAGGCAAGCCGAGAACGTTGAGTTGAAACTCCTGGCGCAAGCCGCGAGCGGGTCAATCACTCCCGCGTGACTGGATCAGTGGGGGAGTGGCAGCGGGATCTCCCCCTGCCAGACCACCGCCGTGACGCGCGTCTGCTCGAGAGCGCTCATGATACTGTCTCATATTCATGGCGATTGGCGTATCACTCGGGGCGGCGGAACACGAAGGGCGCCGGAGGGTGTCATGCAAGGCCGGCAGGGCACGCGCCTTGTACCCTCAGTGCATTCCCATCCCCACAAGCCCCACTGCGCTTGATAGACTTTGGCAGGGTGCGCCAGGAAGGCCGCCGTCTCCGCCTTGAAGTCCAGCCATGCCGCAGTGTCTCGTCGCGAGAGTGCTGCGCTGCATCTTGTCGTCCGACATGCCCAGGGAGGGTCCATCATGTCACGTCATTGCTGTCGTCTTTTTGTCATTTTCCGTGCGTTGCCCCATAGGTGGGCCGCGAGCCTCACGCCAGGGATGATCGCTGCCGGTCGAGCGGGCTTGCGCCTGTCGCCTCTGGCGGTGCCCCTGCTGCTGGCGGGATGTACCTCCCTGCCGTGGAGTCAGGATGCCGCGTCAGGGACGGATGCTGGCCAGCCGCCGCTGAAGGTGCCGGCCCCCGCGCAGGACCCGGGCCCCGTGGTGCATGAGGTGGCGAAGAAACCTGCGCCGCCCAGTGCGGAATCACTGGGCAAGGCCGCTGCCGTGACCTTGCCCTCCAGTTTTCTGCCACCGCCCCGGGCGAGTGAGTATCAGGTGTGGCGCTGCACTCCGGCGCAGGATCTGCTGATGGCCTTCAGTGAAGGCGACGCCGAGGCGTCGCATGACTGGTTGCGACTGTGGTCACGCCGGCATGCCTATACCCTGGAGCGGGTCGTCAGTGCCTCGGGCGAGCGCTATCAGGCCAATGCCGGTGCATCGCCGGCCGAGAAGGCGTCTGGTGGTGTGAAGGTGTTGCCCGGTGAAGTGGGGCTGGAGGTGTGGTTCAAGGGTTCCGAGGCGATGCTGCAGAATGCCCGCGGCAATCTGGAATGTGTGCAGGATGATCGGCGCGTGATTCATCCGACGACGCAGAAGCCGCTGTTGGTGGCGCAGGGCAATGAGCCCGGCTGGCAGGTCAGTCTCGACAGCGAGCACAACCTGCTGACGCTGACGGCCATGCAGAGCTTGCTCGAGTCGCCGCACGAGGCGCAGGCATCCGAGCGCTCTGCAGAGGCGGAGGCTGGCGCGCGCTCGTCAGGTGTCCAGGTGGTCAAGCTGCCTTATCGGGTCGCCCGCGAGGAAAATGATAGTCGTGTGCTCAAGGCGCAACTCCCGGCTGACGGCAAGCAGGGCGAGCCATTGCAGCTGGTGGTCGCGCCGGGTGCCTGCTTCGATTCCATGCAGGGTGCGCCCTATCCGCTGACGGCGACCCTGACGATTGCGGGACAGGAATTGAAGGGCTGTGGCGAGGCGTTCCGTTATCAGTCGGCAGTCGAATAAGGGTGACGACTGACTAATTGTCCGCTTTTTTCGAATGATATGGGCGATTTAAGTCGCTTTTCGTGTGGAATGGTTCATTTATCATGCTGTGCATGCGGATCGGGTCGAACACCGTCGACAGGATCGCGCCTCACTTTCATGGAGACCCTCCACATGTCAAAAGCTTCGCTCAATGTCCTGCTGGTGTCTGCTTCCCTGTTCGCCGACAAGGGCAATTCACGTGCGCTGGCCTCATCCTTCGTCAGTGCGCTCGAGGCCTCCGGGCAGCCATTTCAGCTGACGCATCATGATCTGGTCGAGCGTGACCTGCCGCATCTCGATGGCGCGGAAATGCAGGCCTGGATGACGCCGGCGGATGAGCGTAGCGCCGAGCAACGCAAGCTCGCCGCACTTTCCGATGGTTTTCTGGCCGAGCTGAGAGCGGCAGACCTGCTGGTTGTTGCGGCACCGCTCTACAATCTGGGCCTGCCGACGCAGATGAAGGCGTGGTTCGACCGGGTGCTGCGTGCCGGCGAGACCTTCCGCTATACCGAGAAAGGGCCGGTGGGCCTGCTGGAAGGCAAGCAGGCGCTGGTACTGGCGGCGCGTGGCGGCATGTACGCGGGCACTGAAATGGATTCCCAGACACCGCACCTGAAATCCATGCTCGGGCTGATGGGTATCACGGATCAGCACTTCGTGTATGCCGAAGGCCTCAGCATGGGCGATGAGCCCCGGGCCGCCTCGCTGGCCGAGGCCAAGGCTGCCATCGCCAATCAGGTGGAAGCCCTGCAGTTCCGCTGAGAGAAGTGAAAACACGAACGCCATCGCCGCCCGGACAAGGGGTGGCGATGGCGTTCGTGTTTGTGCACAGCCAAAGGGAATCGCTGGCGCCGGTCAGTCGCTGGTGCAGATCAGTCGCGGGAATCGAGCACTTCCAGCGCTCCCTTGAGGCGCGCATGCAGTTCTTCCAGCGGCGGCTGGGCGCCGCCTTGCGGCCAGCCCGCCGTCAACACCACGCCATCGGCACCATAGTCGCTGGCATCCACCGGCACATCGTAGCCGCTCAACCAGTGGCGAACATCGGCTTCATGGGCGAAGCCGACTTTCAGGCGCCTGGGCGTGCGCGGTGTGAAGGTCGTGGTGGGCAGGTGCTCGAGCCCCTCGAGCACCGCGCGGCTGTATGCGCGCGCCAGGCCACCGGTACCCAGCTTGATGCCGCCGAAGTAGCGGATCACCACGCAGGCCACCTGGCCGACGCCACTGCCTTCGAGCACCTGATACATCGGCCTGCCAGCAGTGCCGCCCGGCTCGCCATCATCGGAGAAGCCGATGGCGTTCTGCTCATTGGGCGCCCCGGCGATGAACGCCGTGCAGTGATGGCGTGCGTTGGGGTGGGCGAGATGCGCCTGAGCCAGCAGCCGCGTCATGCCTTCTGGCGTCGGGGCATGGGCCAGCCAGGCGATGAAGCGGCTCTTCTCGATCTCGATGCTGTGTTCATGGTGCGCCTCGGGCGCCAGTGCCGGTATCAGATAGGTCATGGCACCATCTTACCAAAGCGTCGCCCTCAGTGAGTGACGGCATTGCCGCGCACCACGCCCATCACCATGCCCAGCACTTCGATATCGGCATTCTTGAGATAGATGGGGGCCATGCTGTCGTTGGCCGGTTGCAGGCGCACGCCGGTCTTCTCGATATACAGCTTCTTCAGCGTCACTTCCTGCTGATTGATCATCACCACGGCGGTCTCGCCGTTCTCGGCGCTTTCGCTGCGTTCGATGATGATGATGTCGCCATCATGGATATTGCAGTTGATCATCGAATGGCCGCGCACGCGCAGAGCGTAGGTATTGCGGCGCACCATGCGCGTCGGCACGGCAACCGTACCGCAGTCGGCGATGGCTTCGATGGGCATGCCGGCGGTGATGTTGCCGAGCAGCGGGATATCCATCATGTCGCTGGCGGTGATTTCCTGCCAGGCCTGGTCATTGAGCGGCAGGTTGTGAAGACGCTGAAGGTAGTGCGGAGCGTGAAGACGTGACATGAGCTATCCCCTGATGCCGTGCGGTCGGCGCGGATGGTGCGTCGGCCTGCGGTGCAGCGTGGAGGGTCGTCAGGCTGAGTTCATCTGTCGCCTGCTAGGCTCCGCGAACATGCTGACAACGCGTTGAGCCGACCCGATCAGTCTGTGCCTGCACTCGGCAGGCGTGTGATGAAGGTACTGTATGGATACTGTTTTTGTATACAGTGCCTGCATCATAGCAAGCTCTCGCGAAGTGGCAAGAGGTGAGCGGATCGACCAGCGCCAATCCAGCGAAAGTGTGTCGTATGAATGTGCACCACATGTCGCTGATATATTTCTCGAGTGCTTGACTGCCCGTCATGGCGGGGCTGCGAGGTCAGGCGATCGGCTGCTCGGTGGTCAGTGTCGACCTCAGCTCGTAGAATGGCTCGCAGTGACCCCACGGGGTCTGCCCTTGATGTCGCACTCCGCGACGGCTCAGCCGCGAGAATCCGGGATGCCCAGCCTGCCTGCCAGCGATGAAGTCTGTAGCGCGCCGCCTCTGTTGGCGGTCGTGGCGCTCGGCTGTGAGCGTGATGAACGCTGGCTGTTCGAGGGACTGGATCTTTCGCTGCATGCGGGAGAGATTCTGCAGGTCGAGGGCCCCAATGGCAGTGGCAAGACGACCCTGCTCAAGATTCTGTCCGGTCAGTTCCATGACTACGAGGGCGAGGTGCTGTGGCGCGGCCAGCCCACCTCGCGGGTGCGTGACGACTTTCTGGGCTCACTGCTCTATCTGGGTCACCAGCCCGGCATCAAGGGCACCCTGACCGCAATGGAAAACCTTGCCTGGTATCAGGCGCTTGGCGGTCAACCGCAGGCGAAGGCAGAGGCCCGCCGCGAGCTCGCCTGGGCAGCGCTGGACGCCGTGGGGCTGGCCGGTTTCGAGGATGTGCCTGCCCAGCAGCTGTCCGCCGGTCAGCAGCGACGTATCGCGCTGGCGCGGCTGCACCTTACGCCACGCCGGCTGTGGGTGCTCGATGAGCCCTTCACCGCCATCGATCGTGACGGCGTTCAGGCGCTGGAGGCATTGCTGCTGGCTCACGCCCAGCGTGGGGGCAGCGTGGTGATGACGACTCATCATCGCTTCTCGCAGGCCTCGCGCTTGCGCCGCCTGTGCCTGGGCGCGAAGGAAGGGGAGAAGGCCGAACAGGGATCAGAACAGGGGCTAGAACAGGGGCTAGAGCAGGGTTCAGAGCAGGGCGTGGGCGGGAAAGACACAGCCTCGATACAAGGCGCCTCGGCATGAACCATGAGCTGCTGACGGCACTGCCCGAGGCCCCGCCCACCAGTTCGCTGGCCGGTGCCTTCAAGGCGACCCTCGCGCGCGACCTGCGTCAGGCGCTGCGCCGACGCAGTGAGCTGATCAATCCTCTGGTGTTCTTCGCCCTGGTGATCACGCTGTTTCCGCTGGGCATCTCACCGGACAAGGCGCTGCTGGCGACGCTGGCGCCGGGCCTGTTGTGGGTGGCGGCGTTGCTGGCGACGCTGCTGTCACTGGATGGTCTGTTCCGGCAGGATCTGGAGGACGGCAGTCTCGAGCAACTGTTGCTGACGCCGCAGCCATTGCCGTTGCTGGTGCTGGCCAAGGTGGCAGGCCACTGGCTGCTGACCGGCCTGCCACTGGCGCTGATGGCGCCCTTGCTGGGCGTGATGCTGGGGCTGCCGAGCGGCGCCTTTGGCGTGTTGATCGCCTCGCTGGCGCTGGGCAGCATGAGTCTGTCATTGATCGGCGCGATCGGTGCGGCACTCACGGTGGGGCTGCGGCGTGGCGGAGTACTGCTCTCGCTGATCATCCTGCCGCTGTACATTCCGGTGCTGATCTTCGGTGCCGGCGCCGTACAGAGCGCCGTCAACGGCATGCCCAGCCTGGCCCATCTGGCCATTCTGGGCGCGATGCTGGCGCTGGCCTTGCTGCTGGCGCCACTCGCCATCGCCGCCGGACTCAGGCTGAGCATCAATGGCTAGCCCGATCAAGAACTGCATGACGCTGCCCGAGCATTCTCGGGCATTCGCAAGGCTCTTCATTGCCCCTGACAAGAGGCCCGTGTGACCGCCGACTCCGACTCTCCTCAAGCGCCTGCCCGCAAGGTTCGCCCCCGCAAGGGCGGGCTATGGCCGTGGCTGCATCGCATGGGCGCACCGGCGACCTTCTTCGCGGCCAGCCAGCGCTGGCTGCCGTGGCTCTGGGCCCTGGCGATCATCGCGCTGGTGGCCGGCAGTATCTGGGGGCTGGCCTTCGCGCCCGCCGACTACCAGCAGGGCAACAGCTTCCGCATCATCTATGTGCATGTGCCGGCGGCGATTCTCGCCCAGTCGTGCTTCATGCTGCTGGCGGTGTGCGCGCTCATCTTCCTGGTGTGGAAGATCAAGCTGGCGGACATGGTCGCCACGGCCGCCGCGCCCGTCGGTGCCCTGATGACGGCGCTGGCGCTGTTTTCCGGCTCGGTGTGGGGCATCCCCACCTGGGGCACCTGGTGGATCTGGGATGCCCGGCTGACCTCGATGCTGATCCAGCTGTTCCTGTATCTGGGCGTGATCGTGCTGCGTGGCTCCTTCGCCAGCCGTGACAGCGGTTCGCGCGCGGCCTCGATCCTGGCGCTGGTCGGCATGGTCAACATCCCGATCATCAAGTATTCGGTGGACTGGTGGAGCACACTGCATCAACCGGCCACCTTCACGCTCAGCGAAGCGCCGCCGATGCCGGCCAGCATGTGGATTCCCTTGCTGATGATGGTGATCGGCTTCTACGCCCTGTTCGGCGCGCTGGTGCTGATGCGCACGCGGGTCGAGGTGCTGAGGCGCGAGAGTCGCAAGCAGTGGGTGCGTGATCTGATGAGTCCGTCTTCGCGTGCGCGCCCCGATGCTGCGGTAGTCGCGACAGAAGGGGACAAGCCATGAACCTGCCGGGCACTGCCTTCTCGAGTGTCAGCGAGTTCTTCGCCATGGGCGGCCATGCGCTGTATGTGTGGTCGGCCTGGGGGCTGACGGCGGCGTGTCTGGTGGGGCTGGTGATCGCCACGCGGCTGTCGCGTCGCGCGCTGGAGGCGGATATCCGTCGCCGCCTGCGCCGTGACGCTTCCCGTCATTCTTCGCACCCTGCTTCACACCGCGCTTCGCATCGTTCGTCACATCAGGTTTCGCGCCACAGCTCTCGTGATTGAACCTGTTTTCTCCCTCCCGCGGCGGTTGTCCCGCTGGCCGCGAGAGGCTTGACCGTCCCTTGCCCTGATCGAGCCCTGACCATGACTCCCAAACGCAAGCAGCGCCTGTATATCGTCACGGCCATCGTGCTGCTGGCCGCCCTCGCGGTGGGCCTGACCCTCTATGCCCTGCGCGCCAACATCAACGCCTTCTATACCCCGACGCAGATCGCCACCGGCGAAGCGCCCCAGGGGCGGCAGATCCGTGCGGGCGGCATGGTGCGTGATGGCAGTGTCAGGCGCGACAACGAGACGCTGGATGCTATCTTCACCGTCACGGATTTCGATCATGACGTGACGGTGCATTATCAGGGCATCCTGCCGGACCTGTTCCGTGAAGGGCAGGGCGTGGTGGTGATGGGCACCTTCGATGGTGAGCATCTCGAGGCCAGCGAGGTGCTGGCCAAGCATGACGAGAAGTACATGCCGCCGGAGGTGACCGATGCACTCAAGGCCTCCGGGCGTGATGTGTCTGGTAACAGGACGGGCAACCTGACCAGCGACAGCAGCGCAGCCAAGGCCGCGCTCGATCCGCAGGAGACCCCGTGATGGTGACGCAACTGTTGCCGGAAATCGGCCACTTCGCGCTGATTCTGGGTGCCTGTCTGGCCTGTGTGCAGGCGGTCGTGCCGCTGGCGGGGGCCAGTACGCGCCGTCCGCTGTGGATGAGCTTCGCCCAGCCGATGGCCTGGGGGCAGTTCCTGTTCGTGTTGATCGCCTATGCCTGCCTGACCGCGAGCTTCCTGCTGGATGATTTCAGCGTCGCCTATATCGCCAACAACTCCAACAGCCAGCTGCCGTGGTACTTCAAGTTCAGCGCCGTGTGGGGCAGCCATGAGGGCTCTGTGCTGTTGTGGAGCCTGATACTGGCCGGCTGGGGCTTTGCCGTCTCGCTGGGCGCGCGCCATCTGCCGCGCGACATGCTGGCACGGGTGCTGGGCATCATGGGGCTGATCTCCACCGGCTTCATGGCCTTCGTGCTGCTGACCTCCAATCCCTTCGCGCGCCTGCTGCCGGACATGCCGGCTGACGGCGCGGACCTCAATCCGCTGCTGCAGGACATCGGGCTGATCATCCATCCGCCGATGCTCTACATGGGCTACGTGGGCTTCTCGGTGGCGTTCGCGTTCGCGATGGCGGCACTGATGGGCGGGCGTCTCGATGCCGCCTGGGCACGCTGGGCGCGCCCCTGGACCAACATCGCCTGGGCCTTCCTCACCGTCGGCATCGCGCTGGGCAGCTGGTGGGCCTACTACGAGCTCGGCTGGGGCGGCTGGTGGTTCTGGGACCCGGTGGAGAACGCCTCCTTGATGCCGTGGCTGGCCGGTACCGCCCTGATCCACTCGCTGGCGGTCACCGAGAAGCGCGGCGCCTTCAAGAGCTGGACGGTACTGCTGTCGATCTTCGCCTTCTCGCTGTCACTGCTGGGCACCTTCCTGGTGCGCTCCGGCGTGCTGACCTCGGTGCACGCCTTCGCCAGCGACCCCGATCGCGGACTGTTCATTCTGGTGCTGCTCGGCATCACCGTCGGTGGCTCGCTGCTGCTGTTCGCGCTGCGCGCGCCGCGCGTGCGTTCGACGCTGGGCTTTCACTGGCTATCGCGGGATGCCTTCCTGCTGGTCAACAATCTTGTGCTGCTGGTGATGATGGTCACCGTGCTGCTGGGCACCCTCTATCCGCTGGTACTGGATTCGCTGGGGCTGGGCAAGATCTCGGTGGGCCCGCCGTACTTCAATGCGCTGTTCGTGCCGCTGACCACGCTGCTGTGTGCCTTCATGGGCCTCGGGCCAGCCTCGCGCTGGAAACAGATGCCGGGGCGCGAGCTTACGCATCGTCTGGCGCTGGCCGGCAGCGCGGCACTCGTCATCGGCGGCCTGCTGCCGCTGACGCTGGATATCGAGTGGAGCTTCTCGGTGGCGCTCGGGCTGGTCATCGCGCTGTGGGTGGTGCTGCCGCTGCTGCGCGACCTGTGGGACAAGAGTGCCTCGAAGGCGGGGCGCTGGGCGGGGCTCAAGCGCCTCACGCCCAGCTACTGGGGCATGCAGCTGGCGCATCTGGGGCTGGCGGTGACCATCGTCGGCGTGACGCTGGTCTCCAATACCGAGGTCGCCGAGAACGTGCGCATGGTGCAGGGCAAGGAAGTCAGCGTGGGCGGCTATCAGTTCCGAATGACAGAGCTTGGTGAATATCGCGGCCCCAACTACCTGTCGGACCGCGCCACGGTGGAGGTCAGCCGTGATGGCAAGGCGGTGACGACACTGCATCCCGAGAAGCGTCTGTTCCTGGCCAGCGGCATGCCGATGACCGAGACCGCGCTCGATGCCGGCTTCACGCGTGACCTCTACGTCGCCATGGGCGAGAAGCTGGATGACGACAGCTGGGCGGTACGCATCCAGGTCAAACCCTTCGTGCGCTGGCTGTGGCTGGGCGCCCTGCTGATGGGGGCGGGCGGCGTGATCGCCGTGCTGGATCGCCGTTATCGCCGCCGTGTCGAGGCCAGCACGGCGTCTGACACCCGCTCCCTCGCCACGCAGGAGGCTCGCCCATGAATGTTCGTCGTCTGGTGCTGTTCGTGCCGCTGGTGGTCGTGGTGGGGCTGGGTGCCTTCCTCTACCAGCGCCTCGATGATGACCCCTATGCACGGGACTCCGCGCTGCTGTCGCGGCCCTTCCCCGAATTCTCGCTCAGCACCTTGAGTGATCCGCAGGCGCGCCTCGATGCCTCGCTGCTCAAGGGGCAGGTCAGCCTCGTCAACGTCTGGGGCGAGTGGTGCCCGACCTGCAAGCACGAGATGCCGCAGCTGCTGGATCTCGCCAGCCGCGGCGTGCATATGGTCGGCGTCGACTACAAGGACACCCGCGCCAAGGGCCGTCAGTTCCTGGCGGAATTCGGCAACCCGTTCAGCGTCAATCTGTTCGATCCCGACGGCACGCTGGGCTTTGATCTCGGCGTCTATGGGGCACCGGAAACCTTCCTGGTCGATGCCGAGGGTGTGATCCGCTATCACCACACCGGCTACATCCGGCCCGAAGATGTCCGCGACGTCATCCTGCCGACGCTGGAGCGCATCGCGGAGCCCGCGACTAACGCCGCCAGCACGCCCGATGAGGAGGCCAGCTCATGAAATCCGTGCTCAGGAGTTTCGCCATCCCGCTGGTGCAGGCGCTGGTGGTGCTGATGTTTCTTGCCTGGCTGTCAGCCGGCAAGGCGCAGGCCGCCATCGAGATGCATCAGTTCGACAATCCGGTGCTGCAGAAGCGCTACGACAGCCTGACCGCCGCGCTGCGCTGCCCCAAGTGTCAGAACCAGGCGATCGGTGACTCGGACTCCCCCATCGCCGGTGACATGCGCCAGAACGTGGCGGACCTGCTCAAGGACGGCCGCAGTGACAGCGAGATCCAGAATTTCATGGTCGCGCGCTTCGGCGAGTACGTGCTCTACAATCCGCGCCTCGATGGGCGCACCTGGCTGCTGTGGGGCGGTCCGGCTGTTTTGATTCTGCTCGGCCTGCTGGTCGTGACCCTGATCGTGCGCGCCCGGCGGCGTGCGCGAGTGCGTGCGCTGGATGATGATGAGCAGGCGCGCCTGTCGGCATTGCTTGCCACGCACCGCCAGTCCATTGATGAGCAGCCTGGTGATGAGCAACCCGGCGCTGGGCAACACACTGCCAAGGAGCGCTCATGATCCTGTTATGGCTGGCGATTGCCGTGCTGTTGATTCCCGCCGGCTGGCTGCTGTTGCTGCCGTTGCGGCGGGCGCGTCGCGTGCATGCCGATCAGCAGGCGTTCGAGGACAACGACAGCCTCGGCGCCGAGAACGTGCGTGTCTATCGGCGTCGACTGGCCTCGCTGGAGCGCGGCCATGCGCGCGGCGAGCTGGATGACACGGCGCTGGCGGAAGGGCGGGTCGAGCTGGAACGCAGCCTGTTGGAAGACGCCGAATCCCTGAAGCGCTCTCCGCTCAAGGCGGCCAGCAGTGGCCGTGTGCTGGTGCCCGTGTTGCTGGTGGCGATGGTGGCGGGCTCGCTCTACTGGTATCAGCGCGAAGGCGCGAGCGGGGACCTGGCGCTGGCGCAGGCGATTGCCGCCACGCCGATCCATGATGCCGTCAGCTTCGAGGCGCGCATCGCCCGGCTGCGCGCCGAGGCCGAGGCCCAGCCCGACAACGCCAAGGTGTGGATGGCGCTGTTCCCGCTCTACCGCGATGCCGGACGTCTCGATGAGGCCATGCAGTCGCTCGAGACGTTGATCGCGCTCGAGGGCCGCGTGCCTGCGCTGATCGCGCAGCTGGCGCAGCTCAAGTTCTTCGCCGCCCAGCGCACCCTGACCGATGAGGTCCAGACGCTGGTCGATGAAGTGCTGGCGGCCGATCCGCGTCAGCCGACGGTACTCGGCCTGCTCGGGATCGAGGCCTTCGACCATGCCCGCTATCCCGAGGCCATCGATTACTGGCGCAAGGCAATTGCCGGCTTCGAGAATCCCGATGCCGCCAAGGCGCTGCGCGAAGGCATCAAGGCCGCACGCCAGCGCATGGCCAGTGCCGGTGATGTCGATGCCTCGGTCGCCCTGGCCAACTCGGTCGCGCCAGATCAAGGCTCGGCGGATCAGAGCACTGCGGCTGATCAGGACAGCAAGGAGGGCGCCGCACGTCTGACGCTCAAGGTGTCACTGGACCCGACGCTCAAGGCGCAGCTGGCGGCGCTGCCGGTCAGTGCCGAAGCGGCGACCCTGTTCATCGTGGCGCGCGATGGCGAAGGCAAGCTGCCGCCGCTGGCAGTGGTGCGCACCACCGCGGACAAGCTGCCGCTGACGCTCACTCTGTCGGACGACAACGCCATGGCCCCGATGGCGCGGCTCTCGATGGCCGAGCGCGTCACGCTCGTGGCGCGTATCTCCGCTTCCGGGCAGCCGACGGCCCAGCCGGGGGATCTCGAAGGCAAGCTCGAGAATGTCATCGTCACGCGCAGTGCTGACGCCGATGACGAGAAGGGCACTGATTCATCACAGGCGCCGCTGGCACTGCGCATCGATCACCGCATCACTCAGTAAGCCGCGATTGGCCCCTGGCCCGCGCGATGACGGCTTCGTTTGTCATTGCGCCGGTTGGGGCCATCGCCGCTTTTGGGTAGACTGCGCGCTGGTTTTTCGAAAATACCCTCGATGACCGGCTGTCTCGTCGTAAGGACATGTTTACCTTGCGGCGGTGCGGGCTCTTATCGAAAGGCCTGCGACGCCGCGGTATTTCAGGTTTTCCTGCGTCAGAGCTTCTTTCTCCAGAAGTTGTTTCTTCAGACCTTCTTTCTCCAGACTCAAGGACGCGCCAGGCGCAATGCGGCTCAAATCGATCAAGCTGGTCGGCTTCAAATCCTTCGTCGATCCGGTCACCGTGCCCTTCGACAGCAACATGACGGCGATTCTCGGCCCCAACGGCTGCGGGAAATCGAACGTCATCGATGCTGTACGCTGGGTGATGGGCGAGTCCAGCGCCAAGAATCTGCGTGGCGAGTCGATGACGGATGTCATCTTCAATGGCTCCACCGGACGCAAGCCGGTGGGGCAGGCTTCCATCGAGCTGACCTTCGACAATGCCGACGGTAGCCTCGGTGGCGCCTGGTCCGAGTATGCCGAGATCGCCGTCAAGCGTCTGGTGACGCGCGATGGCCAGTCCGGCTACTTCCTCAATGGCCAGAAGTGCCGCCGGCGTGATATCGCCGACGTCTTCCTCGGCACCGGCCTCGGGCCGCGCTCCTACTCCATCATCGGTCAGGGCATGATCTCGCAGCTGATCGAGGCGCGCCCGGATGACCTGCGCAGCACCCTCGAGGAAGCCGCGGGCATCTCCAAGTACAAGGAGCGCCGCCGCGAGACCGAGAACCGCATGAAGCGCACCCAGGAGAATATGGAGCGCCTGGATGACCTGCGTGAGGAGCTCGACAAGCAGCTCGAGCGCCTCAAGCGTCAGGCCGAGGCCGCCAAGCGCTATCAGACCCTCAAACAGGACGAATACCGCCTCAAGGGCGAGCTGGCCGTGCTGCGTCGGCGGGGCCTGCGTGCGCAGCAGCGCGAGCAGCAGTCACGCGTCGCGGAGCTGGAAACCAGCGTCGAGCGCGAGATTCTCGGTCAGCGTCAGTGCGAGAGCCAGCTGGAAGAGCAGCGCTATCAGCACGACGAGCTGGCGGGAGAGCTGGAAACCCATCAGGCCGCCTTCTATGAGACCGGTGCCCAGATCGCGCGTCTCGAGCAGAGCCTCGAGCACGCCCGCACCCGTGAGCAGCAGCTGGCGGCGGATCTCGAGATGGCCAGGCGTGAGCTGAGCGACATCCAGCGCGTCGAGGGTGAGGACGGCGAGCGCCTCGAGATGATCGATGCGCGTCTGGAAGACATCGCCCCGGAACTCGAGCTGGCCCGCGAGACCCTCGAAGGGCTCGAGCTGTCATTGGAGGAGGCCGAAGAGCGCCGCCAGGACAGCCAGAGTGAGTGGGAGCGCTTCAGTCAGGCCGACAACGAATCCCAGCGTGGTGCCGAACGGGCCCAGAGCGAGATCCAGCAGCTCGAGAATGCCATCGCCGACGCCGAGCGCCAGCGTGAACGCCGTCGCCAGCAGCTGGCGGAGCTGCCGGATGTCGCTGAGCTGCGTGAAGCCCGCGAGGAGCTGCGCGAGCAGCTCGATGAATTGTCGCTCAGTGGCGAATCACTGGAGTCGCGCCGCGAGCAGGCCAGTGAAGCCCGTGAGCAGGCCCAGGCCGATCGTCTGGCGCTGGATGGAGAGCGTGATCAGCTGCGCCAGCGTCGCAACGTTCTGCAGGGCGAGAAGGCCTCGCTTGAGGCACTGATCGACGCGGCGCTGCGTGACGACGATGACAGCCTGGCGAGCCATCTGGAGCAGCACGGGCTCGCCGAGACCCCGGCGCTGGCCGAGGGGCTCGAGGTCGCCGAGGGCTGGGAATCGGCCAGTGCCTGGGTGCTGGGCCCCTTCCTCAAGGCGCGCCTGGCGGCGAGCGAGCCGTCGCGTCTGGCCACGCTGATGGATGAGCTGCCCGGCGGCGAGCTGTTGCTGGTCGATGGCACGCCGGCGTCCAGCGCGGCAACCCGCCCCGCCGGCACTCTGGCGGCGCAGGTGAGTGGCGCGGATGCCCTGGCCGGCTGGCTGGCCAGCATCCACTGTGTCGAGTCGCAGGCAGCCGCCTGGGCCAGGCGTGATTCGCTGGCCGCGCACGAGAGCGTGCTGACGCCGGATGGTCTGTGGTTGGGGCAGGGCTGGAGCCGCCGTCAGGTGGCCGGTGAACGTGCCGATAGCGTCATCGCCCAGCGGGCGCGCCTCGAGCAGGTCGTGCTGGAGCTCGAGTCACTGGATGAGCGTCTCGAGGAGATCGAGACGCGACTGGCCGCAGCCGCCGAACAGATTGCCGGCGCCGAGCAGCAGCTCGAGCATCTGCGCGTCGAAGAGCGTGAGCTGGGCGAGCGTCAGCGTGAACTCAGTCTCAAGGAGGCCGGCATCGCCAGCCGCCTGGAGCATGTCGATGGTCGCGCTCGTGAGCTGGATGAGGAGCTCGAGCAGCTGGCGGAAACGCGCGAGACTCAGGCCCTGACGCTGGAGGAGGCGCGCGAGCGCTGGCAGCAGGCATTGGAGGCGGTCGAGAACAATGCCCAGTCGCGCGAGTCGCTGGAGCGTTCACGGCGCGAACATCAGGAGGCGCTGGCCGGGCTGCGTGCCCAGCTGGCGCCCGCGCGTGAGCAGGTCAACCGCCTCGACATGGAGCGTCAGCGCCTGACCACCGAGCGTGATGGCATGCAGGGCCAGCGCATGCGAGCCGTCGAGCAGCGCGAGAAGCTCGCCGAGCGCATCGAGATGCTCGAGGCCAGCCGCGAAGAGGCCTCACTGCCGCAGGAAGAAGAGCGCGAAAAGCTCGAGATGCTGCTCGAGACGCGTCTGTATCAGGAAACCAAGCTCAACGCCTGTCGTGACAAGACTCATGAATTGGTCGAACAGATGCGACAGGCGGAACAGGCGCGCCAGACTCATGAGCGCAATCTCGAGGGGATTCGCCAGCGCCTCGAGGAAGGCCGCATGCAGGTGCAGGCGCTGACCCTCAAGGGCGATGCGCAGGACGAGCAACTGGTGGAACTGGGCTATGACGAGGCGGCGATCGCGCAGCTCGAGGACGAGCTGGACCCCAATGCCACCGAATCGGCCTGGAGCCACAACCTCGAGCAGATCGGCGAACGCATCAAGCGGCTGGGGGCCATCAACCTGGCGGCCATCGAGGAATACGACCAGCAGGCCGAGCGTCGCAACTATCTGGAAGCCCAGCATGCCGAGCTGAGCGAAGCGCTGGAGACCCTCGAGCGCGCCATCCGCAAGATTGACCAGGAAACACGGGTGCGCTTCAAGGACACCTTCGACAAGGTCAATGCCGGAATCCAGGCGCTTTTCCCCAAGATCTTCGGGGGCGGAACCGCATGGTTGACGCTGACTGGTGATGATTTGCTGGAGACGGGAGTCGCGATCATGGCGCGGCCACCGGGCAAGAAAAACTCCACCATTCACCTGCTGTCAGGCGGCGAGAAGGCACTGACGGCACTGGCGCTGGTCTTCGCCATCTTCCAGCTCAATCCGGCCCCGTTCTGCATGCTCGATGAGGTGGATGCACCGCTGGATGATGCCAACGTCGGACGCTATGCGAGGCTGGTGAAGGAGATGTCGGAAAGCGTACAGTTCATCTATATCACCCATAACAAGATCGCCATGGAAGCGGCAGATCGGCTGATGGGTGTCACCATGCAGGAACCCGGCGTCTCGCGCCTTGTCTCTGTAGGGATAGAAGAAGCTGCCGTGCTTGCCGAAGCGTGAGGGAAAAGCCGTTCAGGAGGGCAAGGTCATCCTCCGGCGCGGTAGCCAGTGGCCGCCTTGGTGGCCTAGTTGGCAAGATCGTGTTGCATCTAGAGATCGAAAGCACTACGAGTTTGCGTCATAGTGTCAGTCAGGGATAATTGAAGGGCGATTGCGCAGGTCACCACCACAGGATTGACATTCGAAAAAATGTCCCCTTTTTCTGCAATCGCGCTATGCTGTTCACGTGCATGGTGCCCAAGCAAACAGGCTAATGACCCATGGAATTGAGAGAGTGGCTCATCTTGTTGGGGTTGGTGCTGGTCGCAATCATCGTCGTTGACGGTGTGCGCAGGCTCCAACGTCAACGTCGAGTACCCCGACTGGATCGAGCGGGTACAGAGGATTCCACCGACGATGCGGGCAATCCCGCGGTGGAAGAAGAGGAAGAGCGTGACAACTGGGAGCTGCCGAACGGCGGCTACCGGGTGGTTGGCGATTCCGAGACGCATGCCGAGGCCGAGGAAGATGTCGTGCTCGACAATGCGCACGGCATCAAGGCCTCGCGGGTGACTCAACCGAGTCGTCCGGCGCAGCCCATGGAGCGTCGTGAAGCGCCGGAGCGCAAGGGCTTCGGCGAGCGTGCGGCTGCCTTCGGTGCACGTGCCAGCCAGTCAATGCGCGACGTGACGGCCAGTCTGGGCGCACGGCGTGATGATGAGCATGAGCACGACGATGCGCATCGTGAGCCCGTGCTCGGCAGCGCCTCCAGCGAGCAGACCGAGACGGCGCGCGAAGACGACTTCCATGAGAAGCCGGTGATCACCGCCGAGGACGACAGCATCAGCGTCTCCTCCACCCAGGCCGATGATCTCGAGCCGATGGCCGAGATCGAGGAAGGTCAGGATGCCAGGACTGAGGCGTCGTCCGCTGGCAAGCCGGCCGATGTCGCCAGCAGTGCTTCCCAGCGCCAGGAACCTTCACTGGAAGCGGCCGCCGCGCCTGCTGCCGATGCCACAGCGCCCGAGGATGATCGTCATCCGCTGGTGCTGCGTGCCGAACGCAATCAGGTCGATGACCAGCTCGCACGTGACACCCTGGCCGATGCCAGTGAAGTCATCATCATCTCGGTGATGGCGCGTGGCGATGAAGGCTTCAGTGGTGAAGACGTGCTGGGCATCTCGCTGGCCTGTGGTCTGCGTCATTCCGAGATGGGTCTGTTCCTGCGCCACGAGGAAGATGACGATGACAGCCCGCTGCAGTTCGCGATGGCCAACGTGGTCAAGCCGGGCATCTTCAAGCCGGCCGAGATGGTGGACAGCCAGCTGGATGGCGTCACCTTCCTGATGCCGCTGCCGGGCGCGGATGACACCTCCGCCGCCTTCGAGACCATGGTCGAGATCGCCATGCTGCTGGTGCGTCGTCTGGGCGGTGAGCTGAAAGACGAGAACCACAGCGTGATGACGGCCCAGACCATCGAGTTCAAGCGCCAGCAGGTGCATGAGTTCGAGCGTCGCAATCGTCTGCATCGCTACCAGGCCAACTGATCGACTCCCCAGCCATTCTCTGAGTCGATCAGTCATGCCAGAACGCCAACGGCGACCTTCGGGTCGCCGTTGGCGTTTTCATGTCCTGCCGACCTCTTGCAGCCTCTGACCGTCGCCCGAAGTGCTTGAATGTGTGGCCCGTCGATCACATTGAGTACAATGGCAGCATCAAGGCGACCCCTCCGCCTGCAAGCCTGTGCAAGCTCTTGCAAGTGCGTCAGGTCGGAGGGGTCGCCACCCGTTTTCAGGTCGCTCAGCGCTGCCTTCTGGCAGTGCTGGCGAGCCACTGTTTCGAGTGAGTGTCATGTCAGCCCAGGATGATCTGTTTTCGGCGCCTGCCGATGATTCCAACGCCTCGAGTGCTTCCCGCTCCGCTGAACCGGCCGTGGTGGAAGGCGTGCCTGCCAAGGTGATGGAGGAGGTCGCGCAGCTGCATCGCGAGCTGCTTGAGGCCAGCCACCGCTATTACGTGCTGGATGATCCGACGCTGACCGATGCCGACTACGACACGCGCCTGCGTCGCCTCGAGGCGCTGGAAGCCGAATATCCCCAGCTGATCAGCTCGGAATCGCCCACCCAGCGTGTCGGAGCCGCGCCGGCCAGCGGCTTCGAGGAAGTGCAGCATGCGGTGCCGATGCTGTCGCTCAACAACGCCTTCGATGACGATGAGCTGCGCGCCTTCGTGCAACGTGCGGCGAAAACGCTGGAGCTGGGAGACGCTCAGGACGCGGGTGACGAGCTGAGCTTCTGCTGCGAGCCCAAGCTCGATGGCCTGGCCGTGTCGCTCATCTACGAGAATGGCGTGCTGGTGCAAGGCGTGACGCGCGGCGATGGCCGCACCGGCGAAGGCATCACCACCAACCTGCGCACCATCCGCTCGATCCCGCTCAAGCTGCGGGGTGATGATCTGCCGGAGCTGCTTGAAGTGCGCGGCGAGGTCTACATGAGCCACGCTGGCTTCGAGGCGCTGAACGCGCGCGGCCGCGACGAGGATGGCAAGGTGTTCGCCAACCCGCGCAATGCCGCCGCCGGCAGCCTGCGCCAGCTGGATTCCAACATCGCCGCCTCGCGTCCGCTGGAATTCTGCGCCTATCAGGTCGCGCGGGTGGATGATGCGCTGCTCGCCAGCGAGGCCGGCCAGAATCATTCCGGTCTGATGGCGCTGCTCAACGACTATGGCTTCCGCACCAGCCCGCAGCTTGAGGTGGTGCGCGGTGCCCAGGGCATCATCGACTACACCCGCCGCCTCGGTGAGCAGCGGGATGGCCTCGATCACGACATCGATGGCGCGGTCATCAAGCTCGATGCACTGCGTCTGCAGCGTGAACTGGGCTTCGTGGCGCGCGCACCGCGCTGGGCCATCGCCTACAAGTACCCGGCACAGGAGCAGGAAACCACCCTGGAAGGCGTCGATTTTCAGGTCGGGCGCACTGGCGCGCTGACACCGGTCGCCCGGCTGGCACCGGTGCAGGTCGCCGGTGTGGTGGTCTCCAACGCCACACTGCACAACATGGACGAGGTGGAGCGTCTCGGCGTGCAGATCGGTGACAGCGTCATCATCCGCCGCGCTGGCGACGTCATCCCGCAGGTGGTGCGGGTCGCCAGTGAAGGTGCCAGCCGTGAAGCCATCGTGCTGCCGGACGGCTGCCCGGTGTGCGGCTCCGAGATCGAGCGCCTCGAAGGCGAGGTGGTGGCACGCTGTGCGGGCGGACTGATCTGCGCCGCGCAGCGCAAGGAAGCCCTCAAGCACTTCTCCAGCCGCAAGGCGCTGGATGTCGATGGCCTCGGCGAGAAGCTGATCGAGCAGCTGATCGAGCGTGAGCTGGTCAAGACGCCGGCGGACCTGTTCCACCTGGAGGCTGCCACCCTGGCCGAGCTGCCGCGCATGGGCGAGAAGTCCGCCGCCAATCTGGTCGCCTCGCTGGACAAGAGCCGCAACACCACCCTGGCACGTTTCATCTACGCCCTCGGCATTCGGGAAGTCGGTGAAGCCACCGCCGCGAACCTGGCCACGCACTTCGGCACCCTGGAAGCGCTGCGCGCAGCGGATCAGGCCGCGCTGGAGGCAGTGGAAGATGTCGGCCCCATCGTCGCCGCGCATATCCATACCTTCTTCCAGCAGCCGACCAACAACGAGACGCTGGATGCGTTGCTCGCCTGTGGCCTGAGCTGGGAAGAGGTCGAGATCGGTGAGCGCCCCCAGCCGCTGGCAGGCCAGACCTGGGTGTTGACCGGCAGCCTCGACAGCATGACGCGTGATGAAGGCAAGGCACGTCTGCAGGCGCTGGGCGCCAAGGTGGCGGGCAGTGTCTCGAAGAAGACCGCCGGGGTGGTCGCCGGCGAGGCAGCGGGCAGCAAGCTCGAGAAAGCCATGCAGCTGGGCCTCACGGTGCTGGACGAAGAGACCTTCGTGAAGCGCCTGGCCGAATGGGAATCCGGTGCTGATGCACAGCAGGACAATCCGCAAGCCAATGTGCAGGACAGCGCGCAAGACAGCGCGGGAGAGGATGCATGAGTACGGATACGCTGAACGATGCACCGCAGGCGGCGCCACGCCACCCTGATGAAGGACAGGAGCTACCCATGAGCCAGATGCCACTTGATCAGATGGACCCGCGGGACCGCTTCATCGAGGTGCCGCAGACCATGCTGCCCGCCGATACACGGCGCGCCCTGCTGGAAGCCTTCGTCACCCGCCAAGGCTATGACACCACCGATGTCGGCGAAGGCATGGCCGGCTGGGTCGCGGAGCTGGAAGGCCAGCTGTCACGCGGCAAGCTGTTGATCGTCCATGACATCGGCACCGAATCCACCGAGGTGATGACGCTGGAGCAATGGCAGTCCTTCGGTCGCCAGCTGGCGGACGACGAGGAAGAGGGCGACTGAGCCCGGCCAGCGGTCATGCTGTGTTGAGCATGCCCTGATCCTTACCCTGCCCCTGGTCCCGGGGCTGGAAACGACAACGCCCCTGGCCTGAGCCAGGGGCATTGTCGTTCATGAAGCACCAGTTGTTGCGCTAATTAGTGCGCCTAGTGGCGTCTGGCGATGCGCCGGATCATGCAAACCACATTGGCACGACCAGGCTCGAGATCAGCAGGATCAAGGCCCCGCCCAAGCGCGAGGAAATCTGCGCGAAGGGCATCAGCTGCATGCGATTGGCCGCCGAAAGCACGGCGACGTCACCCGTGCCGCCCATGTTGGCCATGCACAGTCCAGCGGTGATGGCCGACTCGATGGGGTAGAAGCCGACCAGCTTGCCCACCAGACCCGCACCGAAGGCGGCACCGGCGACGACACCGAACACGATCACCACGTAGGTGATGGTGATGGCATCGATTACCTGGCCCAGATCGGTATAGGCCACGCCGATGCCGAACAGCAGCGCGAAGGTCCAGTTGCCTGCCACGAATCGGAACCATTGGGCGGCGGCCTGATTGATGTTCTCCGGTACCAGGTTGGCGCACTTGAGCACGGCGACCGCGATGATCATCAGCGCGTAGGGGTGCAGCGGAATGACCTTGCCGAGAATCTGGCTGGCGACGAAGAAGCTCAAGGCAATCACCATGCCGATGCCCAGCTGGGACAGGTCAGGCGTGCTCTTCTCTTCGCGGACATTGACGCCCGGCATCATCTGGCCGCCACCGGTCAGTGACGGGAAGCGCTTGCCAAGCCCGTTGAGCAGCCCGGCAATGATGATGGCGAAGACATTGCCCAGGGCCAGTGCCGGCACCAGGATCGAGATATAGTAGCTGGCCGGTTGCCCCAGCAGCTGCTCGTAGATCTGGCTCATCGGCACGGCGCCGGCGCCCATGCCGCCGCCCATGATGGGCAGGGCGATGACCATGACGGCATCCTTGGGCGAGAAGCCCATGACCCAGCCGACCAGCATCGCGAAGAGCGCCGCGAACAGCACCGAGCACAGCAGCGGCAGCGCGAAGCGGGCCCCGACCTTGACCAGCACGCGGGAGTCCATGCCGAGAATGCTGCCGGTGATCAGCGCCGCGATGTAGAAGTTCAGAAAGCCACCGGCCTTCATGAACTCACTGACATTCGCCGTGACCTCCTGCGGCAGCCAGCCGCTGTAGACCAGCGCTGCGGCACCGAAGATGGCGAGAATGGCGCCGCCACCCAGATAGCTGTTGATGATCGGCAGGCGGTCGCCCAGAAAGCCCAGCAGCTCCCCGAGAATCATCATGACCAGCAGCGCGCCGATCATGCCCGCAGGCAGGGTGTCGGTGGCGATGGCGGCGACAAGAACCAGGAAGGACAGGGCGAAGATCGGCAGCGACATGCCGAAGATGCGCGTCTTCTGCCAGGGGGACTCTGCGGCAGGCGTGGCCGTGGCGGTCTGCGAGGAATGTGTCATGCATGCTCCTTGTCCTGCACTCTGTCGTTGCAGGACCTGTTGTCATGCCCGGACGCGTTGGCGTGGCATCGCGGGATCGTTTGGGACGGGGAAGGGACATCATGTTCGCGCACTGGATGCGCGTCACAGGGAGCTTACGGTGTGGCTCCCGAGGGCCAAGTTTTGCGAATTAAAGAAAGCCTTTTGAAACTTATGAAAGCGCCGGCTGCCACTCGCCCATGCGCCGGGCCGAATGGCCATGCCACCAAGGGGGCACATGGCTTGTCCGGCGTGTTGCGACATTCTCAACCCGGGCTGAGCGCGCTGACCTCATTGCTCGCCGCCGGCATGGTGATCGTCAGCCTGCTGGTCGCGGCCTGGCTCTTCAGTGCCCAGCTGGAGCGGACCCAGCGCGAGATCCAGGGCCAGCGCATTGCCGCTCTTGCCCAGCGCATCGCGCGTCTGCCCGAGGTGCGTTCCGCCCTGAGCGAGGCCAGCTCGCCGCAGGCTGCACCTCCTGTCGCGGACAGCCGCCTGGCGGCACGCATCGAGCGACTGCGTCAGGAGAATGCCGTCGACTTCATCGTGGTGATGCGCCCGGATGGCCTGCGGCTCAGTCACCCGGACCCCGCACGCATCGGGCAGCCCTTCCAGGGTGGCGACGAACAGCGTGCGCTTGCCGGCGCCTCCTACCTCTCTGAATCCCGCGGCACGCTCGGCGAAAGCCTGCGCAGCTTCGTTCCGGTCATGGCGAATGCGTCCAGGGGCGGTGAGCGCGCCGTCGTCGGTGCGGTGGCCATCGGTATCACGCTGGATTCCCTGGGGCGGCGTCTGGCCGATGAGAAGCGTCAGCTGCTGCTCGGGCTGGGCGTACTGATGCTGTTCGGCACGCTGGGCGCACTGGGATTGGCGCACTATCTGCGCAGGCAGCTCAAGGGGCTGGAGCCGGCAGCCATCGCGCGTCTGGTGGAAGAGCACCAGGCGGTGCTGGCCAGCCTGGAAGAAGGCATCATCGTGGTCGACCCCGAGGGGCGGATCACGCTGGTGAATGCCGCGGCGCGCGAGTTGCTGGGGGCCTTGCCGACGCTGGGCGAGCGCCTTGATGACTGGTTGCCCGACACCGGCATGCGTGAGTGCCTTGTTGCGCACCAGCCGGCGAGCGAGCAGGAAGAGACCCGACTGCGCCAGGTGACCCACGGCGGGCGGCGATTGCTGGTGCGTTGCCAGCGGGTGCATGATGGCGAGCTGCTGATGGGCGGCGTGCTGGTACTGCGCGAGCACGACCGCATGCAGCGCCTCGCCGAGGAGCTGACCGGCGTCCGCCGCCAGGCGGAGTCACTGCGCGCCGCGCGCCATGAGTTCCGCAACCGGCTGCATGTGCTGTCGGGCCTGACACAGATGCAGGACCTCGCCGGTCTGCGCGATTATCTTGCATTGCTGGTGGAGCGGGAGTTGCCGGCGGATGCCGCGGCCGCCGAGCGCATCGCGGACCCTCTGTTGGCAGGCCTCTTGATCGGCAAGCACAGCGAGGCTCGCGAGCGTGGCATCACGCTGGCGGTCGAGCTGGAGATCGAGTGCCATCATGGCCGCTGCGCTGAGTGGGGAATGCCACAGGACGAGGGCGCTCAGGCCGAGTTTCCGGTGCTGGAGCGTAGCTTGAGTCATGATCTGGTCAGCGTGATCGGCAATCTGCTCGACAATGCCTTCGAAGCGCTGGAGGAGGTGGGCGCTGACGCTCACGCCCCGTCTGTGACCCTGGGGTTGATGCTGGAATCACTGGACCCGTCGGCAGAGGCGCAGTTGTCGATCAGCGTGGCGGACAACGGCCCCGGCATGCCGACGGAGCTGAGGCAGACGGCACGCATGGCGGGGGTGAGCAGTCATGGAGAAGGCCGCGGGCTGGGCCTGTCGCTGGTGCAGGAGATCGTGACCGCGCGCGAGGGAGAATGGCACCTCTATGCGCCCTCGGGCGGCGGTACCCTGGTCGAGCTGACCCTGCCTTGCCGACTGCTGACTGGTGTGGCGCCTTGAGCGGATCTCGAGCGCCATGGGATGGCGTTGCGGCCGGAATTTGCACAACGAAGGAGCCAGAGCGCATGCGTGTGCTGATAGTCGAAGACGACCCCATGGTCATGCGTCTCAATGTCGAATACCTCAGTCGCATCGACGGCATGCGCCTGGTGGCCCAGTGCGAGGATGTCGCGACGGCACTCGACGTGCTGGCGCAGGAAGCGGTGGACCTGGTGCTGCTGGATGTCTATCTGCGCAGTCGCAGCGGGCTGGAAGTGTTGCGATGGCTGAGGCGCCACGCCGCCCCCGATATCCAGGTGATCCTGATCACCGCCGCCAGTGAGGCGGACACGGTGCGCAGTGCACATGCGCTCGGGGTGTGCGATTACCTGGTCAAACCCTTCAGCTTCGCCCGTTTTCAGCAGGCGTTGGCACTGGCGCGTCGCGGGCGCCAGCAGCTGGAGAGCCTAGAGGGTGAAGTCAGCCAGCAACAACTGGACCAGCTCTTCGGCGTGCAAGGGCTGGTCAGCGGCGCTGCGGGCGCGGTTCCCGAGGGGCGCCTGCCCAAGGGCGTGACGGCGGCGTCTCTAGCCTTGGTGGCCAGTGCCATCCAGGCGTTGCCGCGTGAGGAAGGCAGCTTCACCAGTGAGGCGTTGCTGCCTGCCACCGGCATGTCGCGAGTGACCATCCGCAAGTACCTGCGCCATCTCGCGGCCTGCGGCATGCTCAGCGAGGCCTTCCACTACGGTCAGATCGGCCGGCCATCCTTCACCTATCAGGTCATCGACCGTCAGGCCCTGTCCAGACAGTGCCGTCAGGCCTGAGTGATATCGACCTCTCAACGCCGCTGGACGATATCGCGGATCAGGCGGCGTCCCGGGTGCAGGTGCTCGGCCAGTTCGCGTTCCAGCGGCAGCGGCTCGCCACACAGTTGCGAGGCGATCAATTCGGCGCACAACGGGGCGGTGGTGAAGCCGCGTGAGCCGTGTGCGGTGGAGAGCCACAGGCCGGGCAGGTGGGTGCCGCTCGACTGCGGCACGCGCTTTTTCGCATCGAAGGCCATGGCGGCGTAGTCCTCACGCCATTGCGTGGCGTCCGGTGCCGGGCCGGCCAACGGGCTCTTGTCCGGGCTGGCGGCGCGCCAGGCGACACGTCCCTGCCAGTCATCGTCTTCCAGCCTGACACCACGCGCCTGCTCCCAGGCGGCGACGAAGGCGGGCAGGGCACTGCGCAGCTCCGCGACATTGGCGGCGTGGTCCGCCTCGCGGACCGCATCATCCTCATCGCGCGGGGCGAAGGTCGCGCCGAAGCTGAGGGTCACGCTGCCATCGGCGTGGCGCTGATAGGGCGAGACATAGCCACCGGCGCACACCACGCTGTCGAGCGCGGGCAGGTGCGCGGCGTGTTCCGGCGCTACCGTGATCTCGCTGACCTGGCCGCGAATCGGCTGCAGCGGCAGGTGCGCGAGCGGCTCGGGCAGGTGAGTCTGCTCCCCCAGCGCGACAATCAGTTGATCGACTTCCAGACAGCTGCCGTCGCTGGTCTGCAGCTGCCAGCGTGGCGCGCCGTTGCCAGTAGCCCCACTTTCCTCGGCCTCCAGCGACTGAATGGCCTCGATGCGTGCCTGCAGGAAGCGGATGCCCGGGGTGGCGGCGAGGTGCTGACAGAGCGCGCTGGGGCGCACCCAGCCCGCGATCGGATAGAAGAGGCCGTCGAAGGCGATCTCGCTGCCGGCGATTCGACTGGCCTCACTGGCGCTGACCGGCGTGAGCAGCGCCTCGGGCAGCGGGTGATTGTCGAGGAAGCGCTGCTGGCGCTTGCGCTCACGCTCGCTGGTGGCCAGCTGCAGCACGCCGCTGGCGGACCACAGGCTCTGCTCGGGGTCGAGGCTTGCCAGCCAGCGCCGGCTGTACTGCAGCGCGGCCAGCTGGAAGCGACTGGCGGGGTTGGTCTCGGCGGCCAGCTTGACGTAGAGCGCACCCTGGCGATTCCCGGAGGCCCGCGCGCCGGGGGCTTCGGCATCGATCAGCGTGACCTTCACACCGCGCCGCGCCAGCGCCTCGGCGCAGCTGGTGCCGGCGATACCGGCGCCGAGTACCGCGACATGCGTCTCGCGAGCGATCGGCGCGGGCTGCGGGGGCTGGGTCCAGGGCTGCTCACGACGCAGCGGATGAAGGGCGCCACGCACCGCGTGCTCCTGCATAGGGGCGTGGGTGGATGCGGGTGAGGCATCAAGCCCCATCAGCTCGGCGCGCGCGGCGGCGGTCGGCTCGTCCAGCTCGCCGCAGATCATCTCGCGCTTCATGCCGTGGCCGGGCACCTTGCGCCACACGAAGCCTGCCGCGCGCAGGCCACGCCGCACGAAGCCCGCGGCGGTGAAGGTGGCGAAGGTCGCCGTGGGGCGCGAGACACCCGCCATGGCCGCGAACAGCTCGGGTGACCACATCTGCGGGTTTTTCGACGGCGAGAAGCCATCGAGAAACCAGGCATCCACGCCACCTTCCAGGCGCGACAGGCGCTCCACCGCATCGCCGAAGTGCAGGTCCAGGGTGATGCGCTCATCCAGCCACAGGCGGTGCACGCCGAGGACGGCAGCGGGCCATTGAGCGACCAGCGGCTTCGCCAGTGAGGCGAGGTCCGGCCAGGCGGACAGCGCCCGCTCGAGGTCCGCGGCACGCATCGGGTGCTTTTCCACCGAGACGACATGCAGGCGCGCCTCGGCGGGCGCCGTCGCCAGAAAGCGCTGGGCGGCGCACAGGATGTTGAGGCCGGTGCCGAAGCCGGTCTCGCCGATCACGAAGGGGCGCGCTTCCCGCCAGTCACGGAAACGCTCGCTTAGCCGGTTGCTGTCGAGGAAGACGTGCACGGTCTCGGCGCGGCCATCGTGGATCGAGAAGTACACATCGCCGTAATCGGTGGCCTGTGGCGCGGTGTCGTCCCACTCGAGCTGTGCCTCTTCCAGTGCCGCCAGTGGCGCCAGTGGCACGTTCGGCACCACGCCGGGCGCCGTGACCGGCTCGATCGCGCTCGGTGGCGTCGTGGCAGGCTTGCGGGCCGCGGTGGCCGGGGCTTCCTGCGGCGAAGTCTTCCGGGCTGGCGAGGCGGCCTGATCAGGAGCTGACTGGCCGGGAGCGGGCTGGCGGGGAGAGGAAGGGTGATCGTTCACGGGCATTCCTGGCAGGAGGTCGAGCGGGAGAGCAGCACAGCGAGACAGCGGCAGAGCAAGGCCTGCAACGCAGACGACGGACAGCCAGGCTGTCCGTCGTCTGTGAGAAACCGCCGGTCAGATGACCGGTCGGACACCGGGCTAGGGCAGGGTCTGCTTGAAGGGCTTCACTTCGGCGCTTTCATAGACACCGGCGATGACGAAGGGATCGGCATCGGCCCACTTCTGGGCGTCTTCGAGGGAATCGAACTCGGCGATGATGACGCTGCCGCTGAAGCCGGCTTCGCCCGGTGCTTCGCTGTCGATGGCCGGGTTGGGGCCGGCGATGACCAGACGCCCAGCGGCGTGCAGCGCCTCCAGACGTGCCAGATGCGGCGGGCGCGCCGCCATGCGCGCTTCGAGGCTACCTTCGACGTCCTGACAGACAATGGAGTAGAGCATCACGAATCATCCTTTTGAGAATTGGTCGAGGAAGCGTTCTCTTCCTGAGGGGCCTGCACCATGTGACGGGACAGGTAGACGCCCTGAACGATGACGAACAGCAGTGTCAGACCGAGCATGCCGAACAGCTTGAAATCGACCCAGATGTCTTCCGAATAGTGACTGAAGACGTAGATGTTGAGGCCGCCCATGGCGAGGAAGAATACCACCCAGGCCAGATTGAGGCGGTGCCAGATGGGGCGTGGCAGCTGAATCGCCTTTTCCATCATGCGCTCCACCAGCGGCTTGCCGCCGAACAGCGGCGACAGCAGGAAGGCGACGGCGAACAGCCAGTTGACCACGGTGGGCTTCCACTGGATGAAGGAGCTGTTGCCGAATAGCACGGTCGCGCCACCCAGAATGACGACCAGCGCCAGGGTGACCAGCTGCATCTTCTCGACGCGCTTGTGGCGCCAGTAGATGTACAGCACCTGCGCGAGGGTCGCGGGAATCAACACGGCGGTAGCCATGATCATGTCGCCAGTCATCTTGTAGACGGCGAAGAAGATCACGATCGGCAGAAAGTCGAGCAACATCTTCATGGGTAATGCGCACTCCTGAACACGACGACGCAGCCGTCGGGAAGGCAAGGGCCTGTGCGAGTGGTATCCTGTCTGACACCAGCGGCGCACCCCTGCCTGCATGTGCTCATTCTGCCGCCATTGCTGCCTGCTGACAAAGCCCCTGTGTGTCCGGGCGCGCATCGCAGCCAATACTGCCCGACGTCTGGCCTGCTGGATCGCCTGCATCTCAGGCATCGCGTGGCACAGACGTTCATCCCGAGAGGTTCCCCGTGTCCGACGTTCTGTCCGACTCTTCGCCGATTTCCGCATCCCGCAAGCCGATCGAGTTTCGCCCGCTGCCGGAGCGCTTCGATTCCGATATCGAGGTGCCGGACATCGACCTGCACATGCATTCCACCGCCTCCGATGGCGGCATGGCACCGACAGAGCTGGTGGCGCTGGCCGCGCGGCGCGGTCTGTCACGCATGTCACTGACCGATCACGACAGCATGGAAGGCATCTTCGAGGCCCAGCAGGCCGCCCGCGCCGAGGGAATCTCGTTGCTGCCCGGCTGTGAGCTGTCGGTCCGCTGGCGCAACCAGACCATCCACATCGTGGCGTTGATGCCCGAGGGCGCCGGCGATGCGCTGAGAGCCGGTCTCAAGCAGCAGCACGAGGCGCGTGAACGCCGCAGCCACGAGATCGCCACGCGCATGGAAAAGCTCGGGCTCGAGAATGCCTTCGAGCGCGCTCGGGAACAGGCCACGCTGAGTGGCTCAGGCGACCGCCCGCTGTCACGCCCGGATTTTGCCCGCGCGCTGGTCGAGGCCGGGATTGCACGCAACCTGCAGGACGCCTTCAAGCGGCATCTGGGCGCGGGCCAGAAAGGCGACGTCAAGGCGCACTGGCCGGAGATGGAAGAGGCGGTGGGCTGGGTGCGTGCCGATGGCGGCATCGCCGTGATGGCGCACCCGATGCGCTACAAGCTGACCCGCACCAAGCGTGGCGAGCTGCTGCGTGACTTCATTGCCGCCGGTGGCGAAGGCGCGGAGCTGGTCAGCGGCTTCCAGAATATCGATCGCGCGCGTGACCTGGCGCGTCAGCTCGATGAGCTGGGTCTCTACGCCTCCGTCGGCAGTGACTTCCACTTCCCCGGCGGCCCGCTGGCGCCCGGCAGCATGAGTCCGCCGCCCCGCACCAAGGTGCCGCCCGTGTGGTGTCATCCGCGCATCGCGCCCTTTTTTGCGGCCGACGCTGCCTCCATGTGATATCAAGAGATCACCGTGACGCCAGTCCGCCTGCCGGGCTGGCGCCCAGACGCAAGGAGCACCGCATGGGACAGTTCTTCCAGATTCATCCCGAAAATCCCCAGAAACGCCTCATCGATCAGGCCGTCGCCATCATCCAGCAGGGTGGCGTGATTGCCTATCCGACCGACTCCGGCTACGCGCTGGGCTGTCATCTGGGCGAGAAGAAGGCCATCGAGCGCATCAAGCGCCTGCGTCAGCTGGACGACAAGCACAACTTCACCCTGGTGTGTTCTGACCTGTCGGAAATCGGCACCTACGCCAAGGTCGACAACGCCATCTTCCGCCTGCTCAAGAGTCACACGCCCGGCGCCTATACCTTCATCCTGCAGGCGACTTCCGAAGTGCCGCGCCTGCTGCTGCACCCCAAGCGCCGCTCCATCGGCGTGCGCGTGCCAGACCACGCCATCACCCACGCCCTGCTGGAAACCCATCGCGAACCGCTGATGAGCGTGACGCTGATTCCGCCGGGCGAGGAGCTGCCGATGACGGACGCCGAAGAGATTCGCGAGCGCTTCGGACATGCGCTGGATCTGGTCATCGACGGCGGCGCCTGCAGCTTCGAGACCACCAGTGTGGTGGACCTGCGCGAGCTGCCGCCGGTGATCGTGCGCGAAGGACGTGGCGATATCTCGAGCTTCGTCGAGTGATCGCGACAGCGTAGCGCTTCACGGCGCTGACATCGCCTTGCCATACGAAGACGCCCCCGGACCTTGCGGTCGCGGGGGCGTTGTCATTTCCGAGGCGTTGTCATTTCCGAGGAGTGGTCGTGTGCTGAGTGATTCTCGGCTTCGTCAACTGCGGTCGCGGTCAGGGGGATCGTCGCCTGGGGAGGCGGTCTCATCCCCCGATGGCGTCTCTGCATCAGCTTCAGATTCGGACTCGGACTCTGTCTCAGGTTCAGGCTCAGATTCCGGCTCCGGTTCCGGTTCCGGCTCGCGCGGGTCGCGGGTGTCCTCGTCCAGCCAGGTGCCGCAGAACTTGCAGTACTTGGCGTTGCGATCATGGCCTTCACGACCACAGCCCGGGCAGGCTTCGTCGCTGGTCTGCTGCATGCGCAGGCCGTTGAGGACCTCGGCCGAGAACACCCCGGTGGGCACGGCGAGAATCGAGTAGCCGAGAATCATCATCAGCGCCGAGATGAACTGCCCCAGTGGCGTGATGGGCGCGATGTCGCCGTAGCCCACCGTCGTCAGCGTCACCACGCCCCAGTAGAGCGCCTTGGGGATGGAGGTGAAGCCGGCCTCGGGCGGCTCGATCAGATAGATCAGGGCGCCGAACACCGTGACGATGCTGAGCACGGTGATGAAGAACAGCAGGATCTTGCGCCGGCTGCGCGTCATGGCCTCGACCAGCATGCGGCCCTCGCCGACGAAGGCCATCAGGCGCAGCACGCGGAACAGGCGCAGCACACGCAGCACGCGTACCACCAGCAGGGCCTGGGCGCCCGGAATCAGCAGCGACAGCCAGGTGGGCGCGATCGACAGCAGGTCGAGCACGCCGTAGAAGCCCTTGGCCCAGGTGCCGGGATGCTTCAGGCAGTAGAGGCGGACGGCGTATTCCAGCGTGAAGATGATCGTGAAGCCCCACTCCATGATGCGGAACAGCTCGCCGTATTGCGCATTGAGCGAGGGTACGCTGTCGAGCATCACCACGGCGACACTGGCGAAGATCATCAGGATCAGGCCGATATCGAAGGCCTTGGCCGCCTTGGTATCGGATTCGAAGATCCAGTGGAACAGCCGCGCGCGCAGGCGGCCCGTCGCGGGCTCGTAGTCGCTGGGGTGCGAGGGTGTCGCTGGGGGGCTTTGCGGCGTGCTGCCATATTCATTGGCAGGGCCCTGGCGTTCAGGCATGCAGGCTTCCTTGACGGGCGTGACGACGCCGGATGAATGTCAGGGCGTATCGGGGATGTCTCAGTGTGTGACCTTCAGTGACTGCCCGGCCGTTGTCCATCAGCCAGTGGTCTAGCGCCTGGCGGCTGGGCAGTCAGTGTCGTGCTGAGATTCAGCCGCGCAGCGTCGCGAGCAGTGACAGGCTGTGCTGGCCGAAGTCGCGAGTCGCCCAGTCCTGTGAGGCGTCGCCGTCGCTGCTTTCCAGCGCCTCGACCAGCGCCACCGCGTGGATATGGCCGGGATGCTGGCTGGCGGCCAGCCGTGATGCGAGGGCCGACAGGGCGGCCAGCGCATGCGCGTGCCACTTGAGGTCGTCTTTCGCCTGACGGTCGGCGTGGGCATCGAGCGCATCGATGGCGGCGGACAGCAGCGCGCCGGGGTCTGCGGTATCCAGCGTCTTCTCATGCCATTCGCCATCCCGCAGCGCCGCACCGCGCTTGGCCTTGCTGGCATCTGCCGGGCGCAGTGGCAGGCGGCTGGCCAGTGAATCCGCCAGCTGCCAGAGCACGCCTTCTCTCACCTCGGGGGCGAGTCCTTCGCCGCCGGTCAGCTCGAGCTCGATTTCCTGGATGGCCACTTCGCGACCACTGGCCTTCACCGCGCCCAGGTCCAGCGCCATCTCGACGCCGACGGTGACCTGCTCGTCGCTCACATTCTCGTCGCTGCGTGTCGCCTTGACGTCGATCTGCCAGGCATGACGCTCGAAATCGGTGCTGAAGCTGGGCGCGAGTGCACTCAGCAGCTGCTCGCGGGCGCCGTCTTCCAGCGCCTGCAAGGGCGGCAGGTTACGCAGGCCGTCGAGGTCGAGACCGGTCTGGCCCTCGGGCAGCTCCCACTCCCATTCGCCGCGTGAATGCAGCCCGCCATGGCTCTCGCCGCTGGTCTTGAGCGTCTGGCGCAGGGCACCCGTGCTGTCGGCATCCTCACCGCTCTGGCGCAGACGCAGCGCCATGCGCGCGCGCTCCAGCGCATGCTCGGGGGTGTCGAAGTAGGTGTTGGCCAGCCAGCGCCGCCTGGGGGCGACCATTGCCAGTTCTGCAATGCTCGCCAGTGTCTCCAGAATGGCATCGCGATCAATGACGGGTTGAGACAGTGCCAGTTTGAGTTCGATTTCCTGCGCCATGATGGGCACTCCCTGTACGGATGAAAGAAGACAGATGCTGACGGATGAGGATGACAGCGGCGCCAGGACCGCAGAGCCTCCGGCAAGCGTGGTGCATGGTGGTGAAGGCTCGTGTGTCTCATGCTCGCGCCTGGCCCGCGGCAAGGCAAGCTCGGGGAGGGCGGAAGGGCATGCGGGATATCGGCCTGTCGGCCGAATCACACTTATATGACAGCATGATGACATTGAAGTGACAGCAATTGCCTGTCGTCACGTCCTTGGTTATATTACGAACAGTGGATAAAGCCAGCGACCACGGGTCCTGCCGCTACATGACAATCTCTCTTCTGGAATCCTTCGTGTTCCCCCGAACTGCCGCTGTTGTTGCGTAAATGACAACAGCAAGGCGGTATCATGACGTTACGATGAAAGTTATGTGATCGTCACAAAGGCTTTGCTACACTCCGCGCGTCAATCCTTAACGCCGACGGCCACTATGGTAACGACCAACCCTTTCTCTTCGATGTTCGGGCGCTCGCCTTTCAAGGCGCTGCACACCCACATCATCAAGACCGACGAGTGCGCCCAGCACTTGCTGACCTTCTTCGACGCCTGCGAGCAGGGTGATTGGGAGCAGGCAGCCAGCATTCGCAAGACCATCAGTGGTCTGGAGCGTGAAGCGGACGAGTTGAAGACGCAGCTGCGTCTCAACCTGCCCAACTCGCTGTTCCTGCCGGTCTCGCGCTCCGACCTTCTCGAGCTGATCCATGTCCAGGATTCCATCGCGAATGTCACCAAGGACATCGCCGGGATCATGCTGGGTCGTCATATGCAGATACCCACCGCACTGGTGCCCGCCATGCGTGAGTATCTCAAGACTGCGGTCGAATCGGTCTGCCAGGCGCGTCGTGCGTTGGGTGAACTGGAAGACCTCGTCGAGTCCGGTTTCGGGCGCAACATGAGCGAGCTGGTCGACAAGCTGATCAACGAGCTGCATGAGCTCGAGAAGCAGTCTGACGAACAGCAGATCGCCATCCGCCAGACCCTGTTCTCGCTGGAAGCCAGTCTCCCGCCCGTCGATGTGATCTTCCTCTACAAGATCATCGATTGGGTCGGCGATGTGGCTGACCAAGCGGAAAAGGTCGGTACCCGACTGCAGATCCTGATGGCGCGCTGAGCGCCATCAGGACGTCCTGCCATCTGTCCAAGAGTCTTCTATGTCCATCATTGCTCAATACGGCGATGTGCTCGTCATTCTTGCCTGTCTGTTCGGTTTCTTCATGGCATGGGGTGTGGGTGCGAATGACGTCGCCAATGCCATGGGAACCTCGGTAGGTTCCAAGGCGATCACCATCAAGCAGGCGATCATCATCGCCGTGATCTTCGAATTCCTCGGTGCCTGGCTTGCCGGTGGTGAGGTGACTGACACCATCCGCAAGGGCATCATCGACCCGTCACTGCTGATCGAGAATCCGCAGTTCCTGGTCTACGGCATGCTGGCCTCGCTGCTGGCCGCCGGTATCTGGCTGCTGATCGCTTCCATGAAGGGCTGGCCGGTCTCGACCACCCACTCCATCGTCGGCGCCATCGTCGGCTTCTCCGCTGCGGGTCTGGGCGTGGATGCCGTCGAATGGACCAAGGTCGGTCAGATCGCGGCCTCCTGGCTGGTCTCGCCGCTGCTGGCGGGCTCCATCGCCTTCGTGCTGTTCAAGTCCGTGCAGACGCTGATCTTCGACAACGAAGACCCGTTCGCGGCCGCCAAGCGCTACGTGCCGATGTACATGTTCCTGGTCGGCTTCATCATCTCGATGGTGACCATGGTCAAGGGCCTCAAGCATGTCGGCCTGCACCTGAGCTTCGAATCCAGCCTGCTGCTGGCCGTCGTCATCGGCGCCATCGTGATGGGTATCGGCGTGCTGATGGAGCGCAAGGTCGCGCGTTCACGCCTCAAGGAGAAGAATCGCGCCACCGGTGACGACTTCGACTTCAGCGGCGTCGAGAAGGTATTCGGCCTGCTGATGATGTTCACCGCCTGTGCGATGGCCTTCGCCCACGGCTCCAACGACGTGGCCAATGCGGTCGGTCCGCTGGCGGCCATCATCAGCGTCGTCGACTCTGCCGGTCAGATCGGCGCCAAGGCGAGCATGCCGTGGTGGGTCCTCGTGCTGGGTGGCGGCGGTATCGTCGTCGGCCTGGTCACCTATGGTCGTCGCGTCATTGCCACTGTCGGCACCGGCATTACCGAGCTGACGCCGTCACGCGGCTTCGCGGCCACGCTGGCCGCCGCCTCGACCGTCGTGCTGGCCTCCGGCACCGGCCTGCCGATCTCCACCACCCACACCCTCGTCGGTGCGGTGCTGGGGGTGGGCCTGGCACGCGGCATGGCAGCGCTCAACCTGCGTGTCATCGGCACCATCGTGATGTCCTGGCTGATCACTCTGCCGGCCGGCGCGATCCTGTCGATCCTGTTCTTCTTCATGTTCAAGGGCATGTTCGGCTAAGCCGACGCATGATCCAGAGCTGAATTGGAAATACGAGAAAGGCGACCTTCGGGTCGCCTTTCTCGTGTCTGACACATGGATGTCAGGGGGCACCGCTCGCCGCGCAGGCTGCGGCGCTGATATGATGATTCATGGGCATGCCTGACATGCCATTTCCCCTCTCTCCTGCCCGGAGCTGGCTCTTGAACACGCGTTTCCCCTTCGCGGACTGGTTTCGCAACTCCTCTCCCTATATCAATGCCCATCGCGGCCGTACCTTCGTCATTCTGATCGAGGGCGATGCTCTGTCCTCGTCACGACGAACGCAGTTGATACAGGATCTGGCGTTGCTGCATACCCTCGGCGTGAAGCTGGTGGTGGTGTTCGGGGTGCGCCCGCAGGTGGCCGAGGCGTTGCAAGCTGCCGGTATCGAGGCGGACCGCCATCAGGGCCGCTGGGTGGTGACGCGCGAGATTCTCGGCCATCTGGAGCAGCAGGTCGCCACGTTGCGTCTGCGCCTTGAGGCGAGTCTGTCCCAGGGGCTGCCCAATACGCCGCTGCATGGCGTGGAGCTCTCCGCCGTCTCCGGCAATCTGGTGATGGCCAAGCCGCTGGGCGTGCGTCATGGTGTCGATTTCCTGCATGGTGGCGAGGTGCGCCGCGTGCGCAGTGAGGCGATCCAGGGGCTGCTCTCGCAGCAGGCCATCGTCGTGCTGCCGCCACTGGGCTATTCCAGCACCGGCGAGGTGTTCGATCTGGACGCCGCTGAGGTCGCCGAACACGCCGCCGTGGCGCTGGCCGCCGACAAGCTGATCCTGCTTGGCGAAGGGGAGGGCCTGTTCGGCGAAGACGGCGAGCTGCTGCGTCAGCTCAATCCGGAGGAAGCCGCGCTGATGGCGCCGCCCCGCGATGACGACAGTGAGCTGTCGCGCCACCTGGCCGCTGCCTGTGGCGCCGCACGGCGCGGCGTCGGGCGCACTCACCTGTTGAGCTGGCGCGACCGTGACGCCCTGCTGGGCGAGCTATTCACCCGTGACGGCATCGGCACCATGATCACGCGTCAGGGCTATGAGCAGCTGCGCAAGGCACGCCTCGAGGATGTCGGTGGCCTGCTGGCGCTGCTGGGGCCGCTGGAGCAGCGTGGCATCCTGGTGGCCCGCTCGCGGGAGCGTCTCGAACATGAGATCGACGACTATGTAGTGCTGGAGCGCGATGGCATGGTCATCGGGTGTGCGGCGCTGCATCTCAGCCGTGACGCCGCCATGGGCGAGCTGGCCTGCGTGGCTGTGCATGATGACTATCGCCGCGGACAGCGCGGCGAGCAGCTGCTGGCCGAGATCGAGCTGCGCGCGCGTCGCGCCGGCGTCGAGCGTCTGTATGCGCTGACGACCCATACCGTCCACTGGTTCATCGAGCACGGTTTCGTGTCGGCCGGCCTGCAAGACCTGCCGCCCATGCGTCGCGAGGCCTACAACTCGGCGCGTAACTCCAAGGTATTGCTCAAGTCGCTCTAGTCACACCTCACTTGCCTGCCAGTGTGAATCGCCCAGAGAACACCCGCTGATGACCCTCTCGATGAGGGCAGATCAGCGGGTGTTCTTGCGTAGGTGTCGCAGTTTTCCCTCACCCCTTGCGAGATTGTCTTGCAAAGGAGACGTTTCAAGATATTGATTCAGAAGGGAAAAATAACATGTCCCGTATATGTGTTGGCAAATCGCGACGAATCGGCCAGTAAAACACGACTCTGTGTGCCGCCCTGGGCAACATTGGCATGCCTGTCACCGTGATCGCCATTTCAAGTCATTGTTTTGTAATATGTTTTCGCGTTTATGGCACGCCTTTGGCAATAGGTACCGTGAGCAAGAGATATGAGGTGCATCACCGGCCCCTTTCTCTGGCCTTCCAGCGATGACGGTACTCACTACCCTGTGCGCTCCGTGATCGCTGACAGGCCAAGCGTCTGCTCCACGCGATGTGTGACTTCAGGTTGCGATGAGACAGGTACGGCCCCTGGTGGGCATGGACAGTATCTTGAGGGCAAGGACGCCCGGGCAAGGATGCCCGAAACCGATGCGGTAGCCGGAGAGATTGGCTGCCGTCATCCCCGAATTGACGATCGAGGCGGGCAAGTCGGCAAGCCATCCGACTCGATCATCCACATTGCGATGTGTTGCCCCCTGCTTCACATCCGATAGGGAGCGCGGACGCTGTCCGGCGTGAACGTCAACTGACCTGGAACGACCACCAGGTGACGTTCTTTTCTCCCGGGACTGACAGGCAGACCACCTGTCAGACCCGCCAATCACGTAGTGCCTCTGGTCTCCAGGTACCAGAGGCACCACGTGATGACTGACCCTTCAGTTCCCTGCGTACTTGGGGCCGGCTATGCCGGCCCTCTTTTTTTGTGCGTCTAGCGCTGAATGGCCAACAATTTCATGCGAAACGTTGCCAATGGGGCGGTTCGTCTCGTGGCAGCGTAATGATTTGAATAAGAGTCATATTTATTAACGAACTGGCAACCGCGATGGACGCTGGTGAACTCTGGTATTCTAGGAAGACGTGATTCGATGATGACCACCCCTTTCTTGCATAGAGTTCTTTCCATGGCCTCCACAGTGTCACGACGCTGGCGTCCCCGCTCGCTGCCGCAGCTGGTTCTGATGGCATTTCTGGTGGTGATGCTGCCGATTGCCGTGCTCATGTTTCAAGCAGGGCAGGCGCTGTCGGAGTTGTCGGAACTGGCGGATGTCAGTGCCCGCCAGGCCGTCGACCAGACCCGCCGCGCCCGCACGCTGACCAATCTCGCCGTCGAGATGGAGCGTAGCGCCCGCCAGTACGCCGTGCTGGAAAATCCTGATCTGATGAAGATCTACGCCGACAAGGCCAACAGCTTCCGCACCTTGCTGGATGAGCAGGCGCGCCTGTTGGGCGAGGGGGACCCCCGCGTCAGCGAGTTGAAGGCGACGCTGTCACAGCTCGAGCGCATGCCCGAGATGAGCGTCGACCAGGTAAGTCGCCATCTGGAAGACTTCGGGCCCTTCTCGATCCAGGCCAGCGGCCTGCTCAACTCCACGCGTGAACTCGTCGATGCGCGTATCGAAGGCATCCGCGCCCGCGCCTCCCAGGTCAAGAATCAGCTGTGGTGGCAGACCGCCGCGCTGGTCTCCATCAGTCTGCTGTTGATGCTGTTCTTCACCTGGCTGATCATCCGTCCCATCCGGCAGCTGGAGCGCCGCATCAATGGCCTGGGCAGCGGCACCGACAGCGAGCGACCCATCGTCATCAAGGGGCCGGCGGAGCTGGTGCAGCTGGGCGAGCGCCTCAACTGGCTGTCGACGCGTCTTGATGAGCTCGAGGAGCAGAAGCAGCAGTTCCTGCGTCACATGTCGCATGAGCTCAAGACCCCGCTGGCCAGCATCCGTGAAGGCACCGGCCTGCTGATCGACGAGGTCGCCGGGCCGCTGAGTCCGCACCAGTCCGAGATTCTTGGCCTGCTGGATGACTCCAGCAAGGAATTGCAGAAGCTGATCGAGCAACTCCTCGACTACAATCTGCTGCAGCACAATCAGGGCCTCGAACAGAGCCGCTTCGATGTGCATGAAGTGTTCAAGGAAGTGCTGGCAAAACATCGCCTGGCACTGGAAAAGAAGGGCATGCGCGTGCATCTTCCGCCTGCCAGCCTCAGTTGGGAGGCGGACAGGCCGCGTACCGGGCGTATTCTCGACAACCTGATCTCCAATGCCATCGCCTACGGCGAAGACAGTGGTGACCTGTGGTTGAGAGCCCGCAAGGAGCGTCGCAAGCTGATCATCGAAGTCGCCAACAGCGGGGAACCCATCGCCGCCCAGGACCGTGACCACCTGTTCAAGCCCTTCTATCAGGGCGCGGTGAAGCGCAAGGGCCCGCTCAAGGGCTCCGGCATCGGTCTCTCGGTCGCCGCTGACAGCGCCCGCGCCCAATTTGGTCAATTGGCGCTGGTGGATGACCCCAAGGCGGATGTCTGCTTCCGGCTGACATTGCCGACACCGAGTCGCTCGCTGACGTCAGGGGAAGGCAGCGAGCATGAACCGCAGGCAGACAGGGATGCCGCCGGAGCGGATCAGCAGTCCACACCACATGAAATGGCGTCATTGAATGCCATCAAGCACGCAAGGAACTGAAGTGATGAAGGGTCAACGACTACTGATGCGCCTGGCTGCAGGCGTGTTGCTCAGTACGCTTAGCGCCTGTGGCGCCCTGACCAATATCACCATGCCGGGCAGCGAGCCGGAAGTGGTCAGCCCGAGTGTGCGGGAGAGCTGCTACGGCGCCGGCGACCTGCCGGACTTCACCGGCGAGGACTGCCTGCTGGATGAATGGGTCGCCTTCGCGCTGCAGGCCCAGCGTGGCAACAGCGGCTGGCGTGAAAGCACCCTGTTGCAGCTGGAAGGCAACCGGCACGACCGTCGTCTCGCGCGTGCCATCGTGCTCAGCTGGGGCGATGAATCGGACTGGGAGCTGGCCTCCGACCTCTACAAGGCGGACCTGCCCACCGCCCCGAGCCGCTTGCAGCCGCTGCTTCGTCAGTGGCTCAATGGCCTCGAGGAGCGTCGCGGTCTGATCGCCGAGCGTGACAAGAATGACGGTGCCCGTCGCAAGCTCAGCGCCGAGAACGCCCAGCTGACCAAGAAGCTGGAAGCCTTGACGGCCATCGAAGAATCGATCAATTCGCGCCGCCAGAGCACGCCCTGAACCCTCAGCGGCAGACTCTGGCCACGACCCTGTCACTCAATCCCCGCGATTGCATGACGCAAGACTGTGCGGCCCCGACGTCGATGTCCCAGGCCCTCGGGTGTCGCAAGGAGAGTTAGTGTGAAATACGCACAAGCGCATATTCTGCTCGTCGATGATGATGCGAGCCTGCTCAAGCTGCTCGGCATGCGTCTCGAAAGCCGTGGCTTCAAGGTCACGACGGCCAGCAGTGGCCGCGAGGCGCTCAGCCGTCTCGAAGCCGCACGTCCAGACCTGGTCCTGTCCGACCTGCGCATGGATGAAATGGATGGCATGGCCCTGTTCGGTGAGCTGCAGAAGCGTCAGCCGGGTATGCCCGTCATCCTGCTGACCGCACACGGCTCCATCCCTGATGCCGTCAGTGCCACCCGCCAGGGCGTGTTCAGCTTCCTGACCAAGCCGGTCGACAAGGACGAGCTGTTCGCCGCCATCGATGAGGCGCTGGCCCAGGCGCCGCCCGTAAAGGAGGGTGACGATGCCTGGCGCGCTGGCATCATCACTCGCTCCCCACAGATGGAGCAGATTCTCGAGCAGGCGCGCATGGTGGCGGCATCCGATGTCAGCGTGCTGGTCACCGGCCCGTCCGGTTCGGGCAAGGAGTTGATGGCCAAGGCCATCCACAACGCCAGCCCGCGCGCCTCGCGTCCCTTCGTCGCCATCAACTGTGGCGCGCTGCCGGAGCAGCTGCTGGAAAGCGAACTGTTCGGTCACGCCAAGGGCTCGTTCACCGGCGCGGTCAGCGCCCACCAGGGCCTGTTCCAGGCGGCGGACGGCGGCACCCTGTTCCTCGATGAGATCGGCGACATGCCGCTGGCGCTGCAGGTCAAGCTGCTGCGTGCCCTGCAGGAGCGTCAGATCCGCCCGCTGGGCTCCACCACCTCGGTGCCCATCGACGTGCGCATCATCTCCGCCACGCACCGCAATCTCGACAAGGCGATGCATGACGGCGACTTCCGCGAAGACCTCTACTACCGCCTCAACGTGGTCAATCTGAAGCTGCCCGCCCTGCGCGAGCGTGCCGAGGATGTGCCGCTGCTGGCCAAGTATCTGATCAGCCAGGCCGCCGCGCGCCACAAGCCGTTCGTGAAGGGCTTCTCGCCGGAAGCGCTCAACCTGCTGGCCTCCAGTGCCTGGCCGGGCAACGTGCGTCAGCTGGTCAACGTGGTCGAGCAGTGTGTCGCCCTGACCAGCTCCTCGATGATTCCGGAAGCGCTGGTCTCCCAGGCGCTGGCCGCGGAAGAGAACGCCTTGCCGTCCTTCTCCGAGGCGCGTGCCGGCTTCGAGCGCAGCTACCTGATCAAGGTGCTGAAGATTACCGAAGGCAACGTGACCCAGGCGGCGCGTATCGCCGGACGTAACCGCACCGATTTCTACAAGCTGCTGGGACGTCATGATCTGGAGCCGGGCGTGTTCAAGCCGGGCGCCGAGCAGGGTCCGCCTGACTTCTAGATTTATCGCGTCCGAAGCCACGCGAAAGGCGCAAGGTCAAAAGCGGCCCGGAGCTGCGCGAAGGGCGTAAGGTCAGAAGCGGCCACAGGTCCTTGCAAGCTCACGCGCGTAAAGCGTGAGATCACAAGCGGCTTGGTGTGTCAGACGTGAAGCGCCCAAGAAAAAGCCCCGTTACCTGTTCAGGTAGCGGGGCTTTTTCGGTTTGGTAGCGCGACAGTACCGATCAGAGGATCAGGGGCGCGGCTTGTAGCGACGTTTGACCTCGACGGCGAGGCGGCCTTCGCCGAGGCGGATCGAGAGCATCTCGCCGGGCTGGGTCTGGTGGGCGGCGCGAATCACCTTGCTGTCGCCGGGTGACTGCGTCTGGCTGGTGCCGACGCGCTCGACGATGGCGTAGCCACGGTTGAGCACATTGAGCGGGCTGACCGCATTCAGCGCGCGCATCGCGCCTTCCAGGCGTTCACGATCAGCGGCCAGGCGACGTGGCAGGGCGTTGTTGAGGCGCGGGGTCAGCATCGCCAGTTGCTGACGATGACGCTGGATATCGCGCGCGGGGCTGGCCTGCTGCAGGCGGCGGGTCAGCTGGTCGGCCTTCTGCTGCTCACTGGTCATGCGCATGCGCACTGCGGTGTGCAGGCGGCGCTCCAGCTCGCGGGCACGCTGGCGTTGGGTTTCCAGCTCACGCGCCGGATGACGCAGGCGCGAGCGGGCGTGATCCAGCCGCTGCGCCGCCTGGTCGAGGCGGGCCCGCTGCGCGCGCCACAGGCGCTGCTTGAGGGCGGTCAGTTGCTGCACCTGAGCACGTTGGTCCGGGTATAGCGCCTCGGCTGCAGCAGAGGGCGTCGGCGCGCGCAGGTCGGCGGCCAGCTCCGCCAGGGTGGTGTCGGTCTCGTGGCCGATGGCGGCGACCACCGGCAGGCGCGAGTGGAAGATGGCACGCGCCAGATGCTGATCATTGAAGGCCCACAGGTCTTCCAGGCTGCCACCGCCACGCGTGATCAGCAGCGCATCACAGTCGCTGTCACGATTGGCCATCGCCACCGCGCGAATCAGCTGCGGCACCGCCTGCGGCCCCTGCACGGCGACCGGCAATACGCTCAGATGCGCCTGTGGCCAACGCTTGCGCGTCACCGCGATCACATCCTGCAGCGCCGCGCCGGTCGCGGAGGTGATCACGCCCAGATGGCGCGGCGGATGGGGCAGGGCGCGCTGATTGGCGAACATGCCCTCGGCCGCCAGTTGCTCTCTCAGGCGTGCCAGTCGCGCCAGCCACTCCCCCAGCCCCGCCTGCTGCAACGCCTCGACGATCAGCTGATAGTCGCCACGCGCCTCGAACAGCGACACCTTGGCGCGTACCCGCACTCGGTCGCCGTCCCTGGGTTTCTCGCGCAGAAACTGGGCGCGACTCTTGAACAGCGCACAGCGCACCTGGGCGTTGTCATCCTTGAGCGTGAAGTAGCAGTGGCCGGAGCGCGGCTGCGAAAAGCCCGAGATCTCCCCCTCGATCCAGAGCTCCCCCAGGCCTCGCTCCAGCAGGCCCTTGGCCTCGCGGTTGAGCTGGGTCACGCTGATGGCGTTGGCGGCAGACGAGGTTTCGAACACGCGACATTCCTTGTGCTGGAGCTGACGGGGAGCTTGAGTGAGGGCGACTATTGAAGTTGTGAAGAGAACAAGACAATGATGCCACAGGCGAGAAGCGAGAGACGATCCAAAGCGCCCCATGCGCTGCGCTGGCCGGCACCCAGCGAGGCTCGGCTCTGGCAAGGTGACTCACCGCCCGCCAGCCCGCAGGCCGCGCCATCCGTGGCTTTAGTTGACCAGATGGTTAGTGCCGCCGGGACGTGAAGTTGCGAGTTTGATAGCCTGCGACGTTTGTCTCGGGCGGGGCGAATGGGTTATCATGGGTGATTACCTCGCAGCAACCGCTAGAACCGTAGTCATGGCGCCTGTCCATCGGGCCCTGCACTGCGGCTTTCGCGCATCCCTCATAAACTGCTACTGGGCGTTCGACATGCTACGTATAGCGCAAGAAGCTCTGACGTTTGATGACGTTCTTCTCGTCCCCGGCTACTCCGAGGTCCTCCCCAAGGACGTCAGCCTGAGATCACGTCTCACACGCGACATCAGCGTCAATATCCCGCTTATCTCCTCTGCGATGGATACCGTCACCGAAGCTCGCCTGGCCATCGCCATGGCGCAGGAAGGTGGTGTCGGCATCATCCACAAGAGCATGAGCATCGCCCAGCAGGCCGCGGAAGTCCGCAAGGTCAAGAAGCACGAAAGCGTCATCGTGCGTGACCCGGTCACTGTCAGCCCGAAGGCCAAGATCCAGGATCTGCTGGCAATGTCCGAGGAGCATGGCTACTCCGGCTTCCCGGTGGTCGAGGGTGAATACCTGGTCGGCATCGTGACCGGTCGCGACATGCGCTTCCAGCCTGACTTCAGCGATACCGTCGCCGGCATCATGACCGGCCGCGAGAAGCTGGTCACCGTGCTGGAAGGCACGCCGCTGGACCAGATCAAGGCCAAGCTGCAGGAAAGCCGCATCGAGAAGATGCCGATCGTCGATGACGAATTCCGCCTGCGCGGCCTCGTCACCGTTCGCGACATCGAGAAGGTCAAGACCTACCCGAACGCGGCAAAAGACAGCAACGGCAGCCTGCTGGTCGGCGCCGCCGTCGGCACCGGCCCGGAAACCCCGGACCGCGTCGCTGCACTGGCCGAAGCCGGCGTTGACGTCATCGTCGTCGACACCGCTCACGGTCACTCCAAGGGCGTGATCGACCGCGTCGCCTGGGTCAAGGAGCACCACCCGAAGATTCAGGTCATCGGTGGCAACATCGCGACCGCTGAAGCCGCCATCGCCCTGGCAGAAGCCGGCGCAGACGGCGTCAAGGTCGGCATCGGCCCGGGTTCCATCTGCACCACGCGTATCGTCGCCGGTGTCGGTGTGCCGCAGATGAGCGCCGTCGCCAACGTCGCGGCCGCCATGGCCAAGTACGACGTGCCGGTCATCGCCGATGGCGGTATCCGCTTCTCCGGTGACATCGCCAAGGCCATCGCCGCAGGCGCCAGCATCGTCATGATCGGCGGCCTGCTCGCCGGGACGGAAGAAGCGCCGGGCGAAGTCGAGCTGTTCCAGGGTCGTACCTACAAGGCGTATCGCGGCATGGGTTCCATGGGCGCCATGTCCCAGACCCAGGGCTCCAGCGACCGTTACTTCCAGGACAAGAATGCCGGCGTCGAGAAGCTGGTACCGGAAGGCATCGAAGGCCGCGTGCCCTACAAGGGCATGATGAGCGCCATCGTGCACCAGCTGATGGGCGGCCTGCGTGCCTCCATGGGCTACACCGGTAGCCAGACCATCGAAGAGATGCGCACCGTGCCGCAATTCGTGCAGATCACCGGTGCCGGCTTCGCCGAATCCCACGTCCACGACGTGCAGATCACCAAGGAAGCGCCCAACTATCGGCGCGACTGAGACATAGCGAAGCGCGACGCAAAGCGGGAGCCCTACACGGGTTCCCGCTTTGCTTAGGTCGAGAAAACTTCTCCCCCGGCGGTTTCGGGGGCCGGAAGGAGACGACGCCGCGCTCCCTCGCAGCTCCGAAGCGGGTCACATGACTCCCCAATGAGAGACTGAAGATGCAAGACATCCATTCCCACAAGATCCTGATCCTCGATTTCGGTTCCCAGTACACACAGCTGATCGCGCGTCGCGTGCGTGAGCTGGGCGTGTTCTCCGAGGTGCGTGCCTTCGACATCACCGAAGAAGAGATCCGCGAGTACAATCCCAACGGCATCATCCTGGCCGGTGGCCCGGAATCCGTCACCGAGCTGGACTCGCCGCGTGCGCCTGAGTGCGTGTTCGAGATGGGTCTGCCGGTGTTCGGCATCTGTTACGGCATGCAGACCATGGCCGAGCAGCTCGGCGGCAAGGTCGAAGGTTCCAACGTGCGCGAATTCGGCTATGCCCAGATTCGTGTCGACGGTGAGTCCGCGCTGTTCAAGGACATCAAGGACCACCTGGACGACGAAGGCCGCCCGCTGCTCGACGTCTGGATGAGCCACGGTGACAAGGTCGCGAAGGTCCCGGAGACCTTTACCGTCACCGCCTCCACCCCGAGCTGCCCGATCGCCGCCATGGCGTGGGAAGAGAAGCAGTTCTACGGCGTGCAGTTCCACCCGGAAGTCACCCACACCCTGCAGGGTCAGCGCATCCTCGAGCACTTCGTGATCGAGATCTGCCAGTCCGAGCGTCTGTGGACTCCGGCCAAGATCATCGAAGACCTCACGGATCGCGTTCGCGCTCAGGTCGGTGACCGCAAGGTGCTGCTCGGCCTGTCCGGCGGTGTCGACTCCTCCGTGGTCGCGGCGCTGCTGCACAAGGCCATCGGCGACCAGCTGACCTGCGTCTTCGTCGACAACGGCCTGCTGCGCAAGAAGGAAGGCGACCAGGTCATGGAAACCTTCTCTCGCCACATGGGCGTGAAGGTCATCCGTGTTGACGCTGAAGACCTCTTCCTCGGCAAGCTGGCTGGCGTCAGCGACCCGGAAGCCAAGCGCAAGGCCATCGGCAACACCTTCATCGAAGTGTTCGATGCCGAAGCCGCCAAGCTCAAGGATGTCGACTTCCTCGCCCAGGGCACCATCTACCCGGACGTGATCGAATCCGCTGCCAGCAAGACCGGCAAGTCCCACGTCATCAAGTCCCACCACAATGTCGGCGGCCTGCCGGACGACATGAAGATGGAACTGGTCGAGCCGCTGCGCGAACTGTTCAAGGACGAAGTCCGCAAGGTCGGTCTCGAACTCGGCCTGCCCTACGACATGGTCTACCGTCACCCCTTCCCGGGGCCGGGTCTGGGCGTGCGTATCCTCGGTGAAGTGAAGAAGGAATACGCAGATATCCTGCGTGAAGCCGACGCCATCTTCATCGAAGAACTGCACAACTTCGACTGGTACCACAAGACCAGCCAGGCGTTCGCCGTCTTCCTGCCAGTCAAGTCCGTCGGCGTCGTCGGCGATGGCCGTCGTTACGAGTGGGTCATCGCCATTCGTGCCGTCGAGACCGTCGACTTCATGACTGCCCGCTGGGCGCACCTGCCGTATGAGCTGCTGGAGAAGGTCTCCAACCGCATCATCAACGAGCTGGAGCACGTCTCGCGCGTCACCTATGACGTCAGCAGCAAGCCGCCGGCCACCATCGAGTGGGAATGATCGCCTGACGATCACCCCTCGCTGAGCTGACGCAGCGTTCTGTCTAGACGGTCTCTTGACCTGATCGAGACGAGAACGCAGCAAGCAAAAAGCCCTTCTGGCCAATGGCCAGAAGGGCTTTTTTGTGGGGGAATATATACTAGATTAAAAGTTGATAACCACACGTTGAATGAGAAGCATGTGAAAGTGAGACTCACATTTTTAAAAATTAGAGTATTATTCCGTATGCCTCTAAAGCATTGTGCTGAAATTTTACTACTATTAACATAGCCTAGTAGACTGAATAGGTGGATAATCTGTAGAGTAAAATTATTTTATGTCAATTCTAGGGTATTCTAGAAACCTAGGTTAATCGGAGGGGGGAAGAGTAGATGCTAAAGTATTACAGAACTGTCTTGGAAAGTATGCTAATAACTTAATAAAAGTTCGGTTAGAAAGGGTGTTTTTTTAGATTTTTTATAAAGGTTGTTTTTTAAGTTCATTGGTAATAATGTTCATATTTTGAATACATAAATCTTAGGGACGAGAATAAATGTATATTAAAGAGTTGGAGGTAGAAGGCTTTCGCTGCTTTAAAGAAAAGTTTACTCTTTTACTTAACAGTGGGCTTAATGTTGTTGTTGGTGAAAATGGTGCAGGGAAAACAGCTATAATAAATGCTATGAGACAGCTATTTCAAGACTCTGAATCTGGTCGGTATAGTATTAGCGATGAAGATTTTTATTCTGATTTCATCTCTGCTTCTTATCAGGCACCATTCTTTTCTGCCTCTGTAAGGTTTACCGATTTAAAAATAGATGAAAAAGTTGCATTTCTATCTTGGACAGGAAACTCTGAATCAGCATTACTGAATCTTCAAGTTGAAAATAAGGAACTTCGCGGTCGCTATAAGAGGATTTTATGGGGAGGAACAGCTAGAGGGGCGCAATTCGATCCAGAGTTAATTGATCTTATTCAATGTGTTTATTTGCCTCCCCTTCGCGATGCCGAATCAAAGCTCAAAAATGGCAGGATGTCTAGGCTGTCAAAACTCCTTAAAGCTATCAATCGTAAAGAATTGAAAGATTGTAGGAAAAATCAAAAGCCCCACCCTCTCGAAGAAAAAATTAAAGATTTTAATGTAACACTCTCGGAAGATGATGAACTAAGTATCAAGCGTGCTAATAATCTTGTTGGCGAACAGTTAGAAAAAGCTATAGGTCAACATTTTGGGCAAAGCACTAGAATACAATTCGTTGAAAGTGATTTTACGAAAATAGTAGAAAGTCTAACTCTTTTGTTCTTTCCGGGGATGAAACCTAAGGATGAGTCATTATTTCGTAGCTTAAGTCAAAATAGTTTGGGGTATAATAATCTTCTTTATATTGCATCTATATTGGCAGAGCTTACGCTTGATGACGATCAAGCAGATGATGGTCCTATATTTAAAATACTTTTAATTGAGGAGCCAGAGGCACACTTACACCCTCAGCTTCAAATTAGGCTTTTGAGTCATATAAAATCTGTGGCAGATGCCAAAGATAGTAATGTCCAAGTTATCGTCACTACTCATTCTACTGTTATGGCATCTTCAGTTAATATAGATTCTATAATCCATCTCTCTAAATCTAATCTTCCTATTGCAACACCATTAAGAGAGTGTGGTTTGCCTATTAATAGCAAACAATTCATTAACCGCTGGCTAGATGTAACTAAGTCTAATCTTTTATTCGCAAGTGGGGTTGTGTTAGTCGAAGGAATTGCAGAACAAATGCTTATTCCTGCACTGGCGAAAGAAGTACTTAAAGAAAAACCTGATGGGAAGAATAATCTTGAAGATCAGGGTATATCAGTCATTAATATGAATGGTATATACTTTAATCATTTTATAAGACTTTATTGTAATCTAAATAATGTGAATGGTGAAGAAGATCAAATCGGCATGAATATACCAATACGTTGCTCCGGTATTACAGACCTAGATCCCCCAAAGAGAATAACAACAGGAAATATTGCAGGGGAAAATATTGCGATGGATTATATTCCGCATGATGGGAATCTACTAGATGGTAATAATCACGCAATTAAGTTAGTTGATGATATTTCTTCATCAGATAATGCACGCTTATTCGTAAGCAAGTACAAAACGCTTGAATATGATCTTGCAATGGAAGGAAACAACGCTGCTGTAATGGCAAAAATCTTGGCTTCGCTTTGGCCTGTACCTAAGTCTGGAAGTAGTCCGGTTATAGAAAGTCTCGAAGCTATCAGCAGAGAAGACTGGACAGAAAAAACATCAGAAGAAAAATCTTATGTCGCGAAACAAATTTTAAATCGTATTGATAATGAGAATATTGGGAAAGGTATTTTTGCTCAAATCCTTTCTGATAAAATCAATATTGGTGATTTGAGTTTAACTGTGCCAGATTATATAAAACAGTCTGTGCTCTGGGCATGCTCATTGGAAATCAAGGATTAATCTAATGATGGAATTCACTAATGAGCAGCGAGATTATATAGAGTCTGATATAGATAAATGTGTTTTTTTAGAGGCTTGTCCTGGTAGTGGAAAAACTGAGGTTGTAGCGGCAAAGGTTGCAAGAGAAATGAGAAGTTGGAATAAATTTCCAGGAGGTATGGCAGTACTTTCATTTTCTAATAGTGCAACCGACGAGTTGAAAGCTCGAGTTACTAAGCACATGCCTTCTGGGTATGGTTTTTTTCCTCATTTTTTAGGCACTTTTGATAGCTTTGTTTATAAAAATATAGTTAATCCTTTATCGACGGATTTAACAGGATATGTTGGAGAGGGTGGTGATTGCTCGCTTAGATTAGTTGATGGCTCGTCTGGGTTTTTTGGATTTAGAACCAAATACGGTATTGCCAAGCAAGGAAATATATGTGCTCACCAATTCTCTATTAATGTAAAGGATAATATATTTGAGTTCAGTACAGGAGATAGTAAAAGGGATCGTATATTAGGCTCTTTTTCTTTTGAGAATTGGCAAGTTGAAGATCTTTTGAAAGCTAAAAACAATATGCTTTCTTGTGGGTTTGCAACTTACGGAGATATAGAGTATCTCGCTATAAAAGCGTTAAGTGACGAAAAATATGAAGTGTTTTTTCAGACGCTCGCAAAAAGATGGCCGCTAATCTATGTTGATGAATGTCAAGATCTATGCGTTGAACAATTGATGATTATTGAGAAGCTTATTGGCTTTGGTACAAAAGTCCATTTTGTCGGTGATTTGAATCAGGCAATATATGGCTTCAGAGATGTTGATCCGTTGGCTGTAAAAGAGTTTGCTGATAAGAATAATTTTGTCAATCTTAAACTGACAAATAATTTTCGTAGTTGCCAGAAAATAATAGATCTATGTGGAAGTTTGACCGGAAGAGATAATATTATAGGTAGACTTACTCAGTTAGAGCCAACGTGCTATGTTGTGCAATACGAAAAATGCCCCACTGAACTAATTGATGTTTTTGAACATTTATGTGATGGGTTTGATGAAACAGTTTTGGTCAGTAGAGGGCATGCATTATTGGCACGGTTTAATACATCAAATCGTGATTTGAAACCTGTTCACAAGTTAGCGTTATCGATCGGTATTTTTAATGCTGAAAATATGCAGAATGTAAAAGATTCCCTGAGTCTTTTTTCAGAGTTTATTCGGTTTTATTTAAAAGGAAGTGTAAAGCCAAACAGTTTCAACTGTCCTCAGTGTGTAGAATCTACTAGAGAATGGAGAACATTCCTTTTATCAGCTATTACTCATTTGAAAAGCAAAGGGTTTGACGATTTCGATAGAACATGGTCTGAGTGGGTGAGCGCTATTAAGCCGGAAATTCAATGTATGTGCAGTAACTTGTTTTTGAGTGAGGAGCTTGGGGACGTACTATCGCCCTTAGAGGGGGTTAATCTCAGATCTCCAAAAGGGGAAGCCACGAAAAATGTTGCGGAATCGTTGGGAAATAAAGCTAGCCCTCAGAAAATAAAAAGAAAAGCAACAATACATGGTGCAAAAGGTGAAACTCATGATGTTACGATATTGTTGTCAAGTCCTGATGCGCGTGGGCAGCCAGAATCTAATTGGAAGAGTTGGTTAAAGGATCCTTCTAGCGAAGCAGCCAGATTTGCTTACGTTGCTTCATCACGGCCCAAACACCGGCTGGTTTGGGCTGTAAAAAAACTGGATAAACCCCAGATCGAGGCCTTTGCCTCCCTCGGCTTTCACTTTTTCCCCTAAGCTACTTCAATAAAATATGCTGTTGTAGTTTTAGTGCAAGAATGAAATCGTGTTGAAGGCTTGTCTCTACAGTTTGGATTTTCGGAGTCCTGAGCAAAAGCGGGGAATGTATGTCAAATGAAGCGAAGCTGGAAAATATCAGGCTATCTGCTAAGAAACGTGAGCAGCTACGGCGTGACATGGCTGAATCCTCCGCCTGGGCCAAAGTTGAGCTGAAACGCCGACGAGCAGCAAAAAATCAAAAAAATCTGTGCATGGTATAGATGATGGTATCGAGAAAGGTGGTCTTTCTAACTAGCTGTTATTTCGATGTATTTTCTGATCATTGATGTTCGAGTGGGAATGATCGCCTGACGATCACCCCTCGCTGAGCTGACGCAGCGTTTCGTCCTGACGGTCTCTTGAACTGATCGAGACGAGAACGCAGCAAGCAAAAAGCCCTTCTGGCCATTGGCCGGAAGGGCTTTTTTGTGAGCGCGATTCAGGAAACGCTAACCGCCTTGTTTACTCCAGCTCGGCTCACTCCTGCTTGGCTGGCGCCTGCCTGGCCTTCTGCAGGTTCAGCCGGACACCGTGGGCGGAGTGGAAGAAGCCGAAGTCGGCCATCAGGCGGGTGTCACCTTCGGGAGTTTGCCATTCGACTTCGGCGCGGTGATTGCGGACTTCGTGCATCACGGCGTCGTATTTCAGCAGCAGTGAGTCCGGTTCGGCTTCCTCGGTCTTTACATCCCATTGTGTGACGACCAGCAGGTAGTCGCCGAGTTGTGGCTGATAGGTGGAGGTGAGATGTGCCTCGGTGAGTGTCAGCGGCAGCGTGTCACCGTCCTTTGAGAGCGCTAGGTGCCGACTGAGATAGTCGCCGAGCTGATCTGTCAGCGCCTGCGGCAAGGGAGCATCGGGCTTGGCGTCACCAAGCGCTGCCAGCTCCGGCGCGGCGATCAGCAGGTCTTCACGCGGGAACTGGAGGGTGAGCTTGAGCGTATGCTGTGGCTGCGGCTGGAAGATGAGCGTGCTGCCGCGTAGGGCATGGGCGTGAGCCGACTGGATGATGCCCATACCATTGCCGCCAAGCGTGGCCCCGCCGATCATCACCGCGAGCGTGAGCAGCGCCGCGCGCCACGGCGAGCAGCGGGTCATTCGCTTTGGCCGCCGTAGTCGTCGGTGCGGTCACGCCATACCGAGTGCGGATGGTTGCCGACCTTGTCGGTGGACTTGTTCGACTGCAATGAGAATTCGATCCACAGCGACGGGCCGTGTATGCGCACATAATCATTTTCGGCGCTGACCTGCGGCGTGCCGGAGAAGCCGAGATAGGTCTCGGTAAGCTCGGAGGTGTACTTCTCCATGTAGGCCGCGGCTTCGGGGGCGGAGATATCGTCCACGTAGGTCTCGATAGCCGTCAGCAGCAGCGCTCGCTGGTCATCATCCAACTCGGAGACCGGCAGGCCTTCATAGCTTTCGGGGATGGCATCATCGGCCTGAGGGCCAGCGAGAATGTCGCGGTAGGTGCCTTCCAGCGTGGCCTTGGCCTGCTGGTCATCGGAGAGCGAGCTCAACAGGGTGGCGAAGGCATCGCGCTCCTGGGTCAGCGGCTCGTTCACGCGCCCGTTCATCTCGAAATAGGGGAAGGGTTCCACACCACGGAAGGAGGGCGTGGCGCCGGCCAGCTTGCCGTCGGTGTAGGTGTTGGCGAAGGCCATGTGGTGGCCGCCGTAGTACAGCTCCCAGGTGCCGGTCTCGCCGGGCGTGCCGAGGAAGGCGAACTTGGTGTTGTAGGAGGAGTAACCGGCCTTGTAGTCGGTGCTGACGGTGTTGATGTAGTCATCGGCGTTGAGCGTCTGGAGCATCTCGTCGAAGCCTTCATCGGGCGCGTGGCCGGTGGCTTCCAGCATGATGGCTTTGACGAGGCCGCGCTGCTTGATATTCAGCTCGCCCAGCAGCACACCGGGGCGTTTCGGGAAGGCGCCAGCGGGCAGATTGCTCCAGTTCTCGGCCTCTGCGAGGGAGTAGTCATGCTGCAGGTTCTGCAGGATGTCATCGTCGGAGATATCCGCCTTGAGCAGATCGATCAGGCACAGCATGCGCTCATAACCGGGTGTGTCGCCGCACTCGGCGGCGCTCTCGGGGATGGGCACGCTCTGCATCTGGGTGCTGGTATCGCCCATGCGCGCGCGCAGCGCCTCGCTCAGGGCCTGGTCTTCCGCTGACATCGGCGGCGGGCCATCGTGATCGGGCGGCGGCCCGTCGTGCCCTTGTTGTGCGAGGACGGGGAAGGACAGGAGCGCGGCCAGCGCGGCTCCTCCGGTCACTGCGAGACGTCGGGACATCGATGGGCCTATTTTCCGGGGACAGGAGGAAAACCTTAGCCCGCCTGACGTCGAGCAGGAAGCCTTCGCCAGATGATTTCTTTGTGCACATGCGATGGGCTGTGCGTCGGCTGGCGACGACAGCCACGGGCCATGTCACGGCTCATGCCAGTGTCAGGTCACCGTCGTATTCGAAGCGTCTTGCCTCGCCGGTGACGGGGTCAATGAATTCGAACCCCTTGGAGAGCAACTGCAAGGGGCGCGCGTAGTCATCCGGCGAGAGCGGTTGCAGCACGGGGTAGTAGCGATCATTCAGAATCGGCCAGCCCAGCGTCTGCATATGCACGCGTAGCTGGTGGGTTCTGCCGGTGACAGGATGCAGCTCGAACAATGCCCGGCGGTCTGTCTGCTGCACGCAGCGAATCACCGAGTGGCTGTTGGCTGCGCCGTCGGTGACATGAATGCGGAAGCGTTGCTCGCTCTGCTCGAGACGATTCTTCACCTCCCACTGCTGGCCCACCAGGGGCTCATCGCTGTGGGTCTCGGCGATGGCCTGATAGGTCTTGTGGATATTTCGTGACTTGAACAGCTGATGGTAGAGGGGGCGCGTGTCGGGATTGACGGAGCACAGCACCAGCCCCGCCGTGACCCTATCCAGCCGATGAACCGCCTGCAGCGCCTCTATTCCGGTGCGCTTGCGCAGCCGCTGTTGCAGACACTCGTTCACGTACAGGCCACCGGGTGTCACCGGCAGGAAGTGCGGCTTGTAGGCCACCAGAATGTGCTCATCCTGATAGAGAATCCGCTCCGCGAAAGGAATGCTCGGCTCGCTTGCCACCTCGCGGTAATAGAACACGCGCAGATGTGGCTGATAGGGCGACTCTGGCGTAATCCGCGAGCCATCATCGCGATGCACCTTACCCTCGGCCATGCGCTCGCGCCAGCGTGACTCGGCAATCGCCGGAAACTTGAGCAGCAGATACTCCAGCACTGTCGTCACACCGGGATTGACCTGAGGCAGGCTCAGCTTGGAAGGACGCGCGGAAATGGACATTGAGGACCTAGGAGCTTGAATGAAAAACAATTATACAGAGATGGCTGTTTAATGGTGATGAAATTAGGCTTAGGAGGTTAGCTACTAGTCAGGATTATACAGCTAGTTAATCCTATTTTAAGCTTAATAAATGAGCACCATGGTTATAGTAAGCATGTTAATGGTTTTGCATATGTTTTATTCATAGCTTTATGTTATAAATTATGCCGAGCTATGCTTTGGAAGATAGCTCGGCATAATTAGTAGTTTATATTTTTCAGCTATTATAGCTTCTTAGTCTTTGATAACGTTTATCAAAAGCTGTAGTGCCACCTTCCATGATGTTGCATACATGTTCGCGAATTTCCTTTTCACATAATCCGCCCGCTTTAGTAATTTGAATTTGCCCTTTCTTGAATTCTAGAACATTAACAAGTTCGGCATCTCCGTTTACTACTATGTTTGGGTTGTGGGTTACCATTATTATTTGTCTTTTCTTTTTATTCTCATGGATCTGAGAAACAATTAGCTGGTATATGAGAGCGTTATCCAGATCATCTTCAGGTTGATCTACAATAATGGGGTTGTCTCCATGGCTGAGCAAAAAAGCAAGTATTGCTGCTGCTTTTTGTCCTGCCGATCCTTTTTCTATATTCTCAAATTTTTCTTTAGCAATATCTTTTGCATATTCTACTACTAGATTATCTTCAGGCCACCAAGTCATTAGCCTATCATACGACTCTGGCTGTTTGACTAGCTTTTGAACCAATGAGTTTTGTAATTTTTGGTGTATAGGATAAGAATGGTCATCTTGTTTTGCTATTTTTACAATAGTGCTTTTTAGTTCGGCAACTAGCCTAACTACACTGTTAGGAGCTAGTTTTTCAGTAAGCAACGGGTATAGCAAAGAGCTAGGCTGGTCGTCTTGGTAAATTGAGCTAGAGAAACTATTCTCAATTCCAATTAGGCTCCTGAATTGACTTTCAATATTCGAATGGCTCGAAAATGGTTCCAGCTTCATTCTTACGTATTTGTTGCCACCAATAACCTTTGAAATGAATTTTTGCCTTTTTTGCTGCAATCTACGTCTTAGCTTATAAAGTTTTATGAGTGATTTTTCACATTCCTTTTCCTTGATTAATAGTGTTTTTTCGACACTGTCCAAATTTTTGATTTGTTCATCTATAATATTTCGTTGCCTAATCCATGTCTCGTATTTATCTGGATTTAGCTCTACTCCTTTAGCTTGGTATTCGCTGACAATTTCATTATATTTGATTTCAGAGTTGCATCCATTTATATACCATTCTGTATGTTGTATAGATTTCTCTCTTTCTTCTTCCGCATCAATAACAACGGCCTTTAATTTTGTTAACTCTTCCTTGAATTTTATTATTCTTCCATTAAATTTTCTTTGTATGTCTTCGAGCTCTGCTAACTGAGAAGAGCTAGTCGTTTCATCTGATAAGAAGTCTGTGTTTATAAATCTTTCTGTGAGTATATTATCAATAAACTTGACTAGATTTTTTGTATCAATTGAAGCATCTAGTTTTTGCTTCTCTTGTACGAACCTTTGATATGAATGAAATATATCTCGGTGGCCTCCTTTTTCAAAACTTTCAATATCACTATTTAAGTCATCTTTCTGTGATGCAAGAAATCCTCTATTGTTCAGCTTACCTTCAAGTAAGCGTACTTCATTTTTAAAGGTTAGGAAATTGGCCGTCTCATTACTGAAGGCCACGTTCCATTCGCTTATATTTACTTCATCAGATCTATCTATTATATCTAATAAGCTATTCGGGTTACTTGCTAAGCTGTTTATTTGTTTTTGGCTGTAAAGGCTCACGTTAAATCTTTCTTTTGGTTTCCCGTTATCTAAAACCCAATCATCATTTCTGTATTTTTCAATATAAGGCGGACTATTTTTTTTCCAAATGGACTGATATAGTTCATCTCTTCTCTGTATACCTACTTTAATTACTGTATTTGGGTTTGTTACGCCATTTTTAAAGGCTATTATATCAGTATGTATTTGTGTAAGCTCTGATGCTTCATCCTCCCTTCCCATTGCTAATCTGATAGATTCTATGAAAGTTGATTTACCCGATCCCCTCCCGCCAATTACCGCATTGAAGAGTGGATGTAGATTAAACTCAGTTGGATGCGAATTAATGCGACCACAATGCTGCATTTGAGATATTGATAGACTCTTTATATATATGTCTGGCGTGCTATTCGGATCTTCTGATTCGTTAATTACGCATAGGTTATGGTCATATAAAGCTAAGCTTAGGCCTTCTATAGATGGTGTGCTCATTTTTATCCAAGTAAAACGCTTCCCTAAGCGAGAGCACTCGTGGGCATCTGAGCCTTGTAGCTTAGCTAAATTGCTACAGGCTGTAGCTAACTCAGGGTTTACTTGGTCTAGATAATTTAGATTAATGAATTCTGCGGCTTCGATTTTCTTTAGCCAGTTTGTAATTTCCTGATTTAAATTTTTAACTTTATGTAGAAAACCCTTTGCGCCATCAATATGTGCTGGTATCGCTATACCGCCAGCTTTAGAAATTATATCGATAACCTTTTCGATGGATTCAGTCGCGCAGGTACTATCTGCATCACCATGTCCCCCTGTGATACCACACTGGCCTAATATTGCATTTATCTTTGCGGTGTTACAATCATATCCAAATATGGCTAATAAATGAACTCGAGACTGTCCCGTGCTTATTGTTATTTCACACCCAGGAAACAATTCAATTGGTCGATACCAGTCACTAGTTGTATCCATACTCTCATAGCATTTCTTTAGTATATCAACCCAGTAACCAGTTACATGGTCTGTTATGGCTACACAGTCAATTTCCTCAAGCATTAATGCTTTTAGCCACTGCTCAGGAGTTTCGTTCTTAATTTTGTAGTCAGATGAAGCTGGAGTATGTGTATGAAAATCAAATTTATACCAACGGCTACCTGAGTAAATATGCTTCATATCTTCATCCCTGAATGTTATTTTGTAAGCTGAAGGCTCTTCTTTGTCGATACAGAAAATTACTCTTTGAGTCTACAACAAGAGTTTGTAGCTAAAGAACTATTTATTCAGTTTTTATTCATGATTCATTGAATATTCTTGCTTGAAAACAAGTAGTGTGTGCGTATGCCTTTGTTATAATTGAAAAAAGCCCTCCCGACATCGCCGGGAGGGCTTTTTCATGCGTCTTGCGGACTACCTTCACCGATGGGGTGATCTGCGGAATTCTACTCAGATCAGACCATTACATCGGGTGTTGCTCTTCTTCGTAGAGCTCGGCCTTGGCGTCGCGTAGGACATCTTCGCAGGCGCTGTGGTTGGCCAGTTGCAGCATCAGATTCTGGCTGAGGGCGAAGCCCTTGCCCAGGCAGGTGTCGACCTCTTCGCGGGTGAGCGCCGGGGTGACATTGCAGTCAATCTTCATCGTACGACTACCGCCATCAAAGCGGTCGGCGAGGGCGCGCAAGCGCCAGGCAAGCCGTGTTTTCCAGCGGGCGGTGGGGTCGGGGCCTTCCGTCACGTCGAGCGTGCAACGCCATTCAGGTTTGTAGACCTTCATGTGAACCTCCTCGGCTGGTCGTTTTCAATGATCGATCGTGATGTTCTGCTCCGCGTGCTGTGCTTGATGTCGTGCCTTGTTGCTCGTACCAGAAATGCGTTCCAGTCGTGCATATGACAGTCGTGCTCGAGGCTCGCGCGTCATCTTGATCGACGACAAGCCGAGCCTCTCTCTCACCATACGAGTTTTGGCGCCGAGATACATCAGTCTGAGTGTAAACGTTGCTTATCCTGATGTATCTGCAACAGCTGCTCCAGCGCCAGATGCAGCCAGTCGAAAGTATCAAGGGGCCTCACGACCCGCGCTGGCGCGCCAATTTGTGCAGCGGTGGCGGGGCTGTCAGGCGGAGTGTGCTCGCCCAGCAGCTCCGTCAGGCTCTCGATCTGGATGCCTTCGCGTAATGCGAATGTCTCAAGCTCGCCACTGGCCAGCCAGATCTCCTGAATCACCGTCGGCACCGCACTCATGGCACAGGCGTAGTCGAGAATCTCGCCGCGCTCGCGTTCTGCTGCAATGCGCGCGGCATGCGCCAGCAGTTGGGCGCTCAAGGCTGGAAAGCGCGCCTTTGCAATGCGGGCCGGCAGATGCGAGTTGCCAGGCTCGGGCGCTTGCCAGCGGCGCAGCGCAGGAGAGGGCTTGATTGAAGAGCCCGGCATTGAAGCGTCTGACGACGCACAAGCAGACGGATGATCAGTCTTGGAGGCCATGTGGATAAACTCCAGCGCGAAGGGGCGAGCCGGCAGGCCGGTCGAGGATCGAGGGACAAAGGTCAGGGCGAGGCTGCAAAGGCGCTAGCCCCTGCTGGATCAGACAGCGAGAAAGGCAGAGTGTTGGATTGCGGGCGAGTCAGCGTCGCTTGCGCGGCAGTCACTGCTGCTGTTTTGCCCAACAATGGCAGCTCGCGGATGCTAAACCCGCAGATGAAGCAGGCGTTTGCGCCAAGGAGTCACGCGGCGGGATTGCGCTGCCAAGTGATTAATTTTGCGAGAAAAAACATCAATCGATGATGCAACCAGACGGCCACTTCGTGCGTACACAGCAGTACGTGCCTGCTGCGTTGCAGCGCTGGCCCATTCCCCCTGGAGAGAATTGACATGACGAAGTACGCCGATCGAATCCGCATTTCCCTGTTGCTGCTGCGCCTCGGGGTCTTCCTCGTGATCACGATGTGGACACTGGACAAGTTCTTCAATCCTGGCCACGCCGCCGCCATCTTCGAGAAGTTCTATGCCATCGGTGGCATGGGCGAGGGCATCGTCATCGCGATTGCCGTCATCGAGATGGTGCTGTTGCTGCTGTTCGTCACCGGCGTGAAGAAGACCCTCACCTATGGTCTGGTGCTGTTGCTGCACGCCGGGTCTACCTTCTCTGCCTTCAAGCAGTATCTGGACCCGTTCGATCACCTGCTGTTCTTCGCCGCCTGGCCGATGCTGGCCGCCTGTGTCGCGCTGTTCATGCTGCGCGAGATCGACACCTGCTTCACCCTCGGTGGCAAGCAGGCGCGTCTTGAGGAAGAAGCGGCACGCTAAGTGCCCGTGGCCGAGCTGGCTGCAAGGCTCGGCCAAAGCTCTTGCTGAAATGACACACAAAAGCGCCGCTCGGGACATGCCCGGGCGGCGCTTTTGTGTGGGGAGGTATCGCCATCGTGCGTCTTCGTGTGGCCTTTCTTGCTTGCGCCGGGGAGAGTGGGGACTCCAGCGTCGTTATGTGTGGTTTCTTGTTATGTTTATCCAAAAGACAATCTGTTGGCTTATGTGCAGATGGTAAAGCCCATGATTGTGACTGCTGTGCTACATAATCAGCATTACGTAATTATCTGATGGCAAGGCCCACAGGCAGCACTGTGCTTGCTCAGGTCACGTCATGCCTTGCTACGCCATGCGGGATTTCTGCTGCAGACCCAGTGAGTCACTCAGCACCTTGAGGGCGCTGGAGAAGTCCTCGGCTTCGCTCGCCTGTGCGAGGCTGTCCGCGCTGGCTTTCTCACTGACGACATTGTTTGCGATGGTCTTGTCGCGGGTCTTGTCGCTGACGCTGGTCATTCCACTGCCGCTGACGCTTGCCATGCCGCGATCGCTGGCGATCACCTGACCGACGGAGTGAGCAGTGTCGCTGCCGAGTGCGTCGTCACTGGCGTTGCGCGCAATGATGGCGTGGAGGGCCGGCAGGCTGGCGTGGTTGTGGAACTGCCAGACGCCGTAGATACGGCCATCGAAGGAGGCTTCACTGCCCAGTGTCGGGTCGACGGCAAGACCGGCGCCCAGCCCGAACATGTAGAGGCCCGCAAGACGCTGGCCGTGGATGTCGCAGGGGTTGCCGTTGGCATCGGAATCCAGCCCGCCATTCACCTCGCGCAACGTGATGGGCTGATGATGAGCGTCGCTGATGGTGGGCAGAATCGGCTGATAGCCGTTGCACTGCACCACGATGGGCGCGTCGGCGAGCACTTCGCTGGCCAGTTCCAGGCGTTGGGCACTGCCGGGGCCGGTCTGCACCAGCTGGATGTCCATCGCGCACTCTTCAATGCGGCCGGTGGCCAGTATTTCCTGACCGATGGCCAGCGCCCGGTAGCGCAGCCCGCCGGAACGGTTGATGCGACCGCTGATCGGGCATACATCGCGCTCGGCATCGTAGTGATAGCCTGCGGCGCGCGCTTCTTCGGCGTTCTCGAAGAACAGCCGAATCGGCGAGCGATGCAGCAGGGTAATCTCCTTGACGTGGGTATTGCGCAGCGCGTCGGCCAGCACGTCGAGCATCGAGAAGGCGCTGTGCGAGCCACCCACCACACAGACGCGACCACCACGCCGCAGACGCGGCAGCAGCAGGCTGCGCAGCTGCCCCGGCGGCATGCGCAACAGCTCATCGCCGCTGTAGATGCGTGCGCGCCGCGACGGCGTCAGCCCCTGACGATTGAGGCTCTGGGTCAGTTGCTCCGGGCACTGCTGGCCGCCCAGATTGAGCACCAGGTTCTCGGTGCGCAGCCGCGACGTGCGCTGGGCCACTTCCGGTTCATGCGAGAGGGTCAGAATGCTGGTGCCGTCGAGGTACTGCAGCGTGTCCAGGCTGGTGCCGCACCACATCTTGACGCCCGGCAGGGCGGTGATGTGCGCCAATACCAGGGCACTGGCGGCTTCCAGCAGCTCGCCGATCTCATCGAGTCGCGGGGAGGAGTAGGGATCGGCCCGGATTCGTTCCAGGCAGGGTTCGCCTTCAAGCGGGGCCAGCACGTCGGCGAGTGCCGGGTCGCGCAGGCAGTCGAGGAACACATCGCCGACCGAGTTGGCGGTGATGCGATATTCGCCCAGCCGACCAGCGCCAAGCTTGCCGCTGGCGTGGGTACCGCCGGCATCGAGAATCAACAGTCCGTGGCGGGCCAGTGTCGTGATCTGGCCTGTCTTGAGGGCATTGAACAGAAATCCCATGCCTGCCGGGCCGACACCGGCCACGATACATCCGTAGCCCGTGATTCTTGAGAGGTCCTTCATGTCGTCTTGCTCCCTGGGTCGTAGTGACATCTTGTGGCTGTTTCGGTAGAGAGGTGTGATCCCCTCTGACAGCTGGCGGCTTGAAGACTGCGCCGCTCTATTGCTGCTCCCCTGTCGTCGGGGCAGCGGTGACCGTGGTGTTGCGGGTGGCAAAGATCGCCTGTCCGTGCGATATCATTTGCTCTTTGACGTGCTATTACAGCAACTTGCATGCGTGTGGTGCCGTGCATTGCGGCGGTGAAGCTGCAGGATTCACGTCAATGGTGTTTCCAAGGTGTTGCCGGTTCTGAGTGCCGGCGACCTGTGCCTTGCACCGGGCTTGATGACCGGTTTCATGACCAGCGTGATGAGCGGCTTCGCACGAGCTGTCAGTACGCTTGCAACGATCCAATTCGGGAGACCACCCCGAGATCGAAAACGCCTGTGCGACACAGACAGCATTTCGCTATCTGCAAGTCATTGATATTCATGACATCGATTCAGATGGAGCCTCTGGGCGCGCAGCGGCACCGCTGCTCAATAGAAGCTGCGATGCGGTAGCCGAGCGGTATCCAGCAGCACATCATTGATGAGAGCTGGCATTCCTCATGCCCGGCATGGGGGTGGGCCCATCTCGGTATGCGCCAATCCTGGTGCGTCATTGGCACTGATAGTCTGAGGCAGATAACAAGAACGTCGCGATGATTATTCCGTCATGAGTAGCGACGTTATTTGTGTGAATACGCTGCATGAATCAAGGCTCGGGAAACATCGACAATCTGATATGCGTTTCCGTGTCATGTCATGCCAACTGACCGTTGGCCATTTTGTTTAATTAACGATAATTAATAAATGATATTTGGCGGGAATCGAATCCTGTCGTGACGAAAATCATGCTTTGAGTTGAGTCACATTCGAGCTGGCTCATACGGTGTGCTGAGAAGTGAGTCTGGCGGGCAAGAGAGGGCGTTGCTCAAAAAGGCTATCTCGCCTGGGGAGCCGGTATCAGGTGCTGGCATCCGTGGCAGGCGTTAGTGGCCACGCTCTGCTATGCTCTGCGCCCGCGCGTAAGCCCGTTCGGCTCGTGCCTGTTCATCGATTGAAGGAATGTCCCCGTGACTGACGCCACCGCCACCCCTGCCTTTGCCTCTCTGGCGCTGGCGCCCGAGCTGCTCGACAACCTCGCCACGCTCGAATATCACACCATGACGCCGATTCAGGCGCAGAGCCTGCCGCCGATGCTGCAAGGCCGCGATGTCATCGCCCAGGGCCAGACCGGCTCCGGCAAGACCGCTGCCTTCGGCCTGGGGCTGCTGTCGCGTCTCAAGGTCTCGCGCTTCCGTGTGCAGTCACTGGTGCTGTGTCCGACACGTGAGCTGGCCGATCAGGTCGCCGGCGAGATCCGTCGTCTGGCGCGCGGCCTGCACAACGTCAAGGTGCTGACTCTGTGCGGCGGCGCGCCCTTCGGCCCGCAGCTGGGCTCGCTGGAGCACGGCGCGCATATCATCGTCGGCACGCCGGGGCGCGTGGATGAGCACCTGCGCAAGGGCAGCCTGAGCCTGGTCGAGCTCAATACCCTGGTGCTGGATGAAGCCGACCGCATGCTCGATATGGGCTTTGCCGAGGTGCTGGATGCCATCGTCGCCGAGACCCCGGAGGAGCGTCAGACGCTGCTGTTCAGCGCGACCTTCGCCGATGGCGTGCGCCCGATCGCCGAGCGCATGCTGCGTGATCCGGTCAGCATCGAGGTGGCCTCCACTCACGATGACAGCAGCATCCGTCAGCTGTTCCACCGTGTCGCCGATGACGAGGCGCGCTTCGAGGCGCTGCGTATCCTGCTGCTCAAGTACCGCCCGGAATCCAGCGTGGTGTTCTGCAACACCAAGCGTCAGGCGCAGGAAGTCAGCGACGCGCTCAATGAGCACGGTTTCAGTGCCATGGCGCTGCACGGTGATCTCGAACAGCGCGAGCGTGACCAGACATTGGTGATGTTCGCCAACAAGAGCACCTCGATTCTGGTGGCCACCGATGTCGCGGCGCGCGGGCTGGATATCGAAGCGCTGGACGCGGTGTTCAACTACGAGATCGCGCGTGATCTCGACGCCCACGTGCACCGTGTCGGGCGTACCGGCCGTGCCGGCAGCTCCGGCATCGCCTGCACGTTGTACACCGAGAAGGAAGACTATCGTCTGACCAAGCTGGGTGAATTCCTCGAGCAGACGCTGGAAGCCGAGCCGCTGCCCTCGAAAAGCATGCTGACGCGCGAGCCGTTCCATGCGCGCATGGCGACGCTGCAGATCGACGGTGGCAAGAAGGACAAGCTGCGCCCCGGCGATATCCTCGGCGCGCTGACCGGTGACGGCGGCCTGGAAGGCAGCAAGATCGGCAAGATCAAGGTGCTGGCGCGGACCACCTTCCTCGCCGTGGAGCGTGATGTCGCCAAGTCGGCACTCACCCAGCTGATGAACGGCAAGCTCAAGGGGCGCTCCTTCCGCGCGCGTCGTCTCAAGAGCTGAGGCGGGCAGCGTCGGTGACGTGTCTGACCGGTATCGGCGAGAACCCTGAGAGGGACTGAACCAGTCTTTTCATCTGCCATGCGACCTTGATATCACCCCAAGCGATGCCCGCCACCACGGCGGGCATCGTGCTTTTTGAGCAGCAGATTGACGCTCGCAGCCGCTGCGGGCGGTGGCTAAGCTTGAGGTAACGTCCCTGGCCATCAGGGCGCTGATCCGGTACCTCGTGATGACTGCCAACGCCGTCGATAATCTTCGCATTCGTGAAGAACGTCTCATTGATCATGAGCGCATCTACCGCATTCATGAATCCGTCTTTGCCGGCCATCGTGAAGCGCGCCTGGGTGATAGATTGCGTCGAGGCAATCTGGCGCAGATCTCGCTGGTGGCCGAGCGTGTCACCGACCCGGAGACCGGCCGTCACCTCAGCGAAGGCGAGGGCGGCCTGCTGGGGCATGTGATGGTGTCGCGGGTGGAGCTTTCCGGCTACCCGGACCGCGTGCTGATGGCGTTGGCGCCGCTGGCGGTGCTGCCCCAGCATCAGCGTCACGGCATCGGCAAGCGGCTGGTGATCTCGGCGGTCAAGCGCTGCCGGCTGCTGGGGGCGGGGGCCGTGGTGGCGGCAGGCCATGCGGATTTCTATACCCATCTGGGCTTTCATCCGGCGTGTCATTACGGGCTCTACTGCCATCATGACGACGTGCCGGGTTCCTTCGTCGCCTTCGAGCTGCTGCCGGACTATCTGGAGGGGCTGGGCGGTGAAGTGCAGTTTCCCGATACCTTCTCTGAGCTGGGTATCTGAGCAGCCTTGAGCGGTTGGTTTTGATCAGCAACAGGCAACTCGGCGTTGCGTGACCCTTGAAACGGCAAGGCTCCAGCTCCATGTCATGGGTAACACCACGTGGCAGCCTGCGTGTGATGGCAGCTGTCGCGTCATTCCGACCGATGATTCAAGGAGAGACATCATGAAGCTCAAGACTCTGGGTAGTTCGCTGATGATTGCCATGCTCGGTCTCGGTGGCCTGTCGCTCGCCGGTTGCGAGGACGAAGGCCCGATGGAGAAGGCCGGTGAGAAGATGGACAACGCCGTCGAGGAAGCCGGTGATAGCGTCGAGAACGCCACCGATAGCTGAGGCTCGGATGCCAGCGCCGCGATGAGTCGCCGCTGACCTGAGCTGTCGCCAGACACAAGAAGGCCCCGCCTCCCATGAGGCGGGGCCTTCTTGTGTCTGGCTCGGGGAGAAAGCAATCCGCTTATGCCGAGGCGGGCTGCTGCTCGCTCTGCTGCTTGCGGTCCGCGACGGCGGCGTCGTAGGCGCGGCTTTCCTCGGCCTCGGTGGCGGCGCTGAAGCGCACCAGCAGTGCGAACAGCGAGATCACGATCACGCCCATGCCCAGGTACATCAGGCCTTCCTGGTAGGTCAGCTCCTCACTGCGGAACAGGAAGCCCGCGGCGACAGCGCCCGCGTTGCCGCCCGCACCGACGATACCGGCGACCGCGCCGAGTGCCTTGCGATTGACGAAGGGCACGATGCCGAAGGTCGCGCCTTCCGCCATCTGCACGAAGAGGCTGAAGACCAGCATGATGCCGATGGCCACCGCGAGGGTTTCCATCTGGGCGAAGCCGACCAGCGCCACGCCTTCACACAGCAGCGCGATGAACAGCCAGCGCACGCGGCCCTTGAGGCCGGACTGGCGGGCGAACAGGTCGGAGAACACGCCGCCCAGGGTGCGGGCGAACAGGTTCATCAGGCCGAACAGGCCCGCGATGAGACCGGCGGTGGCAAGATCGAGGTCGAAGTGATCGAAGAAGTAGATGGCGGCGACGTTGTTGATGGTCAGCTCGACCCCGAAGCAGGCGCCATAGACGAGGAACAGGGCCCAGACGCGGATGTCGCGTGCCGCCGCGCCGAAGGTGGCGCGCATGCTGTATTCCTTCTCGGCCTTGGGCAGCTCACCACGCTCACGCAGCTCGTTGAAGTTGCCGTCCGGCGCATCCTGGGTGAAGAAGTAGTAGGCGATACCGGTCAGGAACAGCACGATGCCCGGCACGACCATCGCCAGACGCCAGCCCAGGGTCTGCTCGACGCCCAGCATCAGCAGGCCGGCCATCACCAGCGGCATCAGCATCTGGGTGGTGCCACCGCCCAGGTTGCCCCAGCCCGCGGTAGTGGCGTTGGCGGTGCCGACCACGTTGGGGCCGAACATCACGGAGGTGTGGTACTGGGTGATGACGAAGGAAGCGCCGATGGCACCGATGGCCAGACGGGCCAGGAAGAAGGATTCGAAGCTGTCGGCGAAGCCGATGCACATCACCGGCAGCGAGCCGAGGCACAGCAGCCAGGTGTAGGCCTTGCGTGGCCCGATGCGATCACACAGCACGCCGATGGCGAGGCGCACGATCACCGTGATGGCGACGGAGGCGATGATGGTGTTGCCGATCTGGGTCTTGGTCAGGCCGAGGTCGTCACGCACCACGGCCATCAGCGGCGCGATGCCGAACCAGCCGAAGAAGCAGACGTGGAAGGCGAACCACGACATGTGGAAGGCGCGCATTTGCGGGGTGTTGAAGCTGAACAGCCGGATGCGGCTGGCCTTGTTGCGGATATCCATGAGTGGGCTCCTGATTCAGCGTCGGTGCCGGGCACGAGGTCAGGTGTGCTCGGCGAGTGGTCGAACGGCTGTGAATGAACGACAGCAAGGGCGCCTCGTCATTGAGGGGCCTGGTTCGACGCACTCGTACTCCGAAGAGCCTGGTCCACGTCATGGATAGCGATGGCAGCAGTCGGTGATGCCATGGTTGCCGGCAGCAGAGCGTCTGTGCGGCAAGTGACAGGAACAAAGCAAGTAGCGCGCCAGTTGCGGGGGTGTGGGCGGGACAAGTCCCAGAAGATCAATGGCTTGGCGAGGGCAGTAGGTTGGCACGCGCAGGCGGTGTCCCGGGCTGGATGCGCGCTCGATGCGCGCTGGCGGTGCGTCAGCAAGGCGCGAGGTACCAGTCTGGCGCACGCGACTGGCGCTGGGAGGGTCGGCAAGGCGCGTGCCTCATTGCAGTGCAGCGACGCTTTCGGCTCGGCCGCTCTGAAGGCCTTTGGTCGCAGGGTTGCACCAGATTGCGGCACGAATCCTGCTTGGGTGTACGGCAAGTCTCATGCCCGACCCAAGGAAACCTGACATGCCCGTGACCGTGCTGATCGTCGATGTCCGCAGTGAGCGCTCCGCCGCGCTGGAGCAGGCGCTATTGAGCGCCGGCTTCGAGGTGGCGCTGCGCGTTGACGAGCACGAGGACCTGCACGCGCTGGTCGAGCAGCATCAGCCCGATGCGGTGATCATCGACGCCGACCTGCCCAGCCGCGACACCCTGGAGCATCTCGGCCAGCTGGGGCGACGCTATCCCAAGCCGATGATCATGCTGGCCAGTGAAGATGCCCCGGACCTCGTGCGTGAGGCGGCAGGCGCCGGTGTCTCGGCCTATGTGGTGGACCACGTCATGCCTGCGATGGTGCGCAGCATGGTCGAGGTCGTCATCACCAGCTTCGAGGCGCACCGTGCGCTCAAGGGGGAGCTCAACCGTACCCAGACCACATTGGTGCAGCGGCGCAGCGTCGATCGCGCCAAGGCCGTGGTGATGGAGACGCGCGGGCTCAGTGAAGATGCCGCCTACCAATACCTGCGCAAGACCGCCATGAACCGGCGCCTGGCCCTGCATGAGCTGGCCGATGAGCTGCTCAAGGCCGCGCGTCGGCGCTGAGCCGGTCGCCGTACTGTCCTTCTCTCTCGATCGTTCAAGAGGTGTGCGTGATGCCCACAGATGTACCCCTGAATGGCCATCAGCTGACGCTGGGCCTGATGCCACTCAATGATGCCGCGCCCTTCGTGGTCGCTGAGCAGTTGGGGCTTTTCCGCGAGGAAGGGCTGGCGGTGACACTCAAGTGGCAACCTTCGTGGGCGGCGTTGCGTGATGACCTGCAGACCGGCGTGCTGCAGGGCGCGCAGATGCTGGCGCTGATGCCGCTGACCTCGACCCTGGGCCTGGATGGCCGCGCCACGCCGGTGATCAGTGCCATGACACTGAATCTGGGCGGCAACTCCATCACGCTGTCGCGCGCGCTGATGGCCACCCTCGGCGAGGACGGCCACGACCTCTCCAGTCCGTTGCAGGTCGCGAAGGCGCTGGCGGCGCATGTGCATGAGCGCAAGCAGCGCGGCGAGCCGCTGCTCAAGCTGGCCAGCGTGCACCCGTTCTCCTCGCATCGTTATCTGTTGCGCTACTGGCTGGCGGCGGGCGGCATCAATCCGGACCGCGACGTCGAGATGCGCGCCGTGGCGCCGCCGCTGATGGCGGCACAGCTGGCCAGCGGTGCGCTGGATGGCTTCTGTGTCGGTGAGCCCTGGAACAGCCTGGCGGCGGCGCAGGGCATGGGGCAGGTGGTGGCGGGCAGTCACGATATCTGGCGCTTCGGGCAGGAAAAGGTGCTGGGCGTGCGCGAGGACTGGGCGGAGCAGCATCCGCTGGCGCATCAGGCGCTGATTCGCGCGCTGCTCAATGCCTGCGCCTGGCTGGACCGCCCCGGCAATCGGGCCAGAGCCGCCGAGTGGCTGCATGACGAGGGCATGCCGGAGGTGCCGATGAGCGTGGTGACGCGCGGACTGGAAGATGTCGATGTCGAGCAGTCGGTGGACGACTTCCAGCAGCACAATCCCGGCTGGACCATCTTCCATCGCTATGCGGCCAACTTCCCGTGGCGTTCCCAGACGCGCTGGTACATCGCCCAGATGCAGCGCTGGGGGCATCTGCAGGGTTTCAATGACGAGGATCTCGAGGCGACGCTGACACGCTGTGTGCGCCCGGATCTTTACCGCACGGCGGCCCGCAAGCTGGGCATGGTGGTGCCGGTGGCGGATGAGCGCAGTGAAGGCACGCATCCGGCGCCCTGGTGGCTGAGCGGCGAGGCGGGCCAGGTGCCGATGCCGGCGGATGGCTTCATCGATGGCGCGGTCTTCGAGTGATGTCGCGGGCGCGGTTCTTGCCGGTCCGCGCTGGCGCGGGATTGCACAGCACTTGCAGAGAAGTCGCCATCTCCTTTGCCGGATGACAGGGCAAACCTGACGGCTCAGACATGTTGGCAGTGCGGTTGTGATATTCTCATCGCACTGCCAGCACCGCGTCAGGGGATCGCATGACCACTCGCAAGTCTCAGATTCGCAAGGATAATGTCGGCCGCATCCTGCTCGCCGCCGAAAAGATCTTCGCTCTCAAGGGCTATGTCGGCGCCAGCATGGTCGATATTGCCGCCGAGGTAGAGCTGCCCAAGTCCAATCTGCATTACTACTTCAGCACCAAGGAAGCGCTGTATCGCGCGGTGCTCGATGGCCTGCTGGCGCTGTGGAAGGAAGATGCGCTGTGCTTCGAGGCCTACGACGACCCGCAGCTGGTGCTCTCCACCTACATTCGCGCCAAGATGATGCACTCGCGCCAGCGCCCCTATGGCTCCAAGGTGTGGGCCAGCGAGATCATGCAGGGCGCGCCGGTGCTGGGAGAGGAGCTGACGGTGTGGCTCGACGAGTGGGCCGAGATGAAGAAGTCACGCCTGCGCCAGTGGATCGGCGAGGGCCGCATCGACAACGTCGATGCCTCCGCCTACCTGTACATGATCTGGGCCAGCACCCAGCACTACGCCGACTTCGATCACCAGATCGCGGTGCTCAATCAGGGCAAGGCGCTGAGTGATCGGGAATTCGAGCAGGCGGTGCAGAACGTGACGCGGGTGCTGCTGAAGGGCGTCGGTTTGTCTGCCTGAGTCAGCAGGTGACTTCATGATTTCATTATCCTGAAGCTAATCATCGTCATCATTGGTGGGTCATCAAGCCAATGAAGAAGGGGCTTCCATTGCTGGCAGCCCCTTTTTTGATTCCATCTGTTTCTCGTTGTTTCTCTCCGCTCCTGTTCAGGATCAGCGCCGCATCAGGCGATCAGGCAGCGCGATGCGGATTGCGCGGGTCCTCCATCCAGTTCATGTACGGCTTGCCGGTGTCCTGCACTTCCATGCTGATGCAGTCCTCGACCGGGCAGGTGATCTCGCACAGGTTGCAGCCCACGCAGTCGGCGTCCTTCACCTCATAGCGGGCGGTGCCGTTGTCCTTGGCCAGATGCATGATGGCCTGGTGCGAGGTGTCCTCGCAGGCGATGTAGCAGCGTCCGCAGCCGATGCACTTGTCCTGGTCGATGCGGGCGATCACCTGATAGTTCATGTCCAGCTGCTTCCAGTCGGTGGTGTTGGGCACCGCCGCGCGCGAGAACTCGTCGATACGCTGATAGCCCTTGCTATCCATCCAGCGCCCCAGGCCATCCTTCATCTCCTCGACGATACGGAAGCCATGCAGCATCGCCGCCGTGCACACCTGCACGCTGCCCGCGCCGAGGGCGATGAATTCCGCGGCATCTTCCCAGTTGGAGATGCCGCCGATGCCGGAGATCGGCAGGTTCGCGGTTTCCGGCGTGCGCGCTATCTCGGCCACCATGTTCAGCGCGATGGGCTTCACGGCGCTGCCGCAATAGCCGCCGTGAGTGCTGCGGTCACCGACGATGGGATGCGCGACCATGCGGTCGAGATCCAGATGGGTGATGGAGTTGATGGTGTTGATCAGCGAGACGGCATCGGCACCACCCCGCCAGGCGGCCTTGGCCGGTTCACGCACGTCGGTGATGTTGGGCGTCAGTTTGACGATCACCGGCAGCGAGCTGTAGGTCTTGCACCAGCGCGTGACCTGCTCGACATACTCCGGCACCTGGCCCACCGCCGCGCCCATGCCGCGTTCCGGCATGCCGTGGGGGCAGCCGAAGTTGAGTTCGATGCCGTCACAGCCGGTGGCCTCGACCTGCGGCAGGATGGTCTTCCAGGCCTCTTCCTCGCACGGCACCATCAGCGAGACGATCAGCGCGCGGTCCGGCCAGTCCTTCTTGACCTGGGTGATCTCGCGCAGGTTGATCTCCAGCGAGCGGTCGGTGATCAGTTCGATGTTGTTGAAGCCGCTGACTTCGCCGTTCGGGCCATAGTGCGCCGAGTAGCGGGAGGAGACGTTCACCGCCGCCGGGTCTTCGCCCAGCGTCTTCCAGACCACGCCTCCCCAGCCGGCCTCGAAGGCGCGTACCACGTTGTAGGCCTTGTCGGTGGGCGGGGCGCTGGCCAGCCAGAAGGGGTTGGGGGCGCGGATGCCGGCGAAGTTGACCGACAGATCGGCCTTGTAGCTGGCGACGTGATCGCCGCTTGATCCAGCACTTGCCGGGCGGGCGTTGTCATCATTGAGCGGGGTATGAATGGTCATCAGGCGGCCTCCACCTTGAGCATCAGATCGTGATGGATGGCCTCGGCGGCCAGCTTGCCGTGGGCGACGGCTTGAACGGTGAGGTCCTGCCCGCGGGCGATGCAGTCACCGCCGGCATAGACACCGGGCAGGCTGGTGCGCAGCATCTCGTCCACCTCTATCCTGGCCCCCTCGCGGGCCAGCCCTGCGGCATGGACGTCGCTCAGGCTCGCGTCATCGAAGCCCTGGCCGATGGCGGTGAAGACCCCATCGCAGGCCAGCGTGAAGGTCTCGCCGGTATCGACGAGGCGGCCATCCTCGACCCGCGTGCGCGCGAACTGCATCGCGCTGAGCGCGGCGTCATCACCTTCTTCGCTTCTATCACTATCGTTTGCCACATCGATCGCCAGCGGGCGCGCCCAGGTGTGGATCATCACGCCATTGGCGCGCGCGATTTCCTGCTCGTGATGGGTGGCGGACATCTGCTCCTCGCCACGCCGGTAGACCAGGTCCACCGTCTGCACGCCCAAGCGCCTGGCCTGCACCGCGATATCGATGGCGGTGTTGCCGGCGCCGATCACCACGGCGTGTCTGGGCACCGCCAGGGCGTTCAGTTCGCCGCTCTGACGCAGCACCTTGATGAAGTCGGTGGCCGCCATCAGGCCGCTGGCATCCTCGCCGGTCAGGCCGAGGGCATGGCTGGTGCCAAGGCCGAGGCCCAGGAAGACGCTGTCGAATTCGCGTGTCAGGGAGGCCAGCGCCAGGTTGTCGCCGAGGCGCTGACCATGGCGGATCTCGATGCCGCCGATCTCGAGCAGGAATTCGACTTCGCGGGCGGCGAAGTCATCGGTCAGCTTGTAGCGGGCGATGCCGTATTCGTTGAGGCCGCCGGCCTTTTCCTCGGCCTCGAAGATCACCACGTCGTGGCCGAAACGTGCCAGACGATGGGCGCAGGAAAGCCCGGCTGGCCCGGCGCCGACCACGGCGATACGCCGACCGGTGCTGGCGCCACGCGTGAATGGATGGGCTTCGAACTGGGCGTTGTCCAGCGCATGTCGCTGCAGCAGGCCGATCAGCACCGGCTGGCACTCTTCGCCCTGATTGCGCACGCAGGACTGCTCGCAGAGGATCTCGGTGGGGCAGACGCGGGCGCAGCTGCCACCGAGGATATTGGCATCGAGAATCTCGCTGGCGGCGCCTTCGAGATTGTCATCGTGGATACGGCGAATGAAGGTTGGGATGTCGATGCTGGTCGGGCAGGCCTTGATGCAGGGGGCATCGTAGCAGTACAGACAGCGCGAGCTCTCGATGAAGGCCTGGCGCTTGCTGAGCGCCGGATGCAGGTCTGTGAAACGCGCACTCAGCGCCTCTTCCGTGAGCCCGCTCGGGGCCCAGTGGGAAGGAGTGGAGGATGTGGTCACGGTGTGGCTCCTGCCCGCGCTCAGGCGCGGGGTCGTTGTTGTTGGTCTTGCAGGCGAGTCGGGTTGCGCTTGGGGACTGGCAGCGGCTTGTTTGGAAGTGCTAAGGGACTGGCAGCGCGTCAGGTGCGCCGCCAGGCCGTCGTTCAGTCGTGCCGTACTGGTCTCAGCCGTGTCGTGCTGGTCTCAGGTGGGTCGTTCGCTGCCGTCAGCTGCGATCCACGGCGCTGACGACGTTGCTCTCGGCGCGGGCCTTGAGCTGGTCGAACACGCTGGGGTAGGCCGGACGCTCGACATACTGGCCGTGGCCGCGCTTGGCATGCAGTTCGCCATCGCGCCAGGCCCAGTCGCCGCGGCTGATGGTGTGGCGCGGAATGCCCTTGACGGTGCGGCCTTCGAAGATGTTGAAGTCGATGTTCTGGTGGTGGGTCTTGGCCGAGATGGTGCGTTCGGCATTGGGGTCCCAGACGACGATGTCGGCGTCGCTGCCGACGCGGATCGCACCCTTGCGCGGATAGAGATTGAAGATCTTGGCGGCGTTGGTGGAGGTCAGGCCGACGAAGTCCTCGGCGGAGAAGCGCCCGGTATTGACGCCTTCGTGCCACAGCATCGCCATGCGGTCCTCGACCCCGGCGGTGCCGTTGGGAATCTTCGAGAAGTCGTCCTTGCCCATCTCCTTCTGCTCGGCGCAGAAACAGCAGTGATCGGTGGCGGTGGTCTGCAGGTCACCGGACTGGATGCCGCCCCACAGTGCCTGGCGGTGCTCCAGCGAGCGGAACGGCGGGCTCATCACGTGGCCGGCCGCGAATTCCCAGCTCTTGTTCTGATAGACCTCTTCATCGATCAGCAGATGGCCTGCCAGCACCTCGCCGTAGACCGGCTGACCGTGCTCGCGGGCGTAGCGGATCTCCTCCAGCGCATCGGCGGTGGAGACGTGGACCAGATACACCGGCGTGCCCAGGGTACCGGCGATGCGGATGGCACGGCTGGCGGCTTCGCCCTCGACCTGCGGCGGGCGCGACAGCGGATGCGCCTCCGGGCCGGTGATGCCGTCGGCCAGCAGCTTCTGCTGCAGGTGGTAGACCAGCTCGCCGTTCTCGGCATGCACGGTGGGAATCGCGCCCAGTTCCAGACAGCGCGCGAAGCTCGAGACGAGGGTGTCGTCCGGCGCCATGATGGCGTTCTTGTAGGCCATGAAGTGCTTGAAGCTGTTGACGCCGTAATCGGCGACCAGCGTCGCCATGTCCTGGCTGACGCTCTCGTCCCACCAGGTGACGGCGACGTGGAAGCTGTAGTCGCAGCACGACTTCTCGGCCCATTCGCGCCAGGTGTGATAGGCCTCCATCAGCGGCTGCTGCGGGGAGGGAATCACGAAATCGATGATCATGGTGGTGCCGCCGGCCAGCGCTGCGGCGGTGCCGGTCTGGAAGTCTTCGCTGGCCACGGTGCCCATGAAGGGCAGCTGCATGTGGGTGTGCGGGTCGATGCCGCCGGGCATCACCAGACAGCCGCTGGCGTCGATCACTTCGCAGTCGTCCGGTACGTCCAGGTCGGTGCCGATGGCGGTGATGGTCTCGCCGTCACACAGCACATCGGCGGTGTAGCGCTCTTCGTGGGTCTGGATGCTGCCGCCCTTGATCAGGATTGCCATGAATCTCTCCCGGCCGCATCGCGCGGCCTTGTCCGGCATTGAGTGTCAGGTCGTCTTGTTGTCGTCGTGCTGGTCGTCTTGTTGTTGTCGTGCGGGTCGTCAGTCCGTCACTCGCCGTCGGTGAGGCGGGTATAGGCATCGGGGCGACGGTCGCGGAAGAACTGCCAGTTGTTGCGCACCTCGCGCACCATCGCCATGTCGAGGTCGTGGATCAGCAGCTCATCCTCGGTGGCGCTGGCCTGGGCTTCGATCTGGCCGCGCGGATTCACGAAGTAGGAGGAGCCGTAGAACTCGCCGATATCCCAGGGCTGTTCATGGCCGACGCGGTTGATGGCGGCGATGTAGCAGCCATTGGCGGCGGCGGAGGCGGGTTGCTCCAGCTCCCACAGATATTGGGAGAGGCCCGCGACGGTGGCGGAGGGATTGAAGATGATCTCGGCGCCGTTGAGCGCCAGCGCACGCCAGCCTTCCGGGAAGTGGCGGTCGTAGCAGATGTAGACGCCGATGCGCCCGTAGGCGGTGTCGAAGACCGGCCAGTCGGACTTGCCCGGCTTGAAGAAGAATTTCTCCCAGAAGCCCGCCACCTGCGGGATGTGGGTCTTGTGATACTTGCCCAGATAGCTGCCGTCGGCATCGATGACGGCGGCGGTGTTGTAGTACACCCCCGGCTGCACTTCCTCGTAGATGGGCACGATGATCACCATCTGATGCTTCTTCGCGTACTGCTGCATCAGGGTGACGGTGGGGCCGTCGGGCACGCGCTCGGCGGCGGCATACCACTTGGCATCCTGGCTCGGGCAGAAATAGGGCTGATTGAAGACTTCCTGGAAGCACAGGATCTTGACGCCAGCCTCACCGGCCTGGTCGATCAGCGGCAGGTGGGCCTCGTTCATGGCATCACGGATCTGCGCGGGCTCGAGGTCGGTGGAGACGTTGAGTCCCATCTGGATGACGGCGCAGCGCAGCTTGCCGGCATCCTCGGTATAGGAGATGCGGGAATCGTTCGACATGTCTTCCTCATCGGGCGCTTGGCGCCGGTTGTTGTTGTCTTCAATGAGTGCTGGTGGGCTGAGCGGGTGAGCAGGGATAGCGCGAAATGGCCCCAGGAAAAACACGCCGCCTGCCTGGCAAGTCTGCATGCCGCTGGCAGGCGTCATGGGTCAGGAAAGGTCCGATTTAAATCCTGTCTCACCAGTCAGCTTAATGAACATTAGACAGTGTTCCCGCGTTCGGCAAGATGAAGTGTCAAATAAAGTCTTGTGGATTTATCTTGTTGTTATCAAAGAGTTTTTATTCAAGAAAAGGCCATGTTTCACCATTGTGGTGCCTGGAGAATCAGCGTGGTTCACGTGATTTTCAAGGGAAAAGGCGATGCACAACAGTGGCTTGTGATCGTTTGCGGGGACATTGCGCAAGACCGCCTTGCACCAGCTTGGAACCTGACCATACTGACAGTTGGCGCGAACACGGCTTGTCGCCACCTGACAGGCGTCATGCATGAAAATACGCGCCATTGCATCTCAAGTTGTCTTGCAAGACAGGTTTGATTTGTCGGCAATAATCCGGCCGGCGGCATGCGATTTGCCACAGGGTTTTGCACACGAACTGCCCAAGGTGTTTCTTCTACACGGTCTGCCACAGATTCGTCTGCCGCAGAATCTTCTGCATCAGAATCTTCTGCATGCAGTGCCGAATGAAGTGTGCCTGATGAAGTGTGCCGAACGGGGAGGAGCGAAGAGGAGTCAGGAAAGCGACGGAGAAGGTGAGGAAGACAAGAAACGACAAGTGACACAAGGCAAGCGCAGTGCATCACCCTCAACAATAACAACAGCTGAACAGGTGAGGACTCATGGCCCCGACACAGACGCGCTCGCACATGGTGCGCAGCAATGAGGAAATGATCGAGCTGGTGGTGGCACAGGATGTCGCCCGCAGCCCGCGTTACAACGAGGATATCGCGCCGACCAAGAGTGCCGAACGCACCTGGTCGCGCTGGAACATCGCCGCACTGTGGGTCGGCATGTCGATCTGCGTGCCGACCTACACCCTGGGTGGCGTCCTGACCGCCTACTTCGGCCTGAGCGTCGGCGAGGCGCTGTTCACGATTCTGGTCGCCAACCTGGTGGTACTGATTCCGCTGACTCTCAATGCCTTCCCCGGCACGCGCTTCGGGATCCCCTTCCCGGTGGTGCTGCGCTCCTCCTTCGGCATCATCGGCTCCAACGTGCCATGCATGATTCGCGCGGTGGTCGCCTGTGGCTGGTTCGGTATCCAGACGATGTTCGGCGGGCTGGCGATCCACCTGCTGCTGTCGAGCCTTTCGGCCGACTGGAAGGCGCTGGGTGGGGTAGGCGAGGTCATCGGCTTCTTCGTGTTCTGGGCGCTCAACCTGTTCGTGGTGATTCGCGGCGCGGAATCCATCAAGTGGCTGGAGACGCTCTCCGCGCCCTTGCTGCTGGCGGTGGGTGTCGGCCTGATGGTGTGGGCGCTGCCGCATACCTCGATCAGCGAGCTGTTGGCCCAGCCGCCGAATCGTCCCGAAGGCGATGGCGTGGCCAGTTACTTCATGGCGGGCCTGACCGCGATGGTCGGCTTCTGGGCGACGCTGTCGCTGAACATTCCTGACTTCAGCCGTTACGCGAAGAGCCAGAAGGACCAGATCGTCGGTCAGATCATCGGCCTGCCGCTGACGATGTTCTTCTTCGCCGCGCTCGGCGTGGTGTTGACCGCGGCGTCCAGCTCGCTGGTGGGCGAGACCATCTCCGACCCGGTCAACCTGATCGGTCGTATCGACAGCCCCGGCTGGGTCGCCATCGCCATGGTGCTGATCATCATCGCGACGCTCTCCACCAATACCGCGGCCAACATCGTCTCGCCGACCAATGACTTCCAGAACATCGCACCGAAGTTGATCAACCAGACGCGCGGCGTGCTGCTGACCGGGCTGGTCGGGGTGCTGCTGATGGGCTTCGAGCTGATCAAGAAGATGGGCTGGATCGTCTCGGACGTCAGTCTCGAGAGCCTCTATTCCAACTGGCTGCTGGGCTATTCGAGTCTGCTGGGGCCGATCGCGGGGATCATGATCGTCGACTACTTCGTGATCCGTCGTCAGTCCTTTGATCTGCCGGCACTCTATCTGGATGGCAGCACCTATCCGGCCTTCAATCCGGCGGGCTTCATCGCCTTCTTCGTGCCGGTGGGGCTGACGGTGATCAGCTTCTCGCAGCCCGGACTTTCCTGGTTCTACGACTACGGCTGGTTCACCGGCTCGCTGCTGGGGGCGCTGGTCTACTTCGTGGCCAGCAAGCTGCTGGTCAAGGCGCCGCCGGTGCATCTGCCCGAGGCGGTGCCGGGCAGCGGGGCGCAGCGCGCCTGACGCCACTGATGAGCATGGTGAGTGCAATGACAGACGGGCTGCCGATTGGCAGCCCGTCTGTCGTTCGTCGGCTCATCAACTTATCCGCTCATCAACTTATTCGCTCATCAATTCGGCAGCTCATCTGCAGCGGCGCGTCATGCGTCAAGGCCGGGGATGCCGCCCTCGAAGCGCTCGACCATGAAGTCGACGAACTGGCGCACCTTGGGCGAGAGGTGGCGGTGGCGGGGATAGACGATCCACACCCCGGTATCGCGCACCTGGTACTCATCCAGCACCGAGATCAGCTTGCCGCTGGCCAGATAGGGCGCGACGTAATAGTCGGGAATCTGGGCAAGGCCGAGGCCCTTGAGCGTGGCGTCCAACAGTGCCGGACCCGAGTTGGCCTGCCAGCTGCCGGTGATGCGCACCTCACGGCGCTGACCCTCGACCTCGAACAGCCACTCGCGCTTGGAACCGGCCAGGCAGCGATGACTGGAGAGCTCGGCCAAGGTGTGCGGGCGCGGCGCCTGCTGGAAGTAGTCATGCGAGGCGACGACGAATTCGCGGCGGTCCACCAGCCGCCTTGCGATCAGCGAGGAATCCTTGAGCACGCCCATGCGGATGGCGACGTCGAAGCCCTCGTCGATCAGTTCCACCGGACGGTTGGTGAAGTGCATCTGCACTTCCAGTTGCGGGTGCAGCAGCTGGAAGTCGTTGACCAGCGGCGCGACGTAGCGCTCGCCGAAGGTGGTGGCGCTGGTCAGCTTGAGCACGCCGCTGGGGCGGGCGTGGAAGTCACCGATGGCCTGTTCGGCGGCGCGGAAGCCATCGAAGAGGTGATGGCAGTGCTCGAAATACACCTGTCCGGCATCGGTGAGACGCGTCTGACGGGTGGTGCGGTAGAGCAATTGGGTATCGAGCTGGGCTTCCAGCTGGCTGATCAGACGACTGACATGTGAGCTGGACACCCCGAGATGACGGGCGGCACCGGAAAATGAGCCGATTCTGACGACTTCCACGAAGGCTTCGATACGGTCCCAGCGCTGCATGCTGGCTCCTCTTTCATTGTTGTTGAGTGGCAATAATCATCTGAGTGCCGACGGCTTAATCCCACCCGCATGACTGCGTAGACTGTGCTCCATGCCAAGCCCGCAAGGATGAACCGCAAGGACGAGCCCAGTGCCTGTCGCGTGGGGAGCCCCTCGGGCGACTCATCTATGCAACCTGTCAGGTGCTGCTACCTTTCAGGGTGGCCTCCGTGGTGATCATCACCACACCAGGGGGCATGAGATTGGCAGCCAGTTTACCGCTATTGATGCTCACTAGGAGAGATTCATGAAATCACGTGCTGCGATTGCGCTGGAAGCCGGCAAGCCGCTGGAACTGGTCGAGATCGATGTCGAAGGGCCGAAGGCCGGTGAGGTGCTGGTACGCATCGTCAATACCGCCGTCTGTCACACCGATGCGTTCACCCTGTCCGGCGCAGACCCGGAAGGCCTGTTCCCGTCCGTTCTGGGCCACGAAGGCGCCGGTATCGTCGAGGAAGTGGGCGAAGGCGTAACTGGCCTGGTGCCGGGCGACCACGTCATTCCGCTCTACACCGCCGAATGCGGCAAGTGCAAGTTCTGCCTCTCCGGCAAGACCAACCTGTGCAGCGCCGTGCGTGCCACCCAGGGTCGCGGCCTGATGCCGGACGGCACCTCGCGCTTCTCCCTCGATGGCAAGATGCTGCACCACTACATGGGTACCTCCACCTTCTCCGAATACACCGTGGTGCCGGAAGTCTCGCTGGCCAAGGTGTCCAAGGAAGCGCCGCTGGACAAGATCTGCCTGCTGGGCTGTGGCGTCACCACCGGTATCGGCGCGGTGATGAACACCGCCAAGGTCGAGCCGGGCTCTACCGTCGCCATCTTCGGCCTCGGTGCCATCGGTCTGGCCGCCATCCAGGGCGCGGTGATGGCCAAGGCGTCGCGCATCATCGCCATCGACATCAATGAAGACAAGTTCGACCTGGCCCGCAAGTTCGGCGCCACCGACTTCGTCAACCCGAGCAAGCTGTCCGTGCCGGTCCAGGAAGCCATCGTCGACATGACTGACGGCGGCGTCGACTACTCCTTCGAGTGCATCGGCAACGTCAATGTCATGCGTGCGGCGCTTGAGTGCGCACACAAGGGCTGGGGCGAATCCATCGTCATCGGCGTCGCCGGTGCCGGTGAAGAGATCTCCACCCGTCCGTTCCAGCTGGTGACCGGGCGCGTCTGGAAAGGCTCCGCCTTCGGTGGCGTCAAGGGCCGTACCGAACTGCCGGGCTACGTCGAGCGTTACATGGACGGCGCGATCAATCTGGACGACTTCATCACTCACCAGATGCCGTTCGAGAAGATCAACGAATCCTTCGATCTGCTGCACGAAGGCAAGTCGATCCGTACCGTGCTGAGCTTCTGATCCGGGGCTGAACTGCCGCCGGGCAACACGGAAACACCTGTTGCCCGGTGAGGTCTGGAATGCGAAACGGCGTCGGCTTGCCGACGCCGTTTTCATGGGCGATATCACAAGGGAGAGCATGATGACCGCGACCGAACAACTCGAGCTGGTCAGCGCCAACAAGGTGCATGGCGGCTGGCTCAAGCGTTACCGTCACCGCAGCGGCAGCCTGGATTGCGACATGGTGTTCGCCATCTATCTGCCGCCCCAGGCCGAACAGGGCCCGGTGCCGATGCTGTGGTGGCTGTCGGGGCTGACCTGCACCGACGAGAACTTCATGCAGAAGGCCGGCGCGCAGAAGAAGGCGGCGGAGCTGGGCATCGCCCTGATCTGCCCGGACACCAGTCCGCGCGGCGTCAATCTGGAAGGCGAAGACGACAGCTACGACTTCGGCAGTGGCGCAGGCTTCTACGTCAATGCCACCCGCGAGCCGTGGGCACGTCATTACCGCATGTATGACTACGTCACCGAGGAGCTGCCGGCGCTCGTCAAGCGGCACTTCCCGGTGGATGGCGAGCGTGAGTCGATCTCCGGTCACTCCATGGGGGGCCATGGCGCCTTGATCTGCGCGCTGAAGAATCCGGGCCGCTATCGTTCGGTCTCGGCCTTCGCGCCGATCGTCAATCCGATGGCCTGCCCGTGGGGCGAGAAAGCCTTCAGCGGCTATCTCGGCGATGACCGCGCCCAGTGGGCGCAGTGGGACACCTGCGAGCTGGTCAAGCAGGCGAGCAAGAGCGGCGCCGCGCGTCAGGAGCTGTTCGTCGAGCAGGGCGAGAGTGATCAGTTCCTCGAGGAGCAGCTCAAGCCGGAGCGCCTGGAGGCGGTCTGCGCCGAACTGGACCACCCGCTGGTCCTGCGTCGTCAGCCCGGCTACGACCACAGCTACTTCTTCATGGCCAGCTTCATCGATGAGCATCTTGCCTACCATGCGAAGCACCTGCTTTGAGGTGTGAGTGTGGTAGCTGGTAGAGATGAATAGACACGCGAAACATCTGCTTTGAGGTGTGAAAGCGCCAGTCGCAGATGATCGCTCGCCGAGCAGAGACACAGCGTGAAAGACAGAAACGACAGTCCCGCTATCGATTGATGGATAGCGGGACTGTCGTTTTTTCGTCATGAGAAGCAGAGTTTTTCAGAACCTTCAGGCATGAAAGCCCGTTTTGGTAGCGTTTGCTTATGCTGCGTCAGTGGTAGCCAACTCAGGCGTTATTCTGTGCCGTACGGCAACGATGATTTGCTGCACAGCGGCGATAAAGTCACTGCGCCATGCAGGCGCGATGGTTTACTGTCGAGAGGTGGACAACACACGACGTCCAGGCAGTGAATCACGACATCCCTGACGCTATCGGAATTGCAGAGGTCGCTTATTGACCTCCCCCTGATGGGGCCGATCGCCGATGTCGTCGCTGCTGGAGCCGACCCTCCGGGTTCGCTCCCTGCTGAGACCCAATAACGATAATACTGCGGACCCCCGCCGGCCTCATCAGGCCACGGGAGAGGGCACCACGAGGCCCCGGTCTGCCACTCAAGCAGATATAGAGAAGGACTCCCCTCATGGCATTGACCAGTGGCCGTTTCGCCCGCCCGTACGAAGCTCACTCATCCGCTGCAGGAATGGCCGGCGAGACGCGCCAGCCGCAGACCATCGGCTTCCTGCTGCTCGACAGCTTCACGCTCATCTCGCTGGCCTCGGCGGTGGAACCGCTGCGCATGGCCAATCAGCTGGCCGGACGCGAGCTGTACCGCTGGTATACCGTGACGCTGGAAGGCGCCCCCGTGCGCGCCAGCGATGGCCTGCAGGTCACGCCCGATACCTCCACCGAGGCCTGCCCGCCGCTGGATATCGTCATCGTGTGCGGTGGCGTCGGCATCCAGCGCTCCGTGCATCGTCCGCATGTCAGCTGGCTGCAGGCGCAGGCACGTGCCGGCCGCAAGCTGGGTGCCGTCTGCACCGGCAGCTGGGCGCTGGCCCAGGCGGGGCTGCTCGAAGGCCATGAGACCAGCATCCACTGGGAGTGTCTGGCCGCGATGCAGGAAGCCTTCCCGCGCGTGCCGCTGACCACGCGACTGTTCTCCATCGATCAGGACCGCGCCACGGCCTCCGGCGGAACCGCGCCGATGGACATGATGCTGACCATGATCGGTCGCGAGCATGGCCGCGAGCTGGCGGCGGGCATCTCCGAGATGTTCATCTGCGATCGCGTACGTGGCGAGCAGGACCAGCAGCGCGTGCCGCTCAAGCATGTGCTGGGCACCACCCAGCCCAAACTGCTGGAAATCGTCGCGCTGATGGAGGCCAATCTGGAAGAGCCCATCGGCCTGGACGAGCTGGCGCACTATGTCGATGTCTCGCGCCGTCAGCTGGAGCGGCTGTTCCAGCGGTATCTGCACTGCTCGCCGTCGCGCTACTATCTCAAGCTGCGCCTGACCCGCGCGCGTCAGCTGCTCAAGCAGACGGCGCTGTCGATCATCGAGGTGGCCTCGGCCTGCGGCTTCGTGTCCACGCCGCACTTCTCCAAGTGCTACCGCGAGTACTTCGGCATGCCGCCGCGTGATGAGCGCATCGGGGGCGAGCGCAGTGTCAGCGTGCTGGAGGTGCCGTGTCGCGCCGATGGCGATCATCAGCTGACCGGTATCGCCAGTCTGGAAGGGCTGCTGCACCAGTCGATCGGCCAGAGCATGGTCGGCAATGCGCCCCTGCAACCGGCCAGCGAGTCCCCCGTCTCCTCGGCGATTCTGGCACTGGCCAATGCGCGCGGTGAGCCGACCTACGCCAGTGTGCGTCTGCAGGGCTGACGCCTGCCGACTGACACCAGCCTCCCGCAATGTCCAACGCCTCTGCCGCTCCGGCAGGGGCGTTGTCGTTTTCACAGGAGCCACCGGCACGCTCTGGTACACTCGAAGGCACCAGGAAGCAGTGGCTGACACGACAATGGCTCGGCGGCGAGCCACGACACGCACGACAGGGGACGGCAAGGGATGGCACGAGGACAGCAACGCAGGCAGGAAGGCACGGAGCGTGTGGCGGGTGCTCGGCGCGGGGCGACACGCCGCCCGGCGCCGCGTGCCGGCATGCGCCCGATGGAGCGCCTGCGCTGGCTGGCGGTGTGGGCATTCAAGGTCGTCGCCTGCTGGATGGTGGCCTGCATCGGCCTGGTGGTATTGCTGCGCTTCGTGCCGTTGCCGGTGTCGATGGTGATGCTGGAGAAGTGGGGCTATGGCCTGGTCACCGGCGAGCCGATGGCGCTGCAGCATGACTGGGTGCTGATGGAGCAGATTTCCAACCATGCCCGTCTGGCGGTGATCGCCTCGGAAGACCAGAAATTCCCCGATCACTACGGCTTCGATGTCGATCAGATCGTCAAGGCCATCGATGCACGGCTGGCCGGTGAGCGTCTGCGTGGCGCCAGTACCATCAGCCAGCAGACCGCCAAGAATGTCTTCCTGTGGAACGGGCGCAGCTGGGTGCGCAAGGGGCTGGAGGTCTGGTTCACCATCCTGATCGAGATGATCTGGCCCAAGGAGCGCATTCTCGAGGTCTACCTGAACGTCGCCGAATGGGGGCCGGGGGTCTTCGGCGTCGAGGCCGCGGCCGAGCATCACTTCAATACCGATGCCGCCAGCCTTTCCGCCTATCAGGCCAGTCTGCTGGCGGCGGTATTGCCCAACCCGATCCGCTTCAATGCCGGCAAGCCCTCGGCCTATATCCAGCGTCGCGCCAGCTGGACGCGCCGTCAGATGAACAATCTCGGCATGGGCTACTTGAAGCGTCTGGAACAGCCGCGTGGCTGGCTGAGCTGGGACCTGCTGCCTTCGCTCAAGGAGCTGTCCCCCGCGCATTGACCGGCTTGTCGCTACACCATCGGCTGTCCCACGACGCCCCGGCTCACTCGAGTCGGGGCGTCGTCGTTTCAGAAACGACAGCCCTGACGCGATTCGATAGCCACGGGTCGCATCTGGCGTCAGAGGGGAAAGAGGGCAGGACTATGCTGGCACAGCCTGCTGGAGATCGTGTTCCGGCAGGCCCTGTCCGCCGGGTACGGGCAGTGACCTGACTTCCAGAGCCGCCTGCCCAGCGCCGGAGCGACATGATGTCCGAATTCTCCTCCTCCTTCGGTGGGTCCGATGCGGCCCGCGCCCTGCACGATGACAGCATCGTCATCGATGGTCTGGTGATCGCCAAGTGGCAGCGCGAGCTGTTCGAGGACATGCGCAAGGGCGGTCTGACCGCTGCCAACTGCACTGTCTCGGTCTGGGAAGGCTTCCAGGCGACCGTCAACAACATCGTCAAGAGCAACCAGCTGATCGCCGAGAGCAGTGATCTGGTCTGCGTGGCGCGCACGGCCGCCGACATCCGCGCCGCCAAGGCCGCCGGCAAGACCGGCATCATCTACGGCTTCCAGAATGCCAACGCCTATGAAGACCAGATCGGCTATGTCGACGTCTTCAAGCAACTCGGCGTGGGCATCGTGCAGATGTGCTACAACACCCAGAATCTGGTCGGCACCGGCTGCTACGAGCGCGACGGCGGCCTGTCTGGCTTCGGCCGCGAGATGGTCGCCGAGATGAACCGCGTCGGAGTGATGTGTGATCTCTCCCACGTCGGCTCGAAGACCTCCGAGGAAGTCATCCTCGAATCCAGGGTACCTGTCTGCTATTCCCACTGCGCGCCGGCCGGTCTCAAGGACCACCCGCGCAACAAGTCCGATGCCGAGCTGCGCTTCATCGCCGAACACGGCGGTTTCGTCGGCGTCACCATGTTCACCCCCTTCCTCAAGGCCGGCGTCAACGCCACCGTCGACGACTACGTCGAGGCCATCGAATACGTGATGAACCTGGTCGGCGAGGATGCCATCGGCATCGGCACCGACTTCACCCAGGGTCACGGCCAGGACTTCTTCGAGTGGTTGACCCACGACAAGGGCTACGCCCGTCGTCTCACCAACTTCGGCAAGATCGTCAATCCGGAAGGCATCCGCACCATCGGCGAGTTCCCCAATCTGACCGAGGCGCTGCTGCGTCGCGGCATGAGCGAGCATCAGGTGCGCAAGATCATGGGCGAGAACTGGCTGCGCACGCTGGAAAACGTCTGGGGCGGCTGAGTCTGTCTGCCCGCGCCTTTTCTTGATCGCTCTTACTTGATCTTTCTTTCCTGATCTCTCTTTTGCAATTCCCTCAAGCCCCCTTTGGAGGACACCGACATGAGCAAGATGGCCCCTGAACTGCCGATCGAAGTGGATAGCGAGACTGGCGTCTGGACGTCCGATGCGCTGCCGATGCTGTACGTGCCGCGCCACTTCTTCATCAACAACCATGTCGCGGTGGAAGAGGCGCTGGGCGTGGAGAAATACGCCGAGATTCTCTATCACGCCGGCTACAAGAGCGCCTGGCACTGGTGCGAGAAGGAAGCCGAGCTGCACGGCCTGGTCGGCGTGGAAGTCTTCGAGCACTACATGAAGCGCCTGTCGCAGCGCGGCTGGGGTCTGTTCATCACCGAGGAGATCGATCTGGAGCGCGGTACCTGCAAGGTGCGCCTGGAACACTCCTGCTTCGTCTATCAGCAGGGCAAGACCGGCACCAGGCTCGAGTACATGTTCACCGGCTGGTTCGCCGGCGCGATGGACCAGATTCTGGCTGCGCGTGGCAGCGAGCTGCGCACCGTCGCCGTCCAGACCCAGAGCGGCGGTGAGGAAGGCTGTGACGTGGGGTATTTCGAGGTCGCTCCCGGAACAGTGTGACGTTTTCGGATCCGCCACTCTCTATTCCATGGCTCGGGTCAAGGCCCAGACCCGGCCCAGGCAAAAGGCAACAGCACAAGCCGGCTGCCCGTTCATCTCTCTGTCACGACACTCACCACCCACAACAACGACAACGCAACGCCTGAGCGCCGCCTTTCCTGACATGCAAGACGCCTGACGCCGACCCCGCCGCCACCAGCAACGACTCGTGGCGGCGGGCAGGCCAGGCCAGCGTGACGAGGCGGCGCTCTCCCCGGCGAGGAGCTCTCACCATGGCATTCGACGCACTCTTCCAGCCGATCGAGATCGGCAAGCTGACCATCCGCAACCGCGTCGTCAGTACCGCCCACGCCGAGGTGTATGCCACCGATGGCGGCATGACCACCGAGCGCTACGTGCGCTACTACGAAGAGAAGGCCAAGGGCGGGTGTGGCCTGTGCATCTGTGGTGGCTCCTCGGTGGTCTCCATCGACAGCCCGCAGGGCTGGTGGAGCTCCGTCAATCTGTCGACCGACCGCATCATTCCGCATTTCCAGAATCTGGCCGATGCCGTGCACAAGCATGGCGGCAAGATCATGATCCAGATCACCCACATGGGCCGTCGCTCGCGCTGGGACGGCTTCGACTGGACCTCGCTGATGTCACCGTCCGGCATCCGCGAGCCGGTGCACCGCTCGACCTGCAAGACCATCGAGGTGGAGGAGATCCAGCGCATCATCGCCGATTTCGCCCAGGCGGCGCGGCGTGCCAAGGAAGGCGGCCTGGACGGCGTCGAGCTGTCCGCCGTGCACCAGCACCTGATCGACCAGTTCTGGAGCCCGCGCGTCAACAAGCGCACCGATGAGTGGGGCGGCAGCTTCGAGGGTCGCATGAAGTTCGGTCTCGAGGTGCTCAAGGCGGTGCGCGCCGAGGTCGGCGACGACTTCGTGGTCGGCATGCGCATCTGTGGCGATGAATTCCATCCCGATGGCCTGTCCCACGACGACATGAAGCAGATCGCGGCCTATTACGACGCCACCGGTCTGCTCGACTTCTTCGGCGTGATCGGCTCCGGCTGTGATACCCACAACAGCCTCGCCAACGTCATTCCCAACATGTCCTACCCGCCGGAACCCTTCCTGCACCTGGCCTCCGGCATCAAGGAAGTCGTCTCGATTCCGGTGATCCACGCCCAGAACATCAAGGACCCCAACCAGGCCGAGCGTATCCTGGAAGGCGGCTATGTCGACATGGTCGGCATGACCCGCGCCCACATCGCCGATCCGCACATCATCGCCAAGATCAAGATGGGCCAGCTCGACCAGATCAAGCAGTGCGTCGGCGCCAACTACTGCATCGACCGCCAGTATCAGGGCCTCGACGTGCTGTGCATCCAGAATGCCGCCACCTCGCGCGAATACATGGGCCTGCCGCATCAGATCGAGAAGACCAGCGGCCCGGTGCGCAAGGTTGTCATCGTCGGCGGTGGTCCGGCCGGCATGGAGGCAGCCCGCGTGTGCGCCGAACGCGGCCACGACGTGACGCTGTTCGAGGCCCGTGACGAGCTGGGCGGCCAGATCACCATCGCGGCCAAGGCGCCGCAGCGCGATCAGATCGCCGGCATCACGCGCTGGTATCAGCTGGAACTGGCGCGCCTGAAGGTTGACCTGCGCCTGGGCACGCGGGCCGATGAGGCTACCATCCGTGACCTGCGCGGCGATGTGGTGATCCTCGCGGTGGGCGGTCGTCCGTTCATGGACCAGTTCGCGTCCTGGGGCTATGACGAAGACCCGGCCAAGAGCCTGATCGTCTCTTCATGGGACGTGCTGGACGGGCGCGTCGCGCCGGGTAGCAACGTGCTGATCTACGACAGCATCTGCGAATTCTCCGGGGTCTCGGTGGCCGACTATCTGGCGGACAAGGGCGCCAGGGTCGAGATCGTCACCGACGACATCAAGCCCGGTGCGGCGGTCGGCGGCACCACCTTCCCGACCTACTACCGCAGCCTGTATGCCAAGGAAGTCGTGATGACCTCCGACATGGTGCTGCATGAGGTCTATCGCGAGGGCGAGGGGCTGGTGGCGGTGCTCGAGAACGAATACACCGGCACGCTGGAAGAGCGCGTCGTCGATCAGATCGTGGTCGAGAACGGCGTGCGTCCGGATGAGGCGCTCTACTACGCCTTCAAGGACGGCTCGCTCAACAAGGGCCAGATCGACGTCGAGTCGCTCTACGCCATCAAGCCGCAGCCGTGCCTGAGCCAGGCCACCGAGGGCAATGATTACCTGCTGTTCCGCCTCGGTGACTGCAACGCACCGCGCAACACCCACGCCGCCATCTATGACGCCCTGCGTCTGTGCAAGGACTTCTGATGACGTGATCTGCCGAGCCGGCCGCGCCTATGCCGCCGGCTCGGCAGTCGTCCGGTCGACAGCGGGCTTGAAGAAAGCGGCTGAGCGGGTCTGAAAGAGAGACTGACCGGGTCTGAAAGAGAGACTGAGCGGGCTTGAGGAAAGAGGGTGAGCAGCATGAATGACACGATCTTGTCGGTATTGATCTTCACCGCGCTGGCGCTGGCTGCCATCGGCGCGGTCAAGCGCATCGGCCTGTGGCGCCAGGGGCGGGCGGACGCCACGTCCATGAGCATGGGAGAGCTGATCGCGAGCCTTGCCAAGGTGCCGCGCCGCTACGGGGTGGACCTGCACCACGTGGTCGCGCGGGACCGCTACATGGCCAACACCCACGTCGCCACCGGGGGCGGCTTCGTGGCCGCGGCGCTGCTGATGGTGGTGGTCTACGGCTTCGGCATCGACTCCGCCTGGCTGGGCGTCTTGCTGCTGCTGGCCAGTGGCGCGATGTTCGGTGGCGCGCTGTTCGTGCGTCGTCGTCGCCTCGACCCGCCGGCGCGCCTGTCGCGTGGCCCGTGGATGCGTCTGCCCAAGAGCCTGCTGGTGTTCTCCGCCAGCCTGTTCGTGATGAGTCTGTCACTGGTGCTGCCGGAAGGCGTCGGCGGCATGATCTCCGGCGGTATCCTCGGGCTGGTGCTGGTAGCGGGCATCGCCTGGGGGTTGCTCGAGATGATCGTCGGCATGACCGGCGGCGGCTCGCGCATCACCGGGCCGATGAAGCATGCCTTCGCCGGTGCGCTGCATCTGGCCTTCCATCGGCGTCCGGCACGTTTCAGCACCCGTGACAGTGCCGGCATCCGCGACAGCGCGCTGCTGCCGCTGGACCTGACCAACCCCGAGGCACCGCTGGGTGTCGGCAAGCCGTCCGATTTCAACTGGCGTCAGCTGCTGGGCTTCGATGCCTGCGTGCAGTGCGGGCGCTGTGAAGCGGTGTGCCCGGCGTTCGCGGCCGGTCAACCGCTCAATCCCAAGAAGCTGATCCAGGACATGGTGGTGGGCATGGCCGGTGGCAGCGATACCGCCTACGCCGGCTCGCCCTATCCGGGCGATGAGCCAAGGCGCGCGCCCGGCCAGCATGGCGGCGGCCCGCAGCAGGCCATCGTCGGGGCCTCTCCGCATGCTCGCCCAGCAGCTCAGACCGTTGCCTCTGGGCCGATCCAGATCAAGGCGGCACCGGGTGCTGCGGGTGAGGCGACAGATGGCGACAAGCTGATCCACGAGTTCAAGGTACTGGTCGAGCCGGAAACCCTGTGGGCCTGCACCACCTGTCGCGCCTGCGTCGAGGAGTGCCCGATGATGATCGAGCACGTCGATGCCATCGTCGACATGCGCCGTCACATGACGCTGGAGCAGGGCGCGACGCCGGGCAAGGGTGTCGAGGTGCTCGACAACCTGATCGCCACCGACAACCCGGGCGGCTTCGCGCTCGAAGCGCGTCTGCATTGGGCGGCGGATCTCGACCTGCCGCGCATCGCCGAGCTGCAGGCCGCCCGCGAGGCAGCGCGTGATCCGCGTCCGGTGGAAGCGCTGCTGTGGCTGGGCGATGGCGCCTTCGACATGCGCAACCAGCGCACGCTGCGTGCCTTCGTGCAGGTGCTGCGCGCCGCCGGGGTCGATTTCGCCATCCTCGGTGCGGAAGAGCGTGACAGTGGCGACGTGGCGCGCCGTCTGGGGGATGAGGCGACCTTCCAGTCGCTGGCCACCCGCAATATCGCCACCCTGTCGAAGTATCGCTTCGCGCGCATCATCACCTGCGATCCGCACAGCTTCCATGTGCTGGGACGTGAATATGCCGCCTTCGGTGGCGACTACCTCGTCAACCACCACACCAGCTACATGAACGAGCTGCTGGCGGCGGGTCGTCTGAGCCTCGATGCCACCAGGCTGGCGACGCTCGGCGCGGTCACCTGGCACGACCCCTGCTATCTGGGTCGCTACAACGGTGAATTCGAGGCGCCGCGTAGCTTGCTGGCGGCGCTGGGGCTGGAAGTGCGCGAGATGCAGCGCTCCGGTTTCCGCTCACGCTGCTGTGGCGGCGGTGGTGGCGCGCCGGTGACGGACATCCCCGGCAAGCAGCGTATCCCCGACATGCGCATGGGCGATGTGCGCGAGACCGGCGCCGAGGTGGTGGCGGTCGGCTGCCCGCAGTGCACCGCGATGCTGGAAGGCGTGGTGGCTCCGGCCGGTGAAGCCGAACCCCAGGTGCTGGATCTGGCGGAACTGATGGCGCGGGCGCTGGTACTGGAAGCGTCCACGCAAGGCTTGGCGGCGTCGACCACGCAGCCCACTGACGCGGAGGTGGCGGCATGACGATTCCCGTCGATCCACACGCAATCGAGCGTGAGTCACTGCCACGCCGTGACCCGCGCCTGGAGCAGCAGGCACGCAATCGCCTGCACCCGCAGCATCTCATCGCGCTGCAGGCGCTGGGCCGCGGCGCGGCAGCCCCTCAGGAACGCTGGATGGGCCCGCAGGGCGTGATGCGTCGCGACCCGCATGTCGGCCACTTCATCGCCGCCAATGGTCGCAAGCGCATCGACCGCAGTGGCCGCTCCGGGCCTGCCGCGGCGGGTGCTGGCCAGCCCGCGGTCGTGGCCAAGGCGCGCGTACTGCCGCTGGTCGAGATCGCATCACCCGCCTTCCTGATCGCGGTGGTGCCGGACATGACCGGTGGGCGACTCTCGAGTCACGACCGCGATGTACTGGGGCTGGCGCGTCAGATCGCCGATGCCGACCCCGCCCATCAGGGCGCGGTGCTGGCCGTCACCTTCGGCACGCTGCGTGAGGATGGTGACGCCGCCGACAGTGTCGGACTCGGCGCGGCGGGTGCCGATCGCTGGCTGCACTTTGCCGATACCCTCCACGATGGTTATGCGCCGCTGGCTCAGCTGGCGGAGCTTGAGGCCATCGATGGCAAGCTGGCACCACGGCTGTGGTTGCTGCCGGAATCCCGCACTGGCGGTGGCGAACGCGGCCGACGTCTCGGTGCGCGCCTGCTGTGCCAGGGCGATGCGCTGGCGCGGCCCAGCGGCAATGCCTATCAGCTCGACGGCGAGCTTGCCGCCATCGGGCGTGGCGAGCTTGCCGAGGTGAGCGTCACCGGGCGCAGCGGCAATGGTCAGCAGGACCTGACTCGCCCGCTGACCCGTATCGTGCTGTGCGAGGCGGAATGCGCCGAGCCGGTGGAAGATGTGCGCCACGCCGCGCTGCCGCTCGAGTGGGAGGCGGCCAGTGCCGCGCACGCCGTGCCAGACGTGATCGAAGACCTTGGTCCGGTGGCCGTCGATCCCTCCGCGATCGCGCTGGGCGAGGCCGAATTCATTCTCTCGGCGGGCAACGGCATCCGCGATTGGGATGGCTTCCACCGCGCCGCCAGCCTGCTGGGGGCCACCGAAGGCGCCTCGCGGGTGGCGGTGGATGACGGCTTCATGCCGCGTGCCCGCCAGGTCGGTGCTACCGGTACCTGGGTGACGGCGCGGGTCTATGTCGCGGTGGGCATCTCGGGGGCCATCCAGCATCTGCAGGGCATCCAGCGCTGCGACAAGGTGGTGGCGATCAACACCGATGGTGGCTGTGACATGGTCAAGCGTGCCGATCTTTCGGTGATCGGTGACGCCGGGGCGATTCTCGCCAGCCTCTGTCATCAGCTCGAGGCCGAACGCGGTGCCGGCGGTGATACCTCGTCGGCGGGTCAGGTGCCTGCCGCGGCCTCGGCGTCATCCAGTGCGTCATCCGCCACGCTTGCCGCCGACGCGGCCTGAACTCGCGCCTGCGACAGGGGAAAGGAGAAGGATATGAAGGCAGATCGTTCGTCCGATGCACAGCAGGCCTCGGCGCCGCTTGAGGTCGTGAGTCTGGTGTCGCTGGGACAGCATCCGGTGTCGGGGCGTCTGCGGCGCGCCGAGCAGGACGCCCGCGCCCTGGAGCTGTGTCTGGCGCTGGAGCGTCAGTCGGCACCCGGTGCCGTAAGCCTCAGCGCCTGGCACGCCACTGGCAGCGAGATCGCGCCCGGCAGCGAGCAGGACCAAGCGCTGCGCGGTTATCTGGGCATGGGGCTGGAGTCGTTGACGCTGGTAACGCCGGATGCTCCTGGCGCTGACCCGCTCAAGGCTGTCGATTCGTCGCTCAAGGCTGCTGATTCGCTCAAGGCTGCTGATCAGCCGGTCATCGATGTCTGGCCGCTGCTGGTCACGCGCCTCAAGCAGGCGGCCCCGCAGTTGGTGGTGTGTGGCGGCCAGGGCGAGACCGGTGAGGGCAGTGGTCTGTTGCCGCATCTGCTGGCGGAGAGTCTCGGCTGGCCGCTGGTGGAGGGTATCGTCGCGATCGAGAGCTGCGATGGCGCGCATCTCACCGCCTTGCAGGCGCTGCCACGTGGCCAGCGGCGACGGTTGCGCGTGAAGCTGCCGGCGCTTGTCAGTGTCGACTCCGCGGCGCCGGCGGCGCGTCAGTCGGCCTTCGCGCAGGCGCGCCGCGGTGAGCTTTCCTCACTGGCCAGCGGCGAGCTTGTCCGTGATGCGCAGGCCGAGGCCTTCGGCGTGGCCCCGGCTCGCAAGCGCCCCAAGCGCTTGAAGCGCATCAAGGCGACCAGCGCGCGGGACCGCTTCAAGGCCGCGGCCGCCAAGGCCGAAGGGGGTGGTGGCAAGCGGCTGGAAGGCGTGAGCGCCGAGGAGGGCGCGGCGGAAATCCTCAAGCTGCTGCGTGAGGAAGGCGTGCTGCGCTGAAGTCACGCAGACGGTAAAAAGCCCCTGTCAGCCGAGCTGACAGGGGCTTTTTCATGCATCACAGAAGGTCGTTTCTCACAGAAGGTCGCTCCTTACAGAAGGTCGCTCCTCACAGAAGGTCGCTCCTTACAGAAAGGTTACTCCTCCCACTGCCAGTCCTCATCGTTCAAGGGTTCGGGCGAGGTGTGTTCGTCGGTGCCCTGGGGAGCCTTGCGCGCTGCCTGACTGGCTTCGCGCTGGCGCATCGGCATGTTGTCGATCACCTGATAGATCTGGTCGGGGGAGACGAAGCCTTCCTGCTGCATCTTCTTGCCGCCGTCCTTGCCCATCAGGATGACGGTGAAGGGCGCGCCCTCGCGCAATTGCATGGCATCGCGCAGGGCACGCACCTCCTCGAAGCTCATCGGCACGCCATCGTGGATGCCGCGCGTGCCCATCAGCGTATAGAGCGTCATGTCGCGTTGCTGCATCTCGCCACGCGTGGCGCGCAGTTCCTCGCGCTGACGCTCGAGATCCCGGTCCTGCTCATCCGGCGCGATCAGCACCAGCGAGCGTCGGTTCCAGGTCTCGCCCAAAAGCGGGTTGGCGGCGGGGTCGACATTGGCGGCGGTCATGGTGGTCTCCGCGGTGTCCGGCGAGGTCGGGGGCGGCGGCGCGCCTGTGGATGTCTCGGCGGGCGCGTTCAGGTCGGCGTCCGAATCCAGCAGGCTGATGGCATGCACCGGCGAGCTCAGCAGCAGGGCCGGCAGCAGGGCCAGCAACAAGAGGCTCATCAGGCCCGGCGTCAGCCTGTGATGCGAGAGCCGTCGAGGTAGCGCGGGCGGTACGTATGTGGACAGTACCTGCGAGGACAGTTTCTGCTTGGACAGTCTCTGCGTGGATGGTATGTGCGTGGACATGGCAGTCCTCCGGCAACGAATGTTATGAGCTGGGCTAGCCAGCCTGGGCTGCAGAAGCAGGTTGCACAGGAGAGTGGCACACCCCGGATGACAGCCTCTCCTTCAAGACTAAGACAGTCGCCGAGAGTTTGCTGCCCGTTGGCGCGCGATTTATGTGGTACTTCACGACATGCCGCCCTCATTCAGCCTGTGAAAAGGCCAATGGCGACATATCGATAGCGGCGGCAACAGGTGGCATGCCTGTCTAGAGCGCGTAGCGAGCGCAGAGGCATGTCTGTATCGAGGGCGGGTCGAGTGGGTGGTGGGCAGACTTCACGCGGCTTGCTGCAGATATTTTCACGATCGTGGTGCAAGCTGTATGCGCGTCCAGCCGTCATGACGCCCGCCATGCGCGGCCCCGCGGTTTTTACGTTGCTGATCTGCGACTCATGTAACTCTGGCGATACAGGATGTTTTCAAAGAGTTGCATGAAAAAATGAACATCCTGTCGTCAGACCCGTCTGAGTTAGGGCAAACACTTATTGATCACTGCTGGAGGCTGCAATGAAACGGATGACTGCATACATGACGGCTGCCCTGATTTCCGCGGGCATGATGTCGGCACCGGCGTTCGCTGCTGACGCACCGGCCCAGGGTCAGTCTACTGCCCAGGCGGCACAGGCTCAGGCTGGCGATTTCACTGACGCTCAGCTGGAACAGTTCGCTGCGGCCTCTCAGGACATCGCACGCATCTCTCAGGAATTCGCCGGCAAGCTGCAGAAAGCCGACGACGAGACTGCCAAGCAGAGCGTGCGTCAGGAAGCCAACGACGAGATGGTCAGCGCTGTCGAAGACTCCGGTCTGGAAGTCGCTACCTTCAACTCCATCGGTCAAGCGGTCCAGAACGACCCGGACCTGATGAAGAAGGTGCAGAAGCTGGCGCAGGAAAACTCCTGATCTCGCCTGGATGACGTTCGGGTCATCCAATGAAAACGCCGCCCCCGGTTGCCGGGGGCGGCGTTTTTTTGTGCCCATGTCTTGCGGCCTGTCAGTCAGTATCGCCTTGGTCAGTAAAGCTTCGGTCAGTAAAGCTTTGGTCAGCGCCGCATGTCAGGCGCCGGCGACCGGACGAATGAGCATGTCCTGTGCCTTCTTTTCCTGCATCAGGCCACGGAACAGCGAATAGCACATCACCAGCAGTACCAGCGTGAACGGCAGCCCCGTGGCGATGGCACCCGCCTGCAGCGAGCCCAGCGCAGCGCTTCCGCCGCCATAGAGCAGGGCACCGGCGATCAGGCCTTCCATCGCTGCCCAGAACATGCGCTGGCTGATCGGTGCATCCACCTTGCCGCCGGCGGTGATCGAATCGATCACCAGCGAACCGGAATCCGAGGAGGTCACGAAGAACACCAGTACCAACAGGATGGCGATGAAGGACGCCACACCGGACAGCGGCAGGTTGTCGAGCATCTGGAACATGGCCAGCGACACGGAATCGATGCCATTGGCCAGCGCGCCTACGCCATTGATGGCCTGTTCCAGTGCGGTACCGCCGAAGACTGACATCCACACGATGGTGACGAGTGTCGGCACCAGCAGCACGGCGGTGACGAATTCGCGTACGGTGCGGCCGCGCGAGACACGTGCGATGAACATGCCGACGAACGGTGACCAGGAAATCCACCACGCCCAGTAGAAGACGGTCCAGCCATGGAACCAGCTTTCATCGGGGCGGCCGATCCAGTTGGACAGCGGCAGCAGATATTCCACATAGCTGAGGGTGGTGGTGCCCAGGCCCATGAGAATGGCGAGTGTCGGCCCGAAGATGAGGATGAAGATGATCAGGACAGCGGCGATGATCATGTTGATGTTGGAAAGCAGCTTCACGCCGCCATCCAGGCCGCGACTGACCGAGTAGATGGCCACCAGCGTCACCAGGATGATGATCGCGATCTGAGTCGGCAGGCCATCGCCGACGCCGAACAGGTAGTCCAGCCCCGATGCTGCCTGAGCGGAGCCCAGCCCCAGCGAAGTCGCCAGACCGAAGATGGTAGCCAGCACGGCGAGGATATCGACGATATGCCCCATCCAGCCCCAGGTGCGCTCACCGAGTATCGGGTAGAACGCCGAGCGGATGGTCAGCGGCAGGCCCTTGTTGTAGGTGAAGAAGGCCAGCGACAGCCCGACCACGGCGTAGATGGCCCAGGGATGCAGGCCCCAGTGATACATGGTGGCGCCCAGCGCGGCGCGTGCTCCTTCCGGCGTCCCGGCGGGTGCGTTCAGTGGCGTGCCGTACCAGTCGGTGTAGTAGGCCACCGGTTCGGCGACGCTCCAGAACATCAACCCGATGCCCATGCCAGCGGCGAACAGCATCGCGAACCAGGAGCGTGTCGAGAACTCGGGCTTTGCCTTCTGGCCGCCCAGGCGCAGCTTGCCCACCGGGTGCACGATCAGCAGCAGGCAGAACAGCACGAAGAGGTTGCCGGCCAGCATGAACAGCCAGTCGCCATGTGCGATGGACCAGGCCTTGGCGCCGCCCAGGGCACTTTCCGCGCCCGCTGGGAAGAGGATGGCAAACAGGATGAAGCTGACGATCAGCACGGCGCTGATCGCGAAGACGGGGTTGTGAACATCGAGACCCATTACCTGGACATTGTCCTGGCCGATCTCGTAGTCCGTGTCATACGGATTCGATGACATTTGGTGACCTCATGTTGTTATTGGTGTCGCCAGCCGGGCAGGGCAGCTGGCGTGGAGCGAGGTGTTGTCGTGGGTGTCTCCCGGGGCTGCGATGTGAGAAGGGGGGGGAATGGCAATCCGGAGCGCGGTGGCGAGTCTGACTGCGGGACAGGTCGCCACCGGCCCTCGTGATTGTGTGAGGGCTGGGCGAGAGCGAGTTAGCTGGATACGACGCCGGCATATGCGTGACTGACACAGGGGGCGATTCAGCGCTCAGAGCGGTTGTCGCAGGTGTGCCCGCTTTGTAGATTGCGATCTACAGTGAAGGAAAGTGGTGCGTACTCCCTGACCGCGCACCACTTTCGCGCCCGAGACTTCACTCCTCGCGCGATACGCCAGTACTTGCCTGCTCCTGCCCAATAACAACACCGTGGTGCCGCCATGACGCCTGAGACCCTGACCGAGCCGACACCTGTCGCTCGCCGCCGTTCGCGCAGCCAGTTGCGCGGCCGTCCGCTGGATGCCGAGGCCTGGGCCGAGGTACAGCGCCTGCTGGGCGATGCCCCGGCGCAGCGTGACCTTCTGCTCGAATATCTGCATGTGCTCAATGATGAGGTCGGCTATCTGACGCTGGCCCATCTGCGTGCGCTGGCCGAGTGGATGCGCCTGCCGATGGCCGAGGTCTACGAGACAGCCACCTTCTATGCCCATTTCACCGTGGTTCGCGATGGCGAGACGCCGCCCGCGGCGCTGACCGTGCGCGTCTGTGATTCGCTGTCCTGTCAGCTGGCCGGCTCCGAGGCCTTGCGCGCCGGCCTCGCCTCGGGGCTGGACCCCGAACAGGTGCGCGTGCTGCGTGCGCCCTGCATGGGGCGCTGCGACAGTGCGCCGGTGGCGGAGGTCGGGCATTACCATCTCGGCCATGCCAGCGTGGAAGGCATCACGGCGGCGATTGCCGAAGGCTATGTGCATGCGGCGCCGGCTGCGAGTCTCGACTATCCGCGGCTGGCGGAATATCGCGCCAGTGGCGGCTATGGGCTGCTCGCCGCGCTGGATGGCGGTGAGGTCAGCATCGAGGACCTGGCGCAGATGATCGAGCAGGCCGGACTGCGGGGCCTGGGCGGGGCGGGCTTCCCGACGTTTCGCAAGTGGGGCTTCGTGCGCGCCGAGGCGGGGCCGCGCTATTGCGTGATCAACGCCGATGAAGGCGAACCCGGCACCTTCAAGGACCGCTGCTATCTGGAGCGTGAGCCGCACACCTTCCTCGAGGGCGCGCTGGCCAGTGCGCATGCCATCGAGGCCGAGGCGCTCTACCTCTATCTGCGCGACGAGTACCCGACCCTGAATGCCGTGCTGCGCGAGTGCATCGCGGAGCTGGAAGCCGCAGGCCTCGTCGCGCCGGGCTATATCCAGCTGCGGCGTGGCGCCGGCGCCTATATCTGTGGCGAGGAATCGGCGCTGATCGAGTCGCTGGAAGGCAAGCCCGGCAAGCCGCGTCAGCGTCCGCCCTTTGTGGCGCAATGTGGCTTGTTCGGTCGCCCGACCCTGGTCAACAACGTCGAGACGGTCTATTGGATCGCGCGGCTCCATCGCGAAGGCCATGACCACTACGTCGCGGCCGGGCGTCAGGGACGTCAGGGGCTGCGCAGCTTCTCGCTCTCCGGGCGCGTCAGACGCCCGGGCATGTATCTGGCGCCGGCCGGCATCACGCTCAGCGAGCTGGTCGAGGAATACGGCGGCGGCATGGCCGACGGCCATCGTCTGCGTGCCTATCTGCCCGGCGGCGCCTCCGGCGGCATTCTGCCGGCCAGCAAGGCGGACCTGCCGCTGGATTTTGACACCCTGCAGGCCCACGGCTGCTTCATCGGCTCGGCCGCGGTGGTGGTGCTGTCGGATAAGGACGACCTGGCGGCGGTGGCGCGCAATCTGATGAGCTTCTTCATGGACGAGTCCTGCGGCCAGTGCACGCCGTGTCGTGTCGGCACGCGTCAGATGCTGGCGGCGCTCAGCGGCGATGAGTGGGATGAGACGCTGCTGACGCGCTTGTCGCAGGTGATGATGGACGCCTCGATCTGTGGGCTTGGCCAGGCCGCGCCCAATCCGGTGCTCGGCCTGCTCAAGGACTTCCGGGAGACCCTCGCCAGCAGCGGGGTGCGCTTGATCGCCACGAGCCATGCGGCTGACGCCACGGGAGGTGAGGCATGAATGCGCTGACAGGGTTGGGCAACTCGTCCTCGGATGATCAGCCGCTGCGCGAGGATGGCTTCACCATCACGCTGGATGGTGCCGAGGTGACGGCCTATCCCGGCGAGACGCTGTGGAAGATCGTCAAGCGTGCCGGCGAGACGATTCCCCACCTCTGCTACAGCGAAGCGCCGGATTATCGCGGCGATGGCAACTGTCGCGCCTGTATGGTCGAGATCGACGGCGAGCGCACCCTTGCTGCCAGCTGCATCCGCGAGGCGCGGGCGGGCATGGTGGTGCGCAGTGCCAGCTCACGGCGTGCCGGCGAGGCGCGCGCGATGGTGGTGGAGCTGCTCGCCGCCGACATGCCCGCCGAGGCGCACAACCCCGATGTCAGCAGCCACTTCATGGCGATGGCCGAGCTGCTGGCGGTGGATGTCGGGCACGCTCGCGAGACCCTGGGCGGCGCCCGCGAGACGGTCCGCGAGTGGCTGGGGGATACGGTGGAGGAGTGGTTGCCGACGCAGGCCAGCGCTCTCGATCACTCCCATACCGCGATGGCGGTCAATCATGACGCCTGCATCAGCTGCGGCCTGTGCGTGCGCGCCTGTCGCGAGGTACAGGTCAATGACGTGATCGGGCTGGCGGGGCGCGGCAGCAATACGCGCATCGTGTTCGATCTCGAGGACCCGATGGGCGACAGCACCTGCGTCGCCTGTGGCGAGTGCGTGCAGGCCTGCCCGACCGGCGCCCTGATGCCTGCCGCCCAGGTGGATGAGCAGGGCTTCGGCGACAGCGCCGCCGTCGATGAGCGCGTCGCCTCCATCTGCCCGTACTGCGGCGTGGGCTGTCAGCTGGAGTATCAGGTCAGCCGTGGCAGCGGCGAGGCGTTGAGTGTCGAGGGCCAGCCGGTCGCGACCCTGGCGGATGCCCAGCAGGGCATGGCGGACGGCGGCTCCTATAAGACTGATCAGCGCCGACAGCGCGTTGCGGATACGCGGCTGGACAACATCATCGCGGTCAGTGGCCGCGATGGGCCCTCCAACCACGGTCGGTTATGCGTGAAGGGACGCTTCGGCTTCGATTATCCGCGCCATCCGGAGCGTCTGATCCGCCCCCTGATTCGCCGTGACGGTGTGGCCAAGGGGCTGGATGCGAACTTTGACCCAGCCCACCCGCTGACCCACTTCCGTGAGGCCAGCTGGGACGAGGCCCTCGAGGTCGCGGCCGAGGGGCTCATGCGCCTCAAGCGCGCGCATGGCCCCGACAGCCTGGCGGGCTTCGGCAGCGCCAAGTGCACCAACGAGGAGGCGTGGCTGTTCCAGAAGCTGGTGCGCACCGGCTTCGGCTCCAACCATGTCGATCACTGCACGCGCCTGTGTCATGCAAGCTCGGTGGCGGCGCTGATGGAAGGCGTCGGCTCGGGCGGCGTGAGCGCCTCCTTCATGCAGGCCGAGCAGTCCGATCTGATCGTGCTGACCGGCTGCAACCCGGGCGTCAATCATCCGGTGGCGGCGACCTTCTTCAAGCGCGCCGCCAAGCGTGGCACACGCATCGTGGTGATCGACCCGCGTGCGCTGGCGCTGCGTCGTCAGGCGCATCGCTCGATCCAGTTCACGCCGGGGGCGGACGTGGCGCTGTTCAATGCCATGCTCAACGTCATCATCACCGAGGGGCTGGCCAATCAGGCCTATATCGAGGCACACACCGAGGACTTCGCCGCGCTGGCGGAGCATGTCGCGGCGCTGACGCCGGAGGCGATGTCGCCGCTGTGTGGCGTGGCGGCAGAAGAGATTCGCGCCGTGGCCCGTGAGTACGCGACCGCCAGGCGCGCGATGATCTTCTGGGGCATGGGCATCTCGCAGCACACCCACGGCACCGACAATGCGCGCTGTCTGATCGCGCTGGCGCTGGTGTGTGGTCATGTCGGGCGTGAAGGCACCGGCCTGCACCCGCTGCGCGGCCAGAACAACGTTCAGGGCGCCTCGGATGCCGGGATGATTCCGATGGTGTTCCCCGACTATCAGCCGGTGGGTGACACGGCGGCGCGCGAGCGTCTGGAAGCGCTGTGGCAGACCCCGCTCTCGGCGACGCCGGGCCTGACGGTAGTGGAGATCATGCACGCCATCCACGCCGATCAGATCCGCGGCATGTACATTCTCGGCGAGAACCCGGCGATGTCGGACCCGGATCTCGAACATGCGCGCAGCGCGCTGGCGCATCTGAAACACCTGGTGGTGCAGGACATCTTCGTCACCGAGACGGCACAGTTCGCCGATGTGGTGCTGCCCTCGTACGCCTGGCCGGAGAAGGACGGCAGCGTCACCAATACCAACCGGCAGGTGCAGCGCGGGCGGGCGGCACTGCGCGCCCCGGGCGAGGCGAAGCCGGACTGGTGGATCACCCAGCAGCTGGCGCGGCGCATGGGGCTTGGCTGGGATTACGCCGGGCCGGAGGAGATCTACGCCGAGATGCAAGAGGGCATGGATTCCCTCGACAACATCGACTGGGCGCGGCTGTCCGCGGAGAACTCGGTGACCTACCCGTGCCTGACGCCGGGGGGGGAGGGCGAGGATGTGGTGTTCGGCGAGGGCTTCCCGCGCGCCAGTGGTCGTGCCCGCTTCGTGCCGACCTGGCCCACGCCGCCGGATGAGACGCTGGATGACGACTATCCGACGGTGTTGACCACCGGTCGTCAGCTGGAGCACTGGCATACCGGCTCGATGACGCGCCGCGCGGCGGTGCTCGACAACCTCGAGCCGGCCGCCGTGGCCACGCTCAATCCGGTGGAGCTGGAGCGCCTGGGCATCACGCCGGGCGAGCCACTCTCGATCACCACGCGACGTGGCCAGATCACCCTCGCTACCCGCGCCGATCCGCTGACGCCGGCCGGCATGGTCTTCGTGCCCTTCTGCTACGCCGAGGCCGCCGCCAATCTGTTGACCAATCCGGCGCTCGACCCGGTGGGCAAGATTCCCGAGTTCAAGTACGCCGCCTGCCGTCTGGCCAGAGCCGAACCCGCCGAGGCGGGTGTGGAGAGCTGAAGCGGACATGTGAGGTGGACATGGCAAGCGGGCTGGACCGAGCGGATAGATCGAGGCAATAGACCGCAACCGAGCCAGACGCGCCTGACGCAAATGCCTACGCCAGTGGCGTGGGCAGGCACGCAGAGGGCGCCCCGGTCTGACCAGAATGTCGGAGACAGCCCGTCGTGCATTTCGGCTATCCTCACAAGGGCTATGCTCAGAACAGAGTGGGTCAATACCAATGACAATGCCCGCCGTCAGCGAGCAAGGAGAATGACGATGATGATCGTGGAGCTGATTGATCACGAAGACTTTCGTGAGCGGCTGGTGGCGTTGGGCGTGCAGATTTCCGAGCATGCCTGCGCGGACACCTGCGCGCGCATGGCACTCAGAAAGCATGCCGAGGTGGGCGTGCCGGGCCTGCAGGAACTGGTGCGCGAGCTGGTGATGCACTCCGATATCCTGCTGCCGTCGGTGCGCCAGGCGCTGGACAAGTATCTGCTGCCGGGGCTGCGCTAGGCGCGACACTCCTGAAAGATTGCGCGCCGCGCGCTGACACTGATTGCCAGATGAACAAAAGGGCCTGTCGACTGACAGGCCCTTTTGCGTGGGTGCTCACTCGCCTCTTTTCACTGCGCGCAGTGGCTCAGGTCGCTGCGTTGGCGCGATCGTATTCGCGTTTTTCCCAGCGCAGACCGCGGAACAGCGAGAAGCACATCACCAGCAGCACCACCGTGAAGGGCAGTCCCGTGGAGATGGCGCCCGCCTGCAGCGCACTCAGTGCGGTGCTGCCGCCGCCATACAGCAGGGCACAGGCGATCAGGCCGCCGGCCGCTGCCCAGAAGATGCGCTGGCGCGTCGGGGCATCCTGCTTGCCGCCGGCGGTGATGGAATCGATCACCAGCGAGCCGGAGTCAGAGGAGGTCACGAAGAACACCAGCACCAGCACGATGGCGACGCAGGAGGTGATGGAAGACAGCGGCAGGCTGTCGAACATCTGGAACATGGCCATCGAGGGAGTGTCGATGCCCTGGGCCAGCTCGCTGCCGGCGGCTCGCGCCTCTTCCAGTGCGGTGCCGCCGAAGACGGTCATCCACACGATGGTGACCAGGGTCGGTACCACCAGCACGGCGGTGACGAATTCGCGCACGCTGCGTCCGCGCGAGATACGCGCGATGAACATGCCGACGAACGGCGACCAGGAAATCCACCAGGCCCAGTAGAAGATGGTCCAGCTATGGAACCAGCCTTCGTCGGGGCGATCGATCCAGTTTGAGAGCGGCAGCAGATATTCCAGATAGCCGACGCTGGTGGTGCCGAGCCCGGTGATGATGTCCATGGTCGGGCCGACGATGAACAGGAACACCACCAGCAACGCGGCCAGCATCATGTTGAGATTGGAGAGGCGTTTGACGCCGCCATCCAGACCGCGACTCACCGAGTAGATGGCCGCGAGCGTGACGGCCACGATCACGCCGATCTGACTGACCAGCCCATCGCCGATGCCGAACAGATGGTCCAGCCCCGAGGCCGCCTGTGCCGCGCCCAGCCCCAGAGAGGTGGCAAGGCCGAACAGGGTGGCGAGCACCGCGACGATATCGATGATATGGCCGCTCCAGCCCCATACACGTTCACCCAGCAAGGGGTAGAACACCGAGCGCAGCGTCAGCGGCAGGCCCTTGTTGTAGGCGAAGAAGGCCAGCGACAGGCCGATCACGGCATACATGGCCCAGGGGTGAAGCCCGTAGTGGAATACGGTGGCCGAGAGTGCCGCCGTTGCGCCTTCCGGCGTACGCGGTGGCGCATTCAGTGGCGTGCCGGACCAGTCGGTGTAGTACGCCACTGGCTCGGCGACCCCCCAGAACATCAGGCCGGTGCCCATGCCGGCCGCGAACAGCATCGCGAACCAGGCCATCCGGCTGAATTCCGGCTTGGCGTCGCGTCCGCCCAGACGCAGGCGGCTGACCGGGTGCAGGACCAGCAGCAGGCAGAACAGGATGAAGAAGTTGCTGGAGAGCATGAACAGCCAATCACCATGGGTGATGGACCATGCCTTGGCGCCGCCCAGTGCCGACTCGGCCGACTCGGGCATCAGCAGCGTGAACAGGATGAAGCCTACGATCAGCAGCGCACTGATGGTGAAGACCGGCTTGTGGACATCCAGCCCGAGTCGCTGAACATTGTCCTGACCGATCTGGTAATCCGTCACATACGGATTCGATGACATGGAGTTACCTCGTATGTTTTCTTTCGATAGCCGCTCCTATGGGCATCTCGAGTCAGAATGAGGGACCTTGTCCCGCCTGGTGGAAGCGTTCAGACCTTGGTCTGAAGCCTTGAGCAACATGCGCCTTTCTGCCAGTTGCAGATGACGGCGTCAAACCTTGAGTCATCCTTGTCGTGCGCTGAAAGGCATTGATTGTATTAAGGTTTATGGATTTCTTTTCCTTGCCGGAAAGTCATTCGGGGCGCTGTAGGCTGAACAGGCTATCCGTGCGTGCATAGTCACTGCCGGCCATGCGCCCGATGGCACGCAGCACCTCATTGTCGACATGCCGCCCATCCCAGACCGCTGCGTCGGCATGCATCACCACCACCTCGGCCAGCACCAGTGAACCGGCCAGCGGCTGATCACCGAACGAGATGATGTCGCGCAGTCGACAGCCGAAGGCGATCGGAGCACCTTCCACGCGCGGAACCGCAAGCGGCGGCATGGCCACCTTGTTCAGGCCCGCGTGGGTGAACTCATCCTCGTCGGCCGCGAGACTGGCGCTGGTGAGATTGAGCGCCTCGCTCATCGCCTCGCCACCGATGTGAATGACGCACTCCGCCACCTGCCCGAGGTTGTTGAGGGTGTCCTTGGTCTTGCCTTCGCCATTGCGCAGCGGGCTGAAGGCGAGCACCGGTGGATTGATGCTGGCGATGGTGAAGAACGAGAAGGGCGCGAGGTTGGTGTTGCCTGCCGCGTCGATGGTCGAGACCCAGGCGATCGGCCGGGGCGCGATGCTGCCCGAGAACAGGCGATAGAGGATGCCTGCGGGAAGCTGGTCAGCGGCGATGAGGGAATGCGTGGTCGAGGAGGCAGTCATGGTAGGGCTCTCGTTGCAGGGCTGTTGTTGTAGAGCTGTCATTGCAGAGCTGTCATTGCAGAGCTGTCATCGCAGAGCTGTCATTGCAGAGCTGCCGTCGCAGGGCTGCCGTCACAGGGCATGGCTCTCGACCCGCTCAGCCAGCATGTCGCACGGCGACTGACATTGGAGAGAGTGAGGGCCCGCCAGGCCCAGAGGCCGATAAGGCAAGAGACCCGGTAAGCCAAGAGACCCGGCAAGCCAAGAGCCCGCTAGACCGAGAGCTCGAGAATCTGGCCGTCGCGGCGAGTGGCGGCCGCGAATCATCGCTGATGTGGAACGCGAATCGCGCCTGACCACAGGCCGGTGGTGCTGGTGAAGAGTGGCCTGTCTGGCCGCTGGGCGTGAAAAAGGTCTCGGGAAATTCTCCCAGATCATTGTCCCTATTTTTGGTGTGGTCAATTGTCGCAGGTCTTGACCTTTTTCGAGGATGTTGTTCCTGACGCCGCGGTCGAGTTCATTCCTTGTCTGACTCAAGTCACACAATGGGGGCGGGAAACCGGATTTTTGTGCAAAATTGGTAACCAGATGGTTTCTGGGGTGTGTTTATTTGTGTATTTTTTATGATGGCGGGCCGGGCGTCATCTGGCAGAAAGGTGGTCAGTCCGCGTAAATGAATGACGGAAAATGACACTCATCCGGCCATTTGGTTCGGCGTTGATCATGAGAATGGCATGCCAAGGTTGCGAAAAAGTGTCCCCTGTTGATCGGGAATGCCAGCATCATGTGAGACGCATCATGGTGCATTTACCTGTCAGGTCATGATCGATAATGATGCATGTTTTCTCGTCAATGAACGCCGGCCTCATACAAGTATCATGTCGGGAAAACGCCTCTCTCGCCCGGGTTGGGGGAGTGCTTTAGCAACTTTTGAAAGGCTCATCGGCACAATTTTTGGCATTTTATTTCAAGTTGTGGCCATTTATTGGGTTTTTGTTGCGCAGTATCGTGTGGCGGTAGTGGTTGCTTCGACGCCACCTGGTGCGCCGATGGCGAGGACATCTGTGGGGATGCACTGAATTGTGGCGCGACAAGGTCGTGATTCTCACGGGCATCATCAAGCAGGGCAGGGGGGCTGGCATCGCGGAGAAGGCTGGCGATTGACGAGCTGTCTGGCCCTGCAAGGCATGCACTGTCGCGACATCATTGCCGTGAGTGTCGGCTTCGCCACCCGATCCCGCTGCCTTAACCTCCCTCGAGCGTGAGAGAACTCATGCCGCTCAAGGCATGATTGGCGCGCACCGGATGGCCGAAGTCATCCGCATGTGGCCCCTGGTGCGTCATCCTGCCCCGTAGTCAGCCCCCCTGTCTTTTCTCTATCCTGTGCCCGCCTGCGGGAAATCTTCTGATTTCGTTCGAAAGATCGACGGCTTCCTGTTGGTCATTTCTTCGAACGCTGTGTTCCACATGTGGGCTCGTCATGACGCCATGGCGTGTTCCAACGAGGTCGTGAGATGAGAAAAAGCCTAATGCGGGGGGCTCTGCGGGGACTCCCTATCCTCGCGGGATTATTGATGCTGTCCGGCTGTGACGCCGTGCTCTTCGATCCCAAGGGGCCTATCGGTGAATCCGAAAAGTCGCTGATCCTGACTGCTACCTACCTGATGCTCGTGGTTGTTATCCCGGTCATCTTCATGACGCTGTGGTTCGCCTGGCGCTATCGCGATACCAAGCAGAGCAAGGCGACCTACACGCCCAACTGGGCGCATTCCACCAAGATCGAGATCGTGGTCTGGGGCATTCCGTGCCTGATCATCCTCGCTCTGGGCATCCTGACCTGGAAGAGCACGCACGAGCTGGACCCGCGTGCCGAGATCGTCGACGGCGGTGAGCCGATCGAGGTGCAGGTCGTGTCCATGGACTGGAAGTGGTTGTTCATCTATCCGGAGCAGGGCATCGCTACGGTCAATGAACTGGCCATGCCGGTGGATCGTCAGGTTCGCTTCCACATCACATCCGACACGGTGATGAACTCGTTCTTCGTCCCGCAGCTCGGTAGCCAGATCTATGCAATGGCGGGGATGGAAAACCGTCTGCACCTGATCGGCAGTGAAGTGGGTACCTACGACGGTATCTCTGCCAGCTATAGCGGCGCCGGCTTCGCCGACATGCACTTCAAGGCGCATGTCATGAGCGAAGGCGACTTCGACGCCTGGATCGAGAAGGCACGCGGCAGCAGCAAGGTGCTGGATGACGCTGGTCTTGCCGCTCTCAAGGAGCCGAGCGAGGACGTTGCCCCGACCTTCTATGGTCAGGTCAAGCCGAACCTGTATGAGCAGATCATGGCGCCCTACATGGACGGCATGGAGCTGGGCATGAGCGATGATCAGATGCGCCACATGAAGAAGGGTGGAATGCATCACGACAGCGCCGAAGACGGCATGTCCGATCATGACGCTTCTGGTCACGCTGAATCTGCGATGGCAACCGAGGAATAAGCAATGCTTGGAAAACTCACAATAGAGGCTGTTCCGTATCACGAGCCGATCATCATGATCGTGCTTGCGGCGGTAATCCTCGGTGGTGCAGCCCTTGTCGGCTTCATCACGGTAAAGAAAAAGTGGGCCTACCTGTGGAATGAGTGGTTCACCTCTGTCGATCACAAGAAGATCGGCATGATGTACATCATCGTCGCGTTGGTGATGCTGATCCGTGGTTTCTCCGATGCGATCATGATGCGTTCCCAGCAGATGCTGGCGTCCAGTGGTGGTCAGGGCTATCTGCCCCCGGATCACTACGACCAGATCTTCACTGCCCACGGCGTGATCATGATCTTCTTCGTGGCGATGCCGCTGGTCATCGGTCTGATCAACGTTGTCGTGCCGCTGCAGATCGGCGCACGTGACGTGGCCTTCCCGTTCCTGAACTCGCTCAGCTTCTGGCTGTTCGTGGTCGGCGCGCTGCTGGTCAACATCTCTCTGGGTCTGGGTGAGTTCGCCAAGACTGGCTGGCTGGCCTATCCGCCGTTGTCGGGGGCCAATTACAGCCCCGGGGTCGGGGTGGATTACTGGATCTGGTCATTGCAGATCTCCGGTGTCGGTACCCTGCTGACAGGTGTCAACTTCATCGCCACCATCCTCAAGATGCGTGCGCCGGGCATGTCCCTGATGAAGATGCCGGTCTTCACCTGGACCGCACTGTGCGCCAACGTCCTGATCGTCGCGGCCTTCCCGATTCTGACCGCTACCATCGCGATGCTGACGCTCGATCGCTACCTCGACTTCCACTTCTTCACCAATGACCTTGGTGGAAACATGATGATGTACGTCAACCTCATCTGGGCCTGGGGCCATCCTGAGGTGTACATCCTGGTGCTGCCGGTCTTCGGTGTGTTCTCCGAAGTCATCGCCACCTTCTCCAAGAAGAAGCTGTTCGGTTACACCTCGCTGGTGTGGGCGACTCTCGTCATCACCGTCCTGTCGTTCATCGTCTGGCTGCACCACTACTTCACCATGGGTGCCGGCGCTGACGTGAACGCCTTCTTCGGTATCGCGACGATGATCATCTCGATCCCGACAGGTGTGAAGATCTTCAACTGGCTGTTCACCATGTACCGTGGTCGTGTCGAAATGACCTCTCCGGTGCTGTGGACCCTGGGCTTCATCGTCACCTTCACCATCGGTGGCATGACCGGCGTTCTGCTGGCCGTTCCGGGCGCCAACTACGTACTGCACAACTCGCTGTTCCTGATCGCCCACTTCCACAACGTCATCATCGGCGGCGTGGTCTTCGGTGCGATGGCCGGTATTACCTACTGGTTCCCGAAAGCGACCGGCTTCATGCTGTGCGAGAAGTGGGGCAAGCGTTCCTTCTGGTTCTGGATCACTGGCTTCTACCTCGCCTTCATGCCGCTGTACATCCTCGGCTTCATGGGCATGACCCGTCGTCTGCAGCACGTCGACAACCCGCTGTGGGTGCCGTACCTGGTCGTCGCCTTCATCGGTGCTGTCCTGATCCTGATCGGTATCGCGTGCACCGTGATCCAGATCGCGGTCAGCATCAAGAACCGCAAGCAGCTGCAGGACACCACTGGCGATATCTGGGGCGGTCGTACCCTGGAGTGGAGCACCACTTCACCGGCACCGTTCTACAACTTCGCTCACGAGCCGCAGGTTTCCGAGCTCGACGAGTTCTGGGAAATGAAGGAACGTGGCATCGAGCAGGAGGCCAAGAAGCCTTATGCGCCGATCCACATGCCGCGCAACGCCGCTGCTGGCGTCATCATCTCCGCCTTCAGCCTGGTGTTCGGTTTCGCACTGATCTGGCACATCTGGTGGATGGCCGTGGTCGGGCTGGTCGGCATGATCGCTACCTTCATCGTGCGCTCCTTCAACTACGACATCGACTACTACGTGTCCGTCGAGGAAGTGGAGCGTGTCGAGCGTGAGGGTCGCGAGCGTCGCGCCCTGCCCAGCGCCCGCACACCTAACGACACAGTGGTTCAGGGGTAATCATGGCGAATAATGCAATGACATCTCACGATGGGGCGCATGACGCCCATGACGATCACGAGCATCACGATACCAACGGCCTGAAGGTCTTCGGTTTCTGGCTCTATCTGCTGAGCGACTGCATCCTGTTCGCGATGCTGTTCGCGGTCTACGTGGTACTGAGCCAGGCGTATGCCGGTGGCCCGACGGGCGCCGAGATCTTCGAGCTGAACTTCGTGCTGGTCGAGACCGCGCTGCTGCTGGCTTCGAGCTTCACCTACGGCCTGGCGATGCTGGGCATGAACCGCGGAGACAGCTCCGCGGTGATCAAGTGGCTGATGATCACCTTCGCCTGTGGCGCAGGCTTCATCGCGATGGAAATCTATGAGTTCTACCACCTGATCGTGAACGGCCAGGGTCCGGACAAGTCCGCGTTCCTGTCTGCCTTCTTCACCCTGGTCGGCACCCACGGTCTGCACGTGACCGCCGGTCTGATCTGGATGGCGCTGCTGATCTTCCAGGTCAAGAAGAAAGGTCTGACGGAAGTGCATCGCGGTCGTCTGATGATGCTCAGCCTGTTCTGGCACTTCCTGGACGTCATCTGGATCTGCGTCTTCACCGTCGTCTATCTCACAGGAGTGATGCTATGAGCCATTCCAACAACGACCACAACGACAATCACGGCAGCGTCAAGCAGTACGTGACCGGTCTGATTCTCTCCATCATCCTGACCATCATCCCGTTCGGGATGGTGATGATGATGGACGATCCGGGTGTCGGCGTGATCTGGGCCATCTACGGCTTCGCCATCGCTCAGGTCTTCGTGCAGCTGTACTTCTTCCTGCACCTGGACGGCTCCAAGGAGCAGAGCTGGAATGTCATGGCCATGCTGTTCACCGTGGTGATCGTGGCAATCGTCGTTGGTGGTTCCATATGGATCATGATCGAGCTGAATCAGAACATGATGCCCATCTGATAGCGTGAGCCTGATGATCAAGGACTACCTGCGTACCACCAAGCCGGGCATTATCTTCGGCAACCTGATCACCGTCAGCGGCGGCTTCTTTCTCGCTTCCGGTGGTGAGGTGGATTGGGCGCTGTTCATCGCCACCCTGGTCGGGGTGGCGTTGATCGTGGCCTCAGGCTGTGTGTTCAACAACTGCATCGATCGCGATATCGACCGCCACATGGCGCGTACCCAGGGCCGTGCTCTGGTGCAGGGCGACATCTCGCTGAAGGGGGCCTTCGTCTTCGGCAGCGTGCTGGGCCTTGCAGGCTTCTGGCTTCTGGCCGCGATGACCAATCTCATGGCGATGATCGCCGTGGGACTGGGCTTCGTGATCTACGTCGGGGCCTACAGCATGTGGCTCAAGCGTGGCTCGGTGTATGGCACCCTCATCGGCTCACTGTCCGGCGCTGCGCCGCCAGTGGTCGGCTACCTGGCCGTCACCGGTCAGGCGGACATGGGGGCGCTGCTGCTGTTGATCATCTTCAGCATGTGGCAGATGCCGCATTCCTATGCGATTGCCATGTTTCGTGTCGATGACTATCGGGCCGCCAATATTCCGGTACTCCCGGTAGCGCGAGGCATGGAGCATGCCAAGCGTGTAGTGACGGGGTACATTGCCGGCTTCATCCCGGTGTCGCTGTTGCTGACACTGTGGGGATATACCGGCATCTGGTATCTGGTAGTCGCGACCGTCACGGGTGGCTGGTGGCTGTATCTGGCCGCCTGGCGCCTCAAGGATCAGCCTGATGCCTCCTGGGCACGCAAGCTGTTCGGCTTCTCCATCATCATCGTCATGGCGCTCAGCCTGATGATGAGCCTGGACACGCAGCTGTAATCCAGCCGTAGTACCTCTCGGGTGACCCGCCTTCGGCGTGTTGCCCGGGTGAAAGCCAAAAAAACCCGCCACCGGCTTGCCGGTGGCGGGTTTTTTCTTGCCTGTCTTCCAGAGACTCAGGTTTCGAGGACTCAAGCCCTCAGGCCAGCTGCAGATGCGGCTCCTGCTGTTCCTTGAGCGCTTCCTGCATGCGCTCGGCATACCAGTCGACGAAGTCGACGACACCGAACTCGAAGGTCGCCGAATAGGGGCCGGGCTGATAGGCGCTGGAGTTGACGCCGCGCTGGTTCTCTTCCACCAACTGACGGTCCTGATCATTGGTGGCGTCCCACACCTTGCGCAGCTTCGCCAGGTCGTAGTCGACACCTTCCACCGCGTCCTTGTGCACCAACCATTTGGTGGTCACGCGGGTCTTGAGGGGGCCGATCGGGTCGACCTGGAAGACCACGGCGTGATCGCCCATGAAGTGGTTCCAGGAATTGGGCAGGTTGAGGATGCGCAGCGAGCCCATGTCGGGGCTTTGCAGGCGTCCCAACAGCTTCTTGCACGCCGGGGTGCCGTCCGTGGTCATCGAGACGGTGCCTTCCAGCAGCGGCGTGCGCGTCATGCGATTGCGGCGACCGAAGCGCACCAGCTGATAGGGCACCTTCTCGGCATCCCAGTCGGCCTGCTTCTTCGCGACCAGCGCCTTGTAGGCATCGGTGGCACGCGGGTCATCGGTGTCATCGAATTCCTGCAGGGTGTTGAGCAGCTCCGGGTGGGAGCCATCGCAGTGATAGCACTCGCGATTGTTCTCGATCACCAGCTTCCAGTTGCCTTCCTCGATGATGGAGGAGCTGGCCGCGACCTTGACGTTCTCCATGTCGTAGGGCTTGAGGTAGAACTCCAGCGTCTTGAAGAACGGCTCGCAGTTCTCGGGCTGCTCGGCGAGGTTGATGAACAGCATGCCACCGGCTGAGCGCACGTGGACGGGGTGCAGGCCGTACTCACTGGTATCGAAGGTGGTGCCCATGTCGGAACCGGCGAACAGCAGGCGACCATCCAGCTCATAGGTCCACTTGTGATAGCCGCACACCAGCTTGGCGACCTTGCCACGCTCGGTGCTGCACAGGCGGGAACCGCGATGGCGACAGACGTTATGGAAGGCATGGATGGCCCCGTTGTCACCGCGCACGATGATGATCGGGCTGTTGCCCACGTCCATGGTCATGAAGTTGCCCTTGAGCGGGATCTCGCTGCTGAGGCCGGCAAACAGCCACTCGCGCTCGAAGATCTCCTTCATGTCGAGATCGAACAGGCGCTGATCATTGTAGAAGGGCTGGGGCAGGGTGTAGCCGGGACTGCGGGCCTCTAGAAGCCGCGCGGCGGCCTCGCGCACAGCCTGACGCTGCTGATCCTGAGCGTGTTCCAGTAAGTCGCTCATCGCGGTGTCCTCGCACGGTCGGTAGGCGCCGGGAGCAGGGTCGCCTTGGGTTGAGTGAGTGTGCTGATCATTGTTGTTGTGAAGCCGGGACAGAGGGAACGAGTGAACAGACCATTGCCGGGCAGCACCGCGGGGCGACATCGGGGTCCCATGAGGGAGTGCCGATGCATCGTGCGGTGTGTCGTCCCGTCCTGGTCGGTTCGGGTGTCGAGGGCGGCGCAGGCAGAGTGCCGCTCGCTCGACAGGATAGTCAGCGTGGAAGTTCAGGCAGCCCGCATGACGTCTGAAGGGCATTGCCACGCATGGAGCGCAGTGTGGCTGAGGTCAAGTCGCGACTTATGTCTGATGGCGACGCTCAATGATGTATTTCCGACGCCGGTCGTCTGCGCAGGGGCTTTGAGACACAGACAGGCGCAGCGATGAGGCGGGGGCAGGGCGCTGCGGGGGAGGGATTGGAGCGATCGGGCATGTTTCTGTCGTGCACGGATAAATGCTTGCCGGGCGCTGACTCGACAATCCTGAGCATGTCCCACCGTTGGCCGCGCACGCAGCGCAGGGGGGCCTGACACTGTCTCTTCAAGAACATGTCTCCAAGAACAACATGCCCAGCGAGGCCTTCATGAGCACCACTCTCAGCAACTTCAATCCGGTTACGACACAGACCTGGACCAACGGTCGACATAGCGTGCGCTGCGTGAAGGTCATTCAGGAAACCTGGGACGTTCGCACCTTCTGTTTCATGGCCGAACAGCCGGTGATGTTCTTCTTCAAGCCGGGGCAGTTCGTGACCCTGGAGCTCGAGATCGATGCCCAGCAGATCATGCGCTCCTACACCATCTCCAGCTCACCGTCGGTGCCCTACAGCTTCTCGATCACCGTCAAGCGCGTGCCGGGCGGGCTGGTCTCCAACTGGCTGCACGACAACCTCAATGAAGGCGACGTGCTGGCGGTGCACGGCCCGGTCGGCAACTTCAACTGCATCGACTATCCGGCGGAGCGTATTCTGATGCTGTCCGGTGGCGTGGGCGTCACGCCCTTGATGTCGATGGCGCGCTGGTACTTCGATACCAATGCCAACGTGGACATCTCCTTCGTGCACAGTGCGCGCAGCCCGCGCGACATCATCTTCTGGCGTCAGCTCGAGTTCATGGATTCCCGCGTGCCGGAGTTCAACATGCACGTCATCTGTGAACGCTTCGAGACCGGCCAGACCTGGTCCGGCTATCGCGGCTACCTCACCGACGCGATGCTCGAGATGATCGCGCCGGACTTCATGGAGCGCGAGATCTTCTGCTGTGGCCCCACGCCCTACATGAATGCGGTCAAGCATCTGCTGCGCAGCCATGGCTTCGACATGAGCCGCTATCACGAGGAATCCTTCGGTGCCACGCCGGTCGATGTCGAGGAAGAGGCCATCGAGCAGGCCGAACAGGCCGAGGTGCTGGCCGATGAGCTGGACCGCTCCGATCTCACGCGGGTCGAGTTCTCCGCCACCGGCAAGTCGGTGCAGATCGCCCCGGGCGAGACCGTCCACGCCGCCGCCGCCAAGCTCGGCCTGCATATTCCCAAGGCCTGCGGCATGGGCATCTGCGGCACCTGCCGGGTGCAGAAGGTCTCGGGCGAGGTCGAGATGGAACACAACGGCGGCATCACCGATGAAGACGTCGCCGAAGGCTTCATCCTGTCCTGCTGCAGCGTGCCCAATGGCGATGTGGTGATCGATTACTGATCCACAACCTGGCCTCCCTGCTGGCTTTCGCGAACGATATTCACGGGCGGGCGCAGGCGCTGGATAAATGCGCTGGCTAAATGAGAGGACATGTCGCATTCGCGCGGTTGGATGACGCAGCCAGTCAGCCGCGACTTCCCGGGTCCCATTAGCGTTAGGGGTACAAAAAGTACAACTAACTAATGGAGCAAGACATGACTCGGGACGTGAAGACCCCACTACGGCCATCGCTCAAGATGGCCTGCCTGCCTATCGTGGCCACCCTGGCCGTTCTTGCATTGCAACTGTTCGTGTTCGGCGAGTTCACTCCGCATGTACCGCTGGTATGCGGTGTCGCCATCACGGCGCTGATCGGCTGGAAGCTGGGCCACGGCTGGTCGGCGATGGAAGAGGGCATGATGCGCATCGTGCGTGTCGGCCTGCCCTCCATCGCGATCCTGATTCTGGTCGGCATGACGGTCGGCGTATGGATCGCCTCCGGCAGCGTGCCGATGATCATCTACTACGGGCTCAAGCTGGTCTCGCCGGAATACTTCCTGGCGGCGGCCATGCTGCTGTGCGCGGTGGTCTCGGTGGCGCTGGGTACCAGCTGGGGCACCGTGGGCACGGTGGGGCTTGCGCTGATGGGCATCGGGGCCGGCTTCGGCATTCCGCCGTGGTGGACCGCCGGTGCGGTGGTATCTGGCGCCTTCTTCGGTGACAAGGTCTCGCCGCTGTCGGATACCACCAATCTGGCCCCTGCGGTGACGGGCGTGAATCTGTTCGCGCACATCCGCAACATGATGCCGACCACCATTCCCTCCATGCTGATCGCGCTGGTGATCTACCTGATCGCCGGTAACCTGCTCGCCGCCGGTCAGGTGCTGGATCTCGAGCGCATCACCGCCATCACCGAAGGGCTTTCCGGGCACTTCACCTTCAATCTGTGGGTACTGATGCCGCCGCTGCTGGTGATGACGCTGGCCGTTGCGCGCATGCCGGCACTCCCGGCGCTGTTCGTCGGGGTGCTGGCCGGAGCGGTCGTGGCATTCGGCGTACAGGGCGAGGCGGTCAAGGCACTGTTCGGCTATATGCAGGGCGGCTACGCCTTGAGCACCGGCGTGAGCGAGATCGACAGCCTGCTCAATCGCGGCGGCATCATGTCGATGGCCTGGGTCATCCTGCTGGTGATGATCGCACTGGCCTTCGGGGGACTGCTGGAAATCATCGGCTGTCTGGAGGCGCTGTGTGCCGCGGTGCTGGTCAAGGTGCGCGGTATCTTCGGTCTGCAGGTCGCGGCCAGTTCCACGGCGGCGCTGACCAATGTCATCGCGGGCGACCCCTACCTCTCGATTGCCCTGCCGGGACGCATGTACGCGCCGATCTATCGGGGTGAGGGATACTCGACGCTCAATCTGTCGCGCTCACTGGAAGAGGGCGGCACGCTGATCTCGCCGCTGATTCCCTGGAATGCCGGTGGCGCGGTGGTGGTCAGCTCATTGGGGCTGATGGCCGGTGGCGCGGGCATGGAGGGGCTGCTCTACATTCCGCTGGCCTTCGCCTGCTGGCTGTCACCGTTGCTGGGGCTGCTCTACACCCTGCTTGGACGCTTCATCATTCGGGCCGATGATGATGAGCGCGCCGAATGGCAAGCCAGGGGACATGCCGTGACAACGCTGGCCCAGCTGCGTCAGCAGCAGGCCGAGGGCCTGGCGGGACTGCCAGCCGCCACGCCCGAGGTGCGCTGACAGTCTGCTCGGCATGAGTGCTCTAAGACTTCATGCTCAGGTTCATGAGCAAGTCGACTCGCGCAGGAAGACGGCACAAACCATCTGGAGGTGCAGACGACTTCGGGGCTACCCTTCAGATGTTGCCACGTGAATGAGCGCATGCAGTGCAGGGGGCTCTGCGGGAAGTCCCGCCAGGCCATGCCAGGGTTCGCCCTGGTGCCATAAGCACAAGGCCCCGTTGGGCTGCATGCCCTCTTCAGCTGCGGGTCGAGAGCGGAGAGCGTTCACGTCAGGTCCACGACTGCCACTCCAGTCACGGGTTTGGTCAAAAGGGCAATGATGACACAGGGGAACGGTGCGCCACCTCCAGGCCGGGAGCGGGTGCCAGCAGGACTACAAGGCTGATCGTCGCAACAGGAAGCGCCGTGCTGCTCAATATCGGGATGGTGCAATACCGTCTTCTTCACGGTACGGCAGTTTCCGCAGGAAGGTGTCACACGACCACGCAAGCTCAGGCTCGCGTGGTTTTTTTGTGCCTGTCATTCAGTGCGGGAAGGCTCGGGCGGCCTCCGTCGGGTCAGCCCAGTGTCGCCCCCATCGCCGCCAGCAGCATGGGCAGATAGAGGAAGGCGGCGAGCGTCGAGCAGAACACCAGCGTGGCCACGTACTCCGGCTCACGCCCGGCCTTCTGGGCGAACATGTAGTTGTAGACCGCCACCGGCATGGCCATCTGCATGGTCAACACGTGCAGCGCCAGCGGGGGCAGGTCCAGCAGGGTGCCGATCCCCCAGGCACACAGGGCGGCAAAGGGAATGCGCAGGACACTGAAGCCCACGCCCGCCGCCAGATTCTTGACGCGAATGCTGGCCAGCGACACGCCCAGGGTGATCAGCATCAGCGGCACGGTGAAGCCGGAGATCAACTCCAGGCTGTTGGCAACGAAGCGCGGCATGTGCACATCGCAGAGCAGCATGAGAGTGGCGACGATGCTTGCCCAGATGGTCGGCGAGCGCACCACGCTGCGCAGCGGGTTGCCGCTGGTGCTGGCAAGCCAGGCGCCGAGGGTGAACTGCAGCAGTGACATGGTGACCATGATGGTGATGGCGTAGGCGAAGCCGGCCTGGCCGAAGGCGTAGAGCGAGACGGGCAGGCCCATGTTGCCGACGTTGGAGAACAGCAACGGCGCCACCGCGACCTTCCAGGGCTTGCCGATCAGGCGCGCGAAGGGCCAGCTCAGCGCCAGCAGCAGAGCCATCACGGACAGTGTCGCCAGGCCCGTACGCAGGAAGCTCGAGTTGTCGATCTCGGCGCTGCCCAGCGCATTGAGGATCAGCGCCGGCGTGCCGATGTAGAGCACCAGCCGGGTGACGAAGGCCATCGGGTAGTCGTTGCCCAGCCTGACCCAGAAGAAGCCGATGGCGGCGCCACACAGTACCGGTGCCATCACCGCCAGCAATTCCATCAGCATATTCTCAACTCCCTTCCTCAGGCGCGCGCTTGCATGGATCAGTCGTCATCCGGCGCCTGATCGCACGATATCGGTGTCTAGCATACCTGCCCGCAGGGGCTTCGGTGTAGCGCCAGTGGCGGGCAGCCACTATTCGCAGCAGCTCTGTGCGGGCCATCGAGATGTCGCTTTTGCCTGCCGATGTCGCATTCGCGCTGCGGGGTGACGCTGACAAGCAGTTTGCCGCAGGGGGGCAGGGCTAGTATCGGGTCAAGACAGCCACTCAAGGCCTTGGCGCCGGCTGACTCGACACGATTTGAGCGAACAGACGATCACTGATCACCCTTCATCGAACCATTCCAACAACAACGATCCGCTTACCGGAGGCGCGCAATGTCTCAGCAACATGGCTACACCCGTGATGACCGACTGGCCAGACTCGACCCTGCACTGGCCGAGGCCATCCTCGAAGAGACAGCGCGTCAGGAAGCGCATATCGAGCTGATCGCCTCCGAGAACTATGCAAGCCCGCTGGTGATGGAGGCCCAGGGCAGCCAGCTGACCAACAAGTACGCCGAAGGCTATCCGGGCAAGCGCTACTACGGTGGCTGCGAATTCGTCGACAAGGTCGAGACACTGGCCATCGAGCGCGCCTGTGCACTGTTCGGCTGTGACTACGCCAACGTGCAGCCGCACTCCGGCGCCCAGGCCAACGCGGCCGTGTTCATGGCACTCGTCTCGCCGGGCGACACCATCCTCGGCATGAGCCTGGCGCATGGCGGTCACCTGACCCACGGCGCGGCACCCAACTTCTCCGGCAAGCACTACAACGCCATCCAGTACGGCCTGACCGAAAGCGGCGAGCTGGACTACGAGGAAATGGAGCGTCTGGCGCGTGAGCACAAGCCGAAGATGATCATCGCCGGCTTCTCCGCCTACTCGCGCGTGGTCAACTGGCGTCGCTTCCGCGATATCGCCGACGAGATCGGCGCCTGGCTGATGGTCGACATGGCCCACGTGGCCGGTCTGGTCGCGGCGGGTCACTACCCGAGCCCGCTGCCCTACGCCCATGTCGTCACCACCACCACCCACAAGACGCTGCGCGGCCCGCGCGGTGGCCTGATTCTCTCCGCCACCGGTGATGAAGCGCTGCACAAGAAGCTCAATGGCGCCGTCTTCCCCGGCCAGCAGGGCGGCCCGCTGATGCACGTCATCGCCGCCAAGGCCGCGGCCTTCAAGGAAGCGATGAGCCAGGACTTCGTCAGCTATCAGGCCCGCGTGATCGCCAATGCCCGCGTGATGGCCGAGGTCTTCATGGCGCGCGGCTACGACGTGGTCTCCGGCGGCACCGATGACCACCTGTTCCTCGTCTCGCTGATCCGTCAGGGCGTGACCGGCAAGGACGCGGATGCCTCACTGGGCCGCGCCCACATCACCGTCAACAAGAACAGCGTGCCGAATGACCCGCAGAGTCCCTTCGTGACATCCGGGCTGCGCATCGGCACTCCGGCCGCCACCACGCGCGGCTTCGGCGAGGCGGAATGCGAGGCACTGGCCGGCTGGATCTGTGATCTGCTCGACGCGCTGTCCACCGGCGAGAGCGCCAAGGTGGAAGCCGAGGTGCGCGGCAAGGTCGAGGAAGTCTGTGCACGCTTCCCGGTCTACGCATCGAACAGCGTGACCGACCCCGCTGCGCTTGCCTGAACAAGGCGCTGGCGAGAGACAACGATAACAACGACACATGCCGCAAGCGCAGAGACAACACTCGGGTGACAACAACAGACATCACTCGGGCGAGAGCACCGGACAGCGCTTGCGGTGGCAAAGATGTGAGGAGGGTGGCAAATGCAGCGTTACTCGGGATTCGGGCTGGTCAAGCATGCGCTCAGCCACCATGAGAACTGGCAGAAGGTCTGGCGTAGCCCAGAACCCAAGAAGGAATACGACGTCGTCATCGTGGGTGGCGGCGGGCATGGTCTGGCCACGGCCTACTATCTGGCCAAGGAGCACGGCATCACCAATGTCGCGGTGATCGAGAAGGGCTGGTTGGGCGGCGGCAACACCGCGCGCAACACCACCCTGGTGCGCTCCAACTATCTGTGGGACGAGGCGGCGGCGCTCTACGAGCATTCCATGAAGCTGTGGGAAGGCCTGTCCCAGGATCTCAACTACAACGTGATGTTCTCCCAGCGTGGCGTGCTCAACCTGGGCCACACCCTGCAGGACATGCGTGACATCCAGCGCCGCGTGAATGCCAACCGTCTGCAGGGCATCGACGGCGAGGTGCTGGACGCCCAGCAGGTGCAGGAACTGGTGCCGGCGATGGACTGCTCGAGCCGCGCACGCTACCCGATTCTCGGTGCCTCCTGGCAGCCGCGCGGTGGCGTGGCACGTCACGACGCCGTGGCCTGGGGCTTCGCGCGCGGCGCCGACAGCCTCGGCGTCGACCTGATCCAGCAGACCGAGGTCACCGGCTTCCGCAAGCAGGATGGCGCCATCGTCGGGGTGGAAACCTCGCGCGGCTTCATCGGTGCCAAGCGTGTCGGAGTGGTCACCGCAGGCAACTCCGGGGTGATGGCCGAGAAGGCCGGCTTCCGTCTGCCGCTGGAATCCCACCCGCTGCAGGCGCTGGTCTCCGAGCCGCTCAAGCCGATTCTCGACACCGTGGTGATGTCCAACCACGTCCACGGCTATGTCAGCCAGTCGGACAAGGGCGACCTGGTCATCGGTGCCGGCATCGACGGCTACGTGGGCTATGGCCAGCGTGGCAGCTACCCGACCATCGAGCACACCCTGCAGGCCATCGTCGAGATGTTCCCGATCTTCTCGCGGGTACGCATGAACCGTCAGTGGGGCGGCATCGTCGACACCTGCCCGGACGCCTGTCCGATCATTTCCAAGACGCCCGTGAAGGGGCTCTATTTCAACTGCGGTTGGGGTACCGGTGGCTTCAAGGCCACGCCGGGTTCCGGCAACGTCTTTGCCTGGACACTGGCCAAGGGGCGCACCCATCCGCTGGCAGAACCCTTCTCCTATGACCGTTTCAATACGGGCAAGCTGATCGACGAACACGGCGCCGCTGGCGTCGCGCACTGAACCTGCCGTCAGGAGACGACCGACCATGATGCATATCTTCTGTCCCTACTGCGGCGAGCTGCGCGAGGAAGAGGAATTCCACGTCAAGGGCCAGGCGCATATCGAGCGCCCGAAGGACCCCGAAGCCTGCTCCGATGCCGAGTGGGGGGATTATCTGTTCTTCCGCAACAACCCGCGTGGCGTCCATCACGAGCTGTGGATTCACGCCGTGGGCTGTCGCAAGTATTTCAACATCACCCGCCACACCGTGACCTACGAGATTCTCGAGACCTATCGCATGGGCGAGCAGCCCACCATCACCGGTGAGACAAAAGCCGATCCGACCACGCAAGCCAAGGGGGTGAGCGCATGAGCCAGCAAGACAACCAGACCGCCGCTGCCCCGCGCCGTCTCGCCTCGGGTGGACGCATCGACCGCGCCACGCCGCTGACCTTCACCTTCAATGGCAAGCGCTATCAGGGCCTGGCAGGCGATACCCTCGCCTCGGCACTGATGGCCAACGGCCTCGACGTGCTCAACGCCAGCTTCAAGTATGCGCGTCCGCGCGGCCTGGTCGCCGCCGGTGCCGAAGAGCCCAACGCCATCCTGCAGCTGGGCAGCACCGAAGCGGGCCAGGTGCCCAACGTGCGTGCCACCCAGCAGGCACTTTACGATGGCCTGGAAGCTCACGCTGTCAGCGGCTGGGTCAAGGCGCAGAAGGACCTGATGAGCCGCTTCCTGCCGCAGGTCGGCAAGCTGGGCGGCAAGTTCATGCCGCCGGGCTTCTACTACAAGACCTTCATGGCGCCGGCCTCGCTGTGGATGACCTACGAGAAGTACATCCGCAAGGCCGCCGGTCTCGGGCGTTCTCCGCTCGAGGAGGACCCGGACATCTATGATCACCTGCATCAGCACACCGATGTGCTGGTGATCGGCTCCGGTCCGGCGGGCCTGATGGCGGCGCTGGTCGCGGCCCGCAGTGGCGCGCGCGTCATCCTGTGTGACGAGCAGGAAGAGCTGGGTGGCTCGCTGCTCTCCATGTCGGCGGACTGCCTCGATCAGACTCTGGACGGCAAGCCCGCCATCGAATGGCGTGACGCGGTGCTTGCGGAACTCGAAGCCTGCGAGGATGTGCAGCTGCTGCCGCGCACCACCGCCAATGGCTATCACGATCACAACTTCGTGACCCTGCACGAGCGCCGTACCGAGCATCAGGCCGATCTCGCGCCCTTGAATGCCCGTGGCGCCCAGCAGGCACGCTCCCGCCTGCACCGCGTGCGTGCCCATCGCGTCATCATGGCCACCGGCGCCCATGAGCGGCCACTGGTCTACAGCCACAACGATGTGCCGGGCAACCTGCTGGCCGGTGCCGTCACCACCTATCTGACTCGTTACGGCGTCGCCGCCGGTGACAAGCTGGTGCTGTCGGTCAACAACGACCACGCCTATCGCGCGGCGCTTGCCTGGGCGGCGGCCGGTCGTGAAGTGGTCGCGATCGCCGATGCGCGTCCGGCGCCCTCCGGCGTGATGGTCGAGGCGGCGCGCGCTGCGGGCATCCGCATCATCGCCGGCTCCGCCGTGATCGAGGCCAAGGGCGAGCGTCGCGTGACAGGTGCGCGCATCGCGGCCATCGATATCGATGCCTTCAGCGTGACGGGGGCAGTGGAAGAGCTCGCCTGCGACACCATCGCAAGCTCCGGCGGCTACAGCCCGGTGGTTCACCTGGCGGCGCACACCGGTGCGCGTCCGGTATGGAGCGACGAGATCCACGGCTTCCTGCCGGCGCTGGGCGCACCGATGCTCAAGGGCTTCGATGCCTGCGGCGCCGCCAATGGCAGCTTCGCGCTGGAAGATGTGCTGGTCGCGGCCTACGCCAGCGGTGTCGCCGCGGTGGAAGCCTGCGAGTTCGAGACCGCCCAGGCCGAGGTGCCTGCGGTCTCCGAACTTGCAGAAACGCCGATGCTGCCGCTCTATCAGGTGCCGCATGACAAGCCCACCGCACGCGCGCCCAAGCAGTTCGTCGATCTGCAGAACGACGTCACCGCCGCCGGTATCGAGCTCGCCACCCGCGAGGGCTTCGAGTCCATCGAGCACGTCAAGCGCTACACCGCGATGGGCTTCGGCACCGACCAGGGCAAACTGGGCAACATCAACGGCATGGCGGTCGCCGCGCGCTGTCTGGGGCAGACCATCCCCGACACCGGCACCACCGTGTTCCGTCCCAACTATACGCCGGTGACCTTCGGCGCCATCGTCGGCCGTCACTGCGGCGAGCTGTTCGACCCGATCCGCTACACCGCGATGCACGAATGGCACGTAGCGCAGGGCGCCAAGTTCGAGGATGTCGGCCAGTGGAAGCGCCCCTGGTACTACCCGCAGGGCAGTGAGGACATGCATGCCGCGGTCGAGCGTGAGTGTCTGGCGGTGCGCGAGAAGGTCGGCGTGCTGGACGCCTCGACCCTGGGCAAGATCGACATCACCGGTCGCGATGCGCGTGAGTTCCTCAACCGCATCTACACCAACGCCTGGGCCAAGCTGGGCGTCGGCAAGGCGCGCTACGGCCTGATGTGTCACGACGACGGCATGGTGATGGACGACGGTGTCTCCACCTGTCTGGCCGAAGACCACTTCCTGATGACCACCACCACCGGTGGCGCGGCCTCGATCCTGGAATGGCTGGAGCTGTGGCACCAGACCGAATGGCCGGAACTGGACGTGCAGATGACCAGCGTCACCGATCACTGGGCGACCCTGACCGTCACCGGCCCCGAGGCGCGTGCGCTGGTCGGCGAGCTGACCGACATCGACCTCAATCGCGACAGCTTCAAGTTCATGGAAGTGCGTGAAGGGCTGATCGCCGACATTCCCGGGCGCATCTTCCGCATCTCCTTCACCGGCGAGCTGTCCTACGAGCTCAACGTGCCGGCCAACTACGGGCTGCATGTCTGGAAGCGCCTGTTCGAATGTGGCAAGAAGTACGGCCTCACGCCCTACGGCACCGAGACCATGCACGTGCTGCGCGCCGAGAAGGGCTTCATCATCGTCGGTCAGGACACCGATGGCTCGATCACCCCGGAAGATCTCGGCATGCAGTGGTGTGTCGGTTACAACAAGCCGTATTCCTGGATCGGCAAGCGTGCGCTGTCGCGTCCGGATACCCGCCGCGATGACCGCAAGCAGATGGTCGGCCTGATTCCGACGCGCAAGAAGGCCGGCGATGAGCGCATCGTGCTGCCGGAAGGCTCGCAGATCGTCTTCGACCCCGAGCACGCCATCCCGATGCCGATGGTCGGCCACGTGACCTCCAGCTACTACAGCCCGACGCTGGGACATGGCTTCGCGCTGGCGGTGGTCAAGGGCGGTGCCAAGCGCATCGGCGAGACGGTGTTCCTGCCGCAGGCCGATGGTACGACGCTGGAAGCCGAAATCACCTCACCGGTGTTCTACGACAAGAAAGGGGAGCGCCAGCATGTCTGATGCCACCACACTCGACCCGCAAGCGGGTGCCGCCGTCGATGCGCAGCCGCAGGACATGACAAGTTCTCAGACGTCGGTGATCGACCAGCGCCCGACGCCCGAGGTCCACGCTCAGTGCGCCCGTTCGCCACTGGCGCATCTGTTCACGGCCCGCGATGACGGCGATGCCGGCGTCGTGCTGCAGGAAAAGGCGTTTCTCGGTCACCTGACGCTGCGCGGTGACCCCGCGCAGCCGGGCTTCGCCGAGGGTGTCGAGGCGGCGCTGGGTCTGGCGCTGCCGTTGACGCCGGCGACCCTCCATCAGAATGAGGGCGGTCGCTCGATCCAGTGGCTGTCACCGGATGAGTGGCTGATCCTGGTGCCCGGCGAGGAAGCCTTCACTGTCGAGAAGGCGCTGCATGAGGCGTTGGCCGGCCGCTATCAGGTGGTCAACGTCAGCGGTGGTCAGACCGTCATCTCGCTGAGTGGCGACCAGGCGCGTCAGGTGCTGATGAAGTCGACGCCCACCGATGTGCACCCGCGTGCCTTCCCGGTCGGACGTGGCGTGCCGGCGGTGTTCGCCAAGGCGACACTGGTGCTGCGCCGCGTCAGCGAGAGCGAATTCGAGCTGGTGGTGCGCAGAAGCTTCGCCGATTACCTCGGCCGCTGGCTGCTGGATGCCAGCGAGGAATTCGGGGTCTGCATCAAGGCCTGAGGTCTGAGGCCTGATATCTGAGGCCTGAGTGCGTCTGGAGAGATCTGCGTCTAGAGAGAGGTCTGTCGCAGGCGCACGCCATGACCTGAATCGACTGCCAGGGGCCTTGCCCGGGCCAGGAGGCGGGCTTCAGAAATACTGAAGCCCGCCTCAATAATATTGGTTTGTCGCGCAGGGCCTCGGATGCAACCCTGACGTTGCTGCTTCCAACAATAGATAATCCTTACATGACAGGCACCTACGTATGCGTGATACCTGGATTCTGACCGCCCAATGTCCCAGCCGCATCGGCACGGTGGACGTCGTGACGCGCTACCTGCGCGAGCAGGGCTGCTATATCACCGAGCTCAATTCCTTCGATGACCGCCTGTCGGGGCGCTTCTTCATCCGGGCCGAATTTCGTCCGCAGACCGAGGCCGGTGCCCTCGATGACGGCTTCGATGCCGCGAGTTTCGAGCAGGGCCTGGGCACGCGTGCCGCCGACTTCGAGATGGACGTCAGCCTGAGTGCGCCGGATGAGCGCATGAAGGTGGTGATCATGGTCTCGCGCTCGGACCACTGCCTGAACGACCTGCTCTACCGGCATCGCATCGGCCAGCTGCCGATGGACATCACCGCCGTCATCTCCAACCATCCGGACATGGCACCGCTGGCCGAGTGGCATGGCCTGCCGTATCACCACCTGCCGATCACCGCCGAGACCAAGGCCGAGCAGGAAGCCAGGGTATGGCAGATCGTGCAGGACACCGGGGCCGAGCTGGTGATTCTGGCGCGCTACATGCAGGTGCTGTCGAGCGACATGTGCGAGAAGCTCTCGGGGCGGGCGATCAACATCCACCACTCGCTGCTGCCGGGCTTCAAGGGCGCACGCCCCTATCACCAGGCCTACGAGAAGGGCGTCAAGCTGGTCGGTGCCACCGCGCACTACATCAATGATGATCTCGATGAAGGGCCGATCATCACCCAGGGCGTCGAGACGGTGGATCACGCCCACTATCCCGAAGACCTGATCGCCAAGGGCCGTGATATCGAGTGCCTGACCCTGTCGCGCGGCGTGCGTTATCACCTCGAGCGTCGTGTCTTCCTGCATGACAAGCGCACGGTGGTGTTCGGCAACTGAGCCCGGGCTGCGTCCGCCAGCTCACTCTGTTCATGAACTCCACAGACTCCACAAACGACGAAGCCCGCGACCTTTCGGTGGCGGGCTTCGTCGTTCATGCATGTGCGTATGCGCGTCAGCTTCTGCGCAGGCTCCACAGGAAGTAGCTGCCACCGATCAGCGAGGCCATCAGGCCGGCGGGAATCTCGTAGGGCGACAGCAGCTGGCGGCCCAGCCAGTCGGCCAGCACCATCAACAGCGCGCCGCACAGTACCGCACCGAGCATGTGCTCGCGGGCGCGGCTCAGCCCCAGCAGGCGCGCCAGATGCGGGGCCAGCAGGCCGACGAAGGACAGCGGGCCGACGATCAGGGTCGCCAGCGCGGTCAGCACCGCCACCGCGCCCAGCAGCACCAGGCGGGCGCGGGTCACGCCGATGCCCAGCGCACTGGCGCTCGCCATGCCCAGTGGCAGGATGTCCAGCCAGCGCGCCAGCGGACGCACCAGCAGGACCGCGATGATCGCCAGCGCGAGCACGCCGACCGCCGCGGAGAGACCCACGTAATAGGTGGAGCCGGACAGCCAGGCCAGAATCTGCTGACCGCGCGGGTCGCCATCGGCGAGGATGATGCCGCGCACCGCATCGTAGAGCGCCGTGATCGCCACCCCGCACAGCAGCACGCGTTCGGGAATGAAGCCACTGCGATGATTGAGCACCACCAGCAGCGCCAGACAGGCCAGCGCCCCGCAGATGCCTGCGCCCAGCAGGGTCAGCTGCCCCGGCGACGGGACCAGCAGCAGCGTCAGCATCAGAGCGATGGCGGTGCCGCCGCTGATGCCGAGAATCTCGGGGCTGGCCATCGGGTTGCTGGTCAGGCGCTGCAACAGGGTGCCGGCCAGGGCCAGCAGTACGCCGGCGCCTGCCGCCGCCAGTACCCGTGGCAGGCGGAAGTCCAGCACGCTGGTCTGGCCGGACATCAGCTGTTGGAGCATGTCACTGCCCAGGGTCCAGCCATCGGCGCCATTGCCGATCAGCAGGGCCAGCATCAGGGCCACGCAGACCCCGGCCAGCAGCCAGCCGAGCAGGCGGTCGGGGCGAGGATGACGATGCGTCAGTGACATGCCGTGATGACTGGCGGGGCCAGCCCCTTGCGCCATCTTGAGGCGCGGAATCAGCCACAGCAGCAGCGGCGCGCCGAGGGCCGCCGTCATCGCGCCGGTCGGAATCAGGTTGGGCAGCAGGCCATCGAGGCTGGCGACCACCTGGTCCGTCACCGCCAGCAGCAGCGCCCCGAACAATGGTGCCCACAGCAGGCGCTGGCCCAGCCGGCGCGCGCCCATCAGACGCACGCAGGCCGGCGCGGCCAGGCCGATGAAGCCGATGATGCCCAGCACGCTGACCACGCAGGCGCTGAGAAATACCGCCAGTCCCAGACTCATCAGGCGCAGCTTGCGCAGCGAGACGCCCAGGCTTCTGGCATTGGCCTCGTCGAGGTCCAGCACTGCCAGCGGGCGCATCAGCACCAGCGCCAGCAACATGCCCGGCAGCAGGCGGGTGAGCAGCGTGATCACGCCATCCCAGCTGTTCTGGGCCAGCGAACCTGCGCCCCATACCAGGGTGCCGTGCAGGGCCTCCTGATTGAACAGCAACAGCACCATGCCCAGCGCGCCGATGTAGAGATTGACCACCAGCCCTGCCAGCACCACCACGGTCGGCGACATGCCACGCGCCCAGGCCAGCGCGAATACCAGCCCCATGGCGGCCAGGCCACCGGCCAGTGCGACCCATTCACGGCCCAGCTGGAAGCCGTCTCCTCCAAGGCCCGTGCCGGCCATCAGCGCCGGGGCGAACAGCGTCGCCAGCATCATCGCCAGACTCGCGCCACTGGCGACGCCGAGGGTGGTGGGCGCGGCCAGTGGATTGCGCAGCACCTGCTGCATCAGCACGCCCGCCATGCCCAGCGCGCCACCGGCCAGCAGCGCGCAGACAAGACGCGGCCACCAGCTGACATGGGCCACCAGCTGCGCGGAGAGCAGCGCGCTGTCTGCCTGGCCGAGACTGGCCGCATCGCTGAAGTCGGGCGAGGCCCACAGTGCGGTCAGGCCCTGCATCAGGCTCAGGCCTTCACGGTTGAGCGCGAGGCTGCCCAGCACCACAAGGGCCAGGGCCAACAGGCTGCAGGCCCGGCCCGGCGTGAGGTACAGCGGGCGACGGCCTGATGCGGGGCGGGTGCTCATGGCCTGCTCAGTGGTTGCCATCGGTGGTCTCCCCCTCAAGTGTCGCCTCGTCGTCAATCAGATGGCTGGCGAGCAGTGCGGCGAAACGATTGGCCGAGGGCAGGGCGCCGAAGCTCCAGACCGGCGGCAGGAACAGCGGCGTCGAGGCCTGGCTGTTCTCGCGCACGCCGGGCATGGCCTGCCAGAGACCGTTATGTGCCAGTGCCTGGTGTCCGCCGGGCGGCAGCGGCTCCACCACCACCATGCGGCCCTTCAGCGTCACCAGCTTCTCGAGACTGACGGTGGCGAAGCCCCAGGCGTTGGTGTCCCCTTGCCAGGCGTTGTCGATACCCATGCGCTCGATCACGGCCTGGAACAGGCTGTTGTCGCCGAAGATGCGCACATGGCGGTCATCCATGAATTGCACCATCAACAGCGGCAGGGGCGATTGACTCTTGCGTGCCGCCTGCTGGCGCAGCGCGGCGTTGTAACCGGCCAGGCGAGCGGTGCTCAGGCGAATCAGCTGTTCGGCCTGTGGCTCGCGCTGCGTCAGCTTGCCCAGCTGGCGGGTCGCCTTGACCAGTGTCTGCCAGGTGTCGGCGTCCGGGGTATAGATGGCGATGCTGGTGACCGGCGCGATGGCCGACAGGCGTGGCGCGAGGCTGGACAGCATCGGGCTGATCAGGATGTCGGCGGGGGCAAGGGCGGCCAGCTGCTCCAGACTCGGCTGGGTGCGCAGGCCGAGATCCCGCGTGCCCTGCGGCAGCGCCGGTTGATCCACCCAGCTTGCGTAGGTCGCGACCTGACCCACGCCCATGGCGCGCACTCCGATTCCGGTCAGGGTCTCGGCCAGGGTCCAGTCCAGCGCCACGATGGGGCGATCGACGAAGCCGGCCGGTGGCTGGGCTGTATCGTCCGTCGTGGCAGCGCTGGCGGCCCCCACCGCCAGCAGGCTCAGACTGATCAGTGCCAACAGCCACTTCATAGCGGCACCGCGATCTGCTGCTGGCTCTGCGGCGGGGTGATCACCTGCATCTCGACGCCGTAGATATCCTTGAGCGTGGCGGGGTTCATCATCTCGTCGGGCGCGCCTTCAGCCAGCACCTGGCCGCCGTGCAGCGCCACCAGGCGATCGCAGTAACGCGCCGCCAGATTGATGTCGTGGAGCACGATGATGATGCCCAGCCCGAGGGTGTGGCTCAGGTGCGAGACCAGCTCCATCACCTCGATCTGATGGGCGATATCCAGCGCCGCCAGCGGTTCATCCAGCAGCAGATAACGACTGCCCTGGGCCAGCAGCATGGCCAGCCACACGCGCTGACGTTCGCCACCGGAGAGGGTATCGACCTGTTGTTCGGCGAAGGCTTCGGTGTGGGTCAGCGCGATGGCGCGCTCGATGGCTTCTTCATCCTTGGGGCCGGGACGGCCGAGCAGGCCGTGCCACGGATAACGGCCGAAGGCGACCAGCTCGCGGCCGGTCAGCGCTTCGGCCGCCGGCAGGTGCTGCGGCAGGTAGGCCACCGCCCGCGCGAATTCCCGACTGCCGAACTGCGAGAGCGGGCGATCATCCAGCGCCAACTTGCCACTGGTCGGGGTGTTCTGACGCGCCAGCAACTTGAGCAGTGTCGACTTGCCGGAGCCATTGTGGCCGATCAGGCCATGCACCTGGCCGGGGGCGAAATCGAGAGACTGCGTCTTGAGCAGGCAGCGCTCGCCGAGGTCAAAGCGCAGGTGGTCGAGAGTGAACATGAAAGCATCGTCATCCGTGGTCAGGGCGTCAGGCTAGGGGCGATTCATTCTGGGCGACATGACGCGGAGGCGTTCGCCCATCCGTGCTCCGCGGGGCCATCAGTGCTGATCGCCTCTTGTTGTCGGGATGTCATCACGCCGGCTTCGTCGTCGCGCCTTGCCGGGCGCGGCTGACGTTTGGCGCACGGCTGGCAGCGAATCCGCGGTGTCCTGTTGGCTGGCGGCGCAGTCGCGGCTGACTTCATTGCGATAACAGCCCGCCGCGGCCAGCCGCATCTCGCAGTGCTGCTGCGCCTGGGTGACGTAGCGGCCTGCCATGCGCTCGGACACGCCGAGTCGCTCGCCGATCTCGCGCTTGGTCAGGCCCTCGAGGCGATACCAGGTCAGGGCGAGGCGAAAATGGCCCGCCAGCTCGGAGAGTGCCGCATCGACGACCTGCAGCTTCTGGCGGCGCGCCAGGCTCCTCTCCGGGTCCAGATGGGCGGCCGCCACGCGTTCATCGCCCTCGGACACCGATTCGAATTCCGGTGCGCGGGACTGGTGGCGGTGGTGGTCGATGATCAGATTGCGAGCGATGCGAAACAGCCAGGCGCGCGGGTTGGCGGGCCAGTCTCCGGTCAGGCGCAGACGCAGATAGACCTCATGGCTGATGTCTTCCGCCAGCTCATGCGAGCCCAGCTGGCGCACCAGAAAGCCGGTCAGTTCGTGACGATGCTCGGCAAACAGCTGGTCCAGCGAGTGACGGTATTGCTGTGCAGCACAAGCCTGCAGCTCAGCGGGCGTTTCAGCTTCTGGCCCGTGTGCGTCAGGCGTTCGCTCATCCGTGTCGCGATGAGGCCGAACTGGGGGCTTGGCGTGAGAGGACATCCACGGCTCGCAATGAGATCTGTCGTGATGGGAGGGTAATGGTATTGTTGTTACGAATCATTATCAATGATTAAGTATCAGACACGCCAAGGACCGCCCCCGTGCATGACGAGGGCGGTCCCGGTGCTGCTTGGTCGTAGTTAGCTGGTCGTAGTTAGCTGGTCGTAGTTAGCTGGTCGTAGTTAGCTGGTCTTGGCTGACGGGTCGTAGCTGACGGGTCATGGCGATCATCAGGTCATCGCGACCTGGTGATCGCCAAGCGTCACCGTCTAGCGGCGGGCGAAGGCCGCGATGGGGTTATCCAGCTCGCCCTTGAGCTGCAGGGCGCCGGACGGATCGGTGAGATCGACCATCTGCTGGTTGTTGCGCAGCTGCAGGCGGTTGAGGCACGACAGCGTGAAGCGCGGCGCGAACAGATCATGACGCGCGAACTTGTCGGCCATCTCCGGGTGGGCATCCTGATAGTCATGGATGCAGGCCGCGACGCGCGACCAGAAGGCCTCTTCCGTCATCACCTGCTCGCGCACCAGCAGCGGTACCGCGAAGCGGAAGATGCAGTCGAAGACATCGGTGAGCAGCGACAGGATGCGGATCGGTTCCGGCACCTCGACCACCAGACGCTCGACCCCTGCCGGCAGTTCGAGTGCGCGCGTCTCCTCGGTGGCGAACAGCGCCGCTTCCTCGGCGATGTCCTTCATCAGCGCACCACATGGCACGCCATCGCGCAGACGCATGATCAGGTTCTCGCCGTGCGGCATGAACACCAGGTCGTGCTTGAAGTAGCAGTGCAGCAGCGGCGTCATGTAAGCCGTCAGCCACTTGTCGATCCACGCTTCGGCGCCGATGCCGGAGCGCTCGATCAGCGCCGGCAGCAAGGCCTTCTCATCGTTGTCGACATGCAGCAGCGCGGCCATGGTCATCAGGCGCTCGCCCTCGTCCTTGACGTCTTCCGGGCTCTCGCGCCACAGGCTGGCCAGCATCTTGCGATAGCCGACGGCCGCCGGGTCCGCGTCTTCCAGCACATCATCGCGATAGCCGATGGCCGCGACTTCACGCAGCAGGCGGAAGCCCCACTTCTCGAAGGACGGGTCCGAATCGATCAGGCCCTGCAGCCACTGATTGATGACCGGAGTGGCACGCATGTAATAGGGCGACAGGCCGCGCATGAAGCCCATGTTGAGGATCGACAGCGCGACCTTCACATAGCGGCGATTCGGCTGATTGCGGTTGTAGAGCGTGCGGATCGACTGCTGCGCCTGATAGCGGTCCTCCCCCAGGCCGAGACAGACGATGTGCTGACTGGCGATCTCGGCGGCGAAGGTGATCGCCAGCTTGTGGCTCCACTGCCACGGGTGCACCGGCATCATCAGGTAGTCGGAGGGTGCAAGGCCCTTCTCGGTCAGCTGCTGCTCCAGACGGGCGAGTTCGGCTTCACCCAGCTCTTCCTCGAGCAGACGGCGCGGATCGAGACCATCCACGGCCGAGTAATGGGCGTTGTCGCGATGCACGGCGATCCACACCAGCGAGAACGGCTGCGCGGCTTCCGGCGCGTAGGCGCGATAGTCCAGCGCATCGAAGCCCATGCGGCCATTGTTGGCGACGAAGCACGGATGGCCTTCGCTCATCGCCGATTCCAGGGTCTGGAAGGAGGCACCTGCCAGCACGCGGGCGGACTGATTCTCGCGCACGGCGCGCTGCATCTTCCAGGCGCTGGAGGCGAGCGTGGCGCTGACCTCCTCGAGATAGACCGGCAGCAGACGCGGCGGAATCTCCAGCACGTCGTTGAGTTCCAGAATCAGCTCACGCGCGTCCAGCGGCAGGGCGTTACCGTCGGCATCCAGGCGCTGGATGGAAGCGGCATCGATCAGCCAGTGATCGAGCTGGAAACGGCGCGCCACGAAGCGATATTCCGCCGCGCGGCGGCTGACCGGTGGCGTGTCGCTGACCTGCGCTGCCAGCGGCAGGCGGAAATGATGCCAGTTGTCATGGCTCTGGCAGGCGGTGCGGGTGCCGCAGTCATCGGCGCATTGCGGGTGGATCAGACGCTCGTGGCTGAACTCGGCCAGCGCCTTGCGCACCAGCAGGCGATTGGCCTGCTGCCAGTCCGGCCCGGTGAGATGCTGGCTGGCCGCGGCCGGGTTGGCGGTCACGCCGCGGTCCAGACGCGGGCTGCGGCTGGCCAGGGCGGCGCGGAAGTCCTGCGGGGTGCAGAAGCACAGGCGCGCCGGCTTGCCGTCGAGATCCAGCGGGCCATGATCGACGAAGCCCACCGCGGCATTCAGCGGATGAATGGCGCGATTGCGGCTGTCCGGCTCCACCACCACACGGGTCACGGGACGGACTGCATCTTTCCCTTCATCGGCATGCTCATCGCGGAACTGGCCGGCGAAGATCATTGCCATGATCGATTCGATCACCGCCCGCGAGAAGCCGCTGATGGGGGCCTGGTCCTCGCTGCGCGGCGCGACGAGGAAGTGCATGCCGAAGTCGCCGGGCTGCACACTGTAATGCTTGCCGAGCGGGTCGTGCGCCGGGTCATAGAGCTCGACCAGAAAGGCCGGCTGGTCATTGTAGAAACCGACCCAGCCCTGGGCGTGCTGGCTGTCTTCCAGGCCCTGGTAGAAGTCGTACTTGGTGGTGATGAGGTCATCACTCATTCCCCAGAAGCTGGCGCGTTCGCCGCTGGTCCACTCATCCACCATCGCCATGTCGGCGGCAAGGTCGAGCGGGCGCAGCGCGAATTCGGCGCGCTCGCTCGTGCTGTCGTCCTGCGGCTTGCGCAGGCGAGCCTGGGCTTGCTCCAGCTCAACCGCGCGGCGGGTGAAGCGCGTTCCCGGTGCCGGGCTGAGCAGATCGAGCGGTGCCAGCACGGCGAGTGAGGTCGTCCCGAATATCTGTTGTGACGGGATCGCCGCACTGTGAGAACTTGCCGCGCTGCTGGACTGTTCGGCGCTTGCGGCGCTGGTGATGTCGACTGGCATGTTCATGCGGTGGTCTCCCGGTGTTGCGGTGCAGCGGTGTGAGTCGTGTCGGCCTGGGTGTCAGAGACGGTGCCGATAGAAGAGCTGTCGGTAGAGGCGGTGCCGGCGTGAATATCCGTCTCGCCGTAGGGCAGGTGTGCGGCGGGCAGCGGTGTGAAGCCATTGCCGCTGCCCTTTTCACTGCCCGGAGTACCGAAGCTCTGGAAGGCGATGCGGCGCTCGATGGTATAGACCTCACGACCCGTGATGGCGCGCAGGATGCAGCTGTTGCGATAGCAGGCCATGCCCAGGTCCGGGGCAGCCAGCGAGTGGGTATGCAGCTCGGCATTCTGGACGAAGATCTCGCCGGCGAACGGTGATTGATCGCCTTCGTTGCCGTCGGCATCCGCGGTGCTTTGCGTGTCGACGGCGTAGAAGCGACCGACGGCGTAGCGGCCTTCCTCGTCACGACGAATGCGTGACTCGATGCTGCGCAGGAAGGGCGGCGCCACGTAGTGATAGCCCGTGGCCAGCACCACGGCGCTGGTGTCATGACGCCAGGCCTGCTGCTGTTCGCGCTGATAGAGCCCCAGCGTGAAGTCGCCGTCGGTCTCTTGCTTGTTCAGCGAGGTCAGTTCGGTATTGGTCATCAGGGTGGTGGGCACCACGCCTTGCAGCTGCTTGGCGTAGAGGGTGTCGTAGATCTCGTCGATCAGCTCGAGATTGATGCCCTTGTAGAGGCCCTTCTGGGTCGCCAGCAGAGTGTTGCGCTGCTCACGCGGCAGGGCGTGGAAGTAATCGATGTAATCCGGCGAGGTCATCTCCAGCGTCAGCTTGCCGTATTCCAGCGGGAAGAAGCGCGGCGAACGCGTGATCCAGTTGAGCTGGTAGCTGTGCTGGTCGATCTCGCGCAGCAGGTCGAGATAGATCTCGGCGGCGCTCTGGCCGGAACCGATGATGGTGATGGCCGGCTGGGAGGTCAGCTCCTCCTTGCGCGCCAGATAGTGAGCGTTGTGGCACACGCGGCTGCCCGCGACCGGCACCACGTCACGCACGGCATCGGCGGCTTGCGGCAGGTAGGGCTGGGTGCCGGTGCCCAGCACCAGCTTGCGTGCGCGATAGGCGAAGGCTTCGCCGGTGCTGGGGCGAGTGCCGCGCACGACATAGATGTCGCCGACATGCTGGATGTCCTGGACGTCGTGATCGAAGCGCAGGCAGCTCAGCTCGCGCGCCGCCCACTGGCAGTACTGGTTGTACTCGCGGCGCAGCAGGAAGAAGTCTTCGCGGATGTAGAAGTTGTAGAGCTTGTCATGCAGCTTCAGATAGTTGAGGAAGCTGAAGTGGTTGGTCGGGTCGGCCAGCGAGACCATGTCCGCCATGAAGGGCGTCTGCATGCTGGCATCTTCCAGCAGCATGCCCGGGTGCCAGTCGAACGCGGCCTTGCGCTCGAGGAAGACGCCCTGGACGTCTTCCAGCGGCTCGCTCAGACAGGCAAGGCTGAGGTTGAAGGGGCCGATGCCGATGGCAACGAAGTCCAGCACATCATCACGCGCTTCCAGAGTGTCTGTGACGTGAGGGTTCGAGGTGTCATGCATGACGGCTTTCCTTGGCTTCTGTGGTGTGACTGCGACGGCTGGCGGCCGGAATGTCGGCCAGTGGTGCGCCATGGTTCGGTTGGGCGGTGGTGCTGACGGCCAGATGATGCGCCTTGACCAGCGCCTGGCCGTGCTGACGGATCAACTCGACCACGGCGGCCAGGTCTTCCTGGCGCGTTTCCGGATTCAGGAGGGTGAACTTCAGGTACTGACGGCCCGAGACCTTGGTGGCGGCGACGATGGCCTCACCGCTGCGTGACAGGCGCTTGCGGATCTCGCGGTTCAAGGCGTCCCACTGCTCGGCGCTGAGGGTCTCTTCGTTGGCGTCATGGAAGCGGAACACCAGGGTGCTGAGCTCCGGCGCCTGGACGACATCGATGTCCGGCGCCGCCTCGAGCAGCTGGTAGCCCTCGCGGGTGAGGTCGATCACGCAATCGAGCATGTCGCCGAGGGCATCGGCGCCCATCAGGCGCAGTGTCATCCACAGTTTCAGGGCGTCGAAACGCCGCGTGGTCTGCAGACTCTTGTTGACCTGATCCGGCGTGCCTTCGCGGGCCTGAAGCTCCGGGTTGAGGTAGTCGGCGTGATAGGTGACGTGGCGCAGCTGGGTGCGATCACGTACCACACAGGCACTGCAGCTGACCGGCTGGAAGAAGGTCTTGTGGTAATCGATGGTGACGGAGTCCGCCATCTCGGTGCCCTTGAGCCAGTGACCATGGCGGCGCGAGGTGATCAGGCCGCCGCCATAGGCGCCATCGACATGGAACCAGATGCCGCGGGCGTGGCATTCACGACCGATGGCCTGCAGCGGGTCGATGCTGCCGAAATCGGTGGTACCGGCGGTGGCGACCACGGCCATCGGGATCAGGCCTTCGGCGCGGGCATTGTCGAGGGCGTCACGCAGGGCCACGGGGTCCATGCGGCGGCGCTCATCCACGGCGACCGGGATGACGGCGTTGTGGCCGAGGCCGAGCAGGGCACAGGCCTTCTGCAGGCTGAAATGGCTGATGCCGGAGGCGAAGACGCGCAGGCGTCCGGCTTCCGGCGGCAGGCCGTGGGTCTGGTTGCCGGGGTGGTTGGGCAGCTTCTCGCAGACCGCGTCACGCGCCAGCAGCAGTGCCATCAGATTGGATTGGGTGCCGCCGCTGGTGAAGATGCCATCGGCGGTCGGGCCCAGGCCCAGGCGCTCGGTGGTCCAGTCGATCAGGCGCTGCTCGATCAGGGTGCCGCCGGCGCTCTGGTCCCAGGTGTCGAGTGAGGAATTGATCGCGCCCAGCAGGCTCTCGGCCCACACGCCGGGCAGCACGACCGGGCAGTTGAGGTGCGCGATGTAGCGGGGATGATGGAAGTAGACGGCATCCTTCAGGTAGAGCGACTTGAGCTCCTCCAGACCGGCTTCGAGGTTCTCGAGGGGCGTCTCGAGGTCGAGGTCGGCAAAGGCCGGACGCAGGGCCTCCGGGGTGATGCCACTGAACGGCTTTTGAACACTGTCGAGCTGTTCGGCTACCAGCTGGCTGATGCGGTCCATGCCTGTCTGCCAAACATCCATGTTGGCAGGCGAGAACAAGGCGGCGCGCGGCGAGCTGGACAGTGAGCGCGCACAGGCGTCGGTCTGGGCGTCAGACACGGAGGATCCTGCGGCAGCGCCGTAGGTGGCGGCGGAATCTTGAAGGCTGTGCATTACATAACCTTATGCGAATGTTCGCAGATAAAGACTTGGAAGAGACTCGCAGCCAGCTGGGACAGATGGCTCAGGTGCGAGGACCAGTCAGGACATTCATCAAGTGCCGCGTTTGCGGTCGTTGTTGTTGGTGAAGCTGTTGGCAAAGCCGTCGGCGTGGTCAGTCACGTCTGCCGTGGGCATCGGCAGAGTGAGTCGTCACCGAGCACCCCTGTGTCGGGCAATCTCGGTGGCCGGCAATCCCGGTGGCCGGCAATCCCGGCGGCCGGCAATCCCGGTGGCCGGCAATCCCGGTGTCATGTGCTGGACACGCCAGAGCTATCAGACGATGAGTGGTTCAGGGCGATGGTGCCGGCGACATCCTTGCCGCCGGCGGGTCGTGCGGGTCGATTCAGAATCGACGGACTGCGGAGTTTTCGAAATCAGAAATCATAGGTCAGTGTCGCGGTCATGCTGCGCTCGGCACCGTAGTAGCAGAAGCTGGTGTTGTAGCAGGACGCGATGTATTCCTTGTCGAACAGGTTGCTGACGTTGAGCTGCACGCTGGTGCCGCTCCAGCCGATCTGGCTCAGGTCGTAGCCGACCAGGGCATCGACCAGCGCGTAGTTCGGCACCTTCTCGGTGTTCTCGGAATCCGCCCACATGTCGGCGTAGTAGCGCACGCCGAGGCCGGCATTCAGCCCCGTGAGCGGGCCTTCATTGAAGGCGTAGTCACCCCAGACGCTGACCTGGTGCTTGGGCACCTGGTTGGCATCGTTGCCTTCGGTGCCATCTTCCGCCTTGGCATAGGTCACGTCGGTGTAGCTGTAACCGGCCTGCAGCGCGAAGTCGCGGGTCACCTGAGTGCGGGCTTCCAGCTCCAGGCCCTGGGACTCGATCTCGCCGTAGGCGGTGTAGTAGCTGTCTTCCGGGTCCTTGGAGGCGACGTTTTCCTGATTGATGCGGAACAGCGAGACGCTGTACTGATCACGCGTGCCGTTGGGCTGGTACTTCATGCCGACCTCGACCTGCTTGCCGGTGGTCGGGTCGAGCAGGTCGCCGTCTTCATCGGTGTAGGAGTTCGGCGAGAAGGACGTGGAGTAGCTGACATAGGGCGAGATGCCGTTGTCGAAGCCGTAGATCAGGCCGATGCGGCCGCTCATCTCGTTGTCGTTCAGCTCACTGGTGGTGTTGTAGTCACGATCGGTGTTCTTGATGTTGACCCAGTCCTGACGCAGGCCGGCGGCCAGGTTCCAGCGACCCCAGCTGATCTGGTCCTGCAGGTAGACACCAGTCTGGTCCAGTTCACGCTTCTGGTTCTCGGTGGCATAGATGGAGACATCGGCATCGCTGCTGCTGGAGACATCCAGCGTGCTGGCGGTGCCGTATTCCCAGTCCACGTCATTGGTGCGCGTCTGATAGTCGGCGCCGAACAGCAGGGTGTGATCGAAGGCGCCGGTGGAGAAGCGGCTTTCCAGCTGGTTGTCGACGGTCCAGGCGCGCAGGCTTTCTTCGCCGCCGGAGTAGTAGCGGGTCAGCTCGGTGTCCGAGGCCCAGCCATAGGCGTAGACCTGCTCGAGGTCCACATCGGAGCGCAGATAGCGGAATTTCTGGCGTGCAGTGACAGCGTCATTGAAGCGGTGCTCGAAATCGTAACCGAGCATGCGCTCGGTGCGATCGAACTCTTCGTAGTCCTCGTCACCTTCGTAGAAGTCGTTGCCGAGCTTGGTGCCGTTGTAGCTGACCACCGTGCCTTCATAGGGCAGGCCGGAGTGGTAACCGCCTTCCGGGTCCTTCTGGAAGTAGCCCATCAGAGTGACGGTGGTGTCGTCGGTGACGTCCATGGTGATCTGCGGCGAGAAGGCGTAACGCTCTTCCTCGACGGAGTCGACCTGGGTGTCCTCGGCACTGGCGAGGCCGGTCAGGCGATAGGCGATGCGCTGCTCGTCATCCAGTGGGCCGGTGAGGTCGAAGGCCGCGCTGCGTTCGTTGTCGTCGCCGACGGTGAAGCGGACCTGGCCGGAGTCCTGGAACTCGGGGCGCTTGGACTGCATCGCGACCAGACCGCCCGGGGAGGAGCGACCGTAGAGGACGGAAGATGGCCCTTTCACCACCTCGATGCTGTCGAGGAAGTAGGGGTCGATGGTCATCGAGCTGTAGGAGCCCGAGTCGCCCATCAGCTTCAGACCATCCAGAAAGGTGTTGCTGACACTGCCATCGGAGAAGCCACGCAGCACCAGATAGTCATAGCGGTTGGAGGCACCGATCTGGTTGGTGAAGACGCCCGGCGTGTAGTCCGCGGCACGCTGGACTGTCTCGGCTGCGCGCTTGTCGATATCGTCGCGCGTGATGGTGGAGACGGCCTGGGGGGTTTCCAGATAGCCGGTGTCGGTTTTGGTAGCCGCTGTGGTGGTCACCGTCATGGTGTCGAGGGTCTCGTCCTGAGACTCACGGTGGTCGGCCGCCATGGCCTGACCGGCGAAGGGCAGGCCAAGGCCAATCGCCAGTGCCAGAGGGTGCCTGGGCAGGGTCATCAGCAGGGAGCGAGTGGCTTTATGTGCGGCGGAGTCTTTCATGAGCGCGGTGTTCCATCCGGAATGATTTATATAGGAATGATTCTTGTTCGTCGTTCTCTCCTGTGGGTAGACGTTCAGATGACAGCTTTCTGAACCATGAATGAGAATTATTTTTATCATTCTCTTATGTCGTGGGGCCATGAGGGCTGACCATCGCCGTCATGCGCGCCCTCGCTGGCTGGCGCAGGCCGTCATCCTCGACTGCTACCGGCACAAAAAAACCGCCCCGTGGGGCGGTTCTGATGACTCGATGAACGTGCTCGCGACGTGGCCGTGCTTGCCTGGCGGCGTCGCGCTGAAGGTTACTGGTCGACCATCTCGCCCTGCAGCGTGACGGGAATGTCGCCGACCAGCTTGCCGTAGCCCAGCAGGTTGAGCAGGGTGCTGCCGACCTGATTCCTGGCGACTTCTGCACTGTCCAGTGAAATGGGGTCGGCGTTGATGAAGGTCAGGTGGGTGGCATCCTGACGGGTGACCTCCAGTGGCAGGGTCTCGCGGTGGGTGCGGTTGCCATCGGTTGCCGAGAAGGGCACCTGCATGCGCGTCGTCTGACCGGGCTCCAGCGCCGCGATGGCCAGCGGATCAAGATTCAGGGTCAGCGTGGCCAGGCGCATCTGGCTGACGCCGGACAGCCACGGCGGCAGCTCGCCGACCTTGTCGAGCAGGTCGGTCTGGCCGACGCTCAAGGGAATGCTCATCTTGCCGTCATCTCCCACGGTGCCGCTCAGGCCATTGAGGTGATGCACGTGCTCCACATTGCCCTGGCTGCCCTGCGCGGTCAGCGTCGCGGTGGCGCCGCTGCTATTGGGCACCAGCTGCCAGGCGGCTTGTGTCGGCAGGCTGACACCGATGCCACTCATGGCGAAGGCCAGTGCCGCGGCCTTGATCGGGGCGCCGAAGCGGCTTTTGGCGGCTGTGGCGGTGAGGCGGCTGGCGGGTTTGCCGGTCGAGCGACGCGCAAGCGTGCGACTCAGGGCGCGGGTCCAGCGAGAGAAAGGCAATGACATGTCATGACTCCTGATGGCCAGGGGCTTGATCGGGCGAGGCCCGCCATGAGCGCCTGGAAAAGATTCGATGCTGCAGATGGGACATTGGACAGGCGGCGGCTCCAAGGGTTCGCGACACTCGTCGCAGCCGCAGGCTGACGGGGATGATCAACGCACATCTCGCGCCGCAGCCGGGAGGGGGAAATCGCTATGTTGTTGAGTTTTCGGGCTTTCCCGAGGCTCATGCTTTCGCTATCATATGCGCGCTGCATGGGCCCATAGCTCAGTTGGTTAGAGCACTCGACTCATAATCGATTGGTCGCAGGTTCAAGTCCTGCTGGGCCCACCATGCATGCCTTCCAGTGGGGTTACATTCAGCTGATGCTCAAAAGATCCAGTGCCCCGACAAGTCGCCAATGGCGGCTTTTTTTGTGCCTGTCACTTCGGCCTCTCTTGCTGTTCTTTCTTTCTCTTGTTTCCCTTCTTTCCCCCCACCAGTGCATCAATGGCGTGATTTCTCGTGGTCCTGAACCACGAACGCCCCATGCCGTGGGGCATGAGGCGTTTTCCTCTGCATTGGCGCGGATCATCCGGTTCGGGTGATCTCTTGCAGGGTCGCTATCACTGAGTCTCTTCTTCCATTTCCTGCTCAGTGTCATTGGCGGCACCGCTGATGGCATTGCCGGCGGTGGTCAGCGCATTGGCGGTCGCCTGACGAGTGTCCTGCCAGGCGCTGGCAGCGGTGTTCTTGGTTTCATCCCAGGCCGCTGCGGCGCTCTTGCGCGTGTCTTGCCACCAGTCGGTGGTGTAGTTCGGCTGCTGCTCGAACTCGCTCACATCCATGTCGAGGTGGATGCGGTATTCCAGGGCATCCAGATCATCGCCCTGTTCGGTCTCGAGGGTGAACTTGCCCGTTTCCACGACGTACTGGTTCTCGTCCAGTCCCATGGAGTCATCGCTTTCGACGACCAGAGCGGCGACCTGCATATTGTCGTCGAGCAGGACGTCCTCGACTTCACCGATCACGTTGTTGTCATCGTTCTGCAGGTAGACATCGGCATCCATCAGCTCATCTGCGGAGTAGAGCCCCTGCGGACTAGCCATGGCCATGCTGGTAGTGGACAGCAGCGTGGTCGCGGTGATCGCACCCAGAATCTGTTTGCGGTTCATATTGCTCATGCCGTACTCCTTGCGTGTTGAATCGGTACTTCTGGTCCGGTCCATCAAGCGCTTTCTTCTCGCTCGTGGCGCAAATGAATCGCCAGAACCATGACCCTACCCACTGAGATCTTGACGAGACCGACAAGTTTCAAGGGGGTGGAAGAAAAACTTGTACGAGAATTCCTCTGTCTGTCATATGCAAGGTGTAAAGGGGCAATGTCGTCGTGCCAAGAGAGTGAGCTTTCTGGTGCTCCATAACTGTCGCGAACAGGCCGCCCGCAAGTGCTCTGTCAGCAGGGCTCTGACGAAGGGTTCGAGTAGAGGGGGCGAGCAGAGAGATGAGGTGCTGAAGGATTGCGTGCATGCCAAGGCCCGCGCCGTTCAAGCATGAAGTCGAGGCGATGCACGTGGATATGTCGCAATCAGTGCTCGTCCAAGGCTTTTTCTGCTCGCTGATTGGCTGCCTGGCGAGTGGAGCAAGCTGTTTTTGCACGTCAAAAGAGGCTTTTTTGTAGCGAAGTGTTACACAGCTCTGGCGGGGCGCTCTCGTGCTATAGCGGGCGCATGGGGAGAGGTAAACGCTTGATCAGCGCACACGAAAACGCCTGCCAATGCGTCTACATTAGCTATACAGATACGTTCTGATACGTGTTAAAACTTGTACAAGGTTTTGGAAGTGTCTAACTTTGCAACTGTCGAAGCGCGGCGGGGCAGGAGATCACCCTGATACAACATTGATGGAGCCGCTGAGCCGCTTTTTCAATCCCTTGTCAGGTTGCAGCAAGTTTTCACATCGTCATGCCGCCCGCTCCACCGGTTTCGAGCACAAGGTTTTCATCATGGATCCAATGGAGGGCATCGAGATGAACACAGTACGCAAGGTTCCCATGGAGTGTTCACGCTGTGGCAGCAACCGGGTTCACCTCGAAGATTCCCCGGCAGATGATGACATCGTCAGTTGTGCAGAATGTGATGAGTTTCTGGGTGTCTGGTTCATGTTGCGTGATCGCCTTGAAGTCAGTGCCCGCAAGCGAGCTGTGATTGACCCGGCCCTGATGGCGCAGAAGGTGGTCCAGCAGCTGGACGTCTCGGCCTGAAGCAAGCGCCTGTCAGGTCCAGTGTTCGCCAGTGCGTGTGAGGGCGCACAATAATTTTTACCTCAGTGCCAGTCGGATTCGCTGTTTCGCCCTGGTAGCGGGCTTGTTGCCCAAGGCAGCGAAACTGAATTTCTGGCACTGCAGGTGGAGTCGATATTTCCGTGATACCGCTGACGACCGTTCAGCGTCCTGGTCGACCTGGGGCGAGCCGCGTTGCTTCCGCGCTAGGTCCTGTTCTGCCTGAGAGTGTTTTCCCGGCCTTTGGCCGGGATTTTTTTGGCTTCAAGCCCATGAATGCCCGTCTGACGCCCGTCTGAAGAACGATGCGGCGGATACCTCCTGATCTGGTATGCGTTTGATCTGCGTCATTCGCGAGGTGTTATCAGACTGTAAGATAGTGCTGTCAGACTCTTGCCGGTCGCTCTGCCATGAAGTGTGTTCCGCGCTCTGCGCGATACCTTTCGCAGTCGTGAGCGCAGAGACTGACCAGCGATAAAATTGTGGCATCTAACCGAAAGTGCAATGGAGTCTGTCGCTATCTGTCTCCATCATGCGCACGCAAACCGAGCCACGTCTTGATGTTTTCTGTACTGAGAATCTGGTCATGACATCGTCATCTTTTGCGTCGAAAAGGAGTTCGCGCATGTTTACCTCATCAGTCCCGACCCGTAATGGCCCTCAGTGTCCCGAATGCAACGAAGCGCTGGATTGGCCTGCCCGTGATCTGCCGGATGATCACATCCTCAAGTGCCCCAACGGCCATGCGTTGTGTTCAATGGGCGATTTTCGCCTGGCGGCACGTGAGATGGCGCTGCAGGAAGAGTTCCGCCTGACGCGTGATGGCGCTAGGTCACACTGCCAGCATCGTGTGCCGGAGCGCCCCGTCGCGCGCATGTCCAACACCGCAAGCCACGCCACCAGCCATGAGTCGCTTGCCGGCAGCATCAGCGCTGCGTGACATCTGTCTGTTCGCGTCTGCCCCTCAAGCCCCGGCCACCGTGCCGGGGCTTTGCGTCTGAGCGCAGTGCCTGGCAGTGCCTGGGTGAGGTATCTCGGTGAGGTAGCTCGAGCCGAATGACGAGCGACTCCCCGCCAGCGGGGTTGCATGCCGTGTGAGTGGCCCCATGTATTGGGGAGACGCCAATCGACCAGCCTCAAGGCGAGCGGCCCAGACACCGAACAGGAGAATGCTTCATGTCCGATCTTTCCGAGGAACTGCGTATTCCCAAGCCGTGCCCGGACTGTGGCAGCCAGCGAGTCCGCGTCTCGCAGGTCCACAATCCCGATGACAAGGTGTTCTGTGCGTCCTGCGGTGCTTACGTCTGCCTGTATGCCGATGTGGCCAGGATGCGAGAAAAGGGCGCGAGCAGCGAAGCGGAAGAGCTGCTGGAGCAGGCCTCCAACAAGGGTATGAAGAAGTGACCTGATCTCTGGCAATGAGACACCGACAAAAGAAAAGGCCCCCCACCGTGAGGTGAGGGGCCTTTTCTTTTGTCAGGCGCATTTCATGTCAGGCGCAGGCCCTGTGCTTGCGGGCCCGCGCCTGAGTTCGCGTCTAGCTCTCGTCACCCTGGCTCGGGGTGGAGGCCTTGGCGATGGCGCCAGTGTTGTCGGCGGCTTCCAGCTTGGCCAGCATGTTCTCTGACTGACGCTTGAAGTTGGCGAGCGCCTTGCCGGACAGAGACTTGTTGTTCGGCAGTTGAACGCGCATGGCATCGACCTGGCGGTTGTTGACCATCACCTCATAGTGCAGGTGCGGGCCGGTGGAACGGCCGGTGTTGCCTGACAGGGCGATCTTCTCACCCATGGTCACGCGCTCGCCTTTCTTGACCAGCGGGCGTGAAAGGTGCAGATAACGGGTCTTGTAGCCGTTGTCCATGCGCAGCACCAGATAGCGACCGGCCAGCGGGTGGTTGCCGACCAGCTCGACGACGCCATCCGCGGTGGAAAGCACCGGCGTGCCGGTACGCACCGCAAAGTCAGTGCCCTTGTGTGGGCTGATGCGTCCGGTCACCGGGTGGCGACGGCTGAGGTTGAACGGCGAGCTGATGCGCGCCTTGTGCGCCAGCGGGTAGCGATTGAAGGCCGGGTCGAGGCCCTTGCCATCAGGGGTGTAGTAGCGGCCATCGCTGCTGTTGCGCACCACGGTCAGTGACTTGCGAGAACCTTCATAGCGTGCGGCGAGGATGCGGGAATCCATGCTGGTACCGTCGATCATGTCGGACTCGACCAGCACCTGGAACTTGTCACCCTTGCGCGTATCGCGACGGAAATCGATCTTCTTGCCCAGCACCTGGGTCAGCTGGCTGACTTCCGAGACGCCCAGGCCAGTGGCTTCTGCCGACAGGGAGAAGCTGCCACTGACCGTACCGGCGAACATGCGCTGAGTGGCCTGGGTCGCCTTCTCGATCTTGGCGACATTGAAGCTTTCACCGCCGGCCTCACGCTTGACCATGAAGCCGCGACGCGCGTCCTTCATGATGCGCAACGCCAGCAGGTTGCCGTCTTCATCCAGCTTGTAATCGAAGTTGTCGCCGATGCGCCAATGCGTCAGCGCACGTTTGTCAGGCAGGGCCTTGAGGATGCGCGTGGTTTCGCTGTAGCCAAGGCCCAGCGAGCGCTCCGCCATCACGGCGAAGGTGTCGCCGGCCTGCACGGTATAGGTCTGCCACTCGGGCACATAGACTTCCTCGGCTGCCAGCTCGGTCTGCAGCGTCGGGCTTTCGCCGAGCTCGACCGGGTCGACGGAGAGGTCGTCATAGGAGGTGCCGCCGGCCTGTTCATCGGTCGCGGTGCCGATGACGGCTTCTGCGGTCTTCACCGCCGCCGGCGCCAGTGCCACGATCGGGCCTGCCGTCTGATTGTCGGGATGATAGTTGGCATCCGTCAGCAGCGTCGGCATGTCGAAATCGATGGCGACTATCTCGCTGGGCGTCAGCGCTGCCAGCGGAATATCACCGGAGGCCGAGCTGGCCGCTGTCTGATTGCCGAGCTGTGCCGGGCTCAGGGGAGACTGAGTGTCATCGGCGGCAGCAATCGCCAGCGGCAGCTTGGCCGGGGTGCTGGAATTCGCACTGGCCAGGTCGATGGCGATGGACTGTGAGGCCGTAGAGACATTCGGAGCATCGAATGTTTCGAGAAGCTTGTGAGCACCCAGCACGGTAACCATGGTGGCAACAGGTAAAAGAAGATACTTGTGCGCGCGAGGGAGCGAATGAAGGATTCGCAGCATATGTGACCGATAAAGTTATGTGAAATGAAAAGATGGCAACAATGAGGCATTCGAACCTTAACCAAGGTTCCCATCGTTCGATAGGCTGGACGCATGTCCAGTATGAGTAATTCAACCCTGTTTAGATCATTGACGGTGCAATTGGCGGTACCGGCAACATGAGGTCTGGCGAAAATAGCGCCATTTTTGCTTAGGAAACGCTGTTCAGGCAGTAAATTCTGCTTAGTGTTAAATTTTGTAAAGTTACGCAAAATAGCGTACTTGGCCTCCTGCATTTAGAGGATGCCAACCTGATGTCCGAGGATTGCGACCAGTTGTCGGGAGTCTGACAGCACAGAATGCTCTTTTGCTCCCCTCGGGTCGCAGTATCAGATGTCTGGTTTTTTGCGTCTGGCATGTCACGATTGCCCCGTGCATTCCCGCACGCCCCGCAAGAGGAATCCCGATGTCGTCACGCGTGACACTGGCTCAGTGGCAGATGCTGGCTGCCGTGGTGGACCACGGCAGCTTCGCGCGCGCGGCGGCCGCGATCCACAAGAGCCCCTCGACCCTGAATCACGCCGTGCATCGCCTCGAGGCCTTGCTGGGCGTGCAGGTGCTGGAGCCGGTCGGGCGCAATGTCCGGCTGACCGAGGCGGGTGAATTGCTGCTGCGCCGGGCGCGTCAGCTGATCGAGAATGCGCGGGCACTCGAGGATGTGGCCGATGCGCTGTCGGCGGGCATGGAGAGCGAGATCGCCATCGCGGTGGATCAGCTGTTTCCGCCGGATGTGCTGGCACGGGCGCTGGAAGCCTTCTCGACGGCCTACCCTCAGGTGCGTGTCCAGCTGCACGAGACGACGCTGACCGGCGGGCGCGAGCTGTTCGAGGAGAAGGAAGCGGACCTGTTGATCAGCGGTCTGATGCTGGATGGCCATCTCGGCACCCCGTTGCTGCGTGAAACCTTCATCGCCGTGGCGGCGCCGGGGCACCCGCTGCACGCCCTCGGGCGGCCGCTGGATCTGCGTGATCTCGTGCAGCATCGCCAGCTGGTGGTACGCGACAGCAGTCGTTCCAGCGGCATGGATGCCGGCTGGCTCAAGGCCGAGGCGCGCTGGACGGTGAGCCACCTGGCCACGTCAGTCGATCTTGCCGAACGCGGGCTGGGCTTCGCCTGGCTGCCCCGTACCCGCATGAGCGAGGCCCTGGCCCGAGGGCGGCTGCTGCCACTGCCGCTGGCCAATGGCGGCGAACGCGAAGTGTCGCTGATGCTCTATCTGCCGGACGATGATCGCGCGGGCCCTGCCGTCCGGGCGATGAAGGCGCAGCTGCACGCTGCCGTCGAGCAGGAGGCAAGCGAGCGGCGCTCCTGAAAGCGTATAGGGTCTGAAAAGCGTGAGGGCTTGAGAAGAGCGCGCGGCGTGATCGTTCGAGAAACTCGATCGTTGCCACGCAGTGAATTCGCTTGCGCTGTCGCGCTCGGCTCTTAGGCTGGTGGCATCCCCTCAAGCCATATAAGGAGCGTGCAAGATGGGCTTACTGGTCGACGGCAAGTGGCAGGATCGCTGGTATGACACCGACAGCACCGGCGGTGAATTCAAGCGCGAGAGCGCGCGGCTCAGGGATTGGGTCGTGGCGCCCGATGCCCCGCTCGAAGGGCCGCAGGGACAAGCGGCCGTGCCCGCCAGTGCAGACCGCTTCCATCTCTACGTCTCGCTGGCCTGCCCCTGGGCGCACCGCGCGCTGATCATGCGCTCTCTCAAGGGACTCAAGCCGCTGGTCGGCATGTCCTACACTAGCCCATTGATGCTCGAACATGGCTGGAGCTATCTTGAGGAAGAAGGCTCCAACGGTGACCCGATCAATGGCGTGCGCTATCACCACCAGCTCTACACCCTGACTGACCCGCACTACACCGGCCGTGTCACCGTGCCGGCGCTGTGGGACAAGCAGACCGGTCGCATCGTCAACAACGAGTCGGCGGAACTGGTGCGCATCTTCAATGACGCCTTCGATTCGCTGACCGGCAATGATCTGGATTTCTATCCCGAAGACCTGCGCGGCGAGATCGATGCCCTCAATGCCGAGGTCTATGACAAGGTCAACAATGGCGTCTACAAGACCGGCTTCGCCACGCGGCAGGAGGTCTACGAGCGTCACTTCACGGCGCTGTTCGAGTGCCTGGATTCACTGGAGCGCCGGCTGGCCGACTCGCGCTATCTCACCGGTGAATGGCTGACCGAAGCCGACATCCGCCTGTTCACCACCCTGATCCGCTTCGATGCCGTCTACTTCGGACACTTCAAGTGCAATCAGCGCCGTATCGCCGACTATCCCAATCTCTCGCACTATCTGCGCGAGCTGTATCAGTGGCCGGGCATCGCCGAGACCTGTGATCTTGCGCATATCAAGACCCACTATTACGCCAGTCAGCAGACCATCAATCCCACCGCTATCGTGCCGGTCGGCCCGAGCCTGGCGCTCGACGCGTCCCATGACCGCGAGCGTCTGCCGGGCCAGGGCATTCGTCGCCACGCCTGAGGTCTTGAAGTCTGAGTTGATGGCGCCCGAGTTGATCGCGGCCGAGCTGGTGGCGCCCGAGTTGATGACGAGCAGCGGTGGTTGGGTCAGGCGCGCGGTGTCGGGCGTCTGATCTTGGCCAGCCAGCGGTCCAGCGCATTGCCGAAGTCGCGTTGCTCGCGCTGGCCATAGGCGGACGGGCCGCCGGTGTGCTCGCCGCTGGAGCGCATGCTCTCCATGAAATCGCGCATCTGCACCTTGGCGCGAATGTTGTTGCTATCCAGCGCCTCGCCGCGGGTCGTCATCACCAGCGCGCCTTTCTCGATCGCTTCCAACGCCAGCGGCAGGTCGGAGGTGATCACCATGTCACCGGGGTGGGCGCGCTCGACGATCAACTGATCGGCAGCATCTGCCCCTTGTGGGACCGACAGCGCCTTGACGTGCATCGAGCGCGGCAGCGGCACCTGATGATTGGCGACGAACCAGGTGGGGGTCGCGGTGCGTTCCGCCGCGCGCACCAGGATGTCACGCGCGGCGCGCGGACAGGCATCGGCGTCGACCCACAGCGTGGTGACATGCTCGGCGGGATGTTGTGGAGAGGGGGCGTCATGGTCTTGCGCGTCAGTCATGCAGGCTCCTGTCAGGTGGCTGTTCAGCGAGTCGTGATGGCGGGGCGCATGCCTGCCCGAGGGCGGGCGGCCTGCGACCAAGGTCAAAAGAAAGGATGCAGAATGCGTGAGAGGCTGCTAGAATGCCAGCTCCTCGCATGTAGTGACCCACCATCCTGAGTAGCCGAAGCCGGTGATCGCCTTTATTGACAGGCCTTCAGACGGAAATTTCGCGCCTCCCGGACCGCGTGGCGTAGCTTGCCCCAGCCATCCGTGACCCCTCGATTCGATCGATGTCCGGCCGCCGCGATGCAAGACCCGTCCCTGTCCACAGTGTGCATGATGGAGCGCCCCGAGACTCTGAGTAGAAGAGCCTCTGGTTGCTGTACGGTCGCCGCAGCGTTGTGCCTGAAAGTGGAATTGCGTCCACCTTCAGAGCAACCCGGGCCCGTCCATGCCAAGACGTCCAGCACTCGTACGTTTTTTCTGATGATGCCAGCGCCTCGTGCCTGACTGCATCGCCAGACGGAGCCCTTACGCTTCGTGTCGGTTCAACCCGACCCATTCTTCAGCTGCAAGCCTTACTTGTAGCCATTTAGGTGTGAGATATACATGACCACGACTTCCGTCGTCGATCGCTTCAGCGATCTTGCCCTGCTGCCTGCCGTCCTGACCTCTCTCGAGAAGCTGGGCTACGAAACTCCGTCCCCGATCCAGGCTCAGACCATCCCGAGTCTGCTCGAAGGCCGTGACATGATCGGCCAGGCACAGACGGGTACCGGCAAGACCGCTGCCTTTGCACTCCCGCTGTTGACCCGTCTGGACCTCGACCGCCGTGAACCGCAGGTTCTCGTGCTGGCCCCGACCCGTGAGCTGGCCCAACAGGTCGCCGTCAACTTCACACGTTACGGTCAGTTCATGCGTGGCCTGGAAGTGGCCACTCTCTGCGGTGGTCAGGACTACCGCGAGCAGATGCGTAGCCTCAAGAGCGGCGCGCAGATCGTCGTCGGCACCCCGGGTCGTGTCATCGACCACCTGGACCGCAAGAGCCTGAACCTGAACGGCCTGAAAGCCCTCGTGCTGGATGAAGCCGATGAGATGCTGCGCATGGGCTTCATCGATGACGTCAAGCGCGTCGTCGCCGATACCCCGAAGGAAGCGCAGCGCGTCTTCTTCTCCGCAACGCTGCCGACCGAGATCGAGCGTATCGTCAACCGCTACCTGGTTGATCCGGTCAAGGTTGCCATCAAGTCCGAATCGCGTACCGCTTCCACCATCGAACAGATGATGGTGCGTGTCGAAGGCGGCGCCAAGCTCGAAGCGCTGTCCCGTCTGCTGGAAGTCGAGACCGTCGATGCGGCCATCGTCTTCGTGCGTACTCGTGCCGCCTGTACCACAGTCGTCGAACAGCTGATCGCTCGCGGTATCTCCGCGGCAGCGCTGTCCGGTGATCTGGACCAGTCCCTGCGCGAGCGCACCGTGACTCGCCTGAAGCGTGGCAAGGTCGACGTGCTGGTCGCGACCGACGTCGCCGCTCGTGGTCTGGACGTGGCGCGTATCACCCACGTCTTCAACTACGACCTGCCGGGTGACAGCGAATCCTTCGTCCACCGTACTGGCCGTACTGGCCGTGCCGGTCGTGAAGGTCGCGCCATCACCTTCGTCAGCGGTCGCGAAATGCGCAAGGTTCGCTGGATGGAGCAGGCCCTGGGCCAGCGCATCACTGAACGCCAGCTGCCGAGCGAAGAAGAGATCCGTGGTCACCGTGACGCCGCCTTCCGTGCTCGCGTCGTCGAAGCCCTGGGCAGCAGCTCCAACGGTCACCGCGCTCTGGTCCAGAGCCTGGTCGAAGAAGGTCACGATCCGGTCGAGCTGGCCGCTGTCTTCGTCAAGATGGCTCGCGCCGAAGAGACGCCGATCCAGTCTCTGCCGAAGCCGGGTGCGCGTCGCAACGAGCGTTCCGAGCGCGGTGAGCGCACCGAGCGTCCGGAACGCGGTGAGCGTCGCAACTCCGCGCCGGTCGCGCGTGAAGGCATGAAGCTCTACCGTGTGGCCGTCGGCCATCGTGACGGCGTCAAGCCGGGCCAGCTGGTTGGCGCTCTCGCCAACGAAGGCGGCATCGAAGGTTCACGCATCGGTCGCATCGACATCCGCAACACGCACAGTGTCGTGGAACTGCCGAGCGGTCTGCCGACCAGCATCGTGTCCAAGATGGCGCGTGCTCGCGTCGCTGGCCGCCCGCTGGAACTGGCAGAAGACGGTGCGGGCGCTCGTCCGCAGCGCCGTGAAGGTGGCAACGACGACCGTCGTCGCGCCTGATCAGGCCTGAGTCGGGTCGGCACTGATCGCAGTGCTGGCCACGGCTTCTGAAAAGACCGGTACCTCTCACGAGGTGCCGGTTTTTTTGTGCCTGGACGAAAGGCGTCACCGGGGCTGGTATCCTGTGCTGGCATAGGTCCACCGCTCATCGTAGCTCCACCGCTCATCATAGCTCCACCGCTCATCATTTCCCGAGGATGCCCACATGATCTCTTCACTCGATGCCTTGCGCCGTGGCCTGCAGGCCACGCCTGCCCGCCAGCTGTTGCTGTGCGCTCTGCTGGCGACCCCCTGGCTGCCACTCAGTGCGGCCCACGCCGAATCCGGCATGCCCGCCAGCAGCGCCACGCCGGAGATTCGCGTCCCGCTGGTCTCGCTGGAGGCCCTGCGTCTGGCGCCGGTGGTCTCACCGCAGGGCGAGGCGCTGGGCAAGGTCGAGGATGTGCTCAGCGATACGCGTGGTCAGATCCATCGCCTGCTGATTCGCCCTGACGGCGGTGACAAGGCGGCCAGCATCGACTTCGCGCGCTTCACCCGTGAGGCGGTCAGTGACCCGCTGGCGGCCGCGGCGCCCGGCGACATCCGTTACCGCCTGGTGCTCGACATTACGCCGGAGCAGCTGATGGCCCGTGCGGACCAGCCGCTTTCCAATCGCCTGTCACGCCAGCTGGAACGCAGCATGGGGGAGGTCGGCAACGGGCTGGACACCTTCCGCAATCAGGCGGCGGAGGTGCTGCGTTCACTGGGCAAGCAGCTTGAAGGTGAGGGCGATCGATAGCATCTGGTGGAGAGAGACCCGCAACCACCGAGAGGGAATGCATGAGTGAGTGGATGACAGCACTGCACGATTGGAATCTCGACCCTGCCGCCGCCGTTGCCAAGCAACGCGAAATGGCCACTCGACTGACGCTGACACCGCCCTGGGGAGCAAGCCCCGGCGAGTGGCCAGCGACCATCACCGGTGTCGATATCGGTTTCGAGGATGAGGGCGAGGTGACACGCGCGGCGGTGGTGACGTTGGATCTGGCGACGCTGGAGCCCCTCGAGCAGCAGCTGATCCGTCAGCCGACACGCATGCCGTATATTCCGGGCTTGCTGTCGTTTCGGGAGCTGCCCGCCGCCATCGCCGCCCTCGAATCGCTGGAGCGTGCGCCCGAATGCCTGATGGTGGACGGCCATGGCATCGCGCACCCGCGCCGCCTGGGCGTGGCGGCGCATCTCGGCCTGTGGTGTGACCTGCCATCCTTCGGCGTGGCCAAGAAGCGTCTGTGTGGCAAGCATGGCGAACCGGGCGATGAGCGCGGCGACTGGGTCGCGCTGACCGATCGCGTGCGTGAGGCGGATGGCGAGCTCGGCATCATCGAGAATAGCGAGCTGCCCAAACGCGAACAGCGCAGCCAGCTGGGCGCCGTGCTGCGCTCGCGCGCGAAGGTCAAGCCGGTGTTCGTCTCGCCGGGCCAGCGCATGAACCTGGACACGGCGCTGGCGATGACCCTGCACTGTCTGGGCAAGACCAAGCTGCCCGAGCCGACCCGACTGGCGGACCAGCTCGCCAGCCGGCGCCTCAAGCGGCTACGTAATGCCTAGCGACAGTCAGCCCTCAATCTCCAGTCGGCTCTGGCCGTTGCCCGAGGGGCGCACCGCGATACGCACCGGAATGCGTTCATGCATCTCGGCCACATGCGAGATGACCCCGACGCGCCGGCCGCTGGCCTGCAGGCCATCCAGCGCCTCCATCGCCAGGGCCAGCGAATCCGGGTCGAGGCTACCGAAGCCTTCATCGATGAACAGCGATTCGATGCGCAGCTCACCGGAGGCCATGCCCGCCAGGCCCAGCGCCAGCGCCAGTGAGACCAGGAAGGTCTCGCCGCCAGACAGCGAATGCACGCTGCGCAGCTCGTCACCCATCTCGGTATCCACCACCACCAGTCCCAGCGGGCTGGCGCCGCGCGCCAGACGATAGCGACGAACCAGATTGGCCAGATGCAGATTGGCATGCTCGATCAGGCGCTCGAGGTTGAAGGCCTGGGCGATGGTGCGGAACTTGGCACCACCGGCACTGCCGATCAGCTCCGACAGCGCGCCCCAGCGTTCATGGACTGCGCGGGCGCGGGCCAGCTGCTCGCCAAGTTCGGCGCTGCCGCTGCGTCGCTGATCATCATTGAGTATCGCCGCCTGCGCCGATTGATGGGCCTCGCGCACGGCAGTGAGGGGTGTCTTGAGCGCCGCGATCAGAGTGACCAACGCCTCGCCAAGCGCGTGGGTATCTTCCTCGGGCTGTGGCTTCGCATCCTCCGGCGCACCAGCGGCATCTTCTTGCGGGGGTTGCACATGGGCCTGCAAGCGAGCATGCAGCGCCAGGGCCTGCTGGGCCTGGGCGCGAATGACGCCCGTCTCTTCCGTACCTGAAGCTCCGTCTCCTGCGGTGCCTTCTCTCGCCGTGCTTACTCTCGCCGGACCTTCTCCAGCGGTACCTGCTCCTGACGTCTCCACGGCGGGCGCTGCCAGCTGCTCGAGTGCTGCCAGCTGTTCGAGTGCTGCCTGCCAGCTGGAGGTCCGAGCGGCCTGCCAGTGTTTGAGCTGACGCGCATTGCGCTCATCACACAGGGCATCCGCGCGTGCGACGCGCTCGTGGGCGCTGCGCAGTTGCTGGCGCAGTGCCTGCAGCTCGTGATCCTCGACGGCCAGCAACTCCGCGATGCGCGCGTCATCCAGGCCGGGATTCGCGGCCTGCCAATGCACGCGTTCGCGGTCGAGCGAGTCTTGCTCCTCGCGCAGCTCCGTCTGGCGTTGCTGCAGGTTGGCCTGCTGCTGCGTCAGCTGCTGTTGCTGGTCGCTCAATTCCTGCAGTGCCTGCCGCGCATCCTCTTGCTCGTTGCGCATCCGAGTGGTCAGCGACTCGATCCAGTCGGACCAGTCGCTCACGCTGGCATGCTGCCGCTTGGGGTCTGCGCTCAGCTGCTGGGCAAGCGTGGCGCTGAGTTGCTCGATCTCGCGCGCCAGCGCAGTGATGTGCGTCTCGCACTGCTGAAGCTGTGCTTCGCCATGCTGGCATTGCGTCGTCAGCGTGGCATGGCGTGTTGCCAGTGCCTGGCGTTGCTCACGCAGCGGCGTCAGCTGACGCAGTGTCGTCACCAGTGTGTTCTGGCGGGCGTCCAGTTCCCCAAGGCGCTGCTCGATCAGTTGCAGTGCGTGGGCAGCCGGCAGCTGCGGCAAGGGGGCAAGCTGGGGTTGCTCTGACAGCGAGTGCCGGGCCAGAAGGTCGGTCAGATTCGTCTGGCAGCTCTGCGCCTGCTGCTGCAGGCGTTGCAGCTCCGTGTGCAGCTGGGTCTGTTCCTGCTGCAGATAGCCGAGCTGCTGCTCGAGGCGGGCGTGCTCGTGACCGGCCGTCTCCATGGCTTGCTGCGCGGTAGCCGTGGCCTGGCGGCGCTGGTCAAGGCGCTCGCGAGCCTGCTGCTCCAGCTGAGCGATCAGCGCCTCGGCCGGTGCGGCCTGGCCGGCGGCGGGGTGCTCGTGGCTGCCGCACACCGGGCACTCCTCGCCCTGGACCAGCCCGCGGCGCAGCGCCATCACGTTGTCGCTGCGCGCCAGACGCTCTTGCTCCTGCTGGCGGCGCTCGGCGTCTTCCTCGTGACGCGCCTGATCGCGGGCCTGCAATGCCTGCGCCTGCCGGGCAGCCACATCCCGCAACGCCTGTTGCTGTCGGGGCAGTTGCTGCTCCAGCTCGACAAGACGCTGCTGCACCTCATCACGGCGGGCCAGACCACTGATCTGCTCGCTGAGTACGGGCTTGAGCTCCAGTAGTGCATCGCGCTGACGTTGCAGCTGGTCACGATAATCTTCGGCATCGCTCAGCGGCTGGCCGGACTCGTCGACCAGCGTCGCCTGCAGCTGTTGGAGTTGTTGCTCCAGCTGCTGGCGCTGGCGATCCTGTGCCTCCAGCTCCTGCTGATGTTGGCCGAGCGTGTCGCGCAGGCGGTGCTGTTCACTCTGCTGGCTGGCGTGTGCTTCGCGTTGTTGCGAAAGGCGCGAGGCCACCTGACGTGCCTCTTCAAGCTTCGGCAGTTGCTCGCCGCGCCAGGTATCACAGCGCTGCATGCGTTCATCGGCGGTGTGCCTGGCGGCTCTGGCCTGCTCAACCCTAGGCGACAGAGTGCCGAGCTGCTGCTCCAGCTGGGCCAGTTGCGTGACCAGCTGCGCATGCTGCGGCGCGATCGCCTTGAGACGCAGCAGGGCAGGGCGAATCGGCGCGAGGGCCTCCAGGGCGCTGAGTTGCTCGCGCTGACGGGAAAGCCCATCACTGGCGGCGTGGGCCTCGGTCTGCTCCTGCTGCGCCTGACGCAGCGCCTGTTCGAGCTCGCCCGCCGTGGTGGTCCACTGGTGATAGGCCGTCAGCGCATCATGCTGTTCGCTGAGCCGGGTCATGGCCGTCTGGCGCAGACGGACCTCCTCCTCGAGCGCCTGGCGTTCCTGCGGGCTGGCCGGCAGCTGGCCCTCCAGCTTGCGCTCCAGTTCATTGACGGCCTCGCGGGCGGCGCGCTCGCGCTCATGGGCGGCCATCGAGATCTCGGAGTAATGGCCGGTATCGGTCAGCTTCTCCAGCAACTCCGAGCGTTCATTGTCATTGGCACGCAGGAAGGCGCTGAACTCGCTCTGCGCCAGCAGTACGGCGCGGGTGAACTGCTCGAAATTCAGCCCCAGCCTGTCGATGATCAACGCCTTGGCGTCATTGCTGGTGGTGTTGAGGGTCTGAGCCGGCTGGGTGTCATCGCCGGTGGGCAGCAGCTGGAGATGTTGCTTGGCATTCTGCAGGCGCCCGCCGGGCTTGCCGCGCGCGCGGCTGACCGTCCAGCTGGCGCGATAGCGCAGGCCGTCGCGGCCGATGAAATCCACCTCGGCCTTGCCTTCGCCGCAGCCACGCCGGAGCAGGCTGCGCGGGTCCTTGAGCGTCAACTGATGCTCGCCGACATCCTCCAGCTGGCCGCCACTCGGCGTCTGGCGCAGGCGCGGCGTGGTGCCATAGAGCGCCAGACACAGGGCATCGAGCAGCGTGCTCTTGCCGGCCCCGGTGGGACCGGTGATGGCGAACAGGCCGGCATCGGACAGCGGCGCCTTCTCGAAGTCGACTTCATGTGCGCCGGCCAGCGACGCCAGGTTGTCGAGGCGCAGGGCGAGAATCTTCATGCCTGACCTCCTTTGGCCTTGTCTGCCGTGCCAGCCTTGTCTATCGAAGCCGCCTTGTCGGCCTTGCGAGCGGGCCGGGTGGTCGGCTCGCCTTCGAGGCGCGTCTCGCGCGCGGCCTCGACCTCCTCGAGCAGCTGGGCGAAATCCTCGATCAGCGTCGGGTCCGGCTCACTGTCATAGGTGGCGCGATAGTGACGCTCGAACAGCCCCATCGGCCCCAGCTCATCGAGCTTCACGCCTTTCGGCGCGCGATGCTCGGCACTGGGTGCCGGGTAGCGGGTGACCAGCTTGATCAGACGCAGCGGCGCGCCTTCCAGCAGTGCCTCGATACGGGCGCGCAGGTCGATCAGTGGGGCTTCCAGCTGCACGGTCACTTCCAGCCACGGCCAGCGTGTCGGCTCGAGATCCGCCTGCGCCTCGGCGACCAGTGCCGTGAGCTGGGTGGTGATCTCGGCCAGGGGCGCAGGCCCGACGCGCGTGAGCGCGACATGGCAGGGCACGCGATGCTCCTCGACCTTCTCCAGGCTTTCATTGTTGAGCGTGACATCGAGGATGCGGTGACCGTAGTCGACCTCGGAGAAGTCCATCGCCAGCGGCGTGCCGCAATAGCGGATGCGCTCCTCGCCGCCTACGCGTTGCGGGCGATGCAGGTGGCCCAGTGCCACATAGGCGATGTCGTCGGGGAACAGGCTGGTCGAGAGCGCCTCTTCGCCGCCCATCAGGATCGGGCGCTCGCTGTTCTCGGACACCTCGCCGTCACGCATGTGGGCATGGCCCATGGCGATCAGCGCCTCGCCGGGCTGTCGGGCGGCGCGCGCAGCACTGACCAGCTGCTGGTGCACGCGGGCCACGCCGTCGCGGTAGGCCTCGCTGCGGGTGCGTTCGGCCTTGCCTGCTGCTTCTCCTCCCTGCTCGGCTTGCTCGCCGCTGCTCAGGCCGGTGACCTCGGCCGGGCGCAGGAAGGGCACCGCCAGACACAGGGCGCGGCGCTTGCCGTCACGATCATGCAGGGGCACCAGCAGATGCTGGCAGTCGAGACTGTGGGCATCGCCGCCGTCGGCGGAGTCATCCACCCAGCGCACGCGACCCAGCGCATGGGTCTTGAGACGTGCCAACAACGCGGCCGGCAGCTCGATGCGCGAGCCGGAATCGTGATTGCCGGCGATCATCACGATCTCCAGCGCCGCGTCCTGCTCGTGGGCGCGCACGATGAAGTCGTAGAGCAGTTCCTGGGCGGCCAGGCTCGGGTTGACCACATCGAACAGGTCTCCGGCGATCAGCAGCGCATCCGGCGCCAGAGTCTTGAGCTGCCCGAGCAGCCAGTCGAGAAAGGCAGCATGCTCGACGTGACGGCTCTGGCCGTGAAAGCTCTGGCCGAGATGCCAGTCGGAAGTGTGCAGAAAGCGGAAGCTCACGATGGGGTCCTTGCGAAGTCGTCTGGCCGGCGGCTGGGGCAAGCCGGGCCGGGTGAAATGCTGCCCAGTGTACGGTCTGGCTTCGCTGGGGCGGAAGAGGGCGCGGCCTCAAGCCGCTCAAGGTGCGGCGCATTATCAGGCAGATGATCTGGATCAAGGCCTTCCACGGGCAAAATCGACAAAAGTCGCTACGCTGAAAGTCGAGGCCCTTGTCATTCACCGACAAACCCACGCGATGGCAGCGTGTGGGAGTTGCCTCAAGCGAATCACATCAGCGGAGAAGCCCGCACGGGGCTTTCTTGCGCACAGTCTTCGCAACGTCTTCAAGCTGACTTGGATAACAATCAGGCTGGTGACAGAGGATGCTGTTACCGACGCCCAGAGATGACAGGAAGGATTCGAAATGCGCCAAGGTCTTTTTGCTTCACCTCGTCCCGACAATCTCGGCCTGCATGATGGCATGCTGGCTCCGGCTCCCAGCACCCCCAACGGGGTCAGTTCCCAGGCCACTGACAGCAAGCATTATGTCGCGCCACTCCCGATGCCGCAGGATTGCTGCGTCAGTGCGATGGAGAAGTTGCACGGCATCATAGAATCGATGGGTCATGCTGAAATCGTCAGCGAAGATGGCGGCTATCTGCACGCCGAGTTCCACACCCCCGTGCTGGGCTTCGTCGATGATGTGGAAATCGTCTGCAATGAAGAGGAGGGGGTCTGCCATGTGCGCAGCGTCTCGCGCAGAGGGCATTCCGATCTCGGCAAGAACCGCCAGCGGGTCGAGGACATTCGCCAGCGCCTGGAAGGCTGGGGCTACTGCAGCTGACGCTTGTCGATGAACCTGAACCTGAGCCTCGGGCGTCGCCCGGCAGGCGAGAGAAGATGACTCACTGCATGACACCCACCACGTCCCTCATTGCTTGAACTGCACAGGATGACGATCACCACCCCGGTCCGCCTTCTCGAGGCGCCGGGGTTTTTCATGCCAACTCTTGGCAAGGTCGGCGTGATTTCCCGCAATACCCCTGCCAAACAGTGAGCGAACGCTACCCAGCCAAGGTCGCCTTTGCTACTCTGGACGCGATACATGAGACGCATGATTGCATCGATCTGTATTGTGTTTTTTGCAATACAGTGATGCGTCGTACGCTGGCAGGATTCCGCATGATCGCCACGCCTCCGGGGCAACCCCGGTGCTTTCAGTCATCATCAGCACGACTTCCGCTCCGTGATCGATGATGTCTCTCGGTTGGATGATGTCTCCCGACAAGATGATGTCTCCCCGACTGAAAGCCTCCAAGACAAGATGTGCGACGCGTGAATCACCCTTGACCATCGCTGGACACCAGCCCCCGCTAAACAGAGATCCATGAACGATTCCGTCCCCGCAGCGGGCTCCGCCCCCGCTGCACACGATTTGCCAAACGAAAATTCGCTCAAGCGTGGTGACATCAAGGTTCTCGGTCTGTCCGCTCTCGGCGGCGCCCTCGAGTTCTATGACTTCGTCATCTTCGTGTTCTTCGCCACCGTCGTCGGCCAGCTGTTCTTCCCGCCCGACATTCCCGAGTGGCTGCGTCAGGTGCAGACCTTCGGCATCTTCGCCGCCGGTTATCTGGCGCGCCCGCTGGGTGGCATCATCATGGCCCACTTCGGCGATACGCTCGGCCGCAAGAAGATGTTCACGCTTTCCATCTTCATGATGTCGCTGCCGACCCTGCTGATGGGCATGCTGCCGACCTATGCCGTCATCGGCATGTGGGCGCCGCTGCTGCTGATCATCCTGCGTCTGTTCCAGGGCGCGGCGGTAGGCGGTGAGGTGCCGGGTGCCTGGGTGTTCGTCAGCGAGCACGTTGCACCGCGTCACAATGGCCTGGCCTGCGGCACGCTCTCGATGGGTCTGGTGGGGGGCATCCTGCTCGGCTCGTTGATGGCCAGCGCCATCAACAGTGTCTACACCCCGCAAGAGGTCAGTGATTTCGCTTGGCGGATTCCGTTCATCATCGGCGGCGTGTTCGGGCTGTTCTCGGTCTATCTGCGTCGCTGGTTGCACGAGACGCCGGTATTCGCCGAGATGCAGCAGAAGAAGGCGCTGGCCGCCGAGCTGCCCTTGAAGATGATCCTGCGGGAACAGCGTCCGGCGATTGCCGTGGCGATGGCGGTCACCTGGATTCTGACCGCTGCCATCGTGGTCGTGATCCTGATGACGCCGAGCCTGATCGCGGGCCTCGAGGGCCTGAGCCGTGCCGCGGCCTTCTCCGCCAACAGTCTGGCGATCGTGGCGGTGTGCGTCGGCTGCATCGTCTCCGGTTACATGGTCGATCGCATCGGCGCCGGCGTCACCCTGGTGCTGTGGAGCGCCTTGCTGGGCATCACCTACTGGGTCTTCCTCGCCACCATGCACTCAGACCCCAGCCTGCTGGTGCCGCTCTACTGCCTGACCGGCTTCAGCGTCGGCATCGTCGGCGCGGTGCCGAGCATCGCGATCCGCGGCTTCCCGCCGGCGGTGCGCTTCACTGGCCTTTCGTTCTCCTACAATGTCGCCTACGCCATCTTCGGTGGCTTCACGCCGATTCTGGTCTCGCTGATGATGACCGTCTCGCCGCTGTCGCCCACCTGGTACGTGGCGGCGCTGTCGCTGATGGGCGTGGTGCTCGGCCTGTGGCTGGCGATCAGCCCGCGCGGCCGTGAATTGATGCGCATCGTCTGATCAGCGTGTCTGCTATCGCAGGATGAGAGGCAGGCCCTTGTGGCCTGCCTCTGCCTGAAAACGCGCATCACCCTCTGGGTGGTGCGCGTTTTTCGTTTGGGCCGGCGCCACGGCGACGCTAGGATAGAACCATTCATTGTCTCTTCCGCGCAGCGGCTTGCCACGGCCACGATGGCCGGGTTGTCACTCCCAGCAGGATGCCCGCATGTTTACCGTTCTTCACGCCAATCACCTCGAGGACCTGCGCGATCTGGCCCTCAAGGTGATCAAGGCCGCGCCTCAGCCTCCGCTGGTGCCGGAAACCTTCCTCGTCCAGTCCAACGGCATGGCCCAATGGCTGAGATTGTCATTGGCCGAGGCCGATGGCATCGCCGCCTCGGTGGATTTTCCACTGCCCTCAAGCTTCGTGTGGCGTGCCTATCGCGGGGTATTGGGTGGCGTGCTGGGCGACGAGATTCCGGAACTGTCGCCCTTCGACAAGGGCCCGCTTGCCTGGCGTCTGCTGCGCCTGCTGCCGGGGCTGCTGGCCGATGAATCCCAGGCCGAATGCTATGCGCCGCTCAGGGATTATCTGTGTCGCGATGAGCGTGGCCAGTTGATCGAGGCGGTCGGTGAGGACGCATTGCCAGCGCTGCCCGAAGGCCCGGAGGCTGAGCGTCAGCAGTGGCAGCTGGCCTGCCAGCTGGCGGACCTGTTCGATCAGTACCTCAACTATCGCCCCGAGTGGGTGCGCAGTTGGGAGAGCGGGCTTGAAGACGACAACTTCCGGGATGCCTTCGCGCGCCAGCAGGCCGCAAGCGAGCTGCCGGCCAATCTGCTGCCCGACAACCTGCCGGACAGCCAGCAGTGGCAGCCGGCACTGTGGCGAGCGGTACTGGCCGATGCGCCATCCAGCAGCCGCCAGCATCACCGCGCCGCCCTGCATGGTCGCTTCGTCGCGGCGGCGCGCGCGCTGGAGACACTGCCCTCGACACGTCGTCATCCACTGCCGCCACGCCTGTTCGTGTTCGGTATCTCGGCGTTGCCGGGCCAAACGCTGGATGCGCTGCATGCGCTGTCCGGGGTGATGGACATCTACCTGATGATCACCAATCCCTGCCGCCATTACTGGGGCGATATCGTCTCCGACCGAGAAGCCGTGCGGCGCAGTTCGCGAGCAGACAGCCAGCGCATGGACAGCGAGCGCCTCGCGCAACAGCGTGCCCGTCACCCCGAGGCGCCGGCGCTGATCGGGCTGGCGGAGGAGGAGTTGCACCTCAAGGCCAACCCGCTGCTGGCAGGGCTTGGCGCACAGGGGCGTGACTTCATCGTCAGCCTGTATGAATTCGAGAGCGCGCTGTCGGGGCGCGACAGCGGCTTCGATCTCGAGCTGGACGTCTTCGTGCCGCGCATCAGCGAGGACACGCCACCCGAGCAGGCACCGCTGCTGCAGCAGATCCAGGACGAGATACTCGAGCTGGTCCACCCCGGCGAGCGTGCGCTGGCCGAGGGCAGTCCGCGGGTGCTCGCGGCCGATGACGACTCCATCAGTCTGGTCAGCGCCCACTCGGCGCTGCGTGAGGTCGAGATCCTCCACGACCGCCTGCTGGCGGCCTTCGAGCGCGCCCATGATGCCGAGAAACGTGGCGAGGGCGAGCCGCTGCGGCCGCGCGACATCCTGGTGATGGTGCCGGACATCGACCGATATGCCCCCTATATCGAGGCGGTGTTCGGTCAGCTGCCGTCGGGCAATCCGCGCCATATTCCCTTCACCATCGCCGACCGCGTGGCCAGTCAGGCCAATCCGCTGCTCGGGCTGGTGCTGATGTTGCTGGAGCTGCCGGAGCGCCGTCTCGGCGTCAGCGAGGTGCTGGATGCGCTGGATGTCGCCGCCTTCCGGCGTCGTTTCGCCATCGAGGAGGGCGAGCTCGAGCGTCTGCGGCGCTGGCTGGCCGACAGCGGCGTGCGCTGGGGACTCTCCGGCGAGCACCGCGAGCAGCTCGGCTTCATGCCCCTCGACGAGAACAGCTGGCGCTTCGGGCTCGAGCGCATGCTGCTGGGCTACGCCACCGGCACCCCGGCGGCCGGCGCCCCGGAGGCCGGCTCCCCGGCGGCCGGTGGACCGCCGCAGGGGGGAGTTGGCGATGAGCAGAGCGCCGACCTGATGGATGGCCAGGTGGATGATCTGATGGACGGCCTTGTCGACATGAACGGCCTGAGCTTCGACGGCGTGGTGCCCTTCGATGAAGTGGCCGGTCTCGAGGCCGAGCTGGCAGGCAAGGTCGGCGAGCTGATCGAGAGCCTGGATCGCTGGCGGCGCTGGCTGGATACCTCGCGTACGCCGGCGGACTGGGCCACCACGCTGCAGCGGCTGTGGGAGGAGAGCCTCAGCCCGGACAGCGCCGAGGAATTCGACATTCTGGCGCGTCTGCAGGCGGCGCTCTCACGCCTCGACAAGGGCTGGCAGCAGGCCGGTTTCGAGGGCTGTCTGTCGCTCAAGGTGGTGCGCGAGGCACTGCGCGGCGAGCTGGACAGCGGCGGTCTCGCCCAGCGCTTCCTCGCCGGGCGCGTCAACTTCGCCACCCTGATGCCGATGCGTGCGATTCCCTTCCGCGAAGTGCACCTGCTGGGCATGAACGATGGCGACTACCCGCGGGTGCGCATGCCGCAGGATTTCGACCTGATGGCCAGCCGCCCGCAGGCGGGCGACCGCTCACGCCGCGACGATGATCGCTACCTGTTCCTGGAGGCGCTGCTGGCGGCGCGGGATCGCCTGTCGATCTCGTGGGTCGGGCGTGACCAGCGCGACAACGGCGAGCGGCCGCCCTCGGTGCTGGTCGGTGAACTGCTCGACTACATCGAGCTGGGCTGGGAGCCCGAGCAGCCGCACTCCGCCAAGCGTTCGCGGGAGGCGGCGCTGCGAGAGCGCCTGATCACCGAACACCCGCTGCAGCCGTTCTCGCGGCGCTATTTCCATGCCTCCCAGGCAGCGGCCGTCGATCTGTTCAGCTATGACGCCAGCTGGTCGAGCCTGTATCGCGCGGCGGGTCAGGCTCAAGTAACTGAAAAGAATCAGGAAAACTCCAGTGAGGCCGAGGCGAATTCGGCAGCGACTGCCTTGAGGCAGCTGGTGGAGCAGGCGCCGGAGTCCCATCTGCGCCTCGGCGCAGATTCGCTGGCGCGCTTCCTGCGCCGCCCCTGGCAGCTGGGGCTGGACCGCGTCGGCGTGCGCTTCCGCGATGCCGAGGTGCCGGATGAAGACAATGAACCTTTCGCCCCCGACGGGCTGGAGAACTTCACCCTGACCCGCGAGCTGCTGGACGCCGCGCTTGCCGGGCAGTCATTGCCGCTGGCCGCCGAACGTCTGCGCCGTGCCGGGCGGCTGCCGGCGCTGGGCTTTGCCGATGCCTTGATCGAACCGCGCCTCAAGCGCCTGGATCAGCAGTTGGCCAGCTGGCGTGACCAGCTCAGCGATGCCCTCTCGCTGCCGCCGCGCACCCTCGAGGTACCGCTGATCATGCAGGATGAGGGCGGCGAGATGTTGCGCGTGACCCTCACCACGCGTCTGGTCAGCCGTCAGCAGCTGCGCGATGACGCCGAGGGCGAAAGCCGCCTGCTGGCCACGCTGGAGGCGACCCACTTCGGCACCCTCAAGCCCGGCAAGGAAGGGCGCTACAAGAAGCTCGGCAAGCCGCATCGTCTGCTGGCCGGCTACCTCGACTGGCTGATGGCCAATGCGCGTCCCGGCCTCGGGGAGGTGGCAGGCGATCAGGGCGCAAGCCGTGAAGGCTATCAGTGGCTTGCGGTGTTCGAGGACCGCTGGCTGCTGTTCCCCGCGCTGCGCATCGAGCAGGCCGAGGCCGCGCTGCGCCATCTCGTCAAGGCGTATGCCCAGGGCTGGCAGGCGCCGCTGGCGGCCGCGCTGGAACTGGCGACCACCCTCTGGGAGGTGGTGGGCGAGGAGGATCGCAATGCCCTGTTCGGCGTGCTCAAGGCGCAGGCCGCTGACGGCAGCGCAAACCTTGAGACGGCGCTCGGGGCCATTCACAAGCCCTGGCTTGGTGAGAGTCTGACGCGCGCCATGGAAACCCGCTTCAGCGAAGACATCTTCAAGGGCCCCCAGGCGCTCAGGCGTCAGGAAGGCGCGCTGGGCGAGCTGTGGCCGGAGTTCGAGGCCTTTGCACAGGCCGGCGGCGTGCTCAACAGCGTGCAGCTCTATCAGCCACTGATCGAGAGCATGATCGGTGTGCGTCAGGGCATTCTCGGCGAACGCGCGGTGGAGCTTGCCACCGGGAAGGCGACGTCATGAGCGATACCGGAGTGGAAGACATGCGCGGTGTGGAGAGTGGCGTGAGGAGTGGCATCGCTCAGGACAAGGAAGCGGCAATGAGTGACGAGATGGATCAGAGCCAGCAGGGCCAGGCCCTCGATATTCCGACGCTGCCCCTGCTCGGTCAGCATCTGATCGAGGCGAGTGCCGGCACCGGCAAGACCTTCACCCTCGCCGCGCTCTACGTGCGGCTGGTGCTCGGGCCCTTGCCCGGCCAGGACGCGGGCGTCTGCTATCCGCGCCCGCTGACGCCGCCGGAGATACTGGTGGTGACCTTCACCGAAGCCGCCACCGCGGAGCTTAGAGACCGCATTCGGGCGCGCCTCAAGCAGGCGCGTGAGGCGCTGCTGGGGCGTGCCAGCCCTGATCCGGTGCTGGCCGAGTTGCTCGCGCCGCTGCTGACACCATCACCTGCCGAGGACGCAGCGCGCCTCAAGGCTGCCGCGGCACGGCGCCTCGATCAGGCCGCGCGCCTGATGGATGACGCCGCCATCTTCACCATCCACGGCTTCTGCCAGCGCATGCTCAGCCGACATGCCTTCGATGCCGGCGGACGCTTCGGCGCCGAGCTGTTGCAGGATGGCCAGTCGCTGCTGGCGCGCTGCGTCGAGGATTACTGGCGCTGCGAGTTCTATCCGTTGGCCCGCGAGTGGCAGGCGTTGATCCGTGGGCGCTGGGCCGGGCCCGACGCGCTGGGAGAGGAGCTGCGCGGCCTGCTGCGGGATGGCACGCCACGCCCGCTGTACCGCGACGGCGAATGTCTTGAGGCCCCGCATGATCTGAGCGAGCTGCTCGGCAATGCCGAACAGTGGCGTCAGCAGCAGGAGGCCGCCCGGCGCGCCGTCGAGGAAAGCTTCGATGAGCCGGCCATCCGCGCGGTGATGGGCGAGGCCTTCGCCAGCAAGGCGCTCAACGGCAACAGCTACAAGGAAGCCGAGCTCGAGCCTCGACTGGCGGCGACGGCTGCCTGGCTGGCCAGCGGCGAGCACGACTTCGCCGCCGACATGCTCGACAGCAAGAAGCTGTGCTGGCTGAGTCAGGCCAAGCTCGAGAAGGGCACCAAGAAGAACTGCCAGACGCCGCGCCATCCCTTCTTCGCGGCGCTGGACATGCTGGCCGAGGTGCCCGCCCCGGACGCCGTGCTGCTGGATCAGGTCGCCGTGCACGCGCGTGACAGCGTCGCCCGCGCCCTGATCTGCGAGAAGCGCCGCCTCGGGCTGTGGGAATTCTCGGACCTGCTCAATGATCTCGATCACGCACTGGACCCGTCGCTCAATGGCGAGGCCAGCCAGCGACTGGCGCGCCAGATCCGTCAGGAGCTGCCGGTGGCGATGATCGACGAATTTCAGGACACCGATCCGGTCCAGTACCGCATCTTCCGGCGCATCTATCCGCAGACGGCGGGCGATGCTCCGTCCGACGACGATGCCATCAACAGTGATGTCGGCAACGATGCTGGCGAGGCGCCCAGCACGCTATTAATGATCGGTGACCCCAAGCAGGCCATCTACGCCTTCCGTGGCGCCGATATCGACACCTATCTGGCGGCGCGCAAGGTCACCAGCTCGCGCTTCACCCTGCCGCGCAACTTCCGCTCCAGCGCCGCGATGGTGTCCGCGGTGAATGCCCTGTTCGCCCAGCATCAGGCGCCCTTCGGCAGTGAGGACATTCCCTTCCAGCCGGTCGAGGCCCAGGGCACGCGCACCCGGCTGGTACTGCGTCATCCGGATGGCCGCGAAGAGGCCGCCTGCGCGCTGAACCTGTGGTGGGCCAGCGGTGAGCGTCTGAGCGCCGATGACCACCGCCGCGCCATGAGTGGTGCTTGTCGCGCCCAGATCCAGGCCTTGCTGGAAGGACAGCAGCGTCTGGCGGCGGGCGAGCCGGGGCTGGTGTTCATGGACGAAGGCGATTCGACGCCGCGTGGCGTGGCTGCCAGCGATATCGCCGTGCTGGTGCGCAACGGCCGCGAGGCTGCAGCGGTACGTAGCGCGCTGGCCGAAGGCGGCATCCGCAGCGTCTATCTGAGCGAGAAGAGTTCGGTATTCGACACGCCGGAGGCCTTCGAGCTGCTGCAGCTGTTCGAGGCCGTGGCCCATCCGCGTGATGACCGCCGCCTGCGCGCGGCGCTGGCGACGCGGCTGCTGGCCGAGGATCTCTCGCTGGTCGAACGCCTCGCGGTGGATGAGCTGGCCTGGGAGCGTGAGGTCGAGCGCTTCGATGGCTATCACCGCGACTGGCAGCGGCGTGGCGTGCTGCCGATGCTGCGCGGCGTGATGCGCGATTTCAGGGTCGGTGAGCGGTTGGCGGCGCGCGCCGGGGGCGAGCGCGCCCTGACGGATGTGCTGCACCTTGGCGAGCTGGCCCAGAATGCCGCCCAGCGCCTCGATGGCGAGCAGGCGCTGCTGCGCTGGTGGCATCAGGCGCTGGAATCCGGCCATGAAGCGCTGGACAGCGACAGCCTCAGTCAGCGGCTGGAAAGTGATGAGGGGCTGGTGCGCGTCGTCACCATCCACAAGTCCAAGGGGCTTGAGTATCCCATCGTCCTGCTGCCGTTCATGGCCAGCTTCCGCGCGGCCGAGCCGGACAGGAGTTTCGGCCTGCTGACCCTCAAGCAGCGTTGGCTGGCCACGGCTGAAGAGGGAAGCGATGACGAGGAAGACGATAACGAGGAAGTGTCTGCTCACAGAGTCGATCAGGAGGATGACGCTCTCGATGACAGCATCCTGGTCAAGAAGCCCTCCAGGGAGGCCATCGCGGCGGCCGACCATGCACGGCTGATGGAAGATGTGCGTCTGCTCTACGTGGCGCTGACGCGTCCCAAGTTCGCCTGCTGGCTGGGACTGGCGCCCATCGGCAAGGGCGGTTTCAGCAAGCAGCTGAGCCTGCCGTCCACCGCCGTCGGCTACCTGCTCGGCCTGAGTGATACCCCGGATATCGAGGCCAGCGCCATCGAGGCCGCGCTGCACGGCTGGTGTGATCAGCAGTCTGCCGGACTGGCGCGCGTTTCCGGCCTGCCCGCACTAGTAGGCCACGAATATCAGCCCCCGGCGGAGCGCGATCAGCACTTCCATGGCGCGCGCCACTTCGCGGGCGGCATCGAGGATGACTGGTGGATCGCCTCCTACACCGCCTTGCTCACCGATGCCCGTCAGGTGACGGCGGCGCTGGAAGACACCGCCGATGCCGCGGATGACCGCGTGCCCGAGGGCGCCACCGAGATCGCGCTGGAAGAAGGCGAGCAGGGCCTGACACGCCCGGACCGCGAGGTGGCAGGGCAGTCCGGTCCGTTGCTGGCCGGCGGCCTGCCGATGACGGTGGGCGAGATCCATCTGCATGATTTCCCGCGCGGACCGCGCCCGGGGACCTTCCTGCATGGTCTGCTGGAGGCGGTGGATCTCGATCGCCTCGGTGCGGATGACTATCGCGGCGAGCTTGAACGGCTGGTGGGCTCACGGCTGCATTTCGGTGGCTTCGATGCCAGTTGGCAGCCGCGTCTCACCGACTGGCTGGAGCAGGCGCTGACCCGCCCGCTGCAGGGCTTCGAGGGCGAGCCTATCCTGCTCAACCGGCTGGAGGCCTGGTTGCCGGAGCTGGAATTCTGGCTGCCGGCCGTGCACGCACGCAGTCTGCCGCTGGATGCCGTGGTCACCGCGCTGGAACCGTTGCCGCGCTCGCGGCCCAGGCTCGCGCCACGCCGCATGCACGGCATGCTCAAGGGCTTCATCGATCTGACCTTCCAGTCCGGCGGGCGCTGGTACGTGCTGGACTGGAAATCCAACTATCTGGGCGAGCGCCCCGAGGATTATCTTGGCGAGTCACTGGCCCGCGCCATGGTCGAGCACCGCTACGACCTGCAATACGTGCTCTATACCCTCGCGCTGCATCGTCTGCTCAAGGCGCGCCTCGGTGAGGACTACGATTACGAGCGCTGCATGGGCGGGGTGCTGTATGTCTTCCTGCGTGGCCTGGATGCCGGCGGTGATTCACCCGCGCTTGCGGTGGACGCCGAAGGGGAGACGCCCGGAATGGCGACACCCGGAGTGTTCCAGCGCAGGCCATCACAGGCGCTGATCGAGGCGCTGGATCTCTGGCTGGGCGGCGACAGCTCCGCATTGGATAGCCTGCTCCTCAACACCACCGACACCTCGCCACTCACGCAAAGCGGCCAGCAGGGGGCCTTCGATGTCTGACACCATGTCTGTGCCAACGCAGCAGCACAGCGCTGCCCCTGACGCCCCGACTGCCGACACCCTGCTCGCCACGCTCGGCCTGTGGGTGGAGCTGGGCTGGCTTAGGCGCGTCGATGCCCATCTGGTGCGCTTCATGGCGCGCCATGTGCCGGAGGCCCCGGCCAGCGTATTGCTGGCGGCCGCGTTGGCCAGCCACCAGCTGGGACGCGGGCATGTGTGCCTGTCGCTGTCGCGGGCGCTGGCCGAGCCACGCGCGACCCTGTCGTTGCCGCCGCTGGAGCAGTCCGAGGCGCATCTGGCCGAGGTCAGCGTGGCCCTGCCGGAAGCCTTCCTGGCGGATCTCGATGCCGGGCGCTGGGCCGAGCAACTGGCGGCATCGCGGCTGGTCAGCGTGCTGGCGCAGGCCGATTCTCCGGCAGGCCATCTGCCGCTGCGCCCGCTGGTGCTGGTGGGCGAGCGCCTCTATCTGCGCCGTTACTGGCAGGCCGAGCGTGAAGTCGCGGCGGGGCTGCGTGCACGGATGGGGCCAAGCGAGGAGGGCGAGACACGGGTCAGCGATGCGCTGGGCGAGCGTCTGCGCGAGTTGTTCGCCAGCAATCGGCCGGACCCGCATGGCGAGCCGGACTGGCAGAAGCTGGCCTGCGCCCTAGCGCTGCGTCAGCGCCTGACGGTGATCTCCGGCGGCCCCGGCACCGGCAAGACCACCACCGTCACGCGTCTGTTGGCGCTGTTGCAGGCTCAGGCGCTGGCGGGTGGAACTGACGGTGCAGAGGCCGAGGTGGAAAGCAATGAGGCAGGCCAACCGCACGAGCGGCGGGCGCTGGATATCCGCCTGGTCGCCCCGACCGGCAAGGCGGCGGCGCGGCTGTCGGAGTCGATCCGCGGGGCGGTGGCGAAGCTCGAGGTGCCAGACGCGGTACGCGCCGCCATCCCGCGCGAGGCAAGCACCGTGCACCGCCTGCTGGGCGCTCGCCCGGATTCGCGCCACTTCCGCCATCACGCCGGCAACCCGCTGGCACTGGACCTGCTGGTGGTGGATGAAGCCTCGATGGTCGATCTCGACCTGATGGCGGCGCTGCTCGGCGCGCTGCCCGCCCACGCCCGCCTGATTCTGCTCGGCGACAAGGACCAGCTGGCCTCGGTGGAAGCCGGCGCCGTGCTGGGCGATCTCTGCGAGCATGCGCTGCCGCCGCGCTACTCACCGGCGCTGTGTGAAGATCTCACCCGCCTGACCGGCGAAACACTGGAGCAGGCCATCGCCGTGCCTGATGGCCAGGACTTGGAGGAAACATCAGCGACGCGCGGCCGACTCGCCGATCACGTGGTGGTGCTGCAGAAGAGCTATCGCTTCTCTGCCGACAGTGGCATCGGTGCCCTGGCTCGTGCCAGCAACGCCGGGGATCGTCAGGCGCTGCGCGATGTCTGGAAGGCCGGTTATCGCGACATCGCCTGGCTCAAGCTCAGTGGCCCGGAGGACCGCGATCTCGAGAAGCTGGTGATCAATGGCTACCGCCCGGCGCTGGAGGCCGTGCGTGAGCGGCGTCCGGCGCGTGAGGTGATCGACCTGCTGCTCGAGTTCCAGCTGCTGTGCGCGCTGCGCCGTGGCCCCTACGGCGTCGATGGCCTCAATCAGCGCGTGGCGCGGGTGCTGATGCGGCGCGGACTGATCGCCGACGAGCGCGGCTGGTACTCCGGTCGCCCGGTGATGGTGACGCGCAACGACCGCGCGCTGGGGCTCTACAACGGCGATGTCGGCATCACCCTGCCGGACCCCGCCGCCGGGGGGCGTCTGCGCGTGTTCTTCCCGGTCGAGGAGGAGGCGACGCCAGACACCGAGCGTGATGGGCAGGACACCGACATCCAGCGCTTCCACCGTGGCGTACGCGCGGTATTGCCGTCACGCCTCGAGGCGGTGGAGACGGTCTTCGCGATGACGGTCCACAAGTCGCAGGGTTCCGAGTTCCGCCATGTGTTATTCGTGTTGCCTGAGGGCGCCAACCCGATTCTGACCCGCGAGCTGGTCTACACCGGCATCACGCGGGCCAAGTCGCGGGTCACGCTGGCGGGAACCCGCCGCGAGACGCTGGAAGGCGCCATTGAACGACGCGTGGTGAGAGCCAGCGGGCTGGTGCTCTAGGCCGGACACCGACGGATGATCGTCATCTCCGGCTCCGCCGCGCTCGACGGGAGGAGGGGACATGATGGACGTCAGCAGTCGCGTGAAGGAAAGAGCGCAGCCACAGAGCGAGATGCATGCCGTGGCGCTGGCCACGGCGGCCAGTCAGCTCAAGGACCCGCAGGCGGCAGTGGCCGAGCTTGCCCGAACGCTTGATCTGGCGCTGGGAAGTCGTGAGCGGCTCGGCGGGGTGCTGTTCTTCTGCTCGGCGGATTATCCGCTGGCGGCATTGGGCCAGGCGCTGGCCGCCACCTTCGGCGAGGTGCCGGTGAGCGGTTGCACCACCGCCGGCGAGATCACGCCCGCGGGCTATGCGCGCGGCTCCATCACCGCCATCGGCCTTGCGCGCAGTGACTTCGCGCTGGCGCAGGTGCTGATCGATGATCTGAGCGGTTTCGATCTTCCGCGTGCCCAGGCGCTGAGTGACGAGCTGCTGGCGCGTTGTCGCGAGCAGGCCGTGGCGCCGGTGATGGGCAACAGCTTCGCGCTGACGCTGCTCGATGGGCTCTCGAGCAGCGAGGAGCAGGTGCTGGCGACGCTGGATGCGGCGCTGGGCAGCATCCCCGCCTTCGGTGGCTCCGCCGGGGATGACAATCGCCTGTCGCACACCTATGTCTACGCCGACGGCGTCTTTCATGATCAGGCGGCGGTCGTGGTGGTGGTCAATACGCGGCTGCCGTTCGAGGTCATCAGCACCCATCACCTCACGCCGCTGGCTGACAAGCTGGTGGTGACGGCGGTGGATCGCGATTCGCGCCGCGTGCTGGAGCTGAATGCCGAACCCGCCGCCGAGGAGTACGCCCGGCTGGCCGGCGTCGCCCCCGAAGCGCTGGAGGAGGCGGTCTTCGCGCGTTGCCCGCTGGCGGTGCGTATCGGCGAGGCGCATTACGTGCGCTCCATCCAGCGCGTGAATGACGATGCCAGCCTGAGTTTCTACTGCGCGGTGGAGACCGGCATCGTGCTCACCGCCATGCAGGCCACGCCGATTCTCGAGCAGCTCGAGCAGCGACTGGCCGAGGTGGAGGCGCGCCTGGGGCCGCCTGCGCTGACCATCGGCTGCGACTGCTTCCTGCGGCGCATGGAGATCGAGGCGCTGGCGCTGGAGGGTGAGGCCTCGCGCATGCTCAGGCGGCACCGGGTGATCGGCTTCAATACCTACGGTGAGCAGCACCACGGCATGCACATCAACCAGACCTTCACCGGCGTGGTGATCGGCCAGCACCGCTCGGTTGCCGACGGCACGGGAGGACAGGATGTCGCCTGATACGCCGCTGACCGAGCAGGGTTTTCTGAGCGAGCCGGACGCTCTGACTCAGACGGACGCTCAAAGCGCCGAACTCGCCGCCCTCAAGGCGCGCAATCGCCAGCTGGAGAAGATCAACGCCGCGCTGATCGAGCGGGTCGAATCCAGCAGCCCTTCACCGAGCGCGCCCTACGCCGCCTTCGAGCATGCGGTGCTGCTGGCGGATCAGGTGCGTGAGCGCACCGATGCCCTGCATCGCACCCTCGATGAGCTGGGGGCACTCAATCGACGCCTCACCGCCGCCAAGGCCGCCGCCGAGGCGGCCAATCACTCCAAGACCCGCTTTCTCGCCGCCATCAGCCATGACCTGCTGCAACCCCTGAATGCCGCCCGGCTATTCGCCAGCGCCCTGGAAGAGCAACTGGCGCGGCTGGCGCTGGATGCTTCCCTGCCAGGCGATGCCATTTCTGACGTCATGCCGAATGATGCTTCGCAGGGCGTCTCCACGCCCGGCGAGCTGGTGGCGCGGCTGGGGCGCTCGCTGGCAGATGTCGAGAGTCTGCTGGGCACGCTGGTCGATATCTCGCGGCTGGATGCCGGCGTGCTGACGGCGGATGTCGCCGTCTTCCCGGTGCGTGAACTGCTCGATGTGCTCGCCGAGGAATATCGTCAGCTGGGCGCTGCCCGTGGGCTCGAGCTGCATTACGTGGCCAGTCATCTGAGCATCGAGTCGGACCTGCAATTGCTGGCGCGAGTGGTGCGCAACTTCCTGAGCAATGCGCTGCGTCATGTGCCGGATGGCTCGACGCGCGGGCGAGTGCTGCTGGGGTGTCGGCGCCGCGGTGACTGGCTGGAGATCACCGTGGCCGACAACGGCCCCGGCATCGCCGAGCATCAGCGCGAGGTGGTCTTCCAGGAATTCCGACGCCTGGCGCCGCGCCAGGACAACGAGCAGCGCGGCCTCGGGCTGGGGCTGGCGATCGTCAAGCGCATCACCGGCTTGCTGGAGCATCCCCTGTCGTTGACCAGCACGCCGGGGCGCGGCGCCGCCTTCGCGGTCCGCGTGCCGATTCGTCAGCCTGCCAGTATGGTGGGCTCGGCGGCTGATGCCTCTTCTACTGGCCAGCCTTGTGCGTCACCGCTCGCGCAGCCGCTGCTCGATACCGTTATCTGGGTGGTCGAGGATGATCGGGAGGTGTGTGCCGGCATGCAGTCATTGCTCGGGGGCTGGGGCGCGAGTGTTTACTGCGCCGATGATGCCGAGGTGCTGTTGCAGCAGGCCGTGGCCGCGCCGCAGGTCTTGATCGTCGATCATCAGCTTGGGGAAGGGCAGCCCGACGGCCTGGAGCAGGCGCAACGCCTGCGGCAACGCTGGCCGGGCTTGCCGGTGGTGGTGATCAGCGCGGACCACTCGGCGCCGCTCAAGGCCAGGGCGCGTGCGCTCGGGTTCGGGTTTCTGCTCAAGCCGGTCAAGCCGCTGCGCCTGCGCCAGTTGCTGGTCAATCGTCGCTAGCCGCGCGCAGAAGTGCTGGAAGTGATGCAGGAAGGGGGGAGGGAAAAGGAGCTGGAAAAGGGCCTCAAGAAGAAACTGGAAAGGGGGGAAGGCAAAGACAATGGCAAATAGGCGTCCGTCACGGGGGTGATTGAAGGAGCCTATCGGGCACCACGCTTATTTTTAATGAGAATTAATCGTATTCGGCATGTATGCTGGTCACATAGCCTCCCGCATATTTCTTTATCTGTTCGCGGGTCATTGATCTGGCAGGTTTTCCCCCCATGCTGAATGTCATGTCCGATAAATCCGTACGTCATGCCGCAAGCATGTCACTGGGCAGCGAAGGCGACGCCTCTGCTGCCGGGGGTGCGCACACAGCTTCCCCTGTCCGTCTCGCTGGCCGCCTGCGCCGCGCCTTGCCATTCCTCGGCCCGGCGATGATCGCCGCCGTCGCCTATATCGACCCGGGCAACTTCGCGACCAACATCGAGGCCGGCTCCCGCTATGGCTACACCCTGCTGTGGGTGGTGCTGTGGGCCAATCTGATGGCGATGTTGATCCAGACCCTGTCCGCGCGGCTGGGGCTGGCGACCGGCAAGAATCTGGCTGAGGTCATCCGTGAACGCTTCCCGCGTCCGGTGGTGTGGGCCTTCTGGGTGCAGGCGGAGATCGTCGCCATCGCCACCGATCTGGCCGAATTCCTGGGGGCGGCGCTGGCCTTCAATCTGCTGTTCGGGCTCAGCATGCTGGAAGGGGCGCTGCTGACCGGCGCCATCACCTATGCGGTGCTGGTGATGCAGCGTTTCGGCTTCCGCATGATGGAAATGATCATCGGCGCGATGATTCTGGCGGTCTCGGCGGGCTTCCTGCTCGAGATCATTCTCAGTCGCCCACCGGTGGAGCCGATCATCTACGGTCTGCTGTCGCCGAACTTCCCGGATAGCCACGCCATCTTCCTGGCGGCGGGCATCCTCGGTGCCACCGTGATGCCCCACGTCATCTACCTGCACTCCGCGCTGTCCCAGAATCGCATCCGGGTGCGTGACAGCGGTCAGCGTCGTCGCGTGATGGGCTACTACCGGCTGGATGTCATCATCGGCATGGCGCTGGCCGGCTTGATCAACATGGCGATGCTGGTGCTGGCCGCCAAGGTCTTCCACGGCAACGGCGAGACCGGCGTGGCCTCCATCACCGAGAGCTACAAGCTGCTGTCACCGCTGATGGGCCAGGATGCGGCGAGTCTCATCTTCGGCTTCACGCTGCTGCTGGCGGGGCTGTCCTCATCCATCGTCGGCACCCTGTCCGGTCAGGTGGTGATGCAGGGCTTCGTCAACTTCCGCATTCCGATGTGGCTGCGCCGCGTGATCACCATGGCGCCGGCCATCGCCATCATCCTGATGGAGCTGCCGGAGCAGCAGGTGCTGGTCGCAAGCCAAGTGGTACTCAGCTTCGGGATTCCCTTCGCGCTGGTGCCGCTGTTGATGTTCACCGCCAACCGCCGCCTGATGGGAGACCTGGTCAATCGTCACTGGGTGACGGCCATCGGGGTGCTGGTCGCGGCGATCATCATCCTGCTCAATGGCTATGTGCTGGTCGGCGAGCTGATGTAGGCCCCGCACCCTCTGTTCTATGCTTCAGGCCCTATGGCCTTGGTGAGTTCCAAAAGGCCTGCTGGTGGCAGGCCCTCGCAACGCCCCGCTGTGTGCCTCATTCGTGAGCGCCCCGGCGGGGCGTTGCGCGTTGTGGGGCGGCAGGGGGCGCACTCGCGCCTGACATGGCAGGCAGGGCGTGGCTGGCCAGCAGGATCGCCTGTACCCGGCTGGCGACCCCCAGCTTGTGCAGGATGGCGGAGACATGCGATTTGACGGTGGTCTCCGCCACGCCCAGCTGCCAGGCGATCATCTTGTTGGATTCGCCCAGCACCATGCGCTCCAGCACGCCGCGCTGCTTGGTGGTGAGGGTCTGCCAGCGCTGCGCGAATTCCGCCTTGCTGAGGCTCGGCGCGAGTTGAGGCGCTGGCGATGGGACTGGTGCTGAGGCCGATACTGAGGCTGAGGAGGAAGCCGCCTGGCTCGCCAGCGCCGGGCGCGGGGCGGCGCGCATCAGCCGAGCGGGCACATAGACCTCACCGGCCAGCATGCGCGCGAGCGCCTCGCGCAATACCTCCGCCGAGCTCGACTTGGAGAGATAGCCCACCGCGCCGAGTGCCAACGCCTCCAGCACCGTCTCGCGTGCCTCGTGGGCGGAGAGAATCGCCACCGGCAGCCAGTCTGCCTCCTGGCGCAAGCGAATCAGGCCTTCCAGGCCGTGGCTGTCGGGCAGGTCGAGATCCAGCAGTAGCAGGTCGAGGCTATCGGCATGCGCGTCGATGAGGCTGAGCGTCTCGGCGAGACTGGCGGCCTGCAGCAGCTCGTAGGGCGGTGCCGGGGCGTCAGCGACGCTCAGACTCAGGGTACGACTGATGGCATCACGGAACAGCGGATGGTCATCCGCGATCAACAGACGGTACATGGAGGCTCCTGGTCGGTGGCGGGCGATATCCTGATCAAGGCTTTTCTGTTCATGGCTAGCCTGAGCATAACGTCATGGCGTGGTGTCGTGCCTTGCGGCCTTCGCGGTATGGCGGTGTTCGTTTCTCCTCGCTTTTCTCCTCCCAAGGGATGAGACGGTCTCCGCCCATGGGGGCATGTCGCGATTGGCGTCGGTGGTCAAGACTGTGAGAGTCGCCTGATCAAGTACCGCTTGATGGATCGGGCAGCGAGTCAGCGCCAACGGGGCCACTGAAGTAGAGCCAACCTAGGCGTTTCGCTGACACGACAACGACTTCTCAGCAGCGACAACGACTTCTCAGTAACGACAACGACTGCGCAACAACGACAACAACAGGCCGTCGATCACGAGCGCCACTCGTGAATCCGGCCAACAGGAGTTCGCCATGATCTACGCCTCCCCGGGCAGCGCCGATGCGCTGGTCACGTTCAAGGATATCTACGGCAACTATATCGGCGGTCGCTTCGTCGAGCCGGTGAAGGGTGAGTACTTCGACAATGTCAGCCCGGTGACGGGCGAGGCCTTCTGCCGTATCCCGCGTTCGAGTGCGGAGGATATCGACCTCGCGCTGGACGCCGCCCACAAGGCAGCTGCTGCCTGGGGCAAGACCTCGGTGCAGGAGCGCTCCAACATCCTGCTCAAGATCGCGGATCGCATCGAGCAGAACCTCGAGATGCTGGCCGTCGCCGAGACCTGGGACAACGGCAAGGCGGTGCGCGAGACGCTGAACGCCGATATTCCTCTGGCGGCGGACCACTTCCGTTACTTCGCCGGTTGCCTGCGCTCCCAGGAAGGCACCGCGGCGGATATCGATGCCAATACCGTCTCCTATCACTTCCATGAGCCGCTGGGTGTGGTCGGGCAGATCATCCCGTGGAACTTCCCGATCCTGATGGCAGCCTGGAAGCTCGGCCCGGCGCTGGCGGCCGGCAACTGCGTGGTGCTCAAGCCGGCGGAACAGACCCCGGCCTCGATTCTGGTGCTCGCGGAGCTGATCAATGACCTGCTGCCGGCGGGCGTGCTCAACATCGTCAACGGCTACGGGGCCGAGGCCGGTCAGGCGCTGGCCACCAGCAAGCGCATCGCCAAGATCGCCTTCACCGGCTCCACTCCCGTGGGCTCGCACATTCTCAAGTGCGCCGCCGACAGCATCATCCCCTCTACGGTGGAGCTGGGCGGCAAGTCGCCCAACATCTACTTCGCCGACATCATGAATGCCGAACCCGAGTTCATCGACAAGGCCGCCGAAGGCCTGGTGCTGGCGTTCTTCAATCAGGGCGAGGTATGCACCTGCCCGTCACGCGCCCTGATCCAGGAAAGTATCTACGACGACTTCATGGCCCGGGTGATGGAGCGCGTGAAGACCATCAAGCGCGGCAACCCGCTGGACACCGACGTACAGGTCGGCGCCCAGGCTTCCCGCGAGCAGTTCGACAAGATCATGTCCTACATGGATGTCGCCCGCGAGGAAGGCGCCGAGGTGCTCACCGGCGGCGGCAGCGAGCAGCTGGAGAACGAGCTGGCCAACGGCTATTACATCCAGCCGACCCTGCTCAAGGGCAACAACTCGATGCGTGTCTTCCAGGAGGAGATCTTCGGGCCGGTGGTGGCCGTCACCACCTTCCGTGACGAGGCCGAGGCGCTGGCCATCGCCAATGACACCGAATTCGGTCTCGGCGCCGGTGTCTGGAGCCGCGACATGAACGTCGCCTTCCGCATGGGTCGTGGCATCCAGGCCGGTCGCGTGTGGACCAACTGCTACCACCAGTATCCCGCCCATGCCGCCTTCGGTGGCTACAAGAAATCCGGTGTCGGTCGCGAGACCCACAAGATGGCACTGGAGCACTACCAGCAGACCAAGAACCTGCTGGTCAGCTACGACATCAATCCGCTCGGCTTCTTCTAGGCCTGTCTGGCAGCGCCACCGCGACTGGTGGTGCTGCACGCCTCCCGCGATTCTTGCTTGAGAAAATGACATCGATGCCCGCGCCAGATCCGATTGCTTGATCTGGCGCAGGGCAGGGAGCGCTGCGTCTGGTTTCAATGGAGAGGCAAGCTTTGCACTGGCTCGGGCGCTGGAAAAACGCTGGCATGGGCGCTGGCCTGGGTGCTGGAAAAAACGCTGGCATGGGCGCTGGCGCATGCAGGCGCAAGCCCACACTCACCGGCGCAACTCTCCGCTGCAACTCTGCTGGTTCGTCTGTCTTGAATGTCCGTCTTTCTTGAATGTTCGTCAGTCTTCAATGGATGAGGAGTACGTCATGGATAACAGCATGAAAGCCGCCGTGGTACGTGAATTCGGTGCACCGCTGGTGATCGAGGAGGTCGCGGTGCCGCGACCGGGGCGTGGCGAAATTCTGGTCGATGTCGCCGCCTCCGGGGTCTGTCATACCGACCTGCACGCCGCGCATGGCGACTGGCCGGTGAAACCCAATCCGCCGTTCATTCCCGGCCATGAAGGCGTCGGCACCATCGCGGCGGTGGGCGAGGGTGTCACCCACGTCAAGGAAGGCGACCGTGTCGGGGTGCCCTGGCTCTACTCGGCCTGCGGCCACTGCGAGCATTGCCTGGGCGGCTGGGAGACGCTGTGCGAGAGCCAGCAGAATACCGGCTACTCGGTGAATGGCGGCTTTGCCCAGTTCACGCTGGCGGATGCAGGCTACGTCGGCCGCCTGCCGGACAGCGTGGGCTTCGTGGAGATCGCGCCGGTGCTGTGCGCCGGGGTCACGGTCTACAAGGGCCTCAAGATGACCGACACCCGCCCCGGCCAGTGGGTGGTGATCTCGGGCATCGGCGGGCTGGGACACATGGCGGTGCAGTATGCACGCGCCATGGGCCTGAACGTGGCGGCGGTGGATGTGGATGATGCCAAGCTGGAACTGGCCCGCCGTCTGGGCGCGACCGTGACCGTCAATGCCATGAAGGAAGACCCGGCGAGCGTCATCAAGCGCGACATCGGCGGCGCGCATGGGGCGCTGGTGACGGCGGTGTCGCCCAAGGCCTTCGATCAGGCCCAGAACATGCTGCGCCGTGGCGGCACCCTGGTGCTAAACGGCCTGCCGCCGGGCGACTTCCCGCTGCCGATCTTCTCCACCGTGCTCAATGGCATCACGGTGCGTGGCTCCATCGTCGGCACGCGTCAGGACCTGCAGGAGGCGCTGGACTTCGCCGCGGAAGGCAAGGTCGCTGCCACCGTGCAGACCGGCAGGCTCGAGGATATCAACGACATCTTCGGACGCATGATCGACGGCAAGATCGAGGGGCGTATCGTGCTCGACATGAAGGCCTGAGGCGTTCGTTGGCCTGAATCCTCACCACCGATGACAGGTCTGCTGGAAACGGCAGGCTGCCAGACACGACAACGCCAGCCCTCGGGCTGGCGTTGTCGTGTCTGGCATGGCCGTGTGCGTTGACTCTCACGCGGGCACTGCAAAGAGCTCTCCATGACGAGCTCGGGCTTCTGCTTACACCGTGCCGAATTTCTCGTTCTCGCCCATGTCCGGGGTGTGGTCCTTGTCGAGGTTGGCACGCGCCACCTCGTAGAGCTGATAGGCCTTGCTCTCCTTGGCCTTCCAGTGCTCACCGGATTGCACCGAGATCTCCAGCAGGGTGACGTCGGGGTCATCCTTGCCTTCCGGGAACCAGGCGGCCACGAACGGGTTCCAGAACTTGTCGATCAGGCCCTGATCGCGGTGCAGATTGGCATGACCGCTCAGCGACACGTAGACGCCATCATCCTGATCGGAAAAGCTCAGGCAGACCTCGCTGTCCTTCCTGGCCTCGAACACCTTCTCGGCGCTGGCGCGGGTGAAGAACCACAGGGTGCCGTCGTAGTCATCCTGCACCAGATGCATCGGGCGGGCGTGGGGCACGCCATCGCCTTGCGTCACCAACATGCCGACCTTCACATCCTTGATCAGCTTCCAGATCTTCTGCTTGTGCTCCGGGCTCGACATCGTGTGTCACTCCTTTGCGTCATGCGAATGAAAATCCGGCTGGCTAGCCGTTGCACAAGACCTTGGAGCGACAGCCCACAACTTCAAGGGATGATGGTGAAGCTTTCGCTTGATGAGTCAGATCTTGTTTAGTCAGAGCTTGATGAGTCAGCGCTTGATCAATCGGTGCTTGATTCAGGCGCCGAGGCGACTCACTGCGCTGCCGGTGCCTGCCAGGCGTCGCTGCCCCACAGCGGCACGCTGCTCAGTGCATGCTTGAAGCTGCCGCTGGTTTCCTTGGTGCTGTAGGCGATATAGAGCAGGCTCTGGGAGTCGCGATCCAGAATGCGGCGAATCTTGAGGCTCTTGAGCAGCACGCTCTTGGATTTGCGATAGACCTCCTCGCCACTCTTGGAGGTGTCGATGTCGGCGATCATCTCCGCCGTGATCGGGCCGGTCTGGCGGCAGGCGATGCTCATGTCGGAGGGATCGGAGAAGTCGAGGTCCGCCTCGATGTTGCTCAGGTGGCAGGTCACGCCCGGCACCTTGGGGTCGATCAGGCTCTCGATCTTGATGTCCTTGGTGGTGAACAGGCCCAGCGAGACATCCCCGACCTCGTTGTCATCACAGCCGGCCAACAGCAGGCCTGAGGCGATCACACCCAGCAGGGCAGCACGAGAGGGAAGGCGGCGCAGTCGCGTCATGGGGGCATCCTTGAGTCAGTGGTGTCAGGCGATGATAGCGTGTCAGACCCGCGGTGGGCGTCAACCATTGTCCTGGTCTCAATGCTTGCCGCGGGCTCAATGCTTGCCGCGGTCTCACTCGCTGGCGAAGGCAGCGAGATTCAGCGTATGCGAGTTGCCCAGCCACATCACGCCCTGGGTGTGATCGAAGAGGTCATCGCCGGTGCCGGCGTGCACGAAGATGTCCAGCGAGCCACGGTTGAGTGCCAGCCACGGGATGATGCGCCCGAATTCCTCAGGCAGGAAGGACAGCTGACAGCTCCACAGCGGGTGCGGGCCGACCGGCTGCTGGTGGAAGCGCCCGACGCGCAGCGTGAAGCGCTGCTCGGCCTGAGCCGCCAGTTCGCGAGCGGCGGCCAGGCTCTGCTCATCGGTGTAATAGAGATGGGCGTGGTAGTAGCTGATGTGGTGTGTCATGGCATTGTCTCGATCGTTCTCAAGGGGGCTTCCAGCGCTCGGACTCAAGGGCCGTGGCGGGAGTTTTCAATGGCTGGCGGCAGTGGCCGTCAGGGCGTGATGGGCCTTGCGGTTCTCAGCCCCAGGCCTTGTAGATCAGCTGCACACCCACCAGCGCCATCGCGATGATGATCAGGCGGAAGAACAACTTCTCGTTGACGCGGGATTGCAGCCACAGGCCGCTTCTGACCCCCGCCCAGGCCACCGGCACCAGCAGCAGCGAGGTGGAGAGGCTGGTGAGGTTGATCTCGCCCAGCGCCACGTAGGGGCCCAGCTTCATCAGGTTCATGCCAGCGAAGATGATCACCGTGGTGGCGATGAAGGTCTCCTTGGGGTGCTGGCGCGGAATCATGTACAGGTTGTAGGGCGGGGCGCCGGCGTGGGCGAAGAAGCTGGTGAAGCCGGCGGTGGCCCCGGCAGGAATGGCCAGCCAGCGGGGCAGCGGTTTCCTGGCAGTGGGCTTGAACAGCATATAGGCGGCGAACAGCAGCGAGATGACGCCCAGCAGGCCGCGAATCATGTTCTCGTCCAGCTCATCGAACAGCACCACGCCCACCGCGATGCCGATGGCGGCGCTGGGCAGGATGATGCGCACCTCCGACCACAGCTGCTTGCCCCACCAGGCGCGGGAGCTCAGGAAGTCCATCACCAGCAACAGCGGCAGCAGGATACCGGCGGCTTCCAGCGGCCCGATGGCCAGCGCCATCAGCGGCACCGAGAGCGAGCCGAAGCCTCCGGCGAAGCCGCCCTTGGAGATGCCGGTCAGGTAGGTCGAGAAGACGATCGCGCTCCAGGCCAGCGCAGAGTAATCGGGCAGTGTCAGCAGGGCATCGAGAAGATCGGTCACGGGCATCTCATGTCGAGAGGGCGGGCAAGGTGAGTCGTGAAGGCCCATTGTTGAACAATTCTGCCCGCGCTTCATCCCGACACGCTGCAATGAAGTCTTTCCCTTGGCGCACCAATGCGCTAAAAGGCGCATGTCGCACAGTGTTTTCTTTCGAGACACTGGGCGAGTAGCCTGATCTGGCGGGCATGTCGTAGTGCCTGCCGCTCGTTGGTCGAACAATCTCTGAGGTGGCGATGTCACGCGCTCCATTTGAAATCAGCGGTACCCGCATCGCGCCGGGAACGCGGGCCCAGGTCGATGTGCCTGTCGCCAAGCTCTACACCCATGCGCCGCTGCACATCCCCGTCGAGGTGGTGCATGGCCGCCAGCCCGGCCCGGTACTGTTGGTGTGCGGTGCCATCCACGGTGACGAGATCAACGGCGTCGAGATCGTGCGGCGGCTGCTCAAGAGTTCCAGCCTCGCGCGGCTGCGCGGCACCCTGATCGCGGTGCCCATCGTCAACGTGTTCGGTTTCGTGCAGCACACGCGCTACCTGCCGGACCGCCGTGACCTCAACCGCTGCTTCCCGGGCAGCGAGAGCGGCTCGCTGGGCTCGCGGGTGGCGGCGCTGTTCCGTGAGCAGATCGCCGATCAGGCCACCCACATCATCGACCTGCACACCGGCGCGATTCATCGCACCAACCTGCCGCAGATCCGCGCCACCATGACCGGCAGCGATGCCACGCGTCATATGGCGGACGCCTTCGGTGCGCCGGTGCTGCTGAATGCCGAGCTGCGCGAGGGCAGTCTGCGCGCCTATGCCAGCGAGCGCGGCGTGCCGGTCATCACCTATGAGGCCGGTGAGGCGCTGCGCTTCGATGAGTGGGCGATTCGCCCGGGTGTCAGCGGCGTGAAGCGCGTGATGCGCTCCATCGGCATGCTGGCCAAGGACCGCGACCGCAAGCCCAGTTCACGTGCGGTGGAGATGTCCAACGGCTCCAGCTGGGCGCGGGCCTCCATCGATGGCATCGTCCAGAGCCGCGTGGGCCTGGGGGACCGCGTCGAGAAGCATCAGGTGCTGGGCATCGTCGCCGACCCCTTCGGCAACAGCGAAAGCGAGGTGTTGTCACCCGCGGATGGCATCATCATCGGCATGGCCAATCTGCCGCTGGCCAATGAGGGCGAGGCGCTCTATCACGTGGCGCGCTTCCATGCGATCGACGATGCCGAGAGCGCCGTCGACAACTTCCAGCAGCTGTTCGTGCCGGATTCCATCTAGGCGCATCACGCCCCTTTACGGCCCTGTTGCTGGCAGTGATAACGCAAACGCCCCGCTCATTGAGCGGGGCGTTTGCGTTGCAGCAGAGAATCTCGTGGGGTCGAAACCGACAGTCACGGAGCACTCAGCCGTGGCTGGTCTGGGTCTCGAGCGGGCCGTCATGACGCGCTTCCGCGCCGTGCATCCAGTCCACCAGCTTGCCGGCGAACACCAGCAACAGCAGGCCGCCGAGCACGCCGGTGATGGCGATGCCACCGAACACGCTCATGGCACCGGCTTCGCCGACCAGCGAGCCGATCATGCCGGCCAGATAGTTGGCCAGCGCCACGAAGGCGAACCAGGCACCCATCATCAGCGCGCCCATGCGCACCGGTGACAGCTTGGTGACCATCGACAGCCCCACCGGCGACAGGCACAGCTCGCCGAGAGTGTGGAAGAAGAAGGCGCCGACCAGCCACATCATCGAGGCGCTGCCTGCGGCTTTCTGCTCCAGCACCGCGCCGATCATGCACACGAAGCCGATGCCGAGGGCGATCAGGCCGAAGGCGAACTTGACCGGCGAGCTGGGCTCGCGGTTGTCCATGCGTGTCCACAGACCCGCCAGCAGCGGCGAGAGCAGGATGATGAACAGCGGATTGAGCGACTGGAACCAGGCCGCCGGCACTTCAAAGCCCATCAGCATGCGGTCGGTGTAGTCCTGCGCATACAGCGCCATCAGGCCGCCGCCCTGCTCGAAACCGGCCCAGAACAGAATGGTGAACAGGCCCAGCACCATGATGACCTTGATGCGGTCACGCTCTTCGCGGCTCAGCGGTGTCTTGCGGTTGCTGCTCTTGCTCAGGCGTGCCTCACGGCGGGCGCTGGGTTCGACCCCCAGGTCACCCAGATGGCGCGGGGCGAAGATGAGCTGGATGGCGACCGCAAGCAGCATGCCGATACCAGCCACCAGGAAGCCGGCGTTCCAGCCATAGCCTTCGGCCATGGAGCCCGCGACGATGCCCGACAGCAGCGCACCGATGTTGATGCCCATGTAGAAGATGGTGAAGGCACCATCACGGCGGTGATCGCCCTGTTGATAGAGGTCGCCGACCATCGTGGAGATGTTGGGCTTGAACAGGCCGTTGCCGACGATCAGCAGGCCGAGACCGATATACAGCAGCATCTCGGGGTCGAGGCCGCTCATGGCCGGCGGCACGGCGAGCACGAATTGCCCGGCCGCCATGATCAGACCCCCGATCAGGATCGCACGGCGGGCGCCCAGCCAGTTGTCGGCCAGCGCTCCGCCGAACATCGGCGTGATGTACACCAGGCCCGTGAAGATGCCGTAAAGCTGCAGGGCATCGCCCTGATTCCAGCCCAGACCGCCACTGGTGACGGCATCGGTGAGATAGAGCACCAGCAGGGCACGCATGGCGTAGTAGGAGAAGCGTTCCCACAGTTCCGTGGAGAACAGCAGATAGAGTCCGGCCGGATGCCCGAACAGCTCACGGCTGTTGGCTCCGGTAGGGGAGTGTGTGGACATGGAACCTCGAAGGAAGTGTCAGCAGAAGCAGCGCAGCCCGGATGACGGGACTGCATGGACCGGCCCACAGGTCTGCAGAGGAGGACTGTGGAGGAATCGCCGATGACGGAGCAGTTGTGTGGCTGACCTCACGCGAGCATGGCGTGACGATGTCGAGACCGGTTGTTGTCCGTATGGTCAGCCATTCTGCGTGAGATGGCTTTGTCAGACAATCAAACGAAAGTCATGCATGTTATTGGTATTTAAGGGGTTATTAGCTTAGATGGCGACGCAGAGTTGCGTCAGGTGTCACGCCTGCCAGTACAGCACTGACACTTTGCTGACTGCCGAGACGACGACACCCGGCGCGAGGGCCGGGTGTCGGGGGACGGTCTTTTGAAAGCGCTGCTCTCAAGAGAGAGGGTAGAAGCGAGAGGGAAGAAGAGAGCAGAAGCGGCGCGAACAGGCCAGCTCGATCAGGCCTGTTCGACCTGTGCCTCAGGGCGGTGCTCCGGCACGCGCGCCATGGCGTCATCGATGACCTCGATGCCCGCGCCTGGCTTGTGGGCGTTCTCGGAGACATGACGGCGGAACTGGCGACCGCCCGGCTGACCCTGGAACAGCCCCAGCAGATGGCGGCTGATGTGGTTGAGGCGCACGCCCTCGGCGAGACGCTTCTCGATGTAGGGGCGGAAGGCACGCAGCGCATCGTGGCGGCTGGTGTGCGGATTCTCGGCCTCGCCGTACAGCTCGCTGTCCACCGTCGCCAGCAACCAGGGGTTGTGGTACGCCTCACGGCCGACCATCACGCTGTCGACGTGCTCCAGCTGCTCGTGCAGCTCGTCCATCAGCTTCAGGCCGCCGTTGATACCGATATGCAATGACGGGTGCGCCTGCTTGAGGCGGTGCACGCGGCCATAGTTCAGCGGCGGCACATCGCGGTTCTCCTTCGGCGACAGGCCCTGCAGCCACGCCTTGCGCGCATGCACGCTGAAGGTGTCGCAGCCGGCATCGGCCACGGTGGTGATGAAGCGCTCGAGATCGGCGTCCTCATCCTGATCATCGATCCCGATGCGGCACTTCACCGTCACCGGAATCTTCACCTGCGCCTGCATCGCCGCCACGCACTTGGCTACCAGCTCCGGATGGCCCATCAGACAGGCACCGATCATGTTGTTCTGCACACGGTCACTCGGGCAGCCGACATTCAGGTTCACCTCGTCATAGCCCCAGCTCTCGGCGATCGCCGCACACTCGGCCAGCGCCTGCGGGTCGCTGCCACCCAGCTGCAGCGCCAGCGGATGCTCCGTCTCGTCGTGACCGAGGAAGCGCTCGCGGTCCGGATTGAACAGCAATGCCCCGGTGGTCACCATCTCCGTGTACAGCAGCGTACGACGGCTCAACACGCGCGCGAAGGCGCGGTAGTCACGGGTCGTCCATTCCATCATCGGCGCAACGGAAAAGGTGCGGTCAATCGGTGTCATCGGCATGGCAGTCATATCGGCTGGTGTGGGAGCGATTTTTGCGGGCATTTTACCATTTTGATTCCATGAATGCAGGAAAGAATTTATATCGTGAGCTATAGTCATCTTATTCGATTGTTTTGTTTTAGTTTAATCTTATAAATTGGTTTTTTTCTGTTGGAGGTAAATGTGAGAAGAAGGGGGTAATGATATCTAGGTGGATTTCTGGATGTTTTTAATATGATTATTGATTGGAGGAAGTGACATGGACGTGGCTAAATGCACTTTGGATGGTAATAATTATTATGTTGATAGGTTTTCAGAGCTGCCAACAGGGAAGTTAGCTGAAAAAAGACGAGCGCTTATATGCACAGGCTGTGGTAATCAAGCTTACTTTAAGCGTGCCGCGACTAGCGGACAGGGAGCTTGTTTTGGGGCAAGGCCCCATGCGAAAGATTGTAAATTTGCTACTCCTGAGACTGAGGAGTTAAAGGGGGAGCTTGAGGATAGGAGTATTTTAACTAATCCAGGTAATCGTATACTTCTTGACCTTCAGTATGGCGCACATGAGGGTGCAAATGTGGCTCCTGGAGGCCCTGAAGGTAGTGCTAATCCTCGAGGAATGAGGTATACAAGTGAAAATGCCGGAAGAACGGCAGACTCCCGAAGAAGACTCAGCACTATTTTACGGAACCTTATTGCCTCGGATGATTTTAGGCGGTCTGAAACCGTTGTTGAAGTTTCTCAAGAAATCTCAATGCCAATTAAAGATTTTTTCGTGAATTTCAGTGTGGTTGATGACAGCTTTGTAAATAAAAAGCTAGGGTTTTGGGGGTTGATATATGATACCGGGGATGGTTCAGAGGGTAGTCTATGGCTGAACACTGGAAAAAAAGATAAGCTAAGTATTCTAGTGGTGGGCGAGATGTATCCGAAGTTTAAAGATAAATTCAGGCTTGTTAATTCTAATAGTCCTGAAGGAATGCATGTATTAGTTATCGGGGAGCTAAAAAGGAGTAGCAAAGACAAGCTGTATATCATGTTAGAGGGTTTGGATAGATGTACACTTTGCGATGATAAATAGAATGTTTTATAAATAAGGGCGATTGGTGTATCGCCCTTATTTATTAGTGCACTCTCAGCGCCTCGATATCCTGGGCGATGTCTTCGGCGAGCTGGCGGACGGCTTCGCTTTCGCCTTCACGCTGGGCGTAGGCGCGCAGGCCCATGACTTCGGCCTGCAGGCGGCGGCCGAGGCGTTCCGGCTGGTGCGCGGGGCGCTCGGGGTCGATGAGTTCACCGGTGTCGCGGGCGTCCGCGAAGGCCTGGCGGAAGCGGGCTTCCATGTTGGCGAGCAGCGTCTCGACCTTGTCGCGGGCGGCCTGTTCACGCTCGCCGAGTTCCAGCAGGCTCTTGGCCAGCATGCAGGCGCGGGACGGCACCTCGCAGTCGCGCAGCCCGCCGAGCTTGCGGATATAGGTGGCGAGGGCGGTCAATGGCGAGTCGTGGCTGGCCATCAGGCTTTCCATCTCGCGCAGACTGCGCGCGGAGTAGCAGTCCAGCGCTTCCTGGAAGAGGCCATCCTTGCTGCCGAAGGTGGCGTAGATGCTGCCGGGACGCATGTCGAGCGCGTGCTCGATATCCTTCAGCGAAGTGGCATGAAAGCCCTTCTGCCAGAAGAGATTGAGCGCCCGTTCGAGGGAATCCTGGCGGTTGTGCAAGGTCGCGCGTGGCATGGCTGTCCTGACGATGGGGCTCGCGAGTGACACCTGTCTTCGCTAAGTATGGCGAAGCGGACGGTCTGCAAGGAGCAAGGTGTTGAGTGAGTACTCAAGTTTAACTTGAATGATCGCTCAAATCCAGCTAGTGTGTTCCCCGACAACGCAGTGCAGCGGATTGTCAGGCGTTATTTTGAGCGTTTGCTCATATCTTGCCCTGCATCCCCAGGGGCGCTGCTCAAGGCTTCATGCCACTGACTGGCAGCCCGCCCCTGAGGCTCCGCGCATCTCGCTCATCATTCCGAAGGAGTTCTCATGACAGATTTCACACTCTACACCGCCGACAATGCCCCGCAGGACAGCAAGCCGCTGCTCGGCAAGTCTGTCGAAGCCTTCGGCATGGTGCCGGGCCTGCACGCCGTGATGGCGGAAGCGCCGGGCCTGCTGGAAGGCTACCAGGTGCTGCACCAGCTGTTCCTCGACAGCAGCTTCGATGATGAAGAGACCACCGTCGTGTGGCAGACCATCAACGTCGAGCACAACTGCCACTACTGTGTGCCGGCGCATACTGGTATCGCCAAGTCGATGAAAGTGGATGACGCCATCATCGAGGCGCTGCGCAACGAGACGCCGCTGCCGACCGAGCGCCTGGAAGCCCTGCGCACCTTCACGCTGGCCGTGGTGCGTGAGCGTGGCTTCGTCGATGACGCCACCGTGCAGACCTTCCTCGATGCCGGTTACACCAAGCGCAATGTGCTGGAAGTGATTCTGGGCCTGTCCCAGAAGGTGATGAGCAACTACACCAATCACCTGGCCGAGACGCCGATCGACGAGCCGTTCAAGAAGTTCGAGTGGCACAAGCAGGGCTGAAGCTGAGGCGAGAGGGAACGGCAAGTGCCTGACTCTCCAATGCTAATGAAAATATTTCTCATTAGTGTTGACGTCTGAGCCCGCGGGTCATATTCTGGGGTCATCGCTTCCCCGCCATGGGTAGCGGTGTCCCGGCCAGCGGAGTCAGGCCCCTGTCCGGGAGGCTTCTCATCAGACAGTTTTACGGTCCTTGCCAGCGGCTCATCCTACGGGGTGAGCCGCTTTTTTATGCGCAAAAAAAGACGCCTCCTTCGCTTGCGCGAGGGAGGCGTCCGGAAGCACTTCTCGATTCACTTGCTTTCCGTCTGCCAATGACAGGGAGGAAGGCTTGCGAGCCGAGCGGTGCTTCGTGCTCACCAGATTTGGATGTCAGGTCCCTGGCAAGCGTCTCATCAGGCCAGTCACGACCTTGATATTCTGGCGCCATGATACGTCAGCCGGTGAGGGGAGGCCAGCGGCGCGTGAGATAAACGCTGACTCAATGTTAATGAAAATATTTCTCATTAGTATTGACGGCGTCTGCCGGAGAGCATAATCTGGATTCATCGCTTCCCGCCATGGAATGCGGTAGCCAGAACAGCGGAGTCAGGCCCCTGTTCGGGTTTCTCCTCATCAAGCTAGTCACGGTCTTAGGGCGACTCTCACGGGTCGCCTTTTTTCGTGTCTGGCCGTCAAGCGCTGCTCTGGCGCGCTATCTCCCTCACTCGCTCGATCTCTCGCACGCTCATTCCCGCGGGTGATCTCTCGCACGCGACTTCTCGCTCACGCCCTCGTGCTTGATAACGCCCCGTCGCTCGGCCTCCGCTGGCGCGCCATCTCGTTTAGAATGACGACATCCTATTCCCACGCCGCCAAGGCGCCCGGGTTTCGCTGCCTTTTCAGACGGTTGGCCATTGCGGCCAGTCATTGTCATCAGTCGGTGTACAGGCGCGACCCGCGAGGCTTTTCGAGGAAGTCATCATGATCACACTCTATCGACTGCACGATGATGGCCGCCTGCGCGGCGAACATATCGTGTTGCCCGACCCGCAGCCCGGCCAGCCCGATGCGCCGCCGCGCTTGGCGGACAGCGCTGAAGAAGCGGCTGCCCTGCATGCCGGGTTGCTGGCCGATGACGAGCTGGCGCCACCGATACTGGTACGAAGCGATGTGCTGTGGATCGATCTCTGCGAGCCGGATGAGCAGGAAAAGCGCTGGGTGAGCGAACAGTTCACGGTGGAGCTGCCTGATGTCGAGGAGCTGGAGGAGATCGAGTCGTCGTCGCGCTTCTATCTGGAAGGCGATGGCATCCACGTCGTCTCGCTGTTTCCGCATCGCAAGGGGCGCGAGCCACAGACGGCCAACGTCGCCTTCCATCTGCATGGACGCCAGCTGATCAGCATGCGCCACGAGGATATCGGCCTGCTGCGGCTGTTCCGCAATCACCTGCGTCGCCAGCGACTGAGCCCGGAGGATGGCTGGGAGGTGCTGCTGGCGCTGCTGGCGATGAAGGTCGATTACCTGGCCGATGAGATCGAGGATATCTACCGGGCACTGGAAGCGCTGGGCAAGCAGGCGGTGCACCCCGAGGCGCTGGAGGACACCCTGCACGGCATCCTGTTGCAGGAGCGCTACAACGACAAGGTGCGCCAGTCGCTGCTGGACAGCCAGCGCCTGCTGCGTCAGCTGACGCGCCATCTGCCCTCGGCGCCACGCCAGAAGTCGCGGCGTCAGGAGATTCGCGACATGCTGCGCGACATCGACTCGCTCAATCCGCACACCACCTTCATCTTCGACAAGGTCAACTTCCTGCTCGATGCCTCGATCGGTTTCACCAATCTCGATCAGAGCCGCATCATCAAGATCTTCTCGGTGGCGGCAGTGGTCTTCATGCCGCCGACATTGATCGCCAGCATCTACGGCATGAACTTCCACTGGATGCCGGAGCTGGACGAGGACTGGGGCTATCCCTTCGCGCTGTGTCTGATGGGGGTGTCGGCGCTCTCGACCTATCTGTTCTTCAAGTGGAAGAAGTGGCTGTAAGTCGCTGAAGACAGGCATAAAAAAAGCGCCTGGCGTCGTGAGACGGCAGGCGCACAAGAAACTTGCATTACAACACTGAAGATCGCCACCGAGGCCCGGGATGGGCCGACAGCGAAACCGCGCGTGGGGGCGTCGCCATGCAGACCAGTCACCGGGAATCGGTGGGATGAGCAGTGCAACTACCTGAGCGCGAACCTGGACGGTCGGGCTGCGCCACGCAGGCCCGGCCGTCGTCGGTCTAGTCCGGAAGCAGGCGGCCGATGCCGCGACGCGCCTGCTCCCGCATGTTCGTGGCGCACAGTATAGGGTGCCGCGCTTTGGAGAATAAGCGCGTACAATCGAAAACTAGGGTTTCCAATATGGAAACCTGGAATATTGATGGGATGTCTGGCCGTGTTCAGGGGGCCATGGCGGTTGCACAGCGAGGGTAAGGGAGACACATGGCGACACTTGATGCATTGCGCGTATTCGTCGAGGTCGTGCGCGCGGCCAGTTTCACGGCGGCGGCACGGCGACTGGGAATTTCCAAGTCGCTGGCATCCAAGCGGGTGGCGGCACTGGAAGAGCAGCTGGGCGTCAGCCTGATCAATCGCTCGACCCGTAAGCTGCATCTCACCGAGGCGGGGCGCATCTACTACGAGCACGGCCTGCGCATCCGCGAGGAGTTGGAATCCGCCGAGGCCCGCGTGCAGTCCGTCACTTCGCAGCCGATGGGCCAGCTCAAGGTATCGGCGCAGGTGTCGTTCGGCTTCATGTATCTGGCCGCGCCGACCACCGCCTTCATGCGCCGCTACCCGGATGTCAGCGTCGAGATTCTGCTTGAGGATCAGCGCTTCGAGCCCATCGATGAATCGGTGGATCTGGCGATTCGCATGGGGCCGCTGCCGGATTCCTCGATGGTCTCGCGCCCGCTGTGCAAGGTGGTCTATGGCCTGTATGCGGCGCCGGACTATCTGGCGCGCGTCAATGCGCCGCCGGTGCAGCCCCAGGACATCCGCGCCTTCGATACCATCTTCTACGGCAATTACGACCTGGGGGCGCATTGGCGCTTCACGCTCAATGGCCAGCCCTTCGATGTGGAGCCGGAGTCGCGGCTGGTGATCAACAATCTGCTCGGCGTGGTGGAGGCGGCCAAGGCCGGCTTCGGTCTCGCCTATCTGCCGACCTTCTCGGCCCGCGCGGCAGTGGAGAGTGGTGAGCTGGTGCCGCTGCTGCAGCCCTACTGGAACGAGCATGGCTCGATGGTGGTGCTGTTCCGCTCACGCAAGTACCTGCCCGACAAGACCCGCGCCTACCTCGATTTCATCACCGAGTGGTTCCAGGAGCATCTGCAGCTCTGACGTTGCCTCTACCGAGAGGGTTACCACTCGATGGCCTGGCCGGCCCAGTCGTAGAAGCCGCCGCTGGCGGTGGACGGGAGTTCAGAGGCGACGCGCAACAGACGGCGCGCTACGAAGCCCGTCGTGAAAAGTTTTCCCTCGGGCACGCGGGCCTGGAAGGGCGTCGACAGGCCGGTGTCGGTGGTGCCGGGATGCAGCGCGACCAGCAGCGCCTCGGGATTGCGCCGCGCGATCTCGATGGCGGCGGTCTTGAGCAGCATGTTGTGGCTGGCCTTGCTGGCGCGATAGGCGTACCAGCCGCCGCTGCGGTTGTCGGAGATCGAGCCGACCCGCGCCGACAGCGAGGCGAAGATCACCGGCGTGCGTCGGCGCAGGCGTGGCGCCAGCATTCCCAGCAGCAGGGCCGGGGCGAAGGCGTTGACCTGATGCAGGCGCGTCAGGGCCGCCAGACTCAAGTCTTCCAGACGCTTCTCCGGCCATAGCTGCTCGCGCTCGTCATGCAGCAGGCCCAGCGCGTTGAGTATCAGCGCCGGTGGCTGTCCCGTCTCGCGCTCCCCATCCAGTTGCTGCGCCAGCCACTCCTCGAGGCGCGCCGTGCCTTGCTCGGTGGTCAGGTCGGCTTCCAGCGTCTCGAGCTCGGGATGTGCCGCCAGGCATGAGACATCGCGACTCACCGCCAGCACTTTTCCACAGTGGGGATGGGCGAGCAGCTCAGCGATCAGCGCCCGCCCGATCCCGCCGCTGGCACCGGTGACCAGTGCGCAGAAGCCCTGTGGCAGGCGCGCGAAGGTGTCCGCCGCCAATGGCTGATCTTCCAGTCTGCTTTCTGCCATGCATGTCTCCCTCTGTAGTGGCCGAATGTGACTGTCGTCAGGCAGTGCGCTCCATCAGCCTGGCGAGACGGGAGTCGCTGCTGAGCGTGGTCGGGGTGGTGTCTTCCTGCAGGCGGCCCGCTTCCAGCAGCGCCAGACGCGCAAAGCGCTCCAGCCCCAGCGGCTGGTGGGTGATCATGATCAGGCTGCGGCCCTCGCAGGCGACGAGAATCGCGCTCATCACCTGCTCGGCGCTGGTGCGGTCCAGTCCTTCGCAGGGCTCATCGAGCAGCACGATCGGCGCCGGTGACAACAGCGCGCGTGCCACACCGAAGCGGCGCAACTGGCCACCGGACAATGAACGACCCCCTTCATCCGGGAAGCCGGCCAGTCCCTGTGGCTGGCGGGCCAGCCAGTCGCCGAGGCCAAGGCTTTCCAGCATGCGCGTCAGTGCCTCATCGCTGGCCTCGGGAGCGGCCAGGCGCAGGTTGTCGGCGAAGCTGGCACAGAACAGATGCGTGTCCTGCGGGCAGACCGCGAAGCTTGCGCGCAGCGTGGCCTCATCGAGTGAATCCAGCGCCACGCCGCCCAGCCTGATGCGTCCGGCGCTGGGGATATGGAAGCGACTGAGCACGTCCAGCAGGGTGCTCTTGCCGCTGCCGGACGGGCCGAGCAGTGCCAGATGCTCGCCTGCGGAGAGTGTCAGTGACAGCTCTTCAAGCACCGGCGTGTCGCCGCGGGTGACGCTCAGCTGCTCGATCTCCAATGCATGACCCACCGGCGTGGCAGCCTCGCAGTCACTGGGGAACTGGGCCGCCGGCGTATTGGCCTGCACGCCGTTGAGGCGCGCGGCCGCCGACAGGCAGCGACCGAGCCCCTGCCAGGCCAGCGGCAGTGGTGCCAGTGCCTCGAAGGCGCCGAGCACGGCCAGCAGGAACAGTGCCAGCAGACGACCATCGAGCAGCTCGCCAGAATGCGTCGTCATGTCGGTGTTTGCATATGGCGCCATCTGCATCACGCCGAGTAGCGCCACCCCGGCCAGCGTCAGCCCCAGCAGACTGTGGCTCAGCCAGCTGGCCAGTGCCTGACGGCGTGCCTGGGCGCGCTCGATGCGGTCCCGCTCGGCCTGTTGCTCGGCGAGGCGCTCAAGCTCTTCATTCCAGCGACCATAGATCACCAGCTCACCCAGTCCCTGCAGGCGCTCCAGCAGGCGCGCGCGCAGGCGGCTGGCCGAGGACTGATGCCGCATGGCGTCAAGGCTGCCACGCCACCAGGCCAGCCAAGGCACCAGTCCGCCGGTCAGTACCAGCCCGATCACCGCCACCAGCGCCAGTATCGGCGCGAAGATGCCGATCAGCGTGCCGGCGGCGAGGATGGCGCAGACCGCCACCAGCGAGGGAATCAATACACGCACGTAGAGGCTGTCGAGGGCGTCGACATCCGCGCCCAGGCGCGTCATCAACTCTCCCTGGCCGGCATGCTGCAGGGCGGCAGGGGAGAGCGGCTCGATGGCCTCGAACAGGCGGCGGCGCAGGCTCGCCAGCAGACGCAGCGTGCCTTCGTGGGTGGTGACGCGCTCGCCATAGCGCCCTGCGGTGCGCGCCAGCGCCAGACCGCGCACGCCTGCCGCCGGGGTGAAGAAGTTGAAGGCCTGGGTGGCGGCGACGCTCAAGCCGGCCACGGCGGTGGCGGAGAGAAACCAACCCGACAGCGCCAGCAGGCCGGTGGCGGCCAGCAGGGTGATCAGCGCCAGCAGCGCACCGATGCCCAGCCAGCCGCGATGCTCGCGCATCAGGGCCAGATAGGGCGTCAGTTCGCGCAGACCTGGGCGCTGCTCGCTATACGCTTCACCCAGTGCTGGTTCACTGGCTGTGACAGCTGCGGGCGTATCAGGCGCGGGCTTGCGGATGGCGCGGCTCATGCGTCACCTCGCGGCGTCGGGAGGGGGAGCGGGCGGTCCTGCACCAGCTGGCCATCGTCCAGATGAATCAGGCGCTGGCACAGCGTCAGCAGCTCTGGTCGGTGGGTCAGCAACAGCAGGGTGCGGCCCTCGCCGAGACGCTTGAGCGCGGCGATCACGCGCGCTTCGCTCTCGGCGTCCAGGCTGGCGGTGGGTTCATCCAGCAGCACCAGCGGCGCGTCATGCAAGAAGGCGCGGGCCAGTGACAGGCGGCGTGCCTGGCCGCCGGACAGCGCCTGACCGCCCTCGCCAAGGCGCGTCTCGAGCCCGCGCGGCAGGTGCTGGTACCAGTCAAGCAGGTCGGCATTGTCCAGCGCCGCTTCGAGCTGGGCGTCGCTGGCCTGAGGCCTGGCCAAACGCAGGTTGTCGGCCAGCGTGCCGGACAGGACCACCGTCTCCTGACCGACCCAGGTCGCCATGCCCGGCGGCAGGCCGTGGCTCAGCGGATGGCCGTTGAGATACAGCAGGCCGTCGCTGGCCTCGACGAAGCCGAGCAGCAGATTGAGCAGCGTCGACTTGCCGGAGCCGGAGGCACCGGTCAGCGCGACACGTTCGCCCTGGGTGATCCGCAGGGTCAGCGGGCCGAGCGCCGGCGGAGTCAGCGTGCTGGTCTGGCTGCTCCACTGATTGGGATAGCGCACACAGACCTCTTCCAGCATCAGCGAGTGCAGCTTGCGGGTCTGAGGGCGCGCCGCGGGCAGGTCGCTGTTGGCATTGTGCGCCTGTGTGGCAGCCTCGGCCTCTTGCGTGAAGGGGGCACTGCCGACGATGGAGGCGAGGTCACTGGCGGCAGCCTCGGCCTCGGCCTTGGCGTGATAGTGCACGCCCAGCTCGCGCAGCGGCTGATAGAACTCGGGCGCCAGCACCAGAATGAAGAGTGCGGTCTGCAGGGTCAGCGGTGAGTCGCCCCAGGTGCCGAATTGCAGATGGCCGAGGAAATGGAAGCCGAGGTAGACCGCCAGCAGCGCGATGGACACCGCGGTGAAGAATTCCAGCACCGTGGAGGACAGGAAGGCCAGGCGCAGCACGCGCATGGTGCGCTTGCGAAAGGCATGGCTGACCGCCTCGACCTGGGGGCCGCGTCTGGCGCTGCCGAACAGCTTGAGGGTCTTGAGGCCGGTGAGCAGGTCCATGAAGTGACGGCCCATGCGGTCCATCTCCCGGAACTGCTCCTGCGAGCGCTTGCGCGCCGCGATGCCGACCAGAATCATGAAGATCGGCACCAGCGGTGCGGTGGTGGCCAGAATCAGGCCGGCCGCCCAGTTGAGCGGAAACACCACGCACAGCAGCATCAGCGGAATCAGCCCCGCGAGGCGTGTCTGCGGACGGAAGTCGGCGTAGTAGCCGTGCAGTGACTCGACCTGGTCCCAGACGCGGTTGGCGAGGCTGGTGCGATGCTGGCGACGCACCCACAGCGGGCCGAGTTCGGCGAAGCGCTGCAGCAGGCGCTCGCGCAGGCGACGGCGGACCTGCTGACTGGCGCGGGTGCCGGCATAGCCACGCAGGCCAGTGAGCGCGCCGCGCAGCGAGAGACTGGCGGCGAGCACCGCGATGGCCGGCCACAGTGTCGCCAGGCCTTCGCGGTCGATCGCCACGCCCTGGGCCAGACGGGCGATGGCCCAGGCCTGGGCGATCAGGACAAGTGTCGAGAGCAGGGCGCACAGGATGGCGAGCTGGGGCCAGCGGCCACCGGCACGTGCCAGTGTCTCCAGCCAGCGGCGTGGCACGAATTCTGCCGATGCAGTGGCATCGGTGGGGGAGGGTGAAACATCGGGTGCAGCGGCAGTTCGGGGCATTCATGCTCCTGCCGGTGGTGGCAGAGATAGTTGCAGGGAGGCGCTGGCGTCACGTCTCAAGGCAGAGAATGACGCATCTGGCGCAAGCTTACCGCCGAGAGAGCGTTGGTACACGGCGACGCACTGTCGCACATCTTCACCTTGCGTATAATATGCCCCAGCACTTGCTGCTGAGACAGCAGCGTGATTTCACGGCTCGGCAGTCAGTCATTGCCGAGACGCTTGTTGCCCTCTCTTCTCGAACTACTGGACTCCACATGACCGTTCGTACGCGCATCGCACCGTCGCCGACTGGTGATCCCCACGTCGGCACCGCCTACATCGCCCTGTTCAACCAGTGCTTCGCTCGTCAGCACGGTGGCGAGTTCATTCTGCGTATCGAGGATACCGATCAGACGCGTTCCACCGGCGAATCCGAGCAGATGATCCTCGACTCGCTGCGCTGGCTGGGCATCGAATGGGCCGAAGGCCCGGATGTCGGTGGTCCGCATGGCCCGTACCGTCAGAGTGAGCGTGGCGACATCTACGCCAGACACTGCCAGCAGCTGATCGATGCCGGCCATGCCTTCAAGTGCTATCGCACCAGTGAAGAGCTGGACGAGCTGCGCGAGTCGCGCAAGGCCGAAGGTCTGCACATGGCGCTCAAGCCGTCCGATCTCGCGCTGCCGGCAGAAGAAGTGGCACGTCGTGAAGCGGCGGGCGCGCCCTTCGTCATCCGCATGAACGTGCCGGAAAGCGGCACCTGTGTGGTCAAGGACATGCTGCGCGGCGAGATCGAGGTCGAGTGGGCCCAGGTCGATGCGCAGATCCTGCTCAAGTCCGATGGCATGCCGACCTACCACCTGGCCAACGTGGTGGATGATCACCTGATGGAGATCACCCACGTGCTGCGTGGCGAGGAGTGGATCAACTCGGCGCCCAAGCATCAGCTGCTGTATGAATACTTCGGCTGGCAGATGCCGGAACTGTGCCACATGCCGTTGCTGCGCAATCCGGACAAGACCAAGCTGTCCAAGCGCAAGAACCCGACGTCGATCCTCTACTACCGTCGCATGGGTTACCTGCCGGCGGCGGTGATCAACTATCTCGGTCGTCTCGGCTGGTCCATGCCGGACGAGCGCGAGAAGTTCACCCTGAGCGAGATGCAGGAGCACTTCGATATCCAGCGTGTCTCGCTGGGTGGCCCGGTGTTCGATGTCGAGAAGCTCAGCTGGCTGAACGGTCTCTACATCCGCGATCTGTCCGAGGACGAGCTGCTGAGCGAGCTGCGTCAGTGGGCCTTCAACGAGTCCTACGTCAAGCAGATCCTGCCGGAAGTGAAGCCGCGCATCGAGACGCTGTCCGAGGCGATTCCGCTGGCCGGCCACTTCTTCTCCGGTCTGCCGGCCATCACGCCGGACGACTTCGCCAAGGCGAAGCTGGAAGGCGAAGACCTGGTGCGTCAGATGCAGTTCCTGACCTGGAAGCTTGAAGCCGTGAGCCGCTGGGACAAGGAGCATCTGCTGGCGGAAGTGAAGCTGCTCTCCGAGCACTTCGGGCTCAAGATGAAGGACTTCCTGGCACCGGTGTTCGTGGCGGTGACTGGCTCGGCGACCTCCACCTCGGTGATGGACGCGATGGTCATTCTGGGCTCCGACATGACGCGCGCGCGTCTGCGTCACGCCGTGTCCGTGCTGGGCGGCGTCTCCAAGAAGGCCGCCAAGCGCTTCGAGAAGGAATATCGCGACCTGTAAGAATATCGCGACCTGCAAGAATATCGCGACCTGCAAGGGTGTCTGCGATGTGCAGATGATGGCCCCCGTGACGTAGTCGTCATGGGGGCCATGTCTTGCAGCAGGGCGCTGAACAGCGCTTTCAGTGCTGATCAGCAGCACGATGAGAATTGTGTGAAAAAGAAGTTGACGACCCCGAGGGTTATCAGTAAGATACGCCTCGTTCTTGAGAGACGGGGCCTTAGCTCAGCTGGGAGAGCGCAACACTGGCAGTGTTGAGGTCAGCGGTTCGATCCCGCTAGGCTCCACCAAGTTTCTCAAGCGACTGCGTCCCATTCGTCTAGTGGTCCAGGACACCGCCCTTTCACGGCGGTAACAGGGGTTCGAACCCCCTATGGGACGCCACTCTTCAGACATCTCGAGTCACCTTTCAGGTCTCGTGAAGTCAACAAAAAAGCACACCTTGCGGGGTGTGTTTTTTTTGTCCCTGATTCTGGCTTATGCACAGCCTGTGCGTCGGCAGAAAAGCATGTTATCCCCAAGTCGCCCTTGACAGACCTCGTGTCTTGTCCACTGTTCGCGCGCTGTCACATCTCCCCCTGCATCTCTTCCCAAAGTGCGGCCCCTGCGGCTGGCGCTTACGTCGTGTTACGAAAAAATTCTTTTATATCAATGGTTTATGCGCTGGTTAAATTTTGTGCAATCTGTTGGTAAGCCCGCTGTCATGCTGGTTCGCCGCGCTTGTCTAGGGGTTATCAACGAGGTTATCCACAGATAGTGTGGAAAAACATCATGAGCGCCGCTGCTGTCTGGGATGTTGCGCTGCGGCATCAAAAAACGCCTCATTCCCGCGTCCATATGGCGTTGGAATGAGGCGTTTTCAGTGCGAGGCCGTGTGATGCGATTCAGCTCGCTCGCGTGTATTCAGACCCGCTTCATCTGGAGAGGCGCTTGAGCAGCGAGGAGGTGTCCCAGCGATTGCCGCCCATGGCCTGCACGTCGGCATAGAACTGATCGACCAGCGCGGTCACCGGCAGGCTGGCATCGATGCGGCGTGCTTCCGCCAGGCAGATGTCGAGGTCCTTGCGCATCCAGTCGACGGCAAAGCCGTGATCGTACTCGTCCTTGATCATGGTGGCGTGACGGTTTTCCATCTGCCAGGAGCCGGCGGCGCCCTTGGAGATCACCTCGATCACCGCCTCGCGATCCAGCCCCGCCTGCTCGGCGAAGTGCAGGCCCTCGGAAAGTGCCTGCACCAGCCCGGCAATGCAGATCTGGTTGACCATCTTGGTGGTCTGGCCGGCACCGGTCTCGCCGATGCGCTTCACCATGCGACCGTAGTGCGTCAGCACCGGCTCGGCACGCGCGTAATCCGCTTCGCTGCCGCCACACATGATGGTCAGTACGCCATTCACGGCGCCTTGCTGGCCGCCGGAGACCGGTGCGTCGACGAAGCCGATGCCGGCCTCGCCCGCGGCGGCGGCCAGCTCGCGTGCCAGGTCGGCACTGGCGGTGGTGTGGTCCACCAGCAGGCTGCCGCTCGTCATGCCGGCCAGCACGCCGTCGTCGCCGTAGGTGACGCTGCGCACGTCATCATCATTGCCCACGCACATCAGCACGATATCGGCGCCCTCGGCGGCTTCTCGCAGGGTGGCGTGATGGCTGCCGCCGTACTCCTCGCTCCACTGCTCGGCGCGTGCACGTGTGCGGTTGTAGACCCGCACCTCAAGGCCTGCGCGTTTCAGATGGCCGGCCATGGGGTAACCCATGACACCGAGTCCGATGAAGGCGGCGGTACGTGGCGTTGTGTGTGTGTCTGACATGCTGGGGGCTCCTTGCCATCAATCAGGAATGAGGTTGCGCCGCTCGCGGTGGGGCGCATGGCGTGCCGGCGCGTACAGGGCGTGACGAAGCCGGTACATCAGCACGCTAGCACGTCCGGGGCGGGGATGGGGCGGCTTTGTGGCTTGCGTCTCGACAGGGGCTGCGCGCATGAGAGGCAACAGGCCAAAAAAACCGCCTCCGAAGAGGCGGTCTGTCCTGCAGGCGCATGACCCGATGTTGCCGGGTGCCTGGTTGCCTGGTGCTGGGTTACTTGGCCGGATAGTCGCGCTGCGGGTGGCCGGTGTACAGCTGACGCGGACGGCCGATGCGGTGGCCGCCGGCGATCATCTCGTTCCAGTGGGAGATCCAGCCGATGGTGCGCGACATGGCGAAGATGACCGTGAACATGTTGGTCGGGATGCCGATCGCCTTGAGGATGATGCCGGAGTAGAAGTCGACATTCGGGTACAGCTTGCGCTCGATGAAGTACTCGTCTTCCAGCGCGATCTGTTCCAGACGCTTGGCGATCTTGAGCTGCGGGTCGTCCGCCATGCCCAGCTGCTCCAGCACTTCGTCGCAGGTCTCTTTCATGACCTTGGCGCGCGGATCGAAGTTGCGATAGACGCGGTGACCGAAGCCCATCAGCTTGAACGGGTCTTCCTTGTCCTTGGCCTTGTCGATGAAGCGTTGGATGTTCTCCTCGGACTCTTCACCGATCTCGTCGAGCATGGCTAGCACGGCTTCGTTGGCGCCGCCGTGTGCCGGGCCCCACAGTGCCGCGATACCGGCGCTGATGCAGGCGAACGGGTTGGCACCGGTGGAGCCGGCCAGACGCACGGTAGAGGTCGAGGCGTTCTGCTCGTGGTCGGCGTGCAGCATGAAGATGGTGTCCATCGCCTTGGCGAACACCGGGTTGATCTTGTACTCCTCGCACGGGTTGCCGAACATCATGTACAGGAAGTTCTCGCCGTAGGAGAGGTCATTGCGCGGGTACATGAACGGCTGACCGATGTTGTACTTGTGGCACATGGCCGCCAGGGTCGGCATCTTGGCGATCAGGCGCACGGCGCTGACGTAGCGTTCCTTCTCGTTGGTGATGTTCAGGTTGTCGTGATAGAAGGCGGCCAGGCCACCGACCACGCCGCACAGGATCGCCATCGGGTGGGCGTCGCGACGGAAGCCCTTGAAGAAGTTGACGATTTGCTCATGCACCATGGTGTGGTTGCTGATCAGCTGGGCGAACTTGTCGTATTCCTCGTCGCTCGGCAGCTCTCCGAACAGCAGCAGGTAGCACAGCTCGATGTAGTTGGAGCTCTTGGCCAGCTGGTCGATGGGGTAGCCGCGATGCAGCAGCACGCCTTTCTGGCCATCGATGAAGGTGATGGATGATTCGCAGGCGGCAGTGGAGACGAAGCCCGGGTCGTAGGTGAACATGCCTTCGGCGGTCAGGCCGCGAACGTCGATGACGTCCTGGCCGAGCGTGCCGGAATAGACCGGGAACTCGATGCTCTTGTCGATACCGTCTACTGTCAATGTCGCTTTCTTGTCAGTCATGCCGACCTCCTCATTATTCGCGTAACTCTTTGACTTGCTTGCCATGCCGGGCTTGCATCAATCCCGCCCACTATAGAAGCCCGCGAAAGATTGTCAATTCGCCACACGGCGTAGAGACGCGCGCCATGCTGCTGTGCGTCAGTTCCCCGACGTTTACGTATCCCGTGGCGTCAGGTCGCGTCCTGTTCACTGCATTTTGTGCAATCCGTGGTTGCGGCCCTGCGACGTCATGCCATTTGTCATGCCAATGGCCAACCCCTATAATCCACCGTCGCGCGACTGGCGGGAAATTCGGCTCGGTACCGTGGATGGCCTGCGCCCGAGACCCTTCCTCAAACCACCGCCCCTGCGGGCTTGCGTCCGTGTTGGGCCAAGAGAGTGTGTAAGAGCCGTGAATAGCAAACGACCCGTAAATCTCGATCTGACGACGATAAAGTTCCCTCTCCCTGCGCTGACTTCAATCACCCACCGTATTACCGGCGTGATTCTGTTCGTGGGCCTGGTATTTGCGCTGTGGGCACTCGATGCCTCGCTGTCCTCCCCGGAAGGGTTCGAGGCAGTGCGCGACACCCTGGCGACCAACTTCCTGGCCAAGATCGTGGCCTGGGGCCTGCTGTCTGCCCTCGGTTTCCACTTCGTGGCTGGCATCAAGCACCTGCTGATGGACATGGATATTGGTGTCGAACTGGAAAGTGCTAATCGCAAGGCGCAGGTCACTGTCGTGATCAGTGCTGTTCTCGTGGTCCTGGCGGGAGTCTGGGTATGGTAAACAACATCACCAATTTCAGCCGCAGCGGTCTGTCCGACTGGGTGCTGCAGCGTGTTTCTGCCGTGATTCTGGCAGTCTATTCCGTGTTCATGGTCGGCTACCTGTTGCTCCATCCGAACCTCGACTACACCACCTGGAGTGGTCTGTTCGAGAACACGGCGATGCGCATCTTCTCTCTGATGGCATTCATCTCGATTGCCGCACACGCTTGGATCGGTCTGTGGACCGTGGCGACCGATTACATGAAGCCGACCGCACTGCGTTTCGGTTTCCAGGTCTTCGTCATCCTTGCGTTGTTCATCTTCTTGGTCTGGGGCGTTCAAGTCCTGTGGGGAGCCTGATACATGTCCACCATGCGTAGCCTGACATTCGACGCGATCATCATCGGCGGCGGCGGCGCTGGCCTGCGTGCCGGTCTCGAACTGTCCCAGTCCGGCAAGAAGACCGCCGTGCTGTCCAAGGTCTTCCCGACCCGCTCGCATACTGTCTCTGCCCAGGGCGGTATCACCTGTGCCATCGCTTCTGCTGATCCGAATGATGATTGGCGCTGGCACATGTATGACACCGTCAAGGGTGGCGATTACATCGCTGATCAGGACGCTGCGGAATATATGTGTACCGAAGGCCCGAAAGCGGTCTTCGAGCTTGAGCACATGGGTCTGCCGTTCTCCCGTTTCGACAACGGCCGCATCTATCAGCGTCCGTTCGGTGGCCAGTCCAAGGACTTCGGCAAGGGCGGCCAGGCGGCTCGTACCTGCGCCGCGGCTGACCGTACCGGTCACGCCCTGCTGCACACTCTGTATCAGGCCAACCTGAAGAACGGCACCGTCTTCCTCGACGAGTGGTACGCCATCGATCTGGTCAAGAATGCCAACGGCGATATCGTCGGCGTGATTGCCCTGTGCATCGAGACCGGCGAGACCGTGGTCGTGAAGTCCAAGGCCACCGTTCTGGCCACTGGCGGTGCGGGCCGTATCTACGCCTCCACCACCAATGCCCTGATCAACACCGGCGACGGTATCGGCATGGCACTGCGTGCCGGCCTGCCGGTCCAGGACATGGAAATGTGGCAGTTCCACCCGACCGGGATTCACGGTGCGGGCGTGCTGGTCACCGAAGGTTGCCGCGGTGAAGGTGGCTACCTGGTCAACAAGGACGGCGAGCGCTTCATGGAGCGTTATGCGCCGAACGCCAAGGACCTCGCGGGCCGTGACGTCGTCGCGCGCTCCATGGTGCTGGAAATCCTCGAAGGCCGTGGCTGTGGCGAGAATGGCGACCACGTCTTCCTGAAGCTGGATCACCTGGGTGAGGAAGTGCTGAACAAGCGCCTGCCGGGTATCTCCGAGCTGTCCAAGACCTTCGCGCACGTCGATCCGACCAACGCGCCGATACCGGTCGTGCCGACCTGCCACTACATGATGGGCGGCATCGCCACCAACGTGCACGGTCAGGCCATCGCACAGAACGAAGACGGCAGCGACCGCATCGTCAACGGCCTCTATGCCGTGGGTGAAGTGGCCTGTGTGTCCGTTCACGGCGCCAACCGTCTGGGCGGCAACTCGCTGCTGGATCTGGTCGTCTTCGGCCGCGCCGCGGGCAAGTACATCGAAAGCGCGCTCAACGAAGGTGTCGAGTACCTCGAGCCGACGCAGAGCGACATCGATGCAGCCCTGGTGCGCCTGAACCGCTGGAACGAGTCCGAAAGCGGCGAGTCCGTGCCGGAACTCAAGCGCGAACTGCAGCAGATCATGCAGAACTCCTTCGGTGTCTTCCGTCAGGAAGACAAGATGGAAGAGGGCGTCAAGCAGCTGTCCGATCTGCGTGAGCGTATCGCCAAGGCGGGTCTGTCCGACAAGTCTCAGGTCTTCAATACCGCGCGTATCGAAGCTCTCGAGCTGGACAACCTGATGGAAGTGGCGGAAGCCACTGCCATTGCGGCCCTGACCCGCAAGGAAAGCCGTGGTGCTCACTCCCGTTACGACTTCCCGGATCGTGATGACGAGAACTGGCTCAAGCATTCTCTGTTCTTCCCGAACGAGAAGCGTGTCGGCAAGCGTGATGTGAACTTCGCGCCGAAGACCGTCGAGCGTTTCGAGCCGAAGATTCGTACCTACTGAGTCTGAACCCAAGGCGCGCGTACCGACTCGGTCGGGACGCCGCGCCTTCATTCAGACCAAGTTCGCACTCGCTCGAGTTCACTCTCGCTTGAGTTCGCCGTGATCGAGGTGCGTGCAGGTCACCGCACGCACCTGACCCGTTTGCCCGGAGGGGAAACCATGCTTCAGGTATCCATATACCGCTACAACCCTGAAACCGATACTGCGCCGTACATGCAGGAGTTTCAGGTCGACACCCAGGGTCGTGACCTGATGGTGTTGAACGTGATGGAAATGCTCAAGGAACAGGACAGCTCGCTGGCCTATCGTCGCAGCTGCCGTGAAGGCGTCTGCGGTTCGGACGGCATGAACATGAACGGCAAGAACGGCCTGACCTGTGTCACCGCGCTGTCCGAAGTCGTCAAGGACAACAAGCTGGTGCTGCGTCCGCTGCCGGGCCTGCCGGTCGTGCGTGACCTGGTCGTCGACATGAGCATCTTCTACAAGCAGTACGAGCGCATCCAGCCGTACCTGCTCAACGACACGCCGGCGCCGGCCATCGAGCGTCTGCAGTCGCCGGAAGACCGTGACAAGCTCGACGGTCTCTACGAGTGCATCCTGTGTGCCTGCTGCTCGACTGCCTGCCCGTCCTTCTGGTGGAACCCGGACAAGTTCGTCGGTCCGAGCGGTCTGCTGCAGGCCTATCGCTTCCTGGCGGACTCGCGTGACACCGCCACCAAGGAGCGTTTGAGCGAGCTGGACGACCCGTTTGCCGTATTCCGTTGTCGCGGAATCATGAATTGTGTCGCGGTTTGCCCCAAGGGTCTGAACCCGACACGTGCCATCGGCAAGATTCGTGAGCTTTTGCTGGCAAACGCCACTTAAAAGCCGCGCCTTAGCTTGCTATGATGCACGTCAGCTGCGGCAGGGTGTCACACCTTGTCGCAGCGCACAGCTTGCTGAAGCCGGTGCCTTGTGCACCGGCTTTTGACGATAAAAGAAGACTCAGATGGTGAAGGCCTCCATGGTTTCGCCATACAGGGCATAATCGAGTGACGCCGACAGCGCTTGTCAGGCGCCTACCCCACCCCATCAGTCAGGGTGACCGAGAGATGCAAGAAGGCACAATGGAGTTGATGTGGCGCACTTCCCATATGAGCGGGGGGAATGTCCACTACGTAGAAGATCTCTACGAGCGTTATCTTGTCGACCCGAATGAGGTTCCCGACGAGTGGCGCAACTACTTTGATACTCTGCCGCGTCATGACGGCAGCCCCTCCCAGGATGTTCCGCTAGCGCCGATCCGTGATCAGTTCTACGAGATGGGTCGCAACAGTCGCCGCCCGGTGGCTGTCTCTGCGGGCGAAAGCAGCGAGAACAAAAAGCAGGTTCGTGTTCTCCAGCTGATCAACGCCTACCGCTTCCGTGGCCACCAGAAGGCGGATATCGATCCCCTTGGTCTGCGCAAGCCGGCACCGATCCCTGATCTTGAACTGTCCTTCCATCAGCTGTCCGCCGCTGACATGGACGTCGAGTTCCAGACCGGCTCGCTGTTCCTGGGCAAGGATGTCGCTCCGCTGAAGGAAATCCACGCCGCGCTGGAGCAGACTTACTGCCGCAGCATCGGTGCCGAGTTCATGCACATCGTCAACACGGAAGAGAAGCGCTGGCTGCAGCAGCGTTTCGAGTCCGTACGTTCCAAGCCGAACTTCTCACGCGATGTCCGTCATCACGTGCTGGAACGTCTGACCGCCGCCGAAGGCCTCGAGAGCTATCTCGCCAGCAAGTACCCGGGCACCAAGCGCTTTGGTCTGGAAGGCGGCGAATCCTTCATTCCGATGATGGATGAGCTGATCCAGCGCAGCGGCAAGTACGGTACCAAGGAAGTCGTGATCGGCATGGCCCACCGTGGCCGTCTCAACCTGCTGGTCAACCTGCTGGGCAAGAGCCCGTCAGAGCTGATCGAGGAATTCGATGGCAAGAAGCAGATTGCCAAGGGTTCCGGCGACGTGAAGTACCACCAGGGCTTCAGCTCGAATGTCATGACCCCGGGCGGCGAAGTCCACCTGGCGCTGGCGTTCAACCCGTCGCACCTGGAAATCGTCTCTCCGGTGGTGGAAGGCTCCGTGCGTGCCCGTCAGGACCGTCGCGAAGACAGCGAAGGCGACAGCGTACTGCCGATCTCCATCCACGGTGATGCGGCATTCGCCGGTCAGGGCGTGGTCATGGAAACCTTCCAGATGTCGCAGACCCGTGCCTACAAGACGGGCGGTACCGTGCATGTCGTCATCAACAACCAGGTGGGCTTCACCACCTCGCGTGCCGATGACGCTCGCTCGACCGAATACTGCACCGACATCGCCAAGATGGTTCAGGCGCCGATCATCCACGTCAATGGAGATGATCCGGACGCCGTGCTGCACGCCGCTCAGGTCGCCATCGACTACCGTCAGCAGTTCAAACGTGACGTCGTGCTCGACCTCGTGTGTTACCGCAAGCGCGGTCACAACGAAGCCGACGAGCCGTCCGGTACCCAGCCGCTGATGTACGCCAAGATCAAGTCCCAGAAGACTGCCCGCGAGAAGTATGCGGACCGTCTGGTCGAGGAAGGCGTGCTCAGCGCGGAAGAGACCAAGCACCTGGTCGACCAGTACCGTGCCGACCTGGATGCCGGCAACCACGTTGCCAATGCGCTGGTGAAGCAGCCCAACACCGGTCTGTTCGTCGATTGGACGCCGTACCTGGGCCACGAGTGGACCGGCGTTGCCGATACCTCGATGGACATGAAGCAGCTGCAGGCCCTCGCCAACAAGATGTGCGAAGTGCCGGACGGCGTCTCGGTCCAGCGTCAGGTCAACAAGATCTACGAAGATCGTCGCAAGATGGCCGCTGGTGGCATGCCGCTGAACTGGGGCTTCGCCGAGACACTGGCCTACGCCACCCTGGTCGATGCCGACCACCCGGTGCGTATCACCGGTCAGGACGTGGGTCGCGGTACCTTCTCCCACCGTCATGCGGTGGTGCACAACCAGAAGGATGGCGACACCTACGTGCCGCTGCAGCACATCAAGGATGGTCAGGCGACCTTCACCATCCATGACTCCTACCTCTCCGAGGAAGCGGTGCTGGCCTTTGAATATGGCTATGCCACCACCATGCCCAAGGCATTGGTCGTGTGGGAAGCCCAGTTCGGTGACTTCGCCAACGGCGCCCAGGTGGTGATGGACCAGTTCATCTCCTCCGGCGAGAGCAAGTGGGGTCGCCTGTGCGGTCTGACCATGCTGCTGCCGCACGGCTACGAGGGCCAGGGCCCGGAGCACAGCTCCGCACGCCTCGAGCGTTACCTCCAGCTGTGTGCCGAGCACAACATGCAGGTATGCATGCCGACCACACCGGCGCAGATCTATCATCTGCTGCGTCGTCAGGTCATCCGCTCGCTGCGCAAGCCGCTGGTCGTGCTGTCACCCAAGTCTCTGCTGCGTCACAAGGAAGCGACTTCCACCCTCGACGAACTGGCCGATGGCCGCTTCGAGATGGTGCTGTCCGACAAGGGCAACCTGGAAGCTTCCAAGGTCAAGCGCGTCGTGCTGTGTGCGGGCAAGGTCTACTATGACCTGGCCGCCTACCGCGCCGAGCAGGGCCGTGAAGACGTAGCCGTCATCCGTGTCGAGCAGCTCTATCCCTTCCCGAAGGAAGAGCTCCAGGCCGCCATCGCCGACTACGAGAATCTCGAGCAGGTGATGTGGTGCCAGGAAGAGCCGCTCAATCAGGGTGCCTGGTATCAGAGTCAGCACCATATGCGTCAGGTCGCTGAGCAGCACCGTCAGGGGCTTGGCATGAGCCTGGACTTCGCCGGACGCCCGGCCTCTGCGGCACCTGCCGCGGGCTACATGTCCGTTCATAACGAGCAGCAGCGCCAGCTGGTCGACGACGCCTTCAACAAGTAAAGGCTCGCGACCCGCAAGGGCACCGAGAGAGAATTGAGTTAAGGAACTCCAATGGCTATCGATATCAAAGCGCCGTCTTTTCCGGAATCCGTCGCCGAAGGCACTGTGGCGACCTGGCACAAGCAGCCCGGCGACAGCGTCGAGCGTGACGAGCTGATCGTCGAGATCGAGACCGACAAGGTCGTGCTGGAAGTCGTCGCACCGCAGGACGGCACCCTGGGCGAGATCAAGGTTCAGGAAGGCGATACCTGCGAGTCCGAGCAAGTGCTGGGCTCCATCGGTGATGCAGACGCCGCTGCATCTTCAGACGCCAAGGACGACTCCGCGTCTGAAGAGAGCAAGTCCGAAAGCACTGAATCCGAATCCAATGACGACGCCAAGGCCGAGAGCAAGCCGGCCGCCGGTGGCGAAGGCAAGACGCTGGAAGTCAAGGCGCCGAGCTTCCCGGAATCCGTTGCCGAAGGCACCGTCGCCACCTGGCACAAGAAGGTCGGTGAAGCCTGCGAGCGCGACGAGCTGATCGTCGAGATCGAGACCGACAAGGTCGTGCTGGAAGTCGTGGCTCCGGCCGACGGCGCCCTGAGCGAGATCAAGGTCGAGGAAGGCGATACCTGCGAGACCGAAGCCGTGCTGGCACTGTTCAGCGCTGGTGCTTCCGGTGGCGCCGCGCCGGCCGCTGAGGCAAGCGACGACAAGTCCGGCTCTGACGAAGGTCAGGACGAGAAGGTCGGCGACAAGATCCTCGCCCCGGCAGCGCGCAAGATGGTGGCCGAGCACGATCTGGACGTCAGCAAGCTGGTCGGTACCGGCAAGGGCGGTCGCGTGCTGAAGGAAGACGTGGCCAAGGCCGTCAAGGAAGGCACTGCGGCCAAGTCCGCTGCCAAGCCGGCTGCCAAGTCCGGCGCTTCCAAGTCCGATGCCAAGGCCGCGCCGAAATCTGCACCGACCTTCGAGGGCGAGCGTCCCGAGAAGCGCGTGCCGATGAGCCGCATGCGTCAGACCATCGCCAAGCGTCTGGTCAATGCCCAGCAGACTGCCGCCATGCTCACCACTTACAACGAAGTGGACATGAGCGCGGTGATGGAACTGCGCAAGCAGTACAAGGACACCTTCCAGAAGGTGCACGACACCAAGCTCGGCTTCATGGGCTTCTTCGTCAAGGCGGCCACCGAAGCGCTCAAGCGCTTCCCGGACGTCAATGCCTCCATCGACGGCACCGACATCGTCTACCACGGTTACCAGGACATCGGTGTGGCCGTGTCTTCCGACCGTGGTCTGGTCGTGCCGGTGCTGCGTGATACCGACAGCATGAAGCTCGCCGATGTCGAAAAGACCATCGTCGACTTCGGTCAGCGTGCCCGCGCCGGCAAGCTGGGCATCGATGAGATGCAGGGCGGTACCTTCACGATCACCAACGGCGGCATCTTCGGTTCCCTGATGTCCACCCCGATCCTGAATCCGCCGCAGACCGCCATCCTGGGCATGCACAAGATCCAGGAGCGTCCGATGGCCGTGAACGGTCAGGTCGTCATCCGTCCGATGATGTATCTGGCACTGTCCTACGATCACCGCATGATCGATGGCAAGGATGCAGTCCAGTTCCTCGTCGCCATCAAGGACCTGCTGGAAGATCCGGCTCGTTTCCTGCTCGACGTCTGAGACCGCAATGTCTCACGTCCTTGAGGATCTCGAGGGCGTGAGCGGCCCCGGCGGGTGGCACTGCCACTCGCCGGGTTGCCAACCCGAATCGAACTGCACCAACAGGAAGAGACATGGCCGATAAATTTGATGTGATCGTCATTGGCGCTGGCCCTGGTGGCTATGTTGCCGCTATCCGCGCTGCTCAGCTGGGTCTGAAGACCGCCTGCGTCGAGAAGTGGGTCAACAAGGAAGGCAAGGTCGTTCACGGCGGTACCTGCCTGAACGTCGGCTGCATTCCGTCCAAGGCATTGCTGGAAACCTCGCACAAGTACGTCGAAGCGCGTGATGAATTCGCCGAACTGGGCATCAAGGCCGACGGCGTCGAGATCGACGTGGCCAAGATGATCGAGCGCAAGGCGCAGATCGTGAAGAACCTGACCGGCGGTATCTCCGGTCTGTTCAAGGCCAACGGTGTCACCGCGCTGGAAGGTACCGGCAAGGTGCTGCCGAACAAGCAGGTCGAAGTGACCGATCACGACGGTGGCAAGGCGACCTACGAAGCCGAGAACATCGTCATCGCTTCCGGTTCCGTGCCGGTCGAGATTCCGCCGACGCCGCTGACCGAAGGTCTGATCGTCGATTCCACCGGCGCGCTCGAGTTCGACGAAGCACCGAAGCGTCTGGGTGTCATCGGTGCCGGTGTCATCGGTCTCGAGCTCGGTAGCGTGTGGAGCCGTTGCGGTTCTGAAGTCACCGTGCTGGAAGCGGTCGACAGCTTCCTGCCGATGGTCGATGCGGCCGTCGCCAAGGAAGCCCAGAAGCTGCTCAAGAAGCAGGGTCTGGACATCAAGCTCGGCGCCCGTGTGACCGGTTCCGACATCAAGGACAGCGAAGTCGTCGTCAAGTACACCGACGCCAACGGCGAACAGGAACAGACCTTCGACAAGATCATCGTCGCGGTCGGCCGTCGTCCGTACACCCAGAGCCTGCTCGACAGCGATGTCGGCATCAATCTGGACGAGCGTGGCTTCATCCACGTCGACGACCAGTGCGCGACCAGCGTGCCGGGCGTCTACGCCATCGGCGACGTGGTGCGTGGCCCGATGCTGGCGCACAAGGCCTCTGAAGAGGGCGTGATGGTTGCCGACATCATCGCCGGCCACAAGGCCGAGATGAACTACGACGCCATCCCGAGCATCATCTACACCTTCCCGGAAGTGGCGTGGGTCGGCAAGACCGAACAGCAAGCCAAATCCGAAGGCATCGAAGTCAAGACCGGCAGCTTCCCGTTCGCGGCAAGCGGTCGTGCCATGGCCAACAATGCCACTGAAGGTCTGGCCAAGATCATTGCCGACGCTGAGACTGATCGCGTCCTGGGCGTTCACATCATCGGCCAGCATGCCGGTGAGCTGATCGCACAGGGTGTGACTGCCCTCGAGTTCGGCGCAAGCGCCGAAGACCTCGCACTGATCTGCACGGCTCACCCGACACTGTCGGAAGCCGTGCACGAAGCCGCGCTGGCCGTTGACGGGCATGCGATTCACATCGCAAACCGCAAGAAGCGCAAGTAAGCGTCCTTCCGAACAAGAGGCGCGTCGCCCCGGCCAGGCCGGGGCGAACGGTGGCAGTGGCATCTTGCGACTGCCGTTCGAGTCTAATGCAACCAATGGCATGACACGATGAACCTTCACGAATATCAGGCAAAACAACTTTTTGCCGACTATGGCCTGCCGGTGTCCAAGGGCTTTGCCGTTGACACCCCGGAAGACGCTGCTGAAGCGTGCAAGAAGATTGGCGGCGACAAGTGGGTCGTCAAGGCACAGGTCCACGCAGGTGGCCGCGGCAAGGCTGGCGGCGTCAAGCTGGTCGACAGCGCACAAGCCGCTTCCGACTTCGCGACCCAGTGGCTGGGCAAGAACCTGGTGACCTACCAGACTGACGAAAACGGTCAGCCGGTCACCAAGATTCTCGTCGAGAACTGCACCGACATCGCCGAAGAGCTGTACCTGGGCGCCGTCGTTGACCGCACCACTCGTCGCATCGTCTTCATGGCTTCCACCGAAGGCGGCGTGGAAATCGAGAAGGTTGCTGAAGAGACGCCGGAAAAGATCCTGAAAGCCGAGATCGATCCGCTGGTCGGCGCTCAGCCGTACCAGGCGCGTGAACTGGCCTTCAAGCTGGGTCTGAACCCGACCCAGATCAAGCAGTTCACCAAGATCTTCCTGGGTCTGGCGAAGATGTTCGCCGACAAGGATTTCGCGCTGCTGGAAATCAACCCGCTGGTCATCACCGACGAAGGCAACCTCCACTGCCTCGACGGCAAGATCAACATCGACGCCAACGCCGTCTACCGTCACCCGGACCTGCAGGCGATGCACGATCCGTCTCAGGAAGACGAGCGTGAAGCGCATGCTGCCAAGTTCGAACTGAACTACGTTGCCCTCGACGGCAACATCGGCTGCATGGTCAACGGCGCAGGCCTGGCGATGGGCACCATGGACATCGTCAACCTGTCTGGCGGCAAGCCGGCCAACTTCCTCGACGTGGGTGGCGGTGCTACCAAGGAACGCGTTGCAGAAGCATTCAAGATCATCCTGTCCGACGACAACGTCAAAGCTGTTCTGGTGAACATCTTCGGCGGCATCGTGCGTTGTGACATGATCGCCGAAGGCATCATCGGTGCCGTCGAGCAGGTCGGTGTCAACGTGCCGGTCGTGGTGCGTCTGGAAGGTAACAACGCTGAACTCGGCGCCAAGAAGCTGGCCGAAAGCGGTCTGAACATCATCGCTGCTACCAGCCTGACTGACGCGGCGCAGCAGGTTGTCAAAGCTGCGGAGGGCAAGTAATGAGCATTTTGATCGACAAGAACACCAAGGTGATCTGCCAGGGCTTCACTGGCGGCCAGGGTACCTTCCACTCTGAACAAGCCATCGCCTACGGCACCAAGATGGTCGGTGGCGTGACGCCGGGCAAGGGTGGTCAGACTCACCTGGGCCTGCCGGTGTTCAACACCGTCGCCGAAGCCGTTGCCGAGACTGGCGCTGAAGCGTCCGTCATCTACGTGCCGGCACCGTTCTGCAAGGATTCCATCCTTGAAGCGGCCAATGCAGGCATCAAGCTGATCGTCTGCATCACCGAAGGCGTGCCGACTCTCGACATGCTGGAAGTCAAGGTCAAGTGCGACGAGCTGGGCGCGCGCGTCATCGGTCCGAACTGCCCGGGTGTCATCACTCCGGGTGAGTGCAAGATCGGTATCATGCCGGGTCACATCCACCAGCCGGGCAAGGTCGGTATCGTGTCTCGTTCCGGCACCCTGACCTACGAAGCCGTCAAGCAGACCACCGACCACGGTTTCGGTCAGTCCAGCTGTGTCGGTATCGGCGGCGACCCGATCCCGGGTTCCAACTTCATCGACATCCTCGAGATGTTCGAGAAGGACCCGAAGACCGAAGCCATCGTCATGATCGGCGAGATCGGCGGTTCTGCTGAAGAAGAAGCTGCTGCCTACATCAAGGCGAACGTCACCAAGCCGGTCGTCTCCTACATCGCTGGTGTGACTGCGCCTCCGGGCAAGCGCATGGGCCATGCAGGCGCCATCATCTCCGGCGGCAAGGGTACTGCCGATGAGAAGTTCGCGGCTCTGGAAGCGGCTGGCGTCAAGACTGTGCGTTCACTCGCGCAGATCGGCGATGCCATCAAGGAAGTCACTGGCTGGTAAGCCATTGATCTCCTGACAGCGATCGGCGCCAAGCGGATCGCATGTCACCGAAAGGGCAGGCCCATAGGGCCTGCCCTTTTTTCGTTTCTGGCCGCCGCCAGTCTCTCCCGAGTGCATGTCGGCGGGGCTACCTGCGGCCGGTGGCGCAGGCGAGGGGAGAGGTTTTTCGGCTGATGCAGGCGGGGCAGGTGCGTTCATATCAAGCAGTTGCTAATCTGATGACTGTTCATTGGCACCTGACCAAGCGACACGTGCAGATGCCCCACGGCGCAACACGACTCACTGATAAGGATGTTCCATGCTCAAGTCATTCCCCGCCCTCACGCGCTCCGCGCGCCTGCTGGCGTTGCTGTCCCTGCCGTTGGCTGCTGGCATGCCGCTGTCTGCCAGTGCAGATTCCGGCGCGGCGGCAGCCTCCGCCCCTGAAGCTTCAGCGAGCATGCAGGTGCCTGCCAAGGGCATCGAGTCGGTGACCAGTCGTGATGATGTCGCCAGCGTCCAGGCGCGTCTCGAGACGGCGCTCAAGGCCAAGGGGCTGACGCTGTTCAGCGTCATTGATCATGAGGCGGGTGCCGAGAAGGTCGGCATGGAGTTGCCCGCGACGCATACCGTCATCTTCGGCAATCCCAAGGTGGGCACTCTGTTGATGCAGTGCAACGGGGCGGCCGCCCTGGACCTGCCGCAGAAGATGCTGATTCGCGCCGTGGAGGGCGGCAGCGTGATCGAGTGGAATGACCCGCAGTACATGGCCAACCGTCATGATCTGGGCGACTGCAAGCTGCCACTGGACAAGATCGCCGGGCTGCTCAAGGGGCTGGCCGCCGAAGCGGCGGGTCAATGAAGGCAGCGCTCATCACGTATCGATGCTGATATCGTGAACTGACAGCGAGCGCTGACGATCAGGCAGGACGAAAAAGCCGGACTCCTCATGGAGTCCGGCTTTTTGATGTTCCCCTGCCAAGGACTGCCTGTCTTGAAGGGCTGCTTACAGAGCATCACCGTGCTGCTTGAGCCACTGTACGGCGCGGTCCGGGTAGTCAGTGAAGACACCATCGACCCTGGCGTCGACGAAGAAGGCGCGCAGCATGTCGTCGTAATCGCTGGCCCAGTCGGGGATGCGCCCTTCATCGAGGCGGAAGGTGTAGGGCATCACGATCAGGCCCTGCGCATGGGCTTCCTCGACCATTGGTGTGACCTTGATGTCGTCCCGGGTCGAGCTGTCCTCGATCACCATCGGCTTCCACGGCCCGATGCCATCGGCGTAGGTGGCGATGCGCTGCATGCCGCCTTCCTGATACATCCAGTCATAGTCGTAGGGCTCAAGCTTGCCCTCCGCATCCGGCTGGAAGGTCATGTCCCAGCGGGTCTCGCCCATCAGCTGCACCAGACGCAGGTCCATCTCCAGTTCGGGCTGCAGCGTGTCGTGGATGCGCTTGAGGCCATTGGGATCGAAGACCTGCACGACGGCATTGTCATCGTGCGCGACGTAGCCGTAGTGCTTGAGGGTCTCGAGCACTGCTCGCGAGACCTGCTTACCTTCCGACTGGTGGAACCAGGGCGCCTTGATCTCCACATACAGGCCGACATCGCGTCCGGTGGAGTGATTCAGGCCCTGAATCATCTCGATCTCTTCACTCAGGGTGTGCAGGCCGAAGTGCGACTTGCCCAGCGGGAAGCGCTCAGGGTAGTCGGCGACCTGCTCGCCATCCTTGACGGTGAAGCCCTCGCTGAACGACAGCTGGCGCAGCTCGTCCAGCGTGAAGTCAATGGCATAGTAGCGGCCATCATCACGCGCACGCTCGGGGAAGACCTCGGCGACATTGGTCACACGGTCCAGAAAGCGGTCGTGCAGCACCACCAGCTGGTCATCCTTGCTCATCACCACATCCTGCTCGAGGAAGTCGGCGCCCTGGGCATAGGCCATCGCCTTGGCCGCCAGGGTGTGCTCCGGCAGGTAGCCCGAGGCACCCCGGTGGGCGACCACGACCTTGTCGGTGCCATGGCCGGGGTCGATGCTGCGCAGGGGCCTGTCATCAGCGAGTGCTGCTGAGGTCGAGGTGGCCAGCAGCGAGCCGACCACGCCCATCATGGCCAGCGGACGGCGAATGCGGGCGGAAGTCGGGTGACGCTGGGAAGGATGCGGCATGTGAGATCACCTTGAGCTGTGGTTATTGTATGGCCGTTCAATAAAGCCGCCTGCCAACATAACAAAGTCTTATTCATATGGCGATGATCAAGTGTTTTTCATGATGATGTCTGCAGCGCTGCTCGGTCGCCCCGTCATGTGGCTGCCGAGCGACGCTTGAGCAAGCTTCCCAGCATGCTGCGTCCCGCCATCACGAAGAACACCGGGGCGCCGGCGATCAGGTAGAAATAGAAGGTCACCGCACGCCAGATCACCACGGCCGCCGCGGCACTGGCGGCGCCGATCATCGGGCTGAGCAGGGCAGTGGAGGACAGCTCCGCGCCTCCAGCACCGCCGGGCAGCAGCGTCAGCTGGCCCGCTGCCAGCGAGAGCATCTGCACGATGAAGGTCCAGCTCCAGTCGATGTCCTGCCCCAGACCGGACACGGCCAGATAGAGGATCGAGTAGCGCAGCAGCCAATGGGCACAGCAGAGCAGGAAGATCAGGCTCAGCGTCAGGCGCGGCAGGGCGAGTGTCTCGACCAGCGCATGGCGGAAGTGGATCAGGCCGCGAGCCAGCTTGACGCGTGAGCGATGGCGTACCTTGAGCCAGCGCAGCAGGCGTCCGCTGGTCTTGAGCAGGCGCCGATGATGCTTGCCCAGCGCGGCCAGCAGGCCAAAGCCGATGATCAGCAACAGCGCCGGCACGGCCAGCATCCACCCCAGGCGCAGGTCGATGGTATGCGAGAGGGCATAGAGCCCGATGCTGGCCAGCGCCGAGAGGAAGAACAGCATGTCGGTGATCTGATCGACCGCGAATACCGCCGTGGCCTGCGCCGGGCGCACCCCCTGACGTGACAGCAGCCCCATCAGGGTAAACGGACCGCCACTGCCGCCGGGGGTGGCGCTGATGGCGAACTCGGTCGCCATCACCATGCCGACGGCGCGCCGTTGCCCCAGATGACCGCCACGCCCGGCCAGCAGCAGACGCAACCGGCCGGCGTTCAGGTTCCAGCACATCACGATCATGCCCAGCATCAACAGGAAGGTGTCGAGGGGGAACTGGCGCAGTTGGCCGCCCAGTCCGCTGCCGCCCAGCACCAGTGGTATCGCGATGACCATCACAAGGCCAGCACCCAGTAACCAGAGGGCACGATTCATGGCAGATTCCCGCAGCGGGTTGTCACAAGGCCCATACGACGGGACTCATCAGGTGGGTGGGTCTCAGGCAGCACTGTGGGCCGCCTGGTGCGAATCCAGTTGCGTCGTGTCAGACGTGGCGGGGGTGAGCAGCCCCTGCTGCGTCAGCCAGCCGATCTTGGTCATCGGCTGGCGCCCTTCATCAAGCAGGCGCTCGACCAGCGTCAGCCAATACTGGCGCGAGCGCGCATGGCGCATATCGACCGGATGCAGGCCCAGACGCAACATCGGCGCCTGTTGCTCGCGGCTCAGCTTGCGCTGCGTCACCCACTGCGACATCAGGCGGCGTGGCGCTGAGCGTGCGCTCCACACGAGCCCGGGCGCATCGATGGCCGTGAAGTCAGGCAGTCGATAGAGATGCTGGGGGTCGCTGGTGTAGCGGAAGTCGAGGGACTTCAGCGCCTTGCGAGTGCCGTCACTCATCAGCCAGGCAGGGGCCACGAAGCCGTCCAATGGCCAGCCAAGACGCTTGAAGAGTGCGGCGCCTTCCAGCAGACGTCGTCTGGCTTCGGTCTCATCGAGGGGGTAGAACTCGCCCTCCCAGGTCAGCACGCGGCGCATCAGGTAATCGCGCGGGGTGCGGGGGGCTGGCGCGTCATCGCAGTGATGGAAGCCATGCAGGGCAAGCTCGTCCCCCTGTTGGCGGCGAGAGTCCAGCAGGGCGATGAATTCCGGAGCATCTTCTAGGGCGCTGCGATGATGGAAGTCAGGTACCACCAGCCAGGTGATCGGGCAGGGGTGGTTCAGGCGTGCCTGGCAGAGAGCATCCACCTCGGCGACGAAGTCCCGGTAGTCGGACCATGTCTCGGGCGCGACATCATGCAGGACCAGCAGAAAGTGCTGCTTGGCAGCCGGCGATTCAGCCATGGGTCACCTCCTCGAGTACCGGTTGCATGCGAGTCCCGGTGACCGCGTGATAATGCCCGAGCAAGCCATCCACGACACGGTCCCAGGCGTGGTGCTTCTCGACATGCCGCCGCGCCTGACGACCCAGTGCGGCGGGGTCGTTGGCGAAGACTTCCTGCACGGCACGCGCCATGGCATGCGGCGAGTGCGGGTTGCACAGCTGACCGCAGCCCAGTGGCACATTCTCCGCCAGCGCGCCGGCGCGTGCCGCCACCACCGGCGTGCCGCAGGCCATGGCTTCCAGTACCACCAGACCGAAGGTTTCCTGGGTGCCGGCATGCAGCAGCACATCCACCGAGGCCACCAGGCGCGCCACTTCGGTGCTGCTGCAGAAATGCCCGGTCACGCTGACATTGTCGGGCAGATGCCGCGGCATGCCCGAGCCGATCAACAGCAGATGGTAGTCAGGGCCGAGCAGGCGAGCGGCCTCCAGCAGCTCATCCAGATTCTTCTCGCGTGAGCCGCGTCCGGCGAAGGCCAGCAGGCGCACGTGGTCTTCCAGGCCAAGCTCGCGGCGCAGGCCCTCATCGCGGCAGTCAGGGTGGAAGGTGGAAAGATCGACACCCAGTGGCTGGATATGGACATTGTCGACGCCGAGCCGGTCGAGCCGGTCGGCCATCACCTGGCTGGGGGCCAATACACGATCAAAGTGGCGATAGAGGCGTTTGACGTAGCGATCGACGTTGGCCCCTGACCACTCGCCCAGGCGATTGGTGATCAGGCGCGGCAGGTCCGAGTGATAGAAGCCCAGTACCGGGACATCGAGCTTGCGACCGGCATCGAGTGCCGCCCACGCCGTGACGTAGGGGTCGCCGGCCTCGATGACATCCGGCTGCAGTGCCAGCAGCGTGCTGACCCAGCCGCCCCGGCGCAGGGGGAAGCGATAGCCGTTGCCGAAGGGAATGGGCGGTGCCGGCACGCTGTAGAGGTCATCACTGACACTGGTGGTCTCGCCGGGGACCAGCAGGCTGTGACGAACATCGGGCCGCGTCCGTAGACGTCGTCGCTTGGCTTCCAGGTAGGTTCTGACCCCGCCACTGGAGGGGGCATGGAACATGGTCATGTCAGCGATATGCACACGGACTCCTCAAGACCGCTTTACCGGTCGTGCGCGATGAAGATGAATCCCGACGTCACTGCCCGCCATGGCTGCCTTGTCGTGCTTCAGGGTGCTCCCGGGTGCTTGAGAAAGACGCAATCGAGCACGCAGATTCCAGCAAGCCAGTGGCATTGACGAACGAGCCTCTGGTCAAGTCATGGGGGGAACCCGACGTGAAACCAAGGGCACGAGGCATGACATGCGGTGTCGCGCGTGACGAGACGCCTCGCCACGCGATGTTCCACACTGCGGCTGGCAATGACGTTACATCAGGAGATGACTGGTCTGTGTGACAACAGGGAACAATGTTGGTGCGATGCGCTCCCGCTCTCGGACATTTGTCATCAAGCTCCTGGCATCACGTCCCTGGCATCCGGTCCCTGGCATCCGGTCCCTGGCATCAGGTTCACTGCCAGGGGAGGAGAGAAGTCACGCCATGCTAGCGTGCTCCAGCAGGGAGCGCGTCAGCTGGCCTCTGCCTAGCGCTGCGCAAGAGAAGCCCTACGACAGGCAAAAAAAGACCCTGTCCGGAGCCACCGGACAGGGCAAGTGCGTGCACTACAGGAATACAGGGGGCGACAGGGGGGAGGGTCGCCGGAGCGGGCATTGCAGGGTCTAGCAGTGGATCGACTCAGTCATGTCTGGCATCCGTGCCTGGTGCTGCATGGGGTCCTGGCATCGTTATCTGTCCTGATGGAGGGAGATCGGGCGTCATCACGCCAGTCCATGCTGGGACAGGTGCAGGGCGCTGGGCATGGCCTGGCCAAGCTCCTGCGAGAAGGCGGCTTCCGGCTCGGCTGGGCGCTGGCTGGCGAGCAGCACAAGGCTCAGCAGCAGGCCGGCGGCCAGCAGCAGGCGGTTGCGGGTACGTCGACGATCACGTTCCAGCAGCATCGCGACATGCTCCATCGCTTCACGTTGAATCTCACGCTGGCGGTCCGGAGAGGTGGAACTACCCTCCGCGCTGCTGTCTGCTGCGGCGTCGACACGGGCATAGCTCATGGCAGGGTGACGAACGATGGCAGCATGCTCGGCCAGGTGACGAAGTGAGGTAGCTGCAGTAGAGCGATGAGTTTTCATTTCAGGGTCCTCGCATGGACGAACTTCATCAGGGACAGGCTTCAGTCATTCGCGCTTGGGTCAATCCGTTGACGCTGCAGCTGTGGAAGCTGATGTGGTGCGTCGATGTGAGGAGTATAGCGTGATCTTCTGTTTCACAAAATTACAATTTATCACGCTTGGCACACGTTTAGTGCACGCTTCGTATACGCAATGCACAAGAACGAAAAACGCCCCGGGCGCAGAGCGCTCCGGGGCGTAGATGGCCGTGGCAATTGCCTGTGATGACAAGGCAGTTACATACGGCAGTGGTGGGTCGCGGCTTATTCGGCCGGACGACCTACCAGTGAGCGACGCTCTTCACGGGCTTCGGTCAAGGAGACCTTGATGATGTCGCCCAGTGAGTAACGCAGCTCGTCTTCGATGCGCACGCGGCCTTCCTTGTCATCGATCGCGACCTTCTTGCGATCGCTGTGGATCAGCGGTGCCGGAATGAAGACGCTGGCGCCATTCTCTTCCAGACGCACGCGCATGCCGCCACGGCGGATGTCGATGATCTCGCCAGTGAAGACCTGCTGTTCTTCGGCGGCCTTGGTCAGGTAGCGCACGTAGAGCCAGTCCTTCACATCGCGCTCGGCCATGCGGTTGAGACGACGACGTTCGCTGAGGTGCTCGGTCAGCTGCTCGGTGGCTTCTGCCGGCACGTCCTGGCCGAGAATCACGCGCTTGATCAAGCGGTGGTTGACCATGTCGCCGTACTTGCGGATCGGCGAGGTCCAGGTCGCGTAGGCTTCCAGACCCAGACCGAAGTGCGGCCCCGGCTGAGCGGACATCACGGTGTAACCCTGGAAGCGACGCATGCGCACGTCCAGCCAGGTGTCTTCGCGGCTGTCCAGCTCCTGACGGATCAGGCGGTAGCCTTCCAGGCTGCCCAGCTGTTCCGGCGTGGCGGTAATGTTCTGGCCAGCCAGGAACTCGATGGTGTCGTCGTACTTCTCCGGCGCGAAGCCCTGGTGCACGTTGAAGATACCGTGACCGATGTGCTTGGAGAGCAGACGTGCGCAGCTCAGGTTCGCGGTGATCATGGATTCTTCGATCATGCGATTGCTGATGCGGCGGTGGTCGGCACGTACGTTGAGCACGTTGCCTTCCTCATCCAGCTCGAACTCGAAGTCCGGACGCTCGCGGAAGACCTGGGAATTGCGTGCACGCCAGGCGATACGCGCCTGGGTGAAGGCTTCCAGCTGACGCAGACCTTCGGCCAGCTCTTCGGTTTCCGGCTTCCAGCTGCCTTCCTGGCCTTCGACCCAGTCGGAGACGTTGTCGTAGGTCAGGCGGTGGTGGGAGCGCATGGTGGCCGCGAAGAACTTCGGCTCGGCGATCACGCCATCGGTATCGATGTCGACGATGCACATCAGCGTCGGACGGTCTTCACCTTCCTTCAGCGAGCACAGGTCATCGGCCAGGATTTCCGGCAGCATGGTGACGTTCTGGCTCGGCAGGTAGACGGTGAAAGAGCGCGTGCGCGCCTCTTCGTCGACACGGCTGCCTTCCGGCACGTAGGCGGTCGGGTCCGCGATGGCGATGCTCAGGGTCCAGCCGCCTTCCGGGCGCTCGACGATGTGCAGGGCGTCATCCATGTCACGCGTCTTCTCACCATCGATGGTGAAGAAGGGCACGTGGGTCATGTCTTCGCGAGTCAGGCCTTCCTCGAGCAGCGGCCAGTCAGTGCCGCCTTCCGGAGAGGCCTGTTCCAGCGCGTGACGCGCCAGGGTGACGCGCCACGGCACACGCGGGTTGTCCACGGTGGCGATGACTTCCTCGATCTGGGCGAAGAAGCTGCGGTCGTCCTTGCGCATCGGGTGACGCAGCAGACGTGCCACGACCCAGTCGCCATCATTGAGGGCTTCCTCATTGATGCCACGCTTCACGCGCGCTTTCATGCGCGTGTTGATGGAGGGGTGGTCCGGCATCACGTTCAGGCGGCCATCACGCTTGCCGACACGAGCGACGAAGCGATCGACACCCGTCTCAATCAGCACTTCCGGCTGTACGGACTTCTTCTCACCTTCCACCTTGACGGTCGCTTCGACGGTATCGCCGTGCAGTACCTGCTTCATGGCGGGTGGCGGCACGAAGTAAGACTCGCCGTCCTCGCATTCGAGGAAGCCGAAGCCCTTGTCGGTGCCTTTGATCACCCCCGTGACACGGGGAATTTCCTGGCGGATTTGATCTTTCAGCTGCGCCAGCAGCGAATTGTTCTGCAGCATTTCGGAAGTTCTGTTGGCGGGGTCAGTGGCTCACTATACGGACATGGAGCATGGGGGGAAAGCTACCAGATGGCCCAACGCCCGCGCGGGCTGCGCGCAGGCGTGGATAAGCGGCAGGTCAAGCGCGGGCAAGCCTGGCGAAAGCGGCTTGCCTGTGCACTTTGCCACAGGCTCGGGCGCGCGCTCAGCCGGCGGTCGTCGTGGCGTTCAGCAGACCCGAAACCGGCGTATCGCCGTCGAACAGGGTGAAGATGGGCGCCTTGCGATGACGGCCACCGATCTCGCGGGCCTTGATCAAGCCGAGCAGGAACTCGGCGACATTGGCGCGCGAGACCTGCATCTCGTCGGAGTCATCGGCACTTTGTGTCAGCTTGCCGCTGCCGCTCTCGTTGGTGAGACGGCCGGGCTTGACGATGACATGACGCAGGCCGCTCTCGGCGAGGCACAGGTCGGCCGCCTTCTTGGCCGCGAAGTAGGGGCGCATCGCCGCCGGACCGGCCAGCGGTGTCTCGGAGCGGATCGAGCTGACCTGGATCAGGCGCGACAGCCCGAATTCGGCGGCCAGCTCCGCGGTGCGCATCGCACCATGCAGGTCGATGGTCAGTGTCTTGTCCGGGCCGGTATTCGGGCCGGAGCCCGCGACGAACACCGCCTGATCGCAGCCATAGAAGGCCTGGCGCATCTCGCCTTCCAGATCGCCCAGAACCGTCGGGATGCTGCGTTCATGGAACCAGCTCTGCTGCTCGGTCGAGCGGATCATCGCCACGACGGGTTCGCCGGCGGCCTGAGCCTTCTCGCAGAGTTGACGACCGATCTTGCCGTTGGCACCGATGATGAGCGTCTTGCGCATGCTGTCTGCTCCTTCGCGAATCAAATGGCGAGGCGGCTGGCGAGTGATATTGCCACTCACTGCCATGCCTCTCCTGGTACAGCAAGGTCTGCGGGCTGAGCCACGTGACTTCAAGGGGACCGTTCAATCGCGGGCATTACGCGGCGACTCGCTCGCGGGATGAAGTCTGCGATGGACAAGCATTAAAGGCGGCTGTCATCTCTGTCTGTGGCACGGGAGCCTTGCTAGGATGGCGCTGCCAGGCACGACTCCCTCAAGATTGCGTCAACGACAAGGATGCCCGATGAGCCGCATAGCCCACCCCGACACTGATGATCACAGCGAGACCGCCGCATGGCACGGCGCCGCCTTCCCTTCCGAGAGCGCGATCCGGGTCGGGCTGATCGGTTATGGCATGGCGGTGCGCACCTTCCACGCGCCCTTGATCGAGGCCACGGACGGGCTGGCGCTGGTGGCGCTGTCCACCTCGCGGCCCGAGGTCGTCAGGGCCGAGCGCCCACAGCTGGAGGTGGAGGCCACCCCGGAGGCCTTGCTTGCGCGTGATGACATCGATCTGATCATCATCGCGACGCCTAACGAGACTCACGCCCCGCTGGCCTCTGCGGCGCTGGCGGCAGGCAAGCATGTGGTCGTCGACAAGCCCTTCACGGTGACGCTTGAAGAGGGCGAGGCCCTGACCCGCCAGGCCGAGCAGGCCGGATTGGTGCTGACGGTATTTCACAATCGGCGCTTCGATGCCGACTTCCTGACGCTGGCGGAATTGATCAACGACGGCACGCTGGGGCGCATCGCGCATCTGGAATCCCACTTCGACCGCTTCCGCCCGACGGTGCCGAACCGCTGGCGTGAGCAGGCACTGCCCGGCAGCGGCCTGTGGTATGACCTCGGCCCGCACCTGCTGGATCAGGCGCTGTGCCTGTTCGGCGAACCAAGCGCCATCCAGCTCACGCGTCGCGCCCAGCGCGAAGGCGCGGTGACCGATGATTTCTTCCACGCCGTGCTCGATTACGCCCACCATCCAAGGCACCCCGGTCTGGTGGTGGAGCTGCACGCCAGTGCACTGACGGCGGCGCCGACGGCACGCTTCGCCGCGCACGGCACCCGTGGCAGCTATGTGGTGTTCGGGCTCGACCCTCAGGAGGATTGCCTCAAGGCCGGTGACTGGCCCTCGCGTGACCCGCAGGAGCGCCAGGCGCGCCAGTGGGGGCGGGATGCACGACCGGGAATGCTGACCGTGCTGGAGGCCGACCCGGACGGCGCCGAGGGCGAGCAGGTGCTGGTGGGCGGCACCCATCAGGGCCGCGATGGCGACTATCCGGCCTGGTACGCGGGGCTGCGCGACTGCATTCGCGGCCAGGGCGGCAACCCGACCTCGCCTCATGAGGCACTGCGCGTGATGAAGTGGCTGGAGGCCGGCATCGCCAGCGAAGGCTGAAATCCTCGAAGGCTGAAACCATCGAAGGTGAGATGACTCACGAAAGACGCGCGCCCTGAAGGCCGAATGGCCAGCAATCAGAGGCGCGCGTCTTGTTTTCAAGGCAGTGGCAAGGGGGGGCGCGGCCTGCTCAGCTCGCGTCGTCCTCGCCCTTGTCGGCCTTGCGCATGCGCGAGAACAGCTCCGCGCGCAGCTCACCGATACGTGGTACCTCCTCGGCATGGAAGGGGATGGGGCGCAGCAGGCGCATGGCTCGCAGGCCGAGACGTGCGTTCATCAGGCCGCTGCCCAGCCCCTGACCGGCCTTGGTGGAGAGCCGGCCGGCCAGATTCATCGACAGCAGGTCCATGCTGGCCTCGGCGGCCAGTTCGCTGGCACCGGCGAAGGCCATCGAGGCCAGCACCTCCTTGAACAGACGCAGGCGGCTGGCATAGCCCAGCTCCAGCCCGTAGAGGCGCGACAGGCGCTCCATCATGCGCAGCCCGCGCCAGGCCACCAGACTCATGTCGACCCAGGTCAGCGGCGAGACCGCTACCATCACCGCTGTCTCGCCACTCATGCGTGAGATCAGACGCCGCGCCTCACGGTCCCGCGGCCCCAGCACGTGGAAGGCGAACAGCTCGCGGCGCTCCGACGGGGAGTGATGCGCTTCACAGGCGGCGCGCCAGGCGCGCACGCCGGCATCATCATCGCCGAGCTTCATCTGACGGCGCAGCTGTTCGAGCAGGTCTTCCTGCTGGCTGCCGGCTTTGCCGCCTGCCTTGTCCGCGTCCTCGTCAGGCGTGGCCAGCGCATCACCGCGCTGGCCAAAGCTTTTCTGGCCAAAACCCCTTTGACCAAAGCTCTCCTGGCCAAAGTCATCCTGCTGATGTTCTTCCAGCTCGGCGCGCAGCGCGACGTGCTTGCGCAGGTGACGGAGCCTGAAGAGCTCCTTGCCCAGCGCACGGGCGCCGAGCCCGATGGCGCCAAGGCCCAGCAGGCCCCAGGCGCCGGCGATCAGATCACCGCCCATGGCCGCCTGATAGAGCGCATGACCGGCTTCGACACCCCCGAGTGTCAGGGTGCCGAGCAGCAGCCATTTGAGGCCGCGATGACGTGGCCGGGCGCTCAGCGTCGCATCGAGTCCCGGCGTGGCGGGTTCCGGCTCGGCCGCCGCCAGGGGCTGGCTTTCCATCTCCGGCGAGAAGTGACGCGCGCCGCGCAGGGCCTCTGCCGCGCTCTCGGACGCGCTCTCGGTGGGGCGCTCGGCATAGGTGGTCGAGGCGGCATCGGCCTGCGCTGAGTCGGCAGAGTCGGGGCTCGTGAAGCGTTTGCCCGGGCGCGGATGGCGGGATTCGGTGGTCATTTCAGGTGGTCTCCCAGCAGCCAGTCGAGCACGGCGTCCATGCGAATGTGAGGTGGCGCATTGCCATCGATCTTCGGCGGCGCGAAGTGGGGGAAGTCGAAGCGACTTTCGGCCCAGAAATTCGGGTCGGGCAGCCGTGAGGGCACCTCGCCCGGGAACAGCAGCACGGACTCGCGGCCGACGCCTTGTGTGTCCGAGTCGCTCGCCCCCTCGTGCTCAGCGAGCAGTTGTCCCGCCAGCGCCGGATGACGCTGCCCATTCTCGACCACCTCACGCGCCTCGCTGGCGCGGATGGCGGCGATGGTGAAGGCCTTGAGCGGCACATCGCGATAGCGCAGGCGCTTGAGCGGGTCCGCCAGCAGCTGCTCGAGCAGGTCGCGCATCGCGCCATGCTGCTCTGGCGTGACGTGGTCGGCCTTGGTGGCGGCGATGGCCAGGCGGTCGATGCGGCGGTCCATCAGGCGCGCCAGCAGGTGGCGGCGGCCATAGGCGAAGCTGTCGAACAGCTTGTCCAGCGCACGGCTCAGGTCGCGGAAGGGCGCCGGGCCGGCATTCAGCGCGCCCAGCACGTCGATCAGCACGATCTGGCGGTCAAAGCGCCGGAAGTGGTCGTGATAGAAGGGGCGCACCACGCGGCGGCGATAGTGATCGAAGCGGCGTGCGAGGGTGCGATACAGGCTGGTTTCCGGCAGCGCGGCCAGCGCGTCGGGTGTCCAGTCACCGAGCCCCGGCAGCGGGAAGAACTGCAGCACTGGCGCTTCGTCCAGCTCGCCGGGCAGCAGGAAACGGCCCGGTGTCAGGTCGACGAAGCCGCCCTTGCGGCGCGCGGCGTGCAGATAGTCGGTGTACAGGCTCGCGATCTCGGCGAGGCGGTCTTCATCCACCTCACTGTCCGGTGCCAGGCCCTCGATGGCCGCCATCCAGTCATGCGCCCAGTCGCCACGCCCGTCGGCCAGCTGGGTTTCGCACTCGCTGCTCCAGCCGCTGAAGTCCTGCTCCAGCATCGGCAGGTCCAGCAGCCATTCGCCGGGATAGTCGATCAGGTCCAGCGTCAGGGTGGCGCGCTGGCTGTCGAGCATGCGCGCGGCGCGCGAGGTGGGGCGAAAGCCGATCTTGAGACGCAGCTCGCTGATGCTGCGGGTCGGCGTCGGCCATTCGGGGCCATGCGGCGAATGCTGGCCGGACAGCGAGCGCAAGCCGGCTTCCAACGGGAAGCGCGGAATGGAGAGGTCCGGCTGGCTGACGCGTTCCGCGCCGAGCAGGCGGCCGTCGCGTGCGGCGGGCAGCAGTTCCAGGCGCGCGCCGAGTCCGGCATGGCGCAGCTGCTCGATCAGCGAGACGAGAAAGGCGGTCTTGCCGGCACCGGACAGGCCCGTGACGGCGAGCCGCAGCTGGCGGTCGAGACCGCGCTCCAGCAGGTCATGGGCTTCGCGGCCCACATCGCGGGCAAGCTGGCGGGCGTTGCGGGTCATGGTGTTGAACATCAGGCATTCCCTGTCAGTGGGGGCGAGGCGGCGGCGCGACGTGATGGTGTCCTGGCAGCTGATGATGAGCTGGGTGATGGCCGGGACTTGTCAGCGTGCGCCGCACGGCTCGCCATCATCCCTCTATCTGCGGGCGATCGGCGCGCAAGGCAAGCTGACGCCACGCCAGCAGGGCGATGGGCAGCAGGCAGGCGGGGATCAGCAGCAGGTTGAGCAGCGCCCAGCCCAGCGTACTGACCAGAGGGCCGGCCAGCAGCGCCGTCACCGCCCCGGTGGTGAAGACGAGGAACTCGTTGGCGGCCTGGGTGCGGGCCTTCTCGTTGGGGCGATGGCAGTGGGTCAGCAGCGTGGTGGCGGGCAGGAAGGTGAAGTTCCAGCCGATGCCGAGCAGGATGAGACCGAGGAAGAACCCCTGGGTTCCCGTCAGGTAGTCGGCGGCCAGCAGCTGTGCGGTGGCAAGGCTTGCCAGCAGAAAGCCGCAGCCGGTCACGATCATGGTGCCCGCCCCGAAGCGGGCGACCAGCCGCCCGGTGAAGAAGGACGGCAGGAACATGGCGACCACGTGCCATTGAATGGTGGTGGCGACGTGATCGAAGCCGTGTCCGGCATGGGCCATGGCCAGCGGTGTGGCCGTCATCGCCAGATTCATCACCCCGTAGCCGACCATCGCGCTGAGCACGGCCAGCAGGAAGGTCGGTTGACGCAGGATCACGCCCAAGGGGCGTGCAGGCGCCGCTGCATCATCGTCGGCTGACTGGGCGTTGCCTTCGCGGGGCAGGCGGATGAAGGCCAGCAGCAACAGCGCGACCAGATAGAGCGCCCCCAGCCCGATGAAGCTGCCCAGGAAGGGCGTGTCGGCCAATGCATGACTGGTGCGTGCAAGCCAGGGCCCGAAGAAGGCCGCCAGCACGCCACCGCCCATCACTAGCCCGATGGCGCGTTCGCGCTGTTCCTCCGGGGCGGCCTCCATCGCGGCGAAGCGATACAGCTGGCCGAAGCCGATACCGATGCCCACCAGCCAGGTGGCAAGCAGGAACAGCCCGAAATGCTGCAGATGCAGCGCCAGCACGGCCAGCCCCGCGCCAGCCAGCCCGCACAGATTGCCGAGCACGAAGCCACGTCGCCGCCCGAGACGGGCGGTGATCAGCGAGGCAGGAATGGTGGCGCACATCAGGCCCAGCCACTGGGTGGCGACCGGCGCGGTCGACCAGCTGCTCGAGGCCAGCTGGGCACCGATCAGCGGCGAGACCGCGATCAGCAGGATGTTGCCGCTGACCAGCAAGGCCTGACACAGCGACAGCAGCGTGACGGCCAAGGGCAGGCGTGCCCGGTCGGTAGCGGGAGAAGATAGTGGCATGAAGGCGCAGCTCCGTCGGATGTCGGCGCCCGGCGCGCCTGATCTGATTATGCCTGTGCTCCGCTCAGGCGTTCCAACTCCATGCCTAGAATTGCGCTCTCGGTGAGCCTAGTCTCCCGCCCATTCCCGCAGGCTGCCCTGGCGCACGCGACGAATGGCGTGTGACAGCTCGCCCTGCTCGGCAAGACGCTGGATGACCGTAGGCAGCGCAGCGTGGACTTGCGCGGCTGACATGCCGGGGGAAAGTTCCGGGGCATACAGCATCTTGAGCAGTATGTAATCCAGCGGGCTCAGCCAGGTATCCACCGTGACGTCACTGAAGATGGAGGGGAAGACTTTATCCGAATCATTGGGCAGCCCCATCAACTGGGCGCTCTCCTCGACGACGCAGTCCACCAGACGCGCCTTCTGGCGGGCATAGTCCGCGGGAATCAGGATCAGGCCGCTGGTGATGGCGTGATCCGGCCCGGTCTTGAACAGCGTCAGGCACACGCCTTCACGCAATGCCTTGCGCATGCCCGGGGTGGCGGCCTGCTGCTTGCCGACGTAGGCGGCGGCCTCGCGCGTCATGTGGTCCCGGGCGATGAAGGCGATGCGCAGGTTGGCCTTTCGGGCGGAGGACACGAAACTCAGCGGCTGGCCGGTGATGGCGGCCAGATGACGAAACTGGACCTCGCTCATCTGGCGCTGCATGCGCGAATTGCCCAGCTGTGAATCGACCCACACCTTGATGGGTGCCTGCCAGCGCACCAGCGAGGCGCTGCTGCCGGGTTGGTATTCACGCTTGAGTGCCACTTCCATGAAGCTGTCCGTCAACACAGCGGCCCGCTGCCAGCGCTCGGCGGCCTGGCTCGGGCTGACGGTGGCCAGACTGGACAGCAGCAGGGCGACGCCCAGCACCTTGAGCGCCCAAGGCGCCCTGAGCGAGGAAAAGAAAGGAGCCCTCAGCGAAGAGGAGAACAGCCCCTTGAACTGGCGATGGGGTAAGCAGGGCATGGGCGACCTCTTCAGGGAACATGCAGTCCAGCATGCCTGAAATGCACACGCCCCGCGTGTCCGAGAGGGCAACGCGGGGCGTGATACTCAATTGATGACGATTTGTCGTTTTAAAGCGGCGACTTTCAGGCGTCAGATGAAGGCCAGATAGATGGCGATCACCAGCACGACCAGCAGCAGCGCGCAGACCTTGGCGCCTTTCCAGGGCGTCATGTCGATGGCGCCGACATCCTGCTGGATCCACGGCTCGTCACGCGGCGCCAGCTTGCCGATGATCAGCATCATCGCGATCAGCAGCACGAACACCAGGCCGACGAAGTGGAACTCGTGGATCACGTCGAGCACGCCGGAGAAGGCCGGCACGAAGTAGACCACTCCGATCACGCTGCAACCGATCAGCAGTGCTAGGTTGGCGGCGATGGTCGGCACGCGACGCGTCAGCAGCCCCATCAGCACCACGGCGAAGATCGGGATGAAGTAGATGGCATTCATCTTCTGCAGGTAGCCGAACAGACTTTCCTGACCGGCCAGCAGCGGCGCGAGGGTCATGGAGGAGATCGCCAGCACCCAGCCGAAGCCCTTGGAGACCTTGACCACTTCCTCGTCGCTGGCCTCACGACGCAGATGCGCCTTGTAGATGCCGGTGGAGAACAGCGTGGTGGTGGCGTTCAGCGCCGAGTTGAAGGACGACAGGATCGCGCCGACCATCGCCGCGGCGAAGAAACCGGTCAGCGGCGCGGGCAGCACATCGAAGACCAGCTGGCCGTAGGCGCTGTCGGCCTTGACGCCGGAAGAGGCATAGAGGTGATAGGCGATGATGCCGGGAATCACCAGATACAGCGGGCCCAGCAGCTTGAGGGCACCGGTCAGCAGTACGCCTTTCTGGCCCTCGGCGAGGGTCTTGGCGGCGAAGGTGCGCTGGATGATCTGCTGGTTGGTACACCAGTAGAAGAAGTTGATGATCATCACACCGGTGAACAGGGTCGAGAAGGGCACCGACTGGTCTTCACCGCCCATGGAGTTGAATTTCTCCGGATTGGCGGCGGTCAGCGTGTCCCAGCCGGCCATCACGCCCTGGCCATCACTCACCGCATCGAGGCCGAAATAGACGATTAGCATGCCGCCGATCAACAGGCCCACGCCGTTCAGGGTGTCGGAGATGGCGATGGAGCGCATGCCGCCGAACAGGGCATAGATGGCACCGATGATGCCGACCACCCAGATGGTCATCCACAGCAGCGCATTGGGCGAGCTGATGCCGGTCAGCGACGGCAGATCCAGCATGCCCTGCAGGCCGATGGCACCGGAGTAGAGGATGATCGGCAGCAGGATCACCGCGTAGGCGAACAGGAAGATCAGGTTGGTGATCAGCTCGGTGCTGCGGCCATAGCGCAGGGCCAGCAGCTCGGGCAGTGTGGTGATGCCGCTCTTGAGGAAGCGTGGCAGGAAGAACATCGCCATCACCACCATGGCCAGTACCGCCATGACTTCCCAGGCCATCACCGACAGACCATCGGTGAAGGCGGCGCCATTCAGGCCGACCATCTGCTCGGTGGACAGGTTGGTCATCAACAGGGAACCCGCGATCAGCGGGAAGGTCAGGCTGCGTCCGGCGAGGAAATAACCGGTGGAATGCGAGGTGTCATCGCGGTGTGTCCACCACCAGGTCAAGGCAGCGACCAGGCCGGTAAAGAACACGAAAGAAACAAGTGTCAGGGCATGCATGGGGGAGGATTCCTTTAGGCGTGCGGCGGCGAATCATGAGGCGGTGGGCAGGTGACCCGGGTGGCGATTCGACGCCGATCCAGCCGTGGCGATGCAATGCACACAGCAAGCTGTGCCATCGTCCGTGAAGAGACTCACCGGTAACATTCGGGGCAAGGCTGGCGCTAGTGTAGATATCTCCCGCTTTCTCGCTATCCGCCATTTGTAGAACATACGTAGGTTTCGGGGTGTGGTTGGCGTCGATTGAGCGTTGAGAATGAACGGGCGGTCATTGCTTCTCAGTCTCTGGTATCAGGCATTGATCGCAGTGTCGTAAAAAGACACATGTCGCGGCTTTCACCGCGTATTGCGGGTCATCCTTCATGCTCAATGAGAGACGCCAGCGCCCCGCCATCGGTGAAGATGACGGGGCGCTGGCGTGGTCATATCGTGCGCTCATGTCGTGCACTCATATCGTGAGGTCATGGCGATGACGATGACATGTGGCGTGCGATCGCGCTATGCGAGTGGGGCGATCAGCCGGCGAAGGCCAGATAGATCGTCATCACCAGTACCAGCAGAATGATGCTGGCGATACGCGTGCCGGCCCAGGGGGTCATGTCGATGGCACCGACGTCCTGCTGGATCCAGGGTTCGGCGCGCGGTGACAGCTTGCCGATCACCAGCATCATGGCGATCAACAGCACCAGCACGATGGCGATGAAGTGGAAGTTGTGCACCCGATCGACCAGCTCGGAGAGCGTCGGCACGAAGTAGAACAGGCCGATGACCGCGCAGCCGAGCACCAGGGCCAGATTGGCGGCGATGGCCGGCACGCGCTTGGACATCAGTCCCACCACGATCACCGCCAGTAGCGGGATGTAGTAGATGGAGTTCACCTTCTGCACGTAGACGAACAGGCTTTCCTGGGTCGCCAGCAGCGGCGCGATGGCCATCGCGGCGGCGGCCATGATCCAGCCGGCCCACTTGGAGGCCTTGACCACCTCTTCATCGCTGGCCTGCGGCTTGAGGCGTGCCTTGTAGACATCGAGGCTGAACAGGGTGGCGGTGGAGTTGAGCGCCGAGTTGAAGGACGACAGGATCGCGCCGACCATCGCCGCGGCGAAGAAGCCGGTCAGCGGCGCGGGCAGCACATCGAAAACCAGGCGGCCATAGGCGGCGTCGGCCTTGATGCCATCACCGGCATAGAGCTGGAAGGCGATGATGCCCGGCAGCACCAGATACAGCGGGCCCAGCAGCTTGAGGGCACCGGTCAGCAGCACGCCTTTCTGGCCTTCGGCGAGGGTCTTGGCGGCGAAGGTGCGCTGGATGATCTGCTGGTTGGTGCACCAGTAGAACATGTTGAGCAGCAGCACCCCGGTGAACAGGGTCGAGACCGGCACTGACTGGTCATCGCCGCCCAGCGAATTGAGCTTCTCCGGGTGGGTCTCCTTGAGCGTCTCCCAGCCAGCGAGAATGCCATTGCCGTCACCGACACGGTCCAGCCCGTAGTAGACGATGATCATGCCGCCGATCAGCAGGCCGATGCCGTTCAGGGTGTCGGAGATGGCGATGGAGCGCAGGCCACCGAAGAGGGCATAGATGGCACCGGCGATACCGACGGCGATCACGGTGCCGGTCAGCAGCACCATCTGCGAGTCGATGCCGGTCAGGGCACGCAGGTCGAGCACGCCCATCAGGCCGAGGGCGCCGGAGTAGAGAATGCTGGGCAGCAGGATGATGGCGTAGGCCAGCATGAAGATCAGGTTGGCCAGCAGCTGGGTGGTGCGATCGAAGCGCAGTGCCAGCAGTTCCGGCAGGGTGGTGATGCCGCTCTTGAGGAAGCGTGGCAGGAAGAACATGGCCATCGCGACCAGCGAGACCACGGCCACCACTTCCCAGGCCATCACGGAAAGGCCGTCGGTGAAGGCGGCGCCGTTGAGGCCCACCATCTGCTCGGTGGACAGATTGGTCATCAGCAGGGAGCCTGCGATGATCGGGAAGGTCAGACTGCGTCCGGCGAGAAAATAGCCGGTGGAATGTTGATGGTCGTCACGACGGGTCAGCCACCAGGTGATCACGGCGACCAGCCCCGTGAAGAACACGAAGGAGCTCAGGGTGAGGGCGTTCATGGCATTATCCTTGTTGAACAACAGGGCTCGGAGGCCTGCTTGCTCAGCTGCCCATCGTCTGCAGAACATGCCTCACCGTTGGCGCGCGGTACCACGAGACATGCTGTCAGCGACCGACATCTAGCGTGCCGATCAGTGTCAAAGAAATGCCTGACCCTCAACATTGACAATTTGTCTGACATTTTTCTGCAATTGTCTGATTCGTGCAGACATAGCCCGTCAGCGGCTGTCGAGCTGTCGCCATGACCAGAACGCCCCGCCTCTTGCGTGTCGATCGACAGCAGGAGGCGGGGCGTTGTCGTTGTCAGAAGCTGGTATCGGAAGTCGGTGTCAGAAGTCGATAGTCAGCAGCGAATGCCATATGCCGACATCAGAAGCGAGTGGCAGAAACAGGCACCGCTGTCAGACGCCGGCGGCGGGGGTCAGCACCTGCTGGTAGAGCGAGGCGCCGTGGATGTCCTTCAGCGTCACGGTCAGCGCTTCGCTCTCGGGATCGAGATCTACCTGGCCGAAGAACTGGAAGCCCTCGCTGGGCGACATGTTGGCCCGCCCCTCAGGCGGTGCCTTCACGAATTCGAGTCTCGGCCCGAAGGTGTTGTCCAGCTCACCGGGACCGAAGGTGCCGGCGTGGATCGGGCCGCTGACGAATTCCCAGAACGGCGTGAAGTCCTTGAAGACGGCGCGCTCGGGCGAGTAGTGGTGCGCGGCGGTGTAGTGCACATCGGCGGTCAGCCAGACCAGATTCTGGATGTCGTGATCGCGCACGAACTTGAGCAGTTCGGCAATCTCCTGCTCGCGCCCCAGTGCCTCGCCATCGCCATTGGCGCCGTTCTCGAAGTTGTCGCCGTCACGCACCAGCAGCCCGATCGGCATGTCGGAGGCGATGACCTTCCAGGTGGCGGTGCTGGCCTTGAGCGACTGCTTGAGCCATGCCAGCTGATCGCGACCCAGGAAGTCGGTCTGTGGCCCACGCCCTATCTGGCGGTTGGCGGAATTGGCGCCGCGGAAGCTGCGCATGTCGAGCATGAACATCTCGAGCCCCGGCCCGAAGCTGAAGTTGCGGTGGATGCGCTCCGGCGCGGCTGGGCCGGTGCGCAGCGGCATGTTCTCGAGGAAGGCGCGACGCGCATTGGCGGACAGCACGTCGAGATTCTTCTCGGTGTAGCGATCATCCTCGAGAATCTCGCCCGGGTACCAGTTGTTGGTGGTCTCGTGGTCGTCCCACTGGGCGAACATCGGCACTTCGGCATTGAAGCGGCGCAGGTTCTCGTCCATCAGGTTGTAGGCGTACTGGCCACGATACTCGTCCAGCGTTTCTGCCACCTTGGACTTGGCGGGCGTGACGATATTGCGCCACAGGCTGCCGTCGTGCTGGGTGACGCTCTCCTCGAGCGGGCCATCGGCGTAGATGGTATCGCCGGAGTGCAGGAAGAAGTCCGGCTTGACCTGACGCATGGTCTCGTAGAGGCGCAGGCCACCGAAGTCCGGGTTGATGCCCCAGCCCTGACCGACGGTGTCACCGGACCACACGAAACGCAGCGCACGCGGTGTCTGGGCGCTCGGCGGCAACACCAGGCGACCGGCGGTGGCCTCGCTGATGGCGCGGTGGTCATCCAGCGCCGCGTAGCGCACCCGGTAGAAGACCTCGCCGCTGGCGTTGGCGCGAGTGCCGATGCGGGTCAGGTCGAGCTTGCTGGTCAGGCCGTCCGTCGGCAGGGCCACCGGACCACGCATCTGGAAGGCGCCGCGCATCTCGGGATTGTCGGCCAGTTCGATCAGCATGCGTGCCGGCTTGTCGCTCTGGCTCCACAGCATGGCGCGGCTGGCGGTCACGTCGCCACTCATCACGCCGGAGGGCATGCGTGGGCGCCGTCCTTCGGCCATCACGATGGCGGGAGCGCCGAGCAGGCCCGTGGTCGCCAGCAGCCCGACCCCGGCACCTTGCAGGCCACGCCCCAGCAGCTGGCGGCGGTCCATCCGTGACGGGGCGCCGGCGGGGGTGACTGGTGCAGTGCTTGGCGAGACGGGGGTGGTGTGGGAGGTGGGGGGAACGTGAGCGGCGTGGGACTTGCGAGAGGAACGCAAAGGCAGCAGATCAGACAGACGGCGGGACATGACGGGCTTCCTTGTAACGGTCTGGCGTCAGGTTGGGATAGAGAGTGGCAACACAAGTGACATCAGGGCACCAGCCAGCGCGGGGCATGCCGCAAAGGCTGACAGCGCTGATGGGAGAGGCTACTTTCCACGCTCAAGATGAAGATCCGGTGTCAGAACCATGATCGCCCCGCGCCGCTCAGGCCCGACACTCGCAGTGCAAGGTGGTGCGCTCAGCCAGGCCTGTCGCGCGGCTTCCTTCCCGACTCCACCCAAGGACACCTTCGATGCCCCCCTCCATGCCCCCCTCAAGCCCCTCGGAATCCCCGCAACCTGACGCCGCCAGGCTGATCGCGGACAGCCATCCCCAGGCACGGCAGGTACTCGATTACTGGTTCACTCAGCTGACGCCCAAGGACTGGTTTCGCAAGAGCGATGCCCTCGATGGCCAGCTGCGTGAGCGATTCGCCGCGCGGCTCGAGCAGGCACTTGCCTGTGAGCTGTGGGAGTGGCGGGCGAGCGTCGGTGGACGGCTGGCGGAAATCCTGCTGCTGGACCAGTTCGCGCGCAATATCCATCGCGATACTCCGCGCGCCTTCAGTGGCGACAACCTGGCACTCGCGCTCTCCCAGCAGGCCGTCGCGCTGGGCGACCTGGACCGCCTTCCGCTGGCCTGGCAGCCCTTCGCGATCATGCCGTGGATGCACAGCGAATCGTTGCGCATCCATGAACATGCCGAACAATTGTTCGCACGCCCCGGTCTCGAGCACACCTTGCGCTACGAGCATCTGCATGCGGACATCGTGCGTAGATTCGGCCGCTATCCGCATCGCAATGCGATTCTCGGTCGCGAGTCCACGCCGGAAGAGATCGCCTTCCTGGGCCAGCCCGGCTCCTCATTCTGACAAATGAAAAATCCCCCCTTTTAATTGTGTGACGTCGTCTCCAAGACTTGTACAGCGGCGCCAAGCGCCTGTACATCAGCAAGGAAGGAGACAGCAGATGGGTATCATTCTCGGGTTGATCATCGGTGGTCTGGCCGGCTGGATCGCAGGCAACATCATGCGCGGCGGCAGCTTCGGCATTCTTGGCAACATCGTCGTCGGTGTCGTTGGCGGCCTGTTGGGCAGCGTCATCTTCAAGCTGCTGGGGCTGGCCTCCACCGGCATCATCGGCTCGCTGGTCGTCTCGGTCGTGGGGGCGGTGGTGTTGCTGTGGATCGTCTCGAAGGTCAAGTCCAAGGCCTGACGGCGCGGTATCGAGCCCCGTCAGGCGGTTGTCAGCAAGTGCAAGCAGCAAGTGCAGTCGTCAACAGCAAGTGAAGTCCCTCGCGGGTGTCTGGATGGATTCGATGTAGACACCCGCCGCAGCAACGCCTCTTGTCACCCGGGGCACCTGACTGCCCGGTGATCTGTCACGGCGCCGAGAGGTGCCTTGCTCGAGAAATGCTTTGACAACAAGCACTTTCACGACAAGTACTTGGACAAGAAGTGTTTGGACAAGAAGTACGCCGGCAAGAGGCGGCAAGGCCGAATCATCCTTCAGCGCCACAGTAGTGGCGCGTTGCGGATCTAGCGAAAACAGGAGCGTTTGAGCATGGCGAGCAATGAGCACGATTCAGCACCTTCTTCCCAGTCGAATGCCGACAGCGCGAAGTGCCCCTATCACGAGGGCCAGAATCGCTCGGCAGAGGGAGAGAACCCCTATACCCATCCCAACCGCAATGGGCCGCACGACACCAAGCCCAATGCCGGTGATGGCCATGCCAAGGACGAGGCGCTGGAGACCTCTCGCGCCGACGCCGAAGGGCATGACCTGCGCACCAACCAGGGGCTGCGCATCGCGGACAACCACAACTCGCTGAAGGCGGGGGAACGCGGTCCGACTCTGATGGAAGATTTCATCTTCCGCGAGAAGATGAACCACTTCGACAATGAACGTATTCCTGAGCGTATCGTTCACGCGCGTGGCGCGGCCGCGCACGGGTATTTTCAGGCCTACGACAATGCCGCCAGGTATTCCAAGGCCGGCGTGTTCAGCGACCCGTCCAAGAAGACGCCGGTGTTCGTGCGCTTCTCGACCGTGCAGGGCTCGCGTGGCTCCAACGACACGGTACGTGACGTGCGTGGCTTCGCGACCAAGTTCTACACCGATGACGGCAACTGGGATCTGGTCGGCAATGACATCCCGGTGTTCTTCATCCAGGACGCGATGAAGTTTCCTGACTTCGTGCACGCCGTGAAGCCGGAGCCGCACAACGAGATTCCCCAAGGCCAGTCAGCCCACGATACCTTCTGGGACTTCGTGTCACTGATGCCGGAAACCACTCACACCGTGCTGTGGACCATGTCGGACCGCGCCTTCCCGCGCCATTACCGCAACATGGAAGGCTTCGGTGTGCATACCTTCCGTCTGATCGACCGTGAAGGCGTGTCGCGCTTCGTCAAGTTCCACTGGAAGCCGGTGGCCGGTACCTGCTCGCTGATCTGGGATGAAGCCCAGAAGCTGTGGGGGCGTGATCCGGACTTCAACCGCCGCATGATGTGGGATGACATCAAGAGCGGTGCGCCGCTGGAGTGGGAGCTGGGCATCCAGGTGGTCGAGGAGAAGGACGAGCACAGCTTCGACTTCGATATCCTCGATCCGACCAAGCTGATCCCGGAATCGCTGGTACCGGTGGTGCCGATCGGCAAGATGGTGCTGGACCGCAATCCGGACAACTACTTCGCCGAGACCGAGCAGGTCGCCTTCAATCCGGCCAACATCGTGCCGGGGATCGACTTCTCCAATGACCCGCTGCTGCAGGGGCGTCTGTTCTCCTACCTGGATACCCAGATGTTGCGTCTTGGTGGGCCGAACTTCCACGAGATTCCCATCAACCAGCCGGTGTGCCCGTTCCACAACAACCAGCGCGATGCCCAGCATCGTCAGACCATCAACACGGGGCAGGCGTCCTACGAGCCGAACTCCATCGATGGTGGCTGGCCGGCGGAGACACCGCCGTCCCAGGACGCCCATGGCGGTTTCGAGCCGTATCATGAGCGCATCGAGGCGCACAAGGTACGTGCGCGCAGCGCCTCCTTCGGGGATCACTATTCCCAGGCCACCCTGTTCTGGAACAGCCAGACTGACGTGGAGAAGGAACACATCATCGCGGCCTACACCTTCGAGCTTTCCAAGGTCGAGCGTCCGTGGATCCGTGAGCGGGTGATCACCGAGATCCTGCCCAACATCGATCTGGAGCTGGCACGTCGCGTCGGTGAGAATCACGGCATCGAGACACCGACCAGCAAGCCCGCGCCGGACGGTGAACTGGGCACCAGCCAGGTCGACAGCGACCCGGCACTGAGCCTGATGGCGCGCCTGCCGGACTCCATCGCCACCCGCAAGGTCGCGATCCTGGCCGCCGATGGCGTCGCCATGGAAGATGTTCGCTCGATCAAGGAGCAGCTGGCCGCCGAGGGTGCCGAAGGGCTGTTGATCGCCCCGAGCATGGCGCCGATCAAGGCCGGAGACGGCACCATGCTGTCGCCGGATGCGATGCTCAATGGCTTGCCGTCCGTGACGGTGGATGCCGTCGTCGTCGCTGGCGGCGTGGGCAGCGTCGAGGCGCTGAGCGGCTCGGGCCTGGGACTCTATTATGTCCAGGAAGCCTACAAGCACCTGAAGCCCATCGTGGCGATCTGCGAAGGCAAGGAGCTGCTGGCCGCCGCCCGCGTGCCGGTCGAGGAGGGCGTCATCCTGGTGGATGATGTGCTCGCCGCCAGCCTGCCGCTGCGTGATGCCCTGATGGCTCACCGTGTGTGGTCGCGTGATGCGCGTGCCAACCAGATGCCGGCATGAGGCGCTGACGCCCCACAAGGTATGATGTGACCCATATAGCCCCCTGACCTGCGAAGGTCAGGGGGCTTTTTCATGGTCATGATGCGGTCATTTCCGGACGTGAAGATGTGATGGCGGAGAAGGGTGAAAACAGGGTTGGTGACACCTCCGGGTTGAGAGCCGTCCTGCGGTTCTCGCCGCTGAGGGTGGCTGATAGGCTCAGTGATAGAGGCTGATTATCGAAGGCATGCTGGTAATTGATTATCGCTAGAAGCACCAGGTGCGTAAGGTAAGCAGGCATCAAGGGGCCACAAGCCAGCACATGACGGGCAGGCATTGGCCCCGACCCGATTCGACAATGGGCTGCAGGCCTTCACATCAAGCAGCGCATGAAAATGTGACATCAGCAGCATCTGGCCTTGCCAGTCGAGTTTGATAGCGCTTTTTTCTACCTGACAGGAGAACGTCTACATGTCCCAGACTCCACGCTATACCACAGGTAACGGCGCCCCGGTGCCTCACGATGACATCAGCCAGACAGCGGGCCCGAATGGTTCACTGACCTTCGACAACTGGCGTCTGTTCGAGAAGCTGGCGCACTTCAACCGTGAGCGCATTCCGGAGCGTGTCGTCCACGCCCGTGGCGTCGCCGCCTACGGCACCTTCACCCTGACCCGTGACCTGTCTGACCTGACCATCGCCCGCTTCCTGCAGGGCGTCGGCAAGCAGACCCCGTTGCTGGCGCGTTTCTCCACCGTGGCCGGTGGCCAGGACAGCGGCGACAACACTCGCGACGTGCGCGGCTTCTCCTTGAAGTTCTACACCGAGGATGGCAACTGGGACATGGTCGGCAACAACACGCCGGTGTTCTTCATCCGCGAGCCGTCCAAGTTCCCTGACTTCATCCACACCCAGAAGAAAGACCCGCGCACCAACATGGTCGACTGGCAGAATCGTTGGGAATTCTGGGCCAACCATCCGCAGGCGCTGCATCAGGTCACCATCCTGATGTCCGACCGCGGTATCCCGAAGTCGCTGACCACCATGAACGGCTACAGCTCGCACACGCTGAGCCTGTGGAACGACAAGGGCGAGCGTGTCTGGGTCAAGTGGCACTTCAAGACCGACCAGGGCCACGAGACGCTGACCGACGATCAAGCGGCGCAGGTCGCACCGGACTTCCACCAGCACGACATGTTCACCCGCCTCGAGCGTGGCGAGCGTCCGAGCTGGACCGTCAACCTGCAGGTGATGACCGAAGCCCAGGCACGTGACTACCACATCAACCCGTTCGATCTGACCAAGGTGTGGCCGCACGGTGACTTCCCGCTGATGGAAGTCGGCAAGATGGAGCTCAATCGCAACCCGGAGAACTACTTCGCGGAAGTCGAGCAGTCCGTCTTCTCGCCGTCCAACTTCGTGCCGGGTATCGGCGCCTCGCCGGACCGCGTGCTGCAGGCTCGTCTGTGGGCCTACGCCGATGCACACCGCTACCGTGTCGGTGCCAATGCCGAGCAGCTGCCGGTCAACCGTCCGGTCTGCCCGGTCAACCATTACCAGCGTGATGGCGTGATGGCGGGCATGTGCCCGGTCACCGGTCACGGTGGCGGCCCGCTGGGCGGCCAGGTCGGTCAGGGCGTACCGGGAGAAACGAAGGAAGGTGGCCAGTACTCACGCACCAACTTCTACCCCAACGAGCGTGCCGATCAGGGCGCCCCGGTGCCGGACGCTACCGTCGCCGAGCCGGCGATGCCGCTGGAGCAGAACGCCTGGATGGGCTATCACGACAACAGCGATGAGGATAACTACAGCCAGGCCGGCAACCTCTATCGTCTGTTCGATGAAGGCCAGAAGACGCGTATCACCGACGTCATCGCCGGCACCATGGTAGGCGTCAGCCACGTGGTCCAGGACAAGATGATCGCGCACTTCCGTCAGGCGGATGCCGATTATGGTGATCGTATCGCCACCAAGCTGGCCAAGCTCGATCCGCGCTGAGTCAGTCATGCTGCACCCTTCGTCAGGTCAGTAGTGCTCCCTTGAGCTGACGAAAACATCAAGGCCCCCGCCGGGTAACCGGCGGGGGCCTTGTCGTATGCGGCTGTCAGGGTGCTATCCGACAGTCACAGCGCTGTGCGAAAGACACGCAAGCACAGGCACCTCAGTCGTTGTCGCGCGTGGTCTCATTGCCGTCGGCTTTCTCGCACACGCCCAGCGCCCACAGCAGGAAGGCGTCCTGACGCGCATTGTCACGCCACGCCTTGAAGCGACCCGAGGCACCGCCGTGTCCGGAGCTCATGTCGGTGCGCAACAGGACCGGATGCGGCGTGCAGTCCATCTGGCGCAGACGCGCATACAGCTTGGCCGGCTCCCAGTAGGGCACGCGGGTGTCATGCCAGCTGCCCTGCAGGAACAGCGGCGGATAGGGCGCGGCGCTCAGGTTGTCCAGCGGCGAATAGGCGCGGATACGACGCCGCGCCTCGTTCTCGTGCGGGTTGCCCCACTCGGTGTATTCCGCGGTGGTCAGCGGCAGCTCCGGATTTTCCATGGTGCGCAGCACATCGACGAAGGGCACATCGAGCACCGCGGCGCAGAAGGCCTCGGGACGCTTGTTGAGGCTGGCGCCGACCAGCAGGCCACCGGCGCTGGCACCGTAGGCGGCGATGCGGTCCGCGGCCCCGACGCCCTGCTCGACCAGCGCATCACGCGCGGCGAGGAAGTCGTTGAAGCTGTTTTCCTTGTGCTCCAGCTTGCCGGCCAGATACCAGGGCTCGCCACGGTCTCCGCCGCCACGCACGTGGGCGACCGCGAAGGCGACGCCGCGCGTCAGCAGTTCCAGGCGGGCGATCGAGAACCAGGGGTCCAGCGTCTCGCCGTAGGCGCCATAGCCGTAGAGCAATACCGGCAGCGGGGCGTGGGGGTGGCCTGCGTCATCACACAGGTCGCGCCGCATGACCACCGAGACCGGCACCTGCTCGCCATCGTCGGAGGTTGCCCACAGGCGGCGGCTGATCAGCTGCTCGGGCGCGAGATCGCCATGCACGGTCTGACGCTTGAGCAGGCGGCGCTCACCCGTGTCGAGGTCCAGCTCGATCCAGCTCGGCGGCGTGGTGAAGCTCTCCTCGCGGATGCGCAGGCGGCGAGCGTCGAAATGCGGGCAGTCGCCCAGCCCCTGGCTCAGCGGTTGCTCCGGCATCGCCAGGCGTTCGTCGCGGCAGATCGTTTGTGTCGGCGCCGTGCCCTCGAATTCGATCACCCGCAGCCAGGCCTGGGCCTGACGGTGATCGCGTTCATCGACCATCAGCCCCCAACTGAAGGCTTCGACGCCTTCCAGCGTCACCTCATCGCGGGTGGCGATCAGCGGCTGCCAGTCGCCGGGCGCATGCTCGGAGGCGATATCGAGCTGGAAGTGCGGCGCTTGCCTGTTGTGCAGCACATAGAAGTGGCCGGGGCGGTGATCGACGCCGTACTCGACACCGGTCTCGCGGGCGCGCACCAGGCGCATCTCACCCAGCGGGGCATCGGCCTTGAGCAACCAGGTCTCGCTGGTGTCCTTGGAGGCGGTCTCCAGAACCAGCCAGGCGCGTGAGCGGGTCTTGCCCATGCCGACCCAGAATTCGCTGTCTTCCTCGCGATAGAGCAGCGTCTCGGCGCGGCTCGCGACATTCAGACACCAGATCTCGAAGGGGCGCTGGGTGCTGTCATAGCGCGTGAACAGCAGGTGCTGGCCGTCCTCGGCCCACACCAGATCCGGCCCGATATCCTCCAGCAGGCACTCGTCATCGTGGCCGGCGTTGCGTGAGTCGCCATTCGTCGCGTTCAGTGTTGCAAGACGCAGGCTGAACACCTCGTCGCCGCTGGTGTCCAGAGTCCATGCCAGTTGCTGTTCATCCGGGGAGATGGCCATATCGCCCAGCTCGACGAAGTCGTGATGGCGCGACAGGCTCTGCAGGTCCAGCAGGCATTCGTGCTGGCGGGTATCGGCGGGGTCGGCGCCGATCGCATGGCGCCACCAGACCGGATAGTCGGCGTCGGCCGCGGTCTCGCTCCAATAGACGTAGTGATCCAGTGCCTCGGCCAGGCTTGAGACGGCCAGTTCGCGGCGCGCAAGATGGCCGTGATAGAGGGCGTCGCTCAGTGGTGCGAGCGGGGCGAACCAGCGATCACTCTCGGCGTTGGCCGCCGTGAGAAAGGTGGTGACCTCTGGCGTGTCGCGTTCTTCAAGCCAGTGCCATTCGGGGTCATCGGCACGATAATGGCGCTGGACGGGGCTATCGGGCATGGCTACCTCTTGAAAGTGGGGTGCTCGAGTGTGTCGGGCGGGCATGGAGTGTAACATTGAGCCTGTCCCACAGCGTGCGCAAGCCCTTGCCTCATGGGAGGCATCGCCGCCGTGAGAGATGAATGCGCAGCCTCTGGTGCCACGCAACGTGTGGCCCCGATGATGGGATGACTCGATGGCTGAACTGAGGGGCCGGCTGCTTCTGCACAGGAGAGGCACCCCTCAGAATGTCAGTCTCGACAGGATGTTATGACAGGAGTGAAGGGCATGATGATTTCCGATTCGCTGCCGCAGATGTGGCTGATCTATTTTGGCCTGGCGGCGGTAGTGCTGTTTACCGGCTATATGGCGGTGCGAATACTGCCGCGTTTCCTGCGCTGGATCCTCGTCGGCGGCATCGCCGGCATGATCGCCGTGCCGACCAGTTTTCACGTCACGGCCAGCGTCGCGGAAGATGCCTACACCGGCCTTGCGCCGGCCATCGTGGCCTTTGCCGTCAGCGTGGTGCAGAAGGATGGTGGTGGCATGGCCTCGGCCTTCGGCATGCTGGTACTGGGCATCGGGGCCGGCGTGGTGCTGGGGCTGGTGATCTGGTGGCTGGGACGCGGACGTGAACAGCGTCGCCGCGCCGCCCAGCAGCGCCGCGAGCCTCATGGCCACGAGCAGGAAGATGAGGAAGTGCGCGAGGGCCACGCCGCTGGCGCCAGCTTGCGTAGCGAGAAACGTGGCAGCCCGGCTCGTGCGTCGGCGCGTACCCGCGCAGGCCGTGACCGTCAGGAACCGTCGCTCTGATCGAGCGTCGTTCGATCAGCGCCAGCCGTGCATTGTCCGAGCGTGGACTAAGGATCTGTCATGCCCCGTGATGTAGCTGTCACTTCGTCTCTTGAGCCAGTCCGTTCACCAGGGCTTGCGTCCGGCTCTTCATCCGGCCCTCTAGCGAAGGGTGCGGGGGCGCGCTGGCTGGCGGCCCTGATGCTGGCGGGCATCAGCCTCGCGTCGCCCTCGGCCTTCGCCGAGCAGGCATCGCCAGCGGCCAACGCCTCGGCCAGCGAGCCGGTCAGTGAGTCGGTCAGTGAGTCGGTAGGTGAGTCGGTAGATGAGTCGGCCAGCGAACAGGCTGAGCAGATGCCGTTCGTGGCCCGCGATGTCGCGAGTGACGCGAACGCAGCCAGTGGCTCGGCGCGCGACATTGCGCCTGACCTGCGCATGGCGATCGATGTCTCCGGCAGCATGAAGCACAACGACCCGACCAATCTGCGCGCCAGTGCGCTGGACCTGCTGGTCACCTTGCTGCCGGAGCGCTCGCGTGCGGGGCTGTGGGGCTTCGGTGAGCAGGTACAGCCCCTGCTGGCACTGGGCGCGGTCGATGCGGGCTGGAAGCAGGCCGCCCGCGGCCTGGAAGGGCGGCTGGACGATTACGAGCAGTACACCGATCTCGAGGCAGGGCTGCGAGCCGCCGCTGAAGGCGCCGATGCGAGCATCGATGGCCAAGGGCCGCGTCAGGTCATTCTGCTCTCCGATGGCATGGTCGACCTGCGTGAACCGAGCAGCGAGAAGGCCGCCTCGGACAGCGCCTCGCGCCAGCGCATCACCGATGAGCTGACGCCACAGCTGGCGGCGCACAACATCACGGTGCATACCGTCGCGCTGTCGCGCAATGCCGATATCGATCTGCTGCAGCAGGTCGCCGATGGCACTGGCGGGCTGGCGACGGTCGCCGAGACCCCGGAAGACCTGCTGCGTGCCTTCCTCGGGGCGCTCGACCGTATCGTGCCCGGCGAGCTGGTGCCGCTCGAGGACAAGCGCTTCACCATCGATGGCAGTGTCGAGGAATTCACGGCGCTGGTCTTCCATGGCCCCGATGACAGCGCGCCGGTATTGATCGCGCCGGATGGTCAGCGCTACTCGCTGGCCGACGAGGCGTCGTTGCCCGAGAGCGTGCGTTGGGAACATCAGCCGCGCTATGACCTGATCACCGTGACCGACCCCGAGGCCGGGCAGTGGCGTATCGAAGGGCAGGTAGGCGTCGACAGTCGCATCACCGTGGTGTCAGACCTGGCGCTGGTGTCGCGCCCGCTGCCCGCCACGCTGTATCGCGGCTTTGGCTATTCCCTCTCAGCCTCGCTGGTCGACGGCGCACGTGATGTCGCTGAGCAGGACTTCCTGGCGACGCTGGACGGCAATGCGCGTCTGGTGCCGGAAGACGAGGGTGGCATGTCAGCAGAAACGGCAGCCGTGACCAGCGCCCAGCAGCGCGGTCTTGAGCGTGACGGCGCGGAGTTCAGCGTCAACATGCCGCCGCCGCAGCAACCGGGTGGCGCTCGCCTGACGCTGACCATCGAGGGCCAGCGCGATGGCGCGCCCTTTGCACGTCAGTTGAGCCAGCGCACCAGTGTGGTCGACCCGCTGCTGGTCGAGCCGATCGGTGGCAATGCGCAGAATGCGACGCCGCCGAGCGCGCTGGAGGTCAGCGCGCGTCATCCGCTGCTCAACACCGCCAATACCCAGCTGGACGCGACGCTGCAGGGCGAGCCGTTGAGCGTGGCGGAAGCGGGCGAGAGTCGTTGGCGTATCGAGCTGCCGCCGCTGGAGCGTGATGTCAGTGCCGATGTGCAGATCAGCGCGCGCATCGCACTGGGCGGGAGCTCGCGGGTGATCGATCTGGCGCCCTATACCCTCAACGAGAATGCGGCGCGGCGTGCCGCCAATCTGGACCGCTCGCCCATCGAGGGCGAGTCCTTCGGTGAGATTCAGGGCCTGGATCAGGCGGTAGAGGAGAAGGAAGACCTCAATGATCTGCTGATGAAGGGCCGCCTGCCCATCGACAAGGTGCCTGCGTTGATCAGTCAGTGGTTCGAAGGAGCTTCGGACTTTGCCCAGCGTGAGGCAGAATCACCGCAAAGCCGCATGATCGCTTACGCCGTGGCCGGTGTGATCGGCCTGCTGGTAGTGATCATGTTGGTGCGTCGCATGACGCGCAAGCCGACTCAGCGGGAGGAACCCCATGTGTGAACTGCTCGGCATGAGTGCCAATGTGCCGACCGATATCTGCTTCAGCTTCGCCGGTTTTCTGCAGCGAGGCGGGGGTACTGGTCCGCACCGCGATGGTTGGGGAATCGCCTTCTATGAAGAGGGCGGTTATCGCGAATTCCGTGACCCGCATCCGTCGGTGGATTCGCCCATCGCGCGCATGATTCTCGACTATCCGATCAAGTCGCAGATGGTCATCAGTCATATCCGTCAGGCCAATGTCGGCCAGGTGACGCTGGCCAATACCCACCCGTTCACGCGCGAGCTGTGGGGCCGGCAGTGGTGCTATGCCCACAATGGTCAGCTGGCGGACTGGCAGGCACTGCCCCTGCCGTACTATCGCCCGGTGGGCAGCACGGACAGCGAGCACGCTGCCTGCTTCCTGCTCGGCGAGATCCGGCGTGCCTTCCCGAATCCGCCGGCGCGGTGCGAAGACCTGTGGCGGCATCTGCACGCCCAGTGCGAGCGTCTGCGCGGGCTTGGCGTCTTCAATCTGCTGCTCTCCGACGGCGTGCATCTCTACGCCTACTGCTCCACCAAGCTGGCGCACATCACGCGCCGTGCGCCCTTCGGGCAGGCGAGCCTCACCGACTTCGAGATGAGCGTCGACTTCCAGCAGCACACCACCGATGCCGATGTGGTCTCGGTGATCGCCACCGATCCGCTGACCGACAATGAGCAATGGCAGCGCCTGCTGCCGGGGCAGTTGGTCGTGTTCCGCGAAGGCGAGCTGGTCGCCAGTCTTGGTGGCGAGTTGCCGCTGAGCCAGGAAGAGTCAGGGCAGGAGCAGGCCGAGAGCGGGGCGGTCGATCGCACCGCGACCGCGCGCCGCAAGCCGGATTGGCTGGCTTCTGACTTGAGCTGCTGACGTTTGGCTGAGTCGCTGACGTTTGGCTGAGTCGCTGACGCTGAGCGACGCAGAAAGAGCGTGAACGCCAGACACACGAAGGGCCGCAATCGCGGCCCTTCGTGTTTGCGGCTTTTGCCTGGTCAACGCGTGAGGCTCAGCCTTCGACGTCGTCGAACATGCCGGCGAACATCGGCGAGGACAGGTAGCGCTCGCCGCTGTCCGGCAGGATGACGACGATGGACTTGTCGGCGTAGGCGGGGTCTTCCGCCAGACGCAGCGCCGCGGTCATCGCCGCCCCGCAGGAGATGCCGCACATGATGCCTTCTTCCTGCATGATGCGACGCGCCATGGCCATGGCGTCTTCACTGGCGACCGGCTCGACGCGGTCGATCAGCGCCAGGTCCAGGTTGTCGGGAATGAAGTTGGCACCGATGCCCTGGATCTTGTGCGGGGCCGGCGTGATCGACTCGCCCTGCATGCGCTGGGTGATGATGGCGGATTCCGCCGGCTCCACCGCCACGGCTTCGAGTGACTGGCCGCGCACCGTCTTGAAGTAGCGGGCGATGCCGCTGATGGTGCCGCCGGTACCGACGCCCGCCACCAGCACGTCCATCTCGCCATCCAGCGCGTCCCACAGCTCCGGGCCGGTGGTCTCTTCGTGGATGCGCGGGTTGGCCGGGTTGGAGAACTGCTGCGGCAGGAAGTAGCGTTCCGGCTCGGCCTTCTGCAGCTCGCAGGCCTTGTCAATGGCGCCCTGCATGCCCTTGGCCGGGTCGGTCAGCACCAGGTTGGCGCCGAGGGATTTCAGCACCTTGCGGCGTTCCATGCTCATGGAGGAGGGCATGGTCAGGGTGACGGGGTAGCCACGCGCCGCCCCGACGAAGGCCAGCGCGATGCCGGTGTTGCCGGAGGTCGGCTCGATGATTTCCATGCCCGGCTTGAGCACGCCGCGTTCCTCGGCGTCCCACACCATGCTGGCACCGATACGGCACTTGACCGAGAACGCCGGGTTGCGGGCTTCCACCTTGGCGTACAGGCGTGGATGGCTGCTGAGGCGGTTGATCTTGACCAGCGGCGTATTGCCGATGGCTTGCGAGTTGTCCTGATAGATCTTGGCCATGCGAGGTCCTCTGGGTATCTGGCGGCTAGACAGCGAGCATGCCCGCTGCTTGAGTGAAGTGATGATGCTCAGCAACGGCTGTCGCGACTGTATGAGCATAAGGTTAAGGGCTAGCCGAGCGCGACTCAAAGGCCTGAAGCGCATAACGACATGGCAAGGTTGGCAGTCGCGGCTAGTCTCTGACCAAGGTCGTACAAGAGTAGTGGTTTGATTTAACGACACTTTTTCGGATGTGAACGATGGTTTCAATCGGTCGTTTTACATCATTGGCCTGACTGGTTAAGGTGAAGCGCGGCGGCCCTGGAGGTTCTTGCCGGGGTGTCGTCGGTGCGTTGCCGGCACCTGCGCGCGCGTTGTCGCGCCGTCCTTTTCCCCATCACGCCGTCATTCATGTCATTGTTCACATGTGGGCGTGACGCCCTGATAACAACAAGTGCTGAATTCTCGCCTGTGGCTGCCAGTGAAAGACTCCGCGCCCGGCCACGATCCAGCAGACGAATGCAGTCATGGAGCCCAAGCCATGCATGATGCCAATCCTGCCAACGCCCCGGCAGACCCGGAAGCCGACAAGGCGTCTGATCACGCTGGCCCCGTGACCGGGGATGCCAACCTGATCGTCAGCGGTGAGCCGTTGTCCGGTCTCGAGGATTACCCCTCGATTCTCGAGGTCTTCGAGGCCAGCTGCGCCAACTATGCCGAGCGTCCGGCCTTCAGCTGCATGGACAAGACGCTCAGCTACGCCGATGTGGACCGCCTGTCGCGCAATTTCGCCGCCTGGCTGGAACACGAGACCGGCCTTGAGCCCGGTGATCGCATCGCCATCCAGCTGCCGAATCTGCTGCAGTTCCCGGTGGCGGTATTCGGCGCGCTGCGCGCCGGTCTGGTGGTGGTCAACACCAACCCGCTCTACACCGAGCGAGAGATGCAGCACCAGTTCCATGACTCCGGCGCCCGCGCCATCGTGATTCTGGCCAACATGGCGGACAAGCTCGAGAAGGTGCTCAAGCGCACCGACATCGAGGAGGTCATCATCACCGAGATCGGTGACCTGCATGACTTCCCCAAGCGTCCGCTGATCAACCTGGCGGTGCGCTACGTCAAGAAGATGGTGCCGAAGTACCACCTGCCCGACGCACACGGCCTACGTGACGTGCTCAAGCGCGGGGCGGGGCTCTCGCACACGCGTGTCACGCGCCAGCCCGAGGACATCGCCGCGCTGCAGTACACCGGCGGTACCACCGGCGTCGCCAAGGGCACCATGCTGACCCACCGCAATCTGGTCGCCAACATGCTGCAGGCGCGTGGCGTGATCAGTGATGTGCTCAATGAAGGCCAGGAGGTGCTGATCGCGCCGCTGCCGGTCTATCACATCTATACCTTCACGGTGAATTGCCTCTACAGCATGGAGAGCGGCAACCACAGCGTGCTGATCACCAATCCGCGCGATATCGATGGCTTCATCAAGACACTGGCCAAGACACCGTTCACCGCCTTCGTCGGCCTCAACACGCTGTTCTCGGCGCTATGTCAGCGTGATGACTTCAAGGCGCTGGACTTCTCGAGTCTCAAGCTGACCATCTCCGGCGGCATGGCGCTGACGCGCAGCGCGGCCGAACGCTGGGAAGCCGTCACCGGCTGCCCGATCGCTGAGGGCTACGGCATGACCGAGACCTCGCCCATCGTCAGCTTCAATCCGCCGCGCGAGCTGCAGCTGGGCACCATCGGCAAGCCGGTGCCGGGCACCGAGCTCAAGGTGGTGGACGCCGATGGAGTGACGCTGGGGCGCGATGCGCCGGGCGAGCTGTGCGTGCGCGGCCCCCAGGTGATGAAGGGCTACTGGCAGCGTGACGACGCCACGCGTGAGGCGATGGATGACGAAGGCTTCATCCGCACCGGCGATATCGCGGTCATCCAGCAAGATGACTTCGTGCGCATCGTCGATCGCAAGAAGGACATGATCATCGTCTCCGGCTTCAATGTGTTCCCCAACGAGATCGAGGACGTGGTCAGCGGCCATCCGGATATCGTCGAGGCGGCGGCAGTGGGCGTGCCGGACGAGCAGAGCGGCGAGGCGATCAAGCTGTTCGTGGTCTCAAGCAACCCGGATCTGGATCGCGACAGCCTGCGCAGCTGGTGCAAGGAGCAGTTGACCGGCTACAAGGTGCCGCGTTTCGTCGAATTCCGCGATGAACTGCCCAAGACCAACGTCGGCAAGGTGCTGCGCCGTGAGCTGCGCGACAGCGAAGAGAGCGGTGGCAATACGCCGCTACGCGAGCACTGAGGGCAGCGCTGAGCCGGTGGCATGGCAGGGAACAAGCGCCACCAAGGTTGGGCGCGGCTACGCGCAGGGCTACAATGGACGGCCCGTCACTTGTTGACGGGCCGTTTTGTCATTCAGGCGTCATGGCTTGCTGCCTCGTGCAGGCGAGCGTGAGGCTGAATTCCCGAGAGTTTCCGGCTGCGCGCGTGGCGTGTGGTCGCTGGTTGAGAAGAGGCAGTCCTTGAGCGACACCGCTACCGCACCGTCCGAACATGCGCGTCTTGAAGCCCTCGCGGCTCGCCTTGAACGCGCCCTGAGCCGTGATCAGCGCGAGCTGGGCAAGCGCCTGGCTGGCCTGCGGCGGCGTCTCAAGGAAGGCAAGCCGGTCGATCGTGCCATCAACGACATCGAGAGCCGCCTGGAGGCGAGTATCGCCCAGCGCGCTGCGCGCGAGACGACACTGGCACGCTGGCAGACACCCGCCGCGCTCAACTATCCGCCGGAACTGCCGGTGGTGGAGCGTCGCGAAGATATCCTCGCCGCGCTTGCCGAACATCAGATCGTGGTGGTCGCCGGTGAGACCGGCTCGGGCAAGACCACCCAGCTGCCCAAGCTGTGTCTGGAGATGGGGCTGGGGCGCAACGGCCTGATCGGCCACACCCAGCCACGCCGTCTGGCGGCGCGCTCGGTGGCGGCGCGTCTGGCCGAGGAGCTCGAGACGACACTCGGCGAGACGGTCGGGTATCAGGTGCGCTTCAACGACACCACCGGCCCGTCGACGCTGATCAAGCTGATGACCGACGGTATCCTGCTGGCGGAAACCCAGCATGACCCGGACCTGAGCCGCTACGAGGCGATCATCATCGATGAGGCCCACGAGCGCAGTCTGAACATCGACTTCCTGCTCGGTTACCTCAAGCGTCTCACCGCACGCCGTCCGGACCTCAAGATCATCATCACCTCGGCGACCATCGACGTGGAGCGCTTCAGTCAGCACTTCGCGGCCCAGGATGGCACGCCGGCGCCCATCGTCTCGGTCAGCGGGCGCAACTTCCCGGTCGAGACCCAGTACCTGCCGCTGGTGCGCGATGCCGAGGATGAGGAAGACCTCAGCCTGCAGGAGGGTATCCTGCGCGCGGTGGAAGAGCTGTCGGTGATCGAGCGCGACAAGGGCTGGATGCGGGGCCCGCGTGACGTGCTGATCTTCCTGCCCGGCGAGCGCGAGATCCGCGCCACCGCGGACACCCTGCGTCGCGCCCAGCTGCGCGATACCGAGGTACTGCCGCTGTACGCGCGCCTCTCCAACGAAGAGCAGAACCGCGTCTTCCAGCCGCATCGTGGTCGCCGCATCGTGCTGGCCACCAATGTCGCCGAGACCTCGCTGACCGTGCCGGGCATCCGCTACGTGATCGACCCGGGCCTGGTGCGCATCAGCCGCTACAGCTATCGCTCCAAGATCCAGCGTCTGCCGGTGGAACCGATCAGCCAGGCCAGCGCCAATCAGCGCAAGGGCCGCTGCGGGCGTATCGCCGAAGGCCTGTGCATCCGCCTCTACAACGAGGAGGACTTCCTCGCGCGCCCGGAATACACCGAGCCGGAAATCCAGCGCACCAACCTGGCCTCGGTGATCCTGTCGATGCTGTCGCTCAAGCTGGGCGATATCGAGAAGTTTCCCTTCGTCGATGCGCCGGATTCGCGCTTCGTCACCGATGGCTTCCGTCTGCTGCGCGAACTGGGCGCGGTGGATGAACACAACCGTCTGAGCCGTGATGGCCGCACCCTGGCGCGCCTGCCCATCGACCCGCGTCTGGCGCGCATGGTGCTTGAGGGCGCCACGCGCGGCTGTCTGCGTGAAGTGCTGATCATCGTCAGTGCGCTGTCGATCCAGGACCCGCGCGAGCGCCCTGCCGACAAGCGCCAGCAGGCCGATCAGATCCACCACGAGTGGGATGACGACAACTCCGACTTCGTCAGCTGGCTGAATCTGTGGGAAGGCTTCGAACTGGCGCGGGATGCGCTGGGGGCCAACCCGCTACGCCGCTGGTGCAAGGCGCGCTTCCTCAACTATCTGCGCCTGCGCGAGTGGCATGACACCTTCCGCCAGCTCAAGCAGCTGACGCGCGACCTGGGGCTGGAGATGACCAGCGCCCAGCATGAGCGCGACGCCGAGGCGCAGGCCGAGGTCACCGCGCGGGTACTGGCCTCACCGGGGCAGGGCCGCCGCCCGTCGGTGGCCATCGATCACGAATCACTGCATCGCGCGCTGTTGACCGGGCTGCTCTCCAATCTTGGCCTCAAGCAGGAAAATCGCGAGTATCTCGGCGCGCGCAACCGACGCTTCTTCGTTCACCCGGGCTCCGGCGTGGCCAAGAAGTCGCCCAAGTGGGTAATGGCGGCCGAGATGGTCGAGACCACCAAGCTCTACGCGCGTCAGGTCGCGGCGATCAAGCCCGAGTGGGTCGAGCCGCTGGCCGAGCATCTGGTCAAGCGCAGCTACAGCGAGCCGCACTGGGAGATGAAGCGTGCCCAGGTGGTCGCCAGTGAGCAGGTGACCCTGTTCGGGCTGCCCATCGTCACCGCGCGCAAGGTGCATTACGGCCCGCTGGCGCCGGAAGAGTCTCGCGAGCTGTTCATTCGCCGTGCGCTGGTCGAGGGCGAATTCCAGACCCGTGCGCCGTTCTTCGCCCACAATCGCGGCCTGATGGATGAGGTCGGTGAGCTTGAGGACCGCGCGCGCAAGCGGGACATCCTCGTCGACGAAGAGACGCTGTTCGCCTTCTACGCCGAGCGGATTCCGGAAGGCATCTACAACGGGCGCAGCTTCGACAAGTGGCGCAAGGAGGCCGAGCGCGACAACCCCGATGTCCTGCATCTGAATCTCGACGACCTGATGGCGCGCGACGCCGAGGAAGTCACCGTCGCGCGCTACCCCGAACAGCTGCACCACAACAGCGTCGCCTACCCGCTGAGCTATCACTTCGCGCCCGGTGCGGTGGATGACGGCGTGACGATGATCGTGCCGGCGGCGATGCTCTCGCAGCTGCCGCGCTATCGCATCGAATGGCTGGTGCCGGGGCTGTTGCGTGACAAGGCCATCGCGCTGATGAAGTCGCTGCCCAAGCAGTACCGCAAGCAGGTGGTGCCGATTCCCAACTGGGTCGATGCCGCACTTGAGGCGCTGACCCCGGACGACGTGCCGCTGACCGATGCGCTGGCCGAGTTCATGCGCGTCAAGACTGGCCTGCGCCTGCCGCAGGATGCCTGGGCGCCCGAAACGCTGGAACCGCACCTGAAGATGAATCTGCGCATCGTCGATCAGGACAGCAAGGTGCTGGGCGAAGGGCGTGATATCGAGGCGCTGGAAGCGCGCTTCAAGGACTCGGCCGCGGCCGCCGCACGGGCGATGGCCAGCCGCAGCCGTGAAGCCGACAGCGAAGTGCTGGAAGATCTGCCGGAGGCGCCGATCGCCACCTCGCACAGCACCACCCAGGCGGGCATTCGCGTCGAGGCCTATCCGGCACTGGTGGTGAAGGCGGCGGCGCCTGCCGACAGCAGCATGAGCGCCAAGCAGCGCAAGCTGGCGCGCAAGACCGGCAAGAACAGCGCGCCGTCCAGTCATGCGCCTGCCAGCGCGACGGCTCAGGTCGAGCAGAATCTGAGCGTGGAGCTGTTCGATCATCCGGCCAAGGCCGCCGCCGCGCACCGCGATGGCATCACGCGTCTGGCGATGGCACGCCTGCCGGACCAGGTGCGCTATCTGGACCGTGACCTCAAGGCGCTGGAGCGCTGTGCGCTGCTGTTCGCCAAGGTCGGCACGCGTCGCCAGCTGGCGGATGACTTCATCTACAGCGTCTTCGAGCAGGTGATGGCCGTCGAGCCGCTGCCGCGTTCGCGCAGCGAGCTGCAGGCGCGTCTCGATGACAGGCGGGCCGAGCTGGTGCCGCACGCCGAGGCGCTGCTCAAGCCGCTGGAAGCCGCACTCAAGCAGCATCTGGAGCTTTCCAAGCGCCTCAAGGGCAAGATCGACTTCTCGATGGCGCTGGTGGTGGCTGATCTCAAGGCCCAGCAGGCGCGCCTGATCACACCGGGCTTCATCCAGGCCTCCGGTGAATGGCTGCATCAGCTGCCGCGCTATGTGGAGGCGATGCTGATCCGTCTCGACAAGGCGCCGCGTGAGCGCATGCGCGACCAGCGTGACATGGAGGAGGTCAAGGGCTTCGAATCCCGCCTTGATGCCCGTCTGAGCAAGGCGCGCGAGCAGGGGCTGCCGGATGCGGAGCTGGAAGAGTTCGGCTGGTGGCTGCAGGAACTGCGCGTCTCGCTGTTTGCCCAGCAGCTCGGCACCCTGGAGACCGTCTCCGCCAAGCGCCTCGAGAAGCGCTGGCAGGAGCTGATGGCGCGCCGCTGATGTCCTGAGGCTGGGCTCTGTCCTGGCTGAAGCTCTGCCTTGTGAAGCTCTGTCCTGGCTGAAGCTCTGCCTTGTCTGGGGCCATTCCAGGGCGCTGTGCGTGGCATCAGGGGCTTGCGTGACCGGTACGTGGAGGCGTGCCGCGGCGGGATGGCCCAAGCTGCAGACAGGAATTGCTGTTTAAGCATTCACTGTGATCGCCCGACAAATGCTGACTCGGGCGTCTGGAATCGCCGAGACAGCGTACACTGAACATGGGGCATGACGACGCGGCGCCGGGTCGTGCCCCGCTCAATTCTGGTGATATCCCGCGGGATAGCACTGTCAGGAGTGGATGCATGCCAAACAATGACAATGATCACGCTGCCGAGACGCAACACGCCAACGCCGGTCAGTCCATGAGCGCCAGCGGCAATCATCGCGTACTGATCACCGGCAGCGGGCTCTACACGCCGCCCAATGCCATCAGCAACGAGGCATTGGTGGCGTCCTTCAATGCCTGGGTGGCGGCGGACAATGCCGCCAACGCCGACGCCATCGCACGTGGTGAGCGTGAGGCGCGCACCGAGTCCAGCGCCGAATTCATCGTCAAGGCCTCGGGTATCCACAGCCGCTACGTGCTGGATGCCGAGGGCATTCTCGACCCGGAGCGCATGCGCCCACGTCTGCCGGCGCGCGCCAATGACCAGCCCTCGGTGCAGTGCGAGATGGGCGTGGCGGCCGCGCGTGAAGCGCTGGCGGCGGCGGGCGTCAACGCCGCGGACCTGGATCTGGTCATCGTGGCCTGTTCCAACCTCGAGCGCCCCTATCCGGCGGTGGCGGTGGAACTGCAGGCCGCGCTCGAGGCCGGTGGCTATGCCTTCGACATGAACGTGGCGTGCAGCTCCGCCACCTTCGGCATCGAGACCGCCGCCAACGCGATTCGCAGCGGCAGTGCCAGGCGTGTGCTGATGGTCAATCCGGAGATCTGCAGTGCGCATCTCAACTTCCGCGACCGTGACAGCCACTTCATCTTCGGGGATGCTTGCACGGCCGTGGTGCTGGAGGCGGCGGATGTCGCCACGCGCACCGATGGCTTCGAGGTGCTCGGCACGCGCCTGGTGACGCGCTTCTCCAATGCGATACGCAACAATTTCGGCTTCCTCAATCGCACGGCAGTGCTTGAGGACGATGTGGCATCCGCGATGACACTCGACAGCGCAAGCCATCGTGTAAAGGCCGATGACAAGCTGTTCATCCAGGAAGGACGGCGCGTCTTCCGCGAGGTCTGTCCGATGGTGGCCGAGCTGATCACCACCCATCTGGGCGAGATCGAGGCAGACGGCGGTGATCTTGATCGCATGTGGCTGCACCAGGCCAACCGCCACATGAACGACATGATCGCGCGTCGCGTGCTCGGGCGTGACCCGTCGAGCGAGGAAGCGCCGATCATTCTCGATCGCTACGCCAATACCAGCTCCGCGGGCTCGGTGATCGCCTTCCACCTCCATCACGCTGATCTGGCGCCGGGGAGCCTCGGGGTATTGTGTTCTTTCGGGGCAGGCTACAGTGCCGGCAGCGTGCTGCTGAAACGCTGCGGTTGAAGCAGGACATTGCGCGAATCCACGTGGCCTGTGCTGGCTCTTGGCGGGCGCGGAACGTATAAAGAAGACCGGACCTGACAGCCAGGGATGTGGCAAGGACCGCTGCAGGAATCCAATAGACTTACAGGTGACGAGATGCACACGATCAAGACTTCCCTGCCGGCACTGCTGGCCATGTCCCTGCTGGCGGGTTGCGCCAGCACCGGAGACAGCGAGCCGAACCCTCAGGACCCCTGGGAGGGCTTCAACCGTAACGTCTATACCTTCAATGACACCCTGGATCGCTATGCCCTCAAGCCGGTCGCGCAGGGCTATGACTATGTGACGCCGGAGCTGGTACAGGATGGCGTGGGCAACTTCTTCTCCAATCTGGGAGAGGTCCGCACCATGTTCAACTCGGTGCTGCAGTGGAAGTGGGCCAATGCCGGTGTCTCCACCGGCCGTCTGCTGCTCAACTCCACCGTCGGCATCGGCGGCCTGTTCGATCCGGCCAGCGAACTTGGCTGGACAGTGGACGAGGAAGACTTCGGTCAGACCCTCGCCGTCTGGGGCGCAGGGCAGGGGCCGTATCTCGTGCTGCCGCTGTTCGGTCCGAGTACCGTGCGTGATACCGCGGGCATGCCGGTGGATTACTTCGCTGATCCCGTCAACTACGTCGAAGACGACAAGGTGCGTTACGGCCTGAAGGCGCTGGATCTGGTCGATACCCGTGCCGGTCTGCTCGAGCAGGAGAAGCTGATCCAGGGCGATCGCTACAGCTTCATTCGTGATGCCTACCTGCAGCGCCGCAACTTCGAGATCAACGATGGCAAGCTGGGCGATGATCCCTTCGCCAGCGACAGCTTCGATGATGCCGATCTCGACGGTGCCTTCGCACCGGAAGACGACAGCCAGTAACGCGTCACCCGCAGCAGGCGACCGGCACCGTGAATGGGTCAGTGGTGCCGGTCGCGAGGGCAAGCAGCATCAAGACTGCGAGTGGATGGCAGTAAGGACGGGAATGAGGGGTTGGCATGGCGGATGAGCAAGGCAAGCGTCTGTTGATCGGTCTGATTGATCTTCCCGGCTCGCGGCGTGATGCGCTGGCGAACCTGTTGACGGATGAACGCTGTGCGGTGGCGGCCTGTGATGGCATCGCGACACTGCCCAGCGGGGTGGCGGTGGTGGTCGCGCATGTCGAGGCCGTTTCCAGTCATGAGTGGGCGCGTCTGGCCGAGCGCCTGCCGACGGTGGTGGTGGCCGAGAGCCGTGGCGATGAATGCCTGCTGCCGGCGGTGGAGGCCGGGCTGGTCGATTACCTCATCTCGCCGCGCGAGCATGGCTCGGTATTGCGCAGTCTGCTCAAGCGGGCGGCGGAGCATCACCAGCTGGCCCATGAGCACGCCAAGGCACGCGCGCGCCTCGAGGAGCTCAACGAGCACCTGGAGACGCATCTGGCGCTGCTGCGTCAGGACCAGCAGGCCGGTGGCCAGATCCAGCAACGTCTGCTGCCCCAGAGCGGGCAGCACATCAATGGCGTCAGCTATGAGTACTGCCTGTCGCCGTCGCTGTATCTGTCGGGTGACTTCCTCGAGTATCAGGCGATCGACGAACGCTTCAGCCTGTTCTACTTTGCGGATGTCTCCGGGCATGGCGCCTCGTCGGCCTTCGTGACCGTGTTGCTCAAGTTGTTGTTCGCACGCGCGATCCGCCACTGGGAGGAACATACGCCGGAAACCTTCGGCCCCGAGTGGCTGGCACTGCTCAACCGTGAACTGATCGACAGTGGTATCGGCAAGCATGCCACGGTGATGTGTGGTGTGATGGACCGTGACACGCGCACGCTGCATTACACCCTGGGCGCCCAGCTGCCGATGCCGGTACTGGTCACGCCTGACGGCGAACTGCGTGAGCTGGAAGGCAGCGGTCGGCCGGTGGGGCTCTTCCCAGACACCCGCTATCCAGCGTATCGTGTGGCGCTTCCTGAGCGCTTCCGTCTGTGGCTGGCCAGTGATGGTGTACTGGAATGCCTGCCGGGCGAGGCGCTGGAGGACAGGACTCGAGCACTGCATCAACGGATTCTGAGCAGTGAGGATGTGCAAGGATTGCGTCGTGGACTGGCGCTGGATGGCGAGCTGCCGGATGACCTTACCTTGATGACGCTGACAGGATTCCATGATGGATGAAGGACGTATCCAGGCCGTGTTCGAAGACGGCCTGTTCGTGCTCAAGCTATCCGGTGATGTACGCCTGACGCTGTGTGCCACGCTGGATCAGCAGGTACAGCGCGTGGCTGCGGTTGAGGGACTGGAAAGCGTGATCATCGATCTGCGCGAAGCGACCAATGTCGATTCCACCGCACTGGGCTTTCTGGCCAAGCTGGCGCTGGCGGTCCGCGACCGGCTGGTGATGCCGGCGCAGGTGGTGGCTGCCCATCCCGATGTGCTGACCATGCTCAAGGTGATGGGGTTCGACGAGGTGGCCAGTGTCGTGGACGCCGGCAGCCTGCCGGAGGCGGACCAGGCCGATCTGGACGGGGCTTCCTGCTGCAACGCGCCAGCGCTGAACGAGTCTCAGGATGACGCCGATGCCTCGCCCCAGCAGGAACAGGAGCTGCGCGGACGCATTCTCGAGGCTCACCGGCTGTTGATGTGCCTGAACGGCCACAACCGCCTGGAGTTCCAGCCGCTGATCGAGCTGCTGGAAAGTGAGGAGCATCGCCAGCCGCACTGAAGGCGCGCGCTGGGACGTTGAGCCTGACAGCACGCTGCTGAAAGCACGAACCTGACAGCACAATGCAAAAGCGCCTGCCGTGAAATACGGCAGGCGCTTTTTGTTGCCTTGGCCATTCAATGAGCTCTTGCTTAACAAGAGCTCATCATCGGCGCTATGCTCCGTTGGCTCAGTGGCTGCGCAGTTCGGCCAGCAGAGTCTCGAGCTTGCGCTGATCGGCCATGAACTTTCGGATACCTTCGCCCATCTTCTCGGTGGCCATGGCGTCTTCGTTCATGTCCCAGCGGAAGTTGGACTCGGTCAGCACTTCCGGCACGTTCTGCTCGGCATCGGCGGCCAGCAGGCGACGTTCCAGCGGGCCGGTGCTCTCGGCCAGCTCACCCAGCAGTGCCGGCGAGATGGTCAGGCGGTCACAGCCGGCCAGCGCTTCGATCTCGCCGGTGTTGCGGAAGCTGGCGCCCATCACGATGGTCTTGTAGCCGTGACCCTTGTAGTGCTCGTAGATGGCCTTGACCGACTTCACGCCCGGATCGTTGTCGCCGCTGAAGTCGGCATCCGGCTGATTGGCCTTGTGCCAGTCGAGAATACGACCGACGAAGGGCGAGATCAGCGTCACGCCGGCATCGGCACAGGCCTGGGCCTGGGCGAAGCTGAACAGCAGCGTCAGGTTGGTGCGGATGCCTTCGCGCTCGAGCTTCTCGGCGGCGCGAATGCCTTCCCAGGTGGAGGCGGTCTTGATCAGGATGCGTTCCTGACCGACGCCATTGGCGGCGTAGCGCTCGATGATGCGATGCGCGCGACGGATGGTCTCGTCGGCATCGAAGGACAGGCGGGCGCTGACCTCGGTGGAGACATAACCCGGCACCAGGCCGGCGATCTCGGTACCGATATCCACGGCCACGGCGTCGACGGCATCATCGATGTCGGTGGCCTTGCGCGCGACTTCGGTCAGGCGCTCGCGACGTGACGGGTCCTGAGCGGCCTGCAGGATCAGTGACGGGTTGGTGGTAGCATCAGTGGGCGCGAAGCGACGAATGGCCTCGAGGTCACCGGTGTCGGCGACGACGGTGGTCATTTCCTTGAGTTGGGAGAGCTTGTCCTGTGCCATGCAAGAGTTTCCTGTACTGAGCGTGAGCCACCCGAAGGGGTGAGTGGCCCTCATGAATAAGGCAAGAGGTGAAGGGCAGGGGCCGCCGGAGCGAGCGCTGCCACCGAGTGTGCACCCACGCCTGCCGGCTGTGAAGGCATCTCGGGCCGATCGCCCCAAGTGGATGATCCGCGGGGATTTCATCAGCGTGATGTGACATTCGTCACCTGTGTAGGTCAACTGTATCAATTGTGCGGCGGCGCGCCCACTGTCGTCATCTGACGGCAAGGGCGTGGCGTTTTCGGCACGTGGACATACCATCGACAAACGATTGCAGGAGGGGATGTGGACAAGCGTCAAACCCGTCAGCTGGCCTTGCTGGTCGCGGCCAATACGGCCCTGGCTCCATTGGCCATCGATGCCTATCTGCCGGCATTGCCGGCCATGGCGGAAGACCTGGCGACCACGGTGCACCATACGGAGCTGTCGCTGTCGGTCTTCCTGCTCGGCTTCTCGCTGGGGCAGCTGATCTTCGGCCCGCTGTCAGACCGTATCGGGCGCAAGCCGGTCCTGCTGTCAGGCATCTTCGTCTTCCTGCTGGCGAGTCTGGCCATCACCCAGGTCGAGAGCCTCGAGGGGCTCTATGCGCTGCGCTTCCTGCAAGCGCTGGGCGGCGGCGCCTCGGTGGTCAATTCCTCGGCGATCGTGCGCGATTGCTTCAGTGGCCGCGAGGCGGCCAAGGTGCTGTCCACCGTCGCGGTGATCATGATGCTGGCGCCCTTGATCGCGCCTGCCATCGGCAGTCTGCTGCTGGGCATGGCGGGCTGGTGGCTGATCTTCGCCTTCCTGGCCGCCTATGCCGCCTTCCTGCTGGTGGTGCTGCCGCTGCGCTTGCCCGAGACCCGGCGCAAGCGTGAGGCGGACGAGCCGCCGGCCAGCCTCCTGCAGGTCGCGCGTGACTATGCCAGCGTGCTGCGCCACGGGCCGGCGATGGGCTATGCGCTGACGCAGGCGATGGGCTTCGGCGGCATGTTCGCCTTCATCACCGCGTCGCCCTACGTCTATATGCAGCATTTCGGAGTGACGGCGGCCTGGTACCCGGTGCTGTTCGGCGCCAACATCCTGTTCATGTTCACCGCCAACCGTCTCAACGTGCGCCTGCTGTCACGTCTGTCGCCGCCGCGTCTGCTGCGCATCGGCATCGGTATCCAGCTGTCTGCCGCCATCCTGGTGGTATCGGCGTTGGCACTGGGGCTGGACCTGCTCTACGTCATCGCGCCGCTGCTGATGGTGTTCGTCGGGGCCAACGGCATGGTGGCGCCCAACGCGATCTCCTCGGCGCTGGAGTATTTCCCGCGCATCAGCGCCACGGCCAATGCGCTGATCGGCAGCATGCAGTTTGCCAGTGGCGCCGTGATCGGCATGCTGATCGCAGGTCTGGCGATGGACAGCCTGTGGCCGATGATTCTCGGCATGCTGGGCACGGCGCTGGTCAGCAATATTCTGCTGCGGGTGCTGGCAGGGCGCCGCGCCCTGGCGCGCCATGAGACGCCGTCCGACTGAGAAAGGCTTGAGCCGGCGACTGTCACACAGTTGTCATGAATGCTTGGCAAGGTACTCCCTGTAGACAAGAAGCCACCTCACTGGCTCATTCCTATCGCAAGGAGTTTCAGGCATGAAGGCGTTCCTCAAGTCCGGTCTCGCAGTGGCTGTCATCGCTGCATCAGTTGGTGCTGCAGAAGCCCGTGAACAGCTGCGCATCGTGGGTTCTTCCACGGTCTATCCGTTCTCCAGCTACGTCGCTGAAGAGCTGGGTGCCACCAGCGATTTCCCGACTCCGGTCATCGAATCCACCGGTTCCGGCGGCGGCATGAAGCTGTTCTGTGAAGGTGTCGGTGACAGCACTCCGGACATCACCAACGCCTCTCGTCGCATGAAGACGTCTGAATTCGAGCGCTGTGAAGAGAACGGCGTGACCGATATCACCGAAGCCATGATCGGCTTCGACGGTATCGCCTTCGCCCAGTCTGTCCGCGATGGCAGCATCGACCTGACCCGTGAGCAGATCACCCTGGCGGTCGCCGCTCAGGTGCCGGTCGACGGCAAGCTGGTCGACAACCCCTACACCAAGTGGTCCGAGATCGACTCCTCCCTGCCGGACCGCAAGATCACCGTCTACGGGCCGCCTTCCACTTCCGGTACCCGTGACGCCTTCGAAGAGCTGGTGATGGAAGTCTCCACCGAAGAGATGGAAGGCTACGGCGGTGAGGGTTACACCAACATCCGTCAGGACGGTCACTACATCGCTGCCGGCGAGAATGACAACCTGATCATCCAGAAGCTGGTCGAGAACACCGAAGCCTTCGGTATCTTCGGCTACTCCTTCCTCGAAGAGAATGCTGACAAGGTCGTCGGTGCTTCCATCGATGGCGTGCAGCCGGAAGCCGATGCCATCTCCTCTGGCGAGTACCCGGTCTCCCGCTCCCTGTTCTACTACGTGAAGAACCAGCACAAGGATGACGTGCCGGCTCAGCAGGCCTACAACGACCTGTTCATGAGCGAGAAGATGATCGGTGAGCTGGGCTACCTGAAGGGCATCGGTCTGATCCCGCTGCCGAAGGAAGAGCGCGCCACGCTTCGCGAGCAGGTCGCTGAGCGCACCAAGCTGACTCTGGCCGATCTCCAGAAGTAAGCAACGCAGCTGACCCTCTGACGCGGCCGGTTGCCCTTGGCAGCCGGCCCGTTTGCTTGACTGGTCGCAGGGTTTCGCAAGGCATGAAGCCTTCCCCCTGTGAACAACGCGACTCCGGGACCCGAAAGATGCAGACTCAGCAGATCTTTCTTTTCTTCATAGGCATCGTGGCGCTGGCTGGCCTGGTGGCCTTCTTCAGCGGCCGCAGCAAGGCACAGCGTGTACGTGCCAGCGGTGCTGAAATGTACGCCCAGCCGGATCAGTACGGCTGGTTCACGGCAATCTCCAGCGCAGGGCCTGCTCTGCTGGTCGGTCTGGCAGCCGTCGTTGCGATTGCCACCGCAGATATCGATATCGAAGGCATGCAGCTGCTGATCGCCAGTCTGGTCGTCGCAGCCGTCGGCCTGGTCATCGGCCTCGCCCTGGTGAAGCCGGATTTCCATGCGCGCAATGCCATCGAGACCCTCATTCGTTATGTGTTGATCGGCGCGGCGATGATCTCCATCGTCACGACGTTCGGCATTCTGGTCTCGATCATCTTCGAGGCCATCCGCTTCTTCCAGATGGAAAGCTTCTGGACCTTCATCACCGGCACCACCTGGGATCCGGGCAACAGCTTCCAGATGGCCGCCGGCCGTGGTGAAGGTGTCGAGAGCACCGCCAACTTCGGTGCCGTACCGCTGTTCGCCGGTACCTTCATGATCACCCTGATCGCGATGCTGGTGGCCATTCCCATCGGCCTGCTCGCCGCGGTCTACATGGCGGAGTTCGCCCCCGAGAGCGTGCGTACCGTCGCCAAGCCGGTGCTGGAAGTGCTCGCCGGTATCCCGACCGTGGTCTACGGCTTCTTCGCCGCCATCACCGTCGCGCCGCTGATCGTCGACATCTTCTCGCCGCTGGGCATCGAGGCGTCCTACAACAACGCGCTGGCGCCGGGTCTGGTCATGGGCATCATGATCATTCCGTTCATTTCCTCATTGTCCGATGACGTCATCACCTCCGTGCCGGACACCATGCGTCAGGGCTCTCTGGCGCTGGGCATGACCCACGGCGAGACCATCCGCAACGTCATCCTGCCGGCCGCGCTGCCGGGCATCATCTCCGCGTCTCTGCTGGCCATGTCACGCGCCCTCGGCGAGACGATGATCGTGGTGATGGCGGCGGGCATGCGTCCGAACCTGACCGCCAACCCGCTGGAAGACATGACCACCGTCACGGTGCGCATCGTTGCCGCGTTGACCGGCGACCAGGAATTCGCGAGTGCCGAGACACTGTCGGCCTTCGCGCTGGGTCTGGTGCTGTTCGTTGTCACTCTGCTGCTGAACATGGTCTCGGTGGTCCTGATCCGCCGCTTCCGTGAGAAGTACAGCGCCAACAACCTCTGAGGCCGAGACTAGACATGAGCCATTCATTCGACGATATCTCGGCCCAGCTGAAGGGCCGTCATCGCCGCACCAAGCGCCTGAAATTCATGTCCATGGGCGCACTCGCCCTGGCCGCCACCTTCCTGGTGGTCTTCATCGGCGACATGGTCATGCGCGGCTATCCGGCCTTCCAGCAGGCAGAACTGCACGTGCCGGTCACCTACAGCGAGCAGTCGCAGGAAATCCCGCTGGCAGCGGTGGAAGAAGACGTGCGTGACCTGGTCAGCCGCGGCTGGCTGCGCCAGCTGCCACGCGACATGGCCGCTGACGCCAGCCTGATGGGTCAGACGATCGACCGTTGGGTGATCGCCGATGATCAGGTCGATCAGTACCTCAAGGGCCACAAGTCACACCTGAAGCCCAAGCAGACCGCCGTGCTGGACCGCATGATCGAGAACGGCACGGCCGAGCTAAAGTTCAACATCAACTTCTTCACCACCGGTGACTCGAAGCTGCCGGAATACGCCGGTATCTGGTCGGCCGCGATGGGTACGATCCTGACACTGCTGGTCACGCTGGCCTTCGCCTTCCCGGTCGGCGTGCTGACGGCGGTCTATCTGGAGGAGTTCGCTCCGGACAACCGCTTCACCCAGGCTATCGAGATCAACATCAACAACCTGGCGGCGGTGCCGTCGATCCTGTTCGGTCTGCTGGGTCTGGCGATCTTCATCAACTTCTTCGGCATGCCGCGTTCCTCCCCGCTGGTCGGTGGTCTGACGCTGGGTCTGATGACCTTGCCGGTGATCATCATCACCACGCGCTCGGCGCTGCGCAGCGTACCGGACACCATTCGTCAGGCCGCCTTCGGCGTCGGCTGCTCCCGCTGGCAGGTGGTGCGTGACCACGTACTGCCGCTGTCACTGCCGGGGATCCTGACCGGTTCCATCATCGGCCTGGCACAGGCGATGGGCGAGACCGCGCCGTTGATCATCGTCGGCATGGTGGCCTTCATTCCGGATGCGCCGACCGCCATCACCCAGGCTGCCACCGTGCTGCCGGCCCAGATATTCACCTGGGCGGGCGAGCCGGAGCAGGCCTATGTTGAACGTACTGCGGCGGGCATCCTGGTGCTGCTGTCAGTGCTGATCCTACTCAATGCCGCAGCCGTGATGCTGCGCAAGAAATTCGAGCGTCGCTGGTAGGCAGTTGCGAGGCGGCCCGCCGATTGGCCGGTCGCCTTCCACCCTTAGCCCTGGCCCACGACTCATCAAGGAATACGAGACATGAACAGCACCGTCGCCACTCCCGCCAAGCCTGCCGCCGCCACTCGTCCCGGTAGCCCGGTCGTCATCAACGAAGATGCCAACCACGAGCTGGCCATTCGCGTGGAAGACCTCAACCTGTGGTACGGCGAGAAGCAGGCGTTGAAGAACATCAACATTGATGTCTTCCAGAAGAACGTCACCGCCCTGATCGGCCCGTCCGGTTGTGGCAAGTCGACCTTCCTGCGCTGCCTGAACCGCATGAATGACTTGATCCGCAGCGTGCGCATCGAAGGTCTGGTCGAGATGGATGGCCGTGACGTCAACGCGCGCAACATGGATGAAGTGGCATTGCGTCGTCGCGTCGGCATGGTGTTCCAGAAGCCGAACCCGTTCCCCAAGTCCATCTACGACAACATCGCCTACGCGCCGACCATGCACGACCTGGTCAGCCGTCGCGCCGACAAGGATGATCTGGTCGAGAGCGCGCTGCGTGATGCGGGTCTGTGGGAAGAAGTGAAGGACATTCTCGACCAGCCGGGCACCTCGCTGTCCGGTGGTCAGCAGCAGCGTCTGTGCATCGCGCGTGCCATCGCGGTCAAGCCGGACGTCATCCTGATGGATGAGCCGACCTCGGCACTCGACCCGATCTCCACCGCGACAATCGAAGACCTGATGGACAAGCTGAAGACCCAGTTCTCCATCGTCACCGTGACGCACAACATGCAGCAGGCGGCACGTGTCGCCGATTACACCGCCTTCTTCCACATGGGTGAGCTGGTGGAGTACAACGACACCAAGACCATGTTCTCCAACCCGAATACCAAGAAGGCCGAGGACTACATCACCGGTCGCTATGGCTAAGCGGCGTCAGTGTCAGGGCTCGGAAGGCTGAGCCCCTGATCGCTTCCTGAGAGCATTGCAGGCCGCACGACGACACGAGGCCCGGATCAATGATCCGGGCCTCGTGTCGTTTCAAGCATCAGGTTGGCTCAGTGTCTGCTGGCGGATCAGCCTTCCAGTTCGACGGCGATCGCGGTGGCCTCACCGCCGCCGATGCACAGCGCCGCGATGCCGCGCTTCTTGCCGCGGCGTTCCAGCGCGTTGATCAGGGTGACGATGATGCGCGAGCCGGTGGAGCCCACCGGGTGCCCCTGGGCGCAGGCGCCACCGAAGACATTGACCTTGTCATGCGGGATGTCGTGGGCATCCATCGCCAACAGGGTGACCACCGCGAAGGCCTCGTTGATCTCGAACAGGTCGACGTCTTCCGTGGTCCACTCCAGGCGCTTCATCAGCGTGTCGATGGCCCCGATGGGCGCCAGCGTGAATTCGCTGGGGTGCTGGGAGTGGGTGCTGTGACCGAGGATACGCGCCTTGACGGCCAGCCCGCGCCGTTCGGCTTCATCACGGCGCGTCAGCACCAGTGCCGAGGCGCCATCGGAGATGGAGCTGGCATTGGCGGCGGTGATGGTGCCGTCCTTGGCGAAGGCCGGGCGCAGGGTGGGAATCTTGTCGAGATTGGCCTGGAAGGGCTGCTCATCCTGCTCGACCACGCTCTCGCCCTTGCGACTCTTGACCGTGACGGCGGCGATTTCCGGCGCGATGTCACCCGACTCGGTCGCCGTCATGGCGCGCCTGAGCGATTCGATGGCGAAGTCGTCCATGCGCTGGCGATCGTAGCCGCGGGCATCGGCCACTTCCTGGGCGAACACACCCATCAGCTTGCCGGTCTCGGCGTCTTCCAGCCCATCGAAGAACATGTGGTCCTTCAGCTCGCCATGGCCGAGGCGATAGCCGCCCCGCGCCTGGGTGAGCAGATGCGGGGCGTTGGACATCGATTCCATCCCGCCGGCCAGCATGATGCGGTTGGTACCTGCGCGAATCAGGTCATGCGCCAGCATGGTGGCCTTCATGCCGGAACCGCATAGCTTGTTGATGGTGGTGGCGCCGATACTGTCCGGCACGCCGGCCTGACGCATGGCCTGCCGCGCCGGGCCCTGCTTGACGCCGGCGGGCAGCACGCAGCCGAAGATGCCCTCGTCGACATCGGCAGGCGTGAGGCCAGCGCGTTCGATGGCCGCCTTGATGGCCACGGCGGCGAGCTGGGGTGCGCTCAGCGTCGAGAGTGAGCCCTTGAGGCCACCCATCGGCGTGCGGGCACCGGCGAGAATCACGATGTCATCGGCGCTGGCGGCGGGGCTTGGCGTAATGCGGGAAGCGGTCGTCATGACGGTCTCCTGTGTCTTGTTATTGGAAGATCGAGTCGTGCAGTCGGCGTTGTGATCACTGCGTGGCTATGCTTTGATCCATTCAATCCCATAAACCAAGCAAGCGCTAGTTATACGATGAATGTAGCCACCGCCTCACCCCGTCGCAAGGAGCTGGTCCGTATCGCTGCCCGCCTGTTCGTCGAGGAGGGTTTCGATCGCACCACCGTCCGCATGCTGGCCCAGGAAATGGGCATCAAGTCCGGCAGTCTCTTCCATCACTTCGCCGACAAGCAGGAAATTCTGTGCGCCGTGATCGAAGAGGGCATGTTCAGTGCGCTGGCCATCGCCCGTGAGCATCTGGCGCGCTGCGAGCCGTGCCAGGCAAGCGAAGTGACCGCCTCGGCGGCGTCGCAGCAGCAGGCGCGTGAGCGACTGCTGGCCCTGGCGCGTGCACATCTGGACACGCTGCTCACCGACCGCAATGCCCATGTGGTCGCGCTCTATGAGTGGCGGCGGCTGGAGGGCCCGGCGCGCGAGCATCTCGTCCAGCTGCGCGATGACTACGAAGACCTGTGGCGTGACGCCATCGCCTCCGCCGTGGCCGCAGGGCTGCTCAAGGGCGATGCCGCGCTGCTGCGCCAGTTCATGCTCGGCGCGCTCAACTGGACGGTACGCTGGTATCGCCCCGAGGGAGAGCGTTCCCCCGATGAGCTGGCCGAGGCGCTGGTCGACAGCCTGTGTCGTCTGCCCTGAGCGAACGTGGGTTACACGGCGTCTGCTACACGGCCTCTGCTACGCAGCGTCTGCAACTTTTGGCCAGTCGAGCGTCACAATGCTTGCCGCCCGACAGGCTTGTCGCTAACTTGACGTTTACGTTAACTGTAGATGGCTGGCGCCCAGTCATCTCACTTCGCCCCGGAGCACCACTCAGGAGCCAGTCACGCCATGACGCCAAGCGATACAACAACAAACCGCACGTCACGCGCCGCCTCTGCTGCATCTGCGAATTCACCCGCCATGCAACCCGCCGCCAGCCAGACGCTGAGCGATTATCTGGCCGCCTTCGATATCCAGGCACTGCGCGATGAATTGTTCACTACGCCGCTCGACGGCGAGGGCGAGCTCGGCAATGCCTATGAGGCGTGCGTCGGGCGTCATCTGCGCGCCGGGCAGGGCGATCGTATCGCGCTGGTCCACGAAGACGAACAGGGCCGGGTGCGTGAGCTGAGTTACGCACAGCTCGATGAGCAGAGCGCGCGGATGGCGGCTGCCTTGAAGGCACAGGGCGTGATGGCGGGGCAGCGGGTCGCCTGCATGCTGTCGCGTACACCGGAGCTGATGATCACGCTGGCCGCGACCTGGCGGCTGGGCGCCGTCTATCAGCCGCTGTTCACCGCCTTCGGCACCGATGCGCTCGACTATCGCCTGTCGCGCGCCGAGACGCAGATCGTGATCACCGAGACGAGCCAGCGCAGCAAGTTCACTGAGCTTGCTCGCCATCCCGTGATCATCTGCGTGCGCGGTGAGGGAGACGCGCTGGAGGCGGGCGATCTCGACTGGCAGACATTGATGCAGAGCGAGCCACTGACCGAGCCGCCGGTGTGGCTTCCGGCGGAGGCGCCCTTCCTGCAGATGTTCACCTCCGGCACGGTCGGCAAGCCCAAGGGCGTGGCGGTGGCGCTGAATGCGCTGCCTGCCTTCTGGCTCTATCAACGCCTGGCGGTGGACCTGCGCCCCGGCGAGCGCTTCTGGAACATGGCCGACCCCGGCTGGGCCTACGGCCTCTACTACGCCATCACCGGCCCGCTGTTGCTGGGTGCCACCACCTACTTCATGCAGGCGCCGTTCAGTGCAGAAGGCGGGCTGGCCTTCATGGAGCGTCACCGCATCGACAATTTCGCGGCCGCGCCCACGGCCTATCGCATGCTCAAGGCCTCCGGGCTTGGCGAAGGCGCCTTCGAGCGCCTGAACCTGCGGGTCGCAAGCTCCGCCGGCGAGCCCCTCAACACCGAGGTGGTGAGCTGGGTCGCGCGGGAGCTGGGCTGTGCGGTGATGGACCATTACGGCCAGACCGAGACCGGCATGACCTGCTGCAATCATCACGCGCTGGCCCATGAGGTCGTGGTCGGCAGTGTCGGCTTCCCGCTGCCCGGCTATCGACTCGCCGTGCTCGACGCCGAGTATCGTGAGCTGCCGCCGGGCGAGCCGGGTGTGCTGGCGGTGGATATCGCCCGCTCTCCCGCGCACTTCTTCGCCGGCTACACCTGGCAGGAGAAGCAGCCCTGCGTCGAGGGTTATTACCTGACTGGAGATGTGGTGGTGGCAGAGCCCGATGGCCGCTTCACCTTCGCCGGGCGTGATGACGACATCATCACCACCGCGGGCTATCGCGTCGGCCCGGCGGATGTCGAGAACGCTGTGCTGGTGCATCCGGCGGTGGCGGAATCGGCGGCGGTCGGCAAGCCGGATGCGCTGCGTGGCGAGATCATCAAGGCCTATGTGGTGCTGCGCGATGGCCATGTCGGCAGTGACGAGCTGGCGGAGGAAATTCGCGCCAGCGTACGTCAGCGACTCTCGGCGCATAGCTATCCCCGCGAGATCGACTTCGTCGACAGCCTGCCCAAGACGCCGTCGGGCAAGATCCAGCGTTTCCTGCTGCGGGCACAGGCGCGCGCGAGCTGAACACCGAGCCATACATACGGCTCTCAGGCATGGTCGGCTATCCGACGGGGCTTGTGTGTCGCCACCTGCCTCTCATCATCTTTCCTGCCATCACCTTTCGGGAGACTCGTTTCATGAAGATCGCCGACCACTGCTTTCTGATCACCGGCGCAGCATCCGGCCTCGGGGCCGCCACGGCCTCACGTATCGTCGCGGCCGGCGGCCAGGTGGTGCTGGCGGACCTTGCCGAGGCCGCACGTGAACAGGCCGATTCACTGGGGGAGGCGGCACGCTTCTGTCATTGCGACATCACCGACAGTGCCAGTGTCGAGGCCGCGCTGGATGTCGCGGAGCAGACCTTCGGTGCCATTCATGGGGTGATCCACTGTGCCGGCGTGGTGAGCGTCGCCAAGCTGGTGGACCGTGACGGCGAGCCTGCTCCGCTTGAGGGCTTCGAGAAGACGCTGGCGATCAACCTGAGCGGCACCTTCAACGTGGCGCGCCTGACGGCGGCACGCATGGCGCGCAATGCCGCCGAGGGCGAGGACGGCGAGCGGGGCATCATTCTCAATACCGCCTCGGTCGCGGCCTTCGATGGCCAGGTGGGGCAGTGTGCCTATAGCGCCTCCAAGGCCGGGGTCGCCGGCATGACGCTGCCGATGGCGCGCGAGCTGGCACGCCATGGCATTCGCGTGATGGCGATCGCGCCCGGCGTGTTCGAGACACCGATGATGGCCGGCATCCCGGAGCCGGCTCGCGAGGCGCTGTGCGAGGCTGTGCCGTTTCCCAAGCGTCTGGGCAAGCCCGATGAGTTCGCGCGTCTGGCCGAGCACATCATCACCAACAGCATGCTCAACGGGGAGGTGATCCGCCTCGATGGCAGCATTCGCATGGCCTGAGGCTGGCGGGTAAGGCCTTTATCGTCTGGATCGGGCTCTCTGGATCGGCTCTGGGGAGAGAGCACGGTACACAAGGAATCTTGCAGGACAGGTTATCTCTGGGGGAGATATTGCTCGACCGCGGCTGCGGTCGGGCTTTTTTGTGTCTGTTTTTTGTGTCTGTTTTTTGTGTCTGCCGTGCGCGAGGGCGGCCTGGAGACAGGGCTTGCCACCAATGTCGCAGGCCAGAAATCAAACGACCGCTTGACGGTATGGCGAAGGAGGCGTTAGTTTCAAACACATGTTTGATAGTGTTGCGTCAGACCTGTTCGCCGCCAGCGACTCGCTTCTTCATTGCTCGAGTGAGTGTTGCGCCGCCTGACAAGCGTCCTGCCGCCACCTGTCGTTGTTCAGGTCAGCGCCGCCGCGTCGCGACGGCTCAAGGAGTAAAGCATGCCGGACTATCAGGCGCCGTTGCGCGACATCCGCTTCGTGATGAATGAGCTGCTCGACTATCCCGCGCACTATGCCAGCCTGCCGGGTGGCGATGAGGCCAGCGACGATATCGTGACTGCCATCCTCGAGGAGGGCGCACGCTTCGCGCACGAGGTGCTGACGCCGCTGAACCAGTCGGGCGATCGCGAGGGCTGTACCTTCGAGGGCGGCGAGGTCAAGGCGCCGAGCGGCTTCAAGGCTGCCTATCAGCAGTATGTCGAGGGTGGCTGGCCGAGTCTGGCTGCCTCACCGGAGCATGGTGGTCAGGGGCTGCCGCCGTCACTGGCGATGGTGCTCTCGGAAATGGTCGCTTCCGCCAACCTGTCGTGGGGCATGTATCCGGGCCTGTCGCATGGCGCGATGAATGCACTCGAGCATCACGGCAGCGAGGTGCTCAAGCAGACCTATCTGACCAAGCTGGTCGAAGGCAGCTGGACCGGCACCATGTGCCTGACCGAACCGCATTGCGGCACGGACCTGGGCCTGATCAAGACCCGCGCCGTGCCGCTGGATGACAGCGATGGCAGCAAGGGCTACCGCATCAGCGGCACCAAGATCTTCATCTCGGCCGGTGAGCACGATCTTTCCGAGAACATCGTGCACCTGGTGCTGGCCAAGCTGCCGGATGCTCCGGAAGGCTCGCGTGGCATCTCGCTGTTCGTGGTGCCCAAGTTCCTGCCCGACGCCAATGGCGAGGCCGGTGAGCGCAACGGCGTCAGCTGTGGCTCCATCGAGCACAAGATGGGCATTCACGGCAACGCGACCTGCGTGATGAACTTCGACTCCGCCACAGGCTATCTGGTCGGCCCGCCGCACAAGGGGCTGGCCTGCATGTTCACCATGATGAATGCCGCACGTCTCGGGGTGGGGATCCAGGGCGTGGCGCTGGCCGAGGCAAGCTTCCAGAATGCGCTGAGCTATGCGCGTGACCGTCTGCAGATGCGTGCCCTGTCTGGCGCCAAGGCGCCTGAGAAGGCAGCCGACCCGATCATCGTGCATCCGGACGTGCGCCGCATGCTGCTGACCCAGAAGGCCATCGCCGAGGGTGGGCGCATGCTGGTGATGTACGCCGCCCAGTTCAATGACATCGTCGAGAACGCCCCGGACAGTGAAGACAAGGCGCGTGCCGATACCTTGCTCGGCCTGCTGACGCCCATCGTCAAGGCCTTCCTGACCGAGACCGGCTTCGAGGCGACCAATCACGGCGTGCAGGTCTATGGCGGCCACGGCTTCATTCAGGAATGGGGCATGGAGCAGTTCGTGCGCGATGCGCGCATCACCCTGCTCTATGAAGGCACCACCGGTATCCAGGCGCTGGACCTGCTGGGCCGCAAGATCCTGATGAGCCAGGGCGAATCGCTCAAGGTCTTCACCAAGGAGATCCACAAGTTCTGTCAGGCCAGCGAAGGCAGCGAGTTTGCCAATCCGCTCGCCGAGCTCAACCGCGAATGGGGCGAGCTGACCATGGCGGTAGGCATGGGCGCGATGCAGGACCGCGAAGCGGTCGGCGCGGCCAGTGTCGATTATCTGATGTATGCCGGCTACGTCACGCTGGGCTACCTGTGGGCGCGGGCCGGTGAGACGGCCAGGGCCGCGCTGGCGGCCGGCGAAGGGGACGCTGCCTTCTATCAGGCCAAGCTGGATACCGCGCGCTTCTACTTCCAGCGCATCCTGCCGCGCACGCAAGGCCATGCCGCGATGATTCGCGCCGGTGGCGAGACGCTGATGGCGCCGACGGTGGAAGGCTTCGGCAGCGGCTTCGAGATCTGATGACGTTTCAAGCCTGACAGCAGTTTCAAGCCTGACAGCAGCTTCAAGGCTCAGCAGTTCGATGTATCGGCAACAGTCGTGTCTTATGCCTCCAGTCAGTGCGCTCTGACTCGGTACCCTTGGGGAGACTTCGGTCTCCCCATTTTTTGTGCGTCTTGAGGGAGGCGCAGGTTTTCCCCGACACGAGCAATCAATCTCGTTTCAGTCTTGGCTTGTGACAGGCATGCGCCCAAGATAGGCGCATCGAAGTCTGTCCCGAGCAACCCGCGGGGCAACGACGCGCAAGTACTTATGGCATGTACTGATGGCAAGTACTGATGGCAAGCACTGACAGGATAGGTGGCGCAGGATGCACGCGAACGATACGCCTGACGAAAGATCGCGACACGAGGAAGTGCCGCCCGAGACGCAGATGGCTGACGCGCAAGCGCCTGACGATAGCGTTGGCGAGCCACGTAGCGTCAGTGAGGGCACTTCCATCGAGGAGGCCGTGACACGCATGCAGGTGCCACGCGACGAGCGTCAGCAGGAGGCGCTCGAACGCTCCGGAGGTTCTCGCCACGCGCCCAACGTGCGCCGCGCGCTGGAGATTCACCCCTTGCTGGTCGGCATGGCCGCGGTGGTCATCATCATCGGCGGCCTCAAGCTGGCGGCGGACCTGGTAGTCCCGCTGCTGCTGGCGGTGTTTGTCGCTGCGGTCTGCGACGCGCCGGTGCGCTGGCTGGCCCGTCACGGTATCGGGCAACGCTTCGGGGTGCCGATCGTCATCCTGACGGTCTGTGTGCTGTTCTCGTCGCTGACGGCGCTGCTGGTCTCGCGCTTCACCCTGTTCAGCGATGAGATGCCCAAGCTTGAGGAGAGCTTGCGCGAACAGTATCAGAGCATGCTGGAATGGCTGGCGGACAGCGGCGTATCCATCGCGCCGGCCCGTTTCAGCGAGCTGGTCGATCCGGCCTCGTTGACCCAGTGGGTGCCGAACCTGCTGACCGGGCTGGGGGGGCTTCTGTCCTCGAGCGTCATCATCGTGCTGACGGCCACCTTCCTGCTCTATGAGGCATTGTCACTGCGCGACAAGCTGGTCAGCACGCTGCGCAGCCCGCATGTCAGTCTGCGCCGCTTCACGCTGTTCTCGCTGACGCTGCGCCGCTATCTGGCGGTCAAGACCTTGATCAGCCTCGTGACCGGGGGACTGGTCGCGATCAGCTGTCTGGTGCTCGATGTGGAGTTCGCCTTCCTGTGGGCCACGCTGGCCTTCTGCCTCAACTACATCCCCAACATCGGCTCGGCGCTGGCCGCGGTGCCTGCGGTGTTGCTGACGCTGGTGATGCCGGAGGGTGGCGCGGTCAAGGCGTTGATGCTGGGCGGCTGTTACCTGGCGATCAACTTCATTCTCGGCAACTTGATCGAACCGCGCGTGATGGGGCGCACCCTGGGGCTGTCGACGCTGGCCGCCTTCCTGTCGCTGGTGGTGTGGGGCTGGGTGTTCGGGCCGGTGGGCATGCTGTTGTCGGTGCCGATCACCATGACGCTCAAGATCGCCTTCGACTCGCATCCGGGCACGCGCTGGGCGGCGCGCCTGCTGGGCCCCTCCGTGCGCAGGATACGCCGTCGTCGACGCATGGCGGAGGAATGACCCGCGGGCCAGCTCTGCGTGGATGACCCATTGCCTGAATGCCAAAGGCCCCGTCACGCTGTGCGTGACGGGGCCTTTGGTTATCGAATCAGTGCGCGGTGACTGGCGGGGCAGTCACCTGTCAGCAAGTCGACTCAGAGGTTCTGCTCGATGAACTGGCTCAGCTGACCCTTGGACTGGGCACCGACCAGAGAGGCGACCTTGGCGCCGGACTTGAACAGGATCACGGTCGGCACGCCACGCACGCCTTGCTCGGCAGCGATTTCCGGCGCGTCATCGACATTGACGTTGACGATCTTCAGGCCTTCGCCTTTCTCGTTGGCGACTTCTTCGACGACCGGCGCCATCATCTTGCACGGACCACACCACGGGGCCCAGAACTTCAGCAGGACCGGGGCTTCAGCGTTGAGAACTTCCTGTTCGAAGTTGGCGCCGGTGACATCGACGTGATTGGACATCTTGTTTCTCCAGGGGATTCGTTTCGCTGTCTGCGGCATTGCCGGACATGCAGGCTGCGTCCGATGGTAGCGCCACTTTGCATCACTGACAAATGGGCATTGTCCATCGGCTCAATAGCACGGGGTTATGATCGCTAGTGTTTTTATAGCTGTTTTATTGGTTTGAGGGAATAGCAACGGGGCAGGCAATGTGGATTGCCTGCCCCGACTTTGGTATTGCCTGTGTGAAGGATCCCGCAGCAAGGAGAGCTCAGAAGAAGGCGTAACGGATGCCAAGCCCCAGCAGCAGTGTCGTCAGCAGGCCCTGCAGCAGGCCGCTGGGCATGTGGCGTGTCAGGCGTGCGCCCAGGCTGATGGCGGGCAGTGAGCCGACCAGCAATGCGCCGAGCAACAGGAAGTCGACGTTGCCCAACCACAGGTGGCCCAGTCCCGCGACCAGGGTCAGCGGTACCGCATGAGCGATATCGGTGCCGACGATGCGCGCGGTGCTCAACAGCGGGAACAGCATGATCAGCACGGCAGCACCGAAGGCGCCGGCCCCCACGGAGGATAGGGTGACGCACACACCGAGCACGATGCCTGACAGTACGGTCAGCGGTGCCGCGTGGCGTACGATGAAGCTTTCCGGGCTGATCAGCCCCAGCAGGCGCTTCTTGAACAGCAGCACGCCGGCGGTGAGGATCAACATCACGCCCAGCATGCCCTTGATCAGGCCCGCGTAGGCGGTGGGGTCAGTGAAGAAGGTATGCAGGACCGCAATCGTCAACAGCGCCGCCGGCAGCGAGCCGATGGCCAGGCGTCGGGCGATGGTCCAGTCCACATGGCCCTGGCGATGGTGCGCGAAGGCGCCGCCCGCCTTGGTAATGGAGGCATAGAGCAGGTCGGTGCCCACGGCGATGTGCGGCGGGAAGCCGAACATCAACAATAGGGGCGTCATCAGCGAGCCGCCGCCCACGCCAGTGACACCGACCGCGAAACCCACTCCGGCGCCTGCCAGCACGTATAGCAGCAGTTGTGTGACTTCCATCCCTACCTACCCCCTTGTCAGGTTACTGTCGCCAATCTACTCTTGAGCGTATATTCCCGAAAGGAATCATTGTTCATGATTTTATCGCCCGATCATCTTAGCAAGGTGACCGGCCATGTCCGGGCCACTGTCACGCCGCGTCGCGTCGATGGTGCTTCTCAGGAGAGTGAAGCCGCATGAAACTCCAGCAGTTGCGTTATATCTGGGAAGTCACCCGCCACAACCTGAACGTGTCCGCCACCGCGCAAAGTCTGTATACCTCCCAGCCGGGCATTTCCAAGCAGATTCGTCTGCTGGAAGATGAGCTTGGCGTCGAAATCTTCGCACGCAGTGGCAAGCACCTGACGCGAGTGACCCCGGCCGGCGAGTCCATCGTCGAGCTGGCAAGCCAGGTGCTGCGAACGGTGGAGAACATCAAGCACGTCGCCCAGGAGCACAGTGACGACCGTCGCGGCAGCCTGTCGATCGCCACCACGCACACCCAGGCGCGTTATGCCTTGCCGCCGGTGATCGCCGATTTCACGCGCAAGTACCCGGATGTCGCGCTGCACATGCAGCAGGGCACGCCGAAGCAGATCGCCAACATGGTCAGTGAGGGGCAGGCCGACTTCGCCATCTGCACCGAGTCGCTGGAGCTGTTCAACGACCTCATCCTGCTGCCGTGCTATCGCTGGAACCGCTGTGTGCTGGTGCCCAAGGATCACCCGCTGGCCAATGGCGAGGAACTGACCCTCGAGTCGCTGGCCAGTTATGCGCTGGTCACCTACACCTACGGCTTCACCGGCCGCAGCCAGCTGGACGATGCCTTCAAGTCCCACGGCCTGGCGCCCAACGTGGTGTTGACCGCCTCGGACGCCGATGTCATCAAGACCTATGTGCGTCTCGGCATGGGCATCGGCATCGTCGCGCACATGGCGGTGGACGAGGTGGCCGACGAGGACCTGGTCGCGCTGGACGCCACGCATCTGTTCGAGAGCTCCACGACCAAGATCGGCATCCGTCGCGGCACCTTCATGCGCAGCTACATGTTCGAATTCGTCGAGCGCTTCGCGCCGCACCTGACGCGCGAGCGTGTCGAAGCGGCACTGGCCGCCGGCCCGCGCCACGAGCACGAGATCTTCCACGACATCGAGCTGCCGGTGCGCTGAGTGCCGGTTGGCTGAGTGTCGGTGGACTGAGTGCCGGTTGGCTGAGTGTCGGTGGACAGCCCCGGTGAACTAAGTCCCGCTCGCCTGATCTGTCATAGCGCAGATGAAAAAGCCCGCCTCCTGAGAGGCGGGCTTTTTGCTGGCTGGGCGGCCCGAGCGCACAGCGTCAACCACAGGGCTCAGTGTGCCAGGTGCAGGCCACACTCGCGGTTGTCTTCCGCCTTGGTCGGGTCGACGTAGTCGAACTCGTTGGGCAGGTCGTGGGCGACCAGGTACTCGTGCATCTGCTTGGATGACCAGTTGAGTACCGGGGCGACCTTGATCAGGCCATCGCCGTTCAGCGAGACCGGCTGCATGCCGGCACGGAAGGCGGTGTCACTGGCGCGCACGGCGGTGAACCACATCTCGGGGTTCAGCTCGCGCAGCGCACGTTCGAACGGTTCGAGCTTCACTTCATGGGTGAAGGCTTCGTGGCGCGGGTCATCGATATGCGGGGTGAGGCCATCGACGGCTTCACGGTGGGCACGCGTGCGCTGCGGCAGATAGATGATGCGGTTCAGGTTCAGCTTGCGCGTCACCTCATCGGCGAAGCGATAGGTGGCATCGGTGTTGTAGCCGTTGTCCATCCACACGATCGGGATGTCAGGACGGAAGCGCGTCACCATGTGCAGGATCACCGCCTCGAAGGGACGGAAATTCGTGGTGCAGATGGCGTGCTTGTCCAGCGACAGGGCCCAGCGGGTCAGGGCTTCCGGGTCGTTGCCGAATTCGGCATTGATGCGGGCGAGATCGAAGGTATCGGACATGAGGAGTCTCCAGAACGAGGGCACGTCCGATGGAGCGGGGCGCAGGGCTGATCAATGGCCAGCAAAGACCATCAGCAGAGGCGGGTAGCGCTCAAGGAGACGTGCAGGAATGCGCCTACCCTATCAAAGGCAGGCACTGCTTCCCCAATACGAATTCGTTCGAACGTTATATGCCATCGAGTTATGGCGCTCATGACGCCTTATAACGCCGCCTGTCAGCCAAGCGCTTCCATCAGGCGCTGAATCTTGGCCAGGCTCTCGCGGTATTCGGCCTCTTCCTCGGAATCGGCGACCAGACCGCCGCCGCCCCACAGATGCACCTGGCCCTCGGCGATCACCGCCGTGCGGATCGCGATGGAGGTATCCATGTGGCCGCGGATATCCAGATAGCCGAGGCTGCCGCAATAGGCGCTGCGGCGCACCGGCTCCAGCTCCTCGATGATCTGCATGGCGCGGATCTTGGGCGCGCCGGTGATGGAGCCGCCGGGGAAGGCGGCGCCGAGCAGATCCAGCGCATCGCGTCCTTCATCCAGGGTGCTGGTGATGGTGCTGACGGAATGGTGCACGTTGGCGTAGCTCTCCAGCGCGCACAGTGAGGGCACCTTGACGCTGCCGGGCGCGGAGACGCGGCCCAGGTCGTTGCGCAGCAGGTCGACGATCATCACGTTTTCGGCGCGGTCCTTGGGGCTTTCCAGCAGCTCGGCGGCAAGCCGGGCGTCCTCTTCCGGCGTCGCGCCACGTGCGCGGGTGCCCTTGATCGGCTTGGTTTCGACCGCGCGATGATTGACCTCGACGAAGCGCTCCGGCGAGACGGAGACGATCGCCATCTCCTCGCCCTTGGCGTCCTGCCAGCTCAGATAGCCGGCGTAGGGTGTCGGCGTGGCTTGACGCAGGCGCAGGTAGGCATCCCAGCTGTCGCCACTGCAGTCGGCGGAGAAGCGCTGGGTCAGGTTGATCTGATAGCAGTCACCGGCATGCAGATACTCCATCACCTGGCGGAAGCGTTCGCCGTAGCCCGCGCGGTCCAGCAGCGGCGCGAAGGGGGTGTCGAGGGCGAAGTCGGCGCTGCGCGGCGCCGGTTGCTCCAGCCACTCAAGCACCTGTCGGCGCCGTTGGGGCGAGGCGATCAGCCAGCTCTGCTGGCGCTGATGGTCACTGATCAATGCCCAGTCATACAGACCGAGACGCGCCCAGGGCAGCGTGATGTCGTCCTCTGTCGTGGCGGGCAGGTCTTCCAGCGCGCGCCCGAAGTCGTAGCTCCAGTAGCCCAGCAGGCCGGCGATGAACGGCAGGTCCTCGGCGCTCAGGTCATGCCGGGCGAGCTCTTCGCCTGCCAGCGTCTGCGGCAGCAGGGTCAGCAGCTGGCGCTGGGCCTCGATCACCGGCAGGCGGGCGAGGCGCTCCAGCGCTTCACTGAACTGGCTCAGGTCACGCATCGACTCCGGCAGCGGGCCAGTGAGCTTGCCGCCGTGTGGGCCTTGCTCCAGCACGGCCAGCGGGTCGCTGCTGATGATGTCGAAGCGGCCACCGGCCAGCGACGGCTGGCCGCTGTCGAGCAGCACGGCGTCGGGACGTGAGCGCAGGCGTGCGAAGCGCGACAGCGTGGAGGCTTCATCCTCGGCGGCGAGGGCGTAGGGCAGGGCGTTGATTTCGAGCGAGATGGTCATGACAGCTTCCGTTGGCGGACAGGGCATTCTAGGCATCCGAAGGCGTTTTGTCCGCCCATGCGTGCGGATTCCGGTGAGGGGCTGGCCTTGTCGGCTTGCCGTTCTCCCGTGCGCTGATTAAGGTGCCTGCCTCTGAACGCCCTGCGCCGTCATCGATGACTGCCATGACGCGCGTGCTGACGTTCGCCCAGCCCTCTTGCCCAGTCTCTTGCCCAGCCCCTGGCACCCCACCGGAGCCCCTGCATGCATCCCGAGTTCGAACATGGCCAACATCTGCTGTCACGTCCCGATCAGAACATCTTCTGGCAGCGTCTCAAGCGGCATGACGCCCAGGGCGGGCGTCGACTGCTGATGCTGCACGGCGCGGGCGTGGCCGGCACGCTGACCTGGGCACCGCTGGTCGGGCATCTCACGGCCCATGATGAGCTGATCATCCCGGACCTGCGTGGCATGGGGCAGACGCTGGCGCCGCAGGGTGGCGAGCCTCCTTTCACCCTCGAGCAGGTGGTCGAGGACGTGATGGCGTTGATCGAGACCCAGCGCATCACGCATTTCGACCTGATCGGCTACAGCTTCGGCGGACTGGTCGCCATGCGTCTCGTCCAGCGTCTGCGCGCCGAGCGCCCGGAGGTGAAGGTCGGCGACATCAGTCTGCTGGAGCCGGCACTGCTGGAGCGCGAATGCCACGCCACCATGCTCAAGGTGCGTGACGGCTATGCCGAGGCGGCGCGCGCCATGCGCGAAGCCTCAAGCCCCGAGGCGGGCATCACCGCCTTCCTCGACCTCATCTCGCCGCATCGCACGCGCAACCCGCGCGCCGAGCGCATGATGGTAGCGCGACTGGCGCATCGCCATCTGGGCTTCGCCAATGCGCTGGACTGTGTCACGCATGCCGTGCGCGAGATCGACCGCGAGGCGCTGCTGGCCGACGTGCTGGCCTCAGGCAGCGAGGTGCGCAGCCTGGTCGGCGGCAAGAGCCCGCAGACCCTGCGCGACTATCACAGCCTGCTGGCCGAGCGTCATGCGGGCTGGCAATCGCTGGAAATCCCCGGCACCGATCATTCGCTGCCTTTCCAGAAACCCCGCCGCATCGGCGCGGAGCTCAGCTTCGCATAAAACGCGTGATTGTCGACAAGCCGACCGATGAGCGGTCTGGCATTGAGACTCAAGACGCCCCGTCAGCCTGTGCTGGCGGGGCGTCTTTCGTCTCGGCCGCTACCGGCTGGCGTGCCTCTGTCCTGGTGACGCGGGAAGACTGGCATGGCGGCGTCTCAGGCGGTTCGTCCTTGTTCTGGCAGCCGTTTATCCAGCGCATGCCAGCTCTCTTACGCCAAAGGTGTAGAGGATTTGGCGGATTGCATCTTGACCCACTCAGGCTCGCTGGCTAGTCTGGCAGTCATTGAATGATTGTCGACAATGGTGCTGAAAGTCCCTCATCGCCATTGTCCTGTCTCAGCCCCTTGCCCAGCCGGATTGCCTGACCGCCATGACCACCGATGCCTTTCACAATGCCACCACCGCTCGAAGCCTCGCGCGCGGCGCCACTGCCGAGCAGGCAGGCCACACCGCCTCCGCCAGTGCTCCGACGCCTGAGGTGCGCACCCTGGCCGAGCGCGTCTTCCACCAGCTGCAGGACGCCATCGTGCGCGGCGAGCTGGCACCGGGCAGCAAGATCACCGAGCCGGGGTTGGCGCAGGCCTATGGCATCTCGCGTGGCCCGCTGCGCGAGGCGATGCGTCGCCTCGAGGTCCATCGCCTGATCGAGCGCGTGCCCCACGTCGGTGCGCGGGTGGTCAAGCTCTCGATGACCGAGCTGCTGGAGCTGTTCGACGTACGTGAGGCGCTGGAGAGCATGGCCGCGCGTCTGGCGGCGCGGCACATGACGCAGGAGGAGGTCACGCGGCTGCGCAGCGTGCTCAAGACCCACGAGCAGCAGTCGGACCTCAAGACCGGCACCGCCTACTTCCAGAAGGAAGGCGATCTCGACTTCCACTATCAGATCGTCCTCGGCAGCCATAACCACATGTTGATGACGATTCTCTGCGACGACCTCTACTACCTGGTGCGCATGTATCGCACCCAGTTCAGCGCCAGTGGCTCGCGTCCGCAGAAGGCCTTCGTCGAGCACCACCGTATCGTCGATGCCATCGAGGCCGGCGACGAGGAGCTGGCGGAGCTGCTGATGCGGCGCCACGTCAGCGCCTCGCGGGAGAACGTCGCCCGCCGCTATGCCGCCACGCTCAAGGAAGAGCAGGGCGAGGAGTGAACTGCCACACCGCTTGCGACCGGATCACCACCAACAATTCCAACCCCGTCATGGGCCCAGCCCGGGAGATGTCATGTCACGCCATCTGAGTTCCACCGCCTTGCCAAGCCCCGGCGCCCGCTTCCGCGCGGCGCTGGAAGCCAATCGTCCGCTGCCCATCGTCGGCACCATCAATGCCTATACCGCCATCATGGCCGAGCGCGTCGGGCATCAGGCGATCTACCTGTCCGGTGGCGGCGTGGCCAACGCCTCCTACGGGCTGCCGGACCTGGGCATGACCAGCATGAATGACGTGCTGGAAGACGCGCGTCGCATCACCGCCGCCAGCGAGCTGCCGCTGCTGGTGGACATCGACACCGGCTGGGGCGGCGCCTTCAACATCGCGCGCACCATTCAGGAGATGGAGCGTGCCGGCGTGGCTGCCGTGCACCTGGAAGACCAGGTCGCCCAGAAGCGCTGCGGACATCGTCCCAACAAGGCCATCGTCTCCAGCCAGGAAATGGTCGACCGCATCAAGGCGGCCGCCGATGCCCGTCGTGATGACGACTTCTATCTGATCGCGCGTACCGATGCCTTCCAGAAGGAAGGGCTCGAGGCCGCCGTGGCGCGTGCCAATGCCTGTGTCGAGGCCGGGGCGGACGCCATCTTCGCCGAGGCGGTGCATACCCTCGAGGACTACCGTGCCTTCTGCGAGGGCGTCGACGCGCCGATTCTGGCCAACATCACCGAATTCGGCGCCACGCCGCTGTTCAATCAGCGCGAGCTGGGCGATGTCGGCTGCCGGATGGTGCTCTATCCGCTGTCCGCCTTCCGCGCCATGAACGCCGCCGCCCTCAAGGTCTACCAGAATATCCACGACAAGGGTGACCAGAAGGACGTGGTCGACGACATGCAGACCCGCATGGAGCTCTACGACTTCCTCGATTACCACACCTTCGAGCAGAAGCTGGACACCCTGTTCGAGGCCGAAAGCCGCAAGGATTGATGCCAGACGCTCGAGACGGGCGCCATGTCTCGTATCAGGAGGCCACTGGCTTCACGGGCCGGCACTTCCGGCCCGACCGTTTCTCCCTCGCTGGCAAACGCCTGGCCGGCGAGGGGCTTGACGCTTTATGCCCTACAAGAAAAAGAACAACTCAATGACGTCACTGCCAAGGAGATCGCGCCATGTCAGATACCACCGCTACCCCGAGCCCTAGTGCCTCCAGCGGCCTGCGCGGCCAGAGTGCCGGCGAGACCGCCCTGTGCACCGTCGGCCAGACCGGCTCCGGCCTTCGCTATCGCGGCTACGATCTGGAGGATCTCGCCGCCCACGCAAGCTTTGAAGAAGTCGCCTATCTGCTGCTCAAGGGCAAGCTGCCCAATCGTTCGGAGCTGGACGCCTACATCACGCGCCTCAAGGGCCTGCGTGGCCTGCCGGATGCCCTGAAGGCGGTACTGGAGCAGATTCCGGCCAGTGCCCACCCGATGGACGTGATGCGCACCGGTTGCTCGATGCTCGGCAATCTGGAGACCGAAGAGAGCTTCGATGAGCAGTCCGACCAGGCCGACCGCATGCTGGCCGTGTTCCCGTCGATCATCAATTACTGGTATCGCTTCAGCCATGATGGCGTGCGCATCGACACCGAGACCGATGACGACTCCATCGGCGCGCACTTCCTGCACCTTTTGCACGGTGAGGCCCCCAGTGAGCTGCATGCCGCGGTGATGAATACCTCGCTGATCCTCTATGCCGAGCACGAATTCAATGCCTCGACCTTCACCGCGCGTGTCTGCGCCTCGACGCTCTCCGATCTGCATTCCTGCGTGACCGGGGCCATCGGCTCGCTGCGCGGACCGCTGCATGGCGGTGCCAACGAGGCGGCGATGGCGATGATCGAGCACTGGCGCTCACCGGAGGAAGCCGAGCGCGAGATTCTCGGCATGCTGGAACGTCGCGAGAAGATCATGGGCTTCGGCCACGCCATCTACCGTGAACGTGACCCGCGCAACGCCATCATCAAGGAGTGGTCACGCAAGCTGTCCGAGGATGTGGGCGACACTCAGCTCTACGCCGTTTCCGAGCGCGTCGAAGCCGTGATGTGGCGCGAGAAGAAGCTGTTCTGCAATGCCGACTTCTTCCACGCCAGCGCCTATCACTTCATGGGCATTCCCACCAAGTTGTTCACGCCGATCTTCGTCTGTTCACGCCTGACCGGCTGGGCGGCGCATGTCTTCGAGCAACGCGCCAACAATCGCATCATCCGCCCGAGCGCCGATTACACCGGCCCGGAGCATTGCGACTGGCTGCCCATCGAGCAGCGCGACTGACCCTTTCCTCGGCCAGTCAGCGTGCTGGCCGATCGTTTTCTTGACCGCCTGATGAGTCCGGATGCCCATGAATACCGAGTATCGCAAACCCCTGCCTGGCACGGCGTCACCGGGTACCCCGGTCGACTACTTCGATGCGCGTGCCGCCGTGGAAGACATCGCCCCCGGCGCCTACGCCGGTCTGCCCTATACCTCACGCGTACTGGCCGAGAACCTGGTGCGTCGCTGCCCGCCGGATCAGCTGCGTGACAGCCTCGTGCAATTGATCGAACGGCGGCGTGATCTCGATTTTCCGTGGTATCCCGCGCGTGTCGTGTGCCATGACATCCTCGGTCAGACCGCGCTGGTCGACCTGGCCGGCCTGCGCGATGCCATCGCCGAGCGCGGCGGAGACCCGGCCAAGGTCAATCCGGTGGTGCCGACCCAGTTGATCGTCGACCACTCGCTGGCGGTGGAGCACGCCGGCTTCGACAAGGACGCCTTCGCCAAGAACCGCGCCATCGAGGAGCGTCGCAACGAGGACCGCTTCCACTTCATCGACTGGACGCGTCAGGCCTTCGAGAACATCGACGTGATTCCGCCGGGCAACGGCATCATGCACCAGATCAATCTGGAGCGGATGTCGCCGGTGATCGAGTCGCGCGCCGATGAGAAGGGCCATCAGGTCGCCTTCCCGGATACCCTGGTGGGCACCGACAGCCACACACCGCATGTCGATGCGCTGGGCGTGATCGCCGTCGGCGTCGGTGGGCTCGAGGCCGAGAGCGTGATGCTGGGGCGTGCCTCCTACATGCGTCTGCCGGACATCATCGGCGTGCGCCTCACCGGGCGTCCGCAGCCGGGCATCACCGCCACCGACATCGTGCTGGCGTTGACCGAATTCCTGCGCGCCGAGAAGGTCGTCTCCTCCTATCTGGAATTCTTCGGCGAAGGCGCGGCCAGCCTGACCCTGGGCGATCGCGCCACCATCTCCAACATGACGCCGGAGTACGGCGCCACGGCGGCGATGTTCTACATCGACCAGCAGACGCTGGACTATCTGACGCTGACCGGGCGTGAGCCGGATAACATCGCGCTGGTCGAGCGCTACGCGCGTGAGACCGGGCTTTGGGCCGACGAGAGCGGCCATATCGAAGGCGCGGTGGAATATGAGCGCGAGCTGACCTTCGACCTGTCCTCGGTGGTGCGCACCCTGGCGGGCCCCTCCAATCCGCACAGTCGCGTGCCGACCAGCGAGCTGGCCGCGCGTGGCATCTCCGGGGTGATCGAGCATGAGCAGGACGAGGACGGGCGCGACCTGATGCCGGATGGCGCGGTGATCATCGCCGCCATCACCAGCTGCACCAACACCTCGAATCCGCGCAACGTCATCGCCGCCGGCCTGCTGGCCAGACGCGCCAATGCGCTGGGCCTGACGCGCAAGCCGTGGGTCAAGACCTCGCTGGCGCCGGGCTCCAAGGCCGTGCAGCTGTATCTGGAAGAGGCGGAACTGCTGCCGGAACTCGAACAGCTCGGCTTCGGCATCGTCGGCTTCGCCTGCACCACCTGCAATGGCATGAGCGGTGCGCTGGACCCGGCGATCCAGCAGGAAATCGTCGAGCGTGATCTCTATTCCACCGCGGTGCTGTCCGGCAACCGCAACTTCGATGGCCGTATCCACCCCTACGCCAAGCAGGCCTTCCTGGCCTCGCCGCCGCTGGTGGTCGCCTACGCCATCGCCGGCACCATCCGCTTCGACATCGAGAAGGATGTTCTCGGACATGCGCCGGACGGCTCGCCGATCATGCTCAAGGACCTGTGGCCGAGCGACGAGGAGATCGATGCCATCGTCGGCTCCAGCGTCAAGCCGGACCACTTCCGTCAGGTCTATATCCCGATGTTCGAGGCCCGCCAGGATCGCGACGACACGACCAGCCCGCTCTACGACTGGCGCGAGATGAGCACCTACATCCGTCGTCCGCCGTACTGGGAAGGCGGCCTGGCCAGCGCACCGACGCTCAAGGGCATGCGGGCACTGGCGGTGCTGGGGGACAACATCACCACCGATCACCTGTCGCCCTCCAATGCCATCATGGCCAGCAGTGCGGCGGGTGAGTATCTGGCCGCGATGGGCCTGCCGGAGGAGGACTTCAATTCCTACGCCACTCACCGCGGCGATCATCTCACCGCGCAGCGGGCCACCTTCGCCAATCCCAAGCTGATCAACGAGATGGCCGTGGTGGAAGGGGCGGGCGGCAAGCGCGAGGTCAAGCAGGGCTCGCTCACGCGCCTGGAGCCGGAAGGCAAAGTGGTGCGCATGTGGGAGGCCATCGAGGCCTACATGCAGCGCAAGCAGCCGTTGATCATCATCGCGGGCGCGGATTACGGCCAGGGCTCGTCGCGTGACTGGGCGGCCAAGGGCGTGCGGCTGGCGGGCGTCGAGGCCATCGTCGCGGAAGGTTTCGAGCGTATCCACCGCACCAATCTGGTCGGCATGGGCGTGATGCCGCTGCAGTTCGCCGCCGGTACCACGCGCAAGACGCTGGCGCTGGATGGCAGCGAGATCTACGCCGTCGAAGGCGAGCCGGCACCGGGGGCAGAACTCACGCTGGTGATCGAGCGCACCGCCGGTGACAAGGCAGGCAAGCTCGAGCGCGTGCCGGTCACCTGCCGCCTCGATACCCGTGAGGAAGTCTCCATCTACTCGGCGGGCGGTGTTCTGCAGCGCTTCGCCGAAGACTTTTTGAGCTCCCAGGTACCGGGCGAGCCGGCGGCGGAGGTGACGGCATGAGCCAGCAGGCACAGCTCAGGATCCCCGCCACCTATCTGCGTGGCGGCACCAGCAAGGGCGTGTTCTTCCTGCGCGATGAGCTGCCGGAAGCGGCGCAGGTGCCGGGCCCGGCGCGTGATGCCCTGCTGCTGCGCGTGATCGGCAGCCCCGACCCCTACGCCAAGCAGATCGACGGCATGGGGGGCGCGACCTCCAGCACCAGCAAGACGGTGATCATCAGTCGCAGCGAACAGCCGGACCACGACGTCGACTATCTGTTCGGTCAGGTCTCCATCGACTCGCCCTTCGTCGATTGGAGCGGCAACTGCGGCAATCTCTCGGCGGCGGTCGGGCCCTTCGCCATCGAGAAGGGCCTGGTGCCGGCCGAGCGCCTGCCGCGTGATGGCATCGCCGAGGTGCGTATCTGGCAGGCCAACATCGCCAAGACCATCATCGCGCGGGTGCCGATGTGCGAGGGGCGCGTCCAGGAAACCGGCGACTTCGCCCTGGATGGCGTGACCTTCCCGGCCGCCGAAGTTGCGGTCGCCTTCCGCGACCCCGCCGCCGGCGAGGGCAGCATGTTCCCCACCGGCAATGTGGTCGATACGCTGGAAGTGCCGGAATCGGTGGTCGTGGGCGGGCGAATCCAGGCGACCCTGATCAATGCCGGCATCCCGACCATCTTCGTCGCTGCCCGCGATCTCGGCTATCAGGGCACCGAGCTGCAGGAGGCGATCAACGCGGATGGCGAGGCCCTCGCGCGCCTCGAGACATTGCGCGCCCACGGCGCACTGCGCATGGGACTGATCCAGGAGCTGGGCGAGGCCGCCAGACGTCAGCACACCCCCAAGGTCGCCTTCGTGGCGCCGCCGGTGGATCACGTCGTCTCCAGTGGTCGCGAGATCAAGGCCGACGAGATCGACGTGCTGATTCGCGCCGTATCGATGGGCAAGCTGCACCACGCCATGATGGGCACCGCGGCCGTCGCCATCGCCGCGGCGGCTGCGGTACCCGGCACGCTGGTCAATCTTGCCGCCGCTGGCGGGGCCGAGGCCGAATCTGGGCAGAATGGCACCGCGCGTGACTCGGTGTGCTTCGGACATCCCTCCGGCACGCTCAGGGTCGGCGCGAGTGCCCATCGTCAGTCACCCTCGGGTCAGGTCAGTGACGGCCAGCAAGGCGAGGGCGAATGGACCGTCAGTGAGGCCGTGATGAGTCGCAGCGCGCGTATCCTGATGGAAGGCTGGGTACGGGTGCCGGCGGAGACCTTGATGCGCTAGCGCCGGTATTGGCAGGCGATGGTCTATTGTCAATATATCCCTCTTGATATCCCTCCTGCGGCATCTCGATGAAAGCCGGCCTGGCATGCATGTGCAGAGGGTCGGCTTTCGTATGTCTGTGGTGCGGACTCGGGTATTTCGGGGGATGTGCCGGTATCGCGGGAGATGCATGCGAGCAAAGACGATCCACGACAGGAGGTCACACATGAGCACGCCATCCTCTGATCAGACGGGCGAAAGCCGTCTCAGTGCCACTCAAGCCAGTACAAGTCAGGTCAGTACCAACCAGGCCAGCGCCAACCAGCGCCCGGACTATGACCCGGAGCTGCAGCAGATCGCCGACTATGTGCTGGGGTATTGCGACGATCTTCGTATCGCGGATACGGATGCGGATGGCCTGGCCGGCAAGAGCGTGCGCTCAGGTCCCTCGGCAGAGGCGATGGACACCGCTCGCCTGTGTCTGATGGATACCCTCGGCTGCGGCATCCTGGCGCTGCGCTTCCCGGAATGTACCAAGCATCTCGGCCCGCTGGTGGCCGAGACCGTGGTGCCGCATGGTGCGCGGGTGCCCGGCACCGCCTTCAGTCTCGATCCCGTCAAGGCGGCGTGGGACATCGGCTGCACCATCCGCTGGCTGGATTACAACGACACCTGGCTGGCGGCGGAGTGGGGGCATCCCTCGGACAATCTCGGCGGCATTCTGGCGGTGGCGGATCACCTCTCGCGCCAGCGTGTCGCGCTGGGCAAGCCGCCCCTGGTGATGCGCGATGTGCTGGAGAGCATGGTGATGGCCCACGAGATCCAGGGTGTGCTGGCGCTGGACAACAGCTTCAATCGCGTCGGGCTCGACCATGTCATGCTGGTCAAGGTCGCGACCACCGCCGTGACGGCGCGCTTGATGGGGGCGAATCGCGAGCAGTTGCTGTCGGCGCTGTCGCACGCCTTCGTCGATGGCCAGAGCCTGCGCACCTATCGTCATGCGCCCAATGCGGGCTCGCGCAAGAGCTGGGCGGCGGGGGACGCCACTTCACGCGGCGTGCGGCTGGCGGACATCGCCCTGCGTGGCGAGATGGGCGTCCCAAGTGTTCTCAGCGCGCCGCAGTGGGGCTTCAATGATGTTTCCTTCAGTCACGGCAATAGCGATCTTGCGCTCAAGCCTGAAGACGAACGGCACCTGACGCTGGCGCGCCCTCTGGGCAGCTATGTGATGGAGAACGTGCTCTTCAAGGTCTCCTTCCCGGCTGAATTCCATGCCCAGACCGCCGCCGAGGCGGCCGTCCAGCTCCATCCCGAGGTGCGCGACCGCCTCGAGGAGATCGAGCGCATCGAGATCACCACCCACGAATCGGCGATCCGCATCATCTCCAAGCAGGGTGCGCTCGCCAATGCGGCGGACCGCGATCACTGCCTGCAATACATGGTCGCGGTGCCGCTGATCTTCGGCGAGTTGAACGCGGACCACTATGAAGATGGCTTCCATGCCGCTCACCCGGAGATCGACCGGCTGCGTGACAGAATGGTCGTCAAGGAAGAGGCGCGCTTCACCCGCGAGTATCTGGAAGCCGACAAGCGCTCGATCGCCAATGCCCTGCGGGTAATCTTTTGCGATGGCAGTGCCACCGAGCAGGTGACGGTGGAATACCCGCTGGGCCATCGTCGGCGGCGTGAAGAGTCGCTCGCCCCGCTCGAGGACAAGTGTCGGGCCAATCTGGCCACCTGCTTCCCGCCTTCGCGGTGCGACACCTTGATGGCGTTGTTGGGCGATCGCGAGCGACTCGAAGCACTGCCGGTGCACGAGTTCATGGCGCATTGGGTGCCGTGAGGTTGCCGGCCGCATGATGCCCCGTTGGCAATCAGTCATCCAATTGACTGGTGCCGTCATCCGGTATGGGTAAACTGGAAGCGGATTGCACAGGAAGATCGACAGGGGCGCTTGCAAAGACTCGCCGGAGAGCGGGGCAACGCCTGCCGGGCCTTCATTGCAAAGGCATCATCACAAGGGACTCATCATGAAAACATTTCTGCTGCTGGGCGCCATCGCGCTGATCGTCATCTACGTGATCTCGATCTACAACAAGCTGGTCAGCCTCAAGGCGCGCTTCGAGAATGCCTTCGCGCAGATAGAGGTACAGCTCAAGCGGCGCTATGACCTGATTCCCAATCTGGTCGAGACGGCCAAGGGCTATCTGAGCCATGAGCGTGGCACCCTGGAAGAAGTGATCAATGCCCGCAACAAGGCGATGGCCGCCTTGAATGCCGCAGCGGCGCATCCCGGCAGCATGGACAAGCTGGCCAGTCTGGCCGGTGCCGAGCAGGGGCTGGCGGCGAGTCTGGGCAAGCTGGATGTGGTGGTCGAGGCTTATCCGGAGCTCAAGGCGGACCAGACCATGAGCGACCTGATGGAAGAGCTCACCGCCACCGAGAACCGCGTCGCCTTCGCGCGTCAGGCCTACAACGATGCCGTCACCGACTACAACGTCTATCGCCAGAGCTTCCCGCAGGTGGTGTTCGCGCCGACCTTTGGTCATCGCAGTGATGCAGGCCTGCTGGCCTTCGATGACAGCGTGAAGATCCGCCAGGCCCCGGATGTCAGCTTCTCGTGAGTCGACCGGTTGATGCTTCTCTCGCAGCGGCCTTGCGCTGTGATCCTGACTGGGTAGATGGCGAGCGCGAATGAATTTCTATCATGAGCAGGACAGTGCGCGGCGTCGAACGCGGCTATTACTGCTGGCCTTCACGGCCATGTCGCTGGTGGTGTCTCTTGCCGCCGGCGCCGTGGTGCATGTCGCGATCAGCAGTTTCCTTGGGCGCCCGGCCGCCACGACGTTTGAATATGTCTGGCCAGTGGCGAGCATCATCTTCCTGTGCAATGCCCTGGTCGCGGCGCGCGAGCTGCGGCGTCTGCAGCAGGGCGGCGCGGTCGTGGCCGCACGCCTGGGTGGCAAGCTGGTGGATGTCGAGACCCAGGACTCGAATGAGCGGCGGGCGCTGAATGTCGTGGAAGAGATGGCGATCGCCGCCAATCTGCCCACGCCGCAGCTGTTCCTGCTGCCGCATGAGGCGATGATCAATGCCTTCGCGGCGGGCTATCGGCCACATGATGCGGTGATCGCGCTGAGTCGCGGGGCGTTGGAGCAGCTGGATCGCAACGAGCTGCAGGGCGTGGTCGCTCACGAGTTCGCCCATATCGCCAATGGCGATATTCGCCTCAACCTGCGTCTGGCGAGTGCGGTTCACGGCCTGGTGTTTCTCTCCGAGGCGGGGCGCTTCCTGATGGGGGCGGGGCGCATCGGCTTCGTGTTGGGCAGGGCGCGCTCCTCCGGTTCCGACAGGAAAGGCGGCATGCCACAGCTGATGCTGGTCGGTGTGGCGCTGTGGTTGCTCGGCAGTCTCGGCGGGCTGGGCGGCAGGCTGTTGCAGCGCGGGGTCGCGCGCTCACGCGAATATCTCGCCGATGCCAGTGCAGTGCGCCTGACGCGTTTCCCGGATGGCATCGCCTCGGCCCTCAAGCGTATCGGTGGCATGGGTTGGCAGGGGCGTATCCAGCATCCACGCGCCATGACCTACAACCATCTCTTCTTCGTCGAAGCGCGTCCGCCATGGCTGACGGGCTGGTTCGACTCGCATCCGCCGCTGGATGAACGCATCAAGCGCCTGGAACCCCGTTGGGACAGGCAATATCTGAGCGCGCGCCAGCAACCGGTGCATACCTTCGAGCAGCAGGGGCCCATCGGGGCAGAAGTGCTTGGCGGGGTCATGGCGGGTATCGCCGGCGCGGCCGTCATCGGCGAGCTGTCGCGTTCCCGGGGTGAGCTCGAGAACCTGACGCTGTCGCGCTTTCTCTGCCCGCAGCTGGTGGTGGCGATGATCGCGCCCTCGGAGCTCACCCGGCGTGGGGTCTGGCTCACCGAGCTTGAGCGTCAGCATGACTGGCTGGATGGCAAGCGCGTGCGCGAGGCGCGGCGCAAGCTCGAGTCCTTGCCGCGGGTCGAGTGGATCCCCTTGCTCAACCGGTTGATACCGCGCTGGCGGGAAGCGGATGAGCGCGCGCATCGCATGCTCAAGGCGCAGACACCTCCGCAGGACATGTTCATCTGGTGTCTGTGGCAGTTGCTGCTGGAGTCACTGGACCCGCGAATCGATCGCAAGAGCGACTCGCTGGCCCTGCAGCAGTGCCAGCCGGCCTGTCAGCATTGGCTCATGCTGATGGTCGGACTCATCGACGATGAAGCGCTGCGCGAGAACATCTTCCTGGACGCCAGTGCGGAACTTGGTCTGGCGCTTGCGTATCCGCAGTCGCAGCTGGATGGGGATAACCCTGCGCTGCGCTGCCGCCATCTCACGCAGCTGGCTCACCTGCGCCCGATGGACAAGCAGCGCTGGTTCACGGCGCTAGCCCAGGTGGTGCATGCCGACCAGACGCTGGCCGATGAAGAGGTGGCCCTGCTGACACTGTTGGCTCGCGTCATGCAGCTGCCGGAGGCGCGCCTGGAGGCGGCGCTTGAGACACAGTCGCATTCGCGTGGTGGCTGGCAGGCGCGCCCAGTATCTCGGCCCGCGGACGGCAAGGCGATCTGAGTATTGATCAGGCGAGTGGCTGTTTTCTGCGTCAAAGCCCTTGCCATCAAACCGATTCCTGCGTAAAGTACGCATCCGCTGCCGGGGACGCATGGCGTTACCAGCGGTGGAAGAGGTTTGCAGGTGATTGTTTTGCTTGATGTTTTTGAAGCCCGCTTCGAATTCATCGATTGACAATCCCGGGCGATTCGCTAGAATACGCCGCACTCCTTACGGAACAGGTGATCGAGCAACGCTCCTCACCGCTTGATGATGCTTAGAGGCAGTCGACTGACTCATCATCAAGTGCTTGACTTCTCAAGCGTTCCGGGTAGAATATGCCTCCTCGCTTAACAGCGACGCTCTTTAAAAATTTGATCAGGTAATTCGTGTGAGCGCTTGCCGATGAGTGGTGACAAGGTCACCAAATATCGGAGCAAGCCTCTCACTCGCCTGACGACCATAGCGAGCGTGAACCACCCGATCCCATGCCGAACTCGGAAGTGAAACCGCTTAGCGCCGATGGTAGTGTGGAGTTTCTCCATGTGAGAGTAGGTCATCGTCAGGCACTTATACCGAACCGCCCCTGCAGCCTTGCTGCAGGGGCGGTTCTCTTTGTGGTGAGAAAAGTTGCGCAAAGCAAGAGACGTACGCGCTTCGTGAGGCGTCTGCTGCGCCCATGACGACGGCCTGAGCGTTGTCACAGCCCCATCACGTACATGCACGCTTGTAGAAGGCAGCGGCGAGAAGCTAGACTCCCCAGCCTTCTGTATTGGAGATGATGATGCAACCTCAAGAACTGTTGCTGTATTGCCGCCCTGGCTTCGAGGCCGACCTGGCCGCAGAAGTCAGCGAGAAAGCGGCGTATATCGGCACGCCGGGTTATCCGATTGCGGCACGCGACAGTGGCTTCGTGCGTTATGTGGTGACGGGAGATGAGCCCGCCAACGCCCTGCATCGTGACATGCCGCTACAGGCGTTGGTCTTCGCTCGTCAGACCCTGGTGGCACTGGAGCCGCTGGTGGGCATGTCGCGGGAGAATCGTGTCTCGCCGATTCTGCAGCAGGTGGTCGACGCCGGCTGGAGCTTCGAGGAGATCCGCCACGAGATGCCGGATACCAATGATGGCAAGGCGCTGTCGGGGCTGGGCAAGGCCGTCGGTCGCCCGCTGGAGTCCGCGCTCAAGAAGCGGGGCGCCCTGCGCCGCAAGGCCGGTGGTCGGGCGTTGCATGTCTTCTGGACGGATGGCGATGAAGTCCAGCTGGGCATGAGCTTCCCGGGCAACCGCAGCGAATATGCCAATGGCATTCGTCACCTGCGTTCGCCGAGTCGTGCGCCCAGCCGCTCCACGCTCAAGCTGGAAGAGGCGTGGCACGAATTCGTGCCGCGCGATCAGTGGGAGCGTCGCATCGCCACTGGCATGCAGGCAGCGGATCTTGGTGCCGCCCCGGGTGGCTGGACCTTCCAGCTGGTCGAGAAGGGCATGTTCGTGTTCGCGATCGACAATGGCCCGATGAACAAGGACCTGATGGCGACAGGACAGGTCGAGCATCTCAAGGAAGATGGCTTCACCTGGGAGCCACCGCTGCGCCTGGATTGGCTGGTCTGCGATATCGTCGACAAGCCGATTCGTGTGACCGAGATGGTCGAGCGCTGGCTGAAGAAGCGCTGGTGCAACGAGGCCGTCTTCAATCTCAAGCTGCCGATGAAACAGCGCTGGAAGGAAGTCTCTCGCTGCCTCGACTATCTGGCCGCCAGTCTCGAGCGTTCCAACGTCGGTGCCGAGATTCGCTGTCGTCATCTGTATCACGACCGTGAAGAGGTCACTGTGCACGTGCGCATCACGCACTGATTGGCTGTTGCTCAATCAGCATGCACGAGTGGCACATGCCCCATACAAGAACCCCACGGCCTGGACAGGTCGTGGGGTTCTTGTATGGGGCGCCTGATGCCTCCGCTCGCCGGAGAGATGCGCTCAGGTATGCTCCAGCAGGATTATCCGCTCCGGTTGGGATAGCATGGGCGCCAGGCGCGCCATCATGCGATCTCTGGCCGGACTGACCGACCATTCCTGCCACGCTCGCGCATCGCGCCATGAGGTGATCAGGATGCGGTGACCCGCGCGGCCGGTTTCCATTAGGTTCTCGCCCGAGATGAAGCCCGGGACATGCGTAGCCTCGCGTACGACTTCACGCGAGGCCTGTTCGTAATCCTGTTCCAGTCCCGGCATGATATGCCGTTCGATCAGAACCTTGATCATGCCTGTCTCCCCTTTTTTGTACGTGCCGCCAGCCAGGGCGGCAGGATTGTCAGGAGTCTTCGATGACCGATATCACATTGCCCGAGGCCGATGCCGAACTGGAAACCAGTGGCCTGTATTGCCCGGAACCCATCATGATGCTGCACAACAAGGTGCGTGAGCTTGCCTCGGGTGATCTGTTGCGGGTGGTGGCGACCGACCCTGCCACCACCCGTGATGTGCCCAAGTTCTGCGCCTTTCTCGGCCACACCCTGGAGCTGAGCCACGAGACGCCGGAACAGTTCCTGTATTACATCCGCATCAGTTGAGCGCCATCCGCAGCCGCTGAGTCATTGGCCATGACTGGCCCTCAGGCTTCGCGGTCATGGACCTCGACGCAGACCTGGTCGCTCTCGCCAGTCATCATCAGCGCGAGAGCCTCCAGCGTCGCCGGGTCCTGCTCGCGAATCTGATTGGCGATGGCGCGCTGGAAGAAATAGACCACATCATGCCGGCTGCGCCCCGGGTACAGGCAGTCGTCGCCGGCCAGCACGGGTGTCTGGGTGACGCGAGCCTCATCGACCAGCAAGGCCTCAATGTTGCCATCGCTGTAGAGGCGCCAGCCGAAGACCTGCTTGAGCTGCCACTGTGTCTCGCCGTTGGTCATGCACAGCGCGTGGGTACCCAGCGTGTCCGGCAGTTGCTGGAGTAGCGTCGTCTTGTCCGAGACTTCATAGTCGTAATAGGCCGCGGCATGTTCGAGCTCGAACACCTTGTGGTCAGGCGCCAGCATGAAGACTTCGTCGGTTTCCGGGTCGCGATAGCCGACGAAATGCCCCTGCTGGGGGTCTTCCAGCTCGTGGCAGGGCATCAGCCCCTCCATCCACGGCACCATGCCGACGACTTCACCATCCTCGCGCAGCCCCCAGGCCAGTACCGGAATGCTGTAATAGCTGTCCGGATCGCTGTCGAGCTGATAGAGCATTTCCAACCCGTCGTGTTCCGGCGCCAGCCGGAGAATACGACGTCGTGCACGCATCCTGTCACGCATGACACTCAGGTCGATGACCTTGGCGGAGCGGGGGGAAGATACTGGTACGCCCATGACGAACCCTCCTCAGCAGCTTGTCGATCGTCCTCGGCGTGTGCTGGTGCGTTCTCTCGCTTCTGCCATGTGTGTCGTCAGCGAGAGAGCACTGCCTTGAATAACCATTAGCACAGCCAGAGCCCTGACGGTAACCCCTCCTTGGACGAAATGACCGTCTATCAGCTTTTTCGTGTTTAAACGCAAAAGCCCCGCGTCACCCTGTCGGGTGTCGCGGGGCTTGCTCATCAAGGCGTTTCAGGCAGCTGTCAGCCCAGCATCCAGGCCGAGCTTCCTGTTGGAGTGCAGGCTGAGATGCAGGCGCTATCCGCCAGGCATTACTGGCTCGCCAATGCCTCGTCACGAACGCCACGGCGCGCGATGATCCACAGGCGCCAGCCGAGCAGCAGCGCCGCCACGGTCAGACCGGCCACCATGCCGATCCAGTAGCCATAGACGCCCATCTGCTCGATGGACCAGGGCGAGATCGGGAAGGCCTCACTGCCGACACCCAGCAGGTGTCCGCCTCCCAGCCCGACCACCCAGTAGGCGAACATGGTGATCAGCATGATGATGCGCGTGTCCTTGAAGCCGCGCAGTGCGCCTGCCATCGCGACCTGCAGGGAATCCGAGACCTGATAGAGCATCGCCAGGGTGATCAGCGACATGGCCAGGGCCTGGACCTTGAGGTTGCTGGTGTAGAGCGCCACGGCCGGCTCGGCCAGTACCCAGATCACGATGTCATTCACCAGCGCCACCACCAGCGAGAAGGCCACGCCATTCCAGGCCACGAAACGTGCTTCGCGCATGTCGCCGCGGCCGATGGTGTGGCCGACGCGCACGGTCAGGGCCATCGCCATCGACAGCGGCAGCATGAACAGCAGCGAGGTGAAGTTGAGCGCGACCTGGTGGGCCGCGACCTTGATCTCGCCGAAGCTGGCCACGAACAGGGCGATGACCGTGAACAGCGTGACCTCGAAGAAGATCGCGATCCCGATCGGCAGGCCGACCTTGAGCAGTTCGCCCATCTGCTTGAAGTGGGGGGCGCTGGGCTGGCACCACAGCGCCACGGCGCGATACGCGCTGCTGTAACGCGTGTAGGCGAACATGCTCAGGCACATGATCCACATCGCAAGGCCGGTGGCGATACCGCAGCCGGCGGCGCCCATGGCCGGAATGTCGCCCAACAGTCCCGGCAAGGTGATCCCCAGCAGGTCATCCACGCCTGCAGACCCGTAGATCAGCACGTAATTGAGCGGGATGTTCGATATCAGGCCGATCAGGCTGATGATCAGTGCTGGGCGGGTATGGTTCATGCCGTCCGAGTAGGCGCGCAGGACCTGATAGAAGGCGGCACCCGGCATGCCCCAGGCGATGGCCATCAGATAGAGGGTCGCCTGCTCGGCCACGGCCTCAGGCACCTCCATCAGGGTGAAGATCGGCGCGGCCAGATACCACAGCGCAAGCCCGGACAGGCTGCCGAGCACCAGCGAGATCCACAGCGATTGATGCACGTTGCCACGCACCTCACCGCTGCGATTGCCCCCCATCAATTGCGCGACCACCGGCGTCAGACCCATCAGGGTGCCCGCCATCAGCAGCAGCAGGGGCACCCACAGGCTTGAGCCCACCGACACGGCTGCCAGGTCCGTGGCCGAGGAGCGTCCCGTCATCAACACGTCCACGGCACTCATGCCTGCCTGAGCCAGCTGCGCGCCACAGATCGGCAGCGCCAGGGTCAGCAGGCGTGAGGTTTCCGCTCTGACGCGGGGAATCAGTGGCGGAGGCGGAGAACCGGGGGCCGTCTGAGGCTTGGAGGGGGTGGATGAATCGGCGGGGGGCACGGCAGGCTCCTGCTAGTAATCGAGAATCATTCTTGCTTGGCGCGCCATCCTAGCAGATAAGCAGGTTTCATGAACGCAAGCTGATGAATTATCACGGCTGTAAGCGACACTGTCAGCTGAAATGACGCGCTATACGCTAGCCACGTACAATGAGCCATCCGACAGAGCAGGTTTTCCTGCCGCCATCGAATGCCCACACACTGCCAGCGCTTGCCGAGAATTGCCGTGTCGTCCCATGAGTCCCTACCTGCCGTCCATTGCTCTGATTCCGCCAGCGGGAGTCCCCGTCGTGCGCATGACCTCGCCACCTTGATGGCATTGTTCGACGGCCTGTTCGGCGACACCTTCAACACCTTGCTGCGCTGTGATCCCGAAGAGCCACTGTATCTTCCGGCCGGCATGCAGGGGGAAGGCAGGCATGTCCCGGAATCAGAGCTTGGCTATCACCGCATCTATCTGGCACGTGGCTTCTTTTCCAGCGCGCTGCATGAGATCAGCCATTGGTGCATCGCAGGCGCCAGACGGCGGCTCGAGGAAGATTACGGCTACTGGTATGCACCGGATGGCCGCGACGCCGAGCAGCAGCGCGCCTTCGAGAGTGTCGAGGTCGCGCCGCAAGCGCTGGAGCTGCTGTTTCACCGGGCGGTGGGCAAGCCGTTTCATGTCAGCGTCGACAATCTTGAGCTGGAGGTGGATCGAGACGCCTTCGCGCAACGTGTGATGCAGCGCGCTGCCGATGTCGAGCAGCGCGGCCTGCCCGCCCGCGCTGCTGCCTTCCGCCACGCACTCGCCGGTGTCTGGCAGCAGGGGATGCCGCTTGAGCAGGCCATCGCCCATGCCAGGCCCCTGTTGCCTGCGGTGGGGGAGGACGGCCGACTGGCGTGATGCCTTCCTGAGCATGCCGGGCGGTAGTGATGTCGCCCGCTGGGGTTGCCTCCCGGAACTCGCCTACCTGAGCGGGATTGCATTATCTGCAAATCAGCGTTGCACTCACGTTGCAGGTGTCAGGGCTTTGTGATTAGAATGATTCGCATTGACACAATGGTTCCGCTTTTACTGGCCTGCAGGTCTGCTCATGGCAGTCCTCGTCAGGACAGGACACCTTGAACAGGGGTATTCGATGACTGCTGTATCCATGATTTCTGCATCCTCCGCTCGCAAGCTGTTGTTGAGTGCGCTGGTCGGCGTGACGGCTGTCACGGCCATGCCGGCGCAAGCCCAGGAAGAGGTGAACGTCTACTCCTATCGTCAGGCCTATCTGATCGAGCCGTTCCTCAAGGAGTTCACCGAGGAGACCGGCGTCAAGGTCAACGTGGTATTCGCCAAGCAGGGTCTGGCCGAGCGTCTCAAGCGTGAGGGTCGCAACACGCCGGCTGACGTCCTGCTGACGGTGGATATCGGTCGCCTGCAGGAGCTGGTCGACGAAGAGCTGGTCAAGAGCGTCAATGACGACGTCATCGAAGCCAACCTGCCCGAGCAGTATCACGGTCCTGACAACCAGTGGTTCGGTATCACCACCCGTGCCCGCGTGCTCTACACCAGCGTCGAGCGCCTCGAGGCCGGTCAGGTCGCAAGCTATGACGACCTGGCGGACCCGAGCCTCAAGGGCCGTGTCTGTTCGCGTGCCGGTGATCACCCCTACAACGTGGCATTGATCGCCTCGCGTATCGCCCACAACGGCGAGGAAGCGACCCGCGAATGGCTGGAAGGCTTCAAGGACAACCTGGCGCGCAAGCCGCAGGGCGGGGACCGCGATCAGATCAAGGCGATTCGTGACAACGTCTGTGACGTGGCCATCGGCAACAGCTACTACTACGGCAAGATGCTCGACAACGACGAGCAGCGTCCGTGGGCCGAGAAGGCACGCATCGAATTCCCGGACCAGAACGGTGTCGGCACGCACATGAACATCTCCGGCATGGCGATGACCAAGTACGCGCCGCACGAAGAGAATGCGCTCAAGCTGATGCGCTTCTTGACCGAGAAGACCGCCCAGCACATGTATGCCGAGGTCAATTTCGAGTACCCGGCCAACCCGGCTGCCGAAAGCTCGGAGCTGCTGACGTCCTGGGGCGAGTTCAAGCAGGATGACCTCTCGCTGACCGAGGTCGCCAAATACCGCAAGCGTGCTGCTCAGATGGTCAATGAAGTCGGCTTCAACCAGTAACGGCACTCACCGCTGGCGTAAGCCATCGGGTGGGATGTCATGAACGAAGAGGGGCTGTCGCGATGCGACAGCCCCTCTTCGTTTGAGTGAACAATGTAAAATAGACGCAATTGCAGTTGGCAGGTCAGTGAGGAAGAACAGATGACGCAAGGCAAGCGGCTGTTGGCAAAGCGAGGTGCGAGCCTTGAAGAGGAAGCCTGCACGGCAACCAGCGCGACGGAGCTCGCCCTGGAGCGCGCGACTCACAGCACGTCAGTCGCCGAAGACGCGGCGATAAGACGCCGTCAGCGGCGCCTGGGCACGCACATGGGGTGGTTCGCGACGGCCTGGGGGGTCGCCGCGCTGGTGGTGATGCCGGTGCTGGCCGTCATCTGGCTGGCGTTGTTCGGCGATGATGGCAGTGATCAGGCCGGTGACGGCATCTGGCCGCACCTCGTCTCCACCGTGCTGCCTGACTACGTCATGACGAGTCTGGCGCTGGTGGCCGGCGTGGCGGTGCTCAGCGGCAGCATGGGCGTGGTGTCGGCGTGGCTGACCACCATGTATCAGTTCCCGCTGCGGCGTACCTTCGAGTGGTCGTTGCTGCTGCCGTTCGCGATTCCCGCCAACGTCATCGCCTACATCTACACCGATGTCTTCGAGTATGCCGGGCCCTTCCAGGGCGCGCTGCGTGCGCTGTTCGGCTGGGACTCGCCGCAGGATTACTACTTCCCCGAGATACGCAGTCTGGGCGGCGCCATCCTGATGCTGTCGCTGGTGCTGTTTCCGTATGTCTTCATGCTGGCGCGCTCGGCATTTCTCGATCAATCGCCGTCATTGCGCGATGCCAGCCGCACCCTGGGCTGCAATGGCTGGCAGAGCTTCTGGCGCGTGGCGCTGCCCAGTGCACGCCCGGCGATCGCCGTCGGACTGGCGCTGGCGATGATGGAGGCGCTCAACGACTTCGGCACCGTCGATTACTTCGCGGTGCGTTCGCTGACCGCCGGCATCTTCAATGTGTGGCTCAACATGGGCAGCCTGCGCGGTGCGGCCCAGATCGCGCTGTGCCTGATGATCTTCGTGGTCACGCTGATCTGGCTGGAGCGGCATGCCCGGCGCCGGCAGCGTCAGTTCGGCAAGGGCGATCGCTATCGTCGCTATCGTCGCCCGACCCTGCATGGCTGGCGCGCCGGACTGGCGACACTGGCCTGCCTGCTGCCGCTGCTGTTCGGCTTCCTGTTGCCGGTAGGCCTGCTGACGCGGCATGCCATTCGCTACTTCGAGGAGTCGTGGACGCCGGACTTCGCCGGTTACGCGCTCAATAGCCTGATGCTGTCGGTGAGTGCTGCCGTGTTGACGCTGATCATCGGGGTGCTGCTGGCCTACGCCAAGCGGCTGGATCGCACCGCCAGCGTACAGCAGGCGCTCAAGCTCTCGAGTCTCGGTTATGCCATGCCGGGCGCCGTGCTGGGGCTGGGCGTGCTGGTGCCGCTGTCCGGTTTCGACAACGCGCTGGACAGCTTCCTGCGCGCCAACTTCGGGTTCTCCAGCGGCCTGCTGCTGACGGGGACGATGGGCGCGATCATCATCGCCTACGTGGTGCGCTTCCTCGCCATCGCCGCGGGTTCCATCGAATCGAGCCTCGACAAGGTCACGCCCTCGATGGACATGGCGGCGCGCTCGCTGGGCGAGAACACCTTCTCGACACTGCGCCGGGTGCACCTGCCCTTGATCCGCCCCGGCTTGCTGACCGCGGCGCTGGTGGTGTTCGTCGATGCCATGAAGGAGCTGCCGGCCACCTTGCTGCTGCGGCCCTTCAACTTCGACACGCTCGCCACCCACGTCTATCAGTACGCCTCGGATGAAATGCTCGAGCAGGCGGCGTTGCCGGCGCTGGTGATCGTGGTGGTCGGCATCCTGCCGGTGATCGTGATCTCGCGCACCATCGTGGCCTCGCGCAGCGAGTCATGATGAAGACAGCGTCGGCATCAGCTTATTGCCATATGAGAGTTGTTCCTCGTGTGGAGATCGCCTAGGGTGCAGCGCTCGACACTGACAGGACAACGCCGGAGATGGTTCGCACGATGCTCAAGCCTTACGTAGCCAAGATGCGTGGTGGCCCCCTGAAGCGGGGCAGGCCGCATGTTGCCGATGCCCTGTGGTCGTGGCTCGGGGCCTTTCTGGGCATGGCGCTGATCGGCTGGCTGTCCTCGCACTACCTGGCGGTCAGCTCGCTGTTGCTGGTGGGGTCCTTCGGCGCGACCTCGGTGCTGCTCTACGGCGCGCCGCACAGTCCGCTGGCTCAGCCGCGCAATGTGCTGGGCGGCAACATGCTGTCGGCACTGGTCGGTGTCGCCTGCTATCACTGGCTGGGCGATGGCTGGCTGGCGGCGGCCATGGCGGTCTCGGTGGCACTGTTGGTCATGCAGCTGACGCACACCCTGCACCCGCCGGGTGGCGCCACGGCCTTGATCGCGGTGATCGGCGGTCAGCCGCTGCACGAGCTGGGCTACTGGTACGCCCTGTTGCCGGTGGGGCTTGGCTGCTTGGCGATGCTGGTGCTGGCGGTGTTGATCAACAATCTGGCGCGTCATCGTCGCTATCCGCTGCACTGGCATTGAGCCCATCGGATGCGCGTTTCTGCAGGCGACGGCGGAAGATGGTAGACTGGGCCATCGCCTGACGCGAGCGACTGGCAGCAGCCTGATGAGGTCCCTCTGACCGACTCTTTCTTCTCTGCGCCTGATACGCCTCGCTCCCTCTCCCGGCACGTGCCCGGCCAGGCGCCATTCCTTAATGATCGACCAGCACGTGGCCGGTCAGCCGAAGAGATATTGATGACTGAGACTACTGCCAATTCCGTCCCGGCGTTTGCCTCCCTGGGGCTGTCCGCTCCTGTCCTGAAAGCGATCGCCGAGATGGGCTATTCCACGCCGTCTCCCGTCCAGGCAGGTGCGATTCCTGCCGTGCTGGAAGGCCGTGATGTGATGGCTGCCGCGCGCACCGGTACCGGCAAGACTGCCGGTTTCGCCCTGCCGCTGGTCGAGCGCCTCTCGCCGAGCGCTCCCGCGGGTGCCCGCAAGATCAAGGCCCTGATCGTCACGCCCACGCGTGAACTGGCCGCGCAGATTGACGAGAACGTCACTGCCTATTCCCGTCACCTGAAGCTGCGCAATGCCGTGGTATTCGGTGGCGTGAAGATCAACCCGCAGATCAGCCGACTGTCCTCTGGCGTCGAGATCCTGACCGCCACGCCGGGCCGTCTGCTGGACCTGCACTCCCAGAAGGCCATCGATTTCTCCGATCTCGAGACGCTGGTGCTGGATGAAGCGGACCGCATGCTGGACATGGGCTTCATCCACGACATCCGCCGTCTGCTCAAGCTGCTGCCGACCAAGCGTCAGACGCTGCTGTTCTCCGCGACCTTCTCCGATGAGATTCGCGGCATGGCCAACAAGCTGCTGAATGACCCGGTGGCGGTGGAAGCCAGCCCGCGCAACACCACGGCCGAGAAGGTCGAGCAGCATATCCACACCGTGGAGAAGAGCCACAAGCCTTCGCTGCTCAAGCACCTGATCATCAAGGAAAACTGGCACCAGGTGCTGGTCTTCACCCGTACCAAGCACGGTGCCAACCGTCTGGCGACCAAGCTCGAGAAGTCCGGCATCAGTGCCGCGGCGATTCACGGCAACAAGAGCCAGAATGCGCGTACCAAGGCACTGGCCGGCTTCAAGAACGGCGAAGTGCGCGTGCTGGTCGCGACGGACATCGCGGCGCGTGGTCTGGATATCGAGCAGTTGCCGCAGGTCGTGAACTACGAACTGCCCAACGTGCCGGAAGACTACGTGCACCGTATCGGGCGTACCGGCCGTGCCGGCGCCAGTGGGCGTGCCATCTCGCTGGTCTCCAGCGATGAGCGCAAGGAACTCGGCGGCATCGAGCGTCTGCTCAAGGGCAAGCTCAAGCGCGTCGAAGTGGAAGGTTTCGTGCCGGAAGTCGATGTCGAGCCGGAACGTGAGCCGCGTCAGCCGCGTGGTGGTCAGCGCTCGGGTGGCCAGCGTACTGGCGGCAAGCCTGCCGGTGAAGGCCGTGGCAATGGCGGCCAGCGTTCTGGCGGCCAGCGTACTGGCAGCAAGCCTGCCGGTGAAGGCCGTGGCAATGGCGGCCAGCGTTCTGGCGGCCAGCGCACTGGCGGCAAGCCTGCCGGTGAAGGTCGTGGCAATGGCGGCCAGCGTTCTGGCGGCGCGCGCTCGGGCGGCCAGCGCACTGGTGGTCAGCCTCAGCAGACCGCACGTGTCGATGATGACAACCGCGGCAACCGTGCACCGGTGCAGCGTGAAGTCGATGGCAATCGCGTCGCGCCGCAGCCGGAGGTGAACGGCAACCGTGCGCCGAATGCGCCGAGCAATGATGAGCGTCCGCGTCGCCGCTCACGTGGTGGCCGCAATCGCTCCAGCGGTGGCAACGGTGGCGGCCGCTCCAACGGCTGAGCCGCGTCGTAGAGGCCAAGGCTTGAACAGAAGCGCCCCGACAACCTTGCGGTTGTCGGGGCGTTTGCGTGTCAGGAGCAGGAGCGTCTGATCAGACGTCTTCTTCCCAGTCGATCTCGTAATCCGGGCCAGTGCCCTGGATGTCTTGCTCGCCACGCACGCCATCACCGCGCAGGCGGGTATGGATGGCCAGCATCACCAGCACCTCGTTGTCCGGACGGAAAGGCTGCAGGCCCTGTTCGAACAGCATGTTGTTGCGCTCGCGCGCCCAGTCACCCGGGGCAAGCTCAGGGTAGAGGCCTTCCGCCGGCGCGAACTCGATGAAGGGGTCCATGTTGTAGGCGTCGAACAGGCGGGCCAGTGCCTGCTCGTCATCCATGACGCCGGTGGTATAGAGCGTGGTCTGGTAGTAGTCCTGCTCCAGCTCCTTGAGCACATCGAGGGGGCTGACGCCGAAGCTGCGCAGGTCGTCCAGGCTGTAGTCGCCCAGCTCCAGCATCTCGCCATCCAGCCATTCGTCGTCCGGCTGGATCAGTACATGCTTCATCTGGCCATCGGGCAGCGCCCAGGCGATGGCCAGCGGCAGACTGGAGTCCTCGCCGGTCTCGACGGCGATGAAGGCGGGGAAGTCCCCTGTTTCGGGTTCATATTCGTGCATGGTGATGTCCAGAGCAGGGAAGCGTGCAGGGAAAGTCGTTGATGCCGATTACAGGCGGAAGAAGCGTGTGGCAGTGGCGGTGGTAGCCTGTGCGAGTTCTTCCATGTCGATACCGCGCAGCGCCGCGACCTCCGCCATGATCCACACCAGCAGTGAGGGTTCATGACGGCGCCCCTTGAGCTTGGCGGGCAGATTGCGCGGTACCAGATAGGGGCAATCGGTTTCCAGCATCAGACGCTCGAGTGGAATCTCGCGGCACAGGCTGCGCAGGTGTTCGCCTCGGCGCTCATCACACAGCCAGCCGGTCAGCCCGATGTGCAGGTCGAGATCGAGATAGCCGTAGAGCGTCTCGCGCTCACCGGTGAAACAGTGCACGACGGCGTGACTGATATCGTCGCGCCAGTGCTTGAGCATCTCGAGCATCTGGCGACCGGCGTCACGTTCATGCAGAAACAGCGGCAGGCCTGTCTCGGCGGCCAGCGTCAGCTGCGCTTCGAACGCCCGGGCCTGTTCGGCGGGGGTCGAGAAGTTGCGATTGAAGTCGAGGCCACATTCCCCCACCGCGACGACCTCTGGCTGCGTCAGTAGCTCTCGGATGCCGCGTTCGACGCCATCGTTCCACTGGCTGGCATCATGCGGATGCACACCGGCGGTGGCAGAAAGGCCACGATAGCGTGCCGCCAGCGCCTGGGCCTCACGCGAGCCATCCAGGCTGGTGCCGGTCAGGATCTGCTGGCTGACGCCCGCCGCGCGTGCTCGCAGCAAGGTGCCCTCGACGTCGCGCGCGTAGCTCTCATGCGTCAGATTGACGCCGATGTCGACCAGCGCAGAGGGGCTGGCGAAACGCAGCTCCGGTGCCAGCAGCGTCAGCGCGGCCGCGATATCGGCCTCGCCGAGTTCAAGGTCGTCACACAAGGCGGCAAGCGTCTCGTCGGACAGCCGCTCGCTATCATAGTAGGGCAGGGAGGCAGGATCGGCATGCGGGGGAAGCGCGGACATCGGACACCCTTGGGATCGCGGGGAGGGAGAAGACACGTGACAGCGCAAGGTCGGGCAATAGCCCGTCGGCCTGGCACTCGATAGCGCTGCATGACAGGCGGGCCTTGGCAGTGCAGGGCACGTGACGTGATTTCAAGCGGTCGGCCATTCTACCCAAGGCGCCGGCGTCTTTCAGCCCTTGCGGCGTCTTCCATCGCCTGCACGCTGCGCCTCGGGTAGAATGGCAGCATTCTCCGGCGCGCGTCGCTGGCGGCGGCCTGTCCGCCTGACTCCCACTTCCTCCGTGGCCTTCCCGGCCGTGGACCCGTCACGAGTTGCTGCTGCACATGGCATTGTTACGACTGGAAAATCTTCAGCTGGCCTATGGCCATCACGTCTTGCTCAACGGGGCGGACCTTGTCGTCGAGCGCGGCGAGCGTCTGGCGCTCGTCGGCCGCAACGGCACCGGCAAGTCGACCCTGCTCAAGCTGATCACCGGCGAATTCCAGGCCGATGCCGGTGAGCTGTGGAAGGCACCGGGCCTCAAGATCGGCGTGCTCTCGCAGGACTTGCCGGCCGCCGAAGGACGCACCATCTTCGATATCGTCGCTGAAGGCCTGCCGAAGGCGGGCGCGCTGCTGGCGGAATATCATCACCTGATCAGCGACCCCGAGCCGGACCTCAAGCGTCTCGAGCATGTGCAGGTCGCGCTGGAAAGCGTCGATGGCTGGCAGTTCCAGCAGCGTATCGATACCGTGCTGACCCGCCTGGGCCTGCCGGAAGACACCATGATGGAAGACCTGTCCGGCGGCTGGCGCCGTCGTGTCGCACTGGCGCGTGCGCTGGTCTCCGACCCGGACTTGCTGCTGCTCGATGAGCCGACCAACCATCTGGATCTCGATACCATCGCCTGGCTGGAAGAGCAGGTCGCGGCCTTCTCCGGTGCCGTGCTGTTCATCACCCACGACAGGGCCTTCCTGAAGCGCCTCGCGACCCAGATTCTGGAGCTGGACCGTGGCCGTCTCGGGCGTTACCCGGGCGATTACGCGGCCTACCAGGCCCAGAAGCAGCACGAGATGGATGTCGAGGCCAAGGAGAACTCCGAGTTCGACAAGAAACTGGCCCAGGAAGAGACCTGGATCCGCCAGGGGGTCAAGGCGCGTCGTACCCGCAATGAAGGCCGTGTGCGTGCGCTGGAGAAGATGCGTGCCGAGCGTGGCCAGCGGCGTGAAGTGCAGGGCCGTGCGCGTATCGCCGTCGACTCCGCCGAGCGCAGCGGCAAGCGGGTCGTGGAGCTGGAGAACGTCAGCTATCGCTACGATAAGGCGCAGGAGCAGTGGGTCATCCGTGACTTGAGCGTCGAGATCCAGCGCGGCGACAAGGTCGGCCTGCTCGGGCGCAACGGCGCGGGCAAGACCACGCTGCTGCACATTCTGCTCGGTCAGCTGGAAGCCAGCGAAGGCAAGCGCATCGAAGGCACCAAGCTGCAGATCGCCTACTTCGATCAGCTGCGCAAGGGCCTCGACATGGAAGCCACCGTCTACGACAACGTGGCGCGCGGCAGCGACCGTGTCACGGTCGGCGGGCGCGACATGCACGTGATGAGCTACCTGCAGAACTTCCTGTTCACGCCGGACCGCGCGCGTCAGCCGGTACGTTCGCTGTCAGGGGGCGAGTCCAACCGCCTGCTGCTGGCGCGTCTGTTCACTATGCCAGCCAACGTGCTGGTGCTCGATGAGCCGACCAACGACCTGGATGTCGAGACGCTGGAGCTGCTCGAGGAGCTGTTGCTCGACTTCGACGGCACCGTGCTGCTGGTTTCCCACGACCGTGCCTTCATGGACAATGTGGTCACCAACATCCTCGCCTTCGAGGGCGACGGGGTCGTCAAGCCGTATGTCGGGGGCTACAGCGACTGGATACGTCAGGGCGGGCATCTGCCGCCGGCGCCGTGGGAAGTCGAGCGTGAGCGTGAGGAAAAGCACCGTCGTGATGCCCAGGCAGAAGACGAGCGCCGCAAGCGTGAGGCCGCCCAGGCGCAGCAGGCCAACAAGAAGGTCAAGCTGCCCTACAAGTTCCAGCGCGAGCTGGACCTGATTCCGGCGACCATCGAGAAGCTGGAAGCGGAGATCGCGACGCTGGAAGCCGAGATCGCGGCGCCGGAGTTCTACACCGGGGATGCCAAGACGGTGAAGAACACGCTGGAGAAGCTCAGCCACAAGCAGCAGGTGCTGGAAGAGACGATGGAGCGCTGGATGGAGCTTGAGGCCATGCAGGAAGGCTGAAGCCGAAAGTGACGGTCATGAGTGACGATGCTTGAGGGCCGTGCGGCGCAGAAAGCCCGTCAGCTGAACACACAAGAGGGCTGCCCATGGGCAGCCCTCTTGTCGTCCCTCACATGTCATCGACGTGAGGTGTCGTCTGGCATGAGGTGTCGTCTAGCCGGCCGCCATCATTCCTCGCTGTCATCCGCGCCGACGCGCACCGCCAGCACGTCACACTGGGCACCGTGCAGGACACCCGTGGAGGTAGAGCCCAGCAGCAGCGCAAAGCCATGGCGACCATGTGAGCCGACCACGATCAGGTCCACGTCGTGTTCGGCCGCGAAGCGATGAATCTCGCTGTCCGGCATGCCGACCACCACGTACTGGTCTTCGGCGGCGATATCATGAGGGGAGGCGATCTCGCCAAGCCGTTCACGGGCGTGGGAATCCAGCTGGTCCTGGATGCTGGTCAGGTCCATCGGGATGTCACCGCCATAGGCAAAACCCAGCGGTTCCAGCGTATGGATGATGGAAATCTTGGCGCCGTTGCGCTTGGCGATCGGCAGTGCCCGCTCCAGCACCAGATGGGAATCCTTGGTCAGGTCGACAGCGACCAGTACATGCTTGTATTCGTTGCTCATCCTGAGGTCCTCCCGCAGAGGTTGGCCATTCGAGTGGCGTCGTGCACCTGCTTCCATGCTAGGCTTGCCGCCCCCTTGAACACAATGACTTACATCAACGTAATGGCAGTGCGTGATACGCAACTCTGCGGGGCTGCATAGCCTATCCTGCGCTTTCACGCCACGTCCTGCTTGATGAAACCCTTGAATAGACAACCGTTGGATAGACGATGACGACTGCGCTGATCATCATTTTTGTCGTGCTGGCGATGCTGTCGCCGCTGACCTGGTTACGCCCCAGCAAACGCGAGACGCGCACTTCACTGGTCCGCAAGTCGGTGATCGCCGATGGCATGCGGGTGGACCTGAAGCCGCCAGCCCTTTCTGACGCGCCCAAGGGCATCGTCGGTTACCGCCGCCCCTGGCCGACCGAGCGCGATGTCACGCCCTTCATTCTGGTGCAGGATGAATGGGCCAGTGATGCCCTGCGTGAGGCGGTGCCGGGCTATCGCTGGCGCGAAGAGAGTCGCCTGGCGGATGACCCTGATGTCGCCGCAGCGCTGCTGCGCTTCACGCGCACGCTGCCGGAGGATGCCCTGATGCTGGAGTCGTCGCTCTCCGGTCTGACGCTGTGGTGGGGCGAGAGTCTGGATGTGGAGAGCTGCCACGACTGGCGGCGCGAATTCGAGGCCTTGCATGCGTTGTTGATCGACAAGGCGCCTATCTCGCACAAGCGTCGTCCGCTGGTGGGCACCGAGCCGAAGATGCCGGACCCCTGACACGCGCAGCCTGCCCGCCTGCAGAAAAAAGCCCCCATCGAGTCACTCGATGGGGGCTTTTTCATGTCCCGCTTGCGCTCATGTCCTGCTGGCGCGGCCGGCCATTTCCGGTCTGCGTGTAGGCTCAGGCGCTCTCCGGCACCTTCTCGGAGATTTCCAGGCCATTGCGCTCCATGACGCGCAGGCATTCACAGAATTGATCGACCTGCGCCTCGCTCAGGCCCTCGAGCATCTCGATGCGAGTCTGCTCGGCGATGGCATCGATCTTCTCGATCAATGGCAGCGCCTTGCGGGTCAGGAAGATGCGCTTGGTGCGGCGGTCTTCCTCACAGGCACGGCGCTCGACCAGGCCCTGTTCGGTCAGTTGGTCCAGGGTGCGAACCAGCGACGGGGCTTCGATACCGATGGAGCGAGCCAGATCACATTGGGGCTGACCATCGCCCATGCGCCACAGGTGTACCAGCGTCATCCAGCGAGTCTGGGTCAGCCCTAGTGGGGACAGTCGCTGGTCCAGAATGGCGCGCCACAGGCGCGGCAGGCGGGAAAGCTTGAGTCCGATATCTTCATGCATGGATAGGTCGTCCGCTGAGTGCAAATGTGAAGGGGCTTTTGTCATTGGCGCGCGTCCAGCATCACTCAAACCTGAATGAGACTGATTCCTTGTGCGCGCCGCCCTTCACATCAGCATGCTAGGCAGTCTGGATAATTACAAGCCTGCGAACGAATTTTACGTCCAAGGTCGAGTAACTCAGCGTTCCCGCTTGCAAAGTGACTCATGATGGCGACTGTCACAAACCCGGAATCAGGTTGGTGATACGCCAGCCGGGGATGCCGGGTGGCTGGCTGATGGTGCTGTCGGCCAGGGTCGCCAGCTGCGGATCATCGCTGACCACGAAGCGCAGACTGCCGATGCGCTGTCCGTTCATCGTCTCGACATCGATGCGCCACTCGCCCTCGCTGCCCTGCGGGAAGGCGGTCTTGTGCGTCCAGGCGCGGTAGCCTTCGCTGCGCCCGCCGTTGATGTTCAGGGCGATGCGATCGACGACTTCGCCGTCATGCCGCCAGACGTGATAGACCTTCTCCGACAGGCCGCGCGGCGCGCGGATGGCCGTGAAGGCGTAGAGACCTCGGGCGGAGAGTTGCGCAGGCGTCAGCTGCATCTCGCCACGCGGTGCGCGCGCCGCGGTATCGAAGTCCGGCGACAGGCTGCTGGCATTGATCCACAGCGTGGCGGGCGGAATCCAGGCGCGTGCCCCCCATGCGCCTACCCCGAGCATCACGCTGATGCCGATCATCGCCAGCCCGCCGACCACCCCACGCGCGATGCGCAGGTTGGCAACGCTGGGCAGCGCGAACAGGCTCATGGCGGCACAGGCGGCCAGCAGGCTCTCACCCGTGGTCAGTTCCAGCAGCAGGGGCAGGGTGACCAGTACCACCACGAACACGCACAGGGCGTGGAAGCCGAAGTACAGCCAGCGATGGCGCTCGGCCAGCCGGTAGTAGAAGGGATCGAGAATCGACAGCAGGGTCGCGCCGCACAGCAGCAGCGTGAAGCCCGCCTGGCCGCTGGCCCAGTCGGTGGTCGCCAGGAAGAACGGCAGCGTGAAACACAGTGTCTCCTGCTGGATCAGCTGGGCCACGAAGGTCGCCAGCTTGCGGGGCAGGGCATTCTGGCCGCGATGGCGGCGCAGACGGCTCCACAGGCCTTCGGCGATCAGGATCAACCAGGCCAGCATCATGCCCAGCGCCAGCATGCCGCCCAGCCATTGCTGACGATTGACGAGGAAGAAACTGCAGATGCCGGCGGCGAAGCCGATGGGCGGCCATAGCCAGTGCCAGCGCTTGGTGCGTTCGACAAGGCCGGTCAGGCGCAGATACAGGGCGGTGAGAGTGCTGCTCATGAAAGCATGATATCGATGAGGCCTTTGAAAGCCTGCTGGCGCGCGAGGAGGTGTCGCGGCCAGCCTGCGGGTTGGGAAAGCGTTCAGGGTAACGCGGCTGCCTTGTGCGGTGTAGCGTCGATCTTTGCCTACATCGGCTGTCGATGGCGTGCGCCAGTCAGCCCGGGCCAGTATACAGACGGCCCGTGACCCCCGACCTTTCGCTAATGTCCGCAGGCTTGATCTTTGCCCGTCACTGGCCCAAGCTGGCTGTATTCAAACGCTTGTATGAAGCGCTGTGATGAGAGATGACTCTCGCGCGGTGCCTCTGCCAGCGGCGAGTCCGGCGAGGCCGGTTGCCAGCGCCCTCATGGCCCACGCCCAAATGGCAGTGACCCTCGAGCGCCGGGCAGCCCCTTCACCTCTTTCTCTTGTGGAGATCCGTGGATGATCTATTCAGGCAAAACGCTAACCGTCGAGGCCAATCAGGACGCCATCGCCCTGTTGACCCTCGATCTTGAAGGCGAATCGGTCAACAAGCTGGCCAGCTACGTACTCAAGGAGCTGGGAGAGGCGGTCGAGGCCATCAAGGCGACGGCCGATCTCAAGGGGCTGGTCATCCGCTCCGCCAAGGAAGCGTTCGTGGTCGGTGCCGACATCACCGAGTTCCATCAGATGTTCGAGAAGGATGAAGCCTTCCTCATCGACATGAACATGAACATCCATGGCATCTTCAATGCCATCGAGGACCTGCCGTTCCCCACCGTCACTGCCATCAATGGGCTGGCGCTGGGCGGCGGCTGCGAGATCACCCTGACCACCGATTTCCGGGTCATGGCCGACAGCGCCAGGATCGGCCTGCCGGAAACCAAGCTCGGCATCATCCCGGGCTGGGCGGGCTGTGTGCGCCTGCCGCGTCTGATCGGGGCGGACAACGCCATCGAGTGGATCTGTGGTGGCACCGAGAACCGTGCCGACAAGGCGCTGGCAGTGGGCGCCGTCGATGCCGTCCTGCCGGTGTCCGAGCTGGACGCGGCGGCACTCGACATTCTGGCGCGTGCCAATGCCGGCGAGCTGGACTATCAGGCGCGTCGTCTCGAGAAGACCTCGCCACTCAAGCTCAATGCCATCGAGCAGATGATGGCCTTCGAGACCGCCAAGGGCTTCGTGGCCGGCAAGGCCGGTCCGCACTATCCGGCGCCGGTGGAGGCCATCAAGGTCATCCAGAAGGGCGCGGGGGAATCGCGTGAGCGTGCCCAGGCCATCGAGGCCAAGACCTTCGCCAGGATGGCGCTGACCGACGTGGCCTTCAATCTGGTCGGCCTGTTCATGAACGACCAGGTGGTCAAGAAGAAGGCCAAGGGCTACGAGAAGCAGGCCAGCGAGATCAAGCAGGCCGCCGTGCTGGGGGCCGGCATCATGGGCGGCGGCATCGCCTATCAGAGCGCCAGCAAGGGCACGCCGATCCTGATGAAGGACATCAACGGCGAGGCCATCGAACTGGGCCTGAAGGAGGCTCGCAAGCTGTTCGGCAAGGGCGTCGAGCGCGGCAAGCTGACCACCGAGAAGATGGCGCAGGGCCTGTCCAACATCCGCCCGACGCTGTCCTACGGTGACTTCGGCAATGTGGACCTGGTCGTCGAGGCGGTGGTCGAGAATCCCAAGGTGAAGGCCTCGGTGCTGGCCGAGCTCGAGGACAACGTCGCCGAGGACGCCATCCTGACCTCCAACACCTCGACCATCTCCATCACGCGGCTGGCCGAGTCGCTCAAGCGTCCCGAGAACTTCTGCGGCATGCACTTCTTCAACCCGGTGCACCGCATGCCGCTGGTCGAGGTCATCCGTGGCGAGAAGTCCAGCGATGCGGCCATCGCCGCGACCGTCGCCTATGCCCGCCAGATGGGCAAGACGCCGATCGTCGTCAACGACTGCCCGGGCTTTCTGGTCAACCGCGTGCTGTTCCCCTACTTCGGTGGCTTCAGCCTGCTGGTCGAGAAGGGCGCCGACTATCAGCGCGTCGACAAGGTGATGGAGAAGTTCGGCTGGCCGATGGGCCCGGCCTACCTGCTGGATGTGGTCGGCATGGATACCGCGGTGCACGCCAATGCCGTGATGGCGGAAGGCTTCCCGGACCGCATGGCGCGTGACGGCAAGACCGCCATCCAGGTGATGTACGACAACCAGCGCCTCGGCCAGAAGAACGATCTGGGCTTCTACCGCTACGAGGAAGACCGCAAGGGCAAGCCGAAGAAGCTGGCGGATGATGAGGCTCAGGCGCTGGTGGCCCAGGTCGTCAGCGAGACGCGCGAGTTCTCCGATGAAGACATCATCGCGCGCATGATGGTGCCGCTGTGCATGGAAACCATCCGCTGCCTGGAAGACGACATCGTCGGCAGCCCGGCCGAGGCCGACATGGCCTTGATCTACGGCATCGGTTTCCCGCCGTTCCGTGGTGGCGCGCTGCGCTATGTCGATGCCATGGGCGTGGCCGAGTTCGTCGCGCTGGCCGACAGCCTGGCCGATGAGCTGGGGCCGCTGTATCGCCCGACCGAGGCGCTGCGCGAGCGCGCCAAGCGTGGCGAAGCCTTCTACTCCTGAGCCTTTGATGGCTGAGCGCCCGAGTGGCCGCCAGCACTATCCGACCAGAATTTTCGGCCCTCGCGACAGCGAGGGCCATGAGGGAGCCAGACAATGAATCTGAATCCGAGAGATGTGGTAATCGTCGATGGCGTGCGTACCGCCATGGCCAAGGCCAAGAATGGCGCCTTCCGGCACGTGCGTGCCGAGAATCTGTCCGCCGCGGTGATGCAGGCGCTGTTCGATCGCAATCCCGGCCTGGTGCCGGCCGAGGTCGACGATATCATCTGGGGCTGCGTCAACCAGACCCTGGAGCAGTCCATGAACATCGCGCGCAACGCCGCCATCATGACCGGCATTCCGCGCACCGTACCGGCGCAGACGGTCAACCGCCTGTGTGGCTCCTCGATGAGCGCCCTGCATATCGCCACCGCCAACATCAAGGCCGGCATGGGTGACTTCTATATCATCGGCGGTGTCGAGCACATGGAGCACGTGCCGATGGCACACGGGGTCGACGTCAACCCGGCGGCCAGCAAGCACGCGGCCAAGGCGGCGATGATGATGGGCCTGACCGCGGAACTGCTCGGCAAGATGCATGGCGTGAGTCGTGAGCAGCAGGATGAGTTCGGCGTGCGCTCTCACCAGCGTGCCCAGGCCGCCGCCGATGAAGGTCGCTTCGATGACGAGATCATCGGCGTCGAGGGCCATGATGCCGAGGGGCGTCGCGTGATGGTGACCCGCGATGAGGTCATCCGTGGCGATGCCAGCATGGAATCCATGGGCAACCTCAAGCCGGTGTTCGATCCCAAGGGCGGCAGCGTGACGGCGGGTACCTCCTCCGCGCTGTCGGTGGGCGCCTCGGGCATGGCGGTGATGAGTGCCGAGCGCGCCGAAGCGCTGGGCCTCAAGCCCATCGCTCGCGTGCTCTCTACTGGCGTGGCAGGCTGTGACGCCTCCATCATGGGTTACGGGCCGGTGCCGGCCTCCAAGCAGGCGCTCAAGGCGGCAGGCCTGACCATCGAGGACATCCAGACCGTCGAGCTCAATGAGGCCTTCGCGGCGCAGTCGATTCCGGTACTCAAGGACCTTGGCCTCCTGGAGCGTGTCGATACGGCGGTCAACCTCAACGGCGGCGCCATCGCACTGGGCCACCCGTTGGGCTGTTCCGGCTCGCGTATCTGCACCACGCTGCTCAACGTCATGAAGCAGCAGAACACGCGCCTGGGTCTGGCGACCATGTGCATCGGCATGGGCCAGGGCGTCGCGACCGTGTTCGAGCGCCTCGACTGAGCGTCAGCGCCTTCGGTCAGCGTCTTCGATAAGCGATCAGGCCTCGCCTGATACCTCAAGCGGCATGTCTTCGGACATGCCGCTTTTTCGTCGGCAGGCTTTTGTCTGGAAACGCGAAGGGCGGCGCAGTATCGTGGCAGTGGGCGATCGAGCGTCACGTCGCCCCGGGCTTGATGATTGAGGTTACGCGAGGGAGTCGCATCGATGGACTGGAATCATGTCGAGCAGGATCTGCCGCGCGCCACGCCGCCCAGACCCTTGCCACACCCCCTGACCTTCCGGTTGCCGGCGGGCAGTATTGATTGTCACCTTCACCTGTTTGGTGACCCGGTGCGTTACCCATTGGCGGCGGACAGAACCTATGACCCGGCCCCCGTGGGGCTCAATGAAGCACTCGAGATGCATCATGCACTGGGCGCCAGCCACGGCGTGCTGATACAGCCCAGTGTCTATGGCTATGACAATCGCCTGCTGTGCGACAGCCTGCAGAGCTGTCGTGAGCGTGGGCTGGATTACCGAGGCGTGGCGGTTGTCACGCCCGACATCAGTGATGCCGAGCTTGAGCGGCTCTCCGAGCTGGGAGTCTGTGGCGTTCGCCTCAACCTGATCTTCGCCGGTGGGTTGCGCTGGCGTGATGTGGTGCTGCTGGCGGATCGCCTGGCACGCTTCAAGTGGCACCTGGAATGTCTGATCGATGTCTCGACCTTCCGTGACATGGAGGCGCGCCTCGGCAGCTTGCCGGTGCCGGTGGTGATCGATCACATGGGCCATCTGGCGGCCACGCGTGGCCCTGAATGCCCCGGCTTTGCCGCGCTGTGTCGACTGCTCAAGCAGGGGCGCACCTGGGTCAAGCTGTCGGCGCCTTACCGGCTGACCACGCGTGGTCGCTTGCCTTACTCCGATGTCACGGCGCTGGTGCGGGCGCTGGTGGCGGCCAATCCGGAGCGCGTGGTGTGGGGCAGTGACTGGCCGCATCCCTATATCGGCGTCGAGATGCCGGAAGAGGACACCCTGGCCGAGCTGATGCAGCGCTGGTTGCCGGAGCGCGAGATGCGCGAGAAGATCTTCCGAGACAACCCGCGCAAGCTTTATGGCTACAAGGCGTTCGTGAAGTCCAAGGCGGATGCGGCGCACTGAGCGAAGAGTTGCCACGCTTGCAGGGCGCAGTTGAGTGACGCGGCATCACTTGTATAAGCCGAAAAGCCGCATAAGGCACAGAAGCCGAATGACAAGACGCCCCCATCAGCCTGCTGGTGGGGGCGTCTTGATGATTGGCGAAGAAAGACAAGAGGGGAGCCGAAGAGAAAGACACGAGAGAAGGCGCGCAGCGTCTAGCGGGTCTGGAAGGCCACGCGCGTGCCATGGGCCAGCAGGCTGGCATTGTCGATCGGCGTCGTGGGCAGGCCGATCATCTCATCCTGTACTTCCGCCCAGGTCTGCACGCCGTGGGTCAGCCCCAGCGGCAACAGCAGGCGACTGATCCACTGGGTGCCGGTGAAACGCAGGGACTGGCCGCTGTCATCGACCAGACGACTGATGCCAGCGGCATGATGCAGGCGGACCACATGAAGCCCCTGATCCAGCGTCTGAACTTCCACTGTCAGGGTATTGTCCTCGGCGAGCCACCGCCGCAGGGTCTCGACGTCGACGGCTTCGCCAAGCGTGCTGGGGGAAGTCTGCATGCGTTCTCCCGGGTGTCTGAGTCACACCACCTTGTAGGCGTGAGGCAGTTCGGCCAGTGGGCCGCGTCCGCCGGCAAGCGTCAGGGCGAGATCGACCATCCCGTCCCAGATGGGCAGCGTCATCCCCCCCTTGATCGCCATGTCGAGTCGCTGCGAGAACAGCAGCAGCTTGTGCAGGCGCTTGTGGGGCAGGCGATTGAGCGCCTGTTGATAGAAGGGGCGACGCTTGTCGAAGATCATCGGCTTCTGCGCCTTGCAGGCATGCTCGAAGCTCTGGCCTTGATCGAGGTGCTGGCGCAGCGAGAGCAGGGTGCGCAGCTCGCGGGTCAGCGCCCACAGGATCACCGGCGGCTCGACGCCTTCTCCTCGCAGCCCGAGCACGATGCGACCACTGCGCTCGACTTCCCCCTTCAGACACGCATCGGCCAGCGTGAAGACATCATAGCGGGCATTGTCCTCGACGCCCTGGACGATGGCATTGCCATCCAGGCGTGCGCCTGGCGGGTGCAGCAACGCCAGCTTCTGCAGCTCCTGATCCGCGGCCAGCAGGTTGCCCTCGATGCGCTCGGCCAGCAGGCGGGCGGCGTCCTGATTCAGCTCGAGGCCGTGACGACGGGCGCGATCGCGAATCCAGAAGCCGAGGCGGGAATGGTCCACCGGCCACACCGCGATGAAGACGCCGACCTTCTCCAATGCCTTGAACCACGCCGTCTGCTGCACCTTGCGGTCGAGGCGCGCTGCGGTGATCAGCAGGATGTCGCCATCCTTCTCGATGCGCTCGGCGTAGGCCTTGAGGACCTTGCTGCCTTCCTGGCCGGCACTCTGGGTGCCCATGCGCAGCTCGATCAGCTTGCGCGAGGCGAACAGTGACATGCTGGCGGCAGATTCGGTCAAACGGCCCCACTGAAAGCCGTTCTCGACATGCAGTACCTCGCGCTCCTCGACACCGGCAGCGCGCGCCGCACGCCGGATGGCGTCGCAGCTTTCCTGGTGAATCAGCGGCTCATCACCGGCCACGATATAGACGGGAGACAGGCGCTTGTTGAGCTGCTCGTCGAGCTTGTCGGGATAGACCTTCATGAATGTCCTTCGATACTGCGCGGGTCTGGTGGGCAAGTGCGCCTAAAGGCTCGGGCGGCCAGTCACGAGCAGGGTGCTAGCCCCGGCGTGATGGTGGCCCTGAACAGGCACGGCCCCATGATGATCGGTTGCCCGATATCGTGGAGCCGTGCCTGGCGAACATTGCGACTTCCAATCTCTACCAACTGCTGCCTGCTTCCTTCCACTTCTCTCGGCTTCGCCTGTCATCAATCGTCTTGTCGTCAATCGTCTGGCCTTTCAGCACTCATGGATCACGATTCATGACTCACGAACGGGGCGCCTCAGTGCGAAAGCGTGAAGCTCAGGGCTTGATTGCGCGCAGGCGCTCCAGCAACTGACGGCTCAGGTCACGATTGACTTCCTTGGCCGCGCGCTCACGCAGGTCATCGGTGTTGAGCAGGTCGTCATCGTTGGTGTAGTAGAGGCTGCTGGCCTGCAGCTCCTGCTGGTTGGCCAGGTAGGCCCCATCGGATTTGCGCTGCAGCGAGTAGATCAGGCGATAGGTCAGCTCACGCTTGATGCTGCCGGCATCGCCGTAGGTGATCTGCTGCACGTTCTCACTGACCTTGCCCAGGTTGAGGGTCAGCGGGGCGCTGTCGCTCAACTGGACGTCGGCACGCTCGAGGGCGTCGCGCAGGGCGTCGTGGGTCTTGGTGATCGGTGCCTGGACGTCCAGCTCGGTGATGGCCATCGGCGCATCGTTCACGCCGCGCAGCTGGAAGCCGCAGCCGCTCAGTGTCAGCGCCAGGCCGACGCCGAGGGCGGCCAGCACACGACGGCGGCCGAGGCCGCGGGATGCATGCTTTGATGTGTCTGCTGAAACACTGGAAGACTTCGCTTGCGTCACCGTGACCTCCTGTCATGAACGAGTGTCATGAATATCTTGCGAGAGCGCTGCGTGGTGCCTGTCAGCATCACGCAGCGCACGGAATATGGCCGTCAGAGACCGACATCCTTCCAGCTGCCTGTCGGGCTCTGACGGGACCGGCGACCCTGGCCGCCGGTATCTTGCTCGATCTGGTCGGGTCGCTATCAGTTGGCGACGATATTGACCAGCTTGCCCGGCACCACGATCACCTTGCGCACCGTCTTGCCATCGGTGTGCTTGGTGACATTGGCATCTGCCAGCGCCGCGGTTTCGATGGCATCGCGATCGGCATCGGCGGCGAAGGACAGACGCGCACGCAGCTTGCCGTTGACCTGCACGACCAGCTCGATGCTGTCCTTCTTCATCGCCTCGGCATCGGCGGCCGGCCAGCTGGCGTCGATCACGGCTTCGTCGTGGCCCAGTGTCGCCCACAGCGAGTGGCTGGCATGCGGGATGATCGGCGACAGCAGCAGCACGCAGGCCTCGACGGCTTCACGGCTGACGGCCAGGCCCTGCTCGGAGGTGTCCTCGAAGCGGCTGATGGCGTTGACCAGCTCCATCACGGCCGCGATGGCGGTGTTGAAGGTGGTGCGGCGGCCGATGTCGTCGCTGCACTTGGCGATGGTCTCGTGTGTCTTGCGACGCAGCGCCTTCTGATCATCGTTCAGGGCAGTCACGTCCAGCGCGCCCGGAGTGCCGGCGGCGACATGCTCGTGGACCAGACGCCAGACGCGCTTGACGAAGCGGTGTGCGCCCTCGACACCGGAATCGGACCATTCCAGCGACTGCTCAGGCGGCGCGGCGAACATCATGAACAGGCGCACGGTGTCGGCGCCGAAGCGGTCGATCATCGACTGCGGGTCCACGCCGTTGTTCTTGGACTTGGACATCTTCTCGGTGCCACCGATTTCCACCGGCAGACCATCAGACTTCAGCACGGCCTTGATGGCGCGGCCCTTGTCGTCGGTCTCGACGTCCACGTCCAGCGGGTTGAACCAGTCGCGGCCGCCCTTGGCGTTGATGCGGTAGTAGGTGTCCGCGATCACCATGCCCTGGGTCAGCAGCTGCTTGAACGGCTCGTCGCTGTCGACCAGGCCGAAGTCACGCATCAGCTTGTGGAAGAAGCGCGAGTAGAGCAGGTGCAGGATGGCGTGCTCGATGCCACCGATGTAGTAATCGACCGGCAGCCAGTAGTTGGCGCGCTCGTCCAGCATGGCATCGGCGTTGTCCGCACAGCAGAAGCGCGCGTAGTACCAGGAGGACTCCATGAAGGTGTCGAAGGTATCGGTCTCGCGCTGCCAGCCATCGCCCAGGTCACTGAAGGACGGCATCTTCTTGATCGGCGAGCCACCGGAGGCGTCGAATTCGACTTCCAGCGGCAGGGCGACAGGCAGTTCGTCGTCGGTCAGCGGGATGGATTCGCCATTCGGGCCATTCTTGACCGGGATCGGCGCGCCCCAGTAGCGCTGACGGGAGACGCCCCAGTCGCGCAGTCGGAAGTTGGTCTTGACCTCTCCACGGCCCTGCTCGACCAGGCGCGCGGCGATGGCATCGAAGGCGCTCTCGAAGTCGAGGCCATTGAAGTCACCGGAGTTGATCAGCACGCCGTGCTCGGTGAAGGCGGCTTCGCTGACGTCGGGCGCATTGCCGTCGGCATCGGCGATCACGGCTTCGATCGGCAGGTCGTACTTGGTGGCGAATTCGTGGTCACGCTCGTCGTGGGCCGGCACGGCCATCACGGCACCGGTGCCGTATTCCATCAGCACGAAGTTGGCGACGAAGACCGGCACTTCACGGCCGGTCAGCGGGTGGATGGCCTTGAAGCCGGTATCCATGCCGCGTTTTTCCATGGTCGCCATGTCGGCTTCGCTGGTGCCGCCACGCGCGCACTCGGCGTTGAACTCGGCCAGCTCCGCATTGTGCTCCGCCGCGGCCTTGGCCAGCGGGTGAGCGGCGGCGACGCCGACGTAGGTCACGCCCATCAGGGTGTCCGGACGGGTGGTGAAGACGGTCAGGGATTCCTGCACCTGGCTGGCCTTGGCATCGAGGCCGAAGCTCAGCTCGACACCGCGCGACTTGCCGATCCAGTTGCGCTGCATGGTCTTGACCTGTTCCGGCCACTCGACCTTGTCGAGGTCGGCCAGCAGCTCTTCGGCGTAATCGGTGATGCGCAGGAACCACTGCGGGATTTCCTTGCGCTCGATCAGCGCGCCGGAACGCCAGCCACGGCCGTCGATGACCTGCTCATTGGCGAGCACGGTCTGGTCCGCCGGGTCCCAGTTGACGATGGAACTCTTCTTGTAGACGACACCCTTCTCGACCAGCTTGGCGAAGAACCACTGCTCCCAGCGATAGTATTCCAGGTCGCAGGTGGCGAACTCACGGCTCCAGTCGTAGGCGAAGCCCAGCGCCTTGAGCTGATCGCGCATGTAGGCGATGTTCTCGTGGGTCCACTTGCCCGGCGCGACGTTGTTCTTCATCGCGGCGTTTTCCGCCGGCAGGCCGAAGGCGTCCCAGCCCATCGGCTGCATGACGTTCTTGCCCTGCATGCGCTGGAAGCGCGAGATCACGTCACCGATGGTGTAGTTGCGCACGTGACCCATGTGCAGCTTGCCGCTGGGGTAGGGGAACATCGACAGGCAGTAGAACTTCTCGCGGTTGGCATCTTCCACCGCCTTGAAACACTGATTTTTCTCCCAGTACTGCTGGGCAGCCTGTTCGATCTGATCGGGAGCGTACTGTTGAGAAGTATCCTGTGAGTCCATCGGGTCCGTCACTACCTTGGCATTGGCCGCTACCCGTCACCAGGGACAGGCAGGGCGTGAAGAGGTGGGCGGTCACATCGGGATGGGCCGCCGCTGTCTGCGATGGGGTCAAGTCTACCCCAGACGCCAGGACTCAGGTAGGGGAGGCGAGCGCTGTGGCGCCAGGCGAATGCGCTTCATGCTGCCAGTGCCACGCGCTTGATGCGTGTCAGGGAGTGGAAGAGTGTGGCTTGTGTCGCAACGCCAACGCCACCATGCTGAAGGTAGAGCGCCATGCCCTCCCGCAGTACGGGAGAAGGTGAAGACACAAGGAGAGTCCATGAGCCAACCACGTGAACCCCGCGATCCCCATGAGCCGATCAGCGCCACGGATCGTGATACGGCTGCCACGCCCTCGCACGACAGTGGCTTTGAAGATACGCCGATGCCCTCGCGCTCAGCCTCCAGCCAGCCGCAGGGCGAGGGTGAAGGACGTCTCGGTGATGCCTATGGGCGAATCCTGACACGGCTGGAAGACAGCAGCGGTGAGCTGTCGTGGGATGGCCTCAAGGCCGAGCTGGATGAGGCGGTCAAGTTCGAGGCCGAGGTCGAGGAATTCACGCTCGACGAGCTGGCGCTGCTGCGTGCCTGGGTCGAGCGTGACATGCGCGAATTCCGCCGCCATCTGGCGACCGGTGGAGAAGGGATCGCCAGCTGGCTGGGGATCGATCTCTCGGTGCTGTCGCGCAGTGTCAGTTCCGCGCTGATGTCGATCGCGGATCGCACCGTGGTGGACCGCGCCCACTTCGAGGAAGACCTCGAGGCCGCGCGCGCCGACTACACCAGCGGCGAGGTCATCGCGCCGGGGCTATTGCATTGCGTGCACTGCGAGTCGACCACCACGCTCACGCGGCCCAGCGTGCTTGAACCCTGCCATGCCTGTGGACATCGTTTCTTCTCGCGTGGCGCGCCGCCCGTCACTCGTCAGCCTCCCGCGGCCGATGAGAGTGATCAGGGCTGATGGCGACACCGTCAGACTGGTTCGCCCCGGCGCATGCCACCTGGAGCGCCGGTCAGCGCCACAAGGCGTTGCAACAGCTGATCGATCACTTCAATCAGCGCCCGCGTCCACGTGAGGCGGGCCTCTTCAAGCAGATCTCCTATTACCTGTTTCTGCTCGCGGATTATCGCTCGGCCAGCCAGATTCTGGCCCAGGGGCATGTGGAGTGTCCGGCCGATGAAGAGATCGCGCTCAATCAGGTAGTGTGTCTGTCGCGCGCCAATGATGCCGCCGGCTCGCTGGCGGCCGGTGAGGCATTGGCCGCACGAGGCTGTCTCAACCCAGTGCTGTTCGACTCGCTGGCCAGTAGTGCGGCCAGACTCAAGCGTCATGAAGAGGCACGCGAGCATGGCAGTCGCGCCCTGGCGCTCAAGGACGAGCAGCATGGGGGCCTGGCGTTGGCGAAGGGCTGGCGGCTGCCCGCTGAATCCCCCTCGGCAGTCGCCGCCGGCAAGACGCGCGTGCTGTCCTTCGGCCTCTGGGGCAAGGGGCCGCGCTACTTGAATGGCATGCTGCATAACCTGCTGTTGGCACCGGTGCTGTATCCGGGGTGGCGGGTTCGGCTCTATCACGATGACAGCGTGCCCGACGACTTCCTGGTTCTGGCGCGGGAACTGGACGCCGAGCTGATCGAGCGTTCCTCCAGTGACACCCTGAGACAGCGGCTGTGTTGGCGCTTCGCGGTCGCCGATGACCCGGCGGTGGGCTACTACGTGGTTCGCGACTGCGACAGCGTCATCAGCCTGCGCGAAGTGCGCGCGGTGCAGATGTGGCTGACCTCCGGGCGCTTCTTCCATGTCATGCGTGACTGGTGGAGTCATACCGATCTGGTGCTGGCAGGGCTGTGGGGCGGGGTGGCCGGAGTCCTGCCGCCACTCGAGACATTGCTGGCCCAGTGGCAGCCACAGCATGTCGAGACGCCGAATATCGATCAGTGGTTCATGAAGGAATGCGTGTGGCGCTACCTGCGCGAAAGCCTGGTCAGCCACGACCGGTGTTACTCGCTGCAGATCAAGGGTCGCGACAGCCTGAAGTTCCCGGACGACGTGCTGGGAGAAGCGCCTGGTGGCACTGCGCATGTCGGCAGTGACGAGTGGACGCGCGATCGCGCCTTCCAGCTCCGCCAGCTGGGGCCATGGCTCAAGGAGGCGAGCTGGATGCGTGACAGCGAGGTCTAAGCGCAATCCTGCGATAAGCGTTTGCTGAGCGGGGTTATATAGACACACGAAGGGCTGCCCATGGGCAGCCCTTCGTGTGTCTTGCCAGCAGTCCTTCGCTTGTCTTGCCAGCAGTGCTGTCGGGGCTAGCGACCCACCAGCCAGCCGATCCATTCGTGCAGTGCCCAGCGTGACTGGGTCAGCGCGGAGCTGTTGGGGATCCAGGCATCGATGCCCAGCCCGGAGACCGTGGTGTAGCCCACCGGCGCCGGGATGATGGTGCGGAAGCCCTGATTCTGGAAATTGCGCATCGCGCGCGGCATGTGCCAGGCGCTGGTCACCAGCACGATCTTGTTGATGTCGTCCTGCTCGAGCATCTCGCGCGTGAAGAGCGCATTCTGCTGGGTGTTCTCGCTGCGATTCTCCAGCCAGCGCGCCGGGTAGTCGAATTCATCGATCAGCGAGCGCTGCATCAGCTCGGCGAGGGTGCCGTCATCGGAGGACGATACCTTGCCACCGGTGAGCAGAATCGGCAGCTCCGCGTTGCGGGCCACGCGGACGCCTTCGTCCAGGCGGCTGAGCGTCTCGCCATTGATGCGATCGCGGCCCTGCAGCTCCGGGGCGTCGTAGTAGCGTCCGCCGGAAAGCACCACCACGGCCTGCGCCTGGATCCACTCTGCCGGCTCACTGGGCTGAATGCGCTCCAGCCCTGACATCAGGCGCGTGGAGACGACCGGCGAGGACAGTAGCCACATGCCCAGGATGGCCACGACCATCATGGCGCGTGCCAGGCCCGGCCAGCGCTTGAGCACGAGCATGGCCAGAAACAGCAGCAGGAGAGGCCCGCCGGGCGGCAATACCAGGTCCTTGATGATGCCGAGTAACTCGGTGATGCCCATTGTGGTCTCGCTTGTGCAGAGGCAGTGCCGGGCATCGGCCCGGCAACGGGTAAGGTTGAGCGTTCAAGCGTCTGAGGCCCTGGGGACTCACACGTTCTGGCCCTCAGGCGTCCTGCGGGCGTTGACGGCGCGACTTGAGGCATTCGTTGATGCCCAGCACAAGGCCCGGCGCCAGCAGCAGCGCGATCAGGATCCACACCGGCAGCAGGCCGTAGTGCATCCAGGGCGTCATGCCCAGTTGCAGGCGGATATCGCCAGTGACGGTGGCCTCCTCGAACTGGGGTGCCTGGGCGATGATCTCACCCTGCGGCGAGATGATCGCCGTGACGCCATTGCTGGTGGCACGCAGCAGATAGCGGCCGTTTTCCAGCGCGCGCAGCTGAGCCATCTGCAGGTGCTGCAGCGGGCCGATGGAGTGACCGAACCAGGTGTCGTTGGAGACGGTCAGCAGCACGGTAGAGCTCAAGGCGCGCTGGCGGACCAGCTCCGGATAGACGATCTCGTAGCAGATCGCCACGCCGATACGCAGACCGCTGACCATCAGTGGCGGCTGCTGGCTGTCGCCTGACTGCATGCTCGACATCGGCAGGTCCAAAAAGCCGATGATGCCCCGCAACCAGCTTTCCAGCGGCACATACTCGCCGAAGGGCACCAGATGCTCCTTGCGATACTGGGCCGACGGGTCATCGATGGGAATCACGCTGTTGTAGAAGCGATTGTCGGCGTCACGCTCGACGATCCCGGTAATCAGACCGGTCTTGGGCGGCAGAGTTGCCTGGATGCGCTCGAGGAAAGGCTCGGCCTGATCGCGCAGCATCGGCAGTGCCGTCTCAGGCCATACGATCAGGTCGGCATCGTCCTGCACGGCGCGCGTCATCGCGGCGTAGGTATTGGCCGCACGACGCTGCCCTTCGGCGCTCCACTTGATCAACTGCGGCAGGTTGCCTTGCAGCAGGGCGACGCGCGCCGGCTGGCCGCCGGACTGTGTCCAGCCGGTCGGCAGCAGCAGCCCCGCGCTCCACAGCAGGAGCAGCGGCGCGATCGCCCACCAGCGGCGACGCAGCGCCAGATTCCACAGCAGCGCACCGGACAGCGCGATGATCAGCGAGATACCGTAGACGCCAAGCACCGGCACCCAGCTGGCCAGCGGTGAGCCCACGGCACTGTTGCCCAGCAGCAGCCACGGGAAGCCGGTGAAGGCCCAGGTACGGAACAGCTCGCTGAGCACGAATACCGCGGCGAATGACAGCACATCGAGCTTGCGTGAGCAGAAGCGCTGCCACAGGCCCATCCACAGCATCGGGAACAGCGCCATGCAGGCCACGAACAGCATCGTCAGCAGCACTGCCAGCGGCATGCCGGTATAGCCATAATCATGGATCGAGACGTAGACCCAGCTGGCCCCGCTGCCGAACAGGCCGACCCCGAACCACCAGGCGCGCAGGAAGCCACCACCTTCCATGCGCAGCGCCCCGTAGAGCAGGCCTGCGCCGATCGGGCCCAGCCACCACTGCTCGAAGGGGGCAAAGCTCAGGGTGACCAGTACCCCGGCAATGATCGCCAGTACATTGGCCAGCAACGAGGCGCCCGGGAAGCTCCTCGCGCGGGGGGAATCTGACATGCCGCTCTCCTTGTAAAATGCCAGACACATCGGCGGATGTGTCTGGCATTGTCCTCTATCGGGTCAGCCTGTGATCAGGCCATGAATCACTCGCCGCTGATGTGCGCACGATGCTCGGCCGAGGGCGGCGCGTCACCGGTGGCATCTTCCAGACGACATACCTGTACCTGACGAATGCGACGATTGTCCGCATTGAGCACCGTGAAACGCCAGCCGGCGAAATCGGTGGATTCCTGACGGCGCGGCATGTGACCGAAGCGCTGAATCATCAGACCGCCGATGGTGTCGAATTCCTCATCGGAGAAGTCGGTATCGAAATGCTCGTTGAAGTCATCGATGGTGGTCAGCGCGCTGACGGCGAATTGGCCATCGCCCAGCTCGCGGATGTCCTCATCCTCATCGGTGTCGTGCTCATCCTCGATATCCCCGACGATCTGCTCGAGGATATCCTCGATGGTGACAAGGCCTGCCGTGCCGCCGTACTCGTCGATGACCACCGCCATGTGATTGCGGGTCTCGCGGAATTCCTTGAGCAGGCTGTTGAGGCGCTTGGATTCGGGGATGAACATCGCCGGACGGATCGCTTCGCGCAGATCGAAGCGCTTGCGCTCGCTGTCATTTTGCAGAATCAGCGGCAGCAGGTCCTTGGCCAGCAGGATGCCGAGCACCTCGTCGAGGTTCTCGTCGATGACGGGATAGCGGGAGTGAGCCGATTCGAGAATCAGCGGCAGGTACTCCTCCGGGCGCTGATCGACCTGAATGGCCTGCACCTGGGAGCGGGGGATCATCACCTCGCGCACCTGCTGGTCGCTGATTTCCAGCGCGCCTTCGATGATGGCGATGGCGTCCTGATCGAGGTTGAGACGTGGGCCTACCTCAGCCAGAAACTGGAGCAGCTCGCTACGGGAGCTGGGTTCGTCGGTGTCGCTTGAGAAGGCGCCGAACAGCTTATCGAGCCAGGTTTTCGATTGGCTTCCCGATCGGTCTTCGCTCATGCGTTAGTTTCTCTTTTCCTCGGTGGCGATACCCCATCGTCGTGGTGGTATCGGGGCAGCCGAGCGACCCGGGGACAAGCCTCGAGTCACCCGACGGCGGGTGCTGCCGATGCGCAGGGGCGCCGGCATCAGTGATTCTCTTCCCGGTAGGGGTCGGCGATGCCGAGCCCTGCCAGCACATGACGCTCGAGCGCTTCCATGCGTTCGGCTTCATCGTCCTCGATATGGTCATAGCCGAGCAAGTGCAAGGTGCCATGAACCAGCATGTGGGCGAAATGATTTTCCAGCGACTTGCCCTGTTCCCGCGCTTCGCGGGCGACGACATGCACGCTGATGATCAGGTCGCCCAGAAAGCGCTGCTCATCAAGAGCTTGTTCATCAAGAGCCTGCTCAGCCGCGGTCTCGGTAGCCGCAGAGCCGAGGGCAGAAGACGCGGCGCCAGAAGTCGAGAAGCCAGAAGACGCGCCATCAGAGATGTCTGCCTCATCAGCTTCGCTCATGGCGTCTGACGCCAGCATGACATCGTCGCTGTTGTGGCCGTCGAGACCTTCCTCTTCGCCGGCGTCCAGATCGCCCTCCGGCATGCCCGCAAGCGGCAGGCTGTCGTCATCGCCTTCCTCGGCGAAGCGCGCGGCCAGTTCCGGCGGCAGGGCGAAGTCGTCCAGATCCAGTGGCTCATGCGGGAAGGACAGCACGTTGGTCGGGGAGTCCTTGCCGCGATAATCGCGATTGAGGCCCTGACTCTCGGCTTCTTCCACCAGACGCACGGTCAGCTCGTACGGCGCCGCGGCGGCGCTGGCATCGCGCTCCAGCGCGCCGTCTTCCGCGGCGGCCAGCAGCGCAGCCGCCACCCAGGCTTCCAGCTGATGGCTGGCCGGCAGCGGCTGGCCATCGAGTTCACTCTCGCCGATGGCCAGTTGCAGGTCCACGACGACCGCAGGGGCTTCGCTCACTGGCTACCTCCCGTCGGGGTGCTGGCAGGCGGCACGTTGCTCTGGGCATTCAGCGCCGCCATGCGGGCTTCGCGCTCGGCCTGACGCTGCTCGCGACGTTCGCCTTCCTGCTGCTCTTCCGCGGCTTCGAAGGTGTCGTAGGCCTCGACAATGCGCTGCACCAGCGGGTGACGCACGACGTCCTTGGCCAGGAAGCGCGTGATGCTGATCCCCGGGGTGTCCTTGAGGACCTCCATCACGTGCGCGAGACCCGACTGGGTGCCACGTGGCAGATCGACCTGCGAGACGTCACCGGTGATGACGGCGGTGGAGCCGAAACCGATGCGCGTCAGGAACATCTTCATCTGCTCGCGCGTGGTGTTCTGGGACTCATCGAGAATGATGTAGGCGTTGTTGAGCGTCCGGCCGCGCATGTAGGCCAACGGCGCGATCTCGATGATCTGGCGCTCGATCATCTTGTTGACGTGCTCGAAGCCGAGCATCTCGTACAGGGCGTCGTAGAGCGGACGCAGGTAGGGGTCGATCTTCTGGGCCAGGTCCCCCGGCAAGAAGCCGAGCTTCTCGCCGGCCTCGACCGCCGGACGCACCAGCAGGATGCGTCGCACTTCGTTGTTGTTGAGCGCTTCCACGGCAGCGGCGACGGCAAGGTAGGTCTTGCCGGTACCGGCCGGGCCGATGCCGAAGTTGATGTCGTGATTGCGCATCTCGGTGACATAGCCCTGCTGGTTGAAGCCGCGCGGGCGCACCAGCACCTTGGGCGTGCGGATCACCACATCACCGTAGGTGGCGCCCTGGTCCTCGGCGGCCTCGACCAGCGCCTCGACGCCGGATTCCTGCAGGAACAGATGAACGGTCTCGGCATCGACTTCGCCGGCACCGGTCTCACGATACAGATGCTCCAGCACGTTGGCGGTCGCCTTCACGGCGGCCGCGGGGCCTGCGATCTGGAAGTCGTTGCCGCGGTTGCGCAGGGTGACACCGAGCCGGGATTCGATCAGCTTGAGATGCTCGTCGCGCTGGCCGGTCAGGCTGGCCAGACGCTGCGGGTCTGCCGGCTCAAGCGTCATGTTGAGAATGCGATTAGCTTGCTGTGACTGGTGGCTCAAGGCGTCGAATATCCTGATAGTGATGAGTGACGATGATGCTTGGCGATGAGGGGCAGCCGCGATGGCGGATGCACGCGCGTGATGCACGGGGCGCTCTACCCGCCACGGCGCATGACGGCGCCATTTCAGTGTCAATGGTGACGCGTTGCCGAAGTCTCAAGAGAGCTTAATGCGCGATGGCCGTACAGGGCAATTGTCCTGTACGGCCAGCGTGGCTATCTGCTTGATAGTGGGGGCTGATGGCGCCTCGTCAATGTCGTGAGCGACGAGCGATCAATAGCGGTAGGGCGAGCTGAGCTCACCGCGCAGCGAGTTGGGGTAGGCCTCGGTGATCTCGACATCCACCAGGTAGCCGATCAGCTCGGTCGGGTTGGCGGCGCGGAAGTTGACCACCCGGTTGTTCTCGGTGCGCCCTGACAGCAGGCCCGGGTCACGCGGCGAGAAGCCGGAGACCAGGATGCGCTGGGTGGTGCCGACCATCTTGCGACCGATCTGCATCGCCTGCTGGTTGATGCGCTCCTGCAGGATGAGCAGGCGCTCCTTCTTCACTTCTTCCGGAGTGTCATCTTCCAGATTCGCCGCCGGGGTGCCCGGACGCGCGGAGTAGATGAAGCTGAAGGAGTGATCGAAGCCGATCTGGCCGATCAGGTCCATGGTGTCCATGAAGTCCTGATCGGTCTCGCCCGGGAAGCCGACGATGAAGTCGGAGGAGAAGCTGATGTCCGGACGCAGCGCGCGGATGCGTTCGAGCTTGTCGATGTAGAGGTCACGCTCGTGGCCGCGCTTCATCGCCGCCAGAATGCGGTTGGAGCCCGACTGCACCGGCAGATGCAGATGGCTGACCAGCTCCGGGATCTCACCGAAGGCCTCGATCAGCGAGTCCTTGAACTCCAGCGGATGCGAGGTGGTGAAGCGGATGCGGTCGATGCCCTCGACCTGCGCCACGCAGCTGATCAGCTCGGCGAGGTCGATCTCCTCGCCCAGCAGGTTGAGACCGGCGTAGGCGTTGACGTTCTGGCCCAGCAGGTTGATCTCGCGCACGCCCTGGTCGGCCAGATGGATGACTTCATCCATCACCTTCTCGAAGGGACGCGAGACTTCCTCACCGCGGGTGTAGGGCACCACACAGAAGGTGCAGTACTTGGAGCAGCCTTCCATCACCGAGACGAAGGCGCTGGCACCGTCGCTCTTGGGCGCGGGCAGGTTGTCGAACTTCTCGATCTCGGGGAAGGTCACGTCGACCACGGAAATCTGCTTGAGGCTGTCGCGGCGGGTGTCGAGCATCTTCGGCACGCGGTGCAGGGTCTGCGGGCCGAACACCATGTCCACATGCGGGGCACGCTTGCGCAGGTTGTCGCCTTCCTGACTGGCCACGCAGCCGCCGACGCCGATCACCAGGTCCGGGTTCTTTTCCTTGAGCTTCTTCCAGCGTCCCAGCTGGTGGAACACCTTCTCCTGCGCCTTCTCGCGGATGGAGCAGGTGTTGAGCAGGATGACGTCTGCTTCGGATTCGTCGCTGGTGACTTCCATCTGATGCGATTCGCCGAGCAGATCCGCCATGCGCGCGGAGTCATACTCGTTCATCTGGCAGCCGTGAGTCTTGATGAAGAGTTTCTTCGCCATTGCCTTGTGTGAACGCTCTGAGCTGCGCGCCCGGGCTTCGTGCGCCTCGCGCCCGGGCACATGGTGGCGGCGGGCAGCGTCAGCGGTCAGGAGAAGCGGGCACGACTTGTAATGAATGAGCCCCGGCGCCGATGGCTGGCCGGGAATCGAGGGCGCGACGATACTGTGCCAAGCGGCACGCTGATCGGGTCGAGGCCAAAATCGGGACGGCACAGTATAGGAGTCTGCCGGCCATGCGGCCAGCCCTGTCGCATCGCTGTCAGCAATGAGGAGGATGCCTGCCAACCACCGGTTCAGCCTGATGGTGGCTGTGGTATCCTCACGAGAAAGCCCGCGCATGCCCTGACGCTACAACAGGGGCTTGGCATGTTTCATAGTTATCAGGCAGGTGTTGCGCAACGCACATCAGGCTGTCAATGGCTTGATTTGTTGAGGTTTTCATGCCGATAGCCCGGCTGCCTGAGCTGGTTAAAATTTGATCGATTTGTTGGCGGGGCAGGCATTTCGCCGTGCGCAGACCTGCCCCTTTGAGGTTGTCCCAAGACTTATCCACAGAAAGTGTGGATGTCTGAAGACACTGAAATGACAGTCTCGGATTTTTCTCGCGGCAAATTCGTTACCGTACGTCCAAGCGCGACAGCGATGCCAGGCAGGACGCCTTGCATTGCGCAACCTGGCAGACACCGCATGGGCAGACAGGGCGAGGCTTCCTTCGCCCAAAAGCGGTCGATCATGTTCGGCATGTAGGGACGCAGGATTCAGCGCGCTTGCTCCTCGTGCCCACACGCCTGACACGGTCGGCTTACGCCCTTAGACAGCCATGAAGAACACGATATGACGCGATTCTCCATTACCAGCACCCCTTCATCTTTCGGTCTCCTGTCACCCCGATCGCCGTGTTCGACGCTTGCGCGCTCACTGCGCCGTGTGGTGCTGGGGGCTGGCGTCGCCGGCAGCCTGCTGCTGGGCGCACCGCTGGCCAATGCGGCCGCCGACCGCTGGGTCGCCGATGACCTCACGACCTTCGTGCGCAGTGGCCCGACGGATGGCTACCGCATCGTGGGCACGGTGGAAGCCGGCCAGCCGGTCGAGCTGCTCGAGGTCCAGAATGACTACAGCAAGATCCGCACCGCCAGCGGCGACGTGGTGTGGATTCCCTCCGCTGACCTGCAGGACACCCAGAGCGTCAATGCCCGGGTGCCCGAGCTGAGCGCCAGGGTCAAGGAATTGACTGCCAAGCTCGACGGCATCAATGAAGAGTGGGAAACCCGTGTCGAGGACATGAAGACCGGCCTCGAGACGCGTCAGGCGCGCATCGAGGAGCTTGAGCAGGCCAGCAACAGCCAGTCAACCGAGCTTGCCCAGGCGCGTAGCAAGATGCAGGACATGGAAACCAAGCTCGATACCAAGAAGCAGGACCTGCTGATGCGCTACTTCATGTACGGCGGTGGCGTGGCGGGGGTCGGCCTGCTGGTCGGCCTGATCGTGCCGCACCTGCCGCGTCGCAAGAAGAAGCGTCACGGCTTCCTGTAAGGCATTCTGGTAACCGATAGCAGAGGGAGTGCGCCAGCTCATGTCGCCACAAGACACGACGATGGACGCGACGCCGGCCAGCGACCCCTGGCTGGCGCGATGGCAGGAAGGGCGGATCGGCTTTCATCTGCCCGCCACGCATTCGGCGCTGGAGCGCTGGTGGCCGCGGCTTGAGATCGCGGCGGGCGCCAAGGTGCTGGTGCCGTTGTGTGGCAAGAGTCTCGACATGCGCTGGCTGGCGGCGCAGGGCTATCCGGTGCTGGGCATCGAGCTTGCGCGCCAGGCCTGCGAGCAGTTCGTCGCCGAAGGCGCCGGTGATGTCTCGCGCTATCGGCTGGAGCACTTCGAATGCTTCCGCCAGGGCATGGTCGAGCTGTGGTGCGGAGACTTCTTCCACTTCCATATCGATCATGTCGATCATCTGGATGCCTTCTATGATCGCGCCGCGCTGATCGCCTTGCCGCCGGCCACCCGTCAGCGCTACGCCTTCCACCTGGCGCAGCTGCTGCCCCCGGGCGCGCGTGGCCTGTTGATCAGTCTCGAGCGGCAGACGGAGCAGCATCAGGGCCCGCCGTTCCATGTCGCCGAAGACGAGATTCGTCAGCTGTTGAGCGCCAACTTCACGCTTGAGGTGCTGGAGCGTCGCGCCCCGGATGAGCGCGGCCTGCGTGAGACGGTATGGAGTCTGGTGCGCAAGGGACCGCGTCGCTGACGACTCAGGGGTGACCTTGTCAGTCAGGTCCAGTCTTCTTGAAAGTCCAGTCCTCATGAAAAACGCCACCGCCGCCCAATGGGCGGCGGTGGCGTTTTCGTTGGTGGCGAGCTGCTGATCGAACCTACTGGTCGAGCTGGCGGATCAGCGTGGTGTCCTGGAAGGCGCGAGTCAGCGCATCGCCGATCACCTCAGAGACCATCTCGGTGTTCTTCTCCTGACTCGGCTTGAGGGCATAGCCCTGATCACGCGTCGCGGTGTAGCTGCCGGTATAGCGCTGCTTGCCGGACACGGCGACGGCCTTGATCACGCCATTGAGTGTCGCGGTATCGGTGATCAGGCCGCCACGTTTCACGCCATAGGCCAGCTCGGTCAACGAGATGGTCAGCTCTGCTGCGCCCTGATTGGCCTGTTCGGCGGACACCGGCACGAAGCCCATGCGGCGCAGGGCGCTGACGGTCTGGGCCTCAAGCTTGGGTGTCAGGTCGCCGGTCGGCACGACCAGATAGCTCGAGGCATTGGTGGCGCCATCGCGAGAGCCGATGCGCTCTGACGGGCGCTCATCGAGCACGTCCACCACCACCTGCTGCCCGTGGCCGACCACGCCCATCTCGCCGACCTGCGGATTGACGTACAGGCGCTGCGGGCTGGTGCCGCAAGCGCTGAGAAGTGCCGTCGTGGCGATTAGTGCCACGCTCATGCAGGTGGTGCGCAACTTGTGCATCATCATCGGAGTTCCTGGGCCTGAGGCCGGTTGTCATGGGAGTCATCTCGGCCATCCGTTGCCAATATCTCGCCTGCAGCGCGGAATGGCCGGAGCGCAATGGCGCGAGTATAGGGCCAGAATGGCGCCCGAGCGTAGTGGAAATTCAGGCTCAGGCCTGTCCTCTGCAAGCGACAGTTGGCGAGGTTCATGGCCCGTAGCCCATGGCTCATGCGCCGTCGACGCGCCTGCTCAAGGCCAGCAGGCCCAGCAGCGGGCCGGGCAGCAAGGCCAGCAGCAGCAGGCTGCCGTGGCCGGCGATCAGCGGCGTGAGCAAGGCGATCGAGACCAGCGACAGGCTGAAGCCGAAGGCATTCATCATCGCCAGGGCGCTTGCCTGCAGCTCGACCGGGGTGCCGCCCGCGGCGAGCGCCGAGAACTGCGGCGAGTCGATCACGGCCAGAAGGCTCCACAGCGCCAGCAGTGCCAGCAGCACGCCGTAACCGGCCTCAAGCTGCGTGGCGGCGACGAAGACCAACGTCAGCGTCACCGAGCCGGCGAGCCCGAGACGCGCCACCCACAGACTGCCGCGACTGCGCGATAGCCAGCCCCCGATGACGCAGCCGGGCGCGCCGATGGCGATCACCAGGAAGCTATGCCAGGCCAGGGTGGCAGGAGAGAGCGTCACGCCTGTCGCGCTGGCCATCTGGGTCAGCAGCAGAGGCGTCAGCGCCCACAGGGTGTACAGCTCCCACATGTGGCCGAAGTAGCCCAGTGCGCCGCGTACGAAGCCGGGATATTTCCAGGCCGCCAGTCCCCGAGTGGCGCGGGCCAGAAAGGTGTTGCGGCCGTCTTTCGCCGCTGTTGCATGGCGGGGCGCCGAGGTGGCTTTCGCCGCCGGCGGTGCCAGCAAGGCGACCAGACCGGCACCGACGATGGCCAGCAGCGAGGCAGTGCTGATGGCTGCGCCCCATGGCAGCTGCATGCCTTCGCCCTGTTGCAGTGCGGCCAGCGCATGCGGCAGCCCGGTGCCAAGCACCAGCATGCCGACCAGCCAGGCGAGTGCGGCACCGGCACGGTCCGGTGCGGTCTGCACCATCAGCTTCAAGCCGATGGGGTAGATGCCGGCCAGTGCCAGCCCCGTCAGCACGCGCAAGCCTGAGGCGCTCAGCAGTCCCGGCGCGACCAACAGCGCCAGATTGGTCAGCGCGCCCAGCACGCAGGAAGCCATGAACAGATGGCGCGCCGCGAAACGGTCCGCCAGGCCGGCAAGCCCCAGCCCCAGGGTGCCGACGATGAAGCCGCCCTGCACCGAGGAGGTCAGCTGGCCGAGTGCCGCGGCGCTATCGCCGGCGAAGCCCCAGCTCGCTAGCATCGGCGTGAGGACTGCATTGGGGGTGAACCACAGGCTGGTGCCGAACAGCTGCGCCAGGGCGATCAAGGCGACCGGATAGCGGTTGGCCCATTGCCGCCAGCCAGAGATGGACGGCGTGAGTGACTTGGTTGAGGACACGAGGGCACCTTGTAGGGCTGATGGCGTGATGGCGCAGCAAGACGCGAACGGGCGACACCGAAGTGTCGCCCGTCACAGATAGCCCGCCCCATCAATGGGGTCAAGGCGTCATTGATGGGGTAGCTCGGTGATGCGGTGCAGAGGCTACCCCGTCGCAGCCGTCGTCTACAGCCCCATGGCCGAAGAGGTGGAGCGACGTGGGTCAGCACCGCCGTAGAAGGTGCCGTCGTCGATCATGATCGACTGGATAGCACCCATGGCGTCCTTGGTCACCACCTTGTGGCCCATCGCCTCGAGCAGGCGGATGGTGTCCTGGCTGATGCCCGCCTCGATGCGAATTTCGTCCGGCAGCCACTGGTGGTGGATGCGCGGTGCGCTGACCGCCGACTGGATGTTCATGCCGTGGTCGATCACGTTCATGATCACCTGTAGCGTGGTGGTGATGATGCGCGAGCCGCCGGGGCTACCGGTGACGAGGAAGTTCTTGCCATCCTTCATCACGATGGTCGGGCTCATGGAGGACAGCATGCGCTTGTTCGGCTCGATCTTGTTGGCGACGCCGCCGATCAGGCCATAGGCATTCGGCACGCCCGGCTTGGCCGAGAAGTCATCCATCTCGTTGTTGAGCAGGAAACCTGCGCCATCGACCACGATGCCGGAGCCATAGCTGAAGTTGATGGTGTAGGTATTGGAGACGGCCAGACCATTGCCATCGGCAATCGAGAAGTGGGTGGTCTGGTTCGACTCATAAGGCTGCGGCTTGCCGGGCTTGACCTCACTGGAGGGCGTGGCCTTGTCTAGCTCGAACTGGGCGCGCAATTCCTTGGCGTAGTCCTTGGAGATGATGCCCGACAGCGGCACATCGACGAAGTCGGTATCCCCCAGATACTCGGAGCGGTCGGCGTAGGCGCGGCGCATCGCTTCCGCCATCACATGGATGGTGGCGGCGGAATTGAAGCCCATCGCCTGGATGTCATCGCCTTCGAGCATGTTGAGAATCTCGACGATGTGCGCGCCGCCGGAGGAGGGCGGGCTCATCGAGAAGATGTCATAGCCACGATAGGTGCCGTGGACCGGTTCGCGGATGGCCGGCTCGTAGGCCTTCAGATCATCCAGCGTCATGATGCCGTCGTGGCGCTCCATCTCGGCGACGATCAGTCGGGCGGTCTCGCCCTCGTAGAACTCGCGCGGACCATTGGCGGCGATGCGCTTGAGGGTCGCGGCCAGTTCCGGCTGCTTGAACAGCTCACCGGCTTGATAGTTGCTGCCGTCAGGCTTGTAGAACACCTTGGCGGTGCTGTCCCACTTGGCCAGGCGGTCCTTGGCATCGCTCAAGCCCTTGGCGAAGCGCGTCGGAATCACGAAGCCGTCTTCGGCCAGCTTGATCGCCGGGGCGAGGGCCTGCTCGAGACTCAGGGTGCCGTAGTCTTCCAGCGCCTTGGCAAGGCCAGCGACGGTGCCGGGCACGCCTGCCGCACGGTGGGTGAAGCGTGACCACTCGGAGACCGCCTCGCCATTCTCGTCCTGGAACATCGTCTCGCTGGCCGCCGCCGGGGCCTTCTCGCGGTAGTCGATGGCCACTACTTCGCCGGTCTTCTCATCCGACACCAGCATGAAGCCGCCGCCACCGATGTTGCCGGAGCGCGGCTGGGTGACGGCCAGCGCGAAGCCTGCCACCACGGCGGCGTCGACGGCGTTGCCGCCATCGGCCAGCACATCGCGTGCGACCTGAGAGGCCAGATAGTGGCTGGTCGCGACCATGCCGTGCTGGCCTTCCTGGGGGTGGAAGCGCTCGCCTTCCAGAATCGCGGAAGACTCGGCGAAGGCGGCGGGAATCGCCGTCGGCAGCAGGCCGGCCAGCGGCAACAGTGCGGCGGCGGCCAGCGCCTTGAGATGTCTGCGGTTTGCGAGAGAGGTGTCGAACATGAGAGGTGTCGGTTCCTGTTATCGTTATAAGAGATGCGACATGACGCGTGCAGTGCGAGGAACATGCGCAGAAGGCCAGCGAGCTGCTCACTGGGCCGAGAGAACAGCTTAACTATCAGTTGCTAATGCACCAATTTCAACTTTGCACGGCAATATTCTTGTTGGTGTCTGATCTGGAAGGGTAATGAGGGCTTGGTGTGAGGGCGGCTTGAGGGTGCGAGTCGCAGTGGAGTGCCTGGCGTGGGCCGCCGGCGACGGATCGGCAGGCTGGCCGTGCACATTCACACAGCGCCTGTCTTTTGTGAGAGGGTGGCGTAAAATGCCCCTTCCACTTCTCGCTGGCGCCTGATGACATGTCTGAACTATTGCCGAATGACTTCAAGATTGCCCCGTCGATCCTGTCCGCTGACTTCGCCCGCCTGGGGCAGGAGGTCGAGGATGTGCTGGCCTCCGGGGCCGATATCGTCCACTTCGACGTGATGGACAATCATTACGTGCCCAACCTGACCATCGGGCCGATGGTGTGCAAGGCGCTGCGTGACTACGGCATCAGCGCCGAGATCGATGCCCACCTGATGGTCACGCCGGTCGACCGCATGATCGGTGACTTCGCCGAGGCCGGTGCCAGCTACATCACCTTCCATCCGGAAGCCTCCGACCACGTCGATCGCTCGCTGCAGCTGATTCGTGATGCGGGCTGCAAGTCCGGTCTGGTATTCAATCCGGCCACGCCGCTGTCCTATCTCGACTACGTGATGGACAAGGTCGACATGATCCTGTTGATGAGCGTCAACCCGGGCTTCGGCGGCCAGTCGTTCATCCCCGGTACCCTCGACAAGCTGCGTGAAGCGCGTCGTCGCATCGATGCCTCCGGCTACAACATCCGTCTCGAGATCGATGGTGGCGTCAAGGTCGACAACATCGCCGAGATCGCGCGTGCCGGTGCCGACACCTTCGTGGCCGGTTCCGCCATCTTCAATGCGTGCAGCGACAGCGATGCCAACCGCTACGACAGCGTATTGGCGAAGCTGCGTGCCGAGCTTGCCAGCGTGCGCAGCTGATCGCGTGACGGATGACAGCGCGCGAGCTGGCGAGGCAGTCGACGGCTCGGCTCACATTGCGGCGCTCAGCGAGTGGTCGCTGTATGTGCTCGAGACGGCCCAGGGGCGCCTCTACACCGGTATCAGTACCGATGTGGCGCGCCGCCTGAGCGAACATGAGGGCGGCAAGCGCGGTGCGCGAGCGCTGCGCGGCAAGGGGCCGCTGACGCTGTGTTATCAACAGGTGGTCGGCGATCGTTCGCGGGCGCTCAAGCTCGAGTATCGCGTCAAGCAGTTGAGTGTGGCGGCCAAGCGTCGCTTGATCGCCGGTGAGATGACACTGGACAGCCTGCTCGGCGAGACCTGACGGTCTGCTTGATTGAATGCGTGAAATGAAAACGCCCCCGACGGAATCCGTCGGGGGCGTTTTGTTGACTGGCGACCCTGCCGGGCAGGCAGGCTCAGTCTCAGTGCAGTTTCATCTTCGGGCGCAGGTAGCGGTTCAGGCCATCGACCACCACCGTCATGCCGGTCTTGACCACGCCGTGGATCGCCATCTGGTGCATGCGATACAGCGAGGCGTAGAAGAACTTGGCCAGGCGACCTTCGATGAACAGCGAACGCGCCGAGGCACCGCGCATCAGCGAGCCGACGGCGTCGAAGTGTGCCAGCGAGATCAGCGAGCCGTGGTCCTTGAACACGAAGTCCTTGAGCGGCTTGTTGGCCATCGCGGCACGCAGATTCTTGGCCATCAGGCTGGCCTGCTGGTGAGCGGCCTGGGCACGCGGCGGGACGCGCTTGTCATCCGGCTGCGGGCAGCTGGCGCAGTCACCGAGGGCAAAGATGAACTCATCATCGATGCTCTGCATGGTCTGGTGCACCTTGACCTGATGGTTGCGCTCGGTGGACAGACCCAGCTCGGACAGGAAGGCGGGCGCACGGATACCGGCGGCCCACACGCTCAGGTCGGCTTCGATCAGGGTGCCATCGGCAGTGGTGATGCCGCGTGAATCGGCGCAGGTCACTCGGGTATCGACGTGGATATCGACGCCCAGCTTGGTCAGCTCCTTGGCGACCGGCTTGCCGATGCGTTCCGGCAGGGCGGGCAGGATGCGCGGTGCGGCCTCGATCAGGTGGACCTTGACCTGGCGGTCTTCCAGCGAGGAGAAGCCGTAGCTGTGCAGCATCTTGGAGGCATCGAACAGCTCGGCGGAGAGCTCGACCCCGGTAGCGCCGGCACCGATGATGGCGACGTTGAGCTGCTGGCGCTCACATTCCTCGCCGTTGGCGCTGAAGCGCAGGAAGGTGTCGAGCATGTCGCGGCGGAATTTCTCGGCCTGCTGCGGGCTATCCAGGAAGTGACAATGCTCGGCGACGCCTTCGGTGCCGAAATCATTGGATACGCTGCCCAGTGACAGTACCAGATAGTCATAGCTTAGCTGGCGGGCGGGCAGCAGCACGTTGCCCTTGGCGTCATGGATGGCGGCCAGGGTCAGCTGCTTCTCTTCACGCTCCAGGCTTTCCAGGGTGCCGCGCTGGAACTTGTAGCCGTGGGCCTTGGAATGGCCCTGGTAGGAGACTTCATCGAGACCGGAATCCAGCACGCCGGTGGCCACTTCGTGCAGCAGCGGCTTCCAGATGTGCGTGGAATTGCGGTCGATCAGAATGATCTCGGCTTTCTTCTTGCGGCCCAGCTTGTGGCCCAGTTTGGTGACGAGTTCCAGACCGCCGGCGCCTCCGCCAACGACTACGATGCGGGGAATGGCCATTGAGTGCTCCTCAGTGACAAGATTGATGGGAAGGTGTGAAAAGTGTCGGCCGGCTATCGAGTCAGAACATGCAAGGCCCGGAGTCGATAACTGGCGTCGCGATACCGCTATGATAACAAGATAATGAGCGTGCTAAATAGTGCTGCATGCGCGAGATGTCGTTATTTTACGTATATTCGCCATGAGCACGCGAGAACTCGTCGTTGCGCTTTTGGCACCTACACGAATTCTGTCGCTGAAAAGGAGCAAGGATGCACGATCATCCCACATTCACAGGTCCGGTACATCCGTCGCTCAGGGCGATCGAGATGGTCGCCTTCGACCTCGATGGCACCCTGATCGACTCGGTGCCGGACCTCGCCCATGCGATCGACTGCATGCTTGAGCAAGAGGGGCTGGCGGCGCTGGGCGAGGCGCGGGTACGCGACTTTGTCGGCAATGGGTCGCGGGTACTGGTGGAGCGCGCCCTGGCAGCTCATGGCCTGGCGACCGATGACCTGGCGCGGGTCGAGCAGGCGCATCAGAGCTTCTTGGCACATTACGCCGCCGACCCCAGCTCGCGTACGCGACTCTATCCCGGGGTGCGGGAATGCCTGGAGGGTCTGCGCCAGGCCGGGATCCCGCTGGTGCTGATCACCAACAAGCCGGAAGCCTTCATCGAGCCGCTGCTTTCGCACTTCGCGCTGAGCGAGCATTTCGCGCTGGCGCTGGGCGGCGATAGCCTGCCGACGCGCAAGCCGGACCCCGCGCCCCTGCTGTTCGCCGCCGAGCGGCTGGGAGTGTTGCCGCGTCAGGCCTTGATGGTCGGTGACTCGCGTCACGATATCGCGGCAGGCCGCGCCGCCGGTTTTCGCACCCTGGCGGTACCTTACGGCTACAACCATGGCGAGCCGATCTCGCGCAGCCACCCGGACTACCTCGTCGACTCACTCGCCGAGCTGGTCGTGGCTGGCTGAATGACGCTGATTGATGGGAATTGACAGAGCGAGGCTGGTGTCCAGCTCGGGCGCACAGTGAGGCATGAGATGGCAGAACTTGCCTCCACCAGCGCTGCCGCCAGCGACCCGCGATGATAGACTGAGTCCCAGACAAGCCGGCTTCGTGTCGGCAACGCACCCTCCGTGGAAGGAACTGCAGGTCATGATGACCCCACAACACTTCGCTGAACTGGCCGAAGCCGGTTACAACCGCATTCCCGTCACCCGTGACGTGCTGGCGGATCTCGACACGCCACTGTCTACCTATCTCAAGCTGGCCGACATGCCGTGGACCTTCCTGCTGGAGTCCGTGCAGGGCGGAGAGAAGTGGGGGCGCTACTCCATCATCGGCCTGCCGTGTCGTGAGCGCATCGAGGTGCGTGGTCAGGTGGTCTCGCATCTGATCAATGGCGAGCAGACCGGCATGACCGAGGTCGAGGACCCCCTCGATTGGATCGAGCAGTTCCAGACCCGCTTCCGTGTGCCGGTCATCGACGGTGCGCCGCGCTTCAATGGCGGTCTGGTCGGCTACTTCGGCTATGACACCGTGCGTTATATCGAACCGCGCCTGCGCGGCGTCGAGAAGCCGGACCCGCTGGGCGTGCCGGACATCCTGCTGATGGTCGCCGACGAGCTGGTGATCTTCGACAACCTGTCCGGGCGTCTGACGCTGTTGACCCACGCCGACCCGGCAACGCCCAACGCCTACGAGGCCGCCTGCGAGCGTCTCGAACGCCTCGAGATCCAGCTGCGCAGCGCGACGCTGAATACCGTCAGCCCCGGCACCGGCGGCGAGCCGGTCAAGGAGACCGACTTCACCTCCGGCTTCACCGAGGAAGGCTTCAAGGGCGCAGTGGAGAAGATCAAGGAATACGTGCTGGCCGGTGATGTCATGCAGTGCGTGCCGTCGCAGCGCATGTCGATCCCCTATCGCGCCGCGCCGCTGGATCTCTACCGTGCACTGCGCAGCCTGAATCCCTCGCCGTACATGTTCTTCTTCAATCTGGATGACCACCACGTCATCGGCTCGTCGCCGGAGATTCTCTCGCGTCTCGAGGATGGCGAGGTCGCGGTGCGCCCGATCGCCGGTACCCGCGTGCGCGGCGCCACCGAAGAGGAAGACCTGGCGCTGGAGAAGGACCTGCTGTCAGACCCCAAGGAAGTCGCCGAGCACCTGATGCTGATCGACCTGGGTCGCAACGACGCCGGTCGCATCAGCCAGACCGGCAGCGTCAAGGTGACGGACCAGATGGTGGTGGAGCGCTATTCCCACGTCATGCACATCGTCTCCAACGTCACCGGCAAGCTGAAGGAAGGCCTGGGGCCGATGGACGTGCTGCGGGCCACCTTCCCGGCCGGCACCCTGTCCGGCGCGCCGAAGATTCGCGCGATGGAGATCATCGATGAGGTGGAGCCGGTCAAGCGCGGCATCTATTCCGGCGCGGTGGGCTATCTCTCCTGGCACGGCAACATGGATACCGCCATCGCGATCCGCACCGCGGTGCTCAAGGACAAGGTGCTGCACGTCCAGGCCGGCGCCGGCATCGTGGCCGATTCCGTGCCGCAGTCCGAGTGGGACGAGACCCTCAACAAGGGGCGTGCACTGTTCCGTGCCGTGGCGATGGCGGAGCGCGGTCTGGACAATCTGGACTGATCGGCGCGCCACGCATTTCAGGAGTGACTCGCCACTGTTCGCGGGTCACTCCCTGCAACGGCGCATGTGATTGACACTCCTGGCAGCTCAACGCACTATTGACCCATGACGCTACGTAACCCGCACGACCTCAGCCAGCAGTGGTGGCGCTCCTGACAAGGGGGCGGCTTTCGCATGTCTGAAGTTCGAGGACGTACGACCAGAAGAATGCCGCCGACCAGGGCGGCATTTTTGTTGCTGGACAGCGGGAACGACACCACAGGAGAGCGGGCAGGCCGGTCAATCACGGCGCATGATCCGCTCCCGAGAATGGACACTGACCATGCAGACATTCACTTCGCAGGACGCCAGCACGCCACGCGTGCTGATGATCGACAACTTTGACAGCTTCACCTACAACATCGTCCAGTATCTGAGTGAGCTGGGCGCGGAAGTGCTGACCGTGCGCAATGACGCCATCACGCTCGAGCAGATCGAGGCGCTCGGCGCGTCACATCTGGTGCTGGGCCCGGGCCCGTGTACGCCCAACGAGGCCGGCATCACGCTGGAAACCATTCGCCACTTCGCCGGCAAGCTGCCGATTCTGGGCGTGTGTCTCGGTCACCAGGCCATCGGTCAGGTCTACGGTGGCAAGGTGGTACGTGCGCCCCAGGTGATGCATGGCAAGACCTCCGCCGTGCGTCACGACAACAGCGGTGTCTTCGCTGCGCTGGCCGAGCCGCTGGAAGTCACGCGCTATCACTCGCTGGTGGTCGATCGTGAGAGCCTGCCCGAGTGTCTGATCGTCACCAGCTGGACGGATGATGACGATGTCACGCCGCAGTTGATCATGGGCCTGCGCCATCGCGAGTTGGATGTCGAAGGCGTCCAGTTCCACCCTGAGTCGATCCTGACATTGCAGGGTCATGAGCTTCTGGCTAACTTCCTGCGTCGCGGCGAGGCTGCGAAAGCCGCCTGAGCGGGCCGTGATCGCAAGAGTCACATCCTATTTTTTCATGCGTCAGCCGCCGAGGCTGGCGCCTGCGGAGACACAACATGCAGATGCGTGAGGCGATTGGCGCCGTGATGCGCCGCCAGCACCTGAGCTACGACGACACTCATGCGGTCATGACGGCCATCATGACCGGCGAGGCGACCCAGGCGCAGATCGGGGCCTTGCTGATGGCGCTGTCGATGAAGGGCGAGACCGTCGATGAGCTGGCCGCCGCCGCCCAGGTGATGCGTGAGCTGATGACGCGCGTCACGGTGCGTGCCACCGATGCGGTGGATATCGTCGGCACCGGCGGTGATGGTGCCAACCTGTTCAATGTCTCCACGGCGGCAAGTTTCGTGGTGGCGGCCGCCGGTGGCCATGTGGCCAAGCATGGCAACCGCAGTGTGTCGTCATCGTCCGGCAGTGCCGACCTGCTTGAGTCGGCCGGCATCAATCTGGCGCTGGATGCCAAGCAGGTCGCACGCTGCATCGATGATATCGGGGTCGGCTTCATGTTCGCGCCCAACCATCACGCCGCCATGAAGCACGTGATCGGCCCGCGTCGCGAGATGGGCGTGCGTACCATGTTCAACATCCTCGGTCCGCTGACCAATCCGGCCGGCGCCACCCGTCAGGTGCTGGGGGTCTATGACCCAGCACTGGTACCGCTGATGGCCGAGGTGCTCAAGCGTCTCGGGGCCGAGCATGTGCTGGTGGTGCACAGCGATGATGGTCTGGACGAGATCTCGCTGGCGGCACCGACGCTGGTCAATGAACTCAAGGATGGCGAGATCCGCGAATACCGCATCGCGCCGGAAGACTTCGGCATCGCGCGCCAGTCGCTGGAAAGTCTGGCGGTGGAGACCTCGGACGCCAGCCTCAAGCTGGTGCAGCAGGCGCTGCGCGGTGATGAAGGCCCGGCCAGTGACATCGTGGCACTCAATGCCGGCGCGGCCCTTTACGTGGCGGGCATCGCGGACAGTCTCAAGGAGGGTGTCAGCATTGCCGAGGACGTGCAGGCCAGCAAGCTGCCGTTCGAGAAGATGAAGGAATTGGCGGATTTCACCCGTGTCTACGCCCAGGTCAATGATGAAGGAGCGACCCGCTGATGAGCACCGAGCAGACGACTGACAAGGCATTGCCGACCATCCTGGCCAGGATTCTGGCGCGCAAGGAAGAAGAGATCGCCGAGCGCAGCGCCGCGGTGAGCGAGGCGGACCTGCAGACCCTGATCGAGAAACAGAGCGCGCCGCGCGGCTTCATCGAGGCGCTGACGTCGCGCATCGACCGTGGCGAGCCGGCCATCATCGCCGAGGTGAAGAAGGCGTCCCCTTCCAAGGGCGTGATCCGTGAAGACTTCGTGCCCGCCGAGATCGCCGTGGCCTACGAGCAGGCCGGCGCCGCCTGCCTGTCGGTGCTCACCGATGCCGACTTCTTCCAGGGGCATGAGGACTTCATGATCGAGGCGCGCGACGCCGTCTCGATTCCGGTGATTCGCAAGGACTTCATCATCCATCCGTATCAGGTGCTGGAAGCGCGTGCCATCGGCGCCGACTGCATCCTGTTGATCGTCGCGGCGCTGGACGATGCGCGCCTGAGCGCTCTGTATCGTCAGGCGCGTGAGCTGGGCATGGATGTGCTGGTCGAGGTGCATGACGGCGAAGAGCTCAAGCGTGCACTGGCGCTGGGCATCGAACTGGTCGGCATCAACAACCGTGACCTGCGCACCTTCGAGACGTCGCTTGAGACGACGCTGGACCTGCTGGCCGACATGCCGCAGGGCGTGCGTGTGGTCACCGAATCTGGCATCCATACCCGTGACGACGTGGCGAAGATGCGCGACGCTGGCGTCCACGGCTTCCTGGTGGGAGAGGCCTTCATGCGCTTTGATGATCCGGGTGAAGGTCTGCGGGGATTGTTCTTCGTGGATTGATGATCGATTATTAGTGTTATTTGTTATCTTTTGAATAACAAAAGCCCGCATGGCAATGCCGTGCGGGCTTTTTCATGCCTGTCTGCTGACTTCTGTCCAAAGGCCTGTGGCCGCCATCAGTCACAGGGTCAGGCGTCTGTCTTGACGCTCTCGACTCCCTTGCGTGCCGTGAGCAGAGCCTCGGCGATTTCCTCGACCCCGGCGCCATGACTGTGGCGCGTCACCCAGCTGGGCTCCCAGCCCAGTGCCGCGCGGTGCTGGATGATGTTGGCCACGCCCACGGTATGGCGGAAGGTGGCGAACATCGGCGCATCATTGGGCGCATCGCCGACGTACATCACCTCCTGCTCCAGCTGCATGCGGTCCAGGCCGAAGGTCTCGGTGAGGACCCGCACCGCCATGCGCGCCTTGTCGAACTCGCCTTGCCACGCATTGATGTGGATGGAGCTGGCGCGCGCCTGAATACCGGCAGCCGTGAAGCCGGCGATGATGGCGCGAATCTCGCTCTGGGCCAGCGGGCCGACCGCCTGACAGTGGTCCACCGCGACATCGGCGAAGCGGAAGGGCTGGTCCTGGGCCAGTGCTGCGCGCGGATGATTGAGCAGCAGCTGGCGAGCGACGGTCATGACGTGGCGCTGGCGAGCGCGCAGGCGCTGTTCGTCTTCCCACCAGGTGGTGAGGATGCGCTGCCCCTGGCGGCGGAAGGCAAAGGCGCCGTTTTCACCGATCACGCTGGCGACCGGCCAGGCGCGTGCGATGTGATCGCACCAGCCCGCACAGCCGCCCGTGACGGGGATGACCTTGATGCCGGCGGCATCCAGACGCTCCAGCGCCGCCAGCGTCGATGCCGCGAGACGCCCTTCATGGGTGAGGGTGTCATCGATATCGGTCAACAGATACCGGATACCCGACAGGGTGCTGGCAGGACAGTGGGCGAAGGCTTGCATGGTGATTCCAGAAATCCTCAGAAGGTAAGCGGGAGCGCGGCTGTCATCAGTCGCGTGTCCCTTCAGTATCGTCGATGCGTGCCGGCTTGCGCGACGCGCCTCGGTTCAGGCAGTGAAGCGCACCGATAGGCTCTGCTGGCTGGCAGCCTCCAGCGCGCTGCGATAATCGGGCTGATGGGGCAGCTCATCGGTGACCAGCAGGTCGATCTCCTCGAGCGGGGCGATGCGGCACATGGCGGCGCGCCCCCATTTGCTGGCGTCGGCGACCAGGATCCGGCGCTGGGCGTGATGGACCAGCGCACGGCTGACCGCGGCTTCTTCCGGGTCGAAGTCGAGCAGCCCACCGGCATCGAGACCGCTACAGCCGAGGACCGCGATATCGACCTGATGACGCGCGAAGAAGGCCACGGTGGCGCTGCCGACCACGTCGAGATCCTGCGGGCGCAGTTGTCCTTCCGCCAACTGGACGGCGACATCCGGATGGGTCGAGAGCGCCTGCGCCACCTGCAGATTGTTGGTGATCACGCGCAGGCCGCGCCGGGCAAGCAAGGCTTCGGCGACCGCCACCACGCTGGTGCCGATGCCCAGCGCCAGGGTGGCGCCATCGGGAATCTCGGCGACCACGCTGGCGGCCATGGCCTGCTTGGCAGTGCGCGCCAGCATGATGCGCTGGGAATGTCCCAGGTTGTAGCCGCCCGGTGGACGCTCGATGCCGCCGTGGCGCCGACGCGCCAGCCCCCGCTCACACAGCACGCCAAGATCACGCCGGATGGTCTGGGGCGTGACGTCGAAGGCGTGGGCCAGCGGGTCGACGGCCAGCTGGCCCTCGCGGGCCAGTCGCTCGAGAATCTGTTGCTGGCGCGGCGTCAGTGCATCATTGCTTGCGTGTTCAACGCTGCGACTGTCGCGCTCGATGCCCGGGGTCATGTCTGGGGTAGCCCTTGCGTGGTGGTGTCGTGCGGTAGAGTGGGCTCGCGATCCTCCTCGCTGAAGATGGCCGGGTCATCGCTGATGACGGCATCCACACCCCAGGCCCAGCGCGGTGCAAAGGCGGCTGCATCGTTGGGCGTATAGCAGAGCAGCTTGTGGCCACGGCTGGTGATGTCACTGGCCGCGGCGCGCGTCAGGGCGCGCCAATCGGCATGCACGGAACTTGCGTTCAGCTCATCGGCCAGGCTCTGCCAGTCATCGGGGATGTCATCGTAGAGCAGGCCGATATGCACCTGCGGGTCGCGTTGACGCGTCAGGCGCAGCGCCTGGGGATCAAACGACGAGATGATCAGGTGTGAGGCGGGCAGGTGGGCGCTGGCCATCGGGATGGCGGCATCGACCAGCGCCTGGGCATCGTGGCCAGGGCTGAGCTTGAGCTCCAGATTCAGGCGCATGTCCAGGCGTGCGATCAGCTCCAGCGCCTGCTTGAGCGAGGCCATGCGCTCACCGGCAAAGCACGCATTGAACCAGCTGCCGACATCGAAGGTCTGCACGCTGTCCCAATCCAGATTCTTGAGCTTGCCACGCCCATCCGAGCAGCGATTCACGCCGGCATCATGCCAGATGACCGGCGTGCCATCGCCCAGCAACTGCACGTCCAGCTCCACCCATTGAAAGCCTGCCTCATGCGCCGCCTGAATGGCGGCCAGGGTGTTTTCCGGCGCATAGGCCGACAGGCCGCGATGTGCGATCGCCAGGGGCAGGGACAGGACGCTGTCAGTTGAATGTGATGCGTCGGCTGAATGTGACGATGAAACCATGGTGAATCCTCACAGAAAGAATGGCATGTCTGCCCGCCACGCAGCTGTGGCGCTGATCGGTCGAGGCGGATCACTGATGCCCAGACGCGAGACTGATCAGGGCAGGTCTCAAGCATTACCATCCAATGATGACGTTATCAGGGCAAGGGGTTCCGTCGGCCCGCGACAGGACGAAAGCGCTCATTCGATGGCCGCTGTCGCCTGCTCGCGGGTTGCCAGCCGCTTGCCGTCGGCGCCGAACAGATGGGCACGCGCCGGAAGGATGGCCAGGCGCAGCGTCTGCTCTTCCGCGACGGCGTGCTCGCCATCCAGTCTCACCACCAGCGGCTCGCTCTGGCCTTGCAGCCGGCAGTACGCCAGGGTGTCCGCGCCCAGCGGTTCGACCAGCTCGATGCGCGCCTCAAGCTCCGCGGCCCCTGCGGGCAGGGCATCGGCTGCTTCCAGCACCTGCAGGTGCTCGGGGCGAATGCCGAGGGTCAGCTCAGCGCCCGTGGCCAGGCCTTCGCCCTCACCCTCACCCTGCAGGGCAATGGTTGCGCCACACGGCAGCGCAAGGCCTGCCTCTGCCTGGGTGGCGCTCAGGAAGTTCATCGCCGGCGAGCCGATGAAGCCGGCGACGAACTGGCTGGCGGGCTGATCGTAGAGCGCCATCGGCGTGCCGAACTGCTCGACATGGCCGCCGTTCATCACCACCAGACGATCCGCCAGGGTCATGGCCTCGGTCTGATCATGGGTCACGTAGACGGAAGTGACCTTGAGGCGCTTCTGCAGGCGACGGATCTCGAGACGCATCTGCACACGCAGCTTGGCGTCCAGATTCGAGAGCGGCTCATCGAACAGGAAGACCTGCGGCTTGCGCACGATGGCGCGCCCCATGGCGACACGCTGACGCTGGCCGCCGGAGAGCTGCTTGGGGCGGCGATCGAGCAGTTCGGTCAGGCCCAGCAGCTCGGCGGCCTCGCTGACGCGCTGCTGGATCTCATCCTTGGGCGTGCGCCGGTTCCTGAGGCCGTAGGCCATGTTGTCGAACACACTCATGTGCGGGTAGAGCGCATAGTTCTGGAACACCATCGCGATGTCGCGCTCGGCGGGTTCCAGCTCATTGACGCGCTTGCCGTTGATCTCCAGATCGCCCTCGGAGATGTCCTCCAGGCCTGCCAGGGTGCGCAGCAGGGTCGACTTGCCACAGCCGGACGGGCCGACGATGACGATCAGCTCGCCTTCGCCGAAGGCCAGGTCGATGCCATGCAGGGCCTGGTAGCCGTTGGGGTACTGCTTCTTGAGCTGCTTGAGCGCCAGTGTTGCCATGAGTTGTGTATCCAGAGCGGTGGCGTGACGGGCAAGTCTGTCCATCACGGCGTAACGGAATCAGGGGGCTTGGGGCGAGGTGTCGCGGGTCGGAGCGCGAGATCACTTCTCGCTGTCCACCAGGCCCTTGATGAAGTAGCGCTGCATGAACAGGATCACCAGTACCGGCGGGCCCATGGCCAGCAGCGTGGTGGCGGTGACGTCCTGCCACGGCACCAGACCATCACCGGTGGTCAGCATGCGCTTGAGGCTGACGACGATGGTCAGATAGTCGGCATCGGTGGTGATCAACAGCGGCCACAGATACTGATTCCAGCCGTAGATGAACATGATCACGAACAGCGCCGCGATGTTGGTCTTCGACAGCGGCAGCAGGATGTCCTTGAGAAAGCGCCACGGCCCGGCGCCATCGATGCGCGCGGCCTCGACCAGTTCCGTCGGAATGGTCAGGTAGAACTGGCGCAGCAGGAAGGTCGCGGTGGCGCTGGCGATCAGCGGCAGGATCAGACCGGCGTAGCTGTCCAGCATGTTGAGGTCGGCCACCACCTTGAAGGTCGGCAGGATACGCACCTCCACCGGCAGCATCAGGGTGATGAAGATCAGCCAGAAGCACAGCTTGCGGAAGCGGAACTCGAAGAACACGATCGCGTAGGCGGCCAGCACCGAGATGATGATCTTGCCGATGGCGATGCCCAGTGCCATCAGCATCGAGTTGAACAGCAGGGTCATCACGTCGGCGCCGAGACTGCTGACCGGGTCTGCCAGCAGCTGGCGATAGTTGTCCAGGCCAGCCTCGCCGATCCAGACGGGGGCGACGTTGGAGTAGAGGTCACCCATCTCGTGGGTACTGGCGCTGAAGGCGATCCAGACCGGCAGGAAGAACAGTGCGCAGCCGACGATCAGCAGGGCATGGCTTGCGATATCAAGCCCGGGGCGGTTGTAGCGCATCAGTACTGCACCTTCTTCTCGACATACTTGAACTGGATCAGCGTCAGCACGCCGACGATGACCATCAACAGCACGGACTGGGCAGCACTCGAGCCCAGGTCCTGCCCGACGAAACCATCTTCATAGACCTTGTAGACCAGGGTGCGCGTCGAGCCGGCCGGACCGCCCTGGGTGGTGGCATCGATGGTGCCGAAGGTCTCGAAGAAGGCGTAGACCACGTTCATCACCAGCAGGAAGAAGCTGGTCGGCGAGAGCAGCGGGAAGGTGATGGTCCAGAAACGCCGCCAGGGGCCGGCGCGGTCCATCGCGGCCGCTTCCAGCAGGCTCTTGGGGATCGCCTGGAGGCCGGCGAGGAAGAACACGAAGTTGTAGCTCATCTGCTTCCAGATCGAGGCCAGCACCACCAGCAACATGGCCTGATCGCCATTGAGCTTGTGATTCCAGTCGATGCCGATGGCGGACAGCAGCTCCGGCAGAATGCCCAGCGTCGGGTCGAACAGGAACAGCCACAGCACCCCGGCCACGGCGGGCGCCACGGCGTAGGGCCAGATCAGCAGGGTCTTGTAGGCGTGTGCGCCGCGCAGCACGCGGTCCGCCAGTACGGCCAGCCCCAGCGCCAGTGCCATGGCGCCGAAGGCCACCGCAAAGGAGAAATAGGTGGTCGTCCATAGTGTCGTGAGATATTCCGGCTCGCCCAGCACGCTGACGAAGTTGCTCAGCCCGGTGAATTCCCGCGAGAGCCCGAAGGCATCCTCGACATAGAAGGCCTGTTCGATGGCCTGGTAGGCCGGCCAGAAGAAGAACACGGCCACGATCAGCAGCTGAGGCGCCAGCAGTATCCAGGGCGTGATGGGGTGTCGATTGAAATGGGCCATGCAGCAGGGGTCTCGCAAGCAAGGAGGGACTGGGTGGTTCCGTCGGTAGCACGGAGTCGGCAAGCCTCGGCCGCTCCTGCGCCATCAAGCCGTGAGAGAAGGGAAAGGACACCGGATGTCGGATGCGCTTTCCGCTCTCTGGCTGGAGAAAATAGCGGGAGGGCGAGCCCGGCATGGGCCCGCCCCCGGTGTGGCGATGATCAGCCGTTGGCGCGTTCGAACTTCTCGAGCAGCGAATCGCCACGCTTGACGGCGTTGTCGAGGCCGTCCTGCACGCTTTCCTTGCCGGAGAAGATCTTCTCCAGCTCTTCATTGATCACGTCACGAATCTGCACCATGTTGCCCAGGCGCAGGCCCTTGGAGTTCTCGGTCGGCGTCGCGGAGGTCATCTGGGTGATGGCGACGTCAGTGCCCGGGTTCTCGGCGTAGAAGCCCTGTTCGCGCGTCAGCTCTGCCGCGGCAGTCGTGATCGGCAGATAGCCGGTGAACTGGTGCCAGTCGGCCTGCACTTCAGGCTTTGAGAGGTACTGGAAGAACTTGGCGACGCCCTGGTATTCCTCATCGCTGTGACCGGACAGCACCCACAGCGAGGCGCCACCGATGATGGAATTCTGCGGCGTCTCGATCACGTCGCTGTCGTAGGGCAGCGGCGCCACGCCGAACTCGAAGCCCTTGGCGCTTTCCTTGACACCGGCATAGCTGGCGGAAGAGCCCATCATCATCGCGCACTCGCCGGAGTAGAACTTGGGCGCCGCGTCATCGAAGCGACCGCCGAACACGAAGCGCTTGTCGGCCTGCCAGTCATCGAGACGCTGAATGTGGTCGACCACGGCGGTCGTGTTGAATTCAAGGCGGGTATCGGTACCGGCGAAGCCATTGGCCTGGCTGGCGAAGGGCACATCGTTGCGCGCCGAGAAGTTCTCCAGCATCACCCAGGATGGCCAGGTGGTGGTCAGACCACAGCTGGCGGCGCCGGAATCGACGACCTTCTTGAGCGCGGCGCCCATTTCCTGCCAGGTCTGCGGGAGGGAGTCGACGCCCGCCTTGGCCAGCACGTCCTTGTTGTAGTAGGTCACCGGCGTGGAGGAGTTGAACGGCATCGACAGCATCTTGCCGTCGGTGTCGGTGTAATAGCCGGTGACGGCAGACAGGTAGGCGTTCGGGTCGAAGGCGGTGCCTTCCTTAGGCGCGAAGTCTGCCATCAGCTGATGCACCGGGACGATCGCGCCCTTGGCGCTCATCATGGTGGCGGTGCCGACCTCGAAGATCTGCACGATGTCCGGGCCCTTGCCGGCGCGGAAGGCGGCGATGGCGGAGGTCATGGTCTCGGAGTAGTTGCCCTTGAAGACCGGCTTGACGACGTAGTCGTCCTGGCTGGCATTGAAGTCGGCCGCGATCTCGTCGACCTTCTTGCCGAGCCCGCCCCCCATGGCGTGCCACCACTCCACCTCGGTGGCGGCGAGGGCACTGGCGGAGGCGGAGGCGAAACCGATGGCCAGCGCGAGGCTGGCGAGGCGACGAGTCGCGGTGGCAGTCGTGCGGGTGCTTGCATGATGAGTCGGGCGGCGCATGGTCAAACTCCTGAGAGGTTCCCCTGGCCAGCTTCCGCAACAAAGAAGAAGGACGCTGGCCGCTGACGATCGATGGCGACGATCAAGTGAACATTTTCTTGTTCTTTTGATGATCGTCCGAAAAGCGTAGACGACTCTATAGCGCCCGCCTTACAACTTTGTGACAGGTAGATGTTCATTCGAGCGAGGCTGAACTTATGGCTGAGCAGCGAGTGTGTGGCGCAGCCAGCTCGGCTCAGGCTGGCAAGCGAGGCGCCGGGGGCAACTCAAGGCCGGAATAAGCGGCCGGCGAGCGAGTGTGCTAGTCTTGCGCGCTGAAAATGCCTGTGGCGGAGAACGCGATGAAAGTGGTTGAAGTGAGTGCCGGTGCCCGACGTGATGCCTGTCTGGCGATGCTGTGCGCCGAAGTCCATGGCCGCGAAGGGGGTCTGGATGCGCTGGTGAGTTACGCCGGCGTGCGTGGGGTGTGGTTCGAGAATGAGATGGCGCGCCTGTTCGCGCTGGTCGACGATGCCGAGCGCATCCACTCTGCCGCGCTGCTGGTACTCGACGAGAACGCACGTGGCCTGAATCTGGCGCTGTGGGCGACGCCGACGGTGCATCGCGGTCACGACCACGGCATCGCGCTGGTCTCCCAGCTGTCCGATCACGGCCGCCTGCAGGTGCGCATCACCGACAGTTCACTGGTCAGCGTGCTGCGTCGCGCCGGCATCAACGACTGGCTGGAGGCCGAGGCCGAAGGCGATCAGCCGCGCGAGCTGGTCGGCATGAATCCGGCGGCGCGTGTCGGCAACCTGGCGGCCCTCGACGCGCCGCTGCGCCTGGACCGCGAGCGCATCAAGCGCTCCTTCAAGGCGCGCCCGAAGGACTTCGAGACCTACAAGAATGCCTTCGTGCGTGACCTGGAGCACTTCGCGCGTCATATCTGAGGATGAGATGACGCAAGCGAACGGCATGCTCTGCCAAGACAAAGGCCCCGCTCATTGAGCGGGGCCTTTGTGGTTCTGCGATCAGTGATCAGTGATCAATTCCTGTATCGATCAGGCGGCGTCCTGCTGCGGGTTGGAGGCGGTGCCGTCACTCGCCATCGGCTTGCGCACGAAGGCGTCGAATTCGAAGTGGTCGACGGTCAGCATGTCGAGTACCTCGGCTTCGAAGACGCGCATGAAGTCGCCATCCTCGGCTGACAGGATGCCTGCCTCGACCGCCGCTTCGATGCGCGCTTCCGGAGACAGTGCATCGGCCGGAATCTCGCCCTTGTGGTAGGCCTTGGCCAGCGCCTTGTAGATCGGCTCGGCGCGCGGGTAGTCCTTGAGCAGCGCGTTGTAGCGGGCGAGGGCGTTGTCCTGCTGGCCTTCGTCCTGCGCGTCCCAGGTGTTGTCGGTCAGCTTGGCACGCAGTGCAGTGTCGGTGGAGACGGCACGGGCGATCTCGCGCGTCAGGCTGTCCCTGGGCATGGCGAACTGATGGCCACGCGGCAGGGCGATCACGCGCAGGGCAGTGCCCAGCGCACGGTTGGGCAGGTTGGCGAACAGCTCATCCAGTGCCTTTTCCGCGCGGTGCAGCAGCCACTGCATGCTGTAGTGGAACAGCGCCTCTTCGTGTTCGCAGGCCTCGGATTCGTGCCACTGCTTGAGCGTCAGTGACGCCAGGTAGAGGTTGGAGAGCACGTCGCCAAGGCGTGCTGACAGCATCTCGCGCGCCTTGAGGCTGGAGCCGAGGCTTGCCATGGCCGCATCGGCGGACAGCGAGAAGGCGGCGCTGAAGCGGTTGATGTGGCTGGCATAGGGCGTGGCGACGGCGTCGAAGCCAGTGGCCTTGCCGCCGATGCCGAAGCTCTGGGTGAAGGCGCGTGCCGCGTTGCCGAAGATCAGGCCGGCATGGCGGAAGAAGGCCTTGTCGAAGGCGTTCAGGTCATCGGCATCCTTGGCGGCCAGCTCTTCCAGCACGTAAGGATGGCAGCGGATCGCACCCTGACCGAAGATCATCAGGTTGCGGGTCATGATGTTGGCGCCTTCCACCGTGATCGAGACCGGAGTGCCGGCGTAGGCCACGCCGATGTAGTTGCGCGGGCCAAGCGTCACGCCGCGTCCGCCGTGGATGTCCATGCCGTCGGCCAGCAGCGAGCGGGCCATCTCGGTCAACTGGCTCTTGAGGATGGCGGAGGGCACCGCCGGCTTGTGGCCGTTGTCGATCATGTTGGCGGTGTGCAGCACCGACGCCTGGCTGATGTAGTTCATCGCGGCCATGCGGGCCAGCGGCTCCTGCACGCCTTCCATCTCGGCCACCGGCAGATTGAACTGACGACGGATGCGCGCAAAGCCGGCGCTCCAGCCCAGTGCGTAGCGCGAGATGCCCGCGGAGCCGGACGGCAGGGTGATGCAGCGACCCACCGACAGACACTCGACCAGCATTTTCCAGCCCTGGCCGGCCATCTGCTCGCCGCCGATCAGGTAGCTGAGCGGAATGAAGACGTCCTTGCCGAAGATCGGGCCATTCATGAACGGCGCGCCGATCGGGTGGTGACGACGGCCGATGTCCATGCCGTCGGTGTCGCGCGGAATCAGGGCACAGGTGATACCGATGTCTTCCACGTCGCCCAGCAGATGTTCGGGGTCGAACATGCGGAAGGCCAGGCCGACCACGGTGGCGACCGGCGCCAGGGTGATCCAGCGCTTCTCGAAGTTCAGGCGAATACCGACGACTTCCTCGCCGTCATGCATGCCGCGACACACGATGCCGGTGTCCGGGATGGAGGTCGCGTCACTGCCGGCACGCGGGCCGGTCAGGCCGAAACACGGAATCTCGCGGCCATCGGCCAGACGCGGCAGGTAATGGTTCTTCTGTTCTTCGCTGCCGTACTTGAGCAGCAGCTCGCCCGGGCCGAGGGAGTTGGGTACGCCGACGGTGACCATCAGCGTCTCGTTGACTGCCAGCTTCTGCAGCACCAGCGACTGCGCCTTGGCCGAGAAGCCCAGGCCGCCATATTCCTTGGGAATGATCATGCCGAAGAACTTCTCGCGCTTGAGGTATTCCCACAGCGCTTCGGGCAGATCGGCACGCTCACGCGCGATCTCCCAGCTGTTGGTCATGCCGCAGGCGACAGAGCATTGATCATCGATGAAGGCCTGCTCTTCGCTGGAAATGCCGTCGTTGCGCTGTGCGGTCAGGGTGTCCCACTGCGGCTTGCCGGAAAAGAGCTCGGCGTCCCAGAACACGGTGCCGGCTTCCAGCGCCACCTTCTCGGTGTCCGAGACCTTGGGGGAGACCTTCTTGAACATCGCGAACAGGCGCGGGCTGAGCCACTTGCTGCGCAGGGCCGGCAGGCCACATACCGCGACCAGTGCCGCGCCGATCAGCAGCAGGCAACCCAGCACCGGCGCGTCGACCGCCAGGCCGACGATACCGATGATGGCGAGAACGCCGATGGCCGCGAGGGCCCCGGCTTCGCGTGCCATGACGGCCAACAGACCGGCAACGGCGACAAGGATGAGGATGAGCTGCGTCATGGCAGGATCTCCGGGTGGCGAGGGATGGTGTCTTTGCATGGCGTTTCTACAGCGTAGCAGCCATGCGTTTAGAACAGTTGTTTGAATTCTCCTCAGCGTATCCCATGTTGCCCGACCCTGCAGTACGTCCAAGGTCTAAGGTGTGCGGATTCATTCTCGAAAAGGGCAGTCGCTCGGGGGAGGCGGTCGGCGAGCGCAAGACCGGGAGAGTGAAAGCTGTCTGACAGGCATGAAAAAGGCCCCGCAATGCGGGGCCTTGGACGATCGATAGCGCTTGCGTGCGTGAGGTCAGACTACCTGTCTCAGGCGTTGACTCGCACGGGGCTCTGGCGTTGATCAGTGCTAGGTCAATGACCAGTGCTCAGCCATTGATCGGAGCTCAGCCATTGATCGGAGCAGAGTCGATCTTGCGCTTGGCGGGCTTCTTGGCCGGCGTGCCGGGTTCGATCACGAAGTAATCGGCGTCGGACGGCGGCAGCGGCGCGCGGCCACGAATCTTGTCGGCCATCTTCTCGGCCAGCATGATCGTCGGCGCATTCAGGTTGCCGGTCGGGATGACCGGGAACAGCGAGGCATCGACGACGCGCAGGTTGTCGAGGCCATGTACGCGACCGGCACCATCGACCACTGAAGTCTCGTCACTGCCCATGCGGCAGCTGCCACACGGGTGGTAGGCGGTCTCGGCATGGTTGCGCACGTACTCGTCGAGCTCGGCGTCGGTCTGCGCCTGGGCACCCGGTGCCAGCTCGCGGCCGCGGTAGGGGTCCAGCGCGGGCTGGGCGATGATCTCGCGGGTCAGGCGGATGGCGGCGCGGAACTCTTCCCAGTCACGCTCCTCGGCCATGTAGTTGAAGAAGATTGACGGCGCGGCCTTGGGATCGAGTGAGGTCAGGCGAACGCGGCCCTTGCTCTGGGAACGCATAGACCCGACGTGCGCCTGGAAGCCGTGGCCCTGCACCGCGCTCTTGCCGTTGTAGCTGATCGCGATCGGCAGGAAGTGATACTGCAGGTTCGGCCAGGCCTCGTTGTCATCGCTGCGAATGAAGCCGGCGGCCTCGAACTGGTTGCTGGCGCCGACACCGGTGCCTTTGAGCATCCATTCCAGACCGATGGGCGGCTGGTTGTACCACTTGAGGGACGGATACAGCGAGATCGGCTTGGTGCACTCGTATTGGATGTAGAGCTCGAGGTGATCCTGCAGGTTCTCGCCCACGCCCGGCAGGTGATGGACCATCTTCACGCCCAGCGGCTCGAGATGTTCACGATTGCCGACGCCGGAGCGCTGCAGGATCTGCGGCGAGGCGATGGCGCCGGCGCACAGCAGCACTTCCTTGCGCGCACGCACGCGGTGGTCCTGGCCCTTGCGCTCGTACTTCACACCGACCGCCGTCTTGCCTTCAAACAGGATGACGTCGGTGGTGGCACGCGTCTCGATGGTCACGTTGGGGCGCTTCTTGGCAGTATCCAGATAGCCGCGCGCGGTGGAGGCGCGACGGCCTTCCTTGGTCACGAAGCGGTCCATCGGGCCGAAGCCTTCCTGCTGGTAGCCGTTGACGTCTTCGGTGGCCGGGTAGCCTGCCTCGATGCCTGCCGCGATGAAGGCGTGATAGAGCTCGTTGTTGCCCTGCTTGGGCGTGGTGACCGACACCGGGCCGTCGCCGCCATGGTAGTCATTCGGGCCGATATCGCGCGTCTCGCACTTGCGGAAGTAGGGCAGGCACTCACGATAGTTCCAGTCGGCCAGGATGGGGTCCTTGGCCCAGTTGTCGTAATCCAGCGCGTTGCCGCGGATGTAGCACATGCCATTGATCAACGAGGAGCCGCCCAGACCCTTGCCGCGGCCACATTCCATGCGACGGTTGTTCATGTGCGGCTCGGGATCGGTCTTGAAGTCCCAGTTGTAGCGCTGACCCTGCAGCGGGTACGCCAGCGCGGCGGGCATCTGGGTGCGGAAGTCGAAGCGGTGGTCGCGGCCACCGGCTTCCAGCAACAGCACGCTGACGTCGGCGTCTTCGCTCAGGCGGGTGGCCAGCACGTTGCCGGCGCTGCCGGCGCCGATGATGACGTAGTCGTATTCACGCTCGAATTGGCTCATGGAAGGTCCTCTCGTATCGGGTGCCACATGCGGGCACATGACGCCCCGTTCACGACGGGGAGTGGCCACTGCCGGGCTGCTGATACGTTTGCTTGTCTGTGGTGAGTCGTCGGGGCACCGCATGACAGCAAGCTGCCATCAGGGGCTCAACGACTCATCGGGATTCGGGCACTGCGCGCGGCGCTGGCGAGCGACGCGGCGTGCAGCCGGCATGGCGAGTGTTCGACATGCCGGCAGGTGGGGCATCTGGCGCTTGGTCTTGCTTAGGCCCGGTGCTTAGGCCCGGTGCTCAGGCTCGGTGCTTGAGGTCCGGTCTTGAGAGCCGGTACTTCAGCCTCTGGCGCCAGAGGGTGCTGCTGTCATCAGGCCTTGTGGCCAGTGATGGCTCAGAAGGCGGACTCGAACGGGCCCATCTCGATCAGCACGGACTTGGTCTGGGTGTAATGAGACAGCGTCTCGACACCGTTCTCGCGACCGATACCGGACTGCTTGTAGCCGCCGACCGGCATTTCGGACGGCGACTCGCCCCAGGTGTTGACCCAGCAGATACCGGCTTCGAGCTGGTGAATCACGCGATGTGCGCGGTTCAGGCTCTCGGTGAACAGGCCAGCCGCCAGGCCATAGGTGGTGTCGTTGGCGCGACGGATGACTTCCTCTTCACTGTCGAAGGACAGGATGGACATCACCGGACCGAAGATCTCTTCCTGCACGATGCGCATGTCATCGCTGCAGTCGGTGTAGACGGTCGGTGCGACCCAGGCGCCCTTGGCGAAGTCGCCTTCGCTCATGCGCTCGCCGCCGACCAGCAGACGTGCGCCGTCCTGCTTGGCGATCTCCAGATAGGAGACGACCTTGTCCAAGTGCTCGAAGCTGACCAGTGGACCGAAGGTGGTGGCGCGGTCCTGCGGGTCGCCGGCCTTGATGCGCGCGACGCGCTCGACGATCTTGGCTTCGAATGCGTCCTTGACGCTGGCTTCGACGAACACGCGGGTGCCGTTGGTGCACACCTGACCGGAGCTGTAGAAGTTGGCCATCATGGCGCCGTCGGCGGCACGGTCGAGATCGGAGTCGGCGAACACCAGCAGCGGGGACTTGCCGCCCAGCTCCATGGTGACTTCCTTGAGGCTGGAAGAGGCGGACGCGGACATGACCTTCTTGCCGGTACCGGCTTCCCCGGTGAAGGAGATCTTGGCGATATCCGGGTGCTCGGTGAGCATCACGCCGACGCGGGCATCGCCCTGCACGACGTTGAACACGCCGTCCGGCAGACCGGCTTCGGTGAAGATCTCTGCCAGCTTCAGTGCGCTCAGCGGAGTGACTTCGCTGGGCTTGAATACCATGGCGTTGCCGGCGGCGAGGGCCGGGGCAGACTTCCAGCAGGCGATCTGGATCGGGTAGTTCCAGGCACCGATGGCGCCGATGACGCCCAGCGGCTCCTTGCGGGTATAGACGAAGGCTTCCTGACGCAGCGGCATCTGGCTGCCTTCGATGGCCGGCGCGAGGCCCGCGTAGTACTCGAGTGCATCGGCACCGGTGACGATGTCGACCGCTTCGGTCTCGGACAGCGGCTTGCCGGTGTCGAGAGTCTCGAGCAGCGCCAGTTCGTCGTTGCGCTCGCGCAGCAGGTCCACGGCGCGACGCAGGATGCGTGAACGCTCCATGCCGGTCATCGCGGCCCACACCTTCTGACCCTGCAGGGCGCTTTCGACGGCGGTATCGACGTCGGCACCGCTGGCCTGCTGGATCTCGGCGATGACTTCGCCGGTGGCCGGGTTGACGGTCTCGAAGGTCTCGCCGGAGGTGGCCTCGACCCGACGGCCACCGATGTAGAGGGTCTGGGTCGGGAAGCTTGCGTTGCCGTTAGCCATGCGTGCGCTCCTTACTGGGTTCAGGGGAAGTGGGGGAGTCTGTCGCGTTCAGGGATACTGCCATGTGACGTGTCAGCTGGTAGTCAGCGTATTCGTAGGCGAGGCGGCGTGCGCGCTCGACATCGAGGCCGGTCGGGTCCAGCGTACCGCGCAACCACAGGCCGTCGATCAAGGCGGCCAGTCCGGCCGCGGCATCACGTGCCTCGTTCAGCGGCATGCAGCGGCGGAACAGGGCACATAGATTGGAGATCAGCCGCCTGTCGTTGACCCGCTGCAGGCGTTCCAGCGGAATGCGGTGCATGCTGGAGGCCCAGAAGGCCAGCCAGGTCTTGGAGACGCTCTGGCTGACCTGGCTGCGATCAAAGTTGCCGTCGATCACCGCGCGCAGATGGCTGCGGACGTCATCGTCGGCCAGTGCGGCGCGACGCTCACTGACGGCGCTGCGCAGGTCAGTGAGAATCTGGCGCATGGTGGCTTCCATCAAGCCATCCTTGCCGCCGAAATAGTGGCTGATGATGCCGGTGGACACACCTGCGTGACGGGCGATGCGGGCCACGGTCGCGTCGGCGAGTCCTGCCTCATCGATGGCTTGCATGGTGGCCTGGATCAACTGGCGGCGGCGGATAGGTTCCATTCCCACTTTGGGCATCAACGGAGTCCTTTTCGTATATCGGGTCGGTGTGACACTTGGTGTGGCCATGGTACTGGATCATCACCGGTTTGCCGCGAGCGCTGCACCATGCTGTCGTGTGCAAGGTTTTTATTGAACGTTCAATTAACAAAAAGTGTAGAGGCTGGTTCCCGATGCGTCAAGTTGAGGCAAGGCGGGGCAGTCGGAAGCAGTCAGGGATGGTCAGGAGGGGGAGGCGGGCGAGGCATCGAGGGCCGGTGGCGGCCAGCGATAGGCGGGCGTTCAAGACTGTGGGTTGGCGAGGCCGGTTGGTAAAAGCGCTACAGTGCGGTAGAACATGGAGGGGCAGCATGTCGATCTCAACGTAGGTTGAACGTTGCAGCGACGCTCGAGAGTTGAATGACAACGAACAATAAAACAAGGGGTTAGCATGAAACGATCACCTGGTAAGGTGCTGTTGGCACTGGGCGTTATCGCCGTGCCGGTCATGGCGAATCAGGCCCAGGCCGCCGTGTCGGAGGAATGTCGCACGGTGCGTTTCGCCGAAGTCGGCTGGACGGACATCACGGCCACCACCGCCCTGACGCGTGCCGTGCTGGAGGGGCTGGGCTATGAGACGACCTCTGACACCATCTCGGTGCCGATCGCCTATGCCGGCATGAAGAATGATGACTTCGATGTCTTCCTGGGCAACTGGATGCCGTCGATGGCCTCCATCAGTGACCCCTACATCGACAAGGGGCAGGTCGATCGCCCGCGCGCCAATCTGGAGGGCGCGAAATACACCCTGGCGGTGCCGCAGTATGTGCTGGATGCCGGCGTGACCTCGGTGGCGGACCTTGCCGACAATCTCGAGAAGTTCGATGGTCGCATCTACGGGATAGAGGCGGGCAACGACGGCAACATGATCATTGCCGACATGATCGATGACGACGCCTTCGGCATGGGTGAGTTCGAGATGATCGACTCCTCGGAAGCCGGCATGCTGGCGGAAGTGAAGTCGAAGATTGCCGCCGAGGAGTGGGTCGTGTTCCTCGGCTGGGAACCGCACCCGATGAATACCCGCTTCGAGATGGGCTATCTGGAAGGGGCCGATGATTACTTCGGGCCGAATCTGGGGGGTGCGACGGTGTATACCAATACCCGCGCGGGCTACAGCGAAGCATGCTCCAACGTCGGGGCTCTGCTTTCCAATCTTGAGTTCACCCTGGAGATGGAAAACCAGCTGATGGGCGACATCATGGATGGCGGCGAAGACCCGGATGACGCGGCGGCCAGTTGGCTCAAGCAGAACCCGCAGGTGCTGGAGGCCTGGCTCAAGGGAGTCGAGACCGTAGAGGGCCAGCCTGGCCTTGCCGCGGTGAAGACATCGCTGGGGATCTGATCGGCCTGTCGGGCTCGTCTGTTGAGCTTTTGATAAAAAGTGCTTGCAATTCAGCAGCCTGACCTGCAATATACGCCTCGTCGTGTGGCTACATAGCTCAGCTGGTTAGAGCACATCACTCATAATGATGGGGTCCCCTGTTCAAATCAGGGTGTAGCCACCAGTGATTCCAAGGCCTGCATCCGTGCGGGCCTTGTCACATCTGGATGTCGCTTAGTGCGCTTTCGGAGGTGGATCCGGCAGGAGGAATCGAGCGAGTTCTGCGGTGGTCTGAATGGCCGAAGGTGGTTGACGCCATTGAGTATTTCCGTATAATTCGTCGCGTGTTCAAGGTTGTTCCTCGATAGCTCAGTTGGTAGAGCAAATGACTGTTAATCATTGGGTCACAGGTTCGAGTCCTGTTCGAGGAGCCAATAGCACATGCAGCATGCTTGAAATGTCAGCCTGATAGCATCCATGATGATGTCACTGACAGATGAATTTCCGGTCGTTCCTCGATAGCTCAGTTGGTAGAGCAAATGACTGTTAATCATTGGGTCACAGGTTCGAGTCCTGTTCGAGGAGCCAATCCAAGGCTTCCTGCCAATGCCGGAAATGACGCTGATAGATGAGTTCCTCGTCGTCAGCTTCGATATCGCCCTGATATCGATCGATATTTTGTTGTTCCTCGATAGCTCAGTTGGTAGAGCAAATGACTGTTAATCATTGGGTCACAGGTTCGAGTCCTGTTCGAGGAGCCAATATCACTTCCCTGCTTCCCCTCGTGTTCTCTGCTGGTCGCACCATCGCTGCCTGAGCTTTGCTTGTTGGCTCTGCGCCTGCCCCCTATTCGCAAGCCCTGTTCATCAGTTTTGCGTCTGAGCGCTGCTCGCGATCCTTGCTTGTCAGTTCTGCTCGCCAGTCCGCTCCTGCTCCACACCCTGCTTCGGCATTTCGTGCTTTCTGCCTCGAGAGCGTGTTCCCGCGTCGCCAGCATTCTGCTGTCATCCTCTGCGCGGCAGCTGCCTGGCGTTGCGATGCATGCCATTCCGTTTCTGCTGCTACGTTTTCTGCCTTGTCGTTGCTTCGTATGTGTTGCTGCCTGTGCATTGTTGTGCGCGCGTTGCTGCCTCGCGCGGCCGTGATGCTGCGTGCCACAGGCTTTCTTTGTGGCATGAAAAAGCCCCTGCGCTCGGTGTTGCATGAGAGCAGGGGCCTTGGCGGTCGATCGTGTCCGTCAGGCGGTGGCCGTGGTGTGGATCACGAGAGTCTAGCGATCACCGGTGAGGTGGGCGTAGTCGAGCAGGATCTCGGCGCTTTCCTGAAGCTGGGCCTGATCGATCGGGTCCTTGGCTTCCTTGTCGCTGCTGGCTTCTTCGATATCGGCTTCCTGCTCGGGATCACTCTCGGGGGAAGAGATGTGGTCGCTGGCGGCATCGAGTTCGGCAAAGCTTGTCAGTGGCTCGAGGTTGAGGGCACGACGGCGCTTGTTTTCCAGTGCCAGCTGCTCGGCTTCCTGGGCATCCATCTCGCGTTTGCGCTGCTCACGATTGAGGCTGATGCTGGTCTGCTGCGCGCGCAGTGCCTTTGACAGTGCGACTTCGCTCTTCAGGTAGCTGAAGTTGGGGTCCTGTTCGACGCGGCTCTGGTGGCGGGCGCGCAATGCGGCCAGATAGCGTGCCGGATCACCGTAGCGGCGATACTTCACCGGGCGCACCTGGTCCCAGGGCAGCGCGTAGTCGAGGCTGGATTCGCCGATCTCCTGCGGGTCGATGACGCTGGGGAAAGCGATGTCCGGCTTGACACCCTTGTTCTGGGTCGAGTCGCCGGAGATGCGATAGAACTTGGCGCGGGTCAGCTTGATCTCGCCTTCGCTCAGCGAGGAGATGGTCTGCACCGTGCCCTTGCCGAAGGTCTGGCTGCCGAGTATCGGGCCGCGGCCGTAGTCCTGAATCGCGCCGGCGAAGATTTCGGACGCCGAGGCCGAGAGGCGGTTGACCAGCACGGTCAGCGGGCCGTCATAGTGGGTGCCGGCGTCGGTATCGCCGTAGAGGCTGATACGGCCGCGTGCGTCACGCACCTGCACGGTGGGGCCGCGATCGATGAACAGGCCGATCATCGAATTGGCTTCCTGCAGGGCGCCGCCGCCGTTGTTGCGCAGATCGAGAATGATGCCTTCCACCTGCTTGGCCTTCAGTTCGTCGATCAGGCGCGCCACGTCGCGGGTGGTGCTGCGGTAGTCGTCTTCACCGGCCTGCCAGGCATCGAAGTCGACATAGAAGGCGGGCACATGAATGACACCGATCCTGTGGACGCCGTCATCGCGCTTGACGTCGATGACCTTGGCATTGGCGGCCTGGTCCTCGAGCTTGACGGTGTCGCGGGTGATATCCAGTTCACGCGTCTTGGTGACATCCAGCGACTGGGCCGGAATCACTTCCAGGCGCACGACGGAGCCCTTCGGGCCGCGGATCAGGTCCACGACGTCATCCAGGCGCATGCCGACCACGTTGGTCCACTCGCTGTCGCCCTGACCCTGGCCGACGGCCACGATGCGGTCGGCCGGCTTGAGCTCGCCATCCTTCTCGGCAGGGCCGCCGGGCACGAGGCTCGAGACCTTGACGTATTCACCTTCGGATTGCAGCAGGGCGCCAATGCCATCCAGTGACAGCTTCATCTGGATGTCGAAGGACTCCCCTTGGCGCGGAGAGAAGTACTCACTGTGCGGGTCGATGCTGCCGGTCACGGCATGCATCACCAGCGTCAGGATATCTTCATCGTTGGTCTGCTTGATGCGCTTGAGCTGGTTGGAATAACGCTCGCTGAGCGTCTTGGCGATCTCGTCATCGCTCTTGTCGGACAGCGACATCGACAGCCAGGCATTCTTGAGGCGCTTGCGCCACAGCTCGTCGAGCTCCTGCTCGCTATCGGCCCACGGGCTGTCCTTGCGGTCCAGCGCCAGGCGATCATCCTTGTCGAAATCGAAGCTCGGCTTGGCATCCAGCGTCTTCACCAGCCAGGTGAGGCGTGCGGTGAGGCGTTGCTGATAGCGCTCGTAGAGGCCATAGATACGCTCGAGATCACCATCGACCATGGCGTCGTCGAAATCATGGCGCAGGTCGCTGAACTCGCTGATGTCCGCATCCAGCAGATAGGCTTTCTGGGGGTCGAGAGTCTTGAGGTATTGCGTAAAGGCGCGGTTGGCCCAGTGGTCATCCAGGGTCACATCTTCGTAATGCCCATAGCGCAAAGACTCGGCAACTTCGCGAGCAGCCTGTGCATCGGCGTCAGTAGGGGTGACCGCGGCACTGGCAGGGCCGGCCATGGCAAGACACAGGGCAACGAATGCCGTGCGCCGGACGTTTGCGAACAGGCTCATCAATGAAGCACTCCCGATTCATGTACACTCTGCTCCCTGAACGACCTCCCCGCAGGGGGTCGAGCGGGCATTGTAGCAGTCTCACGCACCATACACAGTTGTCTGGCGTTGATGCGTTGGGGTTGTGAAAACTCTGTCAGCGCAGGGCTTTGGCTGGCATGCCGCGCTTCTCGACGCCCCGCTGAATGGTGGCTGGATGGCAGTCATGTCATCGAAGGGTCGTCACAGGTTTTCCCCATCATGTTTCTTCTTATACAGTGCCTTGCATATATCTTCGAGGACCAGACGCCATCATGACTCATGCGATTGCGGATTCCCGCGTTCCCGCACTGCTCGACTTCCTGTCTTCTTCTCCCACGCCGTGGCACGCGACGGCTTCCATGGCGCAGCGTCTTGAACAGGCGGGCTATCGCCGCCTCAGCGAGACGTCTTCCTGGCAGCTGGCGCCCGGTGAGCGCGCCTATGTCACGCGCAATGATTCCTCGTTGATCGCCTTTCAGCTCCCGAAGGGTGATACGTCGCTGAGCTCACTTCGGATGATCGGTGCGCACACCGATTCGCCCTGCCTGCGCCTGAAGCCCAATCCGGCACAGGCCAGTCAGGGCTGGTTGGCGCTGGGCGTCGAGACCTATGGCGGCGTGTTGCTGAGCACCTGGTTCGATCGCGATCTGGGGCTTGCGGGCCGTGTCCAGGTGCGGCATGCGGACGGTCGTCGCGAGACGCTGCTGCTGACGGTCATGCGTCCGTTTGCTTGCGTGCCGAGCCTGGCGATCCATCTGGATCGTGACGTCAACAGCGGGCGTGCCATCAATGCCCAGACCCAGATGTCAGCCGTGGTCATGCAGCTGGGGGACGAGGCCGGGACACCCGCGGAGGCCTTCAATGCGCTGTTGATCGAGCTGATCGAGGAGCAGCACGGCGTGCGGGTCGCGGATGTCGTCGACTTCGAGCTGGGTCTGCATGATCTGCAGCCGGCGGCGCAGTCGGGGTTGAAAGGTGAGTTGATCACCAGTGCGCGCCTCGACAATCTGCTGTCCTGTTTCGTCGGTCTCGAGGCACTGCTGGAGGCCGATGGCAGTCAGGGGGCGCTGTTCGTCACCACCGATCATGAAGAAGTCGGCAGTGCCAGCGCCTGTGGCGCCCAGGGGCCCTTCCTGGCCGATGTGCTCAAGCGCATCAATCACTACGTCGGCTTGGACAGCGAAGAAGGCTATCAGTGCCTCGTGCAGCGCTCCTTGATGATTTCTTGCGATAATGCCCACGCCGTGCACCCCAATTTCGCCGACAAGCATGATGCGGGGCATGGGCCGAAGCTGAATGCCGGGCCGGTCATCAAGGTCAATGCCAATCAGCGTTACGCCACCAACAGCACCACGGCCGGGCTGTTCCGTGAGATGTGTCGCGAGCAGGATGTGCCGGTGCAGACCTTCGTCAGTCGTGCCGACATGGGCTGTGGCAGCACCATCGGGCCGATCACCGCCAGTGAGGTGGGGGTGCCGACTCTGGATGTGGGGCTGCCGCAGTGGGGCATGCACTCGATTCGTGAGACATCCGGCAGTGCCGATGTCGCCATGCTGATCAAGGTGCTGGTAGCCTTCTGCAATCGCGAGCAGCTGGACTGAGTCGAGCCGGATTGTGCTGGGAGAGCGGGCGCGTAGCGTAATATCGTAAAAAGACGAGCCTGGAAAAAGGGCGGCCTACGGGTCGCCCTTTTTGATGCCTGCGACCTGGCTCGAGGGCTGCGGCGCAGGGCGCCGGATGCGCGAGTCTTGCGTATGGATCGCGCACAACGAAAAAGGCCTGACTGCAAGCAGTCAGGCCTTTCGAATCTTGGTTGGTGGCTACACCCTGATTTGAACAGGGGACCCCATCATTATGAGTGATGTGCTCTAACCAGCTGAGCTATGTAGCCGTCCAACGGAGGCGAATATTACGGATTGTCCGCGATGTTGTCAACGCATCAGCGCGAAAAAGTGGCAGGGAATTCATCAGGCTAGCGTCCCGGCCGCGCAGCGAGGGCATCAGGTAGGCTGTCGGAGAGAGAGCTGGGTATAGCCTCTCGCGAGATGGCGCGTGCGATGAGGTCGCCACTGGCGCAGGCCAGCGTGAAACCCAGACTGCCATGGCCGACGTTCAGCCACAGATTGTCCGGGCTGTTCGCTTGCCGGGGACGGCCGAGGATCGGCGGTCCCTTGGGCGTGCTGGGGCGCAGTCCGGCCCAGGGAGTGGCCTGCGCGAAATCGCCGGCTGCGGGGAAGGTGGTGCTGGCCAGCTTGCGCAGCGCGGCAATGCGCTGCTCATCCAGTTCGGGGTGAAAGCTGTCGCGTTCCCGCTGGCCGATATCCACCATCGCCGCGACGCGCAGCTGGCGTGATGCCGACGACTCCAGATCGGCATAGACCACCTTGCGTGCCGAGTCGGTGACGCTGATGCGCGGCGCGGCCGTCTCCGGGGTGTCAGCTGCCAGCGCCAAGGTGAGGCTATAGCCCTTGAGCGGCTGCAGGGGCAGGCGGATGCCCAGGGGGCGCACCAGCTCGGCGGCATGATTGCCGGCCGCGATGACGACCTCTTCGACGGCATGGCGTTCTCGGCGGCCATCAAGGTGTCTGAGCTTGAGTTGCGCGATGCGGCCGTTGCGTGCGCTCAGCGCGGCGACGCGCGTATTGGCGATGCGCGTATAGCGCCCGGAGGCCTGCAGCTTGCGCTCCAGCGCCTGACAGAAGGCATGGCAATCCGCCGTCTCGTCCGAGGCGCTGAAGATGCCGCCCGACAGATGGGCTTGCTGATGGGCCAGTGAGGGCTCCAGCGCGATGCATTGGCGCGCATCGAGCACCTGTTGGTCCTGCGGGGCGACGCGCGCGGCGGCCGCCTTGTCGAGCGCCATCGGGTCACGATGGATCACCAGCTTGCCGCGCTGCTGCCAAGCGAAGTCGCCGAGCGCGTCTCGAGTGCGCCACTCGCTCATGATCGCCTGGCTGTGCAGCGCCAGAGAGAGCATCTGCGCTGCGCTGGTCTGATGCGTGCGGTGATTGCAGGCGGCCACAAAGCGGGCCATCCAGCGCCATTGTGCGGGGTCCAGATTCGGGCGCAGTTTCAGCGGTGCCTCATTGCCTGCCAAAAGCCACTTGATGGCCTGGCGGGGTACGCCGCTATCGGCCAATGGCGCCACATAGCGATAGCTCAGCTGGCCGCCATTGGCGTGGCTGGTCTCGCTGGCGACCTCGGCATGGGCGTCGATCAGGGTCACGCAGTGGCCGGCGCGCACCAGGGCATGGGCACTGGCGAGGCCGATCACGCCGCCTCCGATGACGGTCACGTGGCGTTGCATGCTGGGCTCCCGGGTCGTGAAGGTCGTGTTTCGTTGTGCTCGAGCTTGCCGGTCGCGTGCGTAAGTGGCGAATGAAAAGGATGTGCTGCACCATAACCCGAGGTTATGGGGTAACCTGATGCGCAGGCGCTCAAGTGCGCCCTCAAGTACGCCCTCAAGTAAGCCCTCTAGACAACCGGACAGGGAGATAGCGCATGCGGCTCAGGGACCTGGAGATCTTTCACGCCGTCCTGCAGGCCGGAAGCGTGACCGGCGCGGCGCGGTTGCTGCATATCTCCCAGCCGGCGGCGAGCAAGGCGCTGCAGCAGGTCGAGCGCCAGTGGGGCATCACGCTGTTCACGCGCAGTGCAGGGCAGCTTCATCCCACCGAGGAGGCGCGCAAGCTGGAAGCGGCCAGTCAGGGGATGCTCGGTCAGCTGGATGATGTCAGGCGGCTGGTCGATGGCTTGCGTGAGGGCGAGGCGCGCACGCTCAAGGTGGTGGCGACGCCTGCCATCGCCCAGCAATTGCTGCCGCAGGCGCTGGGTCAGTGGCGCCGGCGTCAGCCGCGAGTCAGCTGTGAGCTGGCGACCCAGCATACCCGCGAGATCGTCGATGCCCTGTTGCTGCATGAGGTCGATATCGCCTTCACGCTGAGTGCGCCGACGCATCCTGCGCTGATGACGCGTCCGCTGGTGCGCATGCCGCTACTGGTGCTTGCGCCTGAAGGGTATTGGGCACAGGACTGTCACCAGGCGCCGATGACGGTGGCGGAGCTTGCCGGTCAGCGCCTGATCGCGCTGGGAGCGCACGACCCGCTGGCGCGGCGACTCGATGGTCTGCTGGCAAGCGTGGCGCAGGAAGCTTCAGGCGCTTTGCCATCTTCACCGCGCATCGTGACGCGTGTGCAGACCTATCCACTGGCGGCGGCGCTGGTTCAGGCGGGGGAGGGGTTGGCGGTGGTCGATGCGCTCACGGCGCATGCCGCCACTACGGAGCGCGGCTTGAGCGCTCGTCAGCTGCCTCAGGCGGGTGAGCTGGTGCTGAGTGCCGTGTGGCGACGCGAGGCGGGGCGTTCGCGGCTGGCGCAGTCGCTGGCGGACCAGCTCGCCAGGCAGGCCGCGCAGTGGCTGCAGGTGCCGCTGGCAGAGCCCTCAGCGGTCTGAGTCCATCGCTGGTTGAGGTCTCCACTGGTTGAGAACTCCATGGCTTGATCGGTGTCCCTGTTTGTACAGTTTGCCGCACCACAACGCAGAACGCCCCTGACCTCGTGAGAGATCAGGGGCGTTCTGTCAGGGCAGGCTGTCAGGGCGTCAGCTGGGCCCGGGCGTCGCCGGGCACCGATGAGCCATCAGACATTGAAGCGGTAGTGCACCACGTCGCCATCCTTGAGGATGTAGTCCTTGCCTTCCAGGCGCCACTTGCCGGCATCCTTGGCGCCTTGCTCGCCCTTGTAGGCGATGAAGTCGTCATAGGAGATGACTTCGGCACGGATGAAGCCTTTCTGGAAGTCGGTGTGGATGACACCAGCGCCTTCCGGTGCGGTAGCGCCGATCTTGACGGTCCAGGCACGCACTTCCTTCACGCCAGCGGTGAAGTAGGTCTGCAGGCCCAGCAGCTCGTAACCGGCGCGGATGACGCGGTCCAGGCCCGGCTCTTCCATGCCCAGCTCGTCGAGGAACATCTCGCGCTCTTCCTCGTCCAGCTCGGCGATCTCGGCTTCGATCTTGTTGCACACCGGCACGACGCTGGCGCCTTCGTTGGCGGCAATGCCGCGCACGATATCGAGGTAGGGATTGTTCTCGAAGCCTTCCTCGCTGACGTTGGCGATGTACATGGTCGGCTTGAGGGTCAGGAAGCCGAAGCCGCGCACGATCTTCAGGTCGTCATCGCTGAGACCGAAGCTGCGCAGCGGCTGGCCTTCGGCCAGGTGCGGCTGGATACGTTCCAGCACGGCCTTGGTGGCGATGGCTTCCTTGTCGCCGCCCTTGGCGACACGGGCCAGACGCTGGATGCTGCGCTCGACGCTGTCGAGATCGGCCAGGGCCAGCTCGATGTTGATGGTCTCGATGTCGGCGGCCGGGTCGACGTGGTTGGCGACGTGGATGACGTTGTCATCCTCGAAGCAACGCACCACGTGCGCGATGGCGTCGGTCTCGCGGATGTTGGCCAGGAACTTGTTGCCCAGACCTTCGCCCTTGGAAGCGCCCGCGACCAGACCCGCGATATCGACGAATTCCATGGTGGTCGGGATCACCTTCTCCGGCTTGACGATCTCGGCCAGCGCGTTCAGGCGAGGGTCAGGCATCGGCACGATACCGGTGTTCGGCTCGATGGTGCAGAAGGGGAAGTTCTCGGCGTCAATGCCAGACTTGGTCAATGCATTGAAGAGAGTGGACTTGCCGACGTTCGGCAGGCCGACGATGCCGCAATTGAAACCCATGGCGCTAGATCCTGGTGTGACGTATCGAATGGGGCGTGGCACTGGCAGTCGTCTCGACCAGCAGGCTCTGAGTGCACAGGCACTGGGCATGCGGGGAAACGAGTGGGCAGGCACGGAATGAAGACAGGCGGGAAGTGTAAGGCCTCATGCCGCCGAGGTCATCCATTGGGCGCATGTCGCGCGACAAATGATGCCTTTTGCTGCTGATCGCGTGGCGAGACGCGCGCACGCAAGCGAGGTGATGCGCTGAGCGAATCACCGAAATTCGGAGAGGGGTGATGCAGAGGTTCAGCTCTTGAAGGAATGCAGGCGATTCATGGCCCGTGCCCATTCGCCACTGATGGCGTCGGGGAGGGTCATCACCACTTCGTCGATGGCGTCGTCGATGGCCTGGCGTTCAGTCTTGCCGGGACGTCCGAGCACGAAGTTGGTCACCAGCTTGGCATTGCCGGGGTGGCCGATGCCGATGCGGGCACGATGGAACGACTTGTCGTTGCCCAGTGCACTGATGATGTCGCGCAACCCGTTGTGACCGCCATGGCCGCCACCCTGCTTGTAGCGGGCGGTGCCGGGGTCGATGTCCAGCTCATCGTGGGCGACGAGCAGTTCATCCGGGGCGAGCTTGTAGAAGTTGCACAATGCGGCCACGGCCTGACCGCTGCGATTCATGAACGTCGATGGGAACAGCAAATGCAGATCCTGACCGGCGAAGTGGACCTTCGCGTATTGGCCATGGAACTTGCGTTCCGGACGCAACGTGGTGTGACCGTGGCGCGCAAGAGCGTCAAGGAGCCAGACGCCGGCATTGTGACGGGTGTCTTCGTATTCGTTCCCCGGGTTACCGAGGCCGATGATCGCTTTCACTCGTGACATGCGCTGTCTGGCTCCTTGATCAGGCTGCGTTATTCTGCAGCAGGTGCTTCTTCGCCTTCAGCAGCATCTTCTGCGTCAGCAGAGATGTTCGGACGAGTGACGTTGACCACAGCGGTGTCGTGATCGGCACCGTGGGACAGGGCAACGGACTCGGCGCCTTCCGGCAGAGCGATGTCGGACAGGTGCAGGGTGTGGCCAACTTCCAGCTTGGACACGTCCAGCTCCAGGTATTCCGGCAGGGCTTCCGGCAGGCAGCTGATTTCGACGTCAGTCGCCAGGACGTGCAGGACGCCGTCCTGGTCCTTGACACCGACACAGGCTTCCTGACCAGTGATGTGCAGCGGCACGTTCATGGTCAGTTTGTGGGTCGGATCGATGCGCAGGAAGTCGACGTGAGTCAGCAGCGGCTTGAACGGGTGACGCTGCAGGTCACGGATGACGACTTTCTCGGTCTTGCCCGCAACATTCAGGGTGATGATGGAGGAGTAGAACGCCTCATCGTCAACCGCCTTGTACAGGCTCGGCTTGTCGATCATGACCGGGGTCGGAGCCTGGTCGGCACCGTAGATGATGGCCGGCACGAAGTCGTTCGTACGACGCAGGCGGCGGCTCGCACCTTTCCCCAGGTCTTCACGAACTTCAGCATTCAGTTTGAACAGTTTCATTTTGCAGATACCTCAAGGGTCTAATGAGAATCCGGTAGCCCCCGCGACCAGAGCGCTACCGGATCCATGAGGCCGGCCCGGAGATTTCCGGGCCGGCCGCTTGTCGGCAGATGACGGATCATCTGCCGTTGTCAGTGCCTCTTCCCCGAGCAGCGGCGAGCAGGGCCCGCCGACAGGACTCAGTGGAACATGGCGCTGACGGATTCTTCATTGCTGACGCGACGGATCGCCTCGGCGATCAGGCCAGCGACTGTCAGCTGGCGGATCTTGCCGGAACGACGCGCGGCGTCGGACAGCGGGATGGTGTCGGCAACCACCACTTCGTCGAGGACGGAGTTGGTGATGTTGTCGACCGCCGGGCCGGACAGGATCGCGTGGGACGCATAGGCCACGACGCGGTTGGCGCCATGATCCTTGAGTGCCTCGCCCGCCTTGCACAGGGTGCCGGCGGTATCGATCATGTCATCGACCAGCACGCAGGTGCGGTCCTTGATATCACCGATGATGTTCATCACCTGGGCCTGGTTGGCCTGGGGACGACGCTTGTCGATGATGGCCAGCTCGCAGTTGAGCTGCTTGGCGATGGCACGGGCACGTACCACGCCGCCCACATCCGGGGAGACGACGATCAGGTTGTCATAGTTCTGACGTTCGATGTCGTCGAGCAGGATCGGTGAGCCGTAGACGTTGTCCACCGGCACATCGAAGAAGCCCTGGATCTGATCGGCATGCAGGTCCATGGTCATGACGCGATTGACGCCAGCCTTGACCATCATGTCCGCGACCACCTTCGCCGAGATCGGCACGCGAGCAGAGCGCACGCGGCGGTCCTGACGGGCGTAACCGAAGTAGGGAACGACCGCAGTGATACGCGCCGCAGACGCACGACGCAACGCGTCCACCATCAGGATCAGCTCCATCAGGTTGTCGTTGGTCGGTGCGCAGGTGGACTGCATGATGAAGACGTCCTTGCCGCGAACGTTTTCGTTGATTTCTACCGCAATCTCGCCATCGCTGAACTGACCGACGGTTGCATGGCCCAGGCGGGTATCGAGGGCTTCAGCTACCTTGCGGGCGAGAGCGGGATTGGCATTCCCCGCGAATACCATCAGTTTTGACACGCGCAGCCACCTTTGGAGTCTTGTGGGATCTCGGGAGTGGAGAATTCCGGGTTGACCGGGAACGGCCAGGATTGGCTGGGGTACCAGGATTCGAACCTGGGAATGTCGGTACCAGAAACCGGTGCCTTACCACTTGGCGATACCCCAGCAACGTTCACTTCAACCAGTTGCTGTGCTCAGGCCGAAGCCAGAGCGGCATGTAGAGGGGAGATATTGCAACCGCGTGCCGAGAAGGCGTGCCACATCGGGCGCTCGAGTTCGAGTCGACCCAGCACCTCGCTGGCCTGTCGTGCGTCGTCAAACGCACAGAACACACAGGCGCCGGTGCCCGTCAGTCTGGCGGTGCCGAACTGGTCCAGCCAGTCCAGGGCGTCGGCGACTGCCGGGTACAAAGTGCGCACCACGACTTCACAGTCGTTGCGGCCCCCCTGCAGTGCGCGCGCCATACTAATCGCGAGGCTGGAACGTGTCAATTGCGGGTGGCCGAACACGGCGGGTGTCGCGACCTCGACGCCGGGGTGGATCACCACGAACCATGGGGTGTCCAGCGGGGCTGGCACCAGGCGTTCACCGATGCCTTCGGCCCAGGCGGCGAAGCCACGCACGAACACCGGCACATCCGCGCCGAGCGACAGGCCGAGCTCGGCGAGGGCGTCTTCGCCAAGCTCGAGCCCCCAGAGTCTGTCCAGCGCCAGCAGGGTCGTGGCGGCGTCGCTGCTGCCGCCCCCCAGGCCGCCACCCATCGGCAGCACTTTCTCCAGCGTGATATCGACACCGGGCAATGCGGTGGGTGACGCGACCTTGCCCTGCGCGTGTGCGGCTTCTCGCAGCAGGCGCGCGGCGCGCACGATCAGGTTGGCCTCTTCGGGCACACCGTCAATGGCTGGCGAGAGGCGGATGGCCTCATCGTCGCGCAGCGTGAAGCTGAGGCTGTCGCCGTGCTCGAGAAACTGGAACAGCGTCTGCAGCTCGTGATAGCCATCGGCACGCTGGCCCGTGATATGCAGCATGCGGTTGAGCTTGGCCGGAGCGGGCAGGGTGAGAGTTATGGTCGATGCGGATGCGGCTGTCGGGGTCGTCATGGAAGAAGGAGAAGGTGTCACGATCACAGCGCCTGCCACTGGTTGACGATGAGCGTGGCGGTGAGGTCGCCGTAGTAGAGCTTCATCTTGCGCGGCAGCCACAGGCCTTCGGCACGGGTCCAATCCTGATAGTCCACTTCCCAGCCGTCCTGGTAGAGGGTGGTCGGGAAGCCAAGTTGATCTGTCTCGAGGTCATGTTCGCCAGCGGCCGGTACGCCGCGCACCCAGTTGTCGAGGGCGCCCAGCGGCAATGACCAGCCCAGTTGCGCCAGCATCAGGCTCTCGGCATCCGGGGCCTCGAAGTCACCCTCGGAGGAGGAAAGGCGCACACCATCGGCGTCGCGCACCAGGGTCGTGCGCCCCGCACCCAGCGGGCCGGTGATCAGCATGTGGTAGTCATCGCCGTCCTGCTGCCAGTCGAGGTTGGCGCTGTGGCCTTCCTCGGGAGTGCGAATGCCGACCTTGCCTGCCAGCTGCCAGTGGATCAGGGCGGCAAGTTGCGCGTCCTGTTGCTGCCAGTCGCCGTCGCTGCGCGTCAGGTCACCGGCATTGTCGCTGGCCATCTGGCTGGCGCAGCCGCTGAGTACCAGTGTCATGGCCAGCAGGGCTGGCCCGAGCAGACGACGTGCCTGGCTCAGCAGGGGAAGTGACAGGGGAGAAGTGATCATGACGCGAAGGCCTTCCGGATGGCGAGAAGATGAGTGACGGTGAGTGAGACTCCACACACTGACGGGTCAGGATAATGGACTCGCCAGTGGGCAGAAAGTGCCGGGTAGCGTGGCAGTGCCCTTCAGGGCGCGTCGACGACCGGGCGTAGCTCGGGGATGTGCTGGAACAGGGCTTCGAGCTCGCTGGCTTCTTCAAAGCGCTCGCTCAGCTCTACCGCCAGACCACGGGCTTCATCCTCGCGGCCCAGCGCCCACAACACCTCGATGAGATGGGCGCCGATCTCGGCATCCTGCTGCTGGGCCCAGGCGGCTTCCAGCGGTGCCAGCGCATTGTCGAGGTCGTCGGTCAGATAGCGGCCCCAGCCGAGGCTATCCAGAATGGCCGCGTCGTCGGGCGACAGCGCATGGGCGCGCTCGATCAGGGCCAGTGCTTCCTCGAGGCGGTCCGTCTCCACCAGCAGGGTGTAGCCGAGCGCGTTGTAGGCGCTGGCGTTGTCGGGCTCCAGCGCGATGACTTCCCGCAGGTCTTCTTCCATGCCGCCCAGCTGATCATCTTCCAGACGGCGGATGCCGCGCAGGAACAACAGGCTGCCCAGCTCGCTTTCCAGCGTGTTGCGCGTGTCGGTCTTTTGGGCGGCGATGGCTTGCTTGAGCGCCTTGCGGCGCGTGGTGATGCTACTGCTCAGCAGGGCGTCGGCCTCGGCATGCGCCTCCTGGGAGTCGAGCAGGTCGATCTCGAAGCTGAGCAGCGTCATGGCATGACGCGGATGGCGCAGGCGTTCCACGGCCAGGAACTGACGGGCCTCGTCCGTGCGCTCGTGTTCGACCAGCAACTGGGCGGCGCGGGCGCGGCTGGAAATGTAGCGCTCGCCGTCCGGCACCTGACGGTAGTAAAGGATGGCGTTGTCTACATCGCCGCTGGACTCGGCGGCCAGCCCCAGCAGGGCATAGGCGGCGTCCGGCACCGGGTCTTCGTCGAGCAGCGGCAGCAGCAGGCGATGGGCGTCCTCGGGGGAATCGGCATCAAGATAGAGGCTGGCCAGCGCCAGGCGCAGGCGTGGTGCGTTGGGATGGCGGGTGATGAGGCTGTCGATACGCTCGCGTGCGGCGTCCAGATCGCCGCTGGCCAGTTCGGTCTGCGCGGCGCTGAGGATCAGGCGGCTGTCATCGGGAGCGATCTCTAGGCCTTGGGCCACCGCACGCCGCGCCGCCTCGAGGCGCCCCGCACTGCGTTCGATCTCGCTGCGCGCCAGCCATAGCTCCGCCAGCGTGGCGTGGGCACTTTCCAGGCGCACCAAGCGTGCACGCGCCTGTGTCTCATTGCCCAGCGCTGCCTCGAACAGTGCCGCGGCAATTTCGGGCATCGGCTGCTCGGGATACTGGGCGATATGCGTCTCCAGCATCGCCAGCAGGGGTTCGAGTTCGGCACCGGCATCGATCGCCTGCTCGGCCAGGGTCGCCAGATTGCCATTGCCGCCACTGGCGGTGAGCATCAGGCGCTGCTCGAGCGCGGCCTGCCAGTCGCCTCGCTCGACCGCCAGGCGCGCGCGGATGATGCCGGGCTCGCTGGCGGACTCATCGAGTTGCTGCCAGCGTTCGGCGGCGCGCTCCAGCAGAGCCGGGTTGTCGGCGAAACGGGCCGCGAGCACGGCGCGTCGCGCCAGTTCCGGGTCATCGAAGTGACGGCTGGCGGCCAGGTAGCCATTGGCGGCGCGAGGATAGTCACCGCGCTGTCCGGCGAGTTCGGCGCTCAGCAGCTGATTGAGGCTGTCGGCATCCAGACCCTGCTGGATGGGCGGCGCCGTGGCCAGCGGGTCGGGCTGCGCCATCAGGGGCGCGGAGTCGCTCATCGACTGACAGCCGGTCATGCCCAGCAGCAACCCGCCCACGACGCAGGACTTCCACCCGCCGCGCGGGCGACGGGGGGCATCAAGGATGGCGTACGCGTGCGGGGGGCTATGTTCAGCGGCAGTCGAAGCGTGCATGCAACCTCGCGTTTGTCAGTGGGAGCAGGATGAGGGATCGGGGCGGTCGAGCCGCAGGCCGGGTCATGCGCGCAGCGTGGCGCTGACGAAGGCGTCGTGTCTCGCAGCATAACGGCTGGTGGCGAGCGGGGATAGCGTTGCCGACGCGAGGAAGTGGCATGACCCACCGGATGCCTCGTATGCCGACAGAGACGCCGCGCGGGCTGATAGCGATAGCCTGCCATCATCATGGAAAATCCTCATCGGCTGCGACATGCTGCGGGGTCGCGTGGTACAGACGCTGTGGTAGAATGAGCGCGCTAATATTACGATCTCAGCCGCTTCGGCAGCCCTGCGTGCCTTTATGTCAGCCGCCTTTGTCCCCATTTGAGTCGACAGGTGTAAAGGCACCGAGCCTGCGCGGATTACCTGCTGTCCTGGCCTTGGCCGCGCGGCAGACCAGCACCAAGAGCCGCCTGACATTGACGCCGATTCCTGCCGGCCAGACCCTGACGACTGACTCCATGACCCTTCTTGCCCTTGGCATCAATCACCGCACCGCCGCCGTTGACGTGCGCGAGCGCGTTGCTTTCACGCCTGCGCAGCTCGATGCCGCGCTGGGCGAATTGAAGCGCCTGCCGGCGGTCTCCGAAGCGGCGGTGCTGTCGACCTGCAACCGTACCGAGCTGTACTGCGTGACCAGCGATGGCGCCAAGTCGGTGCTCGAGTGGCTGGGGCGTTTTCATCGCCTGCCGGTGGAGGAGCTGTCGCGTTGCAGCTATCAGCACCTGGGAGAAGAGGCGGTACGCCACCTGATCCGTGTCGCGGTGGGGCTGGACTCGATGGTACTGGGCGAGCCGCAGATTCTGGGCCAGCTCAAGGACGCCTATCAATTCGCGCGCAACTCGGTGGGGCTGGGCGGTGAGCTCGAGCAGCTCTTCCAGCATATCTTCCAGGTCGCCAAGCAGGTACGTACCGAGACCGGTATCGGCGAGAACCCCGTCTCGGTGGCCTACGCCGCCGTCAGCATGGCCAGCCACATCTTCGATGACTTCTCGCGGGCCAACGCCTTGTTGATCGGTGCCGGCGAGACCATCGAGCTCGTCGCGCGCCATCTCAAGGAAGCGGGCATCGCCAACCTGTGCATCGCCAACCGCACCGTGTCGCGCGCCGAGCGTCTGGCCGATGAGCTGGGCGGGAGCGCCATCGGCCTGGAAGGCATTCCGCATGCCCTCGAGAATGCCGATATCGTGATAGCCTCCACCGCTTCCCAGCTGCCGATTCTCGGCAAGGGCATGGTGGAACGCGCACTCAAGAAGCGCCGCTACAAGCCGGTGTTCATGGTCGACATCGCCGTGCCGCGCGATATCGAGCCGCAGGTCGGCGACCTCGACGACGTCTTCCTCTATACGGTCGATGACCTGCAGGAAGTGATCGACGAGAATCGTCGCCACCGCGAGCTGGCCGCTGCTCAGGCAGAAGAGCTGATTCGCCAGGGCGTCAACGCCTGGTTGCACCTCAAGCGGGTGCGCAGTGGCGGCGAAGTCATCAAGCGCTACCGCAGCCATGGCGAGCAACTGCGCGCCGAATGCGAGGCGCAGGCGCTGGCGGAGCTCGATCAGGGACGCGACCCCCAGGAAGTGGTCGCGCAGCTGGCACGCCAGCTGGCCAATCGCTTCATGCATCACCCGACGCTGGCACTGCGCCAGGCCTCGGGAGACGATCGCCAGGATATTCTTCAGACGGCCCAGACGCTTCTGCTCGCGCCGGCTGATTCATCACAGGACCCTTCATGAAAGACAGCCTCATCACCAAGCTCGACACCTTCCATGACCGCTTCGAGGAGATCTCCGCACTGTTGTCGGAGCCCGAAGTGATCGGGAACCAGGCCAGGTTCCGCGACCTGTCGCGGGAGTATGCCGAGCTTGAGCCATTGATCGAGGCATGGCGCCGCCATCGCGGCCTGAACGAAGACCGTGACGCCGCGCTGGCGATGGCGGAGGACAGTGATCCCGAGATGCGCGACATGGCGCGTGAGGAAGTCCGCGATACCGATGCGGCGCTCGAGACGCTGGAAGCCGAGATCACCCAGCTGCTGATTCCGCGTGACCCGGATGATGGCGCCAACGTCTTCCTCGAGGTGCGCGCCGGTACGGGCGGTGACGAGGCGGCGCTGTTCGCCGGTGACCTGTTCAAGATGTATTCGCGCTACGCCGAGCTCAAGGGCTGGAAGGTCGAGACCGTCAGCGCCAGCCACGGCGAGCACGGCGGCTTCAAGGAAGTCATCGCCCGCGTGAAGGGCGAGGGCGTCTACTCGCGCCTCAAGTTCGAGTCCGGCGCGCACCGCGTACAGCGCGTGCCCGCCACCGAATCCCAGGGGCGTATCCATACCTCGGCCTGCACCGTGGCGGTGATGCCCGAGGCCGATGAAGTCGGCGACGTCGACATCAATCCGGCCGACCTGCGCGTGGATACCTATCGCAGCTCCGGCGCCGGTGGTCAGCACGTCAATACTACCGACTCCGCGATTCGCATCACCCACCTGCCCACCGGCGTGGTGGTGGAGTGTCAGGATGAGCGCAGCCAGCACAAGAACCGTGCGCGCGCCATGTCACTGCTGGCGGCGCGCCTCAAGCAGGCCGCGGTGGACACCCAGGCACAGGCCACCTCCGATGCCCGTCGCAAGCTGGTCGGCTCCGGGGATCGCTCCGAGCGCATCCGCACCTACAACTTCCCGCAGGGGCGTCTGACCGATCACCGCATCAACCTGACGCTCTACAAGCTCAATGAAGTGATCGCCGGCCAGCTGGACGAAGTGATCGAGCCGCTGGTGGTGGAATACCAGGCCGATCAGCTGACCGCACTGCAGGAGCAATAAGGTGAGAATCGATGTCACCCTGGCAGCCGCGACTGCCCGTCTGAGCGAGGCGGGCAGCGATTCTCCGCGTCTGGATGCCGAGCTGCTGCTGGGCGAGGTAATGGGACGAGAGCGCACCTGGTTCTACACCTGGGGCGATCGTGATCTCGAGAGCGAGGCCGGCGCCGAGGGCGTGGCACGTTTCGAGGCGCTGCTGGCGCGTCGCGCCGAGGGTCATCCCGTGGCGCATCTGCTCGGGCGGCGTGAGTTCTATGGCCTGACGCTGGCCTGTTCGCCGGCCACGCTGATTCCGCGCCCGGACACCGAGGTCATGGTGGAGTGCGCGCTGGAACTGGCCGAGGCCACCAGCGGCAAGCTGCTGGATCTCGGCACCGGCACCGGTGCCATCGCGCTGGCCTTTGCGCGTCATCGCCCGCAGTGGCAGGTGCTGGGGGTCGATCTCATCGAGGAGGCCGTGCAGCTTGCACGCGGCAATGCCGAGCGTCTGGCGATCGCCAATGCCGAATTCCGCCAAAGTGACTGGTTCAGTGCCGTTATCGAGAGCGGCTTTGCGCTGATTACCGCCAACCCCCCTTATCTGGCCGATGATGACCCGCATCTCGCGCTGGGCGATGTGCGCTTCGAGCCGCGCTCGGCGCTGGTCGCGGCCGAGGCAGGGCTGGCGGACTTCCTGCATCTGATCGCCACTGCGCCGCAGCACCTGGCCGCAGGCGGCCACCTGATGCTGGAACATGGCCTTACCCAAGGCAATGAAGTGCGCGAGGCACTGCGTGCCGGCGGCTTCGTCGACGTCGAGACCCTGGAAGACCTGGGCGGGCGCGAACGCATCACGCTGGGCAAGCTGGCCTGATGATCGCCGGGCGCCGGGTAGCGGTGCCCGTGCGTGCTCCCCGCTGACATCCTCGCGCTTGGCACCCCTGTAGTGCATTCCACCGTTTTCAGTGGAGTCTGCGTGGAATCCTCGTCACAGTACCGCCAGTGAAGGCGTATCCCCTGTTGGCCGGGTATGATAGTAATGAACCTGCATGATTGGCATGGTCATCTGATAACCCCCTTGTTATCCGACGGCCTGACTGCACGGAAGCCAGGAGCACGGATGATCCTGCTGCAAGTCACCCTGCTGGGAAAACTATTACAATGAAAGCAAAATCACGCTCTCTGGACCGCATCGACCTCAAGATTCTGCGTTGCCTGCAAGAGAATGCCCGTATCTCCTATGTCGACCTCGCCTCGGAAGTCGGCCTTTCCACCACGCCGTGCCTGGAGCGCGTCAAACGCCTCGAGCGTGCCGGCGTCATCCGCGGTTACAAGGCGGTGCTCGACCCCAAGGCGCTCAAGGCCAATCTGTTGGTCTTCGTCGAGATCAGTCTCGAGACGCAGTCGCCGTCGGTGTTCGATGAGTTCCGCCGCGCCGTCTCCAAGCTGCCGCAGATCCAGGAATGTCATCTGGTCTCCGGTCAGTTCGACTACATCCTCAAGTGCCGGATTCCGGAAATGTCCGCCTATCGTCAGTTGCTCGGCGATGTGGTGCTGACGCTGCCGGGCGTCAAGGAATCCAAGAGTTATGTGGTGATGGAAGAGGTCAAGGAGCAGTTCTCGCTGCATGTGCCCGATATCGAGGAGCTGGATGCCAAGTAATGGCAAGCCCTGTTGTTGTCGGGCAGGGCTCGTGGCTTCTCACTTCATTTACCGATAGGCGGCTTTTCTCCCATGCAAGATTCGCAATTGCTGCGCTACTCGCGCCAGATCCTGCTCCCTCAGGTCGACATCGCCGGGCAGCAGCGCCTGTTGGTGGCGCGGGTTCTGGTGATCGGGGCGGGTGGTCTGGGTTGCCCGGCAGCGCTCTATCTGGCAGCCGCGGGCATCGGCACCCTGGTGGTGGCCGATGATGACCACGTCGAGTTGTCCAATCTGCAGCGCCAGATCGCCCATGGTGACGCCGACATCGATCAGCCCAAGGCGCAATCACTCGCCGCCTCGCTGTTGGCGATCAATCCCGATACCGAGGTGATCGCGTTGTCAGAGCGCCTGCAGGGTGAGGCGCTGTCCGAGCAGGTGGCCGCCGCAGACGTGGTGCTCGATTGCACTGATCGCTTCAGCTCACGCTTCCCGATCAACGCCGCCTGCGTGGCAGCGGGCACCCCGCTGGTGTCCGGCGCGGCGATACGCTTCTCCGGCCAGCTGGCGGTGTTCGATCGCCGTGAGCCACAGGCGCCGTGTTATGGCTGCCTGTATCCGCCGGATGAGCTGGGCGATGAAGAGCTGACCTGTGCCGAAAGCGGGGTCATCGCGCCGCTGGTCGGCATCATCGGCGCCTTCCAGGCATTGGAAGCGCTCAAGCTGATCAGCGGTGCCGGCAGCGTGCATCGCGGCCTTGCCACCTTCGATGGCCTGAGCGGTGAATGGCGCCGCATGGGCCTCAAGCGCGACCCCGGCTGTCAGGTGTGTGGCGGTCGTGAGCCTGCATAGGCGGTTGTTGATTGCCGTTCGATAGAGCATGAAAAAGCCCCCAGCGTCGTGATGACGGTGGGGGCTTTTTTCATTCAGCGACTGATGGACAGGCTCAGCTGAGACTATCCAGCTTGTCTTTCAGCACCTTGTTGACCTGTTGCGGATTGGCAGTGCCGCGCGAGGCCTTCATCACCTGACCGACGAAGAAGCCGATCATCTTGCCACGCTTGTCCGGCTCGGCTTCCTGATACTGGGTCACCTGGGCCGGGTTGTCGGCGATCACCTGATCGACCACGGCTTCGATGGCACCGGTGTCGGTGACCTGCTTGAGGCCGCGCGACTCGATGATCTCGTCGGCGCTCTTGCCTTCGTCATCCCACAGTGCGGCGAACACCTGCTTGGCGGCCTTGCCGTTGATGGTTTCATCGACGATGCGCTTGATCAGGCCGCCCAACTGGGCCGCGGAGACCGGGCTGACGGTGATGTCGAGGTTTTCCTTGTTGAGACGACCGGCCAGCTCGCCCTGCACCCAGTTGGCGGCCTGCTTGGCGTCGCCGCAGACATCCTTCACTTCCTCGAAGAAGTCGGCCATCTCGCGGCTGGCGGACAGCACGCTGGCGTCATAGGCGGACAGGCCCAGTTCGCTTTCGAAACGCGCGCGTTTCTCGGCCGGCAGTTCCGGCAGGGTCTGGCGCAGGTGTTCGATGTAGGCCTCGTCCACTTCCACCGGCAGCAGGTCCGGGCACGGGAAGTAGCGGTAATCGTTGGCTTCTTCCTTGGTGCGCATGCTGCGCGTCTCGTCGGCGTCCGGATCATACAGGCGGGTTTCCTGCACGACCTTGCCACCGTCCTCGATCAGCTCGATCTGACGCTCCACCTCGAAGTGGATGGCACGCTCGATGAAGCGGAAGGAGTTGACGTTCTTGATCTCCGCGCGGGTGCCGAAGGCTTCCTGGCCCTTGGGGCGCACCGAGACGTTGACGTCGCAACGCAGGGAACCTTCGGCCATGTTGCCGTCGGAGATGCCCAGGTAGGTGACGATGGCGTGGATCGCCTTCACGTAGGCCACCGCTTCCTTGGCGGAACGCATGTCCGGCTCGGAGACGATTTCCAGCAGCGGTGTGCCGGCACGGTTGAGGTCGATACCGGTCATGCCCTGGAAGTCTTCGTGCAGCGACTTGCCGGCATCTTCCTCGAGGTGGGCGTGGTGGATGCGGATCGACTTGCGCGTGCCATCTTCCAGAAGGATCTCGAGCACGCCAGGACCGACGATGGGCTGATCCATCTGGCTGGTCTGGTAGCCCTTGGGCAGATCCGGGTAGAAGTAGTTCTTGCGCTCGAACACCGAACGACCGGCAACGGCGGCATCGACGGCGAGGCCGAAGCGCACGGCCATGGCCACGGCCTGCTCGTTGAGCACCGGCAGGGTGCCCGGCAGGCCGAGGTCCACGGCGCTGGCCTGGGTGTTGGGCTCGGCACCGTAGGTGGTGGATGAGCCGGAGAAGATCTTTGACTGGGTGGCGAGCTGAGCGTGAACCTCAAGCCCGATTACGACTTCCCATTGCATCAGGCTTGCTCCTGTCCGAATTCCGGGCGCTGGCGGTGCCAGTCGGTGATTTGCTGGAACTGGTGCGCGACGCCCAGCAGGGTCTGCTCACCGAAGTGCGGGCCGAGGATCTGCAGGCCCACCGGGCGCTTGCCTGCCAGGCCGGCCGGCACGCTGATGCCCGGAATGCCCGCCAGGTTGATGGCGATGGTGTAGAGATCCTGCAGGTACATGGACAGCGGGTCCTTGTGCGCGCCGAGATCGAACGCCGGGGTCGGTGCCGCCGGGCCCATCAGTACATCGACCTGGTCGAAGGCATCGAGGAAGTCCTGGCGGATCAGGCGACGCACCTTCTGGGCCTTGATGTAGTAGGCATCGAAGAAGCCTTCGGACAGGGTGTGCGTGCCGATGATGATGCGACGCTTCACCTCGTCGCCGAAGCCTTCCTCGCGGGTGCGCTTGTAGAGGTCTTCCAGGTCCTGCGGGTCCTTGCAGCGATGGCCGAAACGCACGCCGTCGTAACGCGACAGGTTGGAGGAGGCCTCGGCCGGCGCGATCACGTAGTAGGTCGGGATGGCCAGGTGGGTATGCGGCAGCGAGATTTCCTGCACGCTGGCACCGGCATCCTCGAAGACCTTGATCGCGGCACGCACGGAAGCTTCGACTTCCTCGGACAGGCCTTCGCCGAAGTATTCCTTCGGCAGGCCGATCTTCAGCCCCTTGAGGTTGTAGTCCAGTCCTTCGACGTAATCCGGCACGCCACGCACCACGCTGGTGGAGTCGCGCGGGTCGGCGCCGGCGATCACGTTCATCAGGCGCGCGCAGTCTTCGGCGGAGCGGGCCATCGGGCCGCCCTGATCGAGACTGGAGGCGTAGGCGATCATGCCGTAGCGCGAGACGCGACCGTAGGTCGGCTTGAGGCCGGTGATGCCACAGAAGGCGGCCGGCTGGCGGATGGAACCGCCGGTGTCGGTGCCCAGGGCGGCCGGCGCAAGGCCTGCGGCGACGGCGGCGGCACTGCCACCGGAGCTGCCACCCGGGACGGCGGACAGATCCCACGGGTTCTTGACGGCGCCGTAGTGGCTGTTCTCGTTCGAGGAGCCCATCGCGAACTCATCGAGGTTGGTCTTGCCGAGAATCACCACGCCTTCGGCCTTGAGCTTCTCGATCACGGTGGCGTCGTAGGGCGCGACGAAGTTGTCGAGCATCTTCGAACCGCAGCTGGTGCGCACACCTTCGGTGCAGAAGATGTCCTTGATGGCCATCGGTACGCCGGTCAGCGCGGCGGCATTGCCAGCGGCACGGCGCGCATCGGCGGCATCCGCATCACGCAGCGCGTCTTCGCGGCACAGGGTGATGTAGCTGTTGAGCTCGCCGTCGAGGCGTTCGATACGGGCCAGGAAGGCTTCCGTCAGCTCGCGGCTGGTGTATTCGCCGGCCTCCAGGCCTTGCGCCAGCTCACTGAGCGTCTTGTCATGTAGTGCAATGGACGATGACATGTTCGATTCCATCAGTGCAGACGATGCGCCGGGCATCGTCCGCAGAAATTCCGGGGCGGACGGGGCGTGCCGCGTGACGTGGTATCCGATGGCAGCCGGTCACGATGCGTGAGCGACCTGCCAGGCGAGATCACTCGACGACGCGCGGAACCAGATACAGACCCTGCTCTGTGGCCGGGGCCACCTGCTGAAAACGCTCGCGCTGATTCGATTCGGTGACTTCGTCCGCGCGCAGGCGTTGCGTGGCTTCCAGCGGGTGCGCCAGCGGTGCGACGCCGTCGGTATCGACCTGTTGCAGCTGGTCGACCATGGCGAGAATCCGGTCGAGATCCTCGACGTAGGCTTCGGCATCCTGCGAGGCAAGACCCAGGCGTGCGAGGTGAGCGGCACGCAGCACATCTGAATGTTCAAGGGCCATTGAAGTTTCCCTGTCTTGGCTTCGAGAGGCTTGAGGTGACGGCAGGAGTCGGAGACGACCACGCGGAATCGGCTGGCGCAAGGTACGCGAAAGGCCGAATTCGAAAATTGTGGTGTCCCGGCAAACCCGATGCCCGTTACCCTGTAAAACAGCGCGCTTTGCAGCGATGGAGCAATCTGTCGCCGAATGCGCCGTTACAGTGTGATTCGGCGTGAAATGTACCACATCTGCGTCGCTCTGGCAGGCGTGTCAGCTTGCCGCCATGGGGTGGCAATGGTACCGTTCGCGTCTGCACAGGGTTCCGGTCTGGACTAGGTGATCAACTTCCATGTTTAAACGTTTACGTGGGCTGTTCTCGAGCGATCTGTCGATCGATCTGGGTACTGCCAACACGCTTATTTATGTGCGCGGTCGCGGTATCGTGCTCGACGAGCCCTCAGTCGTGGCCATTCGCCAGTCCGGGAATGCCCGCAGTGTGGCGGCCGTCGGTGCCGATGCCAAGCGCATGCTGGGGCGTACCCCCGGCAATATCACGGCCATCCGTCCGATGAAGGACGGCGTCATCGCCGACTTCACCGTTACCGAACAGATGCTCCAGCATTTCATCCGCAAGGTGCATCAGAGCACCTTCCTGACACCCAGCCCTCGTGTGCTGGTGTGTGTGCCGTGCATGTCGACCCAGGTCGAGCGTCGCGCCATCAAGGAATCGGCCGAAGGGGCCGGCGCGCGTGAGGTCTACCTGATCGAGGAGCCGATGGCTGCCGCGATCGGTGCGGGCCTGCCGGTGGAAGAGGCGATGGGCTCCATGGTGGTCGATATCGGTGGTGGTACCACTGAAATCGCCATCATCTCGCTCAACGGCGTGGTCTATTCCGAATCCGTGCGTATCGGCGGTGACCGCTTCGACGAAGCCATCACCTCCTATGTGCGTCGCCATTACGGCAGCCTGATCGGTGAGGCGACGGCCGAGCGCATCAAGGAAGAGATCGGTTGTGCCTACCCGGGTGGCGAGCTGCGCGAGATCGACGTGCGCGGCCGCAACCTGGCCGAGGGCATTCCGCGTTCCTTCACGCTCAACTCCCACGAGATCCTCGATGCGCTGCAGGAACCGCTGGCGGCCATCGTCTCGGTGGTCAAGAGCGCGCTCGAGCAGTCTCCGCCGGAGCTGGCCTCCGACATCGCCGAGCGCGGCCTGGTGCTGACCGGTGGTGGTGCGCTGCTGCGTGACATCGACAAGCTGATCGCGGAAGAGACGGGCCTGCCGGTGATCATCGCCGAAGACCCGCTGACCTGCGTGGCGCGTGGCGGTGGCAAGGCGCTGGAAATGATCGATCAGCACACCTTCGAGCTGCTGTCGAGCGATTGACCTCGTCCGGGGCCGGGCATGCTGTGTGCTGTACGGCTGGTCCCGGCCTGTCGGAGGAAGTGCTATCAAACCCCTGTTCACGCGTGGCCCCGTGCCCGGCTACCGCATGCTGTTGTGCGCGGTGCTGTCACTCGCGCTGATGTTTGCCGAAGATCGCTTCAGCTGGATGGTCGATGTGCGCGCCAGCATGGCGACGCTGGTATCGCCCGTGCAGTGGGTCGTCAGCTTGCCGACGGAAGGCATCAGCTGGGGCGCGCTGGTGTTTGCCGACCAGCAGGAGCTGGCCGACGAGAATCGCGCGCTGCGCGAACAGCTGCTCAATCTGTCCAGCCGTGTGCAACGCATGGCGAGCCTGACCTCCGAGAATACGCGCCTGCGCGAATTGCTCAATGCCGGGCAGCGTAGCGATATCCCCTATATCACCTCCCAATTGCTGACCCTCGATGCTGACCCGTTCTCCCACCGCATGGTGGTGGACCGCGGCGAGCAGGATGGCGTGCGCATCGGCTTGCCGGTGCTCGATGCCTATGGCCTCGTCGGCCAGGTCATCTCCACCTCGGCCTACAACAGTCGCGTGCTGATGATCAGTGATGCCAGTCACGCCGTGCCGGTGGAGATCAATCGCAATGGTCTGCGCTTCATCGCCCAGGGCAGTGGCAAGATCGACCAGGTCGATGTGCTGCATGTGCCGGATACCGCCGATATTCGTGTCGGTGATCTGCTGGTGACTTCCGGACTGGCGCTGCGCTTTCCGCGCGGCCTGCCGGTGGCACGTGTCACCGAGGTCTATCATGATCCCGGCAAGCCGTTCGCCCGCGTGAGTGCCGAGCCCATCGCGCAGCTGGAGCGCTCGCGCAACTTCCTGATTCAGATGCCGCCGCCGGTGGATACCGACAACCTGTATGTCGATGACAGCCTCGATGAGTTGCCGCGTGACAACCTGGCGGCGCCCAAACCTGAAGGTGACGACGCCGCACAAGGCTCCGCCGAGGATGCGGCAGACGCTCAGGCACCCACCGATGCTGCCGGGGAGAACAACTGATGGCCTTTCGTCCCCAGACCACCTTGCTGTGCTGGTTCTCGCTGCTGCTGGCGCTGTGTCTGCAGGTCATGCCATTGCCGGATGTATGGCTGATCTGGCGGCCCCAGTGGCTGGGTCTGATGCTGGTCTACTGGTGCATCGTCTCGCCGCAGAGTGTCGGAGTCTTCCACGGCTTCCTGTTCGGGCTGGCGCTGGATGTCCTGCAGGGCGCACCGCTGGGGCACAACGCCCTGGTACTGTCGTTGACGGCCTTCATGGGTGTGCTGCTCTATCAGCGCATTCGCGCCTATTCACTGTTGCAGCAGGCGTTGCTGGTGATCGTGGTGCTGGGCATCGCGCAGTTGCTGGATCAATGGCTGCGCAGCCTGTTCGGTGCCGGCCCCGTCAGCCTGTCGTTCCTGCTCTCGGCGGTCATCGGTGGCGCACTGTGGCCGTGGCTCTATACCCTGCTGCAGATGCTGCGTCGGCGGGTCGCGGCCTGAGTGCCACTGGCACGTCGATAGCGCTTCTTATGAGCTTCCAAAAGCCGCCTACGGGCGGCTTTCTGGTACTTGTCAGCCATGTTTCTCTTCACGAGGTCTTCCATGTCGTCCACTTCCAGGTCATCCACTTCCAGGCCATCCACACCTGATACCGAAAGCCCCACTTCCTCACTCTTTGCGAACTCTGACGCCGCGGGGCAGCGCAAAGTAAGGCCTCAGGGCATTGCTCAACAGGGCACTGATGAACAGGGCACTGATCAACAGGGCGCTGCTCATGCGGAATTGATTCTGGCCTCGGGGTCGCCGCGTCGTCGCGACCTGCTGGCCAGTATCGGCATCCAGTGTGAGGTGGCGCCGGTGGATATCGATGAGACGCCGCAGGCCAATGAGTCGCCGGAGCATTACGTGCTGCGTCTGGCGCGGGAGAAGGCGCAGGCCGGCTTCGCGGCCCTGGCGCAGCGGACGGCAGGCCAGACGGCGGGGCGGCGAGTGCTCGGCGCGGATACCGCGCTGGCACTGGATGGACGCATTCTCGGCAAGCCGCGCGATGAGGCCGATGCGCGCGAGATGCTGCTCAGCCTGTCGGGGCGCAGCCATCAGGTGCTCAGTGGCGTGGCGCTGTGTCATGGCGACGCCGGGCGCGACATGCGCTGCGCGAGCGAGCTGGTCGAGAGCCGCGTGACTTTCCGCACCATCACCCCTGAGGAGGCTGCGCGCTACTGGGCGACCGGTGAGCCGGCTGACAAGGCAGGTGGCTACGCCATCCAGGGGCTCGGCGCCGTCTTCGTCAGTCATCTAGAGGGCAGTTACAGCGCAGTGGTCGGACTGCCGCTGCATGAGACCGCAGAGCTTCTGAGCAAGGCGGGCGTTCAGCCGTGGCAACCGCTCTGACGGGGGGATGTTCCGCACTGCGTCAGTCGGGTGTCGAGACAGCACTCCAGCGCCATCGTGATGGACGATGGCTTGCGTGCGTGGCACAAAATACCCGTTGCAGGAAATCCTTAGTCGATAGATCACAGCCGGGGGCTCCCTTGCTATGTCATAATCGCAAGCAACGACTTTACAAGGACTTGCGCTATGAGCGGCGAGGTATTGATCAACCTGACACCGATGGAGACCCGCGTGGCGGTGGTCGAGAACGGTGTCCTGCAGGAAGCCTTCATCGAACGCAGCGGGCGACGCGGCATCGTCGGCAACATCTACCGTGGCAAGGTGGTGAGAGTGTTGCCCGGCATGCAGGCGGCCTTCATCGACATCGGTCTCGAACGGGCCGCCTTCATCCATGCCCAGGAAGTCATGCCGGCGCACACGCCGCATGATGAGCAGCTCTCGATCCGCGAGCTGCTCAGCGAAGGCCAGCCACTGGTGGTGCAGGTCACCAAGGACCCCATCGGCACCAAGGGCGCCCGGCTGACCACGCATCTGTCGGTGCCGTCACGCTACCTGGTCTACATGCCGGACTCGCCGCATACCGGCGTGTCGCAGCGCATCGAGAGCGATGCCGAGCGTGACCGCCTCAAGGAGCTCACCGAGCAGTGCCTGACGGCGCTGGACCCGGAAGCGCCCGGCGGCTTCATTCTGCGCACGGCGGCCGAAGGCATCAGCGAGGCCGAGCTCAAGCAGGACATGCACTTCCTGCTGCGCCTGTGGCGCAAGGTCAGCGAGCGTCGCCTGACCGCCGCCGTGCCCAGCGTGATCTATGATGATCTGCCGCTGTTCATGCGCACGCTGCGCGACGTGATGCGTGACGAGATCGAGCGCGTGCGCATCGACTCGCGCGAGAACTTCATTCGGCTCAAGGAGTTCGCCAGCGAGTTCATGCCGGACATGGAAGGGCGCATCGAGTATTACCCCGGCGAGCGGCCGATCTTCGATCTGTTCAGTGTCGAGGATGAGCTGCACAAGGCGATGGGCCGCAAGGTGCAGCTCAAGAGTGGCGGCTATCTGGTGATCGACCAGACCGAGGCGATGACCACCATCGACGTCAACACCGGGGGGTTCGTCGGTCATCGCAACCTCGAAGAGACCATCTTCAAGACCAATCTCGAGGCGGCGACCGCCATCGCGCGCCAGCTGCGGCTGCGCAATCTCGGCGGCATCATCATCATCGACTTCATCGACATGGAAGAGACCGAGCACCAGCGCCAGGTGCTGCGAGTGCTCGAGAAGTCGCTGGAGCGTGATCATGCCAAGAACAAGATGACCGGCGTGACCGAGCTGGGCCTGGTGCAACTGACGCGCAAGCGCACGCGCGAGAGTCTGGAACAGGTGCTGTGCGAGGCCTGCCCGACCTGTCAGGGGCGCGGCACCCTCAAGACGCCGGAGACGGTCTGCTACGAGATCTTCCGCGAGATCATGCGCGAAGAGCGCGCCTACAGCCCGGATACCTACATGGTGCTGGCCTCGCAGAACGTGGTCGATCGCCTGCTGGACGAGGAATCCGCGGCCGTGGCGGACCTCGAGAGCTTCATCGGCAAGACCATCCGCTTCCAGGTCGAGGCGCATTACACCCAGGAGCAGTACGATATTGTGCTCATGTGATCTGTCAGCCGCCGCGCCTGCGATGAAGCCGGGAGTCGCGTTATCCACATCGTGAGTCTGTCCTGTTCGGAGAACCACCAGTGACCCGTTCTACCTCACCAGAGGCGGCACGTTCTACCTCGCAAGAGGCGGCGCAGGAGGGCGTCGAAGACGCCCCGTCTTCGTCAGCTGCGACGCCAGCGCCACCCTCGCGTGGGCGGCGCTGGGCGCGCGGGCTGCTGATGGCGCTCGCGGTGCTGCTGGCGGTGCTGGCCATCCTGATCGGGGGCCTGCGCTGGTGGTTGACCACGTTGGATTCGCGCAGTGAGTCCATCAGTGACTTCATTGCCACCCAGACCCACTCCAATGTGGGGATGTCATCGCTTGAGGGCCGCATGGATCACCTTGATCCGGCCATCAAGCTGTCGGGTCTCAACCTCTTTCGACCCAACGAGATGCAGGCGGCGCCGCTGTTGAGCGTGTCGCATCTGGAAACCCGTCTCGATGTACTTTCCTCCCTGCGCCATCTGGCGCCTGTCTTTGATCGCGCCACCGCCACCGGCGTCATCGTGCATCTGTACCAGCGCGAAGATGGCAGCTGGGGCTGGCCAGGGCCGCCGCGTCCTCCCGAAGCGCTCGAACCCGAAGGACAGATGAGCCTTGCGCAGACGGAGCAGGGGCTGGCGCTTTTGGCGCGTCAGCGTGTGCGGCTCGAGGACGTGCGTCTGGTGCTGCATGGTCGCAACGATACCCTCAACCTGAATGCCGCCGAGCTGCTGCTGTCGGGAGAAGGCGATCGCGCGCATCTGGAAGGCCAGTTGCGGGTCGGGGAATCGCCTCAGGCCGGTGTCAGCGCCGTGCTGGAGGTGCTGCCGGGAGATGACGGCCTCGCCGACTACTCGGCCCAGCTGCAGGTGGAGCTGGACGCCGGTGCGCTGGCGAGTGTCGGGCGCCTGATGGGCGAGCGCGACAGCCTGATGCTGCGCGACGCCGATGGCAACGCGACGCTGTGGGCGCGCTGGCGTGACGCGCGACTGGAAGATGCTCGTCTGCGTCTTGATCTCAATCGCCTGACGCTGGATCACCATGGCGCCCAGCTGGCGCTCAAGGACATTCATGCGCGTGGCCAGTGGCTGCGCGACCTGGCGGGCAGTGATCGCTGGCAGGCCTGGCTCAATCAGATCTCGGTCGGCGCCTCGCAACTCGATGACGCCCCGGTGGCCGGCACTCCGGCGGCCGACGCTTCGGTGGCAGATAGTGACGGCCAAGCGCCGCAAGCGGCGTCATCGCCAGAAGTCTCCGCGGCGCTTGCCAGTCTGCCAGAGCGTATTTCGCTGTCGGGGGATCTCGCCGAGGGCAGCGTGTCGCTGGTCACCAGCAGTTTCGATCTGGAGAAGGTGGCACGTTGGCGCAATGTGCTGGCGCTCGGCGAGCTGGGCAATGTGCTCGAGTCTCTCGATCCGCGTGGCACGGCCACTGGCCTCTCCCTGTCGCTGGCCGGGATTGGCCTCGATGCCCCGCTGACCATGAAGCTGGCGCTGGGCCTCACCGGCGCCGAGGTGGAACCCTGGCAGGGTGCCCCGGGGCTCGGACCCCTGGCGGCCTGGGTCACCGCGCAGAGTCTTGATGAGGGTGGCATCGCGAGCCGGATCGCGTTTCGCGGTGACCAGGGCATGCGCTTCCACTTCCCCGAGGTCTTCGGCGACGGCTGGCAGCTCGAGGCTGCCGACGGAGTGGTCGAGGTCAAGGTCGATGACAGTGGCAGCAGCGTCTCGGGGCATGACCTGCATATCCAGCGCGCTGGCGCCGATGTGACGGGCGGCTTCGGCCTGCAGATTCCCGCACAGGACCATGATCGCTTCCAGCTGGATCTCGAGATGCGCGACGTGAACGCCCGCAGCATTCCGCTGGCCTCCTGGTTGCCGATGAAGGTGCTGGACCCGGCGCTGAGCGAGTGGTTGACACGCGATGTCGCGGGGCAGGTCCCCGAGGGCAGCCTGCATCTCACTCAGGTGTGGGATGACGACAATGGTGAAAATGGCTATGGCCCCGGCGATTCGATGGACCTTGAGCTGGCCATTGAGGATGGGCGACTCGGTTATGCCGAGGGCTGGCCTGCGCTGGAGGGCGTGAAGGGCAACCTCGCGCTGCATGACAATACGCTGAGTGCCACGGTCGCGGCGGCGCACTCTCAGCCGGCCACGGCGCTGGGCAGTGCAGCGCCCCTGGCGGTGCGTCAGGCCGACGTCGACATGCAGGACAACACCTTGAAGATTCAGGGTGATGTGACCGGCAGCGTCGAGGCGCTGTTCGACCTGCTCTCGCATGCGCCGCTCGAGGATACCGCAGCGCTGATCGCCGAATGGCAGGGCAAGGGCTCGGTGGATGCGACGATGGATATCCGCGTGCCGCTGGAGGACGCCGAGCAGACGCGCATCACGGCGGCGGGCAAGGTCGGCGAGCGCCAGGCGGCGACGCTGGCCTTCCCGGGGCCGGGCATCGAGGTTGAGGGCATTCGCGGGCCACTCGAGTTCGTGCATGACCCATCCCGCCCCGAGGGGCGCCGTGAACAGTTGGCCGGCAATCTCTCCGGCAAGTTGTTCGGCGGTGCGGTCAAGGCGGCGCTCTACATCGGACAGGCAGATTCAAGCAGCAAGGGCGCGATCACCTTCGATGGCAAGGCGCCATTGGCACCGGTGCTGAGCTGGCTGGGCGCGCCCGAGCACCTGATCGGCGATGCCGCCGAGAACACCCGGGCCGCCTTGCAGGACGGCGAGAGCCCGCGCGCGCTGGGCGGCGAGTTCAACTACCAGGCGCGCCTGATGCTGCCGGATGACGGCGCCAGTCTGGCGCTCTCGAGTGACCTCAAGGGAGTCGCCATCAATCTGCCGGCACCCTTTGGCAAGACGCGCGATCAGGCGGCTCCGCTGGCGGTGGATATCGGGCTCGCGGAGGGTGGCGGCGATGTTCGCCTCGACAATCGCGCCCGTGCACGCTGGAAAGGCGGCAATACGCGTGACGATGGCAGTACGGTGCCGATGACGGGGCAGCTGTGGCTGGAGCGTTGGCCGAGTGACCCGCAGTGGCCCACCCAGACCGGCTGGGACATCGCCTGGCGCACGCCGACCCTCGCCCCCGAGCTCTGGAAGTCGTGGGCGGGAGCGCTCTCCGGTGATGGCAGCGCGAGTGATGGGGGCAGCGACGCTGAGCAGAGCGACCCCCTGCGTGCCTTGTCACGCCTGCGCGTTGCCACCGATTGCCTGATGATCCAGTCCCGGTGTACGGGGCCGATGACGCTCGAGGCCGCGCCGCGCCAGAGCTCGCAGCAGCAAGGGCTGGGGCTGGCCGCGACGCTGGATGGTCAGCTCGCCAGTGGCGAGCTGGTGTGGCAGTCAGGCGCCGCGCGACCGCTGATTCTGGACCTGGACACCCTGAATCTCGATGCCCTGTGGCCCGCGGATGCCGAGCAGGAGACGCAGACCGCCAGTGCGCCAGGCAACTTTACCGAGGCTATCGATGTCGGCATCGAGCCGACGCCGTATCCCGCTGAGCTTGCCGACCTGCCCGCGGGCAGTCTGCGTCTGGCACACCTCATCTGGCGCGATCAGCAGCTGGGGCCGATCAGTGCCGACTGGACCGCCGACAGCCAGCAGCTGGTGGTGTTGCCGCTCTCCATCACGCTGGGCAAGATCACCGCGGTGGGCAACATCACCTGGGAGGATGCCGGCACCAACAGTCTGACGCGCGCTCGCCTGTCCGCCGATGGCAGTGACCTGGGCGGGTTGCTCGAGCGTCTCTCCCAGCCGCGCGGCATCGAGGCGGACCGCGCCCGGGCCGAGGTCAAGCTGGCCTGGCCCGGCGCGCCGCAGGACTTTGCCCTGTCGCGCTCCAATGGTCGCGTCGAGATCAAGCTGGATGACGGACGCTTCCTGAATCTGGGCTCGACCTCCGCCCGCCTGCTGGGGCTGGTCAATGTGGATAACCTGCTGCGCCGCCTGTCGCTGGACTTCTCTGACGTCACCGACAAGGGGACGGCCTTCGACAAGGTGCGCGGCGCAGCGACGCTCTTCGATGGGCGGCTGGAAAGCGATGGCCCCTTGCGTATCGAGGCGCCGTCCACCACCGTGACACTCAACGGGCAGGTCGATCTGCTTCGCGGTACCCTTGATCAACGCATGGCCATCACGGTGCCGGTCAGCCAGAACCTTCCGCTGGCCGCCGTGCTGGCAGGCGCGCCCGCCGTGGGCGGGGCGCTGTTCGTGGCCGACAAGATCTTCGGCCGCTTCATCGACAAGGTGACGCAAATTCACTATCGGGTATCAGGCCCCTGGGGCGACCCGAACATTACTCTGGAAAGTGCCGAATGACGCAAAATGCGAGTTCCGGTCGCGTGCTCGACGATGCCGCGGCCCTGTTGCTGACCCCGGGCGGGCTCAGCCTGGATGATCTGGATGCTGGCCTGGCACATGCCATGGGCCCGGGCACCGACTATGCCGACCTCTACTTCCAGCGTATCTGGCAGGAGAGCTGGGTGCTGGAAGACGGCGTCGTCAAGGACGCCAGCTACAACATCGATGGCGGCGTGGGCGTACGCTCACTGGCGGGGGAAAAGACCGGCTTCGCGTATTCCAATCAGATCGATGCCGCCGCGCTTGCCGACACTGGCCGTACTGCAGCGGGTATCTCGCGCAGCGGCAGCAGCGGCACGGTCGCGCGCTCGATCATCACCGAGGCACCGTCCTTCTATGCGGGCATCGACCCGCTGAATGGCCTGAGCGCCGAGGACAAGGTCGCGATGCTCAAGGAAGCGGACCGCATCGCGCGCAGCCTTGACCCGTCCATCAGTCAGGTATCGGCCTCGCTGTCGGCGCTTTACGAGGTGGTGATGGTGCGTGCCAGCGATGGCACCCTCGCCGCGGACCTGCGTCCGCTGGTGCGTTTCAACATCAGCGTGATCGCGGTGCGCAATGGCCGTCGCGAGCGTGGCAGTGCCGGTGGCGGTGGTCGTTTCCCGCTGACCCGTCTGCGCGATGAGAATGTCGCCGAGCGTTACGCGCGTGAAGCCGTGCGCCAGGCGCTGGTCAATCTCGAGGCCATCGATGCACCGGCCGGTCAGATGCCGGTGGTGCTGGGCAATGGCTGGCCGGGCGTGCTGCTGCATGAGGCGGTCGGTCATGGTCTGGAAGGTGACTTCAACCGCAAGGGCAGCTCTGCCTTCTCGGGCCGCATGGGTGAGCAGGTCGCGGCACGCGGCGTCACCGTGGTCGATGATGCGACCCTGGCCGATCGCCGCGGCTCGCTGTCCGTCGATGACGAAGGCACCCCGGGGCAGTACACGCCGCTGATCGAGGACGGCATCCTCACCGGTTACATGCAGGACAAGCTCAATGCCCGCCTGATGGGCATGGCGCCGACGGGCAATGCGCGTCGTGAGTCCTTCGCGCACCTGCCGATGCCGCGCATGACCAATACCTACATGCTGGGTGGCGATCGCGATCCGCAGGAGATCATCAAGAGCGTCAAGCGTGGCCTCTACGCGGTCAGCTTCGGCGGTGGTCAGGTCGATATCACCTCAGGACGTTTCGTGTTCTCCGCCAGCGAAGCCTATCTGATCGAAGACGGCAAGGTGACCACGCCGGTCAAGGGCGCCACCCTGATTGGCAACGGGCCGGAAGCCATGGGCCGCGTCTCGATGATCGGCAACGACCTGGAGCTGGATACCGGTGTCGGCGTGTGTGGCAAGGACGGCCAGTCCGTGCCCGTCGGCGTCGGTCAGCCGACGCTGAAGCTCGATGAGCTGACGGTCGGCGGCACGCAATCCTGAGCGGGTCGCGTTCACAATGAAGCGATGAATACGACGACACCGCCGTGGCAGGGCCATGGCGGTGTCGAGGAAGCGCTTGAGGATCAGCACGTCAGAAGCAGTACGTCAGAGCAGTGCTAGAGCGGCAGGACCCGTGTCAGAGGTCGAGTTCGGCCCGCAGCAGCTTGAAGAGCTTCTTGGCGCTGTTGGGCTGTTTGCCGGCGTCACGTTCGGCACGCGCATTGCGGATCAGCTGACGCAGGGCCTGACGGTCCACGTGAGGATAATCCTCGACGAAGATCACGAAGGCTTCATCGTCGTCCAGCAGGCGATCGCGCCAGCGTTCGAGACGCTGGAAGGAAGCATCGCGACGCACGTTCTGCTGCTCCATGGCTTCGAAGACGGCACGCACGGCGTCCAGGTCTTCCTTGCGCATCAGCTTGCCGACGTACTGCATGTGGCGACGCAGGCCTTCGTGACTACGAATGCGATGGGTCTCCTCGATGGCGGCCAGCATGTCGTCAGAGAGCGGGAACTTGGCGCGCTGGCCTTCCGGCAGATCGATGATCTTCTTGCCCAGCGCCTGCAGCTCGATCATCTCGCGCTTCAACTGGGACTTGCTGGGGCGCTCGACGAGCTCCTCGGGTCTTTCTTTACGCATGCCAATTCCAATGAGTCGGGGAAATTTGCGGCAGTATAGCACTGCCGGGCCCCCGTCTCCTCAGAAGGAGAACAACATGAGCCAGGCCTTTGATGCCGTTGCTCAGCAACAACTGCTCGAGCGTCGCGTCAGCGAAGCTCTCGAGCTTGCCCGCAGCCTGGGTGCCGACGCCTGTGAGGTCGGTGCCAGCGTCGATCAGGGCGTCAGTATCTCGGTGCGTGACGGCGAAGTCGAGACGGTCGAACTGTCGCGTGACCAGGGTATCGGCGTGACCGTCTATCTCGGCAATCGCAAGGGCAGCGCGACCTCTTCCGATGCCGGCAGCGACTCGATTCGTGCCGCGGTCGAGAAGGCGGTCTCCATCGCGCACTATACCGGCGAAGACAGCTTTGCCGGTCTGGCACCGGCCGAGCTGATGGCCACCGACTTCCCTGATCTCAAGGCGCATCACCCCTGGGCGATCAGCGTCGATGAAGCGACTGACCTGGCGCTGGCCTGTGAGCGTGCCGGGCTGGAAGTGGAAGGCATCGCGCAGTCCGAGGGCGCCAGCTTCTCCAGTGGTGAAGGCGTGCAGGTCTATGGCAACAGCCATGGTTTCCTGGCCAGCCAGTGCGGCAGTCGTCACTCGATGTCGTGCATGCTGATCGCCAAGGATGCACAGGGCATGCAGCGTGACTATGACTACACCAGCGTGCGCAATCCGGCAGACCTGCGCTCTCCCGAGTCGGTGGGGCGTGAAGCCGCTCGCCGCACGCTGGCACGCCTGAATGCGCGCAAGGTGGCGACAGGGCGCATGCCGGTGCTGTTCGACCCGCAGATGTCGGCCGGGCTGGTCGGTCACTACCTGTCTGCCATCGCCGGCGGCTCGCTGTACCGTGAGTCCAGCTTCCTGTGCGATAGCCTGGGGCAGCCGCTGTTCCCCGACTGGTTCACGCTGGGCGAGAAGCCGCGGGAAGTCGGTGGCATGTCCAGCGCCGCCTTCGACAACGATGGCGTCGCGACGCGTGACAATGTCTACTTTGCCGATGGCAAGGTGCAGAGCTACATGCTGAGCGCCTACAGTGCCCGTCGCCTGAACATGCAGACCACTGGCAACGCTGGCGGCGCGCGCAACGTGCGCATCACCGCGCCGTTGACCTCGCTCGATGAGATGCTCAAGCAGATGGGCACCGGCGTGCTGGTGACCGAGCTGATGGGCCAGGGCGTCAACGGCGTCACCGGTGACTACTCTCGCGGCGCCTCCGGTTTCTGGGTCGAGAACGGCGAGATCCAGCATGCGGTCGAGGAGTTCACCATTGCCGGCAATCTGCGCGACATGGCGGCCAATCTGCTGGCGGTCGGCGATGATGTCGATACGCGTGGCAGCATCCACAGCGGTAGCTGGCTGATCGATGGCATGACCGTCGCGGGCATGTCCGAAGGCGAAGACGAAGAGCTGGAAGGCTGATCGCTGACGCCTCTCTGATCGCGCGACAGGCGAGAAACAACACGGCCGCTCCCAAGGGAGCGGCCGTGTTGTTTCTGGAGAAGTCACTGGAACCCGTCGGGCGTATTACAGGTAGAGCCAGGTCGCCAGCCCGAGGAAGGCCATGAAGCCGATCACGTCGGTCACGGTGGTCAATATCACGCTGCCGGAGAGGGCAGGGTCGATATTGAGCTTCTTGAGCAGTACCGGCAGCAGCGTGCCCGTCACGGCGGCGATCAACAGGTTGATCATGATCGCGGCGCCGATGATGGCCCCCAGCTGGACATCCCCGAACCACACGATGGCGATGCCTGCCACCACCACGGCCCATAACAGGCCGTTGAGCCCCGCGACGATGACCTCGCGCTTGAGTAGCCAGCGGACATTGCCACTCTTGACGTGGCCCAGCGCGATACCGCGAATCAGGACGGTGAGTGCCTGAGAGCCCGCGATGCCGCCCATGCTGGCGACGATGGGCATCAGCACGGCCAGCGCGGTGATCTTCTGGATGGTGCCTTCGAACATGCCGATCACGGCGGAGGCCATGAAGGCGGTCAGCAGGTTGATGCCGAGCCAGACGGCGCGGCGCCACGAGGTGCGCATCACGGGAGAGAAGGTGTCTTCGTCCTCATCCATCCCCGCCATCGACATCACCTGGTGCTCGGCGTCGCCACGGATGACGTCGACCACGTCATCGATGGTGATGCGACCCAGCAGGTTGCCATCGCCGCCAACCACGGGCGCCGAGATCAGGTCGTGCTTCTCGAACAGCGAGGCGACTTCGGTTTCCGGCATCAGGGCCGGAATCACCACGCTGTCGGTGTCCATCACTTCGCGCACCGTGACGCCGGGGTCCGAGACCAGCAGGCGATTGATGGGCAGGGCACCGATGAATTCATCGCGACGCGAGACGACCAGCAGGGTATCGGTGGAGTCGGGCAGGCGCTCGTGGCGGCGGATATAGCGCAGCACCACGTCCAGGGTGATGTCCGGACGAATGGTGATGGTGTCCGTGTTCATCAGGCCGCCGGCGGTGTCCTCCGGGAAGGACAGTACCGTTTCGACGCGCAGGCGCTCCTGCGCCTCCATGGAGTCGAGGACTTCGAGAATCACCGCATTCGGCAGGCGCTGCAGAATGTCGGCGACATCATCCGGTTCCAGGTTCTCGGTGGCGGCGAGAACGTCGACGGCGTCCATGTCCTTGAGGAAGTCGGTCTGGATGTCTTCGCCAAGGTACTGAAGGACATCGCCCTGCAGCTCGGCATCGACCAGCTCCCAGAGCAGATTACGCTCCTTGGGGGGCGAGGATTCCAGCAGGTGGGCCACGTCCACTGGCGCGAGGCCGCGATTGAGCATGCGTCTTGCCTGTTCCAGCTCGCCGCTTTCCAGCGCCTGTGACAGGCGATCAAGTCTTGGCTTGAGTTTACGAGACGTCTTGCTCATCTGTCGGCTTCCCCTGTCGACATGAAGGACAGCGCTGATTCTACCATTGGCGTAGGGGGGCACGTCGACAAAAGAAAACAGTGTTTCTTATCGAAAGGACAATCCGCGTCCCGCCACTGGCACAAAAGCAGCGTTGCATGGCTGCCAGGCGCAAGGAGAGGTGCTGGGATTGGTACAAGGGTAGGCGCAAGGAGAGGTGCAAGAACAGGCACAGACATCCTGCGTGAGCAGTGATGGAGCTGCCCAAGGAAGCTGCGCGAGGGGCTGACCGAAAAGGGGGAGGGCCTAAAGGAAGGCTGTGCGCAAAGGGTGAAAGGGGCAAGGAGGCGAGAGCCAGACGAATGAGCCGCGATGCACATCCCTGATGTACAGCGCTAACACACAGCGCAAATGCACAGCGCTGTCAGTGGCGGTTATTCGTCTTCCTCGAAACGCGCTTCGAACAGCGCCTCGATGGCCAGCATCGCCTCATCGGCCTGTTCGCCCTCGACATCGATCAGCAGTGTCGTGCCGCAGGGCGCGGCCAGCATCAGCAATGCCATCACATTGGCTGCATTGGCGCGTCGCTCGCCATGGCTGACCATCACCGTCGCGCAATAGGGCGCACAGCAATTGACCAGCTTGGTGGCTGCGCGGGCGTGCAGCCCGCGGCGGTTGGTCAGCGTCAGCTCACGAGAGGCCATCGCGATGCTCCTGCTGATGCTCTTGCTGATCACTCGCCTCACCCGCGTTGCTCAGAGCGGTATGAATGCCCAGCTCGCGGTGACGCAGGCGCACCTCAGGCAGGCGCTCGGCAAAGTAGCTTGCCAGCTGCTCGCACAGGTAGACGCTGCGATGCTGGCCGCCAGTGCAGCCCACGGACACCGTCAGATAGCTGCGGTTGCTGTCCTGATAGGCGGGCAGCCAGCGTTCCAGCCAGCCGGCGATATCGTCATGCATCGCCTGGACGGTGGGGTAGCGCTGCAGGAATTCGGCCACGCTGTCATCGCGACCGGTATCGCCGCGCAGATTGATGTCCCAGTACGGGTTGGGCAGGCAGCGGGCATCGAACACCATGTCGGCGTCGGTCGGCACGCCATGCTTGAAGCCGAAGGATTCAAAGGTCAGCGTCAGGTGGCGGGAGCTGTGCTGGGCGACTTGCTCGGTGATGCGCGAGCGCAGGTCGTGCACGCTCAGGTTGGTCGAGTCGATGACCAGATCGGCCTTCTGGCGAATGGGAGCGAGCGTCTTCTGCTCGATCTCGATGGCCTCGGCCAGGGTATGGTCGTTGTCGCGCGTCAGAGGGTGACGACGACGGGTCGCCGAGTAGCGTTCCAGCAGCACTCGCGAATCGGTGGTCAGGTAGACGACCTGCACGTCCATGCCGCTCTGGCGGACGTTGTCGAGCAATTCGGGGAAGCGGGTCAAGGCTTCCGGCAGGTTGCGGGCATCGATGGAGACCGCGATGCGCCGGCGCGCCGGGCTGTCCTTTTCGAGCTGATCGACCAGTGGCGCCAGCAGCATGCCGGGCAGATTGTCGATGGCATAGTAGCCAATGTCTTCCAGCGCCTGGAGAGCGATGGATTTCCCGGAGCCGGAGCGGCCGCTGATGATCACGATCTTCATGAAGTGCTCTCCAAGGGCGAGGTCAACGTCGAAAGAATGCAGGGGTGGGGCAGAAGGCTGCCCGCTATCAGTGCGCTGTACGTCGGCCGATGGAAGGCCAGCAAGACGAAAGCCCGGACGATGTCCGGGCCTGTCATTCAGCGCGCCGGTAATTCGGCGATGGCTTGGGTCAATGCCTCAAAGAGTGCACGCTGGCTGTCTGCCTGGCGCAGGGCCGAGCGATTGGTCGGGGAATTGAGCAATTCCGCAACCTGCCCGAGCAGCGTCAGATGGGTCTCATCCGCTTCCTCAGGCACCAGCAGCACGAACAGCAGATCGATGGGTTCTCCGTCGATGGCATCGAAGTCGATGGGTTCACCGAGCTTCAGAAACGCAGCGATTGGCGTCTTGCAATGCGGGCTGCGTGCATGGGGCACGGCCACACCGTGGCCAATGCCGGTCGACCCCAGTCTTTCGCGCCCGATCAGGCGCGAGAAGACTTCCTGGCTGTCCAGGCTGGGAATGTTCTGTGCGATGAAGGTGCTGAAGAATTCAAGCACCCGCTTCTTGCTCCCCCCGGGGACACCGTACAGCGTGCGCTCGGGGGGAAGGATCTGATCAAGTGTCATGGCTGAAGGTCAACGGGTCCCGGTGCCCTGAGAGCGAGCCTGGGACTTTTCCTTGTGTTTGACCAGCTGGCGATCCAGCTTGTCGGCGAGCGCGTCGATGGCAGCGTACATGTTGGGGTCTTCTGCCAGGGCGTGGAGGTCAGCGCCTGCCGCGTGCAAGGTGCAGGCAGCCTGCTGGCGCTCCTTCTCGATCGACAGTGTCACCTGAACATTGGTGATGTTGTCGTAATGCCGTTCGAGGCGAGCGAGCTTCTCGTTGACGTAATCGCGGAGAGGATCGGTAAGTTCCACATGATGCCCGGTGATATTCACTTGCATGGACACGCTCCTTTATCCAGCGGGTTGCCATTCAATTGTAACCCTTTTTGACTACGAGCAAACCCTGATCGGACGCTCTGCAACAGGCTTGACGGCCACCGTCTGGCGATGTTTTCGCACCCTTGCCAGTGGCGTCAGATGTCGTGAGCGTCTGTACCGACAATGCCCAAGCTTTGCGCAAAGATCAACGCTGCGCTGCATCGTGGCTCAGTGCTTGTCTTCAACTCAGTGAGGGGTAACGGAGTGGACTTCAAGGGCACGTCTGGTGGGTGGTGCGTGAAAGACGCGCAAGAAGGCGGGTTTTCGTCGCCAATCCCTGCATGTACGTCGCCTTTCAGGCGCTTCGATTGCGTGGAGCAAGCGACGTTCCGGGAGGTTCTTCGGGTGTCATCCAGGTGCAATACGCGCAAAAGTGACTTTAAAAACATGCGATTGACGGTAAATGACGCTGCCGGAACGGCGGTTTTTTACCATCATTCTGCGCGCTGTCATGGGCCATGACGGGCAATTGGCGAGCGGTTGACGGCATGACAGAGCGCGCGACAGGCATAACGCTACCCGCGAAGTCAGAGGCTGATGAGCGGAAAATCCAACGCTTGAGGTTGGCGACGGCTGCCATTGTGGAGGTGAGAGCTGGGCATGGCAGCCGCAGGTGATGCGTCAGGCCAGACGCTTGCGCTCGCTGGAGGAGGGGATGCCCATCGCTTCGCGATACTTGGCCACGGTACGGCGTGCGACCTCGATGCCATCGCTGGCGAGCAGATCGACCAGCCGTGAGTCGGAGAGAGGCTTGCGGGCCGGCTCTTCCGCGATCAGCTTGCGGATGCGGGCACGAATGGCGGTGCTTGAGTGGGCGTCGCCACTGCCGCTGCCACCAACCTGGCTCGAGAAGAAGAACTTGAGCTCGAAGACGCCGCGCGGGGTGTGGATGTACTTCTGGGTCGTGACCCGCGAGATGGTCGATTCGTGCATCTCGACCACTTCGGCGATGTTGGCCAGAATCAGCGGCTTCATGCCTTCCTCGCCTTGCTCGAGGAAGTCGATCTGGCGTGCCATGATCTCGCGGCCGACCTTGAGCAGGGTGTCATTGCGTGATGACAGGCTCTTCATCAGCCAGCGCGCTTCCTGCAGGTTGTCCTTTAGGAAGGTGTTGTCGGCGGACTTGTCGGCACGCTTGATCAGCGCGGCGTATTCCGGCTGGATGCGCAGCTTGGGCAGCGCTTCCGGGTTGAGCTCGACCTGCCAGCCATGGCGGGTATGGCGCACCAGCAGATCAGGGATCACGTAATCGCTGGCGGGCTCGCCCCAGGCGGATGCCGGACGCGGGTCGAGCGCGCGTACCAGGCGGATGACGTGGTCCAGCTCGTCATCGTCAAGGCTCAGGCGCCGCTTGAGCAGCTTGCGGTCATCGTTGCCCAGTGCCTCGAGGAATTGACGTACCAAGCGGCGCGCCTGCGCCAGCAGCGGCAGATCATCCGGCAGCAGCGCCAGTTGCAGCAGCAGGCATTCGCGCAGATCACGAGCGAAGACGCCAGTCGGGTCGAACTGCTGCAGACGCAGCAATACCTGCTCGAGCTCGGAGGCCTTCAGGCCGGGCAGGCCCTGGCCACGCAGGCCATCGACCAGCTCATCGAGTGACAGGCTCAGATAGCCGGCACCGTCGACGGCATCGATCAAGCTCTCCGCCATCTGGCGTTCACGGCCATCGAGGTCGGTCATCGCCAGCTGCCAGCGCAGGTGGTCCTGCAGGCTCTCGACACTGGTATTGCGATCGAAGTCCGGCCCTTCTTCGCTCCCGCTGCCACTGCCGGAGCTGGTCAGGCTACCGGCGTGGTCCTGGTAGAGGTCCGACCAGTCACTGTCGAGGGGGTATTCCTCGGGAATCTCGCTCGAGGAGTCGGCAGTGGAGATCTCGCTTGAATCCTGTGTCTCGACGACATCCAGCGACTCGTAGTCCTCGTCGAGCTCCAACATGGGGTTGGACTCGAGGGCTTGCTGAATCTCCTGACGCAGGTCGAGCGTCGACAGCTGCAGCAGCTGGATCGCTTGCTGGAGCTGCGGCGTCATGGTCAGCGAGGTGCCGAGGCGGAGTTGCAGGGTGGGTTTCATGGAGTCAGTCAATTCACGGCAAAGGAACGTGCTTACTACGCTATACCGTGACTCGGGGCACTGACAAGTGGTTGCCGTGAATATTCAAGCAACTTGCATGCCATGTTTCCACCAAGGTGGTATGGACGTCATGCATGCGTCTGATGTCAGACATGAAAAAGCCGCTACGCGATAAAATCACGCAGCGGCTTTTGAAGCTTTCGCCTCGCGAGGACTCAGCGCAGCCGCTGACCCTAGAGCGTGAACTCGTGGCCCAGGTAGACGTCGCGCACCTGCTGGTTGGCCAGGATGGAGTCCGCGTCACCGTGGGCGATGATCTGGCCATCGCCGACGATATAGGCGGTGTCACAGATATCGAGCGTCTCGCGCACGTTGTGGTCGGTGATCAGCACGCCGATGCCACGATCGCGCAGTTGGCGCACGATGCTCTTGATCTCGCCCACCGAGATGGGGTCGACGCCGGCGAAGGGCTCATCGAGCAGCACGAAGTCCGGCTCGGTGGCCAGTGCACGGGCGATCTCGACCCGACGACGCTCACCACCGGACAGGCTCATGCCGGCGCTGGCGCGGATGTGCGTGATGCTGAATTCCTCGAGCAACTCTTCAAGGCGTGCCTTGCGGCCATTGCGATCCAGGTCCTTGCGGGTCTCCAGAATCGCCATGATGTTATCGGCCACCGACAGCTTGCGGAAGATCGACGCTTCCTGCGGCAGATAGCCGATGCCGGCGCGTGCACGCTGATGCATGGCGGCAGCGGAGAGGTCCTTGTCATCGATGGAGACGTTGCCGGCATCGGCGCGCACTAGCCCGACGATCATGTAGAACGAGGTCGTCTTGCCGGCGCCATTGGGGCCCAGCAGGCCGACGATGTCGCCCTGGCGGATCTCCAGCGAGATGTCCTTGACCACCTTGCGGCCCTTGTAGGCCTTGGCCAGATGGCGAGCGCTCAGCGTACGCGGAGTAGCAGCAGTCATGACTTAGTTTTCCTTGCTGGCATTGGCGCCGCGCGGCGTCAGAGTCATGTGCACGCGACCGCCTTCGGTCTGCTGTGCCGTCTTGCTGTTGTTGGCGTTCACCTGGCGCTTGTCGAGGAAGTACTCCACGTAGCCGCCTTCGAAGGTGTCATCGCCTTTCTCGAGACGCGCGTTGCCGACCAGCTCCACGCGGCGCTCCAGTGCATGGTAGCGGATGGTGTCGGCCCAGCCCTTGACCAGCTTCTCGTCGGGCGCGGGTTGCTGTTCCAGGTAGGCACGCTTGCCGGTGGCCTTGACCAGCGAGATCTCGCCGCTGCCGGCGCGGCTGATATCGACGCGGCTGGCATCGAGTTTCATGCTGCCCTGGCGCATCTCCACCTGGCCGGTGTAGGTGGCGGTACCGGCCTTGTCATCGAGTGACAGGGCGTCCGCGGCGATGTTGATCGGCTGGCTGGCATCGCTGTCCAGCGCCATGGCGGCCGGGGCGAAGGTGGACATGCCCAGTGCCAGGCAGAGCGCCATGACACCGCTGTTGAGGGTCTGGCGACAGGCCGTCAAGGGCTTGCGAGTCGTGGAAGTCATGGTGGCTCCTTGGCATGACGGGATCGCCGCCCGAGCAATGATGCCATCGAGCGGCAGAGAAGAAGGTGTTGCGGCGCGGGTCATGGCTTGACGGCCAGCCCGGCGGGTTCATTCACCGCTGGCAGGCGCTGCCTCGAAGGTGCTGTTGACGCGCCCATCATCGGTATTGGTGCTGTCGGTGCCCGAGTCGATGCGCTCGGCTTCCTTGCTGGCCTCGCTCTGGCCTGTGCCGGGTTGCAGGACGCTGCGAACACGGCCCTGCAGCACGGCGGAATCCTGGGAGAGGTCGGCGCTGAAGCTGTCGCTTTCGACATGCTGGCCATTCTGGGTGATCACGACCGGCACGTCACTCCAGGCGCGATTCTGATCACGGCTGTAGTGCAGGACATCGGTATCGAGGGTCCACCGGTCATCGGGCTGGCGCAGTCTGGCATTGCCCTCGAGGGTGAAGGTGTCGCCGCCGGCGCTCAACACGCCACTGTCTCCCGTGGCATACCAGCGGCGGTCTTCACTGTCGTTGGTGCGAATCTTCGGGGTCTGCGCCCGGGTCACGTCATCGCCTGGCGTGTGCTCGATATGCGGCGAGGTCATGGACTGGATCGCCACGCCGCGCGCATCGAAGCGTGTCATGTCTGCCCCGTCGAGATAGTAATCCGGCTCACTGCTGTCGACCTCGACATTGACGGTCGATTCCAGGCTGTTGCGCTGCTCGATCAGCGCCAGCACGCCACCGACGAGCAGCAACAGCAGCATCAGCCAGAGGCGCGGAGAAGGGCGGGACAGACGTAACATCAGGGGCGCGACTCCTGCAGGTAGGTATCCAGCACCGAGGCCCAGTGGCCCTGGGCCTTGAGCAGCAGATCACAGAGCTCGCGCACGGCGCCATCGCCGCCCTGGCGTGAGGTGACCCAGTTGGCCTCGCTCATCACGTAGGCCATGGCGTTGGGCACGCTGACGCCGAGACCGACACGACGAATGGCTTCGCGGTCCGGCAGGTCATCGCCGCAATAGGCGACTTCTTCCAGCTCGATCCCGTGCTCGCGGCACAGGTCGGTCAGCGCGACCAGCTTGTCTTCACGGCCCTGGATGACATCCTGAATGCCCAGTTCCTTGGCGCGACGCTCGACCATCGGCGAGCTGCGGCCGGTGATCAGCGCAACGCGAACGCCACTGCGCAGCACCAGCTTGAGGCCATGGCCATCCTGGACGTGGAAGGACTTGGTCTCGACGCCATTGGCATCGTAGTGCAGACGGTTGTCGGTGAGCACGCCGTCGACATCCAGAGCCAGCAGACGCACGCGGCGTGCGCGGTCGATGATGTCCTGCGGATATTCTTCGCTCAGGGAATTCGTGTCGCTCATGGTCTTTCTCCTCGCACTCCGTGCATGCTTGACGCTGTCCTGTGAACGGCGCTGATGGGCGTTGAGCGGTGGCGTCTTGCCGGGACGATCTGCCGTCGAACAGAGACAGCGAACGCCCGCGGGAGTTCAGATCACGCCGCTGGCCAGCAGGCCGTGCATATGGATGGCTCCGATGGGGTGCTCATCCTCGTCACAGACTACCAGAACGCTGATGCGGTTTTCTTCCATGATGCGCACCGCTTCGGCGGCCAGCATGCTGGCGCGCACGGTCTTGCCGCCGCGGGTCATGACATCATCGACCTTCAGCGCGCGCAGATCGCCGTGTTGGTCGAGGGTGCGGCGCAGGTCACCATCGGTATAGACGCCGACCAGGTGGTCGTCATCATCGATCACGCAGGTGAAGCCCATGCCCTGACGCGTGATCTCGAGCAGCGCATCGCGCAGCGGGCTGCCGAGCGCCACGCGCGGCAGGGCATCGCCGTGGTGCATCACGTCCTGGACACGCAGGAGCAGGCGTCGGCCCAGGCTGCCGCCCGGGTGGGAAAGCGCGAATTCCTCGGCAGTGAAGCCACGGGCCTCCAGCAGCGCCACCGCCAGGGCGTCGCCCATCACCAGCGCGGCGGTGGTCGAGGCGGTGGGTGCCAGATTCAGCGGGCAGGCTTCCTGGGCGACGCTGGTGTCCAGATGTGCCTCGGCGTCACGCGCCAGGGTCGAGCCGGGCTTGCCGGTCATCGAGACCAGCGGGGTGCCCATGCGCTTCAAGAGCGGCAGCAGCGCCGTGACTTCGGCGGTCTCTCCGGAATTGGACAGCGCCAGCACCACATCGGCCGGCGTGATCATGCCCAGGTCGCCATGGCTGGCTTCACCGGGGTGGACGAAGAAGGCCGGCGTGCCGGTGCTGGCCAGGGTGGCGGCGATCTTGCTGGCGACATGGCCGGATTTGCCCATGCCGGTGACGATGACGCGGCCCTTGGTGGCCAGCATCAGCTGACAGGCGCGGTCGAAGTCGTCATCGAGATGGCTTTCGAGCGCGGCGATGGCCGCTTCCTCAATGGCGAAGGTGCGGCGGGCGCTGGCGCGAAAATCCGCCTGGCTGGCCGGAGTCTCATCGGCGGCGGACTGGCTGGCGGCGGACTGACTTGAAGCAGAAGTGCCAGGCGCGGTGGCGTGCGGGGTGCTGGAAGGCTCGGTCATGATCGAATTGTTGCCTGTGGTTGGCCAGGGCTCAAACCGCGCGGAAAGGGCGTGTCATCCCGCGCGGCGGCGTGGCAAACGATGATGAAGACGCTGCCGTCAGCGAGTCAGGCTGATGGCAAGCCAGGCCGTGTAGGCCAGATAGCAGGCGAGCAGGATAACACCTGGGCCGCGGCCGATGCGCCCACGGCGCTGCCAGATGAGCAGCGCGGCCAGCAGCAGCGTCAGCCCCAGCATCACCGGATAGTCACGGCTGATGGCGCTGCCATCCACCGGGCCCGGCGCCAGCAGGCCCGGCACGGGCAGCACGGCGAGGATGTTGAACAGGTTGGAACCGATGACGTTGCCGATGGCGATGTCGTGATGGCGCTTGAGAGCGCTGGCCACGCTGGCGGCCAGTTCCGGCAGGCTGGTGCCGATGGCGATCACGGTCAGGCCGATGATCAATTCCGGCACGCCGAGTGCCTGGGCGATGTCGGTCGCCCCCCACACCAGCGCACGCGAGCTGGCGATCAGCACCGCCAGCCCGACCAGCAGCCAGAAGATGGCGCGTCCGGTGCTCATCTCGGGCACGTCATCCTGGCTTTCCGCCTCGCTCGGCGAATCGACCTTGAACAGCCACACCAGCGTGAAGACCAGCAGGGCCAGCAACAGGATGCCATCGAGACGCTCGAGCCCGCTGTTGGACAGCGCATAACCGCCCAGCGCCGTGGCCGCCAGCAGCAGCGGAAGCTCGCGGCGCACCAGCCCGAAATGCACCGGAATCGGGGCGATCAACGCCGTGACGCCGAGCACCAGGCCGATATTGGCGATGTTGGAGCCCAGCGCATTGCCGGTCGCGATATCCGGAGTGCCATCAAGAGAGGCCATGATGGAGACGACGATCTCGGGGGCAGAGGTGCCGACGGAGACGATGGTCATCCCGATCAGCAGCTTGCTCATCCCGGCGCGCCACGCAGTGGCCGCGGCTCCTTCGACGAAGCGATCAGCACTCCAGACAAGACCAATCAGGCCGATGACGACTGCAAGGATGGGATATAGCATCAGAACTCTCGGGGCAGGGGGCAGGGCGGTGGCGTATCGCCGGGAACCGCGCCATTAAACGCATCCCCCCAATCCTTTGCAAGACAGTGGCCATGTTCCCATTGTCGAGCGTGCTGCCGAGCGCATTGTTGTGCGCATCACCACCCGCGGCACGGCTCTGTTGCCTTGATGAGACTGGCGGCACAGGGGTGGGTTCGGATACGATGTTCGCTAACTAACTTGATCCTTGGATCCCATGACTCGGACATTCGACCTGTTCGCGAGCCGACTGCGTGTGGCTCGTCACGGCGAAGGTCCCTCACAGCGGATGCTTCTATGACTGATTTGCCCGGTCAGACCGCAACCCGGACGGGTGCGGACGGCCAGGATGCGCAGGCTTCTTCACGCGGCGCGGCAGGCGAGATCAATCTCGATGACGCCCTGATTCGTGTCGAAGGCCTGCGGTTCACCCGTGGAGAACGCGAGATATTCTCCGGCATCGACCTCAAGATCCCGCGCGGCAAGATAACCGCCATCATGGGGCCTTCCGGTACCGGCAAGACGACACTGCTCAAGTTGATCGGCGGCCAGTTGACGCCCTCGGCGGGGCGCGTCGAGATCGCCGGCTTGCACGTGCATGGCCTGTCGCGGCGCGAGCTGTTTCGCATGCGCCGTCGCATGGGCATGCTGTTTCAGAGCGGTGCCCTGTTCTCTGACCTGAGCGTGTTCGAGAACGTCGCCTTCCCGCTGCGCGTCCATACTGATCTCCCTGATGCGATGATTCGTGACATCGTGCTGATCAAGCTCGAGTCCGTCGGGCTGCGCGGCGCGCGTGAATTGATGCCGGCCGAACTCTCCGGCGGCATGACGCGGCGTGTGGCGCTGGCGCGAGCCATCGCGCTGGACCCGGACCTCATCATGTACGACGAGCCCTTTGCCGGGCAGGACCCCATCTCGATGGGCGTGCTGGTCAATCTGATCCGGCGCCTCAATGATGCGCTGGGCATGACGGCGCTGGTGGTCTCGCACGACATCAAGGAAACGCTGACCATCGCTGATTACGTCTATGTGATCGCCGATGGCAAGGTGATGGCACAGGGCACCCCCGAGGCGCTGAACGCCGAGTCGGACCCGCGCGTGGCCCAGTTCATCCACGGCAAGCCGGATGGCCCGGTGCCCTTCCATTACCCCGCCCCGGACTTCGCCGGCGACATTCTCGATGGTCGCGAATCGGCAACCCGCAGGAGAGAGTCATGAGTGGTCTGAATCGTGGCCCGCTCGGGGCCATCACGTCACTGGGCCGCAGCAGCATCGACGTGATCGCGGCCATCGGGCGTGCCGGCATGCTGCTGGTGCAGGCCGGTATCGGCATTCCGTCCCGTGAGGGCATCGGCCTGTGGGTACGGCAGATGCACTTCGTCGGTGTGCTGTCGCTGGCCATCGTGCTGGTCTCGGGGCTGTTCATCGGCATGGTGCTGGCGCTGCAGGGCTACACCATTCTGGTCGGTTTCGGCGCCGAGGAGGCGCTGGGGCAGATGGTGTCGCTGTCACTGCTGCGCGAGCTGGCGCCAGTGGTCGCGGCCTTGCTGTTTGCCGGGCGTGCGGGGTCGGCGCTGACGGCGGAGATCGGCCTGATGAAGGCCACCGAGCAGTTGACCAGCATGGAGATGATCGGTGTCGATCCGCTCAAGCGCATCGTCGCGCCGCGCCTGTGGGCCGGGTTCGTCTCGCTGCCGCTGCTGACCATCGGCTTCAGTGTCGTCGGCATCTGGGGCGGCAAGCTGGTGGGGGTCGACTGGCTGGGCATCTACGAGGGCGCCTACTGGAGCAGCATGCAGTCGAACGTCGATTTCATCGGTGATGTCATGAACGGCGTCATCAAGTCACTGGTCTTCGGGCTGGTGGTCAGCTGGATCGCCGTCTTCCAGGGCTATGACCTGATCCCGACCTCGGAAGGCATTTCGCGCGCCACCACACGTACCGTGGTTTATTCATCTTTGGCGGTGCTGGGACTCGACTTTGTCCTCACGGCCGTCATGTTCGGAGAGATTTGATGAAACGTACCCGCATGCTCGAGTTCGGCGTGGGCCTGTTCATACTCGCTGGTTTCCTGGGAATGGTCTTCCTGGGACTGCGTGTCAGCGGCGTCACTTTCCAGCAGGCCGATGACACCTTCGTGCTCAATGCCAACTTCTCAGGGATCGGAAGCCTCAAGGCGCGGTCAAAGGTCACGATGGCAGGTGTTGCCGTCGGCAGCGTCGAGAAGATCGAGCTGGACCCGAAGTGGTTTGACGCCCGTGTCACGATGAAGCTGGACAGCAGCCTGCGTGGCAAGCTGAGCAAGGACACCACCGCCGCCATCCTGACGTCCGGCCTGCTGGGCGAGCAGTACATCGGCCTGAGCACCGGGGGAGACCCGGACGTGCTGGAGGACGGCGATACCATTCGCGATACCCAGTCTGCACTGGTGCTGGAAGAGTTGATCCAGCAGTTCGTGTCCAATTTTTCGAAGAGCTGACTCTCGAAGTGTTGATTCTCGATGCGCTGTTCATCGAAGTGCAGGCACCCGGCGCACGCGTGTGATGCACCGACAGACCTGACTCGGTGCCTGCGGTTTCACGTTCGAGCACGATGTACATTTTCAAGGAGCAACCCCGATGACCTCTAGCCTCAAGAAGCTGATTCGTCCGTTGAGCGTGCTGAGCCTGTCCGCCCTGATGGCGCTGAGCCCGCTGGCCATGGCCGCCCCGCAGGAGCCGGACGTGCTGCTGCGCGACACGGTCGAGGGCCTGACCACCAAGATCGATAGCCGCGAGAGCTACTACAAGGACAACGTCGACGAGCTGGAAACCCTGGTGGATTCCGCGCTGAAGCCGGTGGTGGATTATCGCTACATCGCCGCCAGCGTGATGGGCAAGTACTTCAAGGGCGCCTCTCCTGAGCAGCGCACCGAATTCTCCAAGGTCTTCCATGACACCCTGATCGGTACCTACGCCAAGGGTCTGGTGAGCTTCGATTATGCCAGGCTGGACGTGAAGGACAGCGAAGGCGAGCGTCGCTATGAAGACCAGGACACCGTCTACATGGACGTGGTCGATACCAAGGGCAAGGTCTACCCGGTGGCCTATTCCATGCGTCTGCGCAACGACGAGTGGAAGGTGGTCAACGTGATCGTCAATGGCGTCAACCTGGGCCTGACCTTCCGCAACCAGTTCGATCAGGCCATGCGTGACAACGGCCGCGATATCGATGCCGTCATCAAGGGCTGGCAGCCGGATGTCGATCTCGAGAAGGGTGAGGGGGATCAGGGCAACAGCTGAGCCCTGTCGTCGCCATGACCATGAAAACTCTCTTCGATCGCGAGGGCGTCACGCTGGAAGCCGGTGACGCACGGCTGAGCCTGAGTGGCCAGCCGGATTTCGACAATGCCGCAGAGCTGGCGGATTCCGGCAGGAAATGGCTGGGGCGCCGCGAGGATGGGGTTTCCATCGATCTGTGCGGCGTGGATAGCGCCAGTACCGCCACCCTGAGCGTACTGCTCGAGTGGCAGCGCCATCTGGCGGAGCATGGTGGGCATGTCGCTCACCTCGCGCTGTCTCCCGCATTGAGCCGACTGGCGGCAGTCTCCGGACTGGAAAACCTGCTGCCGGGGCTGAATGTCGCCGAGATCAGCGCAGAGCCCCCGCTGTCACTCGAGACGTCCTGAGTCAGCGGCGGCCTGGCCGTCTGTCAGGCCGCACCGCTCTGCTGGAGGCTCGAGGCTTGTCCGTATCGCCATTCATGCGCGCGGCAACGTGGAGGCAGCGATTGACTGCCAATCGCGTTCCCGCGCGCTTTTGATTACCATGTGCGGTCATATCGCATCGATCGTCGCGCAAGGATTCCCTGCCACGATCCCGACATGTACCGCGAAGGAGTCACCGCCCGTCATGCAACCGAATGATGTCAAGGCCCTGCTCGAGGCTCGTATCGAGAACGTCGATTTTCATATCCAGGGTGAGGGCTGCAATTTCCAGGTCGTCGCCGTGGGGGATGTCTTTGCCGAGCTGAGCCGCGTCAAGGCCCAGCAGCTGGTCTACTCCGCACTCAATGACGAGATCCGCTCTGGCGCGCTGCATGCCATCAGCATTCGTACCTATACCCCGGCGCAGTTCGAAGCTGCCGCCGGCAACGCTCAGGGTTGACCGGAACATTTCATGGATAAGCTGATCATCACTGGCAACGGGCCGGTCAACGGGGAAGTCTGGGCCAGCGGCGCCAAGAATTCGGCACTGCCCATTCTGGCAGCCACGCTGCTGTCGGAAGGTCCCGTGACCATCAGCAACCTGCCGCATCTGCAGGACATCACGACCAGCCTCGAGCTGCTCGGGCGCATGGGCGTCGAGCCGGTGATGGGCGACAACATGACCGTGCAGCTGGATGGCTCCAAGGTCGAGCATTGTCACGCGCCCTATGAGCTGGTCAAGAAGATGCGTGCCTCGATTCTGGTGCTTGGCCCGCTGCTGGCGCACTTCGGCAGTGCCGAGGTCTCGCTGCCGGGTGGCTGCGCCATCGGCTCGCGTCCGGTGGATCTGCACATCCGTGGCCTGGAGGCGATGGGGGCCGAGATCACGGTCGAGAATGGCTATATCCGCGCCAAGGCGCCGGGTGGCCGCCTGAAGGGCGCGCGCATCGTCTTTGACGTCGTGACCGTCACCGGCACCGAGAACCTGCTGATGGCCGCGACCCTGGCCGATGGCCGCACCGTGCTGGAAAACGCTGCGCGTGAGCCGGAAGTCGTCGATCTGGCCGAGTGCCTGATCGCGATGGGCGCGAAGATTACAGGCCAGGGCTCCGACACCATCGTCATCGACGGTGTCGAGAAGCTGCACGGCTGTGAATACTCCGTCATGCCGGACCGCATCGAGACCGGTACCTTCCTGGTCGCGGCGGCTGCCTCGCGCGGCAAGGTGCGTGTCACGCGTACGCGCGCCGACACCCTGGACGCCGTACTGGCCAAGCTGGAAGAAGCCGGTGCCACCATCACCACCGGTGATGACTGGATCGAGCTTGACATGCACGGCAAGCGCCCGAAGGCAGTCAATATCCGCACGGCGCCGTACCCGGCATTCCCCACCGACATGCAGGCCCAGTTCGTGGCGATGAATGCGGTCGCGGAAGGCACCAGCACCGTGATCGAGACCATCTTCGAGAACCGCTTCATGCACGTGCAGGAGCTCAACCGCATGGGCGCCCACATCGCGCTCGAGGGCAACACCGCAGTCGTGACCGGCACCGAGCGCCTGTCCGGCGCGCCGGTGATGGCGACGGACCTGCGCGCCTCTGCCTCGCTGGTGATCGCGGCGATCGTCGCCGACGGCGAGACCATGGTCGACCGCATCTATCACATCGACCGCGGTTACGAGTGCATCGAAGAGAAGCTGTCCGGGCTGAACGTGATCATCCGTCGCTCCGCCGGCTGATCAGTGCCCCACCTCGCGCTGTCGGCCTTGATTGACCGGCAGCGCGTGCCGAATTCCTACGTACAAGCACGGGCGAATACCCCATGAGCAAGCAACTGGTCGTCGCCCTCTCCAAGGGGCGTATCCTCAAGGAAACCCTGCCGCTGCTGGCTGACGCTGGCATCGAGCCGCTGGAAGATCTCGACAAGAGCCGCAAGCTGCTCTTCGATACCAATCTGCCGGACGTCAAGCTGGTCATCATCCGTGCCACCGACGTGCCGACCTACGTGCAGCTGGGTGCCGCCGATCTCGGTATCGCCGGCAAGGACGTGCTGCTCGAGCATGGTGCCGAAGGCCTGTACGAGCCGCTGGATCTTGAAATCGCCAAGTGCCGCCTGATGACTGCCGGTGTCGTCGGTCAGCAGCAGCAGGGCGCTCGCCGCCGTGTCGCGACCAAGTTCGTCGATGTCGCGCGTCGCTATTACGCCGAGCAGGGCATCCAGGCCGAAGTCATCAAGCTCTACGGCGCGATGGAACTGGCCCCGCTGATGAATCTGGCCGACGAGATCGTCGATATCGTCGACACCGGCAACACCCTGCGTGCCAACGGTATGGAACCGCGTGAGCTGATCACCGACATCAGCACGCGTCTGGTGGTCAACAAGGCCGCCATGACCATGAAGCATGATCGCCTCAAGCCGCTGATCGATCGCCTGCGTCAGGCCGTGGAAGCCCGCCGCGAGGCGTGATGGCCGCGTGCTGTTGGCATCGACCCGATGGATACCCAAGGTCGGATAGATGACCGTGGCAGAAGATGACTCTCGAAACGCCAGCTGCCGCCCCTGCTCGTCACGATGCTTATCAAGATGTTCATCACGATGCTTATCAAGATGATGCGGGCAGGCGCTGGACAGTGCCCGTCCGGTTCAGCCTTCTCTGCCAAGCAATGAGAAAAGAGGTTCGCATGGATACCTTGATCAACCGGCTTGATAGCCGTGATACCGATTTTACTGCCCGCCTGGACCGCTTGCTGTCATGGGAGGGCGTGTCCGATGCCGAGGTTCAGCATCGTGTCACCGACATCCTCGCGCGCGTCAAGCAGGAAGGCGATGCGGCGCTGGTGGAGTTCTCCAACCGCTTCGACCGCCTGAATGTCTCGAGCATGGCCGAGCTGGTCATCGGTGCCGAGCGTCTGGCCCAGGCCTATGCCGACCTGCCGGCGGATCAGCGCGAGGCGCTGGCCGTGGCTGCCGAGCGTGTGCGTGTCTATCACGAGCATCAGAAGCCGGAAAGCTGGTCCTTCAAGGACGAGCACGGCAGCCTGCTGGGTCAGAAGGTCACGCCGCTGGACCGCGCCGGGATCTACGTGCCGGGCGGCAAGGCGGCCTATCCGTCTTCCGTGCTGATGAACGCGATTCCGGCGCATGTCGCGGGCGTGCGCGAGATCATCATGGTCGTGCCGACGCCGGACGGCGTGGTCAATGAGCTGGTGCTGGCCGCGGCGCACCTGGCGGGCATCGATCGTGTCTTCACCATCGGCGGCGCCCAGGCCGTGGCGGCACTGGCCTATGGCACCGAGACCGTGCCGCGCGTTGACAAGATCGTCGGCCCCGGCAACATCTACGTGGCGACTGCCAAGCGTGCGGTGTTCGGTCAGGTCGGTATCGACATGATCGCCGGGCCGTCCGAGATTCTGGTGGTCAGCGATGGCGTGACCGACCCGGACTGGCTGGCGATGGACCTGTTCTCCCAGGCTGAGCACGACGAAGATGCCCAGGCGATCCTGATCGGGTGGGATGACGAGCATCTGGCCGCCGTCGAGGCCTCCATCGAGCGCCTGGCGCCGACCATGGAGCGTGCCGAGATCATCCTGACCTCGCTGCGTGAGCGCGGTGCCCTGATTCGCGTCAGCGGACCGGAGCAGGCACTGGAGCTGACCAACCGCATCGCGCCGGAGCACCTGGAGCTCTCGGTGGCGAATCCCGAGGAGTGGGTCGAGGGCGTGCGTCACGCCGGCGCCATCTTCATGGGCTCGCACACCTCCGAGGCGCTGGGCGATTACTGCGCCGGGCCGAATCACGTGCTGCCGACCTCCGGCACCGCGCGCTTCTCCTCGCCGCTGGGCGTCTATGACTTCCAGAAGCGCTCCTCACTGATTCAGTGCTCGCCAGAGGGCGCGTCAGTGCTTGGGCGTACTGCCTCGGTACTGGCGCGTGGCGAGTCACTGACGGCGCATGCGCGCAGTGCCGAGAATCGTATTCTCGACTGAGGCTGAGCCTGAAACTGAGACTGAGGCTGAGCCTTGTCTGGTCAGTAAAAAAGCCCCGCGACGGTCTCCGTCGCGGGGCTTCTTGTCATCATGGGGCGGGTGTTCTGCCCAAGGCGCTGCGCCGATGCTCCGCTTCAGCCCTTGTCCTGCAGGGACGGCTCGACGGCCGCCGGTGTGTTGTCGGGAATCGGGCGCTCGCCGACCTTGACGTCGATGTCCAGCGTTTTGCCGTCACGCAGCAGGCGCAACTCCAGCGCATTGCCGGGTTTGACGGCGGCGATGTCGGCCATCGCCAGGCGAGCATCCAGCAGGCGCTTGCCGCCGATGGCAGTCAGGATATCGCCCGGACGCAGGCCGGCACGCGCGGCAGGGCCGTCACGCAGCACGGCGGCCACCACCACGCCTTGCGGGGCGCTCAGGCCGAAGGAGTGCGCCAGCGACGGCGTCAGCTCCTGCACTTCCAGTCCCAGCCAGCCACGAATCACGCGCCCGTGGTCGACCAGTGATTCGAGAATGTCGCGCGCCAGGTTGGCGGGGATGGCGAAGCCGATGCCCTGCGAGCCGCCGGAGCGCGAATAGATGGCGGTATTGATGCCGACCAGTGAGCCGTCGGTGTTGATCAGCGCGCCGCCGGAGTTGCCGGGGTTGATCGCGGCATCGGTCTGGATGAAGTCTTCATAGGCGTTGAGGCCAAGATGATTGCGTCCGGTGGCCGAGATGATGCCCATGGTGACCGTCTGGCCGACCCCGAAGGGGTTGCCGATCGCCAGCGAGACATCGCCGACGTGGACCTGGGTGGAATCGGCGATCGCCACGGTGGGCAGGTTGTCGAGGTCGATCTTGAGCGCCGCAAGGTCAGATTCCGGGTCCACACCCACGACCTTGGCGAATGTCTCGCGGCCATCGCGCAAGGCGACCTGAATCTGGTCGGCGCCCTGGATGACGTGGTTGTTGGTCAGGATATAGCCGTCACTGGAGAGAATGACGCCGGAGCCCAGGCTCGACAGCATGCGCTGGCTGCGCAGGGCGTCTTCCCCGTAGAACTGATTGAAGAAGGGGTCGGACATCAGCGGATGCTTGCTGTCGTCCTTGATCTCGCGCGAGGAGTAGATGTTGACCACCGCCGGTGCGGCGGCGTCCACCGCGGCCTGATAGCTGGCCGGGCCGCTGTTGCGCTGCAGCGGCGGTGCTTCACGCAGTACCGGGTCTGCCGATTCCTCGCGCTGAGCCGCTGACAGTGTCAGGCTCGGAGGCGGCAGCACCTGCTGATTGGCGGCAGGGTTCTGTGACGGGCTCGGGTAGGGGGTGTTGCCTGCCTGCTCGTTCTGCTGCGGGGCGGGCTCGCCCAGGCCCAGCGTCGGAAAGCGATCCAGCACGACGACGGCCAGCAGGACGCCGGTGACGACGGGCCACAGTAGCGGGAGCAGTGTGCTGCGAAGAGAACGGGGCATCGGATTACCTGATAAAAAGTCCGCGCACCGACGCGATGCTGCGGACATGAAGATGAATAGCCTGAAGATCCACGTGCCACGCGAAGGGATGGCCCCGGTCAAGGCGCGACACGCTTACATGGCGCCGATGCGCCGTTACAATGCTCGCCAGTGTAACACTCGATGACTCTGACTGCTGGAGGCCCAATGGCTGATCGTGACACGCTGATGAAGGCGCTGGATGGCTGTCTGGAGGCGCAGGCCTTCAAGGACTATACCGTCAATGGCTTGCAGGTGGAGGGGCGCCGTGAGGTGCGCCGCGTGATGACCGGCGTGACGGCCAGTCAGGCGCTGCTTGATGAGGCGCTCGTCTGGCAGGCGGACCTGGTGCTGGTGCATCACGGCTACTTCTGGAAGAACGAGCCGGCCCAGATCACCGGCATGAAACGTCGGCGCCTCAAGACCTTGCTGGCCAATGACATCAATCTGGCGGCCTATCACCTGCCGTTGGATGCGCACCCGACACTTGGCAACAATGCTCAGCTGGCCGAGCGTCTGGGGCTGGTCAGTGAAGGCTGCCTGGATGGCGTGCCCGGGCGTGGCCTGGTGCATGTCGGGCGTCTGGCCCCTGAGGTGGAAGGGCTGGACAGCACCGCGCTGGGGGCCGAGTTCAGCCGGCGTCTCGGGCGTGAGGTGCTGGTCGTGGCCGGCCATGATCGCCCCATCAAGCGCATTGCCTGGTGCACCGGCGGCGCTCAGGACTATATCGGTCTGGCCATCGAGGCCGGTGTCGATGCCTTCCTCTCGGGCGAGATCTCCGAGCGCACCACCCATAGCGCCCGTGAAGAGGGAGTGACCTACTTCGCGGCGGGCCATCATGCAACCGAGCGTGACGGTGTGCGGGCTCTCGGCGAGTGGCTGGCCACCGAACATGGTGTGGAGCACCGCTTCGTGGATATCGACAACCCGGCGTGACATCTGATGCCGGAAACGACAACGGCCACCTCGAGAGGTGGCCGTTGTCGTTGTCGCTGTCGTTTTCAGATGCTGTGAGAGGTTCACGACAGCAGGGCGATCAGATACGCGGCGGGTTGGTGGCCGGTGTCTCGCCTTCACTCGGTTGTGGCTTGAGGCCGAAGTCCTCTGACAGGGTGCCACGGTTGTCGGCGTAATCACGCGGCAGGTCGACCTTGTCGGTCTCGCTGTCGTCCGGCGTGGTGTCAGTGTCCAGCAGGCGGCGCTTGAGCTGGCTGTCATCGCACAGCGCGGTGGCGCCAGTGGCCAGATGCTGGCGCAGCTCATTGCCGGCGCGCTGGATCTGGTCGGTCAGGTCGCCGGCCTTGGAGAAGTGGTCGTTGAGGGCATCGCGGAACTGGGTCAGCTCCAGCTCGCGCTCAGCCAGCTTCTGGCGGGTCTTCTGATTGCGGGCCACGTTGGCATTCAGCAGGTGGTAGCACAAGGCGCCGATACCGATGCCAGCCAGAAAACAGGCAATGGCCAGGATCCAGTCAATGTTGCTCTCGTTCACGTCGCTCTCCTTGTGTCACGACTGCGGTGATCGTCACCGCTGGGGCATGGTAGCGCTGAGATACGATGCCGGTATTCAATGATGTTCCATCACGCCGATCTCGGGATCGGTCTGGTGTCCAGCAGGTCAGCGCCGCTTGCCGCTGTCCTTCTTGCGTCAGTCTTGCGTGTCTCTTTCTTTGCTCTGTCTTTCGTGACTCGGTCTTTCGTGACCCGGTCTTTCGTGCCGCTTGCGTTTCAAAAGCGTCCACGCGCCATTATATCGGTGTGGTGCAGCGATGCGTCAATTCACGCGGCGCGCGACCTTGGTCGCCTGTCGGCGCAGCCGATTGCTGGCCGGTGAGTGGGTAAAGTGGCCATCAAGGCGTATAATGCCGCGCAATTTCGTCCTTGCCTGCCCGCCGTGTCGGGTCAGGCGTGATCTTGTTCCTTTCATGTCAGGCGTGCGCCAGAGCGTGGCGCCTGACCTGCAGCGGGTTTCTCAATGCCAGCACCGACGCCTCTCGAGAAGTACCAGGCAGACCTCAAGCGTGATGACTTTGCCTACGATGCCGCCCAGGAAGATGCGGTTCGCCATCTGCAGCGTCTCTACGACGACCTCGTGCGCACGCCGCGCCAGACGCCCGACAAGGTGTCCGACGCGACGGGTGGCGGCGGGCTGGGCTCCAAGGTGCGTCGTCTGTTCGGCAAGCCGTCACGCACGGCGCCTGTCGATGAAGCGCCCGAGATCATGGGCCTCTACTTCTGGGGCGGCGTGGGGCGCGGCAAGACCTATCTCGTCGATACCTTCTACGAGAGCCTGCCGTTTGCCGACAAGATGCGCACGCACTTCCACCGCTTCATGCAGCGTGTCCACAATGAACTCGGCCACTACAAGGGCGAGAAGAACCCGCTGACCCTGGTGGCGGCCAAGTTCGCCGTCGAGGCGCGCGTGATCTGCTTTGACGAATTCTTCGTCAAGGACATCACTGATGCGATGATTCTCGCCACCTTGTTCGAAGAGCTGTTCAAGCAGGGCGTGGTGCTGGTCGCGACCTCCAATATCGTGCCGGATGACCTCTACAAGGACGGCCTGCAGCGGGCGCGCTTCCTGCCGGCGATCGACCTGGTCAAGCGTCACTGCACGGTGGTCAACGTCGATTCCGGCATCGACTACCGCCTGCGCGCGCTGGAGCACGCCGAGCTCTTCCATAGCCCGCTGGGCGACGACAGTGCCGCGCGGCTGGCGCGGGAATTCCGCTCCATCGCCGGTGCCGAAGGCCATGCCGATGAAGGTCTGAGCATCAATCATCGCGTGCTGCACGCCCTGCGTCGCCATGAAGACGTGGTGTGGTTCCACTTCGATGAGCTGTGTGATGGCCCGCGTAGCCAGAATGACTACATTGAGCTGGCGCGTGAGTTCCACACCGTGCTGGTGTCCGAGGTGCCGCAGATGGGGCGCGACAGCGACGACCAGGTGCGTCGTTTCATCAACATGGTCGATGAGTTCTATGACCGTGGCGTCAAGCTGCTGATGAGCGCCGCGACGCCCGTCGAGGACCTCTATACCGGCGGTAATCTGGATTTCGAATTCCAGCGCACGCTGTCACGTCTGCAGGAAATGCAATCGCGTGAGTATCTCGCGCTACCGCACAAGCCGTGAGACCCGCGGCAAGGGCAAAATAGCCTTTGTGGTAGGCGGGCATGACATGTATAATGCGCGCTCGCTCGAACTGTTGACCGGTTCTCGAGCCATCCTGAGTCATTCACTCCTGATGGGCGAGGGCAGTCTGGGGATGAGAGGACAGTGACTGCGCAAGCAGCACGCCGCTCGCTGCCAGACGTCGGACAACCAAGAAAAATAGGGATTGGTCGCGCACACAAGTGCAAGACCCGACTATAGGTGATTCATCCATGAAGACGTTTACTGCTAAGCCGCAGTCCGTCCAGCGTGACTGGTTCGTCGTCGACGCAGCCGGCAAGACGCTGGGCCGTATGGCTACCGAAATTGCTCGTCGCCTGCGCGGCAAGCATAAAGCCGAGTACACTCCGCACGTTGATACTGGCGATTACATCGTCGTCATCAATGCCGAGAAAGTCGCTGTGACTGGTCGCAAGGCAGAAGCCAAGACCTACTACCGTCACACCGGTTACCCGGGCGGCCTGCGCTCCATGAACTTCAACCAGATGATCGAACACAAGCCTGAGCGCGTGATCGAACTGGCTGTCAAGGGCATGCTGCCGAAGGGCCCGCTGGGTCGTGCCATGCAGTCCAAGCTGAAAGTCTATGCTGGCTCCGAGCATCCGCACGCTGCGCAGCAGCCGCAAGAACTGAACATCTGAGGGAAGCATCGCCATGACACAGCAGCACTACGGTACCGGGCGCCGCAAGACTTCTACCGCGCGCGTCTTCCTGAAGCCGGGCACCGGCAAAATCACCGTCAACCAGCGTGACCTGAACGACTACTTCGGTCGTGTGACAGGCCGCATGGTTGTTCGTCAGCCGCTCGAGCTGACCGAAACTACCGAACAGTTCGACGTCTACGTCACTGTTGCTGGTGGTGGTGGTTCTGCTCAAGCCGGCGCTATCCGTCACGGCATCACTCGTGCCCTGATGGCTTACAACGAAGACTTCCGTCCGGCCCTCCGCGCCGCCGGGTACGTCACTCGTGACGCCCGTGAAGTCGAGCGTAAGAAAGTCGGCCTGCGCAAGGCCCGTCGTCGTCCGCAGTTCTCCAAGCGTTAAGAGAACTCGCGTCGACCACAAGAACGTCCAGTGCCCGCAAGGGTGCTGGACGTTTTTTTTGCGGTCTCGCTGCACGATTGACGAAAGCGGCTTTGGTCAAGGTGGCTTTCTTGAGTTGTGAGCGCTCTGTTCTTGCCCTTTAATACAAGCAAGCATCAAGTGCTCGGCAAGTGGATGGCCCAGCATCAAGCGGTAGTGTTTGGGAGATAACAATAAAATGTCAGATCAAGCTGTGAACCGAGGGCGACGCCGCTTCCTCGTCAGCGCAACCACCGTGGTCGGGGCGGTAGGGGTGGTCGGTATCGCAACGCCCTTCCTGGCGTCCTGGCAGCCAAGTGCGCGTGCCCGTGCGGCAGGCGCACCTGTCACGGCGGATATCTCGCGGCTGGCACCCGGCCAGCAGATGACCATCGAATGGCGCGGCAAACCGGTGTGGGTGGTGCGTCGCACCCCCGAGATGATCGCCGATATCCGCGCCATCCCCCCCGCAGAGCTGCAGGACCCCGAGTCACTGCGTCCCCAGCAGCCCCCTTATGTCGATGCCGTGCTGCGCTCCATCAAGCCGGAATATGTGGTGTTGGTGGGTATCTGCACGCACCTGGGCTGCTCGCCTGGCTATCGTCCCGAGATCGGCGCGGCGGATCTCGGTGCGGACTGGCCGGGCGGCTATCTGTGTGCCTGTCATGGGTCCAAGTTCGATCTCGCCGGGCGAGTCTTCACCGGGGTGCCGGCGCCTTCGAATCTGGAGGTGCCGCCGCATCGCTATGAGAGTGAGCAGGTGCTGGTGGTGGGTGTCGACGAGGAGGCTGCCTGATGGGGAATCCAAACCGTGCCAAGGCGCCGCGCGGCATCATGCGCTGGATCGATGATCGCCTGCCGGCCACCCAGTTTCTGCAGGACCATCTGACTGGCTACTACGCGCCGAAGAACTTCAACTTCTTCTACTTCTTCGGCTCGCTGGCCTTGCTGGTGCTGGTCAATCAGATATTGACCGGCATCTGGCTGACGATGAGCTATACGCCGAGTGCCGAGGAGGCCTTTGCCTCCATCGAGTACATCATGCGCGATGTGGAGTACGGCTGGCTGATCCGCTACATGCATTCCACCGGCGCCTCGGCCTTCTTTGTTGTCATCTATCTGCACATGTTCCGTGGCCTGCTGTATGGCTCCTACCGTGCGCCTCGCGAGCTGGTATGGATCTTCGGCATGTGCATCTATCTGGCGCTGATGGCCGAGGCCTTCATGGGCTATCTGCTGCCCTGGGGGCAGATGTCCTACTGGGGGGCGCAGGTGATCATCTCGCTGTTCACGGCGATTCCTGTCATCGGGGCAGACCTGGCGCAGATGATTCGTGGCGACTACCTGATCTCGGGAATCACCCTGAACCGCTTCTTTGCGCTGCATGTCATCGCCTTGCCACTGGTGATTGTCGGGCTGGTGGTGCTGCATCTGGTGGCGCTGCACGAGGTGGGCTCCAACAATCCCGATGGCATCGAGATCAAGGACCGGAAGGATGAGGCGGGGCAGCCGCTGGATGGCATTCCCTTCCATCCCTATTACACGGTGAAGGACCTCGTCGGCGTCGGTGTCTTCCTGTTCGTGTTCTGTGCGGTGATCTTCTACTTCCCCGAAGGCGGCGGCTATTTCCTGGAGACGCCGAACTTCGAGCCGGCCAATTCGCTCAAGACGCCCGAGCACATCGCGCCGGTGTGGTACTTCACGCCGTTCTACGCCATGTTGCGCGCGGTCAATTACCCGCTGTTCGGCGTGGATGCCAAGTTCTGGGGTGTGGTGGTCATGGGGCTGGCGATCGCCATCCTGTTCGTGCTGCCGTGGCTGGATCGCTCGGCGGTGCGCTCGATCCGCTACAAGGGCTGGCTGTCGCGTATCGCCATCGTCATCTTCGTGGTGAGTTTTGTGACGCTGGGCGTGCTGGGGGTGATGCCGCCCACGCAGGAGCGCACGATCATCGCGCAGCTGGCGACCGTGGCATATTTCGCCTTCTTCATACTGATGCCGCTGTATACGCGCTTCGAGACGACGCGAGCGGTGCCTGACAGGGTGACGGGCCGATGAGCGCGCTGATGGGTGGGTCAAGGGAGTGGTTCAAACGCGGGCTGGCAGCAGGGTTGCTGGCCGTAGTGAGCCTGATGGGGTCGGGCATGGTGAGCGCGGCGAGCAGCGCGGTGCCGCTGGAGACGATGGAGCCGGATCTGCACGATCAGTCCTCGCTGCAGCGAGGCATGCAGCTTTACACCAATTACTGCCTCGGCTGTCATAGCCTGCAGTATCAGCGTTACTCGCGTGCCGCAGAGGACCTGGGGATGCCCGAGGACCTGGTCGAGCAATATCTGATTCTCTCGCCAGCGCTCAAGATCAATGACACCATGCGCACGGGTATGCAGAAAGAAGACGCGGCCGGCTGGTTCGGCACGCCGCCACCGGATCTGTCGCTCGAGGCGCGTCTGCGCGGCACTGACTGGATCTACACCTATCTGAAGAGCTTCTATCGCGATGCGTCACGTCCGTGGGGCGTGAACAATGCGGTCTTCCCCCAGGTCGGCATGCCGCATGTGCTGGAGTCGCTGCAGGGCGTGCAGGAAAAAGTCTGTGGGCAGAGCGACCTGGCGGTAGCGGGGGCGGAGATCGATCCCGACACGGGGCGTTATGCCTCCTGTGATATCCTAGAGATCACCCAGCCTGGCAGCATGACGGCAGGGGAGTTTGATCAAGCGATGTGGGATCTGACCAATTTTCTGGCCTATGTCGGCGAGCCTTCGCGACTCAAGGCTGAGAGCATGGCCCCCAAGGTGTTAATATTCATTCTGATCTTTACCTTGCTGGCGTATCTTCTCAAGAAGGAATACTGGCGCGACATTCATTGATGGCCCCCGGGGCGGGGTCTCAGTGATAATGGCGAGCCGGCAGTGACGGGCGCGCGGCTGATCAGTCGCGCGCCCGCTTGCGTCGCCTCGAGGTGGCGCAGGCTGACCCTCTGGCAGGGCCCGTTGTGACAAGGGCAGGCCAGAGGAAACTTATCCCCGTTTGTCAGGCCAAAAGCTGACACGGGCATGTCTCGAACAGATGCGAGGACAGTTTCATGGGTGTTGTGGCCAAGCGTTCATCGATGACCTTCTACTCCGGTGGTGACGACCACTTCAGCCACCGTGTACGGATCGTGCTGGCCGAGAAGGGTGTGGCAGTCGATATCATTGATGTGGATGATGACAGCCGTCCGGCCGAACTGGCCGACCTGAACCCGTACAACAGTGTGCCGACGCTGCTGGATCGCGACCTGGTGCTCTACGAGTCCAAGGTCATGATGGAATATCTGGACGAGCGTTTCCCGCATCCGCCGCTGTTGCCGGTGTATCCGGTGGCGCGCGCCCAGAGCCGTCTGTGGATGCACCGCATCGAGCGCGAATGGGTGCCGATGATGGAAACCATCCAGACAGGCACCAAGAAGGAAGCCGACAAGGCGCGCAAGGAATTGCGTGAAAGCCTGATCGGCATTTCCCCGATCTTCGACGACATGCCGTTCTTCATGAGCGACGAGTTCTCGCTGGTGGACACCTGCATTGCCCCGATCCTGTGGCGCTTGCCGACACTGGGAATCGAGCTGCCGGAGAAGCAGGTCAAGCCGCTGCTGACCTACATGGAGCGGTTGTTCGGGCGTGATGCCTTCAAGGCGTCGCTGTCCGAGGCCGAGCGCGAGATGCGCATCTGATCCGTGCGTGATCTTTCGGTCACGCATTCGGGCTTTCGCCCTCGCTCATCAGTCTGTGGATGATGGATGTGAGCGATGTGCGGGGCGTTGGCCCGTTGGCGGAATGGACTTCGGTCGTCGCTGACACTCATTGCAGTTCAAGAGGTTCTCCCATGCTTTCCAGTCGCCCTTATCTGGCACGCGCACTCTACGAGTGGCTGCTGGATAACGACAATACGCCGTACATCGTGGTGGACGCCGAACAGGAAGGTGTCCAGGTTCCGCGTCAACACGTCCAGAACGGCCAGATCGTGCTCAATATCGCACCCGGTGCGGTGCGTGATCTGTTGATCGCCAATGAAGGGGTCAGCTTCAATGCCCGCTTCGGTGGTCAGCCGATGCACGTCAGCGTGCCGACGGCGGCCCTGGTCGCGCTGTATTCGCGTGAAAACGGTGTCGGTATGGTCTTCGGTCACGAGCCGGTGATGCCGGGTGCCGATGAGATGACATTCGGTGAAGCCGCGCCAGATGCCGAGCCGGCCGCCGCAGCGCGCCCGACGCTGGCCAGTGTCGGCAGTGCGCCCGTCGAGGAAGAGGTGCCTGCCTCGGAATCAGCGGATGCGTCCGTCGAGACAAGCTCAGGCGCTGATGCCGAAGCCGCCGATGAAGAGCAGGCGTCGGACTCGGCCAGCGACGAGCAGGGGGCTGATGACAATGATCAGCCCAAGCCGCCGCGCAAGGGGCGTCCTTCGCTGCGTGTGATCAAGTAATCACGTCGCAGGTGGGGGCGATGGATGAGGGTTGGCCATTGCCCGCCTGATGTCGCTCCTGTCATGAAAAATGCCCCGCAGGCTTCGGCCTGCGGGGCATTTTTCATTCTGGGCACTATTTAATCAGGGTACGTTTCGTTCAGGGCACTTTTCGTTCAGGGCGCTTTGTTGCATGTCAGGCATGCAAGGTGCGCCACCTCCATCAGTCGAGGTACTCGAAGACCTTGGCGATACGCTGGATGCCGCCGACTTCAGAGACCTTGCTGACGATCTGGTCGGCTTCGGCGCGGGTCACGATACCCATCAGGTAGACGCTGGCATTCTCGGTGAGTACCAGGATGCGACCGGAGTCGATGTTGGCATCCGCCGCCAGCGTGGCCTTGACGCGCGTGGTCAGCCAGGTGTCCTGCACGCGCTGGCTGGCCGGGGCATTGGCGCTGATTTCCAGCGCATTGTGCACCTGACGCACACGACGCACGTCCTTGGCGATGTCCGTGGCCTTCTGTTTCAGCTCGTCGCTGGCGACCTGGCCGGTCAGCAGCACCATGCCGTTGTAGGAGTTCACGTTGACGTGGGCATCATTGAAGCGGGCATCGGTCTTGCCGAGATTGACCTCGATCTTGGTCTCGATGCTCTCGTCTTCCACCTGGGCGCCCAGGGTGCGATCGCCATAGTCTTCGTCGATCGGGCCGCTGTTGGTCAGGTCGGCGACGGTGGTGCAGCCGGCTAGCGTCAGGAAGCCGGCGGTGGCCATGAGGGAAAGCAGATTCTTGGGCGTCATGCCGTTTTCTCCTGGTGAATGCCGTGGGGCGCGCGGATTACTCGTTGCTGCCGAACAGCTGATGATCAATCAGGTCGCACAGGCAGTGGATGGCCAGCAGATGGACTTCCTGGATGCGTGCCGTAGAGGTGGCGGGCACACGAATCTCGCAGTCTTCGCTGCCCAGCAGTGACGCCATGTCGCCACCGTCACGGCCGGTCAAGGCGACGACGCGCATGTCGCGGTCGTGAGCCGCCTGGATGGCCTGCACCACGTTGGCGGAGTTGCCGCTGGTGGAGATGGCGAGCAGGATGTCGCCGGGCTGACCCAGGGCGCGGATCTGCTTGGAGAACACCTCGTTGTAGCTGTAGTCGTTGGCGATGGACGTCAGCGTGGAGGTGTCGGTGGTCAGCGCGATGGCCGGCAGGCTCGGGCGCTCACGCTCGAAGCGGTTGAGCAGCTCGGAGGAGAAATGCTGGCTGTCGCCGGCGCTGCCGCCGTTGCCGCAGGCCAGGATCTTGCCGTCATTGACCAGGCTCTGGACCATCATCTGGCTGGCCGCTTCGATGAAGGGCGGCAGCACTTCGCTGGCGTAGGTCTTGGTGTCAATGCTGGCGTTGAAGTGGCCGAGAATACGCGATTGGAAATCCATGATGGCTCTTGGTCGTTGGCTTCAGAACGCTTCGAAGGCGTGGCGAATCCAGTGAATGGAACGAGGGGAGGTCCCCTCCACGCCTACCACGTCGAAGCGGCAGGAACATGATAGCCCGTGCTGGGCCAGATAAAAACGCGCGGCAGTGATCAGCCGGCGTTGCTTGGTATGGGTCACGCTTTCCAGCGCGCTGCCGAAGCGGGAGTTGGCCCGGTAGCGCACCTCGATGAAGACCAGGGTCTCGGCGTCACGCATGATCAGGTCGATCTCGCCGCCCTTGGCATGCTGGTTGCGCGTGACGGGGGTCAGGCCACGCGCTGCCAGCCATTGTTCTACCTCCGCCTCGATGACGGCGCCGCGCGCTCGGGCGCGACGCTGGGGAGGCGGGTGCGCCTTGCCAGAGGGCGAGTCGGCGCGTGCCATGTCAGGGCGTGTAGGCTTCGACGGTGCGGCTGTTGGCGCCTTTCAGTGGCGGACGCGGTACGCCACCTCTGAATTCAGCCCAGGGCAGCGTGCGCTCGATGCGGCCATCGTGGCGCGGGAAGAGGCTGCCGGTGGCGCCGAAGAGTTCGCCGCCCGCACCGGCCAGCATCAGCGGTACGCGCTGGGCCAGGCGATAGGCATCGACCCCCATGGCGTTGAGCTTGAGCATGCGCGGTGAGGCATCGGACAGAGCGCGGTAGGTGTCGACTTCCGGCAGGGACGCCTTGCCGCCGGAGGAGGCCTCCGGCACTTCCCAGGGAATGTCCACGAAGTCGACGCCATTGAGGTCGCCATCCTGATCGGGCTGCGGTGCGCCGTCATAGAGATGGGAGGTGCCGTAGATCGGCAGGTCGCCCGCATAGTAGAAGTCCAGCATCGGCGGCACCTGACGCGCATAGCTCGGCAGCGCCAGCAGGAAGATCATGTCGATGTTGCCGGAGTGGGCGCGGCCGTATTTGCTGCCGGATTTCTTGGCGGACTTCATGCGCGCCTGATCCTGGCTCGAGACCGACAGCAGGTCCTTGACGGCTGAGCTGACGGCGCCCTTGGGGTTGTAGCGCTCGACGGAGACGACATCGCCACCTTCCTGCTCGAAGCGGTCGCGGAAGGCGCTGTAGACGCGCTGGCCCCAGGCATTGTTGGGTACCAGTGCGGCGGCGCCACGATGGCCGTCGAGTGCGGCGCGCATGGCGACCTGGCGGGCTTCGTCCTCGGCGGACAGGCCGTACTGGAACAGGTTGTCGGCACGGTTGTTGTCATGGGTGCCGTAGTTGAGGGCCAGTGTCGGCAGCGGCAGGCTGTTCTGGGTCTCGAGCTGACTGACCAGCTTCTTGTCCAGCGGGCCGAGCACGACCTGGGCGCCATCCATGGTGGCACGGGCATACAGGGTCTTGAGGTCCGCGCTCGAGGTGTCATAGAAGCTCAGCTGCGGCGTGGCCTCGGCATTGTCGATGGCGCTGCGATGGCGCGCCTCGATGCCTTCACGGATGGCCTGGGCGATCCGCTTGAGCGAGCCGGACTCGGGCAGGAAGACGGCAATCTTGCGTACTTCCTGGCCGGAGAGCTCGCGCAGGTCGAGAATGCCCTGCGGCATCTGGCGTGCGGCGGGATGCTGCGGGTTGGCGTCCGACCAGTCGTTGATGGCGGAGAACATCTGGTCGATGTTGCCGCCGAAGCGACGCTGCAGGCGCAGCAGGTCCGTCCAGCCACTGGCGGTGGGGCTGGCACTGGCCAGCTCATTGAGCTGACTGGGCGAGAGGCGCGTGAGCTGCTCCCACAGGGTGTCGTTGATGCTCAGGTCATCGCTGTCGGCCTGCAGGGCGATCAGGGTCTGGGCGCTGGCCAGGGGTTCGCCGACCATGCCGAGTGCCAGGCCGCGACGCTTGCGCAGCGTGCGCTGGTCATCGCTGGACATCTGGATGCCGTCCTCGAGCACCGAGGTGGCCAGGATCGTGTTCCAGCCGTCCTGCTGCTCAAGCGCGATGCGCGACAGCAGCAGGGCCCATTGCACGCGTTCCTGCGGCTCGAGGCTTGTCGGGTCGATGTCGGATGCGATGGTGATCGCCTGCGCGTTGTCGCCGCTGCGTGCTAGGATGTCCGCAGCTTGCAGGCGCGTACTGGCCGCTTGCTGACCCTGTTGCTGCTCGGCCTGAGCGAGCAGGGCATCGGCCCCGGGGCCACTGGAAAGCGGTGACTGTCCGGCACACCCTGCCAGCAGCAGGGCGGAGGCGGCGAGGCCCGCCAGCGTGCGCAGGCCGGAACGTGAACGGCGCGCGGCCTCCTGCCGGATGGCTGACGAAGTGCCCAGCGTATTGGCTGATGCACGATTCCATGTCTGGCGCATGTACGACGGTCCCTTGGCTGATGGGCGATGTGGTCAGGACTGCATCGCCGCCTACTGTGATGAAGGGTGAAAGGCATCATGGCACTCGGTCGATCAGGGCCACGCATGCAGCGTCCTTCGGATGAAATGTCCCAAGGCAATCTGCCTGTGTCTGACGACCATTTCTACCATTGAGTTCAACGAGTCGAAGCATTGAATGTCCGAGTCTTCTGAAGGCGTATTGTACGTGGTCGCCACGCCGATTGGTAACCTCGATGATCTCAGTCCCCGCGCCGCGCGGGTGCTGGGAGAAGTGGACCTGATCGCAGCCGAGGATACCCGCCACAGCGCGCGGTTGCTGCGTCACCTGGGCCTGGAAGTGCCCATGATGTCCCTGCACGATCACAACGAACGTGGCCGTGTCGACCAGCTGTGTCAGGCGCTGGAGGCAGGCCGACGCGTCGCACTGGTCTCCGATGCCGGCACGCCGCTGATCTCCGACCCCGGCTTCATCGTCGTGCGCGCCCTGCGCGAGCGTGGCTTCAAGGTAGTGCCACTGCCGGGGCCGTGCGCGTTGATCACCGCCCTCAGCGCGGCGGGCCTGCCGACGGATCGCTTCACCTTCGAAGGCTTTCTGGCCCACAAGGGTGGCCCGCGTCAGGCGCGCCTTGCCGCGCTGCGCGACGATAGCGCCACCCATGTGCTGTACGAGTCTCCGCACCGCATCCAGGCGCTGCTCGGCGATATCCGCGATGTGCTGGGCGAGCGCCGGGTCGTGCTGGCCCGTGAGCTGACCAAGACCTTCGAGACCTTCCTCGATGGCACGGCAGCCGAGCTGCTGGCGCAGATGGACGCTGACAGTGATCAGACCCGCGGCGAGTTCGTGGTCATGATCGAAGGGGCGCCGGCACGTGACGGCGATGAGGCGGCCAGTGTCGAAGGCGACGCCCTGTTGCAGGTGCTGTTCGAGGAGGGTGTCGGCGTCAAGCAGATGGCCGCCATCGCCACGCGTCTGGTGGGCGGGCGCAAGAAAGCCTGGTATGCCAAGGCGCAAGCCATGAAGGACGCGGCAGAGGAATAAGCAAACCTCTGTCACGCCAGACTTTTTTGCCGCTGCCATTGTTCGGCCTGCGCGGGCTTCGTCTTGTGAAAGGCCCATGACACTGGTAGTCTTGCGCGCTTGGGAGACGGCCAGACAGTCGCCGCCAGCGCAAGCTGGGGGAGGAAAGTCCGGGCTCCATAGGGCAAGGTGCCAGATAACGTCTGGGCGGCGCGAGCCGACGGCAAGTGCAGCAGAGAGAAGACCGCCTACGTCAGCTTCGGCTGACCGGTAAGGGTGAAAGGGTGCGGTAAGAGCGCACCGCGCGGCTGGTAACAGTTCGCGGCGAGGTAAACCCCACCTGGAGCAAGACCAAATAGGCCCCCTATGCTGCTGCCCGCAGTGGGGGCGGGTTGGTTGCTTGAGCCCTGAAGTGATTCAGGGCCTAGATGAATGACTGTCCACGACAAGACCCGGCTTATCGGCCATCTCCCGCCTTATAACGTCAGTGTGCTGCCAGCCTTCGCGATGCGAGCGATGGCAGCACACCCTGAATTCGCATGACCGGCGCCGTCCGCTGCGTGTTTCGTGAATGACCATTGCAGTTGGATGGCAACGAACACGCTGCCGTGACAGGCGCCGGTTGTCGGTTATGGCACTTGAATTCGTGTTTCAGCCGCTTGCCTGCTGCACGCAGGCGCTGTCTCCGCTCTTATGCTGTCGGTGCCCTTTGCCACCGGCTTTCACTGCTCGCATCGCGTGCCAAGGTCCAGAGTTTCGTCATGTCCAAGCCCAGCGCTCCTTCCGTTACCGAGTCTGCCGATACCGAGTCCGTCGAAGTGGCTGATCGCTTCGCGCATGTCAGTGTCATGCTCGATGGCGCGGTCGATGGCCTGATTCAGGACACGGCCGGCGTCTACTTCGACGGCACCTTCGGTCGCGGTGGCCATTCGCGTCTGATCCTGTCGCGTCTGGCGCCCGAGGGGCGTCTGATCGCCTGTGATCGTGACCCCCAGGCGCTGGCGGAAGCTGCGACCATCGATGACGAGCGTTTCAGTATCCATGCCGGTGAATTCGCGCGTCTTGGCGAATATGCCGAGCGTGAGGGCGTGCAGGGTCAGCTGGATGGCATCCTGCTCGACATCGGCGTGTCATCCCCGCAGCTGGATGATGCCGAGCGTGGCTTCAGCTTCATGAATGATGGCCCGTTGGACATGCGCATGGACCCCACCAGTGGCGAGAGCGCCGCCGAGTGGCTGTCGCGCGCCAGCGCCGAGGACATGGCCTGGGTCTTCAAGACCTATGGCGAGGAGCGTTATGCCAAGCGTCTGGCGCGTGCCGTGGTGGAGCGTCGCGCCGAGCGACCCATCACGCGCACCGGCGACTTCGCCAGCCTGATCAAGGATGCCCACCCCAACTGGGAGAAGCACAAGCACCCGGCGACGCGTGTCTTCCAGGCGATCCGCATTCACATCAATGGTGAGCTGGATGAGCTGACCCGCGCGCTGGATGCCGGTCTCGAGGCGCTCAAGCCCGGCGGTCGTCTGGTCGTGATCAGCTTCCACTCGCTGGAAGACCGCATCGTCAAGCGCTTCATGCGTGACAAGGCGCGGGGGGATCAGGCGCCACGTGGCATGCCGATCCGCGAAGACCAGCTCAACAAGCGTCTCAAGCTGGTGGGTAAGGCGCAGAAGGCCTCGCAAAGCGAAGTCGATGCCAATGTCCGTTCGCGCAGTGCCGTGATGCGCATTGCCGAAAAGCTCAAATAGCGTCAGTGCTCCCTCTGGGGAATCGTGCCTCTTTCTGCGCCTGCCTACCGGCAGGCGCGCGCGCAAGTGGGCTGTGGTGAAAGGACGACACAAGTGTTGCCGTGCTGCAACTCTTAGCGGCTAACGCCACTTGCTGACATAATGCGCCGGGCGCTTCAAACAAGTGAGCGAACATCGCGCCTGCACGTTGGCAGTCTGCAAGGATATTCGTGATGCGGGGCATCACGTTCAGAGTGATTAGGGAGTCGGCATGGCGGGACGGAGACAGGATGGCTGGACGGGTAACTGGCCGATCAAGGTGCAGATGCGTTGGCGTCACCTGTGTTTCGCGGTGCTGATGCTCAGCCTGCTCGGCTCTGCCGCTGCTGTCGTGATCAGCTCCCACCTCTCGCGCGGCCAATATGCCCAGCTGCAGAAGCTGGAAGCGGCGCGCGATGATGCGCGTGCGCGCTGGGGGCGCCTGCTGCTGGAAGAAAGCGCCTGGTCGGCACCGGCGCGTATCGAAAGCATCAGCATCGAGCGACTCGAGATGCGCGTCCCGGATGTCCACGATGTCGAGGTCATTCGCTGATGGCCACGCGTCGCCCGCCTTCGTCTCGCCCGCGCAACCCGCGCAAAGCCGCCGGCGCTGAGACGCCCGCTCGTCCCAAGGCCGCAAGCGGTGCCCGCAAGAGCGCGCGCGCGGCCATGGGGCCAGCCCGCTATCGCATCATGCTCTTCATCGTGCTGGCCGGGCTTGTCGCTCTGGTCGGCCGCATCGGCTATCTCCAGCTCTTCGATCAGCAGTTCCTGCAGGATCAGGGCGACGCACGCACCCTGCGTGTCGACAGCATCAATGCTCACCGCGGCATGATCACCGACCGCACCGGTGAGCCGCTGGCGATCTCCACGCCGGTCATCACCCTGTGGGCCGACCCGCGCAAGGTGCCCGACGATCCCGTGCGGCTGTCATTGCTGGCGCGCGCGCTGGGTCAGAAGCCGGATGATCTGATCGCACGCGTCCGCCGCTATCGTGATGCCGGCAAGGGCTTCATGTACATCAAGCGCCAGATGACCCCGCCGCAGGCCCAGCCTGCCATCGACCTCGATATTCCGGGCGTCAGCCACAAGCAGGAATACAAGCGCTATTACCCCTCCGGAGAAGTCTCCGCCCAGTTGATCGGCGTGACCAACGTCGATGACAAGGGCCAGGAGGGGCTTGAGCTTGCCTACAATTCCTACCTTTCCGGTACGCCGGGCAAGCGACGTGTGCTCAAGGACCGCAAGGGGCGCCTGGTGCGTGATCTGCATCTGATCAGCGAAGCCAAGCCCGGTGGCGACCTGACCCTTTCCATCGACCTGCGTCTGCAATACATGGCCTACCGTGAGCTCAAGGCGGCCGTGGCGGAGCACCGCGCCGATGGCGGCACCCTGGTGATGATGGATGCGCGCACCGGTGAAGTGCTGGCGATGGTCAATCAGAAGTCCTATAACCCGAACAACCGCGCCGGGCTTGATCCCGCCGGGCTGCGCAACCGCGCGATCACCGATGCCTTCGAGCCCGGCTCGGTCATGAAGCCGCTGTCGATGAGCGCTGGCCTTGCCTCCAGCAAGTATCAGCCGGACTCGGTGATCGATACCACGCCGGGTTACATGCGGGTTGATCAGTTCACCATTCGTGACTTCCGCAACTACGGCAAGCTCGACATGGCCGGCATTCTCTATCACTCCTCGAATATCGGCATGAGCCGCATGGCGCTGAGTCTCGAGGATGATGCGGTGTGGAATCGCTACTATGAGCTGGGCCTCGGTCAGGCGCCGGGCACCGGCTTCCCGGGCGAGACGACCGGCGTGCTGCCGCCACCGACCAACTGGTCGCGCAGCAAGCGGGCCTCCATCTCCTACGGTTACGGTATCAGTGTCTCGGCGCTGCAGCTGGCCAGTGCCTACACCGCGCTCGCCAACGACGGCCGTCGTGTGCCGCCGTCGCTGCTCAAGGTCAAGACGCCGCCGGTGGGTGACCAGGTGATCTCATCGGACAACGCGCACGCCTTGCTCGGCATGATGGAGAAGATCGTGCAGCCCAACGGGCCTGCCAAGCGGGCGGTGGTCGAAGGCTATCGCATCGCCGGCAAGACGGGCACCGTGCGCAAGGTGACGGCCGGTGGCTATCAGAAGACCGCGTATCGTTCGTTGTTCGCGGGTGTGGCACCGGTGTCTGATCCGCGTATCGTGACCGTGGTGATGATCGAGAACCCCAAAGGGGAAGAATATTACGGCGGTCTGGTGGCGGCGCCCGTGTTCGGGCGCGTGGTGGGCAAGGCATTGCGCCTGCTGGATGTGCCGCCGGACAGCAAGGTCGGTGAGTAACGCTTTTCATGTGGCACGGTCGTCGGCCTCAGGCGGGCGACTGCGTCTTTTTTCTCATGTAGTGAATACGTTCCGGGACATCGGGAACAAGGAAGGTCTTCCGACATGACTTCACCGCACGATTCCAAGCGCCTGGGCGAGTTTCTGGCGCGCCCGTTGGCCACGGCGACAGACATGCTGGCAGCGTTGCTGGCGCTGTGGCCAGGCGCCCTCAATGACGATTGCCGTGCACGGCTTGCCGCGCGCGATGACTGGCACCTGACGATCGACAGTCGCAGTGCCGCGCAGGGCTCCCTCTTCATTGCCATTCCCGGCATCGCCAGCGATGGCCGCGACTATATCGCCGCGGCGCTTGAGGGCGGTGCCGAGCTGGTGCTGGCCGAAAGACCCGCCGACGGGGATGCACGTCTCGCGCTGCATTCAGACGATGCCAGAGTCGTCTGGCTCGAGAATCTGGGCGAGCAGCTCGGTGAGCTGGGCCGCCAGGCCTTCCGCGTGCCCGAGTCGCTGACGCTGGTCGGGGTCACGGGCACCAATGGCAAGTCTTCCGTCACCCATTACATCGCCGAGCTGGCCGAAGCGATGGGCACGCCCGCCGGCATGATCGGCACGCTCGGCATCGGGCGTCCCGGCGCGCTGGTCGCGGGCGAGCGCACCACGCCCGACGCCCTGGCCGTGCAGGCGGCGCTCAAGGGGCTGAGCCTGGCCGGTGCCGAGTTGATCGCGATGGAAGTCTCTTCCCATGCGCTCGATCAGGGGCGCGTCAATGGTTGCCGCTTCACCGTCGCGGGCTATACCAATCTTTCGCGGGACCACCTCGACTACCACGGCAGCATGGCGGCCTATGCGGCGGCCAAGGCGAAGCTGTTCAAGCGCCCCGAACTCAAGCTTGCGGTGCTCAATGCCGATGATGCGCTGGCGCGTCTGATGCTGGCCGGCATGCAGCGCGGCGTGCGCGTGCTGGCGATGGGGCGTGATGATGTCGCGACCCTGCGCGTGCTGGATGTCTTCCCCGAGCCGCTGGGCCAGGTTGCCGTGATCGCGACGCCGGATGGCGAGCGCGAGCTGGGCCTCAATCTGATGGGGCGCTTCAATCTCGACAACGCCTTGCTGGCAATGCTGATCCTGCATGGCCTCGACTATTCGTTCGAGGGGCTGTTTGCCGCCGCGCCGCGTCTGACGCCGGTACCGGGTCGCATGCAGCGCCTGAGCCGTGATGGCGCGCCGGTGGTGGTGGTTGACTACGCCCACACGCCGGAGGCCGTCGAGACGGCACTGACCGCGCTGCGCGCCCACCTGCCGGCGCGGGATGATGCGCGGCTGTGGTGTGTGCTCGGCTGTGGCGGCGATCGCGACAGCGGCAAGCGCCCGCTGATGGCCACGGCCGCCGAACAGGGCGCCGACCGTGTCGTGATCACCGATGACAATCCGCGTAGCGAGGATGCCGCCGCCATCCGTCAGCAGATGATGACCGGCATCCATGCCCGCGAGCGCGTGCTGGATATCGCCGAGCGTGGCGAAGCCATTGCCCAGGTCATCCGCGATGCCGGCGAGCATGATGTCATCCTGATCGCCGGCAAGGGGCACGAGGACTATCAGGAGATCGACGGTCAGCGACTACCGTTTTCCGATGTAGCCCATGCGGTCGCGGCGCTGGAGCGTCGTGAGCTCTCGATGCTGGAAGGTCAGGAGCGTGACGCATGAGTGCGCCTGAACAGCCCGTCGGTCTGAGTACCTTCGAGGAAGTGGCCGCGGTGCTCGGGGCGCAGTTGCCACAGGCATTGCGCGATCAAGCGCTGGGCGCCATCGAGACGGACACCCGCAAGCTTGGCGAGCAGGTCGCACCGCTGTTCGTGGCGCTGAAGGGTGAGCGCTTCGATGCCCATGACTTCCTCGCCCAGGCTCGTGCCAATGGCGCCGTCGCGGCGCTGGTCGAGCGGGCAGTGGATGATCCGCTGCCGCAGATCGTCGTCGCGGATACCCGCCTGGCCTTCGGGCTGCTGGCGTCAGCGCGTCGCCGTGCCTGGGGGAAGCCGCTGATCGCGGTGACCGGCAACAGCGGCAAGACCAGCGTCAAGGGCCTGGTGCATGCCATCCTTGTGCGGGATGCCGCGCGTTTCGAGGCCGAAAGCCTCGCCAATCATGGCAATCTCAACAACGATTTCGGCCTGCCGATGACGTTGCTGCGCTTGAGCAACGCCCACCAGCACGGCGTGGTCGAGCTGGGCGCCAATCATCTCGGCGAGATCGCCTGGACGACGGCCCTGGCGCGCCCGCAAGTGGCGGTGATCACCAATGTCACCGGCGCCCATGTCGGCGAATTCGGCGGCATGGGGCAGATCGCCCAGGCCAAGGGCGAGATTCTGGCGGGCTTGAGCCCGTTGGGAGGGCGGCGTCCGGTCGCGGTGCTCAACCGTGATGACGCCTACTTCTCGCTATGGCAGGCGCTGGCCGCAACCGGCCAGGCGGTCGATGTCATCGACTTCAGCGTTGCGGATGGCAGCGTGGATAGCGGTGATCGCCCGGCACGCCTGCAGGCGCGTGAGCTAGGCGCGGATGAACTCGGGCGTTATGCTTTCGAACTGACGTTTGATGGCCGCTCGCTCGGTCGTGTCCAGCTGGCGTTGCTGGGGCGTCACAACGTGGCCAATGCGCTGGCGGCTGCCGCGGCGTGCCTGGCACTGGGCATCGACAGTGATCTGGTGATCGCCGGGCTCGAGAGCGCCGAGAGCGTGCCCGGCAGGCTGGGCATCGTGGCAGGCATCAACGGTTCGCGTCTACTGGATGACAGCTACAACGCCAACCCCGGTGCCATGCTGGCGGCGCTGGATCTGCTGGCGACACTGCCTGCGCCGCGCTGGTGCCTGATGGGCGCCATGGGCGAACTCGGATCAGACGCCGAACGTCTGCATGCCGAGGTGGGCGATTACGCCCGCAAGCTGGGCATAGATTTCATTGCCACCTGCGGCGAGGGCGCTCAGGCGACTGCCGAGGCCTTCGGGGCCGGTGGCAAGCACTTTATCGAGCGGGCAGAGCTGGAAGCTTACGCCCGTAACCATCTACCCACCGGGGCCAGTGTTCTGGTCAAGGGGTCTCGCAGCGCTGGCATGGAGAATGTCGTTGCCGCGCTCAAGGTCGACGCATCAAGGTGAATGTGAGTCATGCTGCTGCTGCTTGCTGAGTTTCTGGCCCAATTCAATGGCGCCTTTACGGTTTTCAATTATCTGACCCTGCGCGTGGTATTGGCCACGTTGACGGCACTGTTGCTGTGTCTGTGGCTGGGTCCCTGGGTCATACGCAAGCTCGTCGATGGCCAGATCGGCCAGGCCGTGCGCGACGATGGCCCCAAGTCTCACCTTTCCAAGGCCGGCACTCCGACCATGGGCGGCGTGATGATCCTGCTGTCGATGGCCGTCTCCACCTTGCTGTGGGGCGATCTGACCAACCTGTATGTCTGGGTGGTGCTGGCCGTCACGCTGGGCTTCGGCGCCGTCGGCTGGGTCGATGACTACCGCAAGGTGGTGGAGAAGAATCCGCGTGGCCTGCCGGCACGCTGGAAGTACTTCTGGCAGTCGGTGGTGGGCATCGGCGCCGCCGTGGTGCTGTACCTGACGGCGAGCACGCCGGCCGAGACGGGCCTGCTGGTGCCGTTCTTCAAGGACGTCGTCATCCCGCTGGGCGTGTTCTACATGGTGCTGACCTACTTCGTGATCGTCGGCAGCTCCAATGCGGTCAACCTGACCGATGGCCTCGATGGTCTGGCGATCATGCCGACCGTGCTGGTCGCCATGGGCCTGGCCATCTTCGCCTACGCCTCTGGCAACCTGAAGTTCGCCGAGTATCTGCACATTCCGTTCATCGCCGGTTCCGGTGAGCTGGCCGTGTTCTGCGCCACCATCGCGGGTGCCGGCCTCGGTTTCCTGTGGTTCAACACCTATCCCGCCCAGGTCTTCATGGGCGATGTGGGCGCGCTGGCACTCGGCGCGGCACTGGGGGTCGTGGCGGTCATCGTGCGTCAGGAAATCGTGCTGTTCATCATGGGTGGCGTCTTCGTGATGGAAACCGTCTCGGTGATCCTGCAGGTTGGCTCCTACAAGCTGACCGGGCGACGCATCTTCCGCATGGCGCCGCTGCATCACCACTTCGAGCTGAAAGGCTGGCCGGAGCCGCGCGTCATCGTGCGCTTCTGGATCATCACCGTCGTGCTGGTGCTGCTTGGCCTGGCCACACTCAAGGTTCGCTGAGGACGCATTCGCGATGACCCTCTCTGTCACCTCTCAAGCACCGGCCCCGCCGGTGCCTGCCAAAGGACCGACCCTGGTGGTCGGTCTTGGTGTCTCCGGACAGGCGATCGCTCGCCATCTGAGTGATCGCGGCATCGACTTTGCCGTCGCCGATACCCGTAGCGCACCGCCGGGCCTCGAGAGCCTGCGCGAGCATGCGCCGCAGGCCGAGGTACATCTCGGTCTATTGGAAGCGCTGGACCTGTCACGCTTCGGCGAGGTGGTGCTCAGTCCGGGCATCGACCCGCGTCAGGCGGTGTTCGATGGGGTCCGCGAGCGACTGGTCGGCGAGATCGCACTCTTCGTGCGTGCGCTGGATGAGCGTCAGGCCCGCGACGCGCAGGGCAAGCGACCCACGCTGGTCGCGATCACCGGCTCGAACGCCAAGTCCACCGTGACCACGCTGATCGCGCAGATGGCCGCGCGTGCCGGTCGTGACGTGGCGGTCGGCGGCAATCTGGGCACCGCCGCGCTGACATTGTTGCGTGAGCAGCCTGATGCCGAACTCTACGTGCTGGAGCTGTCTTCCTTCCAGCTCGAGACCACACCTGAGCTCAAGGCCGATGTCGCCTGCTTCCTGAATCTCTCTGAAGATCATCTTGATCGCCACGATGGCATGCGCGGCTATCAGGCCGCCAAGCGCGGCATCTTCCGCGGCGCAGGCCTTGCGGTCATCAATGCCGATGACGCCTGGAGCTGGCCGGCCGAGAATGATGCGGTGGCGCGAGTCAGCTTCAGCGTGCAGCTCGGTGAGTCGGCCGATGAGTCGACCGATGAGGCTGCCAGGCAGGCGCAATGGCGCCTGGCGGAGCAGGGCGGCACGCTGTCGCTGTGTCATGTCGAGTCTGGCCAGCTGCGCGGCGTGATGCCTGCTGCGGAGGTGCGTCTTGCAGGCCGCCACAATCAGGCCAATGCGCTGGCGGCACTCGCGATGGGCACGGCGATCGGTCTCGACGAGACGGCGATGGTCGCCGAGCTAGCAAGCTTCGCGGGGCTGCCGCATCGCGGCGAGCTGATCGCCGAGGTGGCGGGCGTGCGCTGGATCAATGATTCCAAGGGCACCAATGTCGGGGCGACGCTGGCGGCGATTGCCGGTCTCGGCCCGACGCTCGAGGGCAAGCTGATATTGCTGGCCGGCGGCCAGGGCAAGGGCGCGGACTTCACGCCGCTGGCGGCGCCATTGGCCCGTTACGCCCGTGAGGCGGTGGTGTTCGGACAGGATGCGCCGCTATTGACGCAAGCCCTGGCCGATGACGTTACCGTGACGCCAGTCATGACGCTGTTGGAGGCCATGCGTCATGCTCGACAGATCGCTCAGGCGGGGGACTGCGTGCTGCTGTCACCGGCCTGCGCCAGTCTCGATCAGTTCCCCAATTACATGGCGCGCGGCGACGCGTTCCGTGACTGGGTCACGCAGCACATCATGCCCGGTGCTGACTGCAATTCTGGCCCTGGCGGCAGCGACAAGGAAGCCTGCGATGCGTAACAAGGCCCGGCGAGTCCATGACACCCTGACGGCAGAGCGTCAGCCCGTCGACGGCTGGCTGCTGTTCTGCGCGCTGGCGATCCTGTGTATCGGTTGGGTGATGGTGACGTCTGCCTCCAGCGAGATCTCGAGCGAGCGCTTCGATGGCAATGCCTTCTACTACAGCATGCGCCACGGCATCTTCATCGTGATCGGCCTGGTGGCCGCGATCTGTACGCTGCGCGTGCCGATGTCTGCCTGGCAGCAGCGTAGCTTCGCGATGCTGATGCTGGGCTTCGTGCTGCTGGTGGTCGTGTTGGTGGTCGGGCGCGAGATCAACGGCGCCAAGCGCTGGATACCGCTGCCATTGGTCGGCGGGGTGCAGGCCTCCGAGATCGCCAAGCTGTGTCTGATGATCTGGCTGGCCGGCTATCTGGACCGCCGCCTCGACAAGGTGCGCGCCAGCGTCGTCAACGGCCTCATTCTGCCCTGCGTCCCCTTGTTGCTGATGATCGTGCTGCTGGCACTGGAGCCTGACTTTGGCTCCATCGTGGTCATGGGCGGTGCCGTGATGGGCATGCTGCTGATGGCGGGCGTTGCCTGGTGGGGCTTCATCGTCTTGCTGGGCCTGGCCGGCGGCGGTGGTTGGCTGTTGGCGATCGCCGAACCCTATCGCTGGGAGCGTCTGACCACCTATACCGACCCGTGGGCCAACATGTATGACAGTGGCTACCAGCTGACCCAGGCGTTGATCGCCTTCGGTCGTGGCCACCTGAGCGGCATGGGGCTGGGCAACAGCGTGCAGAAGCTGTTCTATCTGCCGGAAGCACATACCGATTTCGTGTTTGCCGTGCTGGCCGAGGAGCTGGGCTTGATCGGGGCGACGGCCGTGGTGGCGCTGTTCGGACTGCTGATCTACCGCGCCTTCAAGATCGGTCGCCGCGCTGAACTCGCCGGCTTGCCGTTCAGCGCCTACCTCGGCTACGGTATCGCCCTCGTGCTGGGGGCGCAGGCCTTCATCAACATCGGTGTGGCCAGCGGACTGCTGCCCACCAAGGGGCTGACCCTGCCCCTGATGAGTTATGGCGGTTCCAGCCTGATCGTCAGTTGCATGCAGATCGCGATACTGCTGCGTATCGATGCCGAGACCCGCAAGCTGACCCGCTCACCGACAGGAAATGCCGCCGCGCCCCGGCGCAAGGCCAAGAAGCCGACCGAGACACCGCAAGGAGCACAGGCATGACGTCATCTTCTTCTACCATCGCTCCCGAGGGGGCGGTTGACTCGGTAGACACTGTCTCCAGGGGCGTCGTGCTGATGATGGCCGGCGGGACGGGAGGGCATGTGATCCCGGCGCTGTCGCTGGCGCGTGCCCTCGCGGCGGCCGGTCACGAGATTCATTGGCTGGGCAGCCCGCGTGGCATCGAGAACCGTCTGGTGCCCGACGCCGGCTACCCGCTGCATCGGGTCGAGGTCGCGGGCCTGCGTGGCAAGGGGCTGGCGGGCTATGCGGCGATCCCGTTTCGTCTCGCGCGTGCCGTTCTGCAGGCACGGCGCGTGATCCGTGAACTCAAGCCGGTGCTGGTGGTAGGCCTCGGTGGCTTCGCCAGTGGTCCGGGCGGGCTCGCGGCGCGCCTTGAAGGCATTCCACTGATCATTCATGAGCAGAACGCCATCGCGGGCCTGACCAACAAGGTGCTGGCGCGAATGGCAACGCGTGTCTACGCCGCCTTCCCGGGCGCCTTCCCGCCGGCCCTCGGGGCTCAGGTGGTGGGCAATCCGGTGCGTGATGAGATCGCTGATGTCGGTGCCGCCGGGCATGCGTCCGAGTCTGCTGTCGAGGCGGCAGGCGAGTCGCGTGCGTTGCATCTGCTGGTGATGGGTGGCTCGCTGGGCGCTCAGGCGCTCAACGAGACGCTCGCGCCGGCGCTGGCCCTGCTGCCGCAAGCCTCGCGCCCCGTGGTGCGCCATCAGGCCGGACGTGACAAGCAGGAGGCGACCCTCGCCGCCTATCAGGCAGCCGGCGTCACGGCTGAGGTCAGCGAGTTCATCGGTGACATGGCCGAGGCCTACGCCTGGGCAGACCTCGTGGTCTGTCGCGCCGGCGCGCTGACCGTGGCCGAGCTGGCTGCGGCAGGTCGGCCTGCGGTGCTGGTGCCGTTCCCCCACGCCGTGGATGACCACCAGACCGTCAATGCCGCGGTATTGGTCAAGGCGGATGCCGCGCGCCTGATTCCCCAGAATACGTTGACTGCCGAGCGCCTCGCCGAGACGCTGGCAGAATTGCTCGACCCCAAGATACTCACTGGCATGGCCGCTCGCGCCCGCAATAGTGCGGAACTCGATGCGGTAGCGACCATGCTGGCAGGCTGCATGGAGACTCGCCTTGAACGCTAGCAATTCTGATCGCGGTGCAGGTATGCGCCGCATCCGTCGTATCCATTTCGTCGGCATCGGCGGTGTGGGCATGTGTGGTATCGCCGAAGTACTGGGCAACATGGGCTATGAGGTCAGCGGCAGTGACCTCAAGGAATCCGCCGTCACGGCTCACCTGCGTGAGTGCGGCGTGCGTGTCGCCATCGGTCATGCGGCCATCAATGCCGAAGGCGCGGATGTGGTCGTGGTCTCGACCGCGGTGGACACCACCAACCCGGAAGTGGCCTGGGCGCGGGAGCATCGCATCCCCGTCGTGCGTCGCGCCGAGATGCTTGCCGAGCTGATGCGCTTCCGCCAGGGCATCGCGATTGCCGGTACCCACGGCAAGACCACCACCACCAGCCTGACCGCGACCCTGCTCGCGGAAGGTGGCATGGACCCGACCTTCGTCATCGGCGGCAAGCTGACCAGTGCGGGCACCAATGCCCGTCTGGGCGAGGGCGAGTATCTGGTCGCCGAGGCGGACGAGTCCGATGCCTCCTTCCTGCATCTGCAGCCGTTGATCTCGGTGGTGACCAACGTCGATGCCGATCACATGGCCACCTATGAGGGCGACTTCAATCGCCTCAAGGACACCTTCATCGAATTCCTGCACAACCTGCCGTTCTACGGTCTGGCGGTGCTGTGTATCGATGATGCCAACGTGCGTGAGCTGCTGCCGCGTGTTCAGCGTCAGTTCGTGACCTACGGCTTCAGCGACGATGCCGATTACCGCATCAGCGATTTCCGCCAGGGTGGCGGTCAGCTCAGCTTCACGGCGCTGCGTCCGGAAGGCCATGCACCGCTCGAGATCACCCTGGCGATGCCGGGTGAGCACAATGCGCTCAACGCCCTGGCGGCGATCGCCATCGCCACCGATGTCGGTGTCAGCGATGAAGCCATCGCCCGCGCACTGGCAAGCTTTGCCGGTGTCGGTCGTCGCTTCCAGGTGCACGGAGAATTCGCGGCACCCAATGGTGAGCAGAGCGTGATGCTGGTGGACGATTATGGCCACCATCCGCGCGAAGTGGAGATGGTGATTCGCGCCGTGCGCGCCGGCTGGCCGCAGCGCCGTCTGGTGATGGCCTACCAGCCGCACCGTTATTCACGCACCCATGATCTCTATGAAGACTTCGTGCGTGTGCTGTCCGAAGTCGACACGTTGTTGCTGCTGGATGTCTACAGCGCCGGGGAAGCGATGATTCCGGGCGCCGATGGCCGCTCGCTGGCGGGCTCGATCCGTCAGCGCGGTCAGGTGGACCCGCTGTTCGTCGAGCACAAGCGTGCCTTGCCGGACCTGCTCAAGAACGTGCTGCGTCCGGGCGATATCCTGATTACCCAGGGGGCGGGCGATGTCGGTGGCATTGCGCTGGCACTGGCGGGGGCCGACCTCAAGCTTGACGAGGTGACGCTATGACCGTCTCTTCCTCCTCGTATGGATCGACAGGCGTGAATCCTGAGCTGGCCACGCGCTATGGACGTGTCGTGGTGCTGTTCGGTGGCCTGAGCGCCGAGCGCGAGGTGTCGCTCAAGAGCGGCGCGGCGGTACTGGCGGCCCTGCAGGGCGCAGGTGTCGATGTGCAGGGCTATGACATGGCGCATGGGCTGGCCGGTCTCGAGGCATTGCGCCCCGACCGTGTCTTCATCGCCATGCATGGTCGCGGCGGCGAAGATGGCACCTTGCAGGGGGCGCTGGAATTGCTGGGCATCCCCTACACCGGCAGCGGCGTGCTGGCCTCTGCACTGGGCATGGACAAGCTGCGCACCAAGAAGCTCTGGGATATCGAGGGCTTGCCGACGCCGCGTTCCTGTCGCCTGGCGGCGGACACGGACTGGCAGTCGGTGCTCGAGACGCTCGGTACGCCGGTGGTGGTCAAGCCGGTGCATGAGGGCTCGACACTCGGCATCCATATCGTCGAGGACGCCCAGGCGCTCCAGGATGCCTGGACGGATGCCAGCCGCTTCGATGCGGTGGTGATGGCCGAGCGTTTCATCAAGGGCCCGGAATACACGGTGTCGGTATTGGACGGCGAAGTTCTGCCGGCCATTCGCATCGAAGCCGATAGCGGGTTCTATGATTACGATGCCAAATACATCGCCAATACCACGCGCTATCTGCTGCCTTGTGGTCTGAGCGCTGCGCGCGAGGCGGAATTGGCCGATATCTCGCTCAAGGCATTCAACGTGCTGGGCTGCGAGGGTTGGGGTCGTGTCGATGTGATGGAAGATGCGGACGGCGCCTTCTGGCTGCTGGAAGTCAACACCTCGCCGGGCATGACCGATCACAGCCTGGTGCCGCAGTCCGCGGCGCATGTCGGGCTCGATTTCGCCACCCTGGTGCTGCGCATTCTCGACACGACTCTCGCCGAGCGGGACGCAAACGACGCGTCAGTCGCTCAGCAGAGTGGTCATTGATCGATGGCGGCGCGTAGCACTACCGGCGCAATCTTCGGCCTCGTTCTCGGTCTTGCGCTGCTGGTCGCGGGCGGACAGGCATTGTGGACCTGGCTTGATCGTCCCATTGAGCGGGTCACCATCAAGGGTGACTTCGATCATGTCAGTGCTGCCTACCTTCAGCGTCATATCGCGCCGTTGATTCGTGGCCAGAGCTGGCTCTCTGTCCCATTGGGCGAGGTTCGGCGTCGCGCGTTGGCGATCGATTGGCTGAGTGAGGTCAGCATCTCGCGTCGCTGGCCGGATACACTCGAATTCGAGCTGTTTGAACAGCAGCCGGTGGCCTATTGGAATGATGGCGAATTGCTCAACGTGCGCGGTGATGCCTTCCAGGCGGGCCCGGTCACACAGCTGGGCAATCTGCCCAATCTGGCGGGGCCCAAGGGCAGTGGATCCGAAGTGCTGGCCGAGCTTGACGCGCTGCAGAGCCAGTTGGGCGGGCTGGGGCTCAATGTCTCCCAGTTGCGATTGGAGCCACGCGGCGCCTGGCGCTTTCAGGTCAATGATTCGGTGTGGGTGATGCTGGGTCGCAATGATCGAGAGGCACGTCTGGCGCGTTTCATGGCGGCCTGGCAACGGCGCTTGGGCGATGAGGCGTCGCAGATCCGCTACATTGATCTGCGTTACCCCAACGGAGTGGCAGTGGCGTGGCATGGGGAGACGACGGCACCCGAAGAAGGCAAGGACAGTTGAGGCAAATGGCGACACTCACTACATGCTTCATTTGCGTGTGAGTATTAGCAAAATGGCGATATCGCCAGTTTCATTTGTCGTCAATCCCGCCTATTCTAGCGGGGATTTGCGCCCCTCGGTATTTTAGGCTGGTATGCCCCAAGTGGCTGCTCCTATACTGGGAAGTCAAATCCCTCTGTACGGGTTAAACGGAACGTAAACCCGTTTTGGGTGGTGCGGCAGACATGTTGTCTGTCAAAGCGCGCAATTATTTTCATGATGAACCAGAATCAAGGAGCTGGCCCGACCTATGGCAGGACATTCCAAATCACAGGATATGGTGGTCGGGCTGGACATCGGAACCTCCAAGGTAGTCGCGATCGTGGGTCAGCCGACCGATGATGGCGGTATCGAAATTGCGGGAATTGGCTCCCACCCTTCACGTGGCATGAAGAAGGGTGTGGTGATCAACATCGAATCGACCGTACAGTCGATTCAGCGCGCAGTGGAGGAGGCTGAGTTGATGGCCGGCTGCGATATCCACTCGGTATATGTGGGCATCGCCGGCAGTCATATCAGTTCGATGAATTCCGATGGTGTCGTGGCGATCAAGGATCGCGAAGTGACGCCGTCTGATATCGAACGCGTGATCGACTCGGCGCGCGCTCGAGCGATTTCTGAAGGTCAGCGCATTCTTCACGTGCTGCCGCAGGAATATGCCATTGACCGTCAGGAAGGTATTCGCGAGCCGTTGGGCATGTCCGGGGTGCGTCTTGAGGCGCGCGTTCACCTGGTCACTGCCGCACTGAATGCCGTGCAGAATATCGAGAAGTGCGTGCGTCGCTGCGGGCTCGAAGTCGACGACATCATTCTCGAGCAGCTCGCCTCGAGTCATGCGGTTCTGACCGAGGATGAGCGTGAATTGGGTGTGTGCATGGTGGATATCGGCGGTGGTACCACGGATATCGCCGTCTTCACCGAAGGTGCCATTCGTCATACGGCTGTGATCCCCATCGCGGGTGATCAGGTCACGAATGACATCGCCATGGCGCTGCGCACACCGACGCAATATGCAGAAGAAATCAAGGTCAAGTATGCCTGTGCTCTGACCCAGCTGGCCTCCAGCGACGAGACGATCAAGGTGCCGAGTGTCGGTGACCGACCGGCACGTGATCTGTCCCGTCAAGCGTTGGCCGAAGTGGTCGAGCCCAGGTATGAGGAACTGTTCACCCTGGTCCGCGATGAATTGCGTCGCAGTGGCTATGAAGATCTCGTGGCTGCGGGCGTGGTTCTGACGGGTGGAACGTCACGCATGGAAGGTGTCGTTGAGCTGGCGGAGGAGATCTTCCACATGCCGGTTCGCATCGCTTGCCCGCAAAATGTGCGTGGACTGGCGGATGTGGTCCGCAATCCGATTTATTCCACGGGTGTGGGTTTGCTACATTATGGGATGAAACAGGAGCGGCACACGCCATCGTCGACGACCGTCGCGGTGCGCAGAGAGGAATCTGCCGCGCGACGCGTTCACGGCCAAGAGCACGACACCTCCACGCTGGAGCGGATCAAGGGCTGGTTCAAGGGAAATTTCTGACAGGGATTACAGAAAGACTGTGATCCAGGAGACAGGGCATATGTTCGAACTGGTAGATAACGCACCCTCCAGCAGCGCGGTCATCAAGGTGATCGGTGTTGGCGGCGGCGGTGGTAACGCCGTCAATCACATGGTCGAGAGCAACATCGAAGGCGTCGAGTTCATCTGCGCCAACACCGATGCTCAGGCGCTCAAGCGCGTGGCCGCCAAGACTGTCCTGCAGCTGGGCAGTGAAATCACCAAGGGGCTTGGCGCTGGCGCCAACCCGGAAGTGGGCCGCCAGGCGGCGATGGAAGACCGTGAGCGTATCGTCGAGCTGCTGCAAGGCGCCGACATGGTCTTCATCACCGCTGGCATGGGGGGGGGTACCGGTACCGGCGGTGCTCCTGTCGTGGCGCAGGTCGCCAAGGAACTGGGTATCCTGACCGTGGCCGTCGTCACGCGTCCGTTCCCGTTCGAAGGGCCGCGTCGTCAGAAGGCGGCAGAGCAGGGCATGAAGGAGCTCTCCGAGCACGTCGACTCCCTGATCACCATCCCCAACGAGAAGCTGCTGTCTGTGCTGGGCAAGAGCGCCAGCCTGCTGAGCGCCTTCAGCGCCGCCAACGACGTGTTGCTGGGTGCCGTGCAGGGGATCGCGGAGCTGATCACCAGCCCGGGCATCATCAACGTCGATTTCGCCGACGTACGCACTGTCATGTCCGAGATGGGCATGGCGATGATGGGGACCGGTGACGCCATCGGCGAGAACCGTGCTCGTGAGGCCGCCGAGAAGGCCATTCGCAGCCCGCTGCTCGAAGACATCGATCTGCACGGCGCGCGCGGTATCCTGGTCAACATCACGGCAGGCCCGGACCTCTCCATCGGTGAATTCAACGATGTGGGTGCCACCGTGCAGGAGTTCGCTTCTCCGGATGCCACCATCGTGGTCGGGACGTCCATCGACATGGACATGACCGACGAGCTGCGTGTCACTGTCGTGGCGGCGGGTCTCGACGGTCGCGTCGAGAAGCCGGCGGCGCGTGAAACGGCACCGGCCAAGCGTACCGTCGAGAAGCCGGCGGACTACCGCAGCCTGCAGACGCCGACGGTCACCCGTCAGGCCAAGGAAGAGCAGGAAGCGGCAGCCAAGAAGTCGGAGCCGCGCAAGTCGCGTGATATGGATGACTATCTCGATATCCCGGCCTTCCTGCGTCGCCAGGCTGACTGATGCGCACTGACTGACACGTCATTGACGCTCATGTGCCAGTCGGCACGAGGCTGAGATGACACGGCTCATCGTGAGTCTGACTTCACCCATTCGGGGCTTCCCGGGTGGGTGAAGTCGTTTCCGGGGCAGACAAAAGGGGCTTTCGCCGCCGGCGCGGGGCGCTGCCTGTGCGTCACGGGTGCATCCGGCAGTGCCGTGGGCGCGTAAGGAAGGGTGTACTTCAAGCTGTCTTGCACATTGATTATCGTTTTATGGCAGTGCGAGTGAGAACTGTTTGGTGATTGCGTGTTCATACTCAGCACGAGGCCAGCAGGCGCGCGGGTCAGCCTCAATGGTGCTCGAAAGGCAATGTTGAATTTCCCTAACAGCGGCAGGTGACAATTTGTTGAATTCCTGCATTGCTGTTATCATGAACACTGTTTCCAAATTCAGGCTGACTGGCTATCTCCCTATGATTCGACAAAAAACACTCCAGAATACGATCCGCGCCACAGGCGTTGGTCTGCACTCAGGTGACAAGGTTTACCTGACGCTGCGTCCTGCTCCGGTCAACACCGGCATCGTCTTCATCCGTACCGATCTCGAGCCGCAGGCTCATATCCGTGCCGATGCGATGAGCGTCCGTGACACCACCATGTGCACCGCCGTTTCCAACGGTGAAGCCAAGGTGACGACCGTCGAGCACCTGATGTCCGCCTTTGCAGGCCTGGGCATCGACAACTGCTTCGTCGAGCTGTCCGCGCCGGAAGTGCCGATCATGGACGGCAGTGCGGGTCCGTTCGTCTTCCTGATCCAGTCCGCTGGTATCCAGGAGCAGTCGTCGCTCAAGAAATTCATCCGCATCAAGCGCGAGATCGAAGTGCGTGATGGTGACAAGGTCGCGACCTTCCTGCCGCACAACGGCTTCAAGGTGTCCTTCGCCATCGACTTCGATCACCCGGTGTTCGAGCAGCAGAAGCAGACCACCACGGTCGACTTCTCTACCACCTCATTCGTCAAGGAAGTGTCTCGCGCGCGTACCTTCGGTTTCATGCGTGACCTCGAGTTCCTGCGCTCCCAGAACCTCGCGCTGGGCGGAAGCCTCGACAATGCTATCGTCGTCGATGACTATCGCATCCTCAACGATGAAGGCCTGCGTTACGACGATGAGTTCGTCAAGCACAAGGTGCTGGACGCCATCGGTGACCTCTACCAGCTGGGTCACAGCATCATCGGTGAGTTCCGTGGCTACAAGTCCGGTCATGGCCTCAACAACATGCTGTGCCGCGCGCTGCTGGAAAATGCCGACAGCTACGAGATCGTCACCTTCGAGAACTCCGATGCGATGCCGATTTCCTATGCCTCTCCGGCGCTTGCCGTCTGAGTCGAGGCCAATGACATCTGCGAAAGCTGCAAGACGAGGTATTTCAGAAGAAAAGCACTCAGAGAGACAGTACGAGCAGAACACTGTGACCTAGCCCGTCCAGCCTGACAGCACTGCTCCGGCCTTAGCCAGCCGGAGATGGAAACGACAACAGCCGCGCCGCCCAAAAGGGCGGCGCGGCTGTTTGCATGCAAGACAAGAAATGCTTGAGTTGGCTCAGGGCGTCTCGGTGTCGTCGCTCGAATCCGATGCGTGGGCCGCCAGTCGCTCCAGGGCGAGTCGCAGACGCTCGTCCTGGGTGTGTGAGGCGCAATCCAGCAGGTGTTCTGCGGCAGCCTCTGGCAGGTGGCGTGGTTGGCGTGCGGGCACGAAGGCCGGGCGGATCGGGCGGACCTTGAAGGTCAGGCGGGCGAGGGTGGCGAGTTCTGGCAGCTCGCGCAGCACACTGATCAGGCGACGCTGTTCATAGCGCAGCCAGGTCAGCCAAGAGGCGCGACTGGTGATCAACGTCAAGGTGTCATCGTGATAGCCGCCGACGAAGACCTGTTCCTGCATGTCCTTGGGCAGTGCAGCACGCAGGTGTAGCTGGGCCTGCTCGAGCATGCGCGCCTGGCGCATGACGCTGCCAAGTTGCCCCTTGCCGTTCAACAGGCGCGCCGCGGGCTGGGCGCGGAAACGCTTAGCCTTTATACTCATGGGCTTGCATGCCGGTTCAGTGATTTCCGGCAATCTATCATGAGCGGGAGTCCGGCAACAGCATGAGCCCTGTCGATGCCACAGCACGCCCTCGTGCGTTACCGGATTCCGGTAGCGGCGCTTCGCGTCGCTGGTCGGTACGCACGGCGCCGCGCTGGCTGCTGGCAGGCCTGCTGCTCAGCTGTCTGTTCCCCGCTGGACTGAGCGCGGCGCAGGTCGAGCGCGTCAATCTGACGCTGGCCAGCATCCAGTTGCTGGCACCCGCGGTGATTCGTGCCGAGAGTCGCCGTCAGGGGCTACGCTGCCTGCGCAAGCGGGTGCGTCGTGCGCCCCAGGCCAGTCCCAACCTCCCGCGCCAGCGCTCCTTCGTTTCCTGCACACGCGTCCTGCTGCGTGGTCTCGTCAATGCCATCGCGCCGCGTGCGCCGCCCATTCTGTCCTGACACCCCGTTCATCGTTCGCGCCGCGGATGATGAGGTTCGTTTTCTCTTTCGAGCGTAATGCCTGATGGGCCCCGGGCCACATCGAGCTGCCTGTCATCGCGTTTGGCGGCAGCGCTTGAGTGTCATGATATGTGAAGGCGTGACCCGGCCCCGGGTCACGTACAAGGACAGAATATGCTGGGTAAATTCCTGACCAAGGTAGTAGGTTCCAAGAATGATCGCGAAGTGAAGCGCCTGCGCAAGCGGGTCAACGCGATCAATGCGCTCGAGAGCGAGCTTGAACCGCTCTCCGATGAGGCGCTGACAGCCAAGACCGCGGAATTCCGCGAGCGTCTCGCGCAAGGGGAACACCTCGACAAGCTGCTGCCGGAAGCCTTCGCGACCGTGCGTGAGGCCAGCAAGCGCATCATGGGCATGCGTCACTTCGATACCCAGATGGTCGGTGGCATGGCGCTGCACGAAGGTCGCATCGCCGAGATGAAGACCGGTGAGGGCAAGACGCTGGTGGGGACGCTGGCGGTCTACCTGAACGCACTGACCGGCGAAGGCGTCCACGTGGTGACGGTCAACGATTATCTGGCCACCCGTGATGCCAACTGGATGCGACCGCTGTATGAATTCCTCGGCCTGAGTGTCGGTGTCATCTACTCCGGCCAGCCCAATGAAGACAAGCGCGCCGCCTATCAGGCCGATATCACCTACGGCACCAACAACGAATACGGTTTCGATTACCTGCGCGACAACATGGCCTTCTCGCTGGAAGACAAGGTCCAGCGCAAGCTGCACTTCGCCATCATCGATGAGGTCGACTCCATCCTGATCGATGAGGCGCGCACGCCGCTGATCATCTCCGGTCCGGTGGAAGAGAATACCGACCTCTACAAGATCATCGATCGCATGGCGCGCGAGCTCGAGCAGTGCAGCGATGAGGAAGATCCGGAAAGCGGCGATTTCACCCTCGATGAGAAGCAGAAGCAGGTCGAACTGACCGAGTTCGGTCACCAGAAGGTCGAGGCGCTGCTGCGTGCCCAGGAGCTGCTCGGGGAAGAGGATTCCCTGTATGCGGCCCAGAACCTGAGCCTGCTGCACCACGTGCACTCTGCGCTGCGTGCCCAGAACCTGTTCGTGCGTGACGTGGATTACATCGTCAACAACGGCGAAGTGGTCATCGTCGATGAGCACACCGGGCGTACCATGGTCGGTCGTCGCTGGTCTGAAGGCCTGCACCAGGCGGTCGAGGCCAAGGAAGGCGTTGCCATCCAGAAGGAAAGTCAGACGCTGGCATCCACGACCTTCCAGAATTACTTCCGTCTCTACGACAAGCTGTCCGGCATGACCGGTACGGCCGATACCGAGGCCTTTGAATTCCGTCAGATCTACAATCTCGACGTGATGGTCATCCCGACCAACAAGCCCATCGCGCGCAAGGACATGAATGATCTGGTCTATCTGACCGCGGAAGAGAAGTTCAACGCCATCATCGAGGACGCCCGCGAGAAGGTCGCGGAAGGTCGTCCGGTGCTGGTGGGTACCGCCTCGGTCGAGACCTCCGAGCTGCTGTCGCAGATGATGCACAAGGCGGGCGTCAAGCATCACGTCCTGAACGCCAAGCAGCACGTCAGCGAGGCTGCCATCATCGCCCAGGCGGGTCGTCCGGGCGCCGTGACCATCGCGACCAACATGGCCGGTCGTGGTACCGACATCATGCTGGGCGGCAACTGGGAAGCCGAGCTTGCCGAGCTGGAAGCGCCGACCGAAGAGCAGATCAACGAGATCAAGCATGGCTGGCAGGAGCGTCACGAAGCCGTGCTGGCGGCGGGTGGTCTGCACGTGATCGGCTCCGAGCGTCACGAATCACGCCGTATCGACAACCAGCTGCGCGGTCGTGCCGGTCGCCAGGGTGACCCGGGCTCCACGCGCTTCTTCCTGTCGCTGGAAGATAGCCTGATGCGTTTGTTCGGTTCTGACCGTGTTCAGCGTCTGATGGGCGCGCTGGGGCTCGAGAAGGGCGAAGCCATCGAGCACAAGATGGTCTCCAATGCCGTCGAGCGCGCGCAGAAGAAGGTCGAGGGTCGCAACTTTGACGTGCGCAAGCAGCTGCTTGAGTACGATGATGTCGCCAACGACCAGCGCAGCGTGATCTACGAGCAGCGCAACGACATCCTCGAAGCCGACGAGATCGCCGAGAACATCGCCGGCATCCGTCGCGAAGTGCTCGATGACGCCATCTCCCTGCGTGTGCCGCCGCAGAGCCTGCCGGAACAGTGGGACCTGCCGAGCCTCGAGAACGACCTCAAGACCGACTTCAACCTCGACCTGCCGCTGGTGCAGTGGGCGGAAGAGGACGAGCACTTCCATGAGGAAACGCTGCGCGAACGTCTGCAGGCTGCCCATGAAGCGCTTTACGCCGACAAGGTCGAGGCCGTTGGCCCTGAGCTGATGCGCCGCTTCGAGAAGCAGGTCATGCTTCAGGTGCTGGACACGCGCTGGAAGGAGCACCTGCAGGCGATGGACAACCTGCGTCGTGGTATCCACCTGCGCGGCTATGCCCAGAAGAACCCGAAGCAGGAATACAAGCGCGAAGCGTTCGAGCAGTTCCAGACGCTGCTGGTCAACATCAAGTCCGACGTGGTGCGCATTCTCAGCCACGTGCAGGTGCGTCGCCAGGAAGAGGTCGACACGCTGGAAGAAGAGCGTCGTGCCAACCTCGAGCGTGAGCAGGCCAGCGCCGAAACGCGCCGTGTCGATGACGATGCGGTCAGTGAAGACGGTGTCCAGGCGGCCGAAGAGGTCGTCGAGGCACAGTACGGCGCGCAGCCTCAGGCCCAGGGCGATGGCGAGCCGATGCGCCGCGATGTGCCCAAGGTCGGTCGCAACGACCCGTGCCCATGCGGTTCCGGCAAGAAATACAAGCAGTGCCACGGCAAGCTGAGCTGACACTGCGCCAAACAGCCTCCCTGCGCGTCACGTCGATTCGGCTCGCAGGGAGCAGTTGTCACAGAACACCATGATTGGAGACGTGAGCGATGGCGGTAGGGCCTTCCACTTTTCCCGCTGACATGCCGGCGATTGCCGGCTTTCAGATCGGGGTTGCTGAAGCCGGTATCAAGAAGCCGGGTCGTCGTGATCTGGTGATCATGGCCCTCGAGGCAGGGTCGCGTCTTGCAGGCACTTTTACCCGCAACGCCTTCTGTGCGGCGCCGGTCCATGTCGCACGTGAGCACCTCACGGCAGGCGTCGAAGGGCCGCGTTATCTGGTGATCAACACCGGCAATGCCAATGCGGGAACTGGCGAGCAGGGCATGACCGATGCTCGCGCGACCTGTCAGGCCTTGGCGGAGATCGCCGGCTGTGATGCAAAGGCAGTGCTGCCGTTCTCGACCGGCGTGATCGGTGAACCGCTGCCGATGGATCGCCTGACGGCGGCGTTGCCGACAGCCTTTGCCAATCTGGGCGAGGGCGACTGGTCTGCTGCGGCGCATGGCATCATGACCACCGATACGCGGCCCAAGGGCAGCTGGCGGACACTGACGCTGAGCAATGGCGAGAGCGTGACGCTGGCGGGTGTCTCCAAGGGCTCCGGCATGATCTGCCCGAACATGGCGACCATGCTGGGCTTCGTGGCCACCGATGCTGATCTCGCCATCGATCAGGCGGCGCTCGATGCCATGCTGCGCCGGGTGGTGGTCAAGAGCTTCAACAGCATCACCGTCGATTCCGATACCTCCACCAATGACGCCTGCGTGCTGGCTGTCACGGGGCAGGCCGGGCGTGTCGAGGGTGAAGACCTGATCGCGTTCGAGGCCGCCCTGGCGGAGGTCATGCTCGAGCTGGCTCAGGCCATCATTCGTGATGGCGAGGGGGCGACCAAGTTCGTCACCATCGAGGTCAGCGAGGCACGTTCACAGGAAGAGGCGCGTGCCGTCGGCTTTACCGTCGCGCACTCGCCGCTGGTCAAGACAGCGCTCTATGCCAGCGACGCCAACTGGGGTCGCATTCTGGCGGCCGTCGGGCGTGCGCCGCTGGAAGAGCTGGACGTCACGGGTGTCGCGATCACGCTCAATGGCGTCACCATCGTCGAACAGGGCGGCCGTGCCGACAGCTACACCGAAGCCGCCGGCAGTGCCGCCATGGCCGAGGAAGAGCTGGTGATCGGCATCCGCCTGGGACGTGGACAGCAGGAAGCTCGCATCTGGACATCGGATCTGTCCCACGATTACGTCTCGATCAACGCTGATTATCGTAGCTGACGCCCCAGGGCGGAGGCTTACGCTGAAACGGTAATGCAATATCTCCCGCAGGCTTCGCCTCTCGAGGCGGAGTCGGATGTACAACGCGAGTCAAAGGTACAGGCATCATGCCGAAGCGAAGGGTTCACGTGGCGGCTGCCGCCATCTTAAACGAACAGGGCCAGGTCCTGATTGCACGTCGTCCCTCGACGGTGGATCAGGGCGGCTTGTGGGAGTTTCCGGGTGGCAAGCTGGCGCCTTACGAAACCGGTCTGGAAGCGCTCAAGCGTGAGCTGTGCGAAGAGCTGGGCATCGAGATCATTCGTGCTCAGCCGCTGATCCGTATTCATCACGAATACCCGGACAAGCACATCCTGCTGGATGTGTGGGAAACGCGTCAGTTCACTGGCGAGCCCTTTGGCCGTGAAGGGCAGGCAGTGCGCTGGGTCGAGATCGAGGATCTCTACAAGTACGCCTTCCCGGCGGCGAATCTGCCGATTCTGCGGGCGGTCTCGCTGCCGCGCGAGTACCTGATCACGCCGGAAGAGGCCGATGAGAACGTCTTCGAGACGCGTCTGACGCGTGCGCTGGATGAGGACGGGGTGCGTCTGGTCCAGCTGCGCGCCAAGGAGCTGGATGAGGCGGCCTATATCGCGCGTGCCGAGAAGGCGCTGGCGATCTGTCATGCGCGTGGTGCTCGTCTGCTGCTCAACGCCGAACCGTCCATGCTCGGCAAGGTCGATGCGGATGGTATCCACCTGACCAGCGTGCGTCTGGCGGAGCTGGCGGAAAAGGGCGAGCGCCCGATTGCCGCCAACAAGTGGCTGTCTGCCTCTACCCATGATCAGCAGCAGCTGGACCAGGCCGGTCGTGTGGCGTGTGACTTCGTGTCACTGTCGCCGCTGCGTGTGACGCCGTCGCACCCGGAGCGTCCGCCGCTGGGCTGGCATGACTTCCAGGGGCTGGTCGAGCAGGCGTGCATGCCGGTCTATGCGCTGGGTGGCATGTCCCGCTATGACAGCGATCACGCACGCGCTGTCGGTGCCCAGGGTATCGCATCGATCCGTGATTTCTGGAAGTGATGATCGCGCGTTGATGGCAGTTGTCTGAACGAAAAAGACCCTCGAGGCTAGCCTCGAGGGTCTTTTTTATGCCCAGCGTCTTGAGTGTCTAGCTCTGCATCAGTCTGAACCAGCAGGGCTCTCTCGAGCGCTACTGCTGATGCATGTCGCGCTCCATGCGCGCCACCATCTCATCGATGCTGGTCTCATCCATGGCGGGCTCACCGGCGATGCTGTGGGATTCGTCAGCCCAGGCGCCAAGATCGAGCAGTTGGCAGCGCTTGCTGCAGAAGGGGCGAAACTCGCTGGCGGCACTCCATACCACGTCGGTACGGCATTGCGGGCAAGCGACGGTCAATGGTGTCTTGCCATTGTGGGGAGCGGTGGCATCAGACATGAGGGGTGTCCTGAAACGGTGTGTGGGGGGCGCTCAGTGATCGATAGTAGGCATCCATGGCCACTACCTGTTCACGAAGATGCGCCTGGCTTCCGTCATTGTCGATGACATCGTCGGCCTTGGCCAGTCGTGTCTCGCGCGGCAGTTGGGCCGCAAGAATGGCGCGTACCTGCGCTTCGCTGACACCATCGCGGCTCAGCGTGCGCGCCAGCTGGATATCCTGGCTGACATCCACCACCAGGGTGCGTGAGACGAGGCTGTCCTGGCCGGACTCGAACAGCAGAGGAGAGACCAGCAGGCGATAGGGACTAGTCATGGCCGCTAGGTGCTGCATGATCCGCTCCCGGATACGCGGATGGGTGCAGCGCTCCAGCCACTGGCGCTCCTCGGGGGCAGCAAAGATCCGCTCGCGCAGCGCGGCGCGATCAAGCTCGCCCTGCGCCGTGACGATCGACTCGCCGAAGTGGGCGATGATCTCGGCCAGTGCGGTTTCGCCGGGACGCACGATCTCGCGCGAGACATCATCGGCATCCACCCACTGGATGCCCAGCTCGCCGAACAGCCGCGCGACGCTCGATTTGCCGCTGCCGATGCCGCCGGTGACACCGATGATGGGGCCTTGGGGCAAAGAAGTCGTCGTCATGCGCCGATCACGCTCAGGTAGAGGCTCATCAAGGGCGTGCCAAACAGCAAAGCGATCCAGCCGGCAACCGCCAGGTAAGGCCCGAAGGGCATCGGTGCGCCGCGCAGACGCGGTACCAGCAGTTGCAGCAGGATGCCCAGAATGGCCCCGAGACCGGCGGACAGAATCAGCAACAGCGGCAACCACTGCCAGCCGAGCCAGGCGCCGAGAGCGGCGAGCAGCTTGAAGTCACCGTAGCCCATGCCTTCCTTGCCGGTGACCAGCTTGAATAGCCAGTAGAAGCTCCACAGCACCAGATAGCCCGCCATCGCGCCGATGACGGCACTGGGTAGCATCAGAGGCTGAAACAGCAACTGATAGGCGAGGCCTGCCCACAGCAGTGGCAATGTGATGGCATCTGGCAGCAGCTGGGTGCGGAAGTCGATGACCGATAGCACCAGCAGGGTCAGGCAGGCGCCGAAGATCCACAGGCTCTGTGCCTCCAGGCCGTAGATCAACGCGATGGAAGCGCCAAGCGCGCCACCGGCCAGTTCCACCAGCGGGTACTGCGCGCTGATGCGCGTATTGCAGCTGGCGCAGCGACCACGCCGCTTCAGCCAGCCGAGAATAGGGAGGTTATCGTGCCACTTGATCGGCGTGTCACAGCCCGGGCAGCGTGATGCTGGCACCAGTAGATTGAAGCGCGGTGTGTCTTCGGCTTCCAGCTCCAATGCCTCGCGGGCCTCGGCGCGCCATTGGCGCATCATCATCACTGGCAGGCGGGTGATGACGACATTTAGAAAGCTGCCGACCAGCAAACCGAATATACCGGCCAGGCAGGCTTGCAGTGTGGGGGAGAGTTGGGCGAGTGATTCCACGAGTCGTCCTTGTCAGTAAATGACACGGCCGCGTCCTTTTGGTGGCGCGGCCGCTTGGCATGAAAGCTTCTTTCGAGATACAGGCGGCGTTCTAGATCGCGTTGCCCAGCTCGAAGATGGGAAGATACATCGAGACTACAAGCCCGCCCACCAGGGTGCCTAGTACCACGATGATCAAGGGCTCCAGCAGTGAGGTCAGGGCATCTACCTTGTTGTCGACATCTTCTTCGTAGAAATCCGCAACCTTGTTGAGCATGGCATCCAGTGAGCCGGATTCCTCGCCAATCGCCACCATCTGTACTGCCAGTGTCGGGAATAACTGGGTATTGCGCATGGCAAAGTTCAGCTGCTGGCCAGTAGAGACATCTTCCTTGATCTGGGCAATGGCGCGCTCGTAGACCTTGTTGCCTGAGGCGCCGGCGGCAGTATCAAGTGATTCCACTAAGGGCACACCTGCCTGGAAGGTCGTAGCCAATGTGCGTGAATAACGAGCGACAGACGATTTATCCAGAATATCGCCGAGCACCGGTACCTTGAGCATGAAGCGGTGACTGGCGTAGGCAAACTTCTCAGAGCGCTTGATTCCCTGTGCAATAAGAACGACGGTCAGGATTATCGCGCCTAATGCCACATACCAATAATTCTGTGCATACTCGGATAAGGTAATCGTCAGCTGGGTGAATGCTGGCAGCTCTGCGCCGAAGCCTTGGAAAAGGCTTTCAAATTGCGGAACTACCTTGATCAACAGGATCGCTGTTACCCCGATCCCGACACCGATCACGGCGATAGGGTAATAAAGGGCTTTCTTGACGCGCGCCTTGAGAGAATCAATCTTTTCTTTATAAGTCGCGACACGGTCAAGCATCTTGTCCAAGGCGCCAGCTTGTTCGCCGGCTTCGACAAGATTGGCAAACAGGTTATCAAAATGCTGGGGGTGTTTGCGCAAGGCTTCCGAAAAGCTGGCGCCTGCTCCCACCTGATTCATCATGTCTTCGACCAGATGACGCATGCCTGGACTCTTCATGCTCTCAGCCACGATGCCAAATGCCTGAAGTACCGGTACGCCAGCACGGATCATGGTCGCCATCTGACGGGCGAACATGGTGACATCCTTGCCACTGACCTTCTTGCTGCCGCCAAACAGGGAGGACTTCTTGCGCAGGCGCTTGAGCACGATCCCCTGGCTGACCAGCGTGTTCTTGACCTGATCGACGTTGGCCGACATCAGCTCGCCCTTGACGTTTTCACCGCGCGAGTTCTTGCCCGACCATTGCCAAGTTTCAATGCCCGCTTTTTTCTTGTCTTTCTTGGCAGTTCTGGGAGTTGCCATGTCAGTTATCGTTCCCTGATAAATGGGGAGCAGGCATTGAAGGTCGAGCCATGATCAATGCCTGGGTCATCTTGTCTTCAATGTGCCTGATGACTGAGCAAAAGTCAGCTATCTGGCGTATTGATCGCTGTCGCCAGCATGGACAACCATTACATGCTCGGTCAGTTGCAGTGGCTCAGTCCTTGGTGATGCGATTGACTTCTTCCAGCGAGGTCATGCCCGACATCACCTTGCGCAAGCCGCTACGCCTCAGGTCTGAAAGCCCTTCCTTGCGCGCCTGGTCTGCCAGCTCGATGGCGGTGCCCTCACGCATGATCAAGCGGCTCATCTCATCCGAGATCGGCATGACTTCATAGATGCCGACTCGCCCCTTGTAACCCAGCGTGCACTGGCTGCAACCGACGGGACGGAATATGGTCGCCGCCTCGAGTTCTGCTGCGCTGAAGCCATTGTCTTCACTGAAGCCCATCGAGGCCATCGCCTCAGGTGGAATCTCCGCGGGCTGGCGGCAGTGGGTACACAGGCGGCGAGCAAGGCGCTGAGCGATGATCAACGAAACGGAGCTCGCGATGTTGAAAGGGGCAATCCCCATGTTGCTCAGGCGTGTCAGTGTCTCGGGGGCAGAATTGGTGTGCAAGGTAGAAAGCACCAGGTGACCGGTCTGGGCTGCCTTGACGGCGATCTCGGCGGTTTCCTTGTCACGAATTTCCCCCACCATTACCACATCGGGATCCTGGCGCAGGAAGGCGCGCAGGGCCGAGGCGAAATCCAGGCCTATCTTGGGCAGCACGTTGACCTGATTGACGCCTTCTACCTTGAGTTCGACCGGGTCTTCCGCCGTCGAGATATTGCGCTCCGGAGTATTGAGGATATTCAGCCCGGTGTAGAGCGTTACGGTCTTGCCGCTACCGGTAGGCCCAGTGACCAGAATCATGCCCTGCGGCTGATCCAGCGTCTTCTCGAACATGGCGCGCTGTTCAGGTTCGAAACCCAACGCCTCGATGCCCATCTTGGCAGAGCTGGGATCAAGGATACGCAGCACCAGCTTCTCGCCGTACACAGTGGGTAGAGTGTTGACACGGAAGTCGATGGAGCGGGACTTGGACAGACGCAGTTTGATCGCGCCGTCCTGCGGCAAACGGCGCTCGGAAATATCCATGCGCGACATGACTTTCAGGCGCGCCGAGATCCGGTTGCGCATATTGAAGGGCGGGCGGGTATTCTCGACCAACATGCCATCGATACGAAAACGAATACGATAGGTGGATTCGTAGGGCTCGAAGTGGATATCCGATGCGCCGCGCTTGATGGCATCCAGTAGCACCTTGTGAACAAAGCGCACCACTGGCGCATCATCACTGCTGGCCGTGATGGCCAGATCGTTGTTGTTATCTTCTTCGCCTTCGAAATCCAGCCCATCGAGTGCTTCGCCATCTTCGCTCAGCATGTCCATGGCGCTTTCTTCGCCGGCTTCCAGGTATTGCTCCAGTGCTGGCGTCAGCTGGTCGGCAGCGACCAGGACACTCTCGATCGACAAGCCGGTGGCAAATTGCAGTTCATCAAGATGCGTGAGCGTCGATGGGGAGGGCACGCCGACGGTCAAGCGATGCTCGCGACGATAGAGTGGCAATACCCCCAGCTTGCGCAGGACCTTCTCGGGCAGCTCATCAATGGAGGGCAGCGAGTCGATACGAAGGGCATCGAGATCCACATACGGTAGGCCGTATTCCCAAGCGGCTGCCAATGTCGCGTCACGTGCCGTCACCAGGCCATGCGCGATAATATGCAGCAACAGGCTTTCCCCGGCCTCATTGGCTTCCTGTTCAGCCAGCTGTGCTGCCTGTGGTTCGAGCAGGCCAGAGTCGACCAGTCGGGCGGCAAATCCTTTTAGCGTGTGTTCTGACTGGGGCATGACACTCTTCCTGTTGCAGTTGCCGATGGGGCTACTCTCGCTGCTTCAAACATGAAGCAGGCACTGATGCGCTGTGCGTGAACTGTGGTGCGGCAGCCATCGTATTACAAACATCGTCTTGCAGAAGAGTGTAGCTGGATTGCCCAGCGCTAGGAATGGCGCATTCGTGACATGAGAAGGGGATAGAGTGAGTGGAAGGAGCTGGCCAAACACTGTTGGGTCGGGAGTAACGTTGAAGAGAGCCTGAATCTCGATCACAAAGTTTTTGTGTTCGTTGCTTGCAATGTCACCGAGTGTAATCTATTGTAACAAACAAGCAGCCGTCAGCGCCGCCAAGCAAGCGTCTTGCGACATGGCAATGGCACCTGAACTGTGGCTGTGGTATCACTCGTCCCGTCCGGTCGACACCCCGTGATATCAAGATGTTATGCTGATGAAAATGTTGTTGGGAATATTAGAAACAAACGCCCATACTGACATTCTTCTGTAACATCCTGCTGGTCAGGGAAGGTAACCGGGGTTTCAGGACGTACGACCTGATCTCACTACGCAAATGCAAGGGAGTCACACCATGACACGCAAGCAATCTGGTTTTACATTGATCGAGCTGATGATCGTTGTGGCGATTATCGGTATTCTGGCGGCCATCGCAATTCCACGTTACCAAGATTACGTGGCGCGCTCACAGGTTACTGAAGCATTCAATTTGGCAAGTGGCTTGAAGACAGCTGTCGCTGAAATTTACGCTAATACCGGTGATTTGGCTGGTATTGATAGCGAAACTAATGGCATTCCAGCAGCTGCTACTGTTAATGGTGCTTATGTCTCACAGGTTGCAGTAGATGAAGGCGTTATTACTGCTACTATGGGTGTTGATGCTAGTGCTGCCGTCGACGCAGATACTGTGGTACTTACGCCTGTAGTTACCGACGCTGCTGGTGCAGAGCTGGGGTCTATTACATGGAACTGCACAGCTTCTACTGTTGAAGATCAGTATCTGCCCCAAAATTGCCGCGGTTAAGACATAAGTAGTTAAATAAAGCCACCCCTGGGTGGCTTTATTGCTTGGTTATTTAATAAAGAGCTTCTTCTTCCTCAACCACATCCTTCAGCAGCTCCAGGAACAGCTTGTCTGCATCGGAGTGCTCTGTGGGATCTTCCGGGATATGGATGCTGGTAGTGTCAGAAATCTCGTTGGCGATGATGGCCAGCACCGCTTGCTCATTCTTTCCTTGTTCTGCCCCTTCCTTGAGGCGCGCTCGCGCCACGACCAGTGACTGCTCGAGAATCTTCGGGTCTTGCAGCAGCTTGCGGATGAAACCTTTCAGCTCACTGATGATACGTGTCTTGTGCATTTCGCCGGATGCGTTGCTCATGGCGTGCTCCTTGTCTGGTGGATGTCTGTCTTTGAGTTCGAGGGTGAATTCTGGTCTTGATGACGATACCTGGAACGCCTTTGAGCGCTTTTGAACGATGTGGGATCAACCCAAGCCTGCCTCTGAAGTGCAGGATGCCATGCCTGCCTTTGCCTGCAGTGTAACCCACACGTCAGCGCTGGTGGATATGTGACATCACGCTAATCTCCAGCTGGCCAAACCACTCAATACCCGCTGCGAGGCGTTCCATCTCGGCGATTGATGTGTTGCGTGAGTCAGCGTCGTGGTTACATTGCTGAGCCGTTTCCGAGATGGCTTGCGTAGCACAACCCGGCAACTCCAGCAGGATATCCACATGCGGGGCTGACGAGTCGGTGCCAGCAGATGTAGCGACATGGTTGACGTAATGCAGGGTGAGGCCGCTGCGCGCCTGCCAGAGAGGCGACTGCTGCCAGCATTCATCGAGTGCGACGATGATGTCACTACGCAGGGGCAGGGGCTGCTTCAGCGTGGGCTGCGCCAGGCTGGCCTGGCCGAGATGCGAGTCGTCTTCAGGATCGATGTGATAGAGCACATCACTGAGCTGGGGGAATTCGGCCTTGAGGCGAGCCACGGCATGATGACCGATGGCATGGCCTTCCGAGACGCTGATGCGTGGCGCGACCAGCAAGTGGACTTCCAGCACGATACGGCCGGCCAGCGTGCGGCTGCGCAGGTCATGTGCGCCACGCACCTCCGGCAGTGACAGCAAGCACTCACGCATGGCGTGTTGTTGTTCACGTGGCAGGGCGGTGTCGATCAGTTCGCGTGAGGCCTCCCAGGCCAATGAGGCGCCGATCTTGCCCACCATCACGCCAACGACGACCGCCGCGATGCCATCCAGCCAGCTGGCCCCCAGCTGGGTACCGATCAGACCTATCAGCACCGCCACAGTGGAGAGCGCATCACTGCGCGAGTGCCAGGCATTGGCTTCCAGCAGCTTGGATTTCTGCTTGCGCGCGATCTTGAGCGTGGCGCGAAAGATACCTTCCTTGCCGAGCAGCGAGATGATCGCGATGCCGATGCCCAGCGCGCCGGGTAGCGGGATGGTCAGTGAGCCGAACATCAGCTCCCCGCTGCGCAGGATGCCCTCCCAGCCAATGGCGCCCGCCACGGCCAGCAGCAGGCTGCCAAGCACCAGGGTGCCGAGCGTCTCGATGCGCTCATGCCCCCACGGATGTGAGCGATCCGGCGCCTGGCGGCCGTAGTGAGTCGCCACCAACACGAAGGCATCCGTCACGAGGTCTGACAGGGAATGGATGCCATCGGCGATCAGTGCCTGCGAGCCGACTAGCTTGCCGATGACGAGCTTCGCGACACCCAGCACGCCATCCAGCGCCGCGCCGATCAAGGTGATGCGCTGCGCTTCACGCTTGGCGCTTGCCGTGCTGGCGGTATCTGCGGGTGACGATTGAGGCATGGGAAGGCTCGCTCAAAGGGGAGTCGGGGGCGTCATGAAGTCAGCGCCTACTCCTGCGCAGGCAGGGCAGGAGTCAGCGCACGCAGCTGTCTTCAGAGATCTCGCCGCTGGGGCGCAGGCGCCGCGCGAGGCTGTCAACGCAAATATTGAGTATGGCGGTGAGCACCAGCAAGGCAAATGCCTGATCAAACATCAGGTATTCGAAGCTCGAGTCGATATGGAAGCCCAGTGTTACCACCCCCAGCATGCCGAGAATGGCTGTCTCGCGAATGATGGTCTCGGCGCGGTAGAGCAGCAGCGCGAACATGCCGGGAGCGACACGCGGGTTGAGCTCATAGAGCCAGCATTCGAACTTGCCCTGCGGGCGGCTGGGCGGCAGCTGAATCTGGTTGGCATGGCGAGCACACAGGAAGGCGATTATTGCGCCGTTGTGCAGTGCCAGCGCCAGCCAGGCGGGCAGCAGAGAGGGCCCCAGCAGCAGCAACAGGATGAAGGCCAGAATCAGCTCCGGCGTGGTGCGCAGGAAGATCAGCAGGCCGTTGGTCGAGCGTTGCGAGAGGCGGTTGCCCACATGGCGGCTGGCCAGTGGCCATAGCAGCATGGCGATCAGCAGACTACCGGCGGTGCCCAGCAGGCCGAGCAGCAAGGTATTGCCGATGGCGGGCAGCAGGTCGGGCAGGTGGCTGGCCCACTGCAGCAGGCCTGTCGCAAGCTCGCCCGAGGTCAGTGACTCGAATGATGCATTGACCAGCGGCGCCGGCCAGATGTCATGGCTGATGAAGCGCCACAGCAGGGTCGGGCTGACATCGGGCCATGGCCCCAGCCACCAGAGGCTGGCGATGGCCAGTACCGGCAATGCTCGACGGTGCCCCCACCATGGGAGCGTGGCGATCAGCAGATAGAAGATCCACAGCAGGGCGCCCGCCTCGGCGTAACGGCCCTCGCGAAAGGCGCTTTCCAGATAGAAGCCCAACGTGGGCAAGCCGACGAAACCGAGCAGGACGCTGGCGCGCAGTCCGCATTCGAAGCGATAGCGGGTATAGCTGGCCATGCGTCGCCACGCCATCGGCAGTTCTGCATACACAAAGCGCATCGCGCGCGAGCTGGCCCAGGGCAGTGCCTTGAGAGGCGCCTGCGGCAGTTGTTCGAGAATCTCGGCATAGACCTTGGCGAAGGTCGCCGCATAGGGAATCGTGATCGCCGCCAGCGCCGTGGCGGCCGAAAGCCCGAACACCTGCAGCAACAGCAGCGCCCAGAACAGCTCATGCACCGCACGCAGCCCGGCGCAGACACCCCGCAGCAGGCGCGAGCGAGAGTAGATCAATGCCAATGGCAGCCCGATCAGCGCACCCAGCAGGGTGCCCCACAGCGCAAAAGCGATGGTCAGGATCAGAGCGTGCAGCGGGGATTCCAGCGCGCCGGGAGCCGGCGACGCCAGACCCGTCAGCATGCGGCCCAGTTCCTGCCAGGGATCGCGCGAGGTAACGGAGAGATCGGCGAAGGGCACCAGTACCAGCATGGCGATGACCAGACCACCACCGAGGTGCAACAGGCGCGCACCGTCACTGCGTGCCTGCCACCAGCGAGGAGGATGGCGCAGCTCTGCCGTCATGGTGGAGGGGTCAGCTGACATCGGATGACTCGCGGGTCGCCGCTGCGGGGTACAGGAAGTCCAGGTCGGCGGGTGTCAGTCCGTCGGTCGCGACATCCAGCAGCACGTGCCCCTGACCGTCAGCCTGTTTGCCAAGCCCGATCACACGCGTGAAGTAAGTGAGCGCCAACTCGCGCTGATGAAGCGCTACCACGCTGGTGGCGTGACGGGCATGAATCAGCTGGATCAACTGGCTGGCCTGATGCGGATCCACGCTTGCGACGGGCTCGTCACCGAGGAACAGATCATGACCCTGATAGAGCGCACGTGCGATGGCGACACGCTGGCGCTGACCGCCGGAAAGCGCCTCGACGGAGCGCTCCATCAGGCCGGCGATACCCAGCGGTTCGCACAATGTGGCAACCGCCTGCCAATGAGCCGGTTTCGGGCGCAGCAGATTGAGCAGGTTGGTCAGCCGTGAGTGCTGGTCCAACCGGCCCATGAAGATGTTGTGGTAGACCGACAATTGCGGTACCAGCCCCTGGCGTTGAGGGCACCAGGCGGCCGCTACGTCGCGCTGTTGCAGCGCGGCGCGCAGGGCTTCCAGCAGCGTGGACTTGCCTGCGCCACTGGCGCCGAGCAGGGCGATGCGCTCGCCCGGCAGGAAGCGAATATCCAGATCACGCAGGACCACCTCGGCTCCATGGCCGAGGTGGTCCTGCGAAAGGTGCAGCAGTGGAGAGGGTGTTTCCTGGGTCATGAGCTCAGCGCAGCAGACCGAGCTGTTCACCGACGGTCTTGATCGGCGCGTAGTCATCGTTGCTGGCCGGAATGAAGCCGGAGCGCGGGAAGCTCTCGAGCAGGTCCGGGTCCTTCATGTCCAGCAGAGCCGTGGTGACATGGGCGGTGAAGTCCGCGCCGAAGTGGCTGTCGGCATCGCCACGAATGGTCCATTGATAATCCGGGTAGGCCGGCGTCTGCCACAGCACCTGCACCTTGCTCGGGTCGACCTTGCCGTCCTTGACGGCCGCTTCCCACACCGCGAAGTTGACCGCGCCCACGTCATAGGTGCCGGCCGCGACCAGTGCGATGGTGCGTGAGTGGTCGCCGGAGAAACCGACGCGGCTGAACAGGGCGTCCGGCGCCTGCTGGAACTGCTCGCGCAGATAGTATTCCGGCATCAGGCGGCCCGAAGTGGAGGTCTTGGCGCCGAAGGTGAAGGAGTGGCCTTCGACGGAGTCGGGCAAGGCGTCCAGCGGCTCGGCGGCATCGCCGGCCAGCTTGAGGTCGCGACGCGCGATGAAGTAGCTGCGGAAGGCAGCGTCTTCCACGCCCTGGGCGATGGCGACGGAGCCCGGCACCATCTGACGTGCCTGAACGCCTGTCAGGCCGCCGAACCAGGCCATCTGGATCTGATCATTGCGGAAGGCGCTGACGGCGGCGCTGTAGGATTTGACCGGCACATACTCGACATCGACGCCCAGCTTCTCTTCCAGATAGTCGGCGACCTTGTCGAAACGCTCGACCAGGCGTGACTCGTCTTCATCCGGAATCGCCGTGAACTTGAAGGTGTCGGCCTGAGCCAGACTCATGGTCACGGGAAGGGCGGAAATCAGGGTCAGAGCAGCAGTGGCCAGCCAGCGCATGGGAAGCATCCTCAGCATTCACGACATGAGACATCATGCGGCGAGCACCGCATGTCAGGGGGTATGGCGCGTATTGTTGTGTCTTGATCACGCGGGTGCAAGCCCCGCGCCATGCCTGAAGGATCGCTCAAGTGACGCTGAAGAGTCAGTAGCGCGTTGAATGGCTGCGCAGGAAGAGCTCATTGCCGTGGCTGGGGCTGATGACTTGATGGCGAGTGCTCAAGACTCCGGTGGGAAACGGGTGTCCTTCAAGCTGTCCTTGATCTTCTTGAGGTGCTGTTGGAAGTCTTCTCCACGGCGCAGCGTCACGCCGGTGGCCAGCACGTCGATCAGGGCCAGGTGGATCATGCGTGAGGTCATCGGCATATAGATATCGGTGTCTTCGGGGGCCATGACTTCCAGCACTTCGGTGCACTCGCGTGCCAGCGGAGAGTCCGGTGCGGTGATGCCCAGTACCGCGGCGCCATTGCTGCGTGCGAGCTTGGCGATATCGACCAGCTCGCGGGTGCGTCCGGTGTAGGAGATGATCACGATCACGTCGCCGGTATGGCAGGCGGCGGCCACCATGCGCTGCATGAGCACGTCTTCATAGGCCATGACCGGCAGGTTGAAGCGGAAGAACTTGTGCTGGGCATCCGCCGCGACCGGGCCTGAAGCGCCAAGGCCGAAGAAGCAGATCTGCTTGGCCTGGCTCAGGTAGTCGACGGCGCGTTCGATGCGTCTGGGGTCCAGTGCGCGACGGGCATCGTCGAGCGCGGCCACGGTAGCACCGAGAATCTTGTCGCCATAGGCCGCGGCATCATCGTTCTGATCGACACTGCGTGACACATAGGGCGTGCCGCCGGCCAGACTCTGGGCCAGCTTGATCTTGAAGTCGGGGAAGCCCTTGGCATCGAAGTTGCGACAGAAGCGGTTGACGGTCGGCTCACTGACCAGTGAGGCCTGAGCGAGCGCCGCGATGCTCATGCCGGTGGCCGCAGCCGGGTCCGCCAGAATGACGTCGGCGACCTTGCGCTCGGAGCGATTGAGCTCGTCGAGACGTTCACGGATGCGATTGATGAGGTCGTGTACTGCCATTCGCCTGTTACCCTGCCATTGTGTAGTGAAATAACTACGTAATCTGGGCATCCTAGCCTCACTCGTCTGGTAGGCCAAGCATCTCTTTGGGTCACTTGCTGATCCAGGGGCGCGAAGGACGAGGTGAAAGCGGAAGCGCCGCTGACTACCACTTTTAGGTAAGTTTACCTATTTGTGGGGCGAATTGTCTTGAGTGACAGCGGCGTTATCGCTACATTTGTTGTTAATATAACCAGCCATGTATCGCCAACGCCTTCCCGGTGCCGTGTGTCATTCGAGCCTCTCCTCGCCGCGCCAGCCTGCGCAGCCTTCCAGGAAGCGGGTTCGAAGTCGCCCACCTTGTCGGTCATTTCGGCATACAGGGCAGTTTCGACGGGAGAAATCGGCGGCATGAGTTCCGACATCATTCCGGGCGTGGATATTGCCCTGTTCGGCGCCTTGGGCGACCTCGCCAAGCGCAAGCTATATCCAGCCCTCTATCACCTCGACCGTGACGGTCTGCTCGAGAAGGCAACCCGCCTGATCGGTCTGGCGCGTCAGGATGTCAGCCTCGAATCCTTCAAGGACACCGTGCAGGCGGCGCTCAAGGAGCGCGTCAAGCCGGAACACCTCGAGAAGGAATGCATCGAGCGCTTCCTCTCTCGCATCAGCTATGCGGCGCTGGACTTCAGCACCGTGGAAGGCTATTCCGCAGTTGCCGATTGGCGTGTGGATGAAAAGGGCAAGCCGTCGCCGCGCCCGCTGATGATCTATCTCTCCGTACCGTCGCGTATCTACGGCGACATCAGCAGCAATCTGCAGGCGGCTGGCTGCCTCGACGAGCACTCGCGTGTCGTGGTCGAGAAGCCGATCGGTTCTGATCTGGAGAGCTCGCGCGTCGTCAACGACGCGATCGGCGCCGTCTTCCACGAATCCCAGATCTACCGTATCGATCACTATCTGGGCAAGGAAACCGTCCAGAACCTGATCGCGCTGCGCTTCGCCAATCCGATGTTCGGCAACCAGTGGAATCAGAACCAGATTTCCCACGTCGAGATCACCGTGGCGGAGAAGGTCGGCATCGAAGGCCGCTGGGGTTACTTCGATCAGGCTGGTCAGCTGCGTGACATGGTGCAGAACCACCTGCTGCAGCTGCTGTGTCTGATCGCGATGGATCCGCCGTCCAACCTGGACGCGGACGCCATTCGTGACGAGAAGGTCAAGGTGCTCAAGGCGTTGCGCCCGATCACCGGCGAGCGTCTCAACACGGATCTGGTGCGTGGTCAGTACATCGCGGGCGCCGTCGACGGTCAGCACGTGCCGGGCTACCTCGAGGAAGAAGGGGCCAACACGGAATCCCAGACCGAGACCTTCGTGGCCTTCAAGACCGAAGTCTCCAACTGGCGCTGGGCCGGTGTGCCGTTCTACCTGCGGACCGGCAAGCGCATGCCGGAGAAGCTGTCACAGATCGTGATCCACTTCCGTCAGCAGCCGCACTACATCTTCGATCCGGACCAGCGCTCGCTGGCGGCCAACAAGCTGATCATTCGTCTTCAGCCGTCCGAGGGTATCTCCCTGCAGGTGCTGACCAAGGACTCCGGTCTCGACAAGGGCATGCGTCTGCGCCCGGGCCCGCTGGATCTCGACTTCAACAGCGCCTTCCCCAAGCGCCGTATTCCGGAAGCTTACGAACGTCTGCTGCTGGAGGTCATCAAGGGCCAGCAGTATCTGTTCGTGCGTCGTGACGAGATCGAACACGCCTGGCGTTGGGTCGATACCCTCATCGATGGTTGGGAATCCCGCGCCGCCACGCCGCGCCGTTATCCGGCCGGCTCCTGGGGGCCCGTCTCCTCGATCGCGATGATCACGCGCGACGGTCGCAGCTGGTATGAGGAGTATTGAGATGAGCGCCACCGTGACTGAGCAGGACCCGCGCGTACAGACCGCACACTCTCTCGCCGAGTATCTGGCCGCCGCCTTGCGTGCTGATCTCGACGTTGATCCGTCAGCGCGTGCGCTGCTGGTGGTTTCCGGCGGCTCCACGCCCAAGCCGCTGTTTGCCGCGCTGCGCGACAAGCCGCTGGATTGGTCGCGGGTCGATATCACCCTCGCCGATGAGCGTTGGGTGAGCGAAGACGCCGATGACAGCAATGCACGCTTCGTGCGTGAGCACCTGCTGAGCGGTGCGGCCAGTGCCGCCACCTTCCATCCGCTGACCAATGCCGAGGCAGAGCCGGAAGACGGTTGCGCAGAAGTGAGTGCTCGCATCGCGGCGCTCCCCTGGCCGGCTTCCGCGCTGATTCTCGGCATGGGCGGCGATGGCCATACGGCCTCGCTGTTCCCGGATGGCGACCGCCTGCAGGAAGCGCTGACCAGTGCGGATTGTTGTGTGCCGATGCGTGCACCCAGCGTGCCGCAGGCGCGTATCACGCTGTCTCTCGAGCGTCTGCGCCAGACGCGTCGTACCGTGCTTCATCTCACGGGGACCGACAAGCAGGCCGTGTTGTCGCGCGCGCTGAGCGATGTCGAGGCGGTCAGTGAACTGCCGATTCGTGCCTTCCTGTCCGCGCCGTTGGCGCTTTACTGGGCCCCCTGATCACATCGGCCGCGGCCAGCCACAAGGGAGGCTGGCCGCGGCACAAGGAGAACGCCATGAGCTTTGAAAAACAGCTTCCGTCGACTCGCACCACCGAGATCGACAGCATCTGCCAGAAAGCCTCCGTGCTGCCGGTGATCGCCGTCGAGCGCATCGAGGACGCCGTACCGCTGGGCAAGGCCCTTTATGAAGGTGGCCTGACCGTACTGGAAGTCACGCTGCGTACCGACTGCGCGCTGGAAGCCATCCGCCTGATGCGTGAAGCGCTGCCCAACGCCAGCATCGGTGCCGGCACCGTGCTGACGCCGGAACAGTATCGCCAGGTGGAAGAGCTGGGTGTCGACTTCATCGTCACGCCGGGCACCACCGAAGCGCTGTACCAGTATGGCGTGACCAGCAGCGTGCCGATGCTGCCGGGTGTCGCGACCGTCTCTGAGCTGATGACGGGCTGGCAGTACGGTTACCGTCGCTTCAAGTTCTTCCCGGCGGAAGCCGCGGGCGGCGTCAATGCGATCAAGTCCTTCGGTGGCCCGATCAGCGAAGCTCGCTTCTGCCCGACTGGTGGCATTTCCCTGAGCAACGCCGCTGACTACCTCGCGCTCAAGAACGTGATGTGTGTCGGTGGTAGCTGGGTTGCGCCGCAGAAACTGATCGATGCGGGTGACTGGGATGGTATCCGTGAGCTGGCGCGTGAAGCCTCAGAGCGCTTCCACCGCTGAAGCCTGATATCTGGATGAGTGCTGGTCACTGATCCAGCGGTTGCCTGCCAGCGTCATGCACACCGTCGTGCTTGAGGCTGACAGGCTGCCAGTACTGCTCTCTCTCGACAGCTTGGCTGTTGCTTGTGACCCGTCTCTCGCGAGGCGGGTCTTTTTTATGCGCGTCATCTGGGGAGAGAAGCGAGGCTAACTTGTCTGGCTGGAGTCGCTGGGATGATTGTGATGCCGGTTTCAGCGCTGCGGCGTGCTCAGCTGACAGTAGAGGTCATCCAGCAAGGGCAGGGCCAGCCCATGTCGGGCGGCGGCGCGGCGCAATGGGCCAAGGATCGCCTCGACCTCGGTAGGGCGACCGGCGAGCACATCCTGCAGCATCGAGGCGCGATTGTTGGCGGTCGCGCGGATGACCTGCTCGACCAGCGCCTGCCAGCCTTCCCCCGGGGCAGGGATGCCTTCGCTATCCAGTACCGCGCTGATCTCCTCGACCGCCTGGCGCACCATTGGCGCAAATGGCCGGTCGCGCAGCTGGCCATTGCGAATGCGATAGCGTGCCACCAGGGGATTGATCGCCGCATTGATCGCCAGCTTGTGCCACAGGCGAGTCTGGATGTCTGGCGTCCGCTCGCACGCAAACCCTGCAGCCTTGAGCCAGTCACATTGCACGAGAGCGGCCTGGTGGGACTGACGGTCGGGATCGCCGTCACCGTCGCCATCACCGTCACTCTGCCATGCGCCCAGCCAGGTGTGGCCGCGCCCGGCGTGTTGCACGCCAAGGTGCTGGAGGTCATCCGCTGTCGAGCCAGCGTCAGGCGTCGTGTTTGCGCCAGTCTCGGCTGGCAACCAGGCGCCTTCGGTGGTGCTGGCGCATAGCAGGTTGGCGTGGCGTTCGGTCAGCCACGGCTGAGCACTCAGGCCATTCTGCCAGCAGGTCACGGAAGTCTCGGGCGTGATATGTGGTGCCAGTTGCTGCCAGACGGCGGGTACGCCGTGGGCCTTGGTCGTCAGCCAGATGGCGGAAGGCTTTTTAGATGGAGAGCCTTGCAGTGTGTCAATTGTTGAATAATTTATCTTTGCGCTAACAGCGTGTGATTCCGGTGTGGTCATGTCGAGCACGACTGCTTGCCCCGCCATTGCCTGACGCCCCAGCAGCAGGACACGCGGTAGCTCGGTTGCCCCCTGCTCACGCAGCTCTCGCTGGCGCGCTGCCATCAGCGAAGCCGCCAGCAGGCGCCCGATGGCCCCCGGACCGATGATCCACAGCCAGTTATCTTCCGGATCAGTCATTGTGTGCATATTCATCATCTTGTCATGGAGAGCAGTGCGTGAGCGCGGGAAAGGCCGGTTGTACTTCACCTGACCTGCTGTCAGCTATCGGTCTTGCGCCGTGACCCAGTCGCTCGCTTGCGGGGACTTCTGGATGAGGCACTTTTACGAGAAGCGCCGTCCTTATTGCTGCCAGCAGTGCTGCCAGAAGAGCTGCCAGACGCGCGCTTCTTGTAGGACGTGGCCTTGCGACGCGAGCCGCCCTTGCGCGGCGCGGGTGTCGCACCACCGACGCTGGCCAATGCCGTGCTCAGACGGCTGGCGGAGCTATCGGCGAGCAGCGCACGCAGATCCACGATCAATTCGCTCAGGAAGGGCGCCGCCGGGTCGCCTTGCTCGTGGATCATGCTCAGGCGTTGCTCCCACTGTGCGGTGCGCTCCGGACGCGATACGGCAGGCGGCAGCGCATGAATCAGCGCGCGGCCGATACGCGTCGAGCGCATCGCCTGGCCTTCGCGCACCAGATAGCCGCGATTGATCAGGGTCTCGAGCATGCCGGCGCGTGTCGCCTCGGTGCCCAGGCCATCCACATCGCGCAGCGTGCGCCGCACTGCTTCATCCTCGACGTAGCGCGCGATGTTCATCATTGCCTGGATCAGGCTGGCGTCATTGAAGGGCTCCGGCGGGCGGGTCTCTTTCTCCTCGATACCACAGTCGAGCACGCAGGCCGGTTCGCCTTCCGTCAGGGCGGGCAGTGGCGGCGGGGTCTTGTCACCGGCGGCTGCGTTCTTGTCAGAGGCCTTCTTGTCAGCTGTCCCCCCGGCCTCCGCAGTGCGCTGGAACAGCACCTTCCAGCCCTCGTCGATGACGCTGCGGCCACTGGCGCGGAAGGGCTCCTTGGCGAAGCGCAGCTCGACCTTGACCTCGCGATAGCGATAGGCCGGGTAGAACTGGGCCAGCACGTTGCGCGTGATCATGCGGTAGAGATTGGCTTCATCGCGCGAGAGGCGCGCATAGTCCGGCTCGCGCCCGGTCGGCGCCAAGGCGTGGTGCGCGCTGACCTTGCTGTCATTGAAGGCGCGCGAGCGCAGGCTGAAATCGGCGCCGCCACTGTAGCGTTCAAGCTCGCGGTCACCCACGCAGGCGCTGATCATCAGATTGGCCATGCCGGCGTGATGTTCGCGCGGCAGGTAGCGGCAGTCGGAGCGCGGGTAGGTGATCAGCTGATGACGCTCGTAAAGCGCCTGACAGGTGTCGAGTACCTTCTGGGCGGGCAGGCGAAAACGGCGCGCGGCATCGACCTGCAGCGCCGAGAGCGAATAGGGCAGCGGCGCGGGCTGTGACTTGTCGCTGGCCTCGACACTTTCGACATGGCCATCGCCGAGGGTGGTCAAGGTCGCGAGATGGCGGGCGAGGCGCTCGGCGGGACGGCTATCCAGCAGGCGCCCCTTGTCATCCAGTGGCAGCGGGGTGCCCTTGTCCGCCAGGCGTTGCAGCCAGGGCGAGCTGGGCGCATGCCACCAGGCCTTGAAGCTGCCCGCCGCCACGCCAGCCTCTATCCACAGCGGGAAGAAGGCGCGAGGCTCGAAGGCCTCGATTTCCTCGTCACGGCGCACGACCAGCCCCAGCAGCGGCGTCTGCACGCGTCCCACTGACAATACGCCATCGTGGCCGGCCTGACGCCCGGTCAATGTCCAGGCGCGGGTCAGGTTCATGCCATACAGCCAGTCGGCGCGCTGGCGCGCCAGCGCGGCTTCATAGAGCGGCTGCCAGCGCTGATTGTCGTCCAGCTTGTTGAGGGAACGGCTGACGGCGGGGCGGTTCATGTCACTGATCAGCAGGCGTTTGACCGGCCCGCGCCAGCGCATGTGCTCCAGCACTTCCTGCACCAGCAGCTGGCCTTCACGGTCGGGGTCACCGGCATGCACGACCTCATCGGCCAGCTTGAGCTGCTCGCGGATGGTCTTGAGCTGACCGCGCGCCTGGCTGCGTGGCTTGAGCTTCCATTGCTCGGGGATGATCGGCAGGTGATCCAGCGACCAGCGCTTGAAGCGCTCGTCGTAGTCATCCGGCGGGGCCTGCTCCAGCAGGTGGCCGATGCACCAGGTGACACGGGTGTCACCGGCATCGATATAGCCGTCGCGCTTGCTTGAGCGTCCGGGCAGCGCCTCGGCAATGGCGCGGGCGAGGCTGGGCTTTTCGGCGATGATCAGGCGCATCGGGCATCCTGCGGTCAAAGGCTGTCGATATGATGATCCATACAGTATGCCGTTGGCCCGAGGCGGGGATCAATCGTCGTCGAGCGCGCGACGTGCCTGGACGAGGGCGCGATACCAGTCGCGGTTGGCGGTCTGGATCAGCGGGGGGCGATTGGAGAGATAGCTGACCGGGTGGTGGTCGGCGGGCTGATAGTTGCTGAGCATGTTGAGCGTCGCTTCACGGGCGCCGAAGGTATCGCGCAGGAATTCGATGGCCAGCGGCTCCAGCTCGACGCGGTAGTGGCGCACCAGCGCGATGGCCAGGGATTCGGCGGTGCGCGACAGGTCATCGTCGATCTCGCGCACCATGGCGCTGCCCAGGGCCGCCTTGGCCGCCGCGGACTGATTGGGCTCAAGCTGGCCGAAATAGGCGGCGTTGGAGCCATTGATGGCGCGCTGCACGGCCGGGCGTGAAAGGTGTATGTGGGGCTCCAGCGCGAGGGCGATCTCGACCGCCATCGCCTTGGCCTTGTCGACACCGACGCGCAGCACCGTCTCGCGCGCCTGGTAGGCGATCTCGCTGTCGACGCGCTTGATGCGGCTCTCGTTCAAGTGATCGGCCAGATGCTTGCAGACCTCCGCCTTGGCTTCATCGTCCAGCGCGATGGTCTTTTCCTGGATGCGCAGACCACGACGGCCCGGGCCGACCCGCAGGCGGGTGGCGTCATCGGACATCTGCGAGGCGATGTTCTCCCAGCGCTTGGACATCTTGAGGAAGACGGCGTGGCTGCGCCCGACCTGCTCGTAGGCATTGGTCACCGTCTTGTAGAGGCGGATGGCGTTGGTGAGGATGTCGGCGCGCGAGCGCAGCGCGGCGCGGTGTTCACGATCGCCCTCATTGACCGCGATCGCCAGATGCGTCACCTGCTCGGCAAGGGCGTCCATCGCCTGGGTGGAGCGCTCCAGCAGTACCTCGGCGCGCAGGCCGGAGGCGGCATCCTCCACCAGGGTGCCGGACTGCTCGGCCAGATAGACCGTCAGCGCCTTGAGGCGTGACAGGCCGGTGGCCTGACGAATGCGATAACGCGAGCGGGCATGCTCGAGGTTGTCCAGTGCGCGCGCCAGCTTCCAGCGGCCACGGTATTCGAAGGTCAGCAGCGGAATCTTGCGCCCGCTGATCAGCTCGAAGGCCAGAATCAGCATCTCCTCCACGTCCTGCAGGGTCATCAGCAGGTCGTTGTCCTGCTCGATGGCGGCCAGCACACGCTCGATGAAGTTCTCGTCACGCGGCACACCGCTGTGCAGGTCGGGCGCACGGCCTTCGAAGCGCTCACGCAACAGGCCGATGGCCTCGGGGGCCAGCTCGGCCAGCTCATTGAACTGGGGCTCGAGCCATTCGCGGTTGAGGCTGTTCATGTCGCGGATACGCGCATGCAGGCCCACGCGACGGTAAACGTCGATCTGGCTGATGATGCGCGCGGCATCACGGTCATCGAGCAGCTCCAGCGCCGCCAGCTCGACCCCCTCCGGCGCGAGATCCTGCTTGCGCAGCAGCATGGCCGCCGCTTCACGCCGGCGGGCATCGCCTTCGAGGCTCTCGACGATCAGATTGCGCGTGGCGAGGATCAGCTCCGGCACGGTGTCGATGACGCGTTCGATCTTGGCTTCGGTGCGGTCATAGCGCCGTGAGCTGGTCAGGTTGTGGGCGATATTGGCCACGATGCCCGCGACACCGGTGATGACGGTGTAGGAGATGAAGAAGATGTAGTTCTCGAAGGTCGGTTCCTTGCCGTAACCGAGCAGATAGCCGCCCCAGGCGCCGATCAGCGTCACCGGGCCTGCGGTCCACAGGATCTGCATCAGGCTCACCGACCAGGGCACACGCTCCACGGCCTGGGTAATGCGGCGAATCTCGTCGCGGCCCTCACGCTCCAGACGCACCTGGGGCGCGTCGTTGGCAGTGTTGGCTCGGGGACGAAAGGGGCTCGGCAACAGCAAGGCAGGCTTCCTTGATTGAACGGGGTGGGGCATCTGGCGCGACATGGTCTGCCGAGAGGTTCGTGAGCACGAGCCTCGAGCGCAGCGCGGGGCAAAGGGTGTCGTCAACAGTAGCATTGGGCAGCCTTTTGGCTCCAGTGAGCAAGGGCCGCAAGCGGGTCGAGCGTGGTAGAATTTCGCCCGCCACTGACTGGCCAGCGGGTCTCGCCAGGTCGTCAGGCTCACGCTAGGACATCAAAAAGCTCTGGAGGTTGTGTGGAACGAGACTTGGAAGCAGGAAAGGGTACAGGTGACGGGGCTGAAGTCGTGTTGCTGGACGGCGGCATGGGCCAGGAACTGGTGCGTCGTAGCGGTCGTGAGCCGACGCCGCTGTGGTCGTCTCAGGTGATGCTGGACCAGCCTGAGCTGGTGCGTGACCTGCACCTCGATTTCATTCGTGCCGGCGCGCGCGTCATCACGCTCAATACCTACACGGCCACGCCGCAGCGTCTGGGCCTGGCGGGTGTCGGCGAGTCGATCGCAGCCATTCATGCCGCCGCTGGCAAGGCCGCGCGGGATGCCATCGCCCTGAGTGGCGAGGCGGATGTGCGCGTGGCAGGCTGCCTGCCGCCGCTGGTCGCCACCTATCGCCCCGATGTCGCGCCGAGTGCTGACGAATCCCTGGCCAGCTATCGCCGGCTGGTGGAATTGCAGGCACCGCTGGTCGATGTCCTGCTGTGTGAGGCGCTGTCTTCCTGCGTCGAGGCTCGCGCCGCCGCCACCGCCGCACTCGAGAGCGGCTTGCCGGTGTGGGTCTCGCTGACGGTGAAGGATGACCTGACCGCGACCCTGCGCAGTGGTGAGCCGCTGGCCGACGCGATCAGCATGCTGCAAGCGATGGGCGTGGACGCGATCCTGATCAATTGCAGCGCGCCGGAAGCCATTCAGGGTAGTCTGGAAAATCTGCTGGCCAGCCCGCTGCCGACCGGTGCCTATGCCAACGGCTTCACCTCCATCGCGGAGCTCAATCCCGGCGGCACCGTCAAGGACCTCAAGGCACGCGAAGACCTGGGGCCGGAGCAGTACGCGGCGCATGCGCTGGGGTGGGTCAATGCCGGCATTCGTATCGTCGGCGGTTGCTGTGAGGTGGGCCCGGCGCATATCGCCTGCCTGGCCGAACAGCTCAGGTCAGCAGGTTATCGCTGCGTCAGCCGCTTGAGTGAGTGAACGATGAGGGGCGAGGCTTCCTCGTGATAGACTCCGCCCCTTGATTCGCAGGTTCTGACGGGCATCGCGCCTGAGGAAACGCCGAGGTGAACGCCGAGGCGACGACCGGGATGCGGTGTCTGCAGGACTGTGAAACGCTTTTTTAGGGAGATGCCATGCTTGCCGAGTGGGTCGAACGGCTCTTGAGTTACGCCAGTGGGGCACTTGATGCCATCCGCGCCGATGAATCCTTTCCTGCCTTCATGCAGTGGGCGCATTCGGAGGGCGTGAACTACAGCGGTGGCGACGAAGCGCTGGCGGTAGCGCTGGCGCCGGTGCTGTGGAGCCAGACTCCGCTGGTGCGACTCGACTTCGCGCGCGAGTCGTTGGCACCACCCGGACGCAACGAGCCTTGCTGGTGTGACTCGGGTCGCAAGTACAAGCAGTGCTGCGACAAGGTGCAGCTGCCGGCGATTCCGGATCACCTGATGTGGATGCTGTCGCTGCGCGAGTTCAAGGGTGAACAGCTCAAGGCGGCGCTGGCCTCTGGTCTCGCGCCGGCGCAGGCGCTGCTCGAGGCGGGGCTGATCAGCGCCGAGAGCGGCAATCGTGGTCGGGCTCAGCAAATCATGGAGGCGCTGTTCGATACCAGCGACTGGTCGCGTCTGCCCGAGCAGGCCGAGCCTGGCTTCGAGCTGCTGCTGGACCTCTATCAGGAGCGCGGCTTCACCCGCAAGAAGGCGCTGCTGCTCGATGAGGTGCTGGAGCGTGGTCCTGCCTTCCTGCGCGGCGTCGCTCTGGAGCACCAATGTCTGCTGCATCTGGACAGCGATGATCTGGGCTCGGCGCGCGCCGCCTTCATTCGTGCCCAGCAGACGCTGCCCGATTCGCCGACGCTGGCGTATATCGAAGCCATGTTGCTGCTGCACGAGGGCCAGCCCGAAGAGGCGCAGGATCGTGCGCGCTTCTGGTGGCGTCGTCTGTCCAAGCAGAAGGACATCGAGCCCGGTCAGCTGGAATTCCTGGCGGATCTGGCCGAAAACCCGCGTGCCACGCTCGCCGAGCAGATGGTCAATTCCGATGAGTCGCTGTCGGATTCACTGGCCGCCCTGCAGGCGCTGTTCGAGGTGATCGAGCATCCGCCGCGTCTGGCGCTGGAAACGCAGGACGATGGCAGTCTGCTGTTCCGTCAGAATGCGGAGCAGGCCGTGACACTCGGGCTCTGGGAGGCGGTCTTCCCGGCGCGTATCGAGGAAGAGGCGGCACTGGCGCTGGATATCGATCCCTGGGATGTCCAGGACCCCAACGAGTGGCTGCAGCAGCTGTGCGCCAGCCCCGAATGGCTGGACGTTCCGGCGGTGTGTCAGGGGCTGATCCTGGCGCTGGCCAGTCGCTTCGGTAGCCTGCCGTGGATGTCGGACACCTTCTTCGTGCCGCTGGCACAGCGCTTCGATCGCTGGCTCGATCAGATCGAACAGGCCGGCGGCCTGCTGCGCTGGGAAGATGGCGACAACGCCCAGTTGCTGCGCTGTGGGCTGGGTCTGGTGATCGGCATGGAGCGCGGTGAGCGCGAGCGTTCGCGCCAGCTGGCGGAGCGCCTGCTCAAGCTCGACGAGGAAGACAGCCTCGGCCTGCGTGAGCTGGTGCTGGATCAGCTGCTGCGCGAAGGCCGCAACGACGAGGCCGTGACCCTCGCCGAGCATGATATCGAGCGACGTGCCGTCGATGAGGAAATGCCGCTGTTGGGCATCCTGATGGGCCAGGTGCTGGCGCTCTATCGGCTGGGTCGCGACAAGGACGCCGAGCAGGCACTCGAGATCGTGCGGGAAGCCAATTCGCATCTGATCAGCCTGCTGCTGGCGGAGCATCCGCGACCGGTGAGTCTGGCGGTGGAAGCGCCGGAGCCCGGCACGCGTGGTGAGGCCTGGCAGTACCGCACCCTGATGCGGGACCAGTGGAAGCGCAGCGAAGGCGCGCTTGCCTGGCTGGCCAAGCATCGCTGAGCCGGTGTCAAAGGCCGCTCATGCTGCCTGACGAGTGATCGCAAGCGTTCGTATGACAAGGCCCGTATGAAAAACCCCGCAGTGCCATGGCACTGCGGGGTTTTTTCGTGTCTTGCCTTGCATCGCGAGGCGGACTCAGGGGGAAGAGCGAACAGGTGCGATCACTGCTGCTTGCCTTGCTGGCGCAGTCGCCAGGCTTCTCGAATGGCACCGCGTAGCCCCGGCGTCTGGCCGACCTGGATGGCCTCCAGCGTCGCGGCGAAGGCATCCGGTGTGGCGCGCCAATCCGGGGGCTGGATGGCGCCTGCACTGCTGATGCCGACCCTGTCCAGTGGCGGTGGCGAGCGCTCGGGCAGTGCCCCGAAAAGCCGCATGCGGCTGTCCTGCACCTGGCGCAGACGATGGCGAAGCTCCTTGTAGCGTGAGCCGAAGGGGCGTGTGGCCAGAGTGATCAGGGCCGCCAGAATCCGCTCTTGCCATTCAGGGCGTGCCGGGTTGCGGTAGGCGACGCCGCGTTGCGAGGCGGCGCCTGCATGGCGGCGGTCCTTGAGCCAGTGCGGGGCTGTCCTGTCGAGCGCCTCGCCTTCGAACAGGATGCCGGCGTTCACCTGTTGGCCACCGTGCACGCGGGTGAAGGGCAGGATGACGCAGTCCTCGAGCATGGCGCCTTCTTCCACGTAGCTGCCCTGTTCGAGGCAGCAGTGCCCCTTGAGCAGCACGCCGGGCTCCACATGGGTGGTGATGCCGGCGAAGCCACCGGTGAGGCGCGATTCATCCAGGCGGGTCGCGCCGGCGGCGTAGTAGACGTGGTGCAGGTCCTGCTCGCCGGGCAATACTCCGCGCTCGCCATGTGGTGTCAGGCCTGAGTCATCGGCATCGAGTGCCTGCATCACCAAAGCGTGATAGTGCGACAGCGAGGCCAGCAGGGCCGGCCCAAGCCCGGGATTGTCGCGCAGCTCCGGCCAGTGCAGGCGAGCGAGAGACGGGTCTGTCACGCTGGTTGGATGGCAGACCGGCGCGCCCGACGCCATGGCCTGCTCGCTGATCGCGAGGCTGTCATCCTTGAACCACTCCGGCATCAGCAGCACATCGGCGCGCAGCACCGGGGCGGGCAGGGCGGCCATGGTGCCGAGGCGTTTGATCTGCTCGCGCGGGTCTCGCTCGCCGGGCATCGGCAGAATGTCGAGATCGATGCCCCAGCGTGAGCCATCGGCGATACGCGCCCGGAACCACTCGGGGTCACGGGCGATGATCAGGCTGATATGCGTCACGCCTCGCCCGACCAGCAGGTCGAGGTTGCGCTCCAGCACGCTGCGTCCGGCGATCGGCAGCAGCGCCGGCGAATAACGGCGGTCAATCGGCGCGACTTCCTGACCGAGGCGGTCCGCCAACAGGATCACATGCATTGCACACCTCCTTGGCATGAGTCGTGGGACTGACGCAGTGCGGCACGAATGAGAGAGGGAGTCTCGCGCATCAGTAGGCTCCCCGGCTGGTCAGAACGGCAGGAATCGTGCGCAACAGCAGCTTGATGTCTTCCTTGATGCCCTGACGATGCAGATAGAAGAGATCCAGATGGATCTGTTGCTCGAAGGACAGATCCGAGCGGCCCGACACCTGCCATAGCCCGGTCAGCCCCGGGGTGGCATCCAGACGCATGCGCGCACGCGCCTCGTAGAGCGCCACCTCGCGGGCGAGGGCGGGGCGCGGCCCGACCAGTGCCATCTCGCCGCGCAGCACGTTCCACAGCTGCGGCAATTCATCGATGGACAGCTTGCGGATGATACGACCCACCCGCGTGATTCGCGGGTCCTGCTTCATCTTGAACAGCACGCCACCCTCGCTCTCGTTGGCGGCCTGCAGTTCGCGCAGACGCTCTTCGGCGTCGATGTACATCGAGCGGAACTTCCACAGCTTGAACGGCTTGCCATGACGCCCGATACGCTCCTGGCCGAACAGCACCGGGCCTGGCGATTCCAGGCGGATGGCCAGCACGGTGCCCAGCAGCAGCGGTGACAGCACCAGCAGCACGCCGCTGGCACCGACGATATCCATGGCGCGGCGCGCGCGCGGGGTCAGCCAGTTGCTCACTCGCCATCGAAAGTGGCGCCAGTTGGAGCGTGACTTCATCCACAGGCCGCGGCCGGGAATCGCCTCTTCCCCATACTTGCGCACGCTCATCAGAAAGCTCGGGTTGCCAAGCACGTAGCGCTTGAACATGCGGCGTGGCTCCATCAGCAGCCGCCAGGCCCATTCCATGCCCAGTCTGCGCACGACGCCCGGCGCCCGCGGGATGCGCTGGGAATAGAAGTCGAACAGACCGCCGACGCCCATGACCACCGGCACCTCGAGTCGCTCACGGTAGGTCGAGATCCACTTCTCCTGGGCCGGCACGCCCATCGCCACCAGCAACAGGTCAGTGCCCTGATTGATCTGCGCCAGCACGTCGTCGATGATTTCCGGGCCGATGAAGCCATGATGCATGCCACTGATCTCGAGCGTCGGCCATTGTTCGCGGAGCTTGGCGGCCATCCTGTCGGCCACGCCCGGCGCGGCGCCGAGCAGGAACAGGCGCTTGTTCTCCGCCACCAGCATGTCGCACAGGTGGGGCAGCAGGTCGGTGCCATTGAGGTTGGCTTCGAGCTCCTGGCCAAGCATGCGGCAGGCCATCTTGACGCCGCTGCCATCGGGCAGCAGCAGGTCGCTGTCATGCAGCACCTGCATGTAATAGCGATCGACCTGGGCCACGTTCAGGCAGTGCGCATTGACGAAATTGACGGTGCGCGGCTGCGGGTCGCTGATCCAGCTCTTGAGCAGGCTCAGGCAGGTGTCGAGGCTGGTGTTGACGAAGGGCACCCCCAGTACCTTGACGTGAGGCAGCGTCTTGATGCGCTCAGTGGTGAAGAGGGCTTGATCCAATGGCTGGCTCATCATGGCGACTCCACTTCATGAGCGTCCTGCTGTTGATTCGGTCTGGCCGGCTGCGGGCGCGGCGCATTGTCGATCTTCTTCTTCTGCGCCTTGCCGATGACTCCCTGGGCGAGCCCTTCACAGCGCAGATAGAGACTCTTGGGCATCACGCGCAACATCAGGGCGGCCCCTGCCGTGGCAGCGGTGCGCCCGAATTCCGCCTTCCAGATGCCCGGCCATGCCTTGACGGCGCGGCGGCAATACGCCCAGGCAGCATCCCCGTCACGCAGGCGAATCGCCTGACGCGACAGATAGCGCAGTTGGTAGGCCTGGGCGCGGGGATACCATTGTTCGATGAAGTCAGGCGCGTAGGCGCGCGTCAGCTCGACGATCGCAAGCCAGCTCTGGTATTGGCGCTCCAGTTGTGCCGAAAGCCCGCCTTCATTGAGCCGGTAGCGGGTCAGCGGCTCGGGAATGCCTTCCACCGTGGTGCCGGTCTTGAGGGCGATGCGTGTCCAGCATTCGATATCTTCGCTCTGGCGCAGGCTCTCATCGAAGTAACAAGGCAGCACGCCGCCCCCCTTGACCTCACAGTCGAAGGCGATGGCCTCGAGAATCTCGCGGCGGATGACCGGCGCCGAGCCATTGCCCACCGGGTTGCGACAGAACAGCAGCCCCGGCGTGATGTCGGTCAGGCTCGGCATCTGGTAGTAGTCCAGCGGTTCGCCGTCGGCATCGATGAAGGCCGAGCGCGAGAAGGACAGGCCTACCTCGGGGCGTGCCTCGAGGTGCTCGCGGTGGCGCGCCAGCTTGGCGGGCTCCCAGATGTCATCGGAGTCCAGGAAGGCCAGATAGCGGCCCTGAGCGGCACGCACGCCCGTGTTGCGGGCCCCGGCCAGGCCACGATTGACCGGATGCGTGATCAGCGTGAGGCGCGGGTCGTCGTAGGCCTCGCAGATCGCCCGGCTGCCATCGGGGGAGCAGTCATCGACGACCAGCAGTTCGAAGTCGCCATCCTCCTGCGCCAGCACGCTGTCGATGGCGGCCGCGACGAAACGTTCGACGTTGTAGATCGGCATGATGACCGAAAAGGTCGGGGTCATGGTCTGGCCTCCTGGACGTCCCTGTCTGGGGAAAGCGATGCGGTGGATGCTGCGTGAGGTGTGTCTGGTGTGTCTGGTGGCGGCGCATCTGTCACCCAGCCGTCCTGAGCGAGGATCAGCCGGCGTGTCCACAGGTAGCCGGGCAGGGCGGCCAGGCTGATACCGACCAGAATGCCGGCCGCGACGCCATTGATGCCGAAGGGCACGCCGGCGAACATGCCGGCGCCGAGCATCAGCGTCATGAAGATCTGCAGCTTGAGGTCTGCCCCGGGCATGCCCTGGGCGCGCAGCAGCTGGCCGCAACTGTCGAGCAGGATGCGCGGCAGGGCGGAGAGGCAGATCAGGATCAGGATCGGCAGGGCGCCACGCTCGACCCAGGCCTCCCCGAACAGGATCGGCACATACCAGGGTGCCAGCAGGCTCTGGGCGATGATGGCGGGCACGGCGACCAGCGCGAACAGGCGCATGCCGTGGTGCATGCGTGCCAGTCGTTCGTGAGACGTCATGTCGCCGCACAGCTGCGGGAAGATGGCGGTGGAGTAGGCGCGCAAGAGGCCGAGGCTGATGCCGAGTCCGGCATTGAAGGCAAAGAAGTAGACGCCGAGCACGTCCATGGCGAACAGGGCGCCGACCAGCAGGTAATCCATCTGCTGACGCAGCACCGAGACCACCTCGACGCCCATCATCGGGCGCGCGAAGCTCATCAGCGGCCGCGACCACAGCGTGGAGGGGCGCTCATCGATGCGCCATGACTCGCACCAGCGGTAGGTCAGGGTCCAGATGGGCGTCACGATCAGCTTGGGCAGGATCAAGGCCCAGAACCCGGCACCCATGGCGGCCAGCAGCATCACGCCGACGGCCTCGCCGATGCTCTGGCCCATCTCGATGCGCGCCGTGATGTGCAGGCGGTTGCTGCGCAGAATTCGCGCCGCGTTGATGGCGGCGGGGGGCAGCATCGGGAAGATCAGTGCCAGTGCCATCAGCGGCAGGGTCAGATCGGGAGCGTCATAGAGGTAGGCCAGCAGCGGGGCCAGTGCCATCTGCAGCACCATCAGGCCAAGACACACCACCCAATTGAACCAGTAGGCATCGCGGCACAGGCGTTCATATCCCTCGCGACCGGCCTGCACCAGAGCGGGTACCACGGCGGCATTGGAGATGGCGTGCATGATCTCGTGCGCGGTGAGCACGATGGCGGCGATACCGAAGGACTCCGGCGCGATCATGCGCGCCGCCACCAGGGTCGCGCCCAATCGCGCGATGCGGTGCACCCCTTGCGACATGCCCATCCAGGCCAGATTGCGGATCAAGCGGCCATTGCCACCGTCTCCGCCACCTGTCAGACGTATCTTGAGTCGCGTGATCACACCCATCGCCTGGCTCCCTGGCTTGTCGTGCCTTTCCAGGCATCTGGTCTTGTCAGTCATGCTTTTGAACGGCTGGTGTAGCCACTCTAGCGCAATGTACTGATGAATTGGCGTGATCTGGCGCAGCCTTGTTCCACTATCCCGTGATCGGACTAGGTTGCCGTGTCGCTGCTGCCGGTATCGGCGGAGGCGGGCGCTGCCCTTGAAAGCGGCTTCTCCACATCTACCGGCCCCATGTTGTGGATATGTCCTTCGCTGGCGGGCAGGCCCGCCAGCTGGTGCGCCTTGCCGATCAGGATCAGGCCCGGCCAGATCAGGTAGGCCAGGATTTCCAGATTCTCACCGAAGGAGTAGACGAACAGCAGGCCGACCATGATCAAGCCCAGCTGCACGACAGGGCGGCCGACCACGAAGCGCAGCAGATGCAGCAGGCTGACCAGCATCGGCACCAACAGCGCGAACAGGCCGAAGATGCCCTTGACGAACAGCAGCCCATACCAGCTGTGGTGCGAGCCGATCGGCATGTACTCCACCAGGTGCGGGCCGCGTTCGACGATGCCGTGGCCGAACCACGGCGCCTCGTTGCGCCAGCGGTCCACCGCGATGCGCCCCAGCGCGGCCCGCACGCGGGTCGAGTCCGCCCGCGAGCCCTTGAAGGCGGCGATGAAGTTGTCGATGGCCTCCAGGATCGGCGCGCCGAGAAAGCCACCGATCAGGCTGACGCCGGAAAAGCTGAACCACAGCCACGGCTTGTGCAGACGCTTGAGCAGGAACATCCCGGCGCTGATCAACACCAGCGACACCAGCGCCATGCGCGAGCCGGACATCAGGATCATCAGCACGCTGCCGCCGATGCCGATCGCCTTCCACAAGGGATGCTTCTCGAGCAGGGCACAGGCGAAATAGATGCTGGCGACAAAGCCCACCGCCGGCGCCCAGGGCGTGAACAGGCGCCAGCGCGGCATGCCGCTGCCGGGGTCGATCTCATAGAGCGAGACGGCGAAGAATTCCGGCCCCGGCCCACCGATGGCCTGCAGTGGCGAGACGAAGGGCACCTGGGGCAGCCCCGCCAGCCAGGCGCCGACGAATACCGGCAGCAACAGCATGGTATGCAGGCAGACATGCATGGCCGCGCGGATGATCACCGCCGGGCGGATCGCCAGACAGCCGATGATCGGGAAGACTGCCAGCAGCGCCCAGCCCTTGGCCCAGCCGATGGAGGACTTGATCAGCTTGCCGGTGCCGAGGTTCTCGATCAGATGGCCGGCCAGCAGCGAGAACTCCATCACGATCATGCCGATGATCCACACCCACAGTGGCCAGGGCAGGCGCGGAAAACGCTGGCGGCCCTTGAGGTGCAGCCAGGCGGCACGCATCACCAATGACCATGCCAGCACCGGTGCCAGCACGTAGAGGCCGCCGACCAGATAGAACAGGTAGGTCGCGGTGATCGAGAACCAGATGATGCGTTCTTCCGGGGTCTCGGGGCGGACATCCGCCTCTGGCCCCGCCTTCAGGGAAAACATCGGCGGCTCACACGCTTTGCTGCAGACGCAGCAGGTAGGGTTTTCTGATCCACAGGAGAATCAGGCCGATGATGCTGAAGACGCTTGCGGCAAGCGCGCCGACGATGGCCAGCTTGATGCCCAGCGAATCCGCCTTCTCGGGCAATGGCGGCGGATCGAGAATCTGCAGCATCGGGTAGCTGGCGAAGGGGTCGATCTGACCGATATCAATCTTGGCCAGTGCCGTGGTGTAGACCGCCGTGGCGACCTGTTGCTCGCGCAGCAGGTCCTGCAGCTGGGCGGCCTTGGCGACGCTGTTGTCCAGCCGCTGCTGGCGGGCCGCCAGATTGGCCCGCCCGGTGGCAAGCTCGCTGATCACGCCGCGCCGCTGGGTATCCAGGGTGATCAGCTCGCCGACCAGGGTGTCCTGATTGGCATGGCCGGACGCGGCACGCAGGGCATTCTGGTTGCGCGAGGACTGACGGGGCAGCAACTGGCGCATGCGTGAGGCCAGCGAGCGCTCGAGGGAATCAAGCCCCGCGGCCAGATTGATGACTTCCGGATTGCGCTCGCCCCATTTGCCGCGCGCTTCATCGAGGCTGGCCGCCTGTTCCGCGGCTTGAGTCAGCAGCGCCTGATAGCGGGCGTCGCGCTGCAGGGCGATCACGCCACCGGCCTGGCCGGCATCCAGCCCCAGGCGACTGGACAGGGTGGCGAGACGGGCGTTGAGGGCCGACAGCTCGCCATCACGCGTCTCGAGTGTGTCCTTGAGCGCCTCGACACTCAGCGTCAGTTCCTTGAACTGCTCCATGGAAACCAGCCCTGAGGTGGACTGGAACTCGAGCAGCTTGCGCTGGGTTTCCTTGAGCGTGCGATCGTAGGTCTCGAGCGAGCGGCGGATGACGGCTTCGCGGCGCGCCTGCTCATCATTGCGCAGCTGTTCGATCACCTCATTGAAGGCATCGATGTGCGCATTGGCACGTGCAAGCGCGGCCTTGGCGCTCGGCGCGCTGGTTTGGAAGCCGATCAGCGCGGTCTGGTCGGTCAGCTTGATCTTGGGCTTGCCGTAATCGTCGGGATGCATGTCGACCGTGCTGGCGGCACGCTCGAGCACGGCAGGACTCTCGGCGATGGCGCGATAGTTGACCTTGGGGTCCAGCGAGGAGCTTGAGTAGGAAGAGTTGGCGCTGGTGCTGGCCTGGCCGATGCTCTCGAAGTTCACCGACAGGCCGGAGCCGGTGCCCGGCAGGATCATCGTCCAGCTGGTGGTGTAGGTGACAGGTGCCACGGCGATGAAGGCGATGGTCAACCCCCAGATGACACTCAGGATGGCGGTCGCCAGCAACAGGTAGGCCGCGCGGCGGGTGCGCGGGCGCATGCTGGAGCCACGCGCCGCCCAGCCCAGCAGGACGCCCAGGAGTCGGCGCCCCAGTGAGGGCTTGGCTGCGTCTTGTGGTGTGTCGGGTGAGCGGGACTCTGTCATGCACATCCTTGTCGCGTGGTAGTGATCAGTCGCATTCCATCAACGGACAGGCGATGGGTTACAGCAGAGTGGCCGGCGTCAGCAGGTCAGTCAGCGTGCGGGCGATATCACGGATGTTGGTGACACCGGAGTCATAGCAACCGACCACATCTTCGGGCATCAGATAGGGATTGACGCCCACATCCGCCGGATTGGCCAGCAGGGCATCGATACCGCGATCGACCACGACCGGCTGATGCGTCATCGGATTGGTACTGATCAGCACCGCGCGGCGCGAACCGGAGGTCGCCTGGATGCCGCCGACGCAGTTGGCATTGATCACGCCCTGCAGCATGCGCACGCCGTAGGGCACCTGCGAGCGCAACACCGTGTAGTTGCTGACGTTGTTGTTGTTGGCAGGGGTGGTCAGGTTGGAGGCATAGATGACGATGCCCGGCGCGGTGAGCGGCGAGGGCCGCATCAGCGCGGCCTGGAAGGCACCACTGGAGGGCACGTGGATGCGGTCGCCCACACGCAGCCAGGGATTGGCGGCATACTCGCCGTCGATCAGGCCGCGCATGTCGAGAACCTGTGTCTGGCCGTCGCGAATCAGCTCGATATGGCTCAGGTCCGCGTCGGGGCGGATGCCGCCAGCCGTGGTCAAGGCCGCCGACAGGCGACGCTGTTGACTGGCATCGCCGCCGGCGAAATCGCGGCGCACCATGCGCTCTTCGGGCAGGCGGGTATTGATGACCGCCTCGCCCGGGAAGAACACCGCGCCGGACACCGCAACGGCCAGCGGCGCCCATTCCTCGAGCCGGATGCTGATATGCGCCAGACCCGGGCGAATCAGCTTTTCCTGCACCAGACGCCGGGTGATCTCATCCGCCAGGGCGTCGATGGTCTTGTTGGAGGCCTCGACCGGCGAGAGCCACGGCAGGCGCAGGCGTCCGTCATGATCCACCTCGTAGCTGCCATCGAAGAGCTCGCTACCGGCGACCCTGACGCTCAGGCGATCGCCCGCCGCCAACCGCTGGTCATCGCCCGCGGGCAGTTGCATGAAGCGATCATCGGCATGAGGGGCAGGCAGCTCCAGCGGCCAGTGGGTCGCCTGTTGCCAGTGATCTTCGGCGGGGGTGTCGTCCAGCATGATCGGCGTACAGCCGCCCATCAGGCCGGCCGTGAACGCGACACCCAGCAGGCGTCGAAGAGAGAGGTAAAGGGAGCCGGGCCGAGTCAGGTCGCGTTTCATCAGGCTACCTCACGAGAAGGCCCTGTCCGCGTGTCACCGCTCGACTCCAGCAGCGGGTCGCGCTGATAGTAGATATCGAAGAGCTCGAACAGGCGCACGCGCTCCAGCTCTGTCTGCATGACCGGAGAGGGTTCGACCACCACCAGCGCCGCCGGGGACAGCGCATCATGCAGACTGACCAGCACCGAGAGCCCATCGGCATCGATGGCCTCGACATGGCTGAGGTCCACCGCGAGCGTGCCGGTGTGCTCAGGAATCATCGCCAGCATCTCCTGGCGGAAATAGCGCGCGAGCTCGCCTGTCAGCTGGGCAGGCGGCGTGATCATGATGCCTTCGTGAATCCGGGTGGTGATGGGCATGACGGGCTCCCTGTGCTTGATGTCACCGCCTGGCGCCAGCTGGGCCTGCGGTGCAGCTTGTTATCTTTATGCACTATGCCGCATAAGCATCGTTTACCTGCTGTTACAGTGTCAACGACGCCGACTGACTTGCCTCATTCTTTCTTGCTGGGTTTCGTGGTGCTACCTGCTGTTTTCGGGCTCTCCTGCTGTTTTCGGACTGTCCAGGTTGGCTGCGCGGCGTTGTCACTCGCCCGACATGGCGGGTGACTTGTGTGGCGTGGCCAGCATCGCGCCCCAGTGGCGGAAGCGCAGCAACAGCAACAGGCCCGGTATGGCGGCCAGCGTGCAGATCCAGAAGAAGCTGTCCCAGCCGGCCGCATCGGCCAGATAGCCGGAGGGCGCGGCAATCACCACGCGCGGCAGGCCCATGATCGATGAGAGCATCGCGTACTGGCCGGCGGTGAAGCGCTTGTCGGTCAGCGCGCCCATGAAGGCGATGAAAGCAGCGCTGCCCATGCCGGCTGCCAGGTTCTCGAAGGCGACCACCGCCGCGAGCCACGCCAGCGAATCACCGACGTGATGCAGCCAGACGAAGCCGGCAGTCGACACCATCTGCAGGATGCCGAACCACCAGAGCGCCCGATAGATGCCGATGCGCATGATCATCAGGCCGCCGAAGAAGGTGCCGGCTAGCAACGGCCACAGGCCGAACAGCTTGACGGTCGCGCCGATCTGGGAGTTGCTGAAGCCGATGTCCTTGTAGAAGGGCGTGGTCAGATTGCCCGCCACGGAATCGCCCAGCTTGTAGAGCAGGATGAACAGCAGCAGCCAGATGGCACCATCGCGCTTCATGAAGTGGCGGATGGGGTCCCACAGGATCTCATGCAGATGATGGGCGCGCGGCGCGGCCTGTGCTTCGGGCTCCGGTGCCAGCAGGGTCACCAGCATGCAGGCGCCCAGGGTCGCGGCCATGATCAGGTAGGTCACGCGGAAGCCGATCATGTCGGCCAGCACCAGGCCACCGGCCGAGGCCATCAGCATGCCGATGCGGTAGCCATAGACATAGAAGCTGGAGCCCAGCCCCAGCTCGTTGTCCGGCAGATGCTCGCGCCGATAGGCGTCGATCACGATGTCCTGGGTGGCGCTGAAGAAGCTGACCGCCAGCGCGATGGCGCCCATGGTCAGCGGCGACATGTGCGGGTCCTGCAAGGCAAGCAACGCGATCAGTGCGGTCAGGGCCAGCTGGGCGATCATCAGCCAGCCACGGCGCCGACCGAGCACCGGCGGCATGATGCGGTCCAGCAATGGCGCCCACAGAAACTTGAGGGTGTAGGGCAGGCCGACGAGCGCGAGCAGGCCCACGGCGTCCAGTGAGACACCGGCATCCGTCATCCAGGCCTGCAGCACGCTACCGGTCAGCAGCAGTGGCAGCCCGGAGGCGAAGCCCATCAGGAACGTGATACCATGACGGCCAACGAGTAAGCGTAAATCCTTTGAAGTCAAAGCCTTGCCTGTCCATGCAGAGGGTGTGGCCGCGCGTGTCACACGCACGGTGAGCGGCTATCTGCCGCTTGCGTCATTCATGGCCGGATTGTCGCACTGCCTGAGGGCAAGAGCCATGCATTGTCCTGCCGGTCAGCCGACAGGCATGATGCAGGTCGAGACACGCATGAGTGGGGCAGGCAGGCAATGAGAGGTCATCATGAGTGAAGCCCGAGAAGCTGCCAAGGCGCATTGGTATCTGATCCAGTGCAAGGGCGGGGAATCCTTCCGTGCGGCGGAGAACCTCACCAATCAGGGATTTCACGTCTTCCACCCCCTGTTGGAGGTGGAAAAGAAGCGCGGCGGCAAGCTGCGTTGGGTTGAAGAGCCGCTCTTCCCCTATTACCTGTTCATACGCCTTGATCAGATGGATGACAACTGGCGTCCGATTCGCTCGACCCGTGGCGTGCTCAAGCTGGTCAGCTTCGGCAACACGCCGACGGCGGTGCCGACGCCTCTGGTGGAAGCCCTGATCGCCAGCGGCGAGCAACGCCAGGAGCAACCGCCGGAGAATGTCTATTTCCGGGCCGGCGAGCAGGTCGAGATCATCGATGGCCCCTTGAGTTCGCTCAGTGGCGTCTTCGAGAGCGCGAAGGGCGATGAGCGCGTCATCGTGCTGCTCAATCTGATCAATCAGCAACAGCGTGTCGAGCTGTCCAGTCGTCAGCTGCGGCGCAGCGAAAGCTGAGCTGTCATCCTGTCTCATCCGGCTTGATCCGCGAGACCGCATTGCACCTTTCTTCTGGAGTGGTTCCCATGGCGATTACTTCCCAGCAGGTCGTCAGCCTGCATTACACCCTGCGCACCGCTGATGGCACTGTGCTGGATAGCTCCCTTGAGCGTGAGCCGATGGATTACCTGCATGGCCACGACAATATTCTGGCAGCGCTCGAGAGCGCGCTTGAGGGTTGCGATGTCGGCGACCGCAAGGTCGTCAATCTGACGCCAGCCGAGGGCTTCGGTGAGCGGGATGAAGGCCTGGTGCAGTACTTCGGGCGTGATGCCTTCGGCCCGGGCGAGATCAACGCCGGCATGCGCTTTCAGGCCCGCACCCCGGAAGGCCAGCGGTCGGTCACGGTGCTGGAAGTCGGTGAGCAGCAGGTCAAGGTCGATGCCAATCATCCGCTGGCAGGTCAGGCGCTGAGCTGGGAAGTCGAGGTGCTGGAAGTGCGCGATGCCACGCGTGCCGAACTCTCGGCCGGTCATCCGCTCGGTCTCGATGTCAGCCATACCGAGATCGAAGACAAGAAGGTGCGTCGCTGAGGTAGGCATTGCGGATGGGTGCGACGCTCAAGCGCCTCGTTGTAGCCCCTCTTCGACAACAGACAGCCCCGCTGCCGGAATCCTCGGCAGCGGGGCTGTCTGTTGTTGAGGCCTGTAGCGATGGAGAAAATTGATATGGATCAGTCGTCTGCGCGCCAGCCGCACGGATCGAGCCGGGAAGCCTTCAGGACTTGATGCAGATCAGATTTGCGCGGGGCATGGCGGGGTAGAGTGTCTCTGTCGAGGCCGCAGCAGGCCGACACAGGCGGAAGAGCTATTGATGTCAGAGCTATTGATATCAGAAGCAAAGGTGTCAGAAGCACAGGTGTCAGCTGCCGACAGAGGCTGGCATTCAGGGAGCCCCTTGGGGAAGGGGCAGGCCAGGATGGCCGCTGTCAGAATCGGGCTATTTGCAGGTGCCGATTCGCCGTCAGGGGAGGGGGAAACCCCGCTAGCCGACCTTCGGGTCGGCTTTTTTGGTTGTGGGGTTCAGAGGGGGAATGGCTAGCACTGCATTTGCATGACGCTGGCTTGCCTGCGGGCTGCTTGAAAGCTTTTGCCAGTTCTTGCCAGTTCTCTGAGAGGAAGAGAGTCGCTGGACAGGCAACCCCGCCACTGACACGAGGTTGCCTGCCCGGCGTGACGGTTCAACTATTGTTGCTGGCAGTCTTGAGGCTCTCGACTTCCTTGTGGGAGTCGACGGCCTTCCCGGTGGTGGTCTTGTCGATGCTCTGGCTTTTCTTGACAGTCTGGCTCTTCTGGATAGCCTCGTCTTGCTTGACCGACGGGCTCTTCGTGTTGATGGCCGAGGTCGTCTTGCCCGGCTCGCCCAGCGTCAATGTCGTGTTCATGCGCTTGAGCGTATTGGGGCCGATTCCCTTGATTTCCGTCAACTGTGCCACGTCGGTGAAGGGCCCGTTCGCCTTGCGCCATTCGATGATGGCCTGGGCCTTCTTGCCACCGATGCCCTTGAGCTCGGTCAGTTGTGCGGCAGTGGCGGTGTTGATGTTCATGTCTGCGGCCTGGCTGGTCGGTGACAGTACCAGCAGGCTGGTCACGAGAAGTGTTCCTAGCAGGGTTTTCATGGTCGCTTCCTATGCTCACATCAGGGCGGTCGATGGGGAGTGCGCGGGGCGACCACCCGAGGCCCTGCGCGAGAAATACTCTGGCTCAGGCATTAGATTTGTAGTCATTTAGATTTAAACGATTTCTCATCCTTGCGCGGCTTTCTGCGCTCAACGCAAGAAAGCACTACGAGCGTTAGCCTGCTGATTCGATTCGTCTTTCCCTGGGCATACAACGACAGAGCCGAGCGCTATAATGTTGCCCCGAGCCCATGACCTCCTGTCATTGCGCCTGCCACATCGCCTGGAGCCCGGATGCCTGCCACGACTTCCCCCCTGATCATCGCCCTCGACTACCCGGACATGAGTGCTGCGCTTGCCATGGCAGACCAGCTGGATCCTGCGCGCTGTCGCGTCAAGGTAGGCAAGGAGCTGTTCACGCGTGTGGGTCCCGAGATTCTCAAGGCATTGCATCAACGCGGCTTCGAGGTCTTTCTCGATCTCAAATTCCATGACATCCCCAACACCACCGCCCAGGCCGTGCTGGCGGCAGCGGAGCACGGCGTGTGGATGACCAATGTCCACGCCTCCGGTGGTGCGCGCATGATGCAGGCCGCCGCAGAAGCCCTTTCGACTCGCGGCCTCGATACCCAGCTGATCGCCGTGACGGTGCTGACCAGCATGGAACAGGCTGATCTGGCGGGTATCGGTCTGGATGTCACGCCGCTTGCGCAGGTCGAGCGGCTGGCGGCCCTCGCCCAGCAGAGCGGCATGCACGGTGTGGTGTGCTCCGCTCGTGAGACCCCGAGCCTCAAGGCGCTGTGTGGCCCTGAGTTCCTGAAGGTGACGCCGGGTATTCGCCCGAGCTTCGCGCAGGCCGGTGATCAGCGGCGCACCATGACGCCCGGTGAAGCCATGGCGGCCGGTAGCACTCATCTGGTGATCGGACGTCCTGTCACTCAGGCGGAGGATCCGCTGGCGGCGCTGGCGCTGATCGAGCAGGAGTTGGGTGCCTGATCGGCTGATTGTCTGCCTCATGGGCAAAAAAATACGCCAGTCGCAGACTCTGCGGCTGGCGTATTTTTCATGGCAGTGATCACTGCTGCTGATCACTCGCTCACGTTTTGCGCGACTGCCTCAATCGGCAGACTTGATATGCCAGCTGACCTGAACGCTGCTCTCGAGGCTCAGCTCGCCGGGGCGGTATTCGCTGCCGCTGCTCTTGGCCTCTGCCATGTCGGCACGCATTGCCATCATCTGCGGGCGCGGGCTGTGTGAGGACTCATTGATCGACTGCACGCTGCCCAGGGTCGCGCCGAGGGTCTCGGCCATCAGTTGTGCCTTGTGGCGTGCCTTGGTCAAGGCTTCCTTCAATACCTTGTCTTCCAGGGCATCCCGTTCACTGATCTGATACTGCACACCGGCCAGTTGATTGACGCCAGCGCCCAGCAGCAGGTCGATGACTTCCGGTACCTTGTCCAGGTCATCGAGAGAGAGGCTGATCGGGCGTTCGAGGTGTGTACGGCGCCATTGCTGGGGCTGCTGCTGACCATTGTTGCGCTCGTAGTACTGCTCAGGACGCAGGTTGAGGCTGCCGGCGCTGATCTGACGGCTGTCGATACCCGCTTTCTCCAGTGCCTGAATCAGTGTCGTCATGCGTGATTCCAGTGACTCGCGTGCCTTGCGGGCCGCCTGGCCCTCGGCCTTGCTGTCCGGAGCCTTGTCATCCACCTTGCGCGCGGGCGTCTTCTCCCACAGGCGCGCCTGGATGGTTGCCTTGTCGGGCGCCGCCTCCAGGCTGGCACTGGCGCTGACATGCACCAGAGCCGGTGCGGGCGTCTGATCGGCGCGGGCCATGTGCGTGGCGCCGGCGGTGCAGAGCGCCAGGCCGCATAGCATGGCGGTACGACGCAGGCGCTGGGCGAGGGGGGCGGGGCCTCTGGTGGCGTGGTTCATCAGCATGGGATTTCCCTTGTATAAAGTGGCAACATTGTTTCCTGGCGCTTGGTGAGGGGCATGAATGCGGGCGCGATAGGCTTGAAAGTATCAGCAATGGGGGCGATGCGTGAAGGTACACGAGAGACTGCGCTCTATACGTGGCGCTGCACAGGCTGTATTGGCGCTCGTCATGTCATTACTGATGGCGTCGCCTGCCCTGGCCGCAGGGCGTGAGGTGATCGACGATGCAGGCGACGTCGTGGCACTGTCACAGCCGGCGCAGCGGGTGGTCACGCTGGCCCCGCACGCGGCCGAGCTGGTGGCGGCGGCGGGAGGCTTGCCGGCCTTGATCGGCGTGAGTCAGGGCAGTGATTTCCCCCCTGCGGTCAGCGAGCTGCCGCGCCTGGCCAGCTATCACGGGCCCAACCTGGAGGCACTACTCAGTGCGCGGCCTGACCTGATCGTGGCATGGGGCAGTGGGCTTTCCGATGAGATGCATGAGCGTCTGACAACGTTGGGGATGCCCGTTTTCGTCAGCGAGCCCGCCACACTCGACGACGTGCTGTCCAATATCGCTCGGCTTGGCGCCTTGCTGGGCACCCGCGATATCGCGGATACGCGTGTGGCGGCGCTCGCAGCGCGAATCGAGCAGTTGGAGCGCTCCCGCGACAGCGCCCCCTTGCCGGTCTTCTTCCAGCTGGGGGAGAGCCCGATGACGACATTGGGTGGTAATCACCTGGTCAATGAGCTGATTCGGCGCTGCGGCGGTGAGCCGCTGCTGACGGACTCACCCGCCGTGGTGCCGCAGATCAACCGGGAAGCCTTGTGGCTGGCCAGGCCGCGCCTGATTCTGCATCCGGTCGCGAAGGGGCCGGCGCGCGAGGAGTGGGTTGCCGCCTGGCGCAATGAGGCTGGGCCGCTTTCCGAGGTGGCACTGGTGGGTCTGACTCCTGACCTGATCAGCCGGCCCGGCCCGCGCAGTGTCGAGGCGATGGCAGAGGTCTGCGCTGCCATCGCGAAGGTGCCGGCGTCGGACTGAGGGCGGCGGAGTCAGGGCGCTTCGTGCAGCACGCTCAGAAATCGATGCCGCGCCGCGCCTTGAGGCCATGATTGAAGCCGTGGCGAATCTCGGTCATCTCGGTGACGGTATCGGCACAGGCGACGATTTCACGATTGGCATTGCGCCCGGTGATGATGACGGTCTGTTCTGCTGGGCGATTCTCGAGTGCCGTCATCACCTCCTCCAGCGGCAGATAGCCGAACTTGACCATGTAGGTCAGCTCGTCGAGCACCACCAGATAGACGCTGTCATCGCGCATCAGGCGCTGCGCTTGCTGCCACACGGCCTGGCAGGCAGCGGTATCGGCGTCACGATTCTGGGTGTCCCAGGTGAAGCCGGTGGTCATGGCATGCACTTCGAGATTGGCATCCTCGGCGAGCCGTTCGCGCTCGCCGCATTCCCACAGCCCCTTGATGAACTGGATGACACCGACCTTGTAGCCATAGCCCAGCGCGCGGGTGATGGTGCCCCAGGCAGCGGTCGTCTTGCCCTTGCCATTGCCGGTGAACACCAGCAGCTGGCCACGCTCCTCAGTGGCCTGTGCCACCTTGTCATCGACATGCGACTTGAGCTTTTCCATCGCGGCCTTGTGGCGGGTATTGCGGTCCGTCATGCGTATGCTCCGTGAGTCAAAGGCACAGCACCGACCCGGGGGACGGTGCTGTGATCGGTGCTGTGGTATGTGTGGCTGCTTGTCGCCCGAGGCACTTCAAACGAGGTGCCCTCGGGAAAGCCGATCAGAAGAAGAAGGTGACACCGCCTTCCACATAACGGCCCTGGGTGTTGTAGCCATTGACCAGCTGATATTCGCGATCGAAGACGTTATCCAGCTTGGCGCTCAGCTTGACGTTCGGCATCACCTGCCAGCTGGTGCGCAGATCGACCACGCCATAGCCGGCAGTGCGCGTGTCGGTGTAGGTGTCTGCGTCAGTATCGCTGCGGCTGGCGCTGCCACGCAGCGTGGCGCCGAAGCTCCAGTCGTCGAGTGCGTAATCGGCGTCCAGACGCGCAAAGCGCTGGGCGCGGCGCTTCAATTGCTCACCGGTATCACGGTCCTCCGGGTCCTGCCAGGTCATGGCAAGGTTCACGCTCAGGGCCTCGCCTTGCCAGCCACTGCTCAGCTCGACGCCACGGATACGCGAGCGATCGATATTGATCGGTGAGAAGTCGACTCCTTCGTAGCTGATCAGATTGTCGATATCGGTCTGGAAGGCATTCAGCCCCAGATGCCAGTGATGTTGCTGCAGGCGCCAGAACAGCTCGGCCGTGGTGGAGGTCTCGGCATCGAGGTCCGGATTGCCGGAGCCGTAGGGGCTGTAGAGGTCGATCAGGTTCGGTGCCTTGAATGCGCTGGAATAGCTGGCCCCGAGCTGTTGCGCGGCCGTCAGATCATAGGCGTAGCTGGAGCCGCCCGTCATCTGGTGGCCATAACGATTGTCGTCGTCATAACGCAGGCTGGTCGTGACGTGGTGACGCTGTTGCTGAAGGTGCCAGCTGCCGTAGACGCCGGTGGCATAGCGGCTATCGACGCTGTAGCCCTCGGCGGTGAAGTAGGGGCCATCGGCATCCAGGCTTTCCTCGCGATGGTCCACCCCCAGACTGAGCGTGCCGAGGTCGGTGTAGAAGTCGTGGCGCAGGCCGACCTCGTTGCGGGTGCTGGCGACACGCTCGGCATCACTGCCGGCTTCGGTGTTCTCGTACTCATCCCGCGTACGCGCCACGCTGACCGTCATGTCCCAGTTCGGGTTCAGGTGCGTCAGCAGGCTGGCATCCAATACCATCTGGCTGCCTTCGCCGTGGCAGTCTTCCGAGGCACTGAAGCTGCTGTCGTAGCAGTCGTCATAGTCGTAATCGGTCTCGGTGTTGGCGACGCCGAGGCTGAGCGTGGCCTGCTGACCGAAGTCGTGGCCAAGACGCAGTTCGGCGCCCGTGGCCTCGTAGCCATCATCTTCACTGCCGGTATCGCGGGCCGAGAAGCCATCGCTCTCATCATGATGGAGATTGGCCGAGAGGCGTGTGTCGTCTTCCACCGAGCTGAACTGGGCGTTCTGGCGGAAGGTGCCATCGCTGCCGGCACGCAGGGTGACTTCTGCATGCTGACCGACTTCGCTGCCGCCACGCGTGATCAGGTTGATCACACCGCCGATGGCATCGGCGCCGTAGACGCTGGCGCGCGGGCCACGCACGATCTCGACACGCTCGACGGCGGCGAGTGGCAGGAATTCGAAATGCGCCAGGCCATCGGCACTGTTGGCGACACGCTGGCCATTGACCAGAATCAAGGTGTGGTCGGACTCGGTACCGCGCATGAAGAGGCTGGTCTGGCTGCCCATCGGGCCGCTGCGGGCGACCTCGATGCCATTGCGTGATTGCAGCAGATCGACCAGCGAATTGGCCTGCAGGCGATCGATCTCGTCACGCGTGATGACCTCGGTGCTGGCCAGCACATCATTCTGCAGCTGCGGAATGCGATTGGCGGTGACCTGAACGGTGTCCAGGTCCTCGGATGAATCGGTGGTCAGCGCATCAGCAGCGACGGCGGGCGGGGTCAGCAGCAGCAGGCTACCGACGAGGGTGAAGCTGGCCTGCGCAGATGCGCGACCACGAGTGTTGTTGTGTTTCATGAATGATCCTCAAGCGTCAGACGCAATGAGGAGGACAGCGTGACAGGGTGCGCGAGCACACGCCCCCCGCGCGCGCCCTAATCAAGCAGGCCCGTCGCGGGAGACTTGCCACTGGTGAGGCCCTCCGCATCAACCAGTGTGGAAGCGAGGGCCGGTCTCCGGACTGACGCCTGGTGGACTCCAATGGCAGGAGTCTCACCCTCTCATGCGCCTTCCCACCTCCTTCCCTAGGGGGAGGCCTGAATAACAGGACCTCCCGGAGGCAGTGGCTGGCCGTGTCGATCTTGTCGATCGTGGTCGACCTGCATGAGCGTTGCGATCACCGTTGCGGGGGCAGTACGGGGTTTTCACCCGTTTCCCGAACACCCTGGCTTCAACGTGAACCATTGTCTGGGGCGGGGGTGAGGGAGTCAATCGGCAAACCGGCGTTGCGCAGGCTGCCACCCAGGGCCGCTCAGGTGCGGTCATTCAGGGGGAAAAGTCAGAGGGTAAGCCAGAGGCTGCGTCAGAGGGTAAGTCTTCGGTTGTGCCAGATACGACAACGCCCGCACGGGGCGGGCGTTGTCGAGATGACGGTCTGGCCAGATGACGGTGTCTGCTCCATGGAAGCTCGTGCTACAGAAGCCAGCTCTCTGGAGACTGGCTCACAAGCGAGCGTCTCTAGAGAGACAGGAACAGACCGGCGAGACTCGCTGACATCAGGTTGGAGAGCGTGCCGGCGAGAATCGCCTTCATGCCCATCTGCGCGATATCACCGCGACGGTTCGGAGCCATCAGCCCCAGGCCGCCCATCAGGATGGCGACCGAGGACAGGTTGGCGAAGCCGCACAGTGCAAAGATGATGATGGCTTCAGAGTGCTCGGACAGCTTGATCTGGTGGCTGGCGAGGTCGGCGAAGGCGACGAACTCGTTGAGCACCAGCTTCTGACCGATGAAGCTACCCGCCTGGATGGCTTCGTGCCACGGCACGCCGATGACCCAGGCCACCGGGGCGAAGGCATAGCCCAGCAGCAGCTGCAGCGTGATGTCTTCATAGCCGAACAGGCCACTGACCCAGCCGACGATGATGTTGCCCAGCGCGATCAACGCGATGAAGGCCAGCAGCATGCCGCCGACATTGATCGCCAGCTGCACGCCAGAGGCCGCGCCGGAGGCGGCGGCATCGATGACGTTGGTCGGGCGATCGATGTCCTTGCCCAGCGCTTCTTCGACGCTCTGGGTCTTGGTCTCGGTCTCCGGAATCAGCATCTTGGCCATCAGCAGGCCACCCGGCGCCGCCATGAAGGAGGCTGCCAGCAGGTACTTGAGGTCGATGCCCAGCGAGGCATAGCCCACCAGCACGGAACCGGCCACCGAGGCCAGGCCACCGGTCATCACGGCGAACAGCTCCGAGCGGGTCATGCCGGCGATGAACGGGCGCACGACCAGCGGGGCTTCGGTCTGGCCGACGAAGATGTTGGCGGCCGCGGACAGGGACTCCGGACGGCTGGTGCCGAGCACCTTCGACAGGCCGCCGCCGAGCACGCTGATCACGACGTTCATCACGCGCAGGTGATAGAGCACCGCGATCAGTGACGAGAAGAACACGATGATCGGCAGTACGCGCAGCGCGAACACGAAGCCGCCGCCGCCGAAGACTTCGAACATCTTGTCGCTGACCAGGCCGCCGAACAGGAAGTCCATGCCGACGTTGGCACTGGACATTACGGCCTGTACACCTTCGCTGAGCCCAAGCAGCATGCTCTTGCCGGCAGGCACGTAGAGCACGAAGATCCCCAGCATCGCCTGGATGGCAAAGGCACCCAGTACGGTGCGCAGGCTGATGGCGCGTCGGTTTTCAGAGAGAAGGAAGGCAATCCCCAGCAGGGCGAAGACGCCCACCAGGCCCATGACGATCTGCATCAAGCAGCTCCTGAATGCGTAGGTGTTACGTTGAGGACAAGGCAATAGCGCTGGCCACAGGACGGTATGGCCAAAACTGGCGCGTACTCTACCAGTATTTTTGCCCTCTGTCGGAGTCTGCCACTAACGTTTGACGCATTTTTTGTGAATCGCGCGAGGCGTGCCTGCGTCAACACGCACGAGGCCCGCCATGAGCGAGCCTCGTGCCTTCCGTCGTGATGGTGCGTCGTGATATTCCGATGAGATGCTGAGTCTGCCCGCTGTCAGGTGCCAGCGCCCGGCAGGCGACTGGCCGGCAGGGGGCCTGACCCCGAGCCCGGCGGCGTCTGTGATGACTTGCCGCCCGTGCCCTTGTCGGCCTGGGGAGCTTCGGCCTTGTCGGTCCTTGGCTGGGAGGTCTTGTTCAGCTCCGGCGAGTCGGCATGGATCAGGCTGATCAGCGTCTCGCCGGCCTTGGGCTCCAGCGCCACGGCCGTGTTGGCGATCCGGATGCGACCCTGACTGCTGATGCAGAACAGCGGCAGCAGGCGCTCTTCGTGAATCCTGCGGTAATCCTCGAGGCTGAAGCTCTCGGTGATGCGCGCACGCCGAAACTGCGCGCCCTGAGAGAGCAGGCTCGCCAGCTTGGCATAGGTGATCTTGCCATCGAACAGCAGCGGCAGATGCCCCAGCGCCTGGTCCTGCTGACGCTTGGCGTTCTTGCCATTGTCCTCGGCGAGTCGGAAGACACGTCCATGACCCAGAATGTGCTCGAAGTGCAGCGCGGCCAGGCTATTGAGTTCGCGATAGGGCGACAGCGGCATCAGGTGGCCGATGCCGGTCAGCTCGAGATGCTGGGCGGCATGTTCAGACAGCGGATTGCCATAGTAGACCGGCAGGCCCGCCATGCGCGCTTCCTGCACGGCGTCCCAGTTGGTGTCGGTCAGGCGCACCGAGAAGCCGGCGTCGACCAGTTCACGGGCGACCTGGCGCGACACCGAGTTGGCGCCCAGGATCAGGAATCCCGAGGGCGGCGGTTCGCCGACGCCCAGCACCTTGACGATGGGACGCGACAGCAGACTCTGGACCACCACCGTGCCGATGATGACCAGGAAGGTCATCGGCACCAGCATCTCGGCGCCCTCGATGCCCTGGGATTCGAGCTTGAGGGCGAACAGCGAGGCGACTGCCGCCGCGACGATGCCGCGCGGCGAGAGCCAGGCCAGCAGGGCCTTCTCGCGCAGCGTCAGCCCGCTGCCCAGGGTACACAGCCAGACCGTCAGGGGGCGTGCGACCCACATCAACACCGCCAGGAAGATCCACGCCGGCCACGACAGCAGGGATAGCTGCTCGACGGTCAGGCGCCCCGCCAGCAGCAGGAACAGTCCCGAGATCAGCAGAACCGTCAGGGTCTCCTTGAACTCGATGATCTGCTGGGTCGGCACGCCGCGCATGTTGGCCAGCCACACGCCCATCACGGTGACGGTCAGCAGGCCGGATTCATGGAACAGGGTGTTGGAGATGGCGAACAGCCCCAGCATCACCATCAGGGTGCCGAAGTTGTGCAGCTTCTGCGGCAGCCAGAAATGACGCAGCACCAGCCCCCAGCACCAGCCACCCAGCGCGCCCATGCCGAGCCCGAGGCCCACCGTCTGGGCGAACAGCAACAGGGTATGCGAGGCCGCATTGCCGGTCATGCCGAGCGCGACGTACTCATAGACCAGTACCGCCAGCAGCGCGCCGACCGGGTCGATCATGATGCCTTCCCAGCGCAGGATCTGGGTCAGGTTGCCGCGCGCGCGCAGCGTCTGCAGCAATGGCATCACCACCGTCGGGCCTGTCACCACCAGCAGGGCGCCGAGCACGGCGGCCATCTCCCAGCGCATGTCGAGCAGATAGTGGGCGGCCACGGTGCCGATCACACCGGTGATCACCACGCCGGTGGTGACCAGCCGCCTGACGATATGGCCATGGCCGCGCAGGTCCTTGAAGTCCAGCGTCAGGCTGCCCTCGAACAGGATGACCGCCACCGCCAGCGAGACCAGCGGGAACAAGAGATCGCCGAGCAGCTCATCCGGCTTCAGCCAGCCCGTGACGGGGCCGGCAAGGATGCCGACGATCAACAGCGGCAGAATGGCGGGCAGACGCATGCGCCAGGCCAGCCACTGGCAGCCGAGGGCCATCAGACCGATCAGGGTCAGGGCCAGAGCAGGTTCGGTCATCGGGTGTCTTCCTTGGAGTCAGCGAAAATGAGCGGTGCCACTGTTGCGGTCACCGCTCATCGTTTCGTTGTGTCTCAGCCGTCTGTCAGTGGCCCTTGCCCCTGCTGGTCTGTACAGGCTTGAAGCAGGGGGCAGGCGCCACTCAGCTGCCGCGCGGCAGGCCGAAAGGGCGCAGCCTAGCGATTGATTCCGTGGTATGCAACGTCGCGTTGCCTTATCGCGCTCTCCTCATTTCCTTTCTCTCTCGTGCCCGCGTGATGGCGTCGGGCAGACGCGATCACTCATTGGGCGCGACGCAGCAGCGGCAGCAATGCCTGCAGCGGATGCGGCAACTGGCTGCCGGAGAAACGCTTGCTCTGACTGCGGCACGAATAGCCACTGGCGACCAGCTTGCCCTTATTGGCGTCGTCTTCGACCACGGCCTTCCACGACAGGTCATAGATGGCACGCGAGGTCTCGAGATTGCGTGCTTCGTGGCCGTAGGTACCGGACATGCCGCAGCAGCCGGTGGCGATGGTCTCGAGCTTGAGGCCGAAGGCGGAGTAGACCTGCTGCCAGGCCTTGGCCGAGCCCGGGGCATTGGTGCTCTCGGTGCAGTGGCTCAGAAGCTTCATGCCCGGGTCCATCTTGCCCAGCACCGTCTTGGTGACGCCGACCGGCAGCAGCTTGCGCAGGCTGATCAGCCATTCCTGCAGCAGCAGGACGTCGGGCACCGCGTCCGGGCCGAGGGTCTTCACGTACTCCTGACGATAGGTCAGGGTCATCGCCGGGTCGATGCCGACCAGCGGCACGCCGAAGTCGGCGATCGCCTTGAGGCGCTCGGCCTGGGCACGCGCGGTACGCTGGAAGGCGCCGGTGAAGCCCTGCACCTGCAGCGGCTTGCCGTTGGGGGCAAAGGGCGCGACGAAGACATGGATGTCGAGTCGCGACAGCAGCTCGATGATGTCGATCACCAGCTGGGCCTCGAAGTGGCTGGTGAAGGCGTCCTGCACCAGGATCACGCTTCTGGCCTTCTGGGATTCGGTCAGACGGCCCAGCTGGGTCGGCGTCGCCTCGGACACACCCCAGCTCTTGAGCTGTCTGCGCAGGCTGGCGCGTGACAGGCGCGGCGCATCGACCATGCCGATCGGGCCTTCCAGCAGACGACTGACCAGCTTGTTGGTCAATAGGCCGTTATAGAGCGGCGTGACGCGCTCGGCCCACGGCAGCATGAATTCGAGGCTGCCGATCAGGTAATCGCGCAGCGGACGCTGATAACGATGGTGATAGACCTCAAGGAAGCGGCTGCGGAAATCGGGCACGTTGACCTTGATCGGGCACTGGCCCGCGCAGGACTTGCACGCCAGGCAACCGGACATGGCGTCGTAGACCTGCTGGTCGAAGTTGGCGTCAGACTGACCCTCAGCCTGTGCGGTACCGGCACGCCGCGCCTTGAGCGAGGCGCTGATGCGCGCCGGCAGACGCGCCAGCCACATGCCGGTGCCCTTGAGGCCCGGGGTACGCGCAGCCTGGGCTTCGGCGATCACGTCGCGTCCGGCGTTGCCTTCCAGGCGCAGCCACTCACGCATCAGGCTGGCACGTCCCTTGGGCGAGTGGATGCGCTGGCGGGTCGCCTTCCACGACGGGCACATGGCGTCGTTGGGGTCGTAGTTGTAGCAGGCGCCATTGCCGTTGCAGTAGACGGCACTGGCGTATTCCTGCCACACGCGCTCATCGATCTGACGGTCGAGATCGCCGCGCATGGTCACGTCATCGATACGCATCAGGCGGGGGTCGAAGGCCTCGACGGCGCTGTCAGCGTGATCACGCTTGTTGCTTTCGCTGCTCCCTTCGCTGCTCCCTTCGCTGGCGCCAGCATCACTCGTGCCTGCGTCGTCGACCAGCGCCACTGACAGGCGCGGGGAGGCGATCTTGCCCGGATTGAGCTGGTTGTGCGGGTCAAAGGCCGCCTTCACATCCTGCAGCGCACCGTAGAGGCTACCGAAGAAGCGAGGGGAGTACTCGGAGCGCACGCCCTTGCCGTGCTCGCCCCACAGCAGGCCACCGTACTTGTGGGTGAGGGCGGCGACCTCATCGGAGATCTCGCGGATCATCGCCTGCTGGGCGGGGTCCTTCATGTCCAGCGCCGGGCGCACGTGCAGCACGCCGGCATCGACATGCCCGAACATGCCATAGCGCAGGCCACGGGCATCCAGCGCGGCGCGGAATTCGGCGATGTAATCGGCCAGATGCTCCGGCGGAACGGCAGTGTCCTCGACGAAGGGCAGCGGGCGGGCTTCGCCGTCGACATTGCCCAGCAGGCCCACCGAGCGCTTGCGCATGCCATAGACACGACCGATCTGCGCGCGACCGCGGGCTTCGGTGAAGCCGAGACGCTCGACGCTGGTATCGCTGGCCAGGTGCTCGCTGAAGGCGCGGACCTTGGCATCCAGCACCTCTTCGCTGTCGGCATTGAATTCGATCAGGTTGATCCCGCCGATGGCCGGGGCGCCTTCGGCGCTGGCCGGGAAGAATTCCTCGACGCTGTCCCACACGAAGTCCTGCATGGCGAGGTTGAGTACGGTGTCATCCACCGTCTCGATGGAGGTCGGGCGATTGCCCTCGACCGCCATCAGCGCCTTGGCGTCGCGCAGTGCGTCCATGAAGCTTGCGTAGCGCAGGTTGATCAGCGTCGAGCAGGGCGCGATGGGCAGCGCATTCAGCTCGGCCTCGACCACGAAGCCCAGCGTGCCCTCGGCGCCGCACAGCAGGCTGTTGAGGTTGAAACGCCCATCGCCCTCGCGCAGGTGGGCGAGGTCGTAGCCGGTCAGGCAGCGGTTGAGCGGCGGGAAGATGTCGGCGATTTCCTCGGCGCGCTCATCGGCGATCGCACGTGCGGTGCGGTAGACCTCACCAACGCGATCCTCACGTGCACACAGTGTCTCGAGCTCGGCATCATCGATGGCATGGCTCGACAGTCGTGTCCCGTCGAGCAGAACGCTGTCGAGCGCCAGCACGTGGTCACGCGTCTTGCCGTATTCGCAGCTGCCCTGACCGGAGGCATCGGTATTGATCATGCCGCCAATGGTGGCGCGGTTGGAGGTCGAGAGCTCCGGGGCGAAGAACAGGCCATGCGGCTTGAGCGCGGCATTCAGCTGGTCCTTCACCACGCCGGCCTCGACACGCACGCGACGGTTCTCGACATCGATCTCGAGAATGCGGTTCATGTGCCGCGAGACATCCACCAGCACGCCGTCATTGAGCGACTGGCCATTGGTGCCGGTACCGCCGCCGCGTGGCGCCAGGGTGACGCCCGAAAAGCGTGGCTCGTGGGAGAGGCGCGCGATGCGCTGGACATCCTCGGCATGGCGCGGGTAGACCACGGCCTGAGGCAGCACCTGATAGAGCGAGTTGTCGGTCGACAACACGGTGCGGTTGGCATAGTCCGGACTGATGTCACCGGCAAAGCCTGCATCTCGCAGGGCGGCCAGGAAGTCCAGATAGAGGGAATCGACGGGGGCGGGCATATCCAGCAGGCGTTCGGTCATGATCTCGCTCGGGCAGTGAGTCGCGTCAGGCAGGCATCCAGGGCCAATGGGCCTAAGCTTACCTGAGCTGGGCGTGTGGCCCCAGCCCAGCGCGGCATTGCGTCACTCGTGAGGCGGGAATTCAGGTGAAAGGAGTGAGGAATGACTACGCTGTGAGGAGTCATCAAACCAAGGCGTGTGCGCCCGAATGCAAGCAACAAGGGGGATGATGCGCGCTCGCCGAGAGCGATTGTCAGGCGCCAGTCACCGCTTCGGTGGTACCGTCAGCCATCGCAAGGCAGGCCGTCATGGCGTATCCCCTCCGTTTCTTACCTTGAAGCTGTCTTCCCTCTTCCGCTGAGTCATCAGGAGTTAGCTCATGGCATCGTCAACCTATTCCTCGACCTCCACCTGTCATCGCGAGTCTCGCCAGCCGCCCACGCGATTGGGAGTGCTGGGGGTGGGGGAGTTGGCGGAGTCATTGCTGGTCGCGTTGGCGCGCGGTTGTCAGCGCGAAGGCCGCTCGCGGCATGATCTTGAATTCCACCTCTCGCCGCGCAACGACGTGCGCAGTCACCGTCTGGGCTGGCGTTTTGGGGCCATCCGCCACGTAAGCAACGTCGCGGTGTGTGAATCGAGCCTGTGCATGCTGGTCGGGGTGCGACCAGAGCAGCTCGAGGCGCTGGCAAGTGAGCTGCGTGAAAGTCACGCACTGAGCAAGGATCATCACCTGATGGTGCTGGCGGCCGGCGTGCCACTACAGCAGCTGCAGCGCTGGTTCGCGCCGGCGCGAGTGGTGCGGGTGATGACGGGGCTGGCAGTCTGTGAGGGGCAAAGCGCCCTCACGCTCTATCCGGAAGACCCGCTGACGCGCGACCTGCTCGGGCCGGCGGTCCGGCAGATCATCGCTTTCGATGATGAAGCGGCCTTCGAGGCCAGCATGCTGGCGGTCTGCGTGAATGCCTGGCAGATGGCGCAGCAGCAGGCGTTGCTCGACTGGTTCCAGACGGTGCCCGGCATGAGCGGCCCCCAGGCGCGCCTGTTGCTGATGGCGCAGTTGCGTGATGCGCTGGCCTTGATGGAAGCCCACCCCGATACCCCGCCCGGCGAGCTTGCCTCGCGTATCGGCACCCCCGGCACCTGGACGGCACGGGGTCTGGAGCAGCTCGGGGGCAAGGAGGGCGCACACCGCCAATGGCAGCATGTGCTGGAGCAACTGCGCGCGGAGATCGAGCAGGGCAGTGCGTCCCCCGGCAGTGAATGAGGCGCTCTGCCGCCTGATGCCTTACGCTCTCAGCCACCCTCAGACACCCGCGATGCCCATTGGTCAGGAGGCGCATCGCGGGTGTCGTGCTTTGTTCAACCTGCCTTTCGTGAGTCGTGGATTCCCCGGGGCTGGCGATTTTCCTACAATGGAGCGCTAGGCGGCACCCTCGGGTGCCAGAGTGGCTGGCGGCCGATCCATGGCGTTGCCCAGCGCTCACTCGCATTGAATAGAGCACGGGGCATACAAGGCACATGGGAACCTGGTTGGCAGTAGCAGCGGGCGGCGCCATCGGGGCGCTGGGACGGTATCTTGTCAGTGGCTGGATCATCGGCGCCGCCGGGCGTGGTTTCCCGTGGGGGACCCTCGGCGTCAATCTGATCGGCAGCTGCCTGATGGGGTTCCTGTTCATCTGGGTGACCCAGGAGCTCAAGCTGGCCCCCGTCTGGCAGGCGATCATGGTGGCCGGCTTCACCGGCGCCTTCACCACCTTCTCCACCTTTGCCCTCGAGGCGCTCAATCTGATGATGAGCGGACGCATGCTGGCGGGGCTGGTCTATGTCGCCGTCAGTGTGGTGGCGTGTCTGGGCATGGTCGCGCTGGGCATGAAGATCGCACGCGTCCTGCTGTGATTCCCGTGGCCGGGCGCGCCCTCCTGTCGCCTGGGCGGCTGCGAAGCAGGGCATGGCTGAGGTAGACTAGTGCGCATAACCTTTCCGCGCCGCGATGCGGCCTGAGTGATCCGACGAGAGAGCCTTCCCACATGCTGGACCCGAAACTTCTGCGCGCTGATCTTGAAGCGACTGCCGAGCGCCTCGCACGTCGTGGCTATCAGCTGGATACCGAAGCCTTTGCCGCGCTGGAAGCGCGCCGCCGTGACCTGCAGGTCGAGACGGAATCCCTGCAGAACGAGCGCAACACTCGCTCCAAGTCCATCGGTAATGCCAAGGCACGCGGCGAAGACATCGCGCCGCTGCTGGCAGAAGTCAGTGATCTGGGCGAGCGTCTCGACGCCGCCAAGTCCGAGCTCAATGAGCTGCAGGCCAAGGCCGACGCCATGGCGGCCAGTCTGCCGAACCTGCCGGACGCCGAAGTGCCGGAAGGCGTTGACGAAAGCGACAACGTCGAGCTGCACCGCTGGGGCACGCCGCGTGAATTCGATTTCGACGTGCGCGACCACGTGGATCTCGGTGAGCTCAAGGGCCAGCTGGACTTCGAGCTGGCGGTCAAGATCACCGGTTCACGCTTCGCCGTGATGCATGGCTCCATCGCGCGCCTGCACCGTGCGCTGGTGCAGTTCATGCTCGACAAGCAGACGCTGGAGCATGGCTACGAAGAATATTACGTACCCTATATCGTCAACCGCGACTCCCTGATGGGTACCAGCCAGCTGCCCAAGTTCGAGGAAGACCTGTTCAAGCTCAACGATGATCGTGATTTCTTCCTGATCCCGACCGCCGAAGTGCCGCTGACCAACATGGTGCGCGACGAGATCATCGACGCCGGCAGTCTGCCGCTCAAGTTCACCGCCCATACCCCGTGCTTCCGCAGTGAAGCCGGTGCCTATGGCCGTGATACCCGCGGCATGATTCGCCAGCACCAGTTCGACAAGGTCGAGATGGTGCAGGTCGTCGCGGCGGAGAAGAGCGATGAAGCCCTCGAAGAGATGCGCGGCCACGCCGAAGCCATCCTGCAGGCGCTGGAACTGCCGTACCGTGCCGTGACCCTGTGCACCGGCGACATGGGCTTTGCCGCCGCCAAGACCTATGACCTGGAAGTCTGGCTGCCGAGCCAGGCGACCTACCGCGAGATCTCCTCCATCTCCAACTGCCGTGACTTCCAGGCGCGCCGCATGCAGGCGCGTGTGCGTGTCGAAGGCCAGAAGAAGCCGCAGCTGGTGCATACCCTGAATGGGTCCGGTCTGGCCGTGGGCCGCTGCCTGGTCGCCGTGCTGGAAAACCATCAGAACGCCGATGGCTCCATCACTGTGCCGCAGGCGCTGCGTGGCTACATGGGCGGGGTGGAAACCATCAACGTCTGAGGTGCGTGAATCGCCGTAGTGGATTCGCGTAGTCAAGGCCCCCGCTTTCCCATGGAAGCGGGGGCCTTCGTTTATTGCGGAGACATAGGCCTCGCCCGATCGCACCACTCGTTATTCCCTCACTCGTTATTTCCTCTGCGTGACTACAACGTAGCATCAGGGTTGTTATTCTTATTAGTTATTTTAGAGAGTGGTTCTTATGCTCTAAAATGCGACCCATCGAAGGCTGCTCCCCAGCCTCGCCGCGTTTGTGGATGTGCCCCATGGAATTTCTCAATCTCTCCTGTGACCCCTCACGACTCCAGCTGTGCCTGATCGGTGGCGGCCAGGAGGCTGTCGCGCTGGCCGAGCGTTTTGCCGGCCTCGGTGCAGACCTGTGTGTCTACGGTGATGCCCGCATGCCGATGCTGGAGACCCTGTGTGGTCGTGAAGGTTGGGAGGTTGCCGATACCCTGTTGCCCGTGCCGGCCCCCGGCCAGCTATGGCTGGTCGCCACCGGCAGCGAAGGGCGCGATCGCGGTATCCTGCGTCATGCGCGCGAGCAGCACGTGATGGTGTTCGCGCCGAGTCACCCCCGGGACTCCAGCGTGCGTCTGCCGCCACGCCTGGTGGCAGGCGAGGCGGTATTGCCCGTGAAGGAGGAGGATCGCTTCACGGGCACGCATGGCCAGGTGGCGTTGGTCAGCGCGGGGCCGGGTGATCCGGAGCTGCTGACGCTCAAGGCGCTGCGCCATCTGCAGCAGGCCGATGTCATCATTCATGATCGCCTGGTCAGTCACGAGATTCTGGCGCTGGCCAATCCGGAGGCGCGTCGCCTGTATGTCGGCAAGGCGCGCAGCGATCACAGCGTGCCCCAGGAAGGCATCAATCAGGCGCTGGTGGATTACGCCCGCGCCGGGCATCGCGTGGTGCGCTTGAAGGGCGGTGACGCCTTCATCTTCGGGCGCGGCGGGGAAGAGCTCGAGACCCTGGCCGGTGCCGGCATCAGCTTCGAGGTCGTGCCGGGCATCACGGCGGCTTCCGGTTGCGCGGCTTACGCGGGTATCCCGTTGACTCATCGCGACCACGCCCAGTCGGTGCGCTTCGTCACCGGCCACTTGAAGGATGGCAGCTGTGATCTGGATTGGGAGGCGCTGGCGCGTCCGGCCCAGACGCTGGTCTTCTACATGGGGCTCGGCAGCCTGGGGCTGATCTGCGAGCAGTTGATCGCCAATGGTCTGGCGGCGTCCACGCCGATCGCGCTGGTCGAGCAGGGCACCACCGCGCGTCAGCGTGTGCATGTGGCAACGCTGGCGGACATGCCGGCGCAGATCGCCGGTCAGGGCCTCAAGCCGCCGACGCTGATCATCGTCGGGGATGTGGTCAAGCTGCACGATTCGCTCAAGTGGTTCTCGCCGAATGCCAACAGCAGCCTGGGATGGGAAGATGGCAAGCACCCGACGCCGCTGGCCAATGTGGTATCGGTCTAGAGCGACCGTAGCGAAAGCGCTAAAAGCAGCGACATGAGCAGTGACCAGACGCCGCCTCGGTAACCCCGGGGCGGCGTCTTGCGTTGTTGGACGGGTTATCGCGGGACTGGTCATTGGCAGGCCTGGCATTGTGGCCCTGATCATCGTGCTGGCGCATGGCTGGGCGGCTCTTGGGCCAAGGTCGAGATGACGTGGCATCTGATTGCGCCTATTGTTTCAAGCAATCGTTTGAATTCTGCTGAGCGAAGCCCGTCGTTCATCACGGGGTGAGAGGCAAGTCTTTCGCGAAAGCCCTAAGCACATGAGTCAGTGAGGACAGTGATATGGCCAAGTATCAGGCGCCACTCAAGGATGCACGCTTCATTCTCGATGAGGTGTTCGCCGCCGAGCAGGAATGGGCGGGCATGGCAGCCACCGAAGAGGTGAATGTCGAGCTGGCCGAGGCGATTCTCGAGGAAGGTGCGCGCGTGACCCAGGCCGAGCTGCTGCCGCTCAACCTGAGCGGTGACGCCGAGGGTGCGCGTTTCGAGAATGGCCACGTCACGACACCCAAGGGCTTCAAGGAGGCCTATCGGGTACTCGCCGAAGGCGGCTGGATGGGGCTGGGCGGCAATCCTGAATACGGTGGTCAGGGCATGCCCAAGATGCTCACCGTGGCCTTTGAAGAGATGCTGTACGCCACCAATACCAGCTTCGCGCTCTATCCGGCGCTGAATGCCGGTGCCTGTCTGGCGGTGGACAGCCACGCGCCGGAGTCCGTCAAGCAGGTGTTTCTGCCGCGCATGTATGCCGGCGACTGGCTGGGCACCATGTGTCTGACCGAGCCGCATTGCGGCACGGACCTCGGCCTGATTCGCACCCGTGCCGAACCCCTCGAGGGCGATGACCCGCTGCTGGGGCTGCCGCGCTATCGCCTCACCGGTACCAAGATCTGGATCACCGGCGGCGAGCACGACATGGTCGACAACATCGTGCATCTGGTGCTTGCCAAGCTGCCGGATGCGCCGCCGGGCACGCGCGGCATCTCACTGTTTCTGGTCTCCAAGCATTTGCTTGATGCCGACGGCCAGCCGACGACACCGAATGCGGTCAGCTGTGGCTCCATCGAACACAAGATGGGCATCAAGGGCAGCGCGACCTGCGTGATGAACTTCGACGGTGCCGAAGGCGTGCTGATCGGCGAGCCGCATCAGGGGCTGGCGGCGATGTTCACCATGATGAACTACGAGCGTCTCTCCATCGGTCTGCAGGGGCTGGGGTTGGGCGAGGTGGCCTATCAGAGCGCGATGGACTTCGCCGCCGAGCGTCTGCAGAGCCGGGCACCGACAGGCGCCAAGGCGCCCGACAAGCCGGCCGACCCGATTCTGGTGCATCCTGACGTGCGCCGCATGGCGCTTGAGGTGCGCGTCTGGAACGAGACCGGACGCGCCTTTGCCGTCTTCGTGGGCCAGCAGCTGGACCGCGTCAAATATCACGCCGATGACGCGGTGAAGGCCGACGCGGATGCGCTGGTGCAATTCATGACGCCGATCGCCAAGGCGCTGCTGACCGACCGTGGCTTCGATGCCACCGTCATGGCGCAGCAGCTCTATGGTGGCAATGGCTACTGCGTGGAGTGGGGCGCCGAGCAGTACGTGCGCGATGCACGCATCGCGATGATCTACGAAGGCACCAACGGCATTCAGGCGATGGATCTGGTCGGGCGCAAGCTCTACCGCAACCGTGGTGCCCATGTGGCAAGCTTTGCCGCCCTGGTGCGAGCCGAGCTTGAGCGTCAGGCCGACGACGCCCAGACCCGCCCGTTCGCCGAGGCCTGCAAGACGGAGCTGGCGCGCCTGGAGCGAGTGTCCGAGCAGTTGCTGGCCCGCGCCGATGACAACCCGGAAGAGCTGGGCGCGGCGGCCTGTGACTACCTCAATCTGGCAGGGCTGTGTGTCTACAGCTATCTGTGGCTGCGCATGGCGCGTGCGGCGGCGCATGGACTGGCGCAAGCAGGTGCCAGCGGTGAGGGCTTCTATCGCCGCAAGCTGGCGCTCGGGGAGTACTTCGTGGCACGCGTGCTGCCGCGCGCCGTCGCCCTGGAAGCCCAGATCAGTGCTGGTGCCGCGCCATTGATGGCCTTCAGTCTCGAGGATTTCGCGCCGGAGCAATGACGCAAGCCGCAATGACGTAAGACACCGTGACCGTCAGTAGCGTCCAATGAAAAGCCCAGCGACTGTGTCAGGTCGCTGGGCTTTTTGTGTTGCCGGAATCCCTGTCCATCGGGCCGTGTCGGCAAGCTTGCATGCCCACTGGCCGCTCATGACCGCTCGCTTGGCTCATCCTGCTTCAGCAACCAGTCACGCATGGCGGGGAACAGCTCGACCAGCACGAACAGCGGGCCGATCAGCAGCTGACGCAGATCATCGAGGAAGGCCGGTTTGCGGCCCTCGATACGATGGCCGACGACCTGACCGATCCAGGCGACCACGAAGGCCGCCAGCATCATCGGTGTCACCGGCCAGTTGAGCCCGAGCATCACGAACATCAGCGCCAGGCTTGCCAGGGCCCAGACGGCCATCACGCCAAGTACCCTGAGGGAGAAGCGCGCATAGACGGCCAGGACCGCCAGGGTGACCACGCCCCCGGGCAGCATCCACATACCTAGCCCCGGTTCACTCGATAGCCCCTGCCCCCCGAGCAGTCTCCACAGCAGGATCAAGCTGGCAGTGAAGATGACAGGCACGCAGACAAGATGCATGCGGATGTTCTCACGATGCTGATGACTGGCCGCGTAGTGCTCGAGAGCTTCATGCAGGCGCCGGTGAGCGGCTGTCTTGACATGAGGGTGCGATAATATACCCATGAGGCATTCTCCAGACAGACATTGAAAATGCCCGCATGCGCAGGTGCGCAGCGGGATCGATGGCGTGTTATGTCAAGGAGCAATGGCGTGAGCCAGCAGGGTCCGGCAACCCTGCTGGCTCCTGTCAGCGTAGCGTATTGCCGCGCTGCCAGCCTGTGTCAGCACAGGGCTGACTGTCGAATCCGGCGCTTTTCAGGCGTGAATCAAGTGGCCCTGGCCCTTCAGAGATGGAACTGACCGCAGGCTTCCGGCTGATGCAGGATGGCTTCCAGACGGATGACGTCACTCTGGCCATCTTCCCGGGGCAGCGTGATCTGCTCGCCGACCGCCATTCCCAGCAGCGCGATGCCCAGTGGCGACATGATGCACAGCGCCAGTGAGGTCTCTTGCTCTTCGGGTTGCGGCAGGTGGCTGCGCAGCGACATGCACTCACCATCCTCCGGGGTAGGGTAGTGCAATGTCAGCTCGCTATCGCCGGAGCGCGACCCCTTGAGGCGCAGGCGGCTACGCATGCTGACGCGGTCTTCGGGGAAGTCATCGGGGGGCACGATCTCTGCCTGGATCAGGCGGCTTTCGAGGCGAAGGGACAGCTCATCATCGTGTTGCTGAGCGTCGATCAGGCGCTGGAGGCGGTCAGCATCCAGGCGGTTGATGATCAGTCGTTGCCGAGTCATCGTGGGGTTCCTTGTTATCGAGTCACTGCGCGATATCATGCGCAGCAAGACGGCGCCAATCCTGGCTTGGTCAATACGGAGAGACGGACAGGGAATCCATCGGCCGTGATTGTCCATGGATTGTCCGCTAATTAATCCTAGCGGCTTTTGACGGGGTGCGGGAGTCGTCTGATGCCGACAACTTTCATGGCGCTGTCACCCAGGGCTGCCAACCTCACGCGAGACCCATCGATGTCGATTCTCTGGATATATCCGCTGGCGGCGCTCGCCGAGATCGCCGGCTGCTTCAGTTTCTGGGCCTGGTGGAAACTGGAGCGCAGCCCCGGTTGGCTGATTCCCGGCATGCTCAGCCTGGCGCTGTTCGCCTGGCTGCTTTCACTGGTCGACGTCAGTCACGCCGGGCGCGCCTTTGCCGTCTATGGCGGTGTCTATATCGCCGCGTCAGTGGCCTGGCTGTGGCTGGTCGAGCAGCAGTTGCCCAGTCGCTGGGACCTGTTGGGGACACTGGTCTGCCTGGCGGGTAGCGCCATCATCGTGCTGGGCGCCCGTGCGCAATGAGCGCAAATGTCTTGTTTAAATGTCTTGTTTATTAGTATTTTATTAAATATGTCGGGCGTTGAGCATGAGAGCGCTCATTGTTGGGTATACTGCGCCAAGATGAGGCAATGGCCCTCGGGATTCGATCTGACGCAATGAGGCACCAGCATGCAGTGGGAATGGTTATGGGGGCTGGGCGGCCTTGGCATCGGCGGTTTCATCGGCTTCTGGCTCGGTCGCTGGCGGCCGCGCAGAGAGGAATGGAATCAGGCCGTGCAACCACTGCTATCGGCATTGGTGGAGGCGGAGCCAGACGTTGCGCGTGGTGAGCGGCTGGCGCTTGATCCCTCACTGCTCGACGCCTTTCGCCAGGTGGCCTCGCGTCGCGAGTTCTATCGTTTCACCAGTGGAATCGAATACGTGAACCTGCAACTCGCCGCGGCGCATGCCGCACATCATGACCGTGAAGAGCGCCAGCTGTTGCTGGATCAGGCGCGTGTCAGCCTGGCCAATCTGCAGGACAGCCTAAGACGACGCTGAGGTTCGTCCAGACGCGCGAATGCCGCACCGCAGATCGACCGAGGGTCGCAAAGCAGAGGAACGCAGAGCAGGAGAGCGTCGAGCAGGTTGTTTGCAAAGCAGAGTAACGCAGAGAGCGGGCGTGAAACGGGTATAGCAACCAACGGGAAGGCACTGACGATGATGATGGGTGCAGAAGGCATCAGATGACACGACGCATGCACGACAGACAAAAGCGGGAGGACTTGCTGACTGCGCGAGGCAGCTGGGGAGCATCAGCAGAGTATGCTGATGGTGCGGAAGGGGGGACTCGAACCCCCACACCTTGCGGCACCAGAACCTAAATCTGGCGTGTCTACCAATTCCACCACTTCCGCGAGAAGCAGGGCTGCATTTTACCTGTGATGCCTTTCAAGTCAATCGCTTGTGTCGATTATCCCCTGAAATTCCCCGCCTTGTGCTGTGCCTGCAGCGCCTCACTCCTGTACGACATGCACGCTACGTGATTCCAGTCCGCAGGGCAGTTGCAGATAGCTGGCGGCGCGCTCGGCGGCGTGGCGTGTATTGGAGAGATCTTCATCGCACATCCACGGAACGACACCCAGACAGGGGGCTCGCAGCGTGCGTGACAACGTCGCCATGTTGTCTTCGCTGACCTCGATATCCGCTTCCAGATGATTGATGACGTAGCCGGCGATCTCCAGCCCATCGCGCTCGATGGCCTCAAGCGTCAGGCGCGCATGATTGATGCAGCCCAGGCGTAGCCCGACGACCAGAATCACCGGCAAGCCCAGCTCGATGGCCAGGTCCGAGAAATCCTCATCGTCATTCAGCGGTACCCGCCAGCCGCCAGCGCCTTCCACCAGCAGCAGGTCGCGCGGTGCGCTTGTCTGCTGGCCCCGCACATGCGCCGCGATTTTCGCCACCTCGAGATTGACCCCCACCTGACGCGCGGCAATGTGCGGTGCGATGGCCGGCGCGAAGCGCCAGGGATTGATGCTTTCATACTCCGCTTCCGGTTCGCACTGCGCCTGCAATGACAGGGCGTCGGCGTTGACCAGACCATCGTGATTCTCGAAGCAGTCAGAGGCCACGGGCTTGAGGCCCAGTGTGGTCAGGCCGCGCAGGCGAGCACGTGCCAGCAGGGCGCTGGCGATGAAGGTCTTGCCGATTTCGGTATCGGTACCGGTCACGAAGGCGGCGATGCCATGTTCGGCTCGCGTAGGCAAAGCAGTGTCCCGTGACGAGCTGTCCGCGGTTCTCATATCAGTTTTCATTGTATCCGAGCGAGGCAGGTAATTGCCTTCAAGCAAAGTATCAGTGTTATCCGTACGCAATTCTGAACGGTTTTTCGAGCACAAGTTCAATGGCTTGATAGCTTACAGGCAATCCCTTCGCGGTACGCAACGTTTCATGCCGCGCCTTGGCCTGCTGCACCTCGGCGCGTGTCAGGCGCCGGCCAGTGGCGGTCTGTGCCCCGATGCCCTTGATCGAGGCCATGACCGCGTCGACATCGGGATAGTGAAATATCCGCGGGCGTAACTGCCAGTGGCAGCGCAACCCGGCGGCTTCTGCATGGCGGGCAAGATGGGCGGCGCTGGGGAAGTGGCGCACGGAATCATCCGCGCGCTGCCAGGCATGGCGTACTTCCTTGAGGGTGCCGGGCCCCAGGGTGTTGATGTGCGCTCGAGCGCCGGGTTTCAAGGTGCGTGACAGTTCGGCGAGCCATTGCCGAGGGCTGTCGCACCATTGCACGGCCAGGCTCGAGAACACCAGGTCCAGACTCGCATCGGCCAGTGGCAGGCGCTCGGCATCGGCGCGTAGCCAGTGCAGGCGTTCAGGGCTGCCACTCGCAAGCTCGCTCGTCTGGCGTGCGGCTTCACGCAGCATCTCAAGCGAGAGATCCAGCCCCATGCAGCAAGCCCCAGAGTAGCGCTGCGCCAGTTCGAGGGTCCAATGTCCGGGCCCACAACCGAGATCAAGCACACGGGCATCGGCCGGCAGCCGCTCAGGGAGCGAGGCGAACAGGGAGGCCGCCATGGCGTGCTGCGCCTGCGCCAGCGTGAGGTAGTCGGCAGCGCCGCGATCAAAGGCGCGGGCAACCTGCTGACGGCTCGTGGCAGGCGTGAGCGGGGGCGTTGCAAGCTCTGCAGGCGGCGCGCTGACGGCAATCGACATCTCAGGCCTCCTCGCTGATGTGCGTGACGTGGGTGGCGAGGCCCATGCGTGCGAGCAGGGCATCGGCAAGCGCCTCGGTCGCGCTCAATGGCAGGCAGTGGCCACCCTCGAATTCCGCGACCACCTGGCCCTGCGCGCGCAGCGCCGCACTCAGGCCCGGTGCCAGCAGCGGGTCCTGCTTGCCGAGCCAGAACTCGAGCGGTAACTCTGATTGAGGTGCCAGCGACATCTGGCGGCTGGCCAGTTCCGCCAGTCCTGTCGCCAGCACCGCTTCGCGACTGACGGGGTGACGACCGATCAGTTCGCGCAATTGTCTGAGGCAGTCACGCGCAGAGGCCTCACCACTGGCCTGCCAGCGCAGAAAATGTTGCCAGCTGGCGGTGGGGTTGCGCGCGAAGGCTGTGCGGAAGTCGTTCAGCACCTCTGGTGCCAGGGCGGGAATCATCTGTTCAGATGGGGCCTGGTCGATGAAGCTTGGCCCCATGGCCAGCGAGACAAGGACGGCCGGCGCCTGCTCCTTCGCCAGCGCCTCGGCCCGCAGGGCACCCAGCGACCAGCCCAGCCACAGGGTATCGGCGCCGCCCAGTGAGGCTTGCAAGGCTGTCGGTTCTGAGCCTGCCCGTGAATCGGCCTGCGGGCCTTCTTCTGGCCAATCCGGCGCGATGATCTCCAGCGGGCAACTCTTTGCCTGATCATCCGTCTCAGTGACGTGAGCGAGGCGTGCTTGCAGGCAGGTGATCAAGGGCTGCCAGATGCGCGCATCGATACCCCAGCCGCTGAACATCACCAGACGAGTCAGCGTCATGGCGTGACTCCTTCTGAGCTGATTGTTGGGGAAGAAGAGTGGGGCTGGGCCTTTTCCGCTGCCAGTACCGCTTCGAGAGCGTCTAGCAGTGCCGCGATATCCTCGGCAGTGTGCTCGGCGGAGAAGGTGAAGCGCAGGCGCGAGCTGCCGGCGGGCACCGTGGGCGGGCGGATGGCCGAGACCAGTACGCCACGCTCGCGCAGTGCCGCGCTCCAGGCCAATGCCCGCGCTTCGCTGCCCAGAATCAGCGGCTGAATCGGGGTCAGCGCGGCAGAGAATGCCTCTCTGTCGGCTGACGACAGCCCGAGCGCGAGCCCACTGCCCGCCAGCAGATGCGTACAACCCTCACGGAACTGCTGCACGCGGGCCTGCAACTGCTCACGGCGTTGTGGTTCGTGCGCGACGATTTCCAGCGCCGCCAGGGTGGCGGCGGCGACATGCGGCGGTTGCGCGGTGGTGTAGATGTAGGGGCGCGCCAGCTGGATCAGACTCTCGATCAGCGCATCGCTGCCGGCGACGAAGGCGCCGCTGCTGCCGAGCGCCTTGCCCAGGGTGCCGACCAATACCGGCACGTCAGCCAGCGGGGTATCGCGCCCGACCAGGCCTTCGCCATGCTCGCCCAGCACGCCCAGCCCGTGGGCATCATCGATCATCAGCCAGGCGCCGTGCCGGGCGCAGGCCTGGCTCAGGCCCGCGATATCGGCGCAGTCGCCATCCATGCTGAACACGCCATCGCTGATCACCAGCTTGTCATCGGCCCGGGAGCGCGCCAGCTGGCGTTCGAGGTCCTCGATATCGCGATGGTGGAAGCGACGCGAGCGCACGGCAGTGGTGCCGGAGGACGCCAGGCGCGCGCCATCGAGAAGGCTGGCGTGATTGAGGCGATCATGGAAGATCTCGAGGCTGCGACCGGCCTCGCGCGAGGCGCTCGCCAGCGCATCGATCACGCCCAGATTGGCCATGAAGCCGGTGGAGAACAGCAACGCGCGTGGCCGCCCGGTCAGCTCGGCCAGGCGAGCCTCCAGCTGGTGGTGAGCGCGCTGGTGACCATTGACCAGGTGTGCGCTGCCGCTGCCGACACCGAATTCACGCGCCGCGCGACAGCCGGCCTCGACCAGCGCCGGGTGGTTGGCCAGCCCCAGATAGTCGTTGGCGGTGAAGTTGAGCAGCGGGCGCGTCTCTGCACCGGCTGCCTGCCCGGCGAGGTTGACGTGGGGGCCCTGTGGGGAATCCAGCGTCAGGCGCCGGCGATAGCGGCCGACCCGCTCACGCTGAGTGAGCAGGTCCTCCAGATGCGTGAAGCTGGCGCTGGACTGAGGGCTTAAGCGCGCGCTGGCGGGCGTGTCGGTGGCCACGAGCGATCACACCACCAGGCCGCAGGGCTTGCGTTCGCGCACCTGGCCTTCGCTGCTGGCGGGCGTCGCCTCGCGCGTGGCGTCATAGAACAGGCTGCCCTCGACATTGGCACGTGCCTGTTCTTCCATGGCGGCCTTCAGGGCGGCTTCGCGCACTTCGTCGCTGGCGACTTCCTGGCGGGTCTCCGGGTGCAGGCCGAGGCGCTCGAACAGCTCGCGGTCACGGTTGGCCTGCGGGTTGCCGGTGGTCAGCAGACGCTCGCCATAGAAGATGGAGTTGGCACCGGCGAGGAAGGCCAGTGCCTGGGTGGAATCGTCCATCTGCTCGCGGCCGGCGGACAGGCGCACGTGGCTCTTCGGCATCATGATGCGCGCCACGGCGATGGCGCGGATGAACTCGATGGGATCGAGGTCATCGACATTCTCCAGCGGCGTGCCCGCCACCTTGACCAGCATGTTGATCGGCACCGATTCCGGCTGTGGCTCCAGATTGGCCAGCTGACGCAGCAGGCCGGCACGGTCGGTGGTGGTCTCGCCCATGCCGAGGATGCCGCCGGAGCACACCTTCATGCCGGCTTCGCGCACGCTGGCCAGGGTATCCAGGCGCTCGCTGTAGCTGCGCGTGGTGATGATCTCGCCGTAGTACTCCGGTGAGGTGTCCAGATTGTGGTTGTAGTAGTCGAGGCCGGCATCCGCGAGCTTTCTGGCCTGATCGGTATCGACCATGCCCAGCGTCATGCAGGTCTCGAGTCCCAGCGACTTCACCTGACGCACCATCTCGGTGACCACTTCGAGGTCGCGCTCACGCGGGCTCTTCCAGGCCGCACCCATGCAGAAGCGGCTGGCGCCGGCGTCCTTGGCGGCACGTGCCTGCTCGACCACCTTCTCGATCTCCATCAGCTTTTCCTTGCCAAGGCCAGTGTTGTAGTGGCCGGACTGCGGGCAGTACTTGCAGTCTTCCGGGCAGGCGCCGGTCTTGATCGACAGCAGGGTGGAGACCTGCACCGCATTCGGGTCGAAGTGCTGGCGGTGCACCTGCTGGGCACGGAACAGCAGGTCATTGAAGGGCAGGGCGAACAGCGCCTCGATTTCCGCGACGCTCCAGTCATGGCGTACCACGCTGTCATCGGCAGGCGCAGGGATATTCGTGGCTTGTGTTGTCACGCGGGAGGCTTCTACGGTCATGAGCTTGAGGTCCTTCATCAGGCGGGCAGAGCGAGAGCGCGCTGAGCCGGTCATCCGTGGGTGAGTCCGGGAGTCGGCAGCCGAGCTGGCAAGTGGCCAGTCAACGCATCATGTAAGGTCAGGTTAACTGAGATGATAGAGTTTCCGTGGGCGCTGTCAACGATGAGAGCTCTGCTGGTTGACCACTGGCAGCTGTCGCGACCCTGCGCCTTCTGTCAGCGTCAGCTGACGGCAGCCATGTCCGGCGCGACCGAACGGCAGAGCGCTTCAGTTTCACCTACCCATTCATTTTCCTCTCTAGCGACTCGCTCGCGTCATGAGCGAGAGCTGTCATCGCGCCGCGAGTGGTGCGACGCCTGCGAGGCGAGAATCGCGCGCAATCAGCATGCCTGTCCGCGTTGTGCTGAGCCTGTCGCCTCATTGGCATTGAGTCAGCAGGCCTGTGCGCGGTGCCTGTCGTCACCGCCCGCCTTTGCGCGCTGCTTTGCGCCGCTGCGTTATGAAGGGCTGCTGGCGGGGCTGTTCCAGCGCTACAAGGACCAGCATCAGCGCCGCGCTGGGCGACTGCTGCGCCAACTCATGCAGCGGGAGCTCGCGCACTTCTGCCGCGAGTGGGGCCAGACGCACCCTCACGGCGCAGTGCTGCTGGTACCGGCAGATGCCTATCGCCGTCGCCAGCGCGGCCATGATGCGCTGGCAGAGCTGTGTCGCGGGCTGACACCGGTCATCGCCGGTCACCAGCGGGATATGGCGCGGGTGCGCGACAGGCGCATGCCGCACGAGGCGTCAGTCGCGGTGGCCAGGGCAGCGCCGGATCAGCGCCTGCGGGATCGGCGCGAGCGTCTGAAAGCGCAGCGTGGGCGTTATGACATTGACGGCCTCTTGCCCGAGCACGTGCTGCTGATCGATGACGTCATGACCAGCGGTGCGACGCTCGACAGTCTTGCTCAGGCCTGCCTGCGAGCCGGTGCCCGTGAGGTCGATGCCTGCGTGCTGGCGCGGACTCCCCTGGCCTTGCGCGGGGCGCTGTGACCCGCAAACGCGACACGAAGTAGAGCTGCCCGACACATGCCGCCGGGGCTGAGCCTCGAAACGGGCGTTGAACTCAGCGGGCAGGCGGGGTCAATCAGGGAGAAGACTGGCGTGCAGAGGGTCTAATCTCATAGCATGCAAGGTCCGGCAGCCGTTTGCTGGTCCATGCCCGAGGAATTGCCATGCCTATTGATCCTGTTTCCCCCGATGACTCGCAATCTTCCGGCACCTCGCGCGAGTTGGATGCGCGCTCCAATGGCAACACCTGGTCGACGACATCCGCGCCAGAGGGCCATGGAGACACGCGTTTTCATCCCTTCGATGCTCTCGCGCCGGACCGTGTCGTGGCCGCTGTCGAATCGCTGGGCTTCTGGTTGCCCGGCGAGCCGTTCGCGCTGAACAGTTACGAGAATCGTGTCTACCATCTCGCCGATGATGACCGACGCCGCTGGGTGGCCAAGTTCTATCGCCCCGAGCGTTGGAGCCGTGCCCAGATTCTCGAGGAACACGCCTTCCTGGCCGAGCTGGATGAGGCCGGTGTTCCGGGCGCCCCCGCGTGGGCGAACGAGGCCGGCGAGACGCTGCATCGATTCGAAGGCTTCGACTTCGCTCTCTTCCCGCATGTGGTGGGGCGCGCGCCGGAGCTTGAATCTGCCGAGCACCTCTATCAGCTGGGTGAGCTGATCGGTCGCGTGCACGCGGTGGGGCGCAAGAGCGCGTTTCGCGAGCGGGAGACGCTCTCGCCGCTGCGGATTCTCGAAGAGAGCTGCGCCAGCGTGCTGGCCTCCGACTGGCTGAGTGAGCGCCAGCGCGACAGCTACCAGCGTGTCATCGAGGCGCTGCGCCCGTTGGTCGCGGAGCAGAGCTGGCCGGAAAGCGCCTTGATCCGTACCCACGGCGACTGCCACATCGGCAACATGCTGGGGCGCGATGACAGCTTTGCGCTGGTCGACTTCGATGACTGTCTGAGCGCCCCGGCGGTGCAGGACCTGTGGATGCTGTTGACCGGTCAGAGCGACCCGGAGCTGCACATGCAGCTGTCCGAGGTGCTGGAGGGCTACGAGCAGCATTGTGAGTTCAATCGCAGTGAGCTCAAGTGGATCGAGACCCTGCGCACACTGCGCATGGTGCGTCACAGCGCCTGGGTGGTGCGGCGCTGGTCGGACCCCGCCTTCCCGCAGGCCTTCTCGCACGTGGCGAGCCTGGGCTACTGGGACGACCACATTCGCAGCCTGGAACAGCAGCGCGTCGCGCTGTCTGCGCCGCGTTGGCTGGCCTAGCGGTCGCGACATGGCCTGGCAGTCGTGAAATGGCCTGGCAGTCGTGACATGACCTGAAGGTCGTCGCAAGGCCTGAGCCCCTTTGGCGAAGTGAGTGACATCGCCCCTTCATGCGCCCCCATCGGTTACCGATGGGGGCGCATGTGTTGCATGGATACGACAATCGCGTGAACAGACCTGCGTTGACGGCATGCCTGAGGTAGAATCTGGCCCTGACATTGAACACGAAGTTATACGATTTCTTGCCATCTGATCGCTTGTGTATGACTTTTGTGCTTTACCCCTGCTATGCGTGCGCTAGTGCGCGCCCCTGACCGATACCATAGGCAGACGGATGACCGAAGAGATTGCCAACCACTACCGCCAGATCATCACCGCGTTGGGTGAGGATCCAGAGCGTGAGGGCCTGCTGGATACGCCCAAGCGCGCGGCCAAGGCCATGCAGTACCTGACTCATGGCTATCAACAGTCGTTGGAGGAGATCGTCAACGGCGCTGTCTTCACCTCCGATACGGACGAGATGGTACTGGTCAAGGACATCGAGCTTTACTCGATGTGCGAGCATCACCTGCTGCCGTTCATCGGCAAGTGCCACATCGCCTATCTGCCGTCTGGCAAGGTGCTCGGTCTGTCCAAGTTCGCGCGTATCGTCGACATGTATTCGCGTCGCATGCAGATTCAGGAAAACCTCACCAAGCAGATCGCCGAGGCCGTTCAGCAGGTCACCGGTGCACGTGGTGTGGCCGTCGTGGTCGAAGCGCGTCACATGTGCATGATGATGCGTGGGGTGGAAAAGCAGAATTCCAGCATGAAGACGTCCGTGATGCTGGGCGCCTTCCGCGACAATCAGCCGACCCGTCAGGAATTCCTGACGTTGATCAGCTGACAGCAGAGTGAAGACGCCGCCTTTCGAGGCGGCGTTCTTGTCTGGGAGTCATCTCGCGCGTTTCCCTTGATCAGGAGTCCCTGCCGATGCCGATGCATGCCTTGCACGATGAACATCTCGATCACGACCTCGCCACCATTCGCATCAAGAATCTGCGCCTGAGAACCTATATCGGGATCAATGAAGACGAGATCCAGAACCGCCAGGATGTCGTGATCAACGTGGTGATCCGCTATCGCGCGGCACGCGCCGTGCAGTTCAATCACATCAGTGAAGCGCTCAATTACCGCACCATCACCAAGCAGTTGATCCGTCATGTCGAGGAAGGGCGCTTCGCGCTGCTCGAACGCATGACCCGTGAGGTGCTGGATATCGTGATGGCGCACGAACAGGTGCTGACAGCGCAGGTCGAGATCGACAAGCCGCATGCCTTGCGCTTCTCTGACTCGGTGTCTATCACCCTGTCGGACAGTCGCGAAGCGCATGACTAGTCAGCCGGGCAGGCGTTGAGAAGCTCAGGTGTCGAGAAGGTCAGATGTCGAGAAGCTCACATATCGAGAAGCTCAGATGTCGAGAAGATCAGGCGCAGAAGCCTGAAGAGTCGGGAGACATGATGTGATCGGGGAAATCATCCATTTCGATGATGCAGAACAGCAGGGCACCATTCGGGACGATAAGGGCGGTGAGCACGCCTTCGATCTGGTCGGCTGGCGCGGGCGTGGCTTGCCGGGGCCGGGGCTGGCGGTGGACTTCGAGCTTCGCGATGGCCGTGCAGTGCAGGTCTTCAATGCGCGAATCAAGCAGCAGAAGGCGCGGCGAGTCGTCTCGATGCCGCCCGAGAACGAGGCCGGCGAGGCGCCCGGGCCCACGGCCGACACCGCCAGGCCTGCGACGCGCAAGCGCTGGTGGCTCGCCGGGCTGGCCATCGTGGTACTAGTACTGGCAGGGTTGTGGATCTAGCGCCACGCCCGCATCTAGGCTATATCAGGTTAGTCTTGAGTAGTCTCGGTTAGCCGGGAATCACTGCCTTGACCCACAAGCACGCCTCGGGAGTCTTCATGGAACATCTCAACGATACCAGTCTGTTTCGTCCATTTGCCTATATCGACGGTGGCTGGGTAGCCGCGGATTCCGGCGAGCAGATCGAGGTCGACAATCCTGCCACCGGCGAGATCATCGGCCGCGTGCCTCGGCTGGGTTACGCCGAGACCGAACGCGCCATCGAGGCGGCGCAGCACTCCTTCGCGGACTGGAAGGAGACGCCGGCGCTGGAGCGCGCTGACATCCTGATGAAGTGGTACGCCTTGATGCTGGAGCACAAGGATGACCTGGCGCAGATCATGACGCTGGAGCAGGGCAAGCCCCTCGCCGAAGCCGCCGGTGAAATCCAGTACGCGGCCAGCTTCCTGCGCTGGTTCGCCGAAGAAGGTCAGCGCGTGTATGGCGACACCATTCCGGCCGCCAAGCGTGACCAGCGTATTCTGGTGCTCAAGCAGCCGGTCGGAGTGGTGGGGGCGATCACGCCGTGGAACTTCCCGGCCTCGATGATTACCCGCAAGGCAGGCGCCGCGCTGGCCGCGGGCTGCCCGATCGTGGTCAAGCCGGCCAGCCAGACGCCGTTCTCGGCGCTGGCGTTGGCGGTGCTGGCGGAACGCGCTGGCGTGCCGCGAGGCGTCTTCAATGTCGTGCCGGGCTCGGCCAAGGACATCGCCAAGGCGATGACCGATTCCAGCATCGTGCGCAAGGTGACCTTCACCGGCTCCACGGAAGTCGGGCGCGGCCTGATGGCAAATGCCGCGCAGCATATCCAGAAGATCTCGCTGGAGCTTGGCGGCAACGCGCCCTTCCTGGTGTTCGAAGACGCCGATCTCGATGCGGCGGTGGAAGGCGCGATGGCAGCCAAGTTCCGCAATGCCGGCCAGACCTGCGTCTGTACCAATCGCTTCCTGGTGCAGTCCAGCGTGGTCAATGCCTTCAGCGAGAAGCTGGCCGCCGCCATGAACGCCGAGCTGACCGTGGGCAATGGCCTGGAAGAGGGCGTCAAGGTCGGTCCGTTGATCGATGGCGACGCCGTCGAGAAGGTCACCGAGCACGTGCAGGATGCCCTCGACAAGGGTGCCGAACTGCTGCTGGGCGGCCATCCGCATCCGCTGGGGGGCAGCTTCTTCACGCCGACCCTGATCTCGCAGGTGACGCCGGAGATGAAGGTCGCCCGTGAGGAAACCTTCGGTCCGCTGGCGGCGATCTTCCCCTTCGAGAGCGAGGAAGAGGCGATCGAGATGGCCAACGACACCGAATTCGGCCTGGCCAGTTACTTCTACAGCAGCGACCTCAAGCGTGTCTGGCGCGTCTCGGAAGGTCTGGACTACGGCATGGTCGGTATCAATACCGGGCTGATCTCCAACGCCGCGGCGCCCTTTGGTGGCACCAAGGCATCGGGGCTGGGCCGTGAAGGCTCCAAGTATGGCCTCGAGGAATACATGGAAACCAAGTATCTGTGTCTCTCACTTGGCTGATCCATCGTCATCGGGTCCGCAATGTCGATCTTTGCTTGAGCCTTGCATCCTCGAGCCTTGCATCTTGGAACCTTGCATCGCTGATTGATAGCCAGCGCTCAAGGCAATGATCGGACACGCCATCAGCATGAAAAAGCCCGCCCGGGAAACCGGGCGGGCTTTTTCATGCCATGCATTTATCCCACCGGTCTGCGCCGAGTGTGCCTGCAACTTGGCCATGGAATTTTCGCTGCTGATGAGAGCGATCTTTCACTGTTGATGAGAGAACAGCATGTGCGAGTGGCGGGCAAGCTCGCGACAAGAGGCGCATGAGTCATTGGTCGTAGAGATGGAGTGTCTCGCGCTGCGCGTGTCAGACCAAAGCGGTATATCGCGGTCTTTTTCCGCAGATCAGGGCCAAAGACAGGTGTGCTTTGTCGGCATTCTCTTACTTGTGTATATGCTTATTTACGCTACAGTCAAAGAGCGGGACCTGTGGTGATAGTCTTCAAGGATTGAAGACAGGGCGAGTGGCGTGGCGGACGCGACTCGCCCTTTTTTATTGCCGGAACTCTTATCTCTTATCTCTGATCTCGGGTTCGGATCTTGGCTCTCGTGCCGCAATCCTCATGCCGCAACGCTCACTTCTCAGGCCTCACTTCTCAGCCCTTACTTCTCGGCTCGCATGTCTCACCCCAGTGGCGAAAGCCCCATGCCCGCCACCAGGCCTTCCAATGCATGTCGCCCGGCAATCGAGTTGCCGTAGCCGTCCAGGCGTGGCGACCAGACGCAGATGCTCATCTGTCCCGGCAGGATGGCGATGATGCCACCGCCGACGCCACTCTTGCCCGGCAGACCCACCCGCCAGGCGAAGTCGCCTGCCGCATCGTAAAGCCCGCAGGTCAGCAACAACGCATTGAGCTGGCGTGTCTCCAGCGGCGAGACCACTTCCTTGCCATCCAGCGGATTGACGCCGCGATTGGCGAGGAAGGCGAAGCTGCGCGCCAGTTCCACGCAGTTCATCGACACCGAGCAGCTGTGGAAGTAGGTATCCAGCAGGTCATCCACGTCGGAATGCACATTGCCGTAGGCCTGCATCAGATAGGCGAGCGAGGCATTGCGTGCCTTGTGGTCCATTTCCGAGCGCGCGACCTTTTCATCGAAGCCGATATCGTCGCTGCCGGACAGACGCCTGAGCTGCTCACGCAGGGTGTTCTGGATCGAGACGATGCGCGACACCAGCAGGTCGGTGATCAGCAGGGCACCGGCATTGATGAAGGGATTGCGCGGGATGCCGTTCTCGACCTCCAGCTGCATGATCGAATTGAAGGCCTGACCGGAGGGTTCACGGCCGACGCGCGACCAGATCTCGTCGCTCTCCAGACGCTGCATCGCCAGTACCAGCGCATGCACCTTGGAGATCGACTGGATCGAGAAGCGGGTATGCGCGCTGCCGGCGTACTGGACACGGCCATCCACATGGCAGACGGCGATGCCGAACTGGTCAGGGTCGACCTGCGCCAGGGCCGGGATATAGTCCGCGACCTTGCCCTCGTTGAAGCAGCGGCTGGCATCATCGGACAGGCGTTCGAGCAGTGTCTGGAGAGCATCGGGGTCGAGTGGCGGCGTCATGGCAACCTTGAAGCAGCGGTAGAGGGAAAAGGGCGCGAAGCTGGCCGAGCCATCGTGACAACTGCGCCATCGGGTATCAGACCGAGAGTGGCGCGCGAGGCCGGCAGGGCATTCTAGCGGATATGACCGCAGCTGGCGCGCTCGATGCCGCTGGCAGGGCGTGCCATCAGGCCGGCTCAATCGCGTGATAGTTGACGCTTATCAGCCAGGTAGTGCAAAGTGATTTCTACATGCAGTTGAGAATCGTTATTATTAATTCATCAAGGCAGCACGCAGTTGCCTGACCCCATGACATGCGACGCGCTGAGGCTCAGCGTCTCGCTGAGTAGACCGCCCGGAGGGCAGCCAACATGATCAAGACATTGACCTTTGCCAGCATGCACTTCTCCATCGCCTTCGGTGTCACCTACCTGCTGACCGGCGATATCGTGGTCGGCGGCCTGGTCGCCATCGTCGAGCCGGCGGTCAACACCGTCGCCTTCTTCTTCCACGAGAAGGTCTGGAACCGTGTCACCGCGCGCCGCCAGCAGGCTGCTGAGAGCGAGGCAAACTCGCGAAACGCCATGAGCGGGGCGGCGCTGGCGGGCTGAGGCTGCTTGCGCGTGGCAGGGATGCGCCGCAGAATCGAGCGACCTTTTCCCGGAGCTCCCCATGCTGAAGCTTGCCCCTCGCGCCGCCCGTGCCTCTCTTCCTGCCCAGCCATCTTGTCCTGCCCGCGCCCGCCAACGTCCTCTCGTCCAGGGGGCGTTGGCGTTGCTGCTGGGGCTTGCCGGCAGCCTGGCTGGCCTCGAGGCCGTGGCCGCCGACGAGACACGCGATTATCACTACAGCGACGCCCATCTGCACTTCGTGGACTTCTTCCAGCAGGGTGATGGTCTGGGGGCCTTGCTGGATGCCATGGACGAGGCGCAGGTCGATCACGCCCTGGTCACGGGCATCGGCGTTGCCAAGAAATGGCAGCAGGACGCACCCAAGAAGCCACGTTACTACATGGGCGATGATGCGCCGGTCTACTGGTATTCCGGTACCGATTACATCCTGGCCGAGGCACTGACCCGCGCGCCCGAGCCGGTACAGGCGCGTTTCTCGCCGTTCATCACTGGCTTCAACCCCACCGATCTGAATGCCGCCGACGAGATTCGCCAGCTGATGGCGATCTATCCCGGCTTCTGGAAGGGCATCGGGGAGATCTTCACGCGCCATGACGACCTGACGCGCCTGACCGAAGGCGAGACGCCGCGCGCCAATCATCCGGCCTTGATGAAGGTCTATGCGCTGGCGGCGGAGAAGGGGCTGCCGGTGATGGTGCATTCCAACATCACCAGCAAGCGGGAAGGGCATGAGGGCCTGTATCTCGAGGAATTCGAGAGTGCGGTGCGCGACAATCCGGACACGACCTTCATCTGGGCACACGCCGGGACCAGTGCCGAGCTCAATCGTCGTCTGGGGCGCATGACCTGGCTGCACGGCGAGATCGAGCGCATGCTGGAAACCTATCCCAACCTGAATATCGACCTGTCCTGGTCGGTGCTGGAACCCTACCTGCTGGATGATGAAGGGCAGCCGCGCTCGCGTTGGGTGGCGCTGGTCGAGCGCTTCCCACAGCGCTTCGTGCTCGGCAGTGATGTGGTCGGGCGCTTCGGCTCGGTGGGCGATATCCTCGCCAGCTATACGCCCTTCCTCGATGCGCTGTCGCCACCGGCAGCGCGCAATGTCGCGCGCGACAACTTCCTGCGCTGGGTCAACCTGCCGGTCGAATGACCGCGTTTCTTGTCAGATGCGCATGAAAAAGCCCCCGCCAGCATGTCGCTGGCGGGGGCTTTTGCGTGAGCGCTAGCTTAGGTACCAGTACAGGCACCTGTGCAGGCTAGCGTTATCTGATCAGTGACGGAAGTGACGCATGCCGGTGAAGACCATGGCGATGCCGGCTTCGTTGGCCGCATCGATGACTTCCTGATCGCGCATGGAGCCACCCGGCTGGATGACGGCAGTGATGCCGGCCGCCGCAGCGGCGTCGATGCCGTCGCGGAACGGGAAGAAGGCATCGGAGGCCATCACGGAGCCCGGCACTTCCAGACCTTCATCGGCGGCCTTGATGCCGGCGATCTTGGCGGAGTACACACGGCTCATCTGGCCGGCGCCCACACCGATGGTCTGGCCATCCTTGATGTAGACGATGGCGTTGGACTTGACGAACTTGGCCACTTTCCAGGCGAAGGTCAGGTCGTTGAGTTCCTGCTCGCTCGGCGCACGTTCGGTGACGACCTTGAGCTCATCACGGCCGACCATGCCCTGGTCGCGGTCCTGAACCAGCAGACCGCCGGTGACACGCTTGAAGTCGTGACCGCCGGTACGTTCGGCCGCCCAGGCATCCGCGACGTCGAGCAGGCGCACATTGGCCTTGGTGGCGACGATGGCCGCTGCCTCTTCACTGATGCCCGGGGCGATGATCACCTCGACGAACTGACGCGAGACGATCGCCTGCGCGGTCTCGGCGTCCAGCGGCACGTTGAAGGCGATGATGCCGCCGAAGGCGCTGGTCGGGTCGGTCTGGAAGGCACGCTCGTAGGCGGCCAGGGCAGACTCGCCGATGGCGACGCCACACGGGTTGGCGTGCTTGACGATGACACAGGCGGTCTCGTCGAAGGCCTTGACGCACTCGAAGGCGGCATCGGTGTCGGCGACGTTGTTGTAGGACAACGCCTTGCCCTGCACCTGCACCGCCGTGGCGACGCTGGCCTCGGTGGCACCGTCCTCGACGTAGAAGGCCGCCTTTTGGTGCGGGTTCTCGCCGTAACGCATGTCCTGCTTCTTGCTCAGGCTGACGTTGTACTGACGCGGCAGGCCTTCGCTGCCGCCTTCGACACGCTGGCCCAGCCAGTTGGCGATGGCGCCATCGTAGGCGGCGGTGTGCTCGAAGGCGGCCACGGCCAGATCGAAGCGCGCGTCATCGCTGACGGCGTTGTCGTTGGCATCCATCTCGGCGATCACGCGGTCATAATCCGAGGCGTTGACGACGATGGTGGTGTGGGCGTGGTTCTTGGCGCAGGAGCGCACCATGGTCGGGCCGCCGATATCGATGTTCTCGATGGCGTCTTCCAGCGAGCAATCCGGGTTGGCCACGGTAGCGGCGAACGGGTACAGATTGACGATGACCATGTCGATGGGGTCGATGCCGTGCTCGGCCATCACCGCATCATCCTGGCCGCGACGGCCGAGAATGCCACCGTGGATCTTCGGGTGCAGGGTCTTGACCCGGCCATCCATCATTTCCGGGAAACCGGTGTGCTCGGACACTTCCGTCACGGCAAGGCCGTTGTCCTTTAGCAGGCGGAAGGTACCGCCAGTGGACAGCAGGGCGACGCCGCGGGCGTCCAGGGCACGAGCGAATTCGACGATTCCGGTCTTGTCGGAAACACTCAGGAGGGCGCGACGGATGGCTTGGGGCTTGGCTTGCATGATGCTCCACTCGTGGATCAACAAAAAGACGCCGGGGCACCTGTAAAGGTGCCCCGGCGGGGTCAGATCAGATCAAACTGCTTGAGCTTCTTGCGCAGTGTGCCTCGGTTGAGGCCCAGCATGTCGGCGGCGCGGGTCTGGTTGCCCTGCGCGTGGGCCATCACCGCCTCCAGCAGCGGCGCCTCGACCTCAGCCATCACCATGGCATGCAGGTCGGTGACCTGCTCGCCATCCAGGTGGGCGAAGTAGCGCGCCATGGAGTGCTCGACCGCCTCGCGCAGGGTCTGATGGTGCCGCACGGGCGTCATCAGGGTGGCCTGGCTTGCGTCGTCGGGTGAAAGAGGGTGCCTGCTGGTCATGCTGCGTGACTTCCTTGCGTCTCGGTGCGGGCGATGCCATCCGGCTCGCCGAACAGGCGGGTCAGGAACTGGCGCTGTTGTTCCGGCTCCTCGAGGGGATTGAAGTGGCGCTTGAGCTCACTGCCATCCTCCCGCGTCGCCAGATACCAGCCCACATGCTTGCGCGCGATGCGCGTTCCCATGTAGTCACCGTAGAATTCGTACAGGGCCTCGAGGTGGGTGCGCATCACGAGGGCGCGCTCCGCATCGCTCGGGCCACAGGCTACCTGGCCGGTGGCCAGGTAGTGATTGATCTCGCGGAAGATCCAGGGATTGCCCTGGGCCGCACGGCCGATCATCACGGCGTCGGCGCCCGTATAGTCAAGCACATGTCGCGCCTTCTCGCCGCTGTCGATATCGCCATTGGCGAAGACCGGAATCGACACCGCGGCCTTCACGGCGGCGATGGTGTCGTATTCGGCCTCGCCGGTATATTTCTGCTGGCGAGTGCGACCATGCACGGACAGCGCCTGGATGCCGGCGTTTTCGGCCATGCGCGCGATGGCGATGGCGTTGCGCGTCTCTTCGCACCAGCCGGTGCGCATCTTGAGCGTGACCGGCACGTCCACGGCGCGCACTACGGCATCGAGAATCTCGCCGACGAGCTTCTCGTCGCGCATCAGGGCAGAGCCGGCGGCCTTGTTGCAGACCTTCTTGGCCGGGCAGCCCATGTTGATGTCGATGATCTCGGCACCCATCTCGGCGTTGAGCGCCGCGGCCTCGGCCAGCATGGCGGCGTCACCGCCGGCGATCTGCACGGCACGCGGGCCGGGTTCGCCGGCATGGTTCATGCGCGTGCGTGACTTGACGGTATTCCACAGCCGCTTGTCACTGGTCACCATCTCCGATACCACCAGCCCGGCGCCCAGCTCACGACATTGCTGTCGGAACGGGCGATCGGTGACACCGGCCATCGGGGCCAGAATCACGCGATTGGGAAGCTGATGTACGCCGATGCGGGGCAGGTCGGCGGGAAGCGGGGTATCGGTCATGGGTCTCGTGTCATGCGAGTGGTGTCAGGCGCGCGAGCTGCTGTCGTGTCAGGGATTCGCGGGGGCGTCATGATACCTAGAGCGCCGCAGGGTTTGAAGGGCTATTTCATCCACAATGCGTCGCGGATGCGTTCTACCTGCGCGGCTGCGGCGCTCATGGCGTGGCTCAGCCCATCAGTGGACGCTGACCATTGAGGCGTACCCAGCCATCGCGCTCGGTGGGCTCTTCCATGATCAGGCCGGCTTCACGATAGGCGTCGAGCACCTCTCCCGCCTGGGGCGCGAGAATGCCGGAGAGCGCCAACAGGCCACCCGGGGCGACGCTGCCCGCGATCTGCGGGGCCAGTTCGACCAGCGGGCCGGCCAGAATGTTGGCGACCACGATCTGATAGCCCGCGTCCGGCAGGCGGTCCGGGTAGCACAGGGTCAGCTGGTCGCTGACGTCATTGCGCTGGGCGTTCTCACGCGAGGCCTGCAGCGCCTGCGGGTCGATATCGGTGCCCAGCGCATCCACCGCGCCGAGCTTGAGCGCGGCGATGGCGAGAATGCCGGAGCCGCAACCGAAGTCGAGCACGCTGTGCTGGGCGAGCTTGCCATCGACGGCCAGCCCATCGAGCCATTCCAGGCACAGGGCGGTGGTCGGGTGGGTGCCGGTGCCGAAGGCCAGGCCCGGGTCGAGCATCAGGTTGACGGCGTCCTGCTCCGGCGCATCGTGCCAGCTGGGCACGATCCACAGGCGCTGGCCCATCTTGAGCGGCTCGAAACCGTCCATCCATTCACGGGCCCAGTCACGGTCCTCGAGGATCTCGACCTCGATCTCCGGGCAGGGCTCATCGGGAATCAGCGCCGCCCAGCCGGCCTTGACCCGCTCGCGCATGGCCTCGATGCCTTCGGTGCCATCCCACAGGCCAGTGAGGACTGTCTCGCTCCACAGCGGCGTGCTGCCGAGGTCCGGTTCGAACAGCGGTTGGTCTTCAGCATCCTGCAGCGTGATGGCGCAGGCGCCTTCTTCCATCAGCAGATGCTCGAGAATCTCGGCGTGGTCGGGGGCGATACGCGCCTTGAGTTGCAGCCAGGACATGGTGACTCCTGTCGATGGGCGAAAAGAAAGGGGAGGAGGGCACAGACGACAGAAGGGCAGCCGAGGCCACCCTTCTGTCGTGCGTCTATCGGCAACACGCGTCACCGATCTCAAGCGGGGCGTCTTACAGGCCCAGCTTCTTCTCCAGATAATGGATGTTGACGCCACCTTCCTGGAAGCCGGCATCACGTACCAGATCCTTCTGCAGGTCAGTGTTGGTCTTGATACCTTCCACCAGCAGCTCGTCGAGGGCATTGCGCATGCGCGTCAGTGCGATCTCGCGGCTCTCGCCCCAGGTGATCAGCTTGCCGATCAGGGAGTCGTAGTGCGGCGGAACGGTGTAGCCGGAGTACAGGTGCGAGTCCATGCGCACGCCCAGACCGCCCGGCGCGTGATAGAGCTCGACCTTGCCCGGAGACGGCATGAAGGTGCGCGAATCCTCGGCATTGATGCGGCACTCGAAGGCGTGACCGCGCAGCTCGATATCTTCCTGCTTCACGGACAGCGGCAGGCCGGAGGCGATGCGCAGCTGTTCCTTGACGATATCGATGCCAGTGACCATTTCGGTCACCGGGTGCTCGACCTGAACACGAGTGTTCATCTCGATGAAGTAGAAGCCGCCGTTCTCGTACAGGAACTCGAAGGTGCCGGCGCCACGGTAGCCGATCTCGATGCAGGCATCAGTGCACGACTTGAGTACCTTGGCACGCGCTTCTTCGTCCAGCTGCGGCGCCGGTGCTTCTTCCAGCACCTTCTGGTGACGACGCTGCAGGGAGCAGTCGCGGTCATACAGATGGATGGCGTTGCCCTGGCCATCGGCCAGTACCTGGACTTCGACGTGACGCGGGTTCTGGAGGAATTTCTCCATGTACACCGTGCCGTCGCCGAAGGCCGCGGCCGCTTCACCCTGGGTGATGCTCACCGAGGACAGCAGGCTGGCCTTGGAGTGCACCACGCGCATGCCGCGACCACCACCGCCAGCGGCGGCCTTGATGATCACCGGATAGCCGATGCGCTCGGCGATGGCGTACATCTCGTCTTCGTCTTCCGGCACCGGGCCGTCGGAACCCGGCACGGTCGGAACGCCGGCCAGCTTCATCGCCTCGATGGCCGCGACCTTGTCACCCATCATGCGGATGGTGTCAGCGCGCGGGCCGATGAAGGCGAAGCCGGAACGTTCGACCTGTTCGGCGAAGTTGGCATTTTCCGACAGGAAGCCGTAGCCCGGGTGGATGGCGTCGGCGTCCGTCACCTCGGCGGCTGCGATCAGCGCCGGGATGTGGAGATAGGATTTGGCAGAGGAGGCCGGGCCGATGCACACAGCTTCATCCGCCAGGCGGACGTGCATCAGGTCGCGGTCGGCCTTGGAGTGCACCGCTACCGTCTTGATGCCCAGTTCCTTGCAGGCGCGAAGGATGCGAAGGGCGATCTCGCCGCGGTTGGCAATCAGTACCTTGTCGAGCATGGTGACGTGTCCGTTGGGATCAGGAAATGACGATCATGGGCTGGTCGAATTCAACCGGCTCGCCGTCTTCGATCAGAATGGCTTCGACGACGCCATCCTTGTCGGCTTCGATCTGGTTCATCATCTTCATGGCTTCGACGATGCAGACGGTATCACCTTTCTTGACGCTCTGGCCGACTTCGATGAAGGCCTTGGAGCCCGGCGCCGGAGAACGGTAGAAGGAGCCGACCATCGGGGAATTGATGGTGTGACCCTGCGGCGCAGCCGGTGCTGCCGGAGCGGCCGGTGCTTCAGCGGCGCCAGCGGCTGCCGGAGCGGCCTGCTGCATCGGCTGCTGCTGCATCATCATCGGGGCCTGCATCATCGGCTGCTGGGCGAAGCCCTGCGGATGGCGGCTGATGCGAACGGACTCTTCGCCTTCCTGGATCTCGATTTCGCTGATGTTGGACTCTTCGAGCAGCTCGATCAGCTTCTTGACCTTGCGGATATCCATGAAATTAATCCCGATGTAAATGTGGCTGGAAATGGGGGTGTGCAGCCGTGATAGCGGCGGCTGCGGGCGACAGCCCCGACGGCTGTCCCGACCATGGCGATGGCCGGTGAATCCTGGTATCAGGCAGTGATGAGGCCTGATGGCGGTGCGTGAACACCGCTCTGGACGTGCCCTTACTGCGCGAGATCGTCCAGGGCGGCGTCAAGCGCCATGTCATAGCTTCGAGCGCCAAAGCCCATGATCACGCCGCGTGCCACATCGGAAAGATACGAATGGTGGCGGAACGGCTCGCGGGCATGGGTGTTGGAAAGGTGCAGCTCGATGAACGGGAGTGCGACGCCGAGTAGCGCATCGCGCAGCGCAACGCTGGTATGGGTAAAGGCCGCCGGATTGATCAGGATGATGGCGGTGCCATCTTCACGGGCAAGGTGGATACGCTCGATCAGCACATGCTCGGCATTGGACTGCAGCCAGTCCAGCTGATGGCCGGCCGCGCTGGCGCGCTGGACCAGACGCTGGTGGATATCCTCCAGCGTGGTGGTGCCATACACCTCGGGTTCACGGGTCCCCAGCAGATTGAGATTGGGGCCGTTGAGTACCAGGATGCGCGCCATGAAAGTCCCTTGTGTCAGCCGTGCTCGAGCACCAGGCTCATTGAGCTGTTAACCCATGAAGAAAATGCAAAGATACCGTCACTATCCACGACGTTTACCTATTGAGCGTAGGCTGTTGCCGTAGTGACGCGGATTCTGCCGAAATTCTCGAACGCTGTCCAGTTTGGCACTGAACCGAAGATTTTGCCGCATTCTTCGTCCTCGCGTGCGTCTCGGCAGCAACTGCGCTGCGCCGGGCGTGTGGCAGACACGCCGCTCAGTTCGCGCGCTGCGAGGTGGTGCGCAGCTGATCCAGCACCGCTGTCAGGTGCTGGCCGAGCTGTCTGGCGTTGACTTCCCCCTGGATGCGCGCCGCCTTGAGCTCGCGTTCATCGGCGAAGAACAGCAGGCTGGGGGGGCCGAACAGGCCGAATTGCTTGAGCAGTGCCTGGGTCGCGGCCCCGGTACTGGTGACGTCGGCGCGAATCAGGTGGAACTGGCGCAACTGGCTGGCGACCTTGGGGAAGACCTCGCGCTCCATCACCTTGCACGAGATGCACCAGTCGGCGTAGTAGTCGACGAATACCGGCTGGCCGCGGCTGGCGGCCAGTGCCAGCTCATGTTCTAGCTCGCTCATGTCGCTGACGGTGGTGAAGTCCAGTGACGTCTCGGTAGCCTGCCCGGATGATGTGCCGCCAGTGAAGGGGGCCAGCGGGCGCAGCGGGTCGCTTGCGCCGCCTGCCACGCCCAGCAGGCTGATCATGCCCCAGCCTAGCGCGACCAGTCCCAGTGCCTGACGGGCACGCCCCCAGCCTCGGGTCTGTGTGCTGAGCGCCCCCAGCGCCACGCCGGTGCCGATGGCCAGAATGGCCCAGCCCAGCACGGCCAGCGAGGCCGGCAGCAAGCGCTCCACCAGCCACAGCGCCACCCCCAGCAGCAGGATGCCGAAGGCCTGCTTGATGCCCTCCATCCAGCCGCCGGCCCTGGGCAGCAGGCTGGCGCCGAAGGTGCCGACCAGAATCAACGGCACGCCCATGCCGAGTCCCAGCGCGAAGAGTGCCAGCCCGCCGGTCATGGCATCGCCACTGGCGGAAAGATAGACCAGCGCACCGGCCAGAGGTGCCGAGACGCAGGGCGATACCACGAGTACCGATAACGCGCCTGCCAGCGCCAGGCCGCCGGGGCCGGCGTTCATCAGGCGCCCTTGCAGCGCGTCGAGACGCGAATGCATGCCGCTGGGCAGGCGCAGAGTGAAGGCACCGAACATGGCCAGCGCGAACAGCACGAACAACGCAGCGAAAGGGATCAACACGGCCGGTGCCTGCAGATGCGCCTGCAGGTTGAGCCCCGCGCCGAACAGGCCCATCAAGGTGCCGGCCGCGGCGTAGGTCAGGGCCATGCCCAGGGCGTAGCTCGTGGAGAGCAGCAAGGCGCGCGGGCGGCTGGGGCGCTGACCGACGATGATCGAGCTCAGGATCGGAATCATCGGCAGCACGCAGGGCGTGAAGGTCAGGCCGAGGCCGGCGAGGAAGAACAGCCCCAGAGTCGTCAGCAGGCTGGCATCCGCGAACAGTGCGCTGAAGCCGGCATCGGTGCCGCTGATCGGGGCTGTTGTGGTGCGGCTTACCGTCGACGCAGTCGTATCGCTCGACTGGCTGGCGGTCGGCATCAGCTGCGCGAAGGGGGCAGGGGCACTCTGCTCACCGGCCTGTAGAGTGACGGTCTCCGGCGGATAGCAGAGCCCGGCATCGGCACAGCCCTGGAAGGTGATGGAGAGCGGGATCGGGCCGCTGGCCGGTGTGTCGTCACGCACTGCCTTGCCAGTGGAGGCGCTGGTCAGCGGGATACGAATGACCAGCGCATCATGGAAGACATGCACCTCGCCCATATAGGGATCGTTCTTCAGCTCTCCCGGCGGCAGGTCGGCGTCGCCCAGCACGACCTGGTCGCTGGTGGTCGAGAAGCTGAACTGATGCCGATAGAGGTAATAGCCTTCGGCACTGGTGAAGCCGACATACAGGGTGTCGCCCTCGCGCCAGCTGCGCGGCTTGAAGGCTTCACTGACCGGCAGGAAATCGCCCTGATTGCCGCCGCCGAACAGGCTGGACGCCGCACTGCTGGAGCCGCTGCCGGCGTTTGAACTTGAGCCTGAACTTGAGCCTGAATCTGAGCTGAACAGACCGGCATTGGCGGGCAGCGCCGTCATCGCCTGTGCGACAACCAGCGCGACCGCCAGCAAGGTTGCCAGCAACTCAGGGCCCAGCAGGCGCGAGAACGCGGAGGGGCGTGCGCGGCCCGTTGGCAGCGCCATGCTGACTTTCAAGAACGAACGAAGCACGGAAGCATCCTTATACAGTGCCGAAAGAACATCCTGCAGGCCTCAAGGCACCGCAGTCTCGCGCCGCCATCATCCTGCTCGGGGGCGAGCGCTGGATCGAGAGCAGGCCCATCATCGCCGCGCACGACTTGCACGCGGATGAATGTGCCACCATGTAGCAGACATCCCGCTCGTGTGAGGGCGTGTGAGGACGTATTGGCTCGAGTGGTGAAGCCGCCTGCGCGGGTGGCAGTCTGGTCCTCGCCCCGCCTGCGGCTCGGTCCACGACCAGGCCCGTGGCCCAGCCCGCAATCCGGAGTGCATCGCACCTTGCCACAGAACCGGCACTTCACCGAGTGCGACTGGCACGTGCAGGGGCGCATGATAGGATAGGACGTACGTCATGAGTACCGGCGCTGGATGCATCGGCGCGGCTCACATCCGTTCAGGCAGGTCTGACTCGTCTCTCACACGGCTTTTTCTACAAGGCTTCATACAAGGAAGAACGCATGGCCCTATTCGGTAAAGGCAGCAAGCGCGGCGCCAATCGCGATGTGCTGGAAACGCCTCAGTATGGCTGGATCTGGAAACCACTGATCGGGCTGTTCGTCATTTACCTGCTGGTCTGCGTTGGCCTTGGTATCTACTGGAGCAGTGAACCGGACGAGTTCAACATCGATCAGGCCACGCGCACCGAACTGGCTCGCGTGCATGGTCTGGCCGCGCCGGTGGCCAAGGTCGAGGGTGAAGAGCAGGCACCGGCTTTCGAGACCCTGCCGACAGGCACCGCGACCGTCGCCACCCTGATGAAACTCAACGATACCCTGCTGCACAAGCCGGGCGGTTATCTCAAGAATGATGTGGCCCCGCCGGGCCTGATGCTCGACAACATGCCCAACTGGGAATATGGCGTGCTGGTGCAGGTGCGTGACATGACGCGTGAGCTGCGCAAGGAATTCAGCCGCTCGCAGTCCCAGTCCAGCGATGACAAGGCACTGGGCAAGGCCGAATCCCTGCTGTTCATCGATGCCAATGCCTGGATGCTGCCGGAAGCCGAGCATGAATATGCCGACGCCAACCGTGAGCTGGGCGACTACCTCAAGCGTCTGAGCGATGACACCCAGAACAACGGCCAGTTCTACGCGCGTGCCGACAACCTGGTGGCCTGGCTGTCGGATGTCGAGAATCGCCTCGGTTCCCTGTCCCAGCGCCTGTCGGCGAGTGTCGGCAAGTCGCAGCTCAACCTGAGCCTGGCCGGCGACAAGAGCGCCACCTCGGCCAAGAGCACCCAGACGGAAGAAGAGATCAAGACGCCGTGGCTCGAGATCGATGATGTCTTCTATCAGGCACGCGGCACCTCCTGGGCGCTGATCCATCTGCTCAAGGCAGTGCGTCATGACTTCCAGGGCGTACTGGAAGACAAGAACGCGCTGACCTCCATCGACCAGATCATCCGTGAGCTGGAAGCGACCCAGACCGATATCGGCAGCCCGATCATTCTCAATGGCTCCGGCTTCGGCTTCTTCGCCAACCATTCGCTGGTGATGGCCAACTACGTCGCGCGTGCCAACTCCGCGATCAGTGACCTGCGCAGCCTGCTCGAGAAGGGCTGATCCCGTGACGCCCGATGCCGCCTGAGGGTTCTCCTCACCGGTGTCGGGCGTGAGCCGGAAACGAAAAAGCCCCCGTCAATGACGGGGGCTTTTTTGCATCGTGATGCCTGAATCGCGCATCACCTCAGAAGGACTCAGTCCTTCTGGTAGGCAGCGGCTGCCTTCTCGATCGCGGCACGGGCGGCATCAGCACCGTCCCAGGAATCGATCTTGACCCACTTGCCTTTCTCGAGATCCTTGTAGTTCTCGAAGAAGTGCGCGATCTGCTGACGCAGCAGTTCCGGCAGATCAGTGACTTCCTGGACGTCGTCGTACAGGGAGGTCAGCTTCTGGTGCGGGACGCAGACCAGCTTGGCGTCTTCACCGGCTTCGTCGCTCATGTTGAGCACGCCGACCGGACGCGCACGGATGACGCTGCCCGGTGCGACCGGATACGGGGTCACGACCAGCGCGTCGAGGGCATCGCCATCGTCGGCCAGGGTGTTCGGGATGTAGCCGTAGTTGGCCGGGTAGAACATCGGGGTGGCCATGAAACGATCCACCATGAGCGCATCGATGTCCTTGTCGATCTCGTACTTGATCGGCGCGTGATTGGCCGGAATCTCGATCGCTACGTAGACGTCGTTCGGCAATTCCTTGCCAGCGGGGATCTTGTCGAAACTCATTGTCGAGTCCTTGGGTTTGCGGGTTGAAGGCCTGCGGGTCAAAATTCCGCTGAATTATACGAACTGGCAGACCGTTTTGCCATTATGCCACGCTCGATCGCCTTGCGTTGCACCAACGAGTGGTGGCACTGCAGGCTGACTCGGGTAACACTTGGGGCCGTCCAGCGCGGCGCAACGGCGATTGTGCGTTCAGCATCGGCTGGCGCTGCGTCACCACCGCATGCATGAAACGTAACGGCAGGATCGAGACGCAAGGAGACCGCCTTGGCGGATGCAGAGCTTTCACTCAGTTACGGTCAGGCCTTCGTGGCTCCCGACCGCAAGCGTCATCGCAGCTCGATGTCGCTGGAGATACCGCTGGAGCGCGGCCCGCTGGCGGCCAAGGGCGGCTGTGCGCTGATCGCGGACACCACCAGCAAGAACGCGATTGCCAAGCAGGCCGGCGATCTTGCCGTGCGTGGCTTTCTGGCCGATTACTTCGCCACGCCCGACAACTGGAGCGTCAAGTATTCCGCGACCCGCGTGCTGCGAGCGCTGAACAGCTGGTGTTACAGCCAGAGCCGCTTCGTGCGGGGCGGCAGTTACGTGACCTCTATTTCCGCCGTCGTCTTCCGGGGTCAGTCGGCGCATCTGTTCCATGCCGGCGACACGGTGGTCTTCCGGCTGCGTGGCGGCGAGTTCGAGCAGATCTCGCGCGATCATGTCACCGATCTCGGCGGCTATCGTTATCCGTCGCGGGCGCTGGGCATGGATGTCAGCCTCGACATCGACTACATCGAGCTGCCGCTCAAGCAGGGCGATATCTTCCTGTTCACCACCCAGGCGGTGCGCGGCACCCTGCTGCCTTCCGATTTCGTGTCACTGATTCGCGATGACGTCTCGGATCTCGATGCCGCCAGTGAGCGCCTGGCGCATGCTGCGGCGGACCGCGCCGATGAGCGTGGCTACACGGCCGATCAGTTCTGCTTCCAGCTGGTGCGCATCGATCGCCTGGCGACTGCCTCTGACGATACGCCGGGGCGCGTCTATGGCGACCTGCCGGTGCCGCGTGAGCTGGAGCCGGGCGACCGCATCGATGGCCTGGAAGTGATGGAAGTCATGTCGCGCAGCGCGCGGGTACGCGTCTACAAGGTGCGTGACCTCAAGAGCCGGCGCGTGATGGTGATGAAGGCGCCCAGCCCGGAGCTGTCGCTCAAGAATGCCTATCTCGAGCACTTCCTGCTCCAGCAGTGGGTGGTGGACCGCGTCAGCTCGCCCTTCGTGGTCAAGGTGGTGGAGCCGTCACGTCCGCGTGATCATCTCTACTATCTGCTCGAGCATCTGGAGGCGCAGACACTGACCGAATGGGCGCGCATGCACCCGCAGGCCAATCTCGAGCAGCGTCTCGACATCGCGCGCCAGCTTGGCAAGGCCGTGCATGCTCTCAATCGTCGTGAGGTGCTGCACCAGCTGATCCACCCCGACAACGTGATGATCGACCGTCATGGCAAGGTGGTGCTGGTCGATTTCGGCGCCTGCCATCTGCGTGAAGGGGATGGCCATGAGAGCGCCGGTCCGCTGGCGCGTCAGGTCGGCCTCACCGAGCACAGCGCACCGGAATATGCCCTTGGCGCCGATGTCAGTCGACGCAGCGATCAATACGGCCTGGCCTCGGTGATCTACTGGCTGCTGACCGGCATGCAGCCCTACGCCCAGTCGATGGAGCAGCTGCGCACCCATACCGACCTCGAACTGCTGGAATATCAGCCAGCCCGCATGCGCAATCCCCAGGTGCCACAGATCCTGGACGACGCCCTCAGGCGCGCCCTGGACCCGCAGCGCACCCTGCGCTATCGCCGCCTGTCTGAGCTGCTCTACGCGCTGCGCCTGCCGCAGCAGGACCCCGGCAAGGCGCTGACGCCCTCGGAGGCGATACGTGAACCGGCCAATTTCTGGCAGGGCGTCGCCGGCATTCTGCTGTTGCTGCTGGTGCTGTCCTGGCTGCTGAAGTGAGCGCAGAGCCTGATGGGGCTCAAGGCCATGGTGGGAGGAAGAGGTGTATGGGACAGACCGCGATCGTGATCGGGGCGACCGGCGTGGTGGGGCGCGAGGTGGTGGCTGAACTCATCACCTGCGAGGCCATCGCCCGAGTCATCACGCTGACGCGCCGGCCGGCGCCTGGCGACTCTGACAAGGTCGAGAACCATGTGGTCGACTTCGCGCGACTGGAAGACTGGGCCCACTGTTTTCAGGTGGACCTGCTGTTCTCGTGCCTGGGCACCACGCTCAAGCAGGTGGGGTCGCTCGAGGCGCAGCGGCGTGTCGACATCGATCATCAACTGAGTGCCGCCCGGCTGGCGGCCGCCCAGGGAGTGACGCACTACCTGCTGGTCTCCTCCAGCGGCGCCAATCACGCGAGCCGCAATGGCTATCTCAGGATGAAGGGCGAGCTGGAAGTGGCCATCAAGGCGCTGCCTTTCGCGCGTATCAGTGTCTTCCAGCCGTCATTGCTGGTGGGGGAGCGCAGCGAGTTCCGCCTGGGCGAGACGCTGGCGCGCTATCTGTTGCCGGTGCTCACCCGCTTGCCGGGCGTGCAGCGCTATCGACCGATCCGTGGCGCTCAGGTGGCGGCGCGTATGGTCGAGGTCAGCCAGCGTCAGCAGCAGGCGCATGCGGTTTACCGGCTGGAGGAGGTATTTCCCCGTCCCTCCGCATGACAACTGACAGCCATCAAAAAGCCCCGCACAGTCGCCTGTGCGGGGCTTTTTTACACTCGCTTCACTGCCTACTACCGGCTCTGTCATCGACCGGGTCAGTCAGCTATCGGGTCAGTCAGCTATCGGGTCAGTCAGCTACCGGGTCAGTCAGCAACTGGCCGTGTCAGCGCCGGACCAGTCAGGCGCATCAAAGTCAGGCGATCAGATCGTGAACGGTGTCAGCTTCTTCTCGACCTTGGCCAGCGTGAGCCTGGCGACCGCCGGCAGACCATTGACGAACGGCGGGAAGTCCTCACCCTGGATCAGCGGCGACAGATATTCGCGGCAGGCGTCGGTGATGTAGAAGCCATCTTCGGTGATGAACTCCAGCGGCATGAACTTCTCGTGGTTGGCGATCTGCTCCAGCGGCGCCTCGATGATGTCCCAGGCGTAGTCAGCGCCATCGCCGAGGCGACGGATCGCCGGCATCACGGCATTCTTGCCGGCCAGGGCCATCTCGACGGCGGCACGGCCAGTGGCGTAGGCCTGCTCGACGTCGGTCCTGGAGGCGATGTGACGCGCTGCGCGCTGCAGGTAATCGGCCACCGCCCAGTGGTACTTGTAGCCCAGATCCTGCTTGACCATGCCGGCCAGTGTCGGCGCGACGCCGCCCAGCTGACGGTGGCCGAAGGCATCGGTGTTGCCGGCATCGGCCAGGAAGGTACCATCTTCGTAACGCGCACCTTCGGAGACCACCACCACGCAGTAGCCGTGTTCCTTGACGCAGGCATCGACGCGCGCCATGAATTCCTTGCGGTGGAAGGCGACTTCCGGGAAGACGACGATGTGCGGCGGCTGGGTGGCATCTTCACCGGCCAGGGCGCCGGCAGCGGCGATCCAGCCCGCGTGACGGCCCATGACTTCCAGGATGAACACCTTGGTGGAGGTGGCGCACATGGAGGCGATGTCGAGACCGGCTTCACGGGTGGAGGTGGCGATGTACTTGGCCACGCTGCCGAAGCCCGGCGAGTTGTCGGTGATCGGCAGGTCGTTGTCCACGGTCTTCGGCACATGGATGGCCTGGATCGGGTAGCCCATGGTCTCGGCCAGCTGAGAGACCTTCAGGCAGGTATCGGCGCTGTCGCCGCCACCGTTGTAGAAGAAGTAACGGATGTCGTGGGCCTTGAACACCTCGATCAGACGCTCGTACTGGGTACGGTGGTCCTCGATGCTCTTGAGCTTGTAGCGGCAGGAGCCGAAGGCACCGCCCGGCGTGTGGCGCAGCGCGGCGATGTTCTCGTCGCTTTCCTGGCTGACGTCGATCAGGTCTTCGGTCAGGGCACCGATGATGCCGTTGTGACCGGCATACAGCTTGCCGATCTGGTCGCCGTTTTCACGAGCGGCTTCGATGACGCCACAGGCACTGGCGTTGATGACGGCGGTAACGCCACCGGACTGGGCGTAGAAGGCATTGTGCTGGGGCATGGGCTTCTCGTCTCTGCTTCCTTGTCATGGTCTTGAACGGGCTGGCGCTTACCCGCCGCATCATATCCGAAAGACATGACCCCTGCACGACGCCCGAATGCCACTGGGGGTGTCGTCCATCCCTGACAGGTCGCGCGCTACTCGCCGCCTGGCGGGCATGCTAGGCTGCTCGGGCTTCCGGATTGGAGAAACAGATGCACCTTCACGTCATCGGTATTTGCGGTACCTTCATGGGCTCCCTGGCGCTTCTGGCGCGCGCACGCGGTCATCGCGTCACGGGGAGCGATGCCAACGTCTATCCGCCCATGAGCACACAGCTGGCCGAGGCCGGTATCACCCTGATGGAAGGCTATGCGGCCGACAATCTCGTCCCCGCGCCTGACCTTACGGTGGTCGGCAATGCCGTTTCGCGCGGCAACCCCGAAGTCGAAGCGCTGCTCGAGCGTGGTCTGGCCTATACCTCCGGCCCGCAATGGCTGTGTGACGAGGTGCTGACCGGCCGTCCTGTGATCGCCATCGCCGGCACCCACGGCAAGACCACCACCGCGACCATGACCGCCTGGATTCTCGAATGCGCGGGCCTTGCGCCGGGCTATCTGATCGGTGGCGTGCCGCCGCAGCTGGGCGATTCCGCACGTATCGGCGATCCCAGGGCGCCCTTCGTGGTCGAGGCCGATGAGTACGACACGGCCTTCTTCGACAAGCGTTCCAAGTTCGTGCATTACCGTCCGCGCATCGCCGTGCTCAACAATCTCGAGTTCGATCACGCCGACATCTTCCCGGATCTCGCCGCCATCGAGCGTCAGTTCCACCACCTGGTGCGCACCGTGCCGGCAGGCGGCAAGCTGGTGGTCGCGGCGGACGCCGTCGCCGGAGCCGAGGCGCTGGAGCGCGTGCTGGATCAAGGCTGCTGGACGCCGGTGGCGCGCTTCGGCGATGAGAGCGGTATCGAGAATGCCGGTGGCGACTGGCGCTATCGCCTGATCAGTGCCGACGGCAGCCACTTCGCGCTGGCACCGCCGTTTGATGACTCAGGCGAGGCGGATCGCTTCGTCGAGTGCCAGTGGGCGATGCGCGGGCGCCACAACGTTGCCAATGCCTGCGCCGCCGTGGCCGCGGCCGTCGAATGCGGCGTGAGTCTTGCGGTGGCACTGGAGGCGCTCGCACGCTTCGCGCCGCCCAGGCGTCGGCAGGAGCTGCGCGGTGAGGTGGCAGGCGTCAAGGTCATCGATGACTTCGCGCACCACCCGACCGCCATCGCCACCACGCTCGAGGGCCTGGCGCCGGGCGTTGCGGCCGAAGGGCAGGGCGGTCGCCTGTGGGCGGTGATCGAACCGCGCTCCAATACCATGAAGCTCGGCACCATGAAGGCGCGTCTGCCGGCTTCAGTGACCGCGGCCGACCGCGTCAGCTGGTTCGCGGGCCCCAGCCTTGGCTGGTCATTGGAGGAGACGGTCAGCGAGTGCCGCGCGCTCGGCGTGGAGGCGGAGGTCGAGCAGGACCTCGATGCCCTGATCGCGAAGATCGCCAATCAATCCCGCGCCGGCGACTGGGTGGTGGTGATGTCCAATGGTGGCTTCGGCGGTATCCACGAGCGCCTTCTGGCGGCGCTGGCAGCACGTGAAGGTGAAGCATGAAAACGCAAGCGACAGCCCCAGAGGGCGAGTTCAAGTCGGCGGTCACCGTCGCGCTGACCGGGGCTTCCGGCGCCCAGTACGGCCTGCGCCTGATCGAGTGTCTGGTCGCGGCCGGTCATGAAGTGATGGTGATGGTCTCCAAGGCGGCGCACATGGTGATCGCCACCGAGACCGACGAGGAGCTGCCGGCGCGCCCGGCGCGTCTCACTGAGGTGCTCACGCAGCGCTACGCCGCCAGACCCGGCCAGATTCGCTGCTTCGGGCGCGAGGACTGGATGGCCCCGGTGGCTTCCGGCTCCGGCGCGCCGAGCGCCATGGTGGTGTGCCCGTGTTCCACCGGCTCGCTGTCCGCGATCGCGACCGGGGCCAGCAACAACCTGATCGAGCGCGCCGCCGATGTGGCTCTCAAGGAGCGTCGCACCCTGATTCTGGTGCCGCGCGAGACGCCGTTCTCGGCCATCCATCTCGAACACATGCTGAGTCTGACGCGCATGGGTGCCGTCATCCTGCCCGCCGCGCCCGGCTTCTATCATCGCCCGCAGACCCTCGATGACATGATCGATTTCATCGTCGCGCGCATTCTCAACCAGCTGGGAATCTCGCATGCGCTGATGCCGCGCTGGGGCGAGGGGCATGTCAGCGGCGATTGAAGGGCGGTCAGTCGATCCGCTCGGGTGAGAGCTTGTCAGAGGCATCCCTCTGGCACTGCATCAGACTGTGCAAGGAGAGCAGGGAATGCTGAATTGGTCATTGTTGTCGGTGTTCGTGCCGACATTCTTTCTGGTCTCGCTGACGCCGGGCATGTGCATGACGCTGGCGATGACCCTGGGCATGACCCAGGGCGTCAAGCGCACGTTGTGGATGATGGTGGGCGAACTGCTGGGCGTCGGGCTGGTGGCGGTGTCGGCGGTGATCGGCGTCGCGACCATCATGCTGCGCTATCCGATGGTGTTCTCGGCCTTCAAGCTGGCGGGTGGCGCCTATCTGGCCTGGCTGGGGATCCAGATGTGGCGCTCACGTGGCCGCCTGGCCCTGGGGGCAGCAGGGGAGGATGCGGCGGCACCGCGCGCCTCGCGCCGTGCTCTGGCGGCACAGGGCTTCGTCACCGCGATCGCCAATCCCAAGGGCTGGGCGTTCTTCATTGCGCTGTTGCCGCCATTTCTGGATGCCAGCCTGCCGCTGGCGCCGCAGCTGATCGCGCTGGTCGGCATCATCCTGACGCTGGAATTCACCTGCCTGCTGCTCTATGCCGGCGGTGGCAGCAGCCTGGCGCGCTGGCTGGGGCGTGGCTCGCGTGTGCGCCTGATGAACCGCGTGGCCGGCACGCTGATGATCGGCGTGGGAATCTGGCTCGCGACCGGTTGATGTCGGCATGACTGAGCGAAGCATTACAGCTTGTGAACGCACCAAGGCCCGCCAATGGCGGGCCTTGGTGCGTTCAGGGGCGCGGCTTTGATTCAGCTACGACGCAGTGTCTCAAGTGCTGCCGCCGCCACGATGAAGCTGCCGCCGACCAGCGTCAGCCAGGTGGGCACCTCGCCGAGAATCAACCATGCCAGCAGCACGCCGTAGACGGGTTGCAGGCAGCCGATCATGCCGACGGTCTTGGCCTTGAGGCCACCGAGGGCGAAGGTCATCAGTGCATGCGGCGCTGCCGTGAAGACGATGGCCAGCACCAGCATGGCGATCCCCGTCGAGGGGCTGGCATCCATGATCTCGCCGGAGACGAATGGCAGCGTCAGCACCACGACACCCAGCGCCTGCAGGCCCATCGACAGCACCGGATTGAGGTGGCTGAGACGGTAGCGCACCAGCAGATTGCGCGCCGCGAACAACAGGCCCGAGAACACGCCCCATAACACTCCCGCCAGGCTGTCCCCCTGCGCACTGCTGTCGCCGCCGGGGACGAGCAGCCAGACGCCGATGCAGACCAGTCCCGCTGCCGCCAGGTCCTTCGCTTTCAGGCGCGTGCCTTCCACCCAGGGCTCCAGCAGCACGATGAAGATGGGATAGGTGAACAGCGCCAGCATGCCGGTGGCCACGGAAGACACCTGCATCGAGTGAAAGTAGCTCACCCAGTGCGCGGCCATCAGCGCGGCGGCGATGCCCAGCAAGGCCCAGTCGCGCCCGCTCAGACGCAGCGAGACATGCCACTTCAGGCGCGCCAGCCACAGCAGGAACAGCCCCGCCAGCAGGCTGCGCCAGGTGGTGATATCGAGCGCCGAGAGGGGCACGCCTTTCGAGAACAGCGCCGTACCGCCGAGCAGTGCGATGCCGAGATGAATCGACATCAGCGCCTGGGGCTGGTTGGCGGGAGGGGCAGCAGGGCCGGGCATGAGGTTCCTCGTCATCAGGGGGTAGTGATAAAGCCGCCATCTCAGGCGGCTCATCGGTTTACAGCGCTATCACGGCAACGTTATCGCGACGGCCTGAGCGGCAGCAGTCTGATCGCGACAGCCTAGAGCGGCAGCCAGGCGAAGCGTGCCGCCAACAGCAGCAGGCTCGCCATGCTCAACCACAGCAGCGGGGCTGGCGATTCCAGGGGGGCCGAGGGCTGGCGCACGAAGGCGGGATAGCTGATGCGCACCAGCGCACAGACCAGCAGGCCCAGACAGGCACCGCCCAGCACATCGCTGAGGTAATGGACCCCAAGCGTGATGCGTGACAGGCCGACGAGCGTACAGGCGGCGATGGCAGCCCAGTAGATCCAGCGACGTCGCGAGGAGGGCTGGCGCTCGGCAATGAAGGCGGCGGCCAGCCCGAACACCGCCACGCTGCCGGCGGCATGGGCGCTGGGGAATGACATCGATCCTTCCAGGAAGGCAGGGGTATCCGGACGCGGGCGCTGGATCAGGTGCTTGAGCACGGTATTGGCGCTGGCGATGCAAAGCCAGGCGGCCGTCAGATGCAGCCACACCGCGTGGCGACCCTTGAGCAGTAGCCACACTAGCCACGGAGCCACGAGCGCCGCCAAGCCGGTGCCATCGGCTAGGCGAGACAGCACGAGGCTTGCCTCGCGCAGCCAGTCCTCGGGCATCAGTGAGGTGAGGCTTGCGGCCAGCGAGGCGGCCACGCGGTCGATCCACCACGGCTCGGGATGGGCCAGCACCGCCAGGCTCATGGCGGGCACGCTGATCACCGCAAAGATCAGCAGCGCCATCGAGGCGAGCGGAAACTCGCCCTCGGGGTCGGGATGACGCAGTTGCCACCATAGACGCCGCCCGGAAGGGCTGCGACGCATGCGGCGAGCCAGCCAATGATAGAGGCGGCCCTCGCGGCCCAGCTGGCGGCGCAGGAAGGAGAAGGCGAAGGCACAGGCGATCAGGCCGCTGGCCAGGCCGACCAGCAGGCCGTCGGCCCCTTCCGGCAGGGTGAACAGTGACTGCCAGGTCTGGCCCAGCAGATAGCCCGGCAGCAGGTAGGCCGGTGCCCAGGCCAGCGCCGAGAGGCCATTGACCAGGAAGAAGCGCGTCGGCGGCATGTCGAGCATGCCGGCGACCAGCGGGATGATCGGGCGCACCGGGCCGACGAAGCGCCCGAAGGCGATCGACCAGCTGCCGTGGCGATGAAAGAACTGCTGACCATGCTCGATCCACTCGGGATGGCGCGAGAAGGGCCAGCGGCCGGGCAGTTGATCGCGATAGCGGATGCCCAGCCAGAAGCTCACGCCATCGCCGATGATGGCGCCCAGCGCACCGGCGGCCAGCAATATCGGCAGCGAGAGTTCGAGATGCCCGGCCAGGGAGGCGCCGGCGGTGAGAATGACCACTCCCGGCACCAGCAGGCCGATGATGGCGAGAGATTCAAGCAGTGAGACCAGGCCGATGACGGCGACAAGGGCTGCCGGGTGATCGCTCAGCGTGGTCATCAGGGTGTCGATCATCACACTGGGGTTCAGCCAATGCAGCAGTGACGCAAGGGTGTCGCTCATTCATTGAGATCCATCAGGGCAAGCTGGCTGGCCAGCAGGCGTTGCTCGAGTTTCTGGGTGGTGTCATCGGCCTTGTACGTCACCAGGCGCGCGCGGGCAATGATGGAGCCGGTTTCCGGCTGTGTGGCCGCTGCCAGCGCCGCGGTCAGGCGCTCGCGCATGATCAGCGCTCCGGCCTCGCCGGTATTGGGCAGCATCAGCCAGAAGGACGACTTGTCGCTGCGACACAGCAGGTCGCCCTGGCGCGAGACCTCCTGCATCACGTCGCAGGCCATTGCCAGGCATTCGACGCGCCTGTCCTCGCCGAACTGCTCGCCGAGCATGTCCAGTTGCGGCAGATAGACGACCAGAATGCTGAACGGTTGGTCCAGCGCCCGCGCACGCGCCGCCTCACTGATCAGCCGTTGCTGGCCGGTGCGGGCGTTGAAGGCATTGCACTCGGTTTCCTCGCTGGCGGTCAGGCTCATGACACCCGCCTGCAGGCTGTTGATGACGAACGGCTGGCTGGCCACCAGCAGCAGACACAGGTAGCGCAGTATCTCGCCAAAGTTGTCTTCCTGGTGGCCCAATAGCCATAGCCACAGTGGTGCCAGCACCAGATTGAGCAGCATCGCCGGTGCCAGGGGCAGCAGCAGCAATGTCAGCACGCTGGGCAGCCCCAGCCACAGCGACATGCCCGGATAGGTGCCCGGTGCCTCGAGTGCCAGCATCAGATAGCTGGCAATCAGAGTCAGATAGGAAGGCAGCGGCTGCTCATCATCGAGGTGATTGAGGCCGGCGGCAATCGCCATCAGCAAGGTGGCCAGCACCGGCGTCAGGATATGCTCGAAATCGCCCACCAGGTAGCGCCACAGGGCATAGGTGGCTATCACCGCGGCGGCCAGCAGCATGATCAGTGTCTTGCGATTGGCGAGTTCGCGACGCTCGCGATGGGCCAGGCTGTGCAGAGGAGACATCAGTGATCATTCCCCCGCGACGGTGCCACGGCGACCTTGTCTGCCGCGCTGGCCGGTTTGAGGGTGTCTCGCCCATGGTCTGACGGGGCATCGTCTGTCGAGGCGTAGTCTGACGGGGCGTTGTCTGTCGAGGTTTCGTCTGACGAGGCATCGGCATCGGCAGGCTTGCGAGGCAGTGGCGGCAGCATGGTGATCGGCTGCGGTTCATCGCTCAGGTGGGCGCTGAGGCGCTTGAGGTCCAGCGCGCTGGGGTCGCTGTCGTTGAGAGGCTGCACGCGGGCGCGGATCGGCATCGCGAGATGCTCGATCAACTGGCGACGGCGCAGACTGGCCATGCGCTCGCCGCGGGTGACCAGCAGGACGGCCAGTGCCCCGTCATCGAGCTGGTAGCGGGTCTCATGCGGCAGCGCGGCACTGTCGAGGGTGTTCATCAGGCGACGATTGGCCAGACGACCGGTCTTGACCGGTGCGAGCAGGATCAATTCGATATGGATGTCCTCGCGATCGGCACGGGCAATTTCCCGCGGCAGGTCGCGCATCAGCTGGTATTGTGACCAGATAGCGCGGTTGGAATCACGCCGACCACGCCGCTCCAGCTGCATCCAGACCTGCTGCTGGCGTCGCCCACCGATGGCACCGAGCGCCATCAGGGTCGCGGTGATGCCGATGCCCAGACTCAGCCAGTCGCTGCCCAGCTGAGCGAGCGCCAGCCAGGTGGTGACCAGCCCGATCAGTGCGCAGGCCGGTGCCAGCCAGCGCGGGCGCGGATAGAGCAGCAGGACGGCAAAGCCCCACAGCCACATCAGGTGCTGTTGCGGGGCCAGCAGTACCAGCGCACTCATGATCAGCGCGACGCTGAGCATCACCAGCGTGCGGAACCAGCGCAGGGTGAACAGCTCGTGGGCGAGAGAGACCACCAGCAACATCGTGCCGCCCACCGCCAGCAACAGGGCAGTGAGCGTCAGGCCGATACTGATCTGTCGTGCCGCTTCCAGCAGCAGCAATACAGAGCCGAGCAGACAGACGAACTGACTGATACGGACTTTGAACTTGATCTCCATGGTGACTTATATTGGCACCTTTGCCGTGGATGGCGCGAAATCGGCCGAATTCCCTGGCCGAACGGTCTGTGACGTGGGCATTGCCTGCACGTTTGCAAGATGCGACGGTGCTCCGATCATGCAACGTCGTCTGCAATAATGGCAGCATACCCCAAACGGCGAGTGACAAAAGTGTCTACGCCTCTGAGGCTTTCACATACGACCACCACGTCTGGCCTTCACCTCAGGCCTTCACGTCGGGCTGTACGTCAGGGCTTCATGTCGAGGCTTCTCTGGGGAATGCCCTCGCGGGGCCCGGCCGATGATGAAATGAGCACGTGGACACTGACAACCAGCGAGATTAGGCACATGAGTGAGCAGGGCAAGCACGACACCACGGACGTCGTGGCGTACATGAATCGTCTGGGGCACGCAGCGCGCGCGGCAAGCGTCGTGATGCGTCGCGTCGACAGCGGCATCAAGAATCGTGCTCTGCAGACCATGGCGCGTCTGATCGATGAGCGTCGCGAGACACTGGCAGAGGCCAATGCCGAGGACCTGACGCGTGCACGCGCCAATGGGCTCTCGGAGGCGATGGTCGATCGTCTCGCGCTGACGCCGGCGCGTATCGACGGCATGATCGAAGGGCTCGAGCAGGTCGCGGCGCTGCCGGACCCGGTCGGCGAGGTCGATGGGCTGCGCTCGCGTCCGAGCGGTATTCAGGTCGGTCACATGCGCGTGCCGCTGGGCGTGATCGGCATCATCTTCGAGTCACGCCCCAACGTGACCATCGAGGCGGCCAGCCTGTGTCTGAAGTCCGGTAATGCCTGCATCCTGCGCGGTGGCTCCGAGGCCGCGTCCAGCAATCGTGCGCTGAGCGAGATCATCAGCGAGGCGTTGGTGCTCTCCGAACTGCCGGCCACGGCAGTGCAGGTCGTCGCCACCACGGACCGCGCCGCGGTCGGTGAGCTGATCGCGATGCCCGAGTTCGTCGACGTCATCATTCCGCGCGGTGGCAAGAGCCTCATCTCGCGTATCTCGCGTGATGCGCGCGTGCCGGTCATCAAGCACCTCGATGGCATCTGCCACGTCTATATCGATGCCACGGCTGACCTGGCGATGGCGGTCCGGATCGCCGAAAACGCCAAGACCCACCGCTACGGCACCTGCAACACCATGGAGACTCTGCTGGTCGATGCGCCGGTTGCCGCCGAGGTCCTGCCGCGTATCGCCGAGCGTCTGGCGGCACATGAAGTCGAGATTCGCGGTTGCGCGCGCACCTGCGAAGTGCTGCCGCAGGCCGTGGCCGCCAGTGCGGAAGACTGGGACACCGAATACCTGGCGCCGATTCTGGCGATTCGCGTCGTGGATGGCGTCGATGAGGCGATGGCGCATATCGAGCGGCACAGCTCCGGGCACACCGAGGCCATCATCACCGAGAACTATGCGCTGGCGCGCCGCTTCATGGCGGAAGTCGATTCCAGCTCGGTGATGGTCAACGCCTCCACCCGCTTCGCCGATGGCTTCGAATATGGCCTGGGCGCCGAGATCGGCATCTCCACCGACAAGCTGCATGCGCGTGGTCCGGTCGGGCTTGAGGGCCTGACGACCCGCAAGTACATCGTGTTCGGTGATGGGCAGATTCGCCAGTGAAGGACCAGGTCTCACCCGCCGAGGATCAGGTCGCGCCCGCGCAGACCTTGACGAACGAGCAGACCTTGACGAACGAGCAGGCCCTGTCGCCCGAGGCGCTGGAGGATACCCAGCGCCCCTTGAATGCCGATGGTCTCGCGCAGGAGCGTGAGGCCGTGCATCACGGCACCGAGTCGGCACATGATTCGCGCTCAAGGACTGACACGGCAGCGGAGTCGGGCTTCGAGGGCTGCCTCGGCCCGGTACCGCGTGTCGCCATGCTCGGCGGTACCTTCGATCCCATCCATCACGGCCATCTGCGCAGTGCCATCGAACTGCGCGAAGCACTGGGGCTGGACCATGTGCTGCTGGTGCCTGCGCATCAGCCGCCGCATCGCGCCGCGCCCGGCGTCAGCAGTGACCAGCGTCTGGCGATGCTGGAAGCCGCGATAGAGGCAGAGCCGGGCCTCAAGGCCGATGGGCGTGAGCTGCTGCGCGATGGGCCTTCCTACAGTGCCGACACCCTGGCCAGTCTGCGCGCCGAATATGGTCCGCAGGCGCGGCTGGTGATGGCCATCGGCCATGACGCCTTCCTCAAGCTCGGGGAGTGGCATGCCGCCGATCGTCTGTTCGATGATGCCCATGTGGTGGTGATCGAGCGTCCGGACCATGATGCACCGCTGCCCCGGGCGCTCGAAGCGTTGATCCAGGGGCGCGAGGTCGACTCGGTGGCGGCCTTGATGACGCGCCCGGGTGGCCATCTGTTGCGCCTGTCGCTGCCGACACGCATGGCCATCAGTGCCACCTTCGTGCGCGAGCGTCTCGCGCTGGGTGACAGCGTGCGCTACCTGCTGCCGGAAGCGGTGATCCGTCATATCGAGGCGCATGGCCTCTATTGTCCGTCATCGACCTGAGCCCATCATCAGCCTGAGTCCATCATCGACCTGAGCCCATCATCGAGCTGAGCGTTGTGGCTCTGAACGTCTTGTCGCGTGCGAGCGTGGCATCATGAGAGGGGCATCACTGCCGCGATCCCGCATTGCCGTGCGTGGCGCCCCTTTGGCGAGTAAATGACGATGCCCATAGGCGCGCGCATCGCCAACGGGTAGAATGCGCCCCCTGCCGAACAAACTCCCGAGGAATCATGCAGACCGAAGCTCTTAAAAACCTGGTTGTCGACGCCCTTGAAGAACTCAAGGCCCAGGAAATCAGCGAGATCAATGTCTCCAAGCTGACCAGCGTCACCGATGTGATGGTGATCGCGACCGGTACGTCCAGCCGCCATATCTCCGCGCTGGCCAACAACGTGCAGGTCACCGTGAAAGAAGCCGGCGTCAAGCCGCTGGGCTGTGAAGGCGACAACGGCTCCGATTGGGTGCTGCTGGATCTGGGCGATGTCGTCGTCCACGTCATGCTGGCCGAAACCCGTGCCCTGTACGACCTCGAGCGCCTGTGGAGCGATCTGCCCCGCGAAACGCGTGAAGAGTACGAGCAGAGCCACTGATCCTGCCAGCCTGACCCGACGGGTTGCTCGTCGGGACATGCCAACCGCGCGTTACGTCCTTGCCGGTCGCGATGTCGCGGGCAGGGAGTATCCGATGGAAGGACTGCGGGCTTGCCCGTCGTTCTGACACAGCACGGGACAGGACATGAAAATCCGAGTTTTGGCGGTCGGGCAGAAGATGCCGGACTGGGTGGAGAAGGGTAGCCGGGAATATCTCAAGCGCATGCCGCGGGATTTTTCGCTTGAGTTCATCGAGCTGGCGCCCGGCAATCGCGGCAAGAATGCGGACATCGCCCGTGCCATGGCCAGTGAAGGCGACCGGATGCTTGAAAAACTCAAGGGAAATGAACATGTTGTCGCCCTTGATGTCCTAGGTAAGGCTTGGAGTACCGAGCAGCTTGCCCAGCATGCCGATGATTGGCGGCTGGGAGGGCGAGACGTGGCCATCCTCATCGGTGGTCCGGATGGGCTCGACCCACGCCTGTTGGCACGTGCCGATCAGCGCTGGTCGCTCTCGGCACTGACGCTGCCGCACCCCCTGGTGCGCATCGTGCTGGCGGAACAGCTTTACCGCGCCTGGACATTGCTGGTCGGGCACCCCTATCACCGGTAAGCGCCTGCCGCTTGCGACACGACACTGGTTGCGAGACCCGCCATGCGCCAACGCCGGGCGACGATAAAGAATCCTCAACAGGAAGTGCGGATCTTTCGCCTTCGCAGCATCGTGGCTGCCGGCCTTGTGCTGGTGCTGGCCGGGTGTCTGCTGGCGCGGCTGCTCTTCCTGCAGGTCGTGGAACACGACATCTATACGACGCGCTCGGACAAGAACCGTGTGCGTGTCGAGCCCTTGCCGCCCACGCGCGGCTTGATCTATGACCGCAATGGTCAGCTGCTCGCCGAAAACCGCCCCAACTACAATCTCACCATCGTGCGCGAACGCGCCGGTGATCTCGAGACGACGCTTGAGCGCCTGGTCGAGATTCTCGATCTGCCGCCCGATGAAGTCGAAGACTTCAAGGAACGCTCGCGTCAGCGTCAACGCCCCTACCAGCCCGCCCTGTTGATGAGTGAATTGAGTCAGGAGCAGATCGCGCGTCTGGCCGTCAATCGCTATCGCCTGCCCGGCGTCGAGGTCGAGGCGCAGCTGCTGCGCTACTACCCGGACGCCAAGCCGCTGTCGCATACCCTGGGGTACGTGGGGCGCATCAATCAGGCCGAGCTCAAGACCCTCGACAAGGGCAACTATTCGGGCACCCACTTCATCGGCAAGACCGGTATCGAGCGCTTCTATGAAGAGGAGCTGCACGGTCAGGCGGGCCTGCGCAAGGTGGAAACCAATGCGCGGGGTCGCGTGCTGCGTGAGCTGTCGCGGATCGACCCGGTGCCAGGCAAGGACCTGACGCTGACCATCGATCGCGGCCTGCAGGATCTCGCCTATCGGCTGCTCAAGGGGCGGCGTGGTGCCATCGTGGCCATCGAGCCCGAGACGGGCGACATCCTGGCGATGGCCTCCGTGCCGGGCTTCAACTCCAATGAGTTCGTCACCGGCATCAGCGTCAAGAGCTATCGCGCGCTGCAGAATGATATCGACCTGCCGCTGTTCAATCGTGCCATTCGCGGCCAGTACCCGCCGGCCTCGACCGTGAAGCCCTTCATGTCGCTGGCGGGGCTGGAGAACGGTGCCATCACCACCAGCACCACCTTCTACGATCCCGGCTATTTCCAGCTGCCCAATGACAGCCACAAGTATCGCAACTGGCTGCGCTGGGGGCATGGGCGCGTCAACATGCGGCGTGGCATTGCGGTGTCCAATGACACCTTCTTCTACAACGTCGCCTATCGCCTGGGGATCGACCGCATCAGCGAGTACATGCACAAGTTCGGCTTCGGTGAGCAGACGGCGCTGGACGTGCAGGGCGCGCTGCCCGGCCTGATGCCGTCCAAGGAATGGAAGCGCAATCGCTACGACAAGCCCTGGTACCCCGGCGAGACCATCTCCATCGGTATCGGTCAGGGCTACTGGCTTGCCACGCCGTTGCAGCTCGCCTCGGCGGAGGCCGTGCTGGCCAATCGCGGCAGACACGTGACGCCTCACCTGGCCAAGCGCATCGGTGACGAGACGGTGTTGCTGCCCAGAAGCGAGGAGAAGCCGGATGTGGTGCTGGACAATCCGGCGTGGTGGGACGATGTCATCGCCGCGCTCGAGGATGTGGTCAGCGGGCGAGAAGGCACGGCGCGCAAGTATGTCGGGCCCGGCCTCAAGTACCGCATGGCCGGCAAGTCCGGTACCGCCCAGGTCTTCACTCTCGGGCAGGACCAGAAATACAACGGCAAGGAGCTCGCGGAGCGTCTGCGTGACCACGCCCTGTTCGCCGCCTTTGCGCCGGTCGAGCACCCGGAGATTGCCGTTTCCGTGGTGATCGAGAACGGCCAGGGCGGCAGCTCCGTGGCGGGCCCGATGGCGCGTGCCGTCACCGATTACTGGCTGTTGCCGCGCATTGACCCCGAGGCGCGTGAGGCGGCGCTCACGCTGGCTGCCGCTCTGGCGCCGCCGGAGGCACCGGTGGGCGAGGGTGAGCAAGGAGAGAACGATGCCGACTGATTATCAGCGCTCGATGCGTGGTGTAGGTGGAGATCTCAGTCATCGCCGCCGCACCAGCCTGTGGGAGCGTATCCACCTCGACCCCTGGCTGTTGCTGTTGCTGCTGGCCGTGCTCGGCTGCGGGCTGATCGTGCTCTACAGCGCCAGCGGCCAGGATATCGACTTCACGCTGCGCCAGGCCTCACGTCAGGCGCTGGCACTGGTGATCATGATCGGACTCGCCCAGCTGTCACCCGCGACCCTTTACCGCTGGGCGCCGGTCGCCTATGGCGCCGGCTTCCTGATGCTGGTGGCTGTAGAGGTGTTGGGGGATGTCGGCATGGGCGCCCAGCGCTGGCTGGTCATCCCCGGGGTGGTGCGCTTTCAGCCCTCGGAGCTGATGAAGCTGGCGATGCCGATGATGGTGGCCTGCTGGCTCGGTCAGCGCCCGCTGCCTCCTCGCTGGCGAGACTTGGCCATCTGCGCCGTCATCATCGTCGCGCCGGTGCTGCTGATCGCGCGCCAGCCGGACCTCGGCACCTCGTTGCTGGTCGCCGCGGCGGGCGTGTTCGTGATCCTGTTGGCGGGGCTTTCCTGGAAGCTGATCGCCTTCTTCGGCGCCTTGATCGCCTCGGCATTGCCGCTTCTGTGGATGGTGATGCACGACTATCAACGCCGCCGTGTGCTGACATTCCTCAATCCGGAGTCTGACCCGCTCGGCGCGGGCTGGAATATCATCCAGTCCAAGACCGCCATCGGCTCGGGCGGCATCTTCGGCAAGGGCTATACCCTGGGGACCCAGTCCCAGCTCGAGTTTCTGCCGGAGCGCCATACCGACTTCATCGTCGCGGTCATCGGGGAGGAGTTCGGCCTGATCGGCATGAGCTTCTTCCTGGGGCTCTACGTGCTGATCGTGCTGCGCGGGCTGGTGATGTCCAACAATGGCCAGGACAGTTTTGCACGGCTGACGGGGGGCGCGATCATCCTGACGTTCTTCGTCTACGTCTTCGTCAACATCGGCATGGTATCGGGTATCTTGCCGGTCGTTGGCGTCCCGTTGCCGCTGGTCAGTTATGGTGGGACCTCCAGCGTGACCTTGCTGGCAGGCTTCGGTATTCTCATGAGCATTCATACCCACCGGCGCCTATTGTCGCGATGACGTGGCGGCCAGTTGCCGAGTGGCAAGGACATTCGCGAGCCCAAGCTCGCAGACAGGCAAGGAGAGAGTCGATGACGGTGATCAATGCGCGTGGGCGACGTCTGAAGCACTGGGGCGCAGCCCTGGTGATGGTGGCACCGCTGCTGGGAATGTCAGGCGTGGCCAAGGCGGCGCCTGATGGCTTCGCCCCGGCGACTCACCCGGAAACGGCCAAGCTGGTCGACGAGCTGGTGGCCAAGGGGCTGGATCGCGATCGCGTGACCGAGCTGATGAACCAGGCCGATTACAGCCAGAAAGTGCTGGATGCCATGTCGCGTCCGGCGGAAGGTCATCTGCGCTGGGACCAGTACCGCGCCATCTTCATGAAGCAATCACGCATCGAAGCCGGTGTGAAGTTCATCGCCGAGCATCGTGAGACTTTCGATCGCGCCCAGGCCGAGTATGGCGTGCCGCCGGAAGTCATCGCCGCCATCATCGGTGTCGAGACCTTCTTCGGCAAGCACACCGGCACTCACCGCGTGATCGATTCACTGTCCACGTTGGCCTTCGATCACCCGCGTCGCGGCAAGTTCTTCCGTGGCGAGCTGTCAGCCTTCCTGCAGCTGACGATTGAGCAGGGCATCGACCCGCTCTCCATCAAGGGCTCCTACGCCGGCGCGATGGGCTATCCGCAGTTCATCCCGACCAGCTATCAGGCCTATGCGGTCGATTTCGATGGCGATGGCGTGCGTGATCTGTGGCACAACCCGGTCGATGCCATCGGCAGCGTCGGCAACTACTTCGCGCGTCATGGCTGGAAGGCCGGTGCGCCGGTGGTCAGCGCCGCGGATGGCCCCGGGACGCCGCCGTCCTCCGTTACCTTCAACAAGACGAAAAAGCCGTACATGAGCGTTTCCGCGCTCGAGGCGGCCGGTGTCCAGGTGGCAGATGACGTGGCCGGCAATACCCAGGTGATTCCGTTGGCGCTGGACCTGAAGCAGGGCTACCGCTACGCCGTCGGCTACGACAACTTCTACGTCATCACGCGCTACAACCACAGCCACATGTATGCGATGGCCGTGGATGAGCTCTCCCGGGCGATCAAGCGTCGTCTCGAAGACGGAGGTGCGGGATGAGCTGGTCACGTGCGCTACCGCTGACCCTCGCGCTTGCCCTGCTGGCCGGCTGTGCCAGCAGTGGGGGTGGCACCCAGGTCAGTGATGGTGCCTCGGCGAGCACCGGCAAGAAGGCGGGCAAGAACAGCCGCTACGAGATGGACAGCGATGCCTATCCCGATGATGCGCCGGATGTCTCGGCGGTGCCCGATGAGGTGCCACGTGTCGAACCCTATACCCGCAGCGGCAATCGCAGCGAGTACGAGGTATGGGGCAAGACCTATCACGTGATGGATGATCCGCGCGGTTACGTGGCCGAGGGCACTGCTTCCTGGTATGGCAAGAAGTTTCATGGCTACGCCACCGCCAGTGGCGAGATCTATGACATGTACACCATGACGGCGGCCCACAAGTCGCTGCCATTGCCGACCTATGCGCGTGTCACCAATCTGGACAACGGCAAGCAGGTCATCGTCAAGGTCAACGACCGCGGCCCCTTCCATGAAGACCGCCTGATCGACCTGTCCTACAGCGCGGCGTGGCGACTGGACATGCTGGGCCATGGCACCGGGCATGTGCGTGTCGAGACCCTCGACGCCACGACCTGGAAGCCGGGCCCGAGCCCGACCCAGGGCACGGCAGAGTCCGAGCGTCTGCTGGCGCGCAGCCAGGCGGTACGCCGCGAGCAGGGCATTGCCGGGCTTGACGCGATGCAGGCAACCGGTGGTTCCGTGGCCTCGAGCGCTTCCGGCGCGAGCGTTGCCGCCAAGCCCGTGGTAGCCTCTGCTGCGCCGAGCAGCACGTCCTCCGTGGCGAACGGGGAAGCTGCCTTCCTGCAGGTCGCGGCGGTCAGTGATCTGAGCAAGGCCGACAGCATTCGTGCCAGTGTCAGCTCCCGTCTGGGACGACCGACTCGCGTGCTGGGCAGCGGCGACCTCTACAAGGTTCAGGTCGGCCCGCTGGAAGACAATGTCCGTATTGAATCGCTCAAGTCGGCGCTGGCCGATGCTGGCTATGCCGGGGCCTTCAGCGTCACGGCAGAGCGATAAGGGCCGCAGGCCCGTTTTCATCCATCATGCGCTTCGTGAAGAGGCGCAACCTGGCCGAGGCGCAAGCCTCGGCTTATGCATGAGTGTCAAAGAGATTCCAACATGTCCCTGAAAGCCCGACTTCTTCCTCTTCGGCGTCGATTCTCCGCGCTGATGGCGGCCAGCGGCATTGCGCTGTTCGCAGGCGTTGCCGCCACCCCGGCCCATGCCATCGAGACGGATACCCTGATTCCGGCGGCGCCGCAGCTGGCGGCATCTTCCTGGATTCTGATGGACGCCAATTCCGGGCGCATCCTGGTCGAGCACAATGCCGACAAGCGCCTGCCGCCGGCCAGCCTGACCAAGATGATGACGGCCTACCTGGTCGAGAGCGAGATGGACGACGGCAAGCTGAGCCCGGACGAGAAGGTTCGCATCAGCGTCAATGCCTGGAAGACAGGTGGCTCGCGCATGTTCATCCGCGAAGGCACCAGCGTCACCGTCGATGACCTGCTGCACGGTGTCATCATCCAGTCCGGCAACGACGCCAGCGTCGCGCTGGCCGAGCGTATCGGCGGCAGCGAAGGTTCGTTCGCCGACCTGATGAACCAGCACGCCAAGCGTCTGGGCATGAAGAACACCCACTACATGAACGCCACTGGCCTGCCGCACGCGGAGCATTACTCCACGGCCCACGACCTGGCGATTCTGGCGCGTCGCATCATCAAGGACTACCCGGATCACTACGAGATCTATTCCCAGAAGTACTTCACCTGGAATGGCATCAAGCAGCCGAACCGCAACAAGCTGCTGTGGCGTGACAAGGATGTCGATGGCCTCAAGACCGGCCACACCGAAGAAGCCGGCTACTGCCTGGTGGCATCCGCCAAGAAGGAAGATACCCGCCTGATCAGTGTCGTGATGGGCACCAAGTCCGAAGAGGCGCGTGCGCAGGAATCCCAGAAGCTGTTGACCTACGGCTTCCGCTACTTCGAGAGCAAGAAGCTCTATGACAAGGGTGCGGTGCTCAACCAGGCGCGTGTCTGGGGTGGCGAGAAGGACCAGGTGCGTCTGGGCATGGCCCAGGACGTCTTCCTGACCGTGCCGAGTGGTCAGGCAGACAAGCTGACCGCGCGCCTTGATCTCAAGGACACCATCAAGGCCCCGGTTCAGGCCGGCGAGCAGTACGGTACCCTGCAGATCAAGCTGGACGACAAGGTGCTGGCCGAAGAACCGCTGGTCGCACTGGAGCCGGTGGAGCAGGGCGGCCTGTTCAAGCGTCTGTGGGATGCCCTGATGCTGTTCTTCCACGGCCTGTTCAACTGAGTCAGTCGTCTGGCTGTGCGAAGTGACGCGGCCGATGACATGATTCAGTGATGGCAGTAGGGCGCGCGTGCTGGCGGTGCCAGGCGCGCGCCCCTGAATATCGCGGTCGTGTACTCAACAAAGGGCGATCCGGCTGACGGATCGCCCTTTGTTGAGTAGAATGGTCGGAAATAGAGTTACCTGAAGGGCTATCCCCATGGCCAAGACGCCAGCAGCTGGTGGGCAGACGCCCCCGAAGATTGAATTCCCGTGTGATTTCTCCCTCAAGATCGTCGGCACCGCCGCAGAAGATCTCGTCGAAGTGGTCTGCAATATCCTGGAAGTGCATGCGCCGGGCTTCGATGCGACGGCCATCACCTGGCAGGACAGCAAGAACGGCAACTACCGCAGCATCCGTGTGGTGATCCGTGCCACCGGTACTGATCAGCTGGATGCGCTGCACCGTGACCTCAAGGCCACCGGTCGCATCCACATGGTGCTGTGATCCAGGCATGAAACGCTGGATTTCCTTGTCTTGCGCCTTGATGACAGGAGCGCATGCATGAACACGATTCACGTCTACCACCTCGGCCTCAAGGCCTATGATGAGGTGTGGTCGGCCATGCGCCACTTCACCGATACGCGTGCGGCCGATGCGCCGGACGAGCTGTGGGTGGTGGAGCACCCGCCGGTCTTTACCCAGGGCCAGGCGGGCAAGCCGGAGCATCTGTTGATGCCGGGCGACATTCCGGTGGTGCAGACCGACCGTGGCGGCCAGGTGACCTATCATGGGCCCGGCCAGCTGGTGCTCTACCCGCTGCTCAACGTCAAGCGAGGCGGCATCGGCGTTCGCCAGCTTGTGACGGCGCTGGAAGAGACGGTGGTGGCGGCGATGGCCGAGCATGGCATCGAGGCCTATCCGCGTCCGGACGCGCCTGGCGTCTATGTGAAGAAGTCGGCGCAGCGTGGCGATGACCCGCGTCGTTCGATGGAAGAGGCCAAGATCGCCTCGCTGGGACTGCGCATCCGGCGTGGTTGCAGCTTCCATGGTGTGGCGATCAATCTGGACATGGACCTCGCGCCCTTCGGGCGCATCAATCCCTGCGGCTATGCCGGCATGGCGATGACCCAGCTGCGCGATCTCGTTCGCGCACCGGTGGATCTTGCCAGCGAGCGTGACCGCCTGGTGCGTTGTCTGGGCGCAAGCCTGGGCGATGTGACCCTGACTCCGGTGAGCGGCCTGCCCGCGGCACTGGCTGACATTTCTCGAACAGCAGGACAGAACTGATGACCGAGACCATCGCTACCACGAAGCCCGCTCCCTCCGCTGCTCCTGCCCGCAAGGAGCGTGGCGTGAAGCTGCGCGGCGCCGAGAAGGTTGCCCGCATTCCGGTCAAGGTGATTCCCACCGAGACCTTGCCCAAGAAGCCGGACTGGCTGCGTGTGCGCATGCCGGCCTCGCCGGAAGTCACGCGCATCAAGCAGACGCTGCGCAAGCACGGCCTGCACACGGTCTGTGAAGAAGCCTCCTGCCCGAACCTGGGCGAGTGCTTCAGCGGCGGCACCGCCACCTTCATGATCATGGGTGACATCTGCACCCGTCGTTGCCCGTTCTGCGACGTGGCGCACGGTCGCCCCAACGCACTGAACGCTGACGAGCCGCGCGAGCTGGCCGAGGCCATCGCCGAGATGCGCCTGAATTACGTCGTCGTGACCTCCGTCGACCGTGATGACCTGCGCGACGGTGGCTCCAACCACATCGCCGAGTGCATCCGCGAGATTCGCGAGAAGTGCGATGGCACCGAGATCGAAGTGCTGGTGCCGGACTTCCGTGGCCGCATGCAGGTCGCGCTGGACGTGCTCGAGCAGACGCCGCCGGACGTCTTCAACCACAACCTGGAAACCGTGCCGAGCCTTTATCGTCGCGTGCGTCCGGGTGCCGACTACCAGTGGTCACTTGATCTGCTCAAGGGCTACAAGGAGCGTCGTCCGGAAGTGAAGACCAAGTCCGGCCTGATGCTGGGTGTCGGCGAGACTGACGAGCAGGTGCTCGAAGTCATGCAGGACCTGCGCAACCACGGTGTCGACATGCTGACCCTGGGTCAGTACATGCAGCCGTCGCGCAACCACCTGCCCATCGACCGCTGGGTGCACCCGGACACCTTCGATTGGCTCGGCCAGAAGGCGCGCGAGATGGGCTTCTCGCATGTCGCCTCCGGCCCGCTGGTGCGCTCTTCCTACCACGCCGACAAGCAGGCGCACGGTGTGGAAGTGAAGTAAGCCGCACTGCTGACATGCCGTCAGTTGCCTGAACGAAAAAAACCGCCATGGAGCTTGTCTCCATGGCGGTTTTTTCATGTGGTTTGCGCCATCAGGGCGCTATGTTCATTGCTCGGTCGCCAGCGGCAGGCAGGCCACGCTGTGCCCGGGGATGGGCTCCATCGGCGCGCTGAAGTGAGCATTGAGCTCCGGCAGCAGCTCGCGCACGAAGCGCAGGAACAGCTCGGTGACCGGCGTGGGGTAGCGGTCCTTGGGGTAGACGGTGCACCAGCTGCGTCTGAGCGGGAAGCCCGGCAGCGAGGGCGAGGCCAGCAGGCCTGAGGCCAGCTCGAGCTGAACCGACAGTCGCGGCAGGATCGCCACGCCCAGGTGCGCCATCACGCCTTGCTTGATGGCCTCATTGGAGCCCAACTCCAGCGTATGGCGCAGCGAGACGCGCTCGCGTGCGGCGAACTCCTCGAAGGCGGTACGTGTTCCGGAACCGGGTTCACGCATCAGCATGTAGTACTGCGCGAGGTCTTCCAGGGTGATGCCCTTGACCTCCAGCAGCGGATGACCGGGCCAGACGACGGGGATCAGCTCGTTGTCGAGAATCGGCATGAAGGCCAGATTGGCGTCATCCGGCACCATGCCCATGATCACCAGGTCATCGCGCCGCTCGGCGAGACGCTCGAGCGCCTGACCGCGATTGCAGACGCGCAGGCGTACCGAGACTTCCGGATACCGCGCCCGGAAGCGCGCCAGAATATGCGGCACCACGTACTGAGCGGTGGAAACGGCAGCCAGATTGAGCTCGCCGCGGATGGTGCCGGCGATCTCCGACAGCTCCATCTGCAGGCTCGAGACCTCGCCGAAGATCGACTGCACCGAGTTCGCCAGGGCATCAGCCGCCGGCAGGATATGCAGCGTCTTGCCGGCATATTTGAACAGCGATTGCTCGAGTGCCTGCTCCAATTGACGAATCTGGGCACTGACGGCGGGTTGCGTCAGGCCAAGTTGCTCGGCCGCACGGGAGTAGGACTGTTGGCGATGAACCGCTTGGAACACCTGTAACTGTCTGAAAGTTAAGCGATTCAACAAGTTTGGACGCGACATGACACACCCAGTCATAAGGTTTTACTTATAGATTGGCAAAAAAATATCAACTTTTCTATTGGTCTCTCGCTGGGTAGCGTGGAACGCATGCTACCTCGTGTCTGTCAGCGCCGTTGTCGCGTCTGGCGGTCAATGACAAGCGCACGACCAGAGCACCACAACAAGATCACGCGTCACGTCCGGGAGAGTCACCATGTTTCGCAAGTTGCTGATTGCCAACCGAGGGGAAATCGCAGTGCGCATTGTACGCGCCTGTGCCGAGATGGACATCCGCTCAGTCGCTGTCTACACCGAACCTGATCGTTTCTCCTTGCACGTCAAACGCGCCGATGAAGCGCATTTCATCGGCGAAGACCCGCTGGCCGGCTATCTGGATGCCCGCCGCCTGGTCGATCTCGCGCGCGAGACCGGCTGTGACGCCATCCATCCGGGTTACGGATTCCTGTCGGAGAACGCCGAATTCGCGGCCATCTGTGAAGCGGCGGGTATCGCCTTCGTGGGGCCGGCCAGCAGTGTCATCGCCCGCATGGGTGACAAGACCCAGGCCCGCGATGCCATGAAGGCGGCCGGCGTGCCGGTGACGCCGGGCTCGGCCGGCAATCTGGCCGATGTCGAGGAGGCGCTGAGTGTCGCCGAGCAGGTCGGCTACCCCATCATGCTCAAGGCTACCTCAGGCGGTGGGGGGCGCGGTATCCGGCGTTGTGATGATGCTCATCAGCTCGAGCAGGCCTGGGGGCGCGTGATCTCGGAAGCCACCAAGGCCTTCGGCAGTGCCGATGTGTTCCTCGAGCGTTGCGTGGTCGACCCGCTGCATATCGAGGTGCAGATTCTGGCCGACAATCACGACAACGTGATTCATCTGTTCGAGCGTGACTGCTCCATCCAGCGTCGCAACCAGAAGTTGATCGAGATCGCCCCCAGTCCGCAACTGACACCGGAGCAGCGCTCCTACGTCGGTGAGATGGCGGTTCGCGCCGCCCGCGCCGTCGGCTATCGCAACGCCGGTACCGTGGAGTTTCTGGTCAAGGGCAACGAGATCTACTTCATGGAGATGAACACTCGCGTGCAGGTGGAACACACCATCAGCGAGGCCATCACTGGCGTGGACATCGTACGCGAGCAGATCCGTATCGCCTGGGGCCACAAGCTGGCCTTCCGTCAGGAAGACATTCGCCATCACGGCTATGCGATCCAGTTCCGCATCAACGCCGAGGACCCCAAGAACGACTTCCTGCCAAGCTTCGGGCGCATCACGCGCTACTACGCGCCGGGCGGGCCTGGCGTGCGTACCGATACCGCGATCTATACCGGCTACACCATCCCGCCGTATTTCGATTCCATGTGTCTGAAGCTCATCGTGTGGGGGCTGACCTGGGAAGAGGTCATCAATCGTGGTTCACGTGCCCTCAATGACATGCGTCTGCAGGGCGTCAAGACCACGGCGCCTTACTATCAGGAAATTCTCAAGCACCCTGATTTCCGCAACGCGCACTTCGATACCGGCTTCGTGGCCGCCCACCCGGAATTGACCCAGTACTCGGTCAAGCGCCTGCCGGAACAGACGGCGCTGGCGATCGCGGCGGCCATCGCGGCCCACGCCGGTCTCTGATGCGCACCTGATGCCCCTGATGTCGTGAATCTTCCCTGAGCTTCCCCCGGTTCACGTAGCCAACAATTAGAAGGACCCCAGACATGACAGCTGCAACCCCCAACACCAACGCCGTCGATCACGCCGAGCGCGTCAAGGTCACCGAAGTCGTGCTGCGCGATGGCCACCAGTCGTTGATCGCGACCCGCATGCGCACCGAGGACATGCTGCCGATTGCCGCGCGCCTCGATCAGGCCGGTTTCTACAGTCTCGAAGTGTGGGGCGGCGCGACCTTCGATGCCTGCGTGCGTTTTTTGAAGGAAGACCCCTGGGCGCGTCTGAAGGCGCTCAAGGAAGCCATGCCCAATACCCCGCTGCAGATGCTGCTGCGCGGCCAGAACCTGCTCGGCTATCGTCACTACGCCGATGACGTGGTGGAGGCCTTCGTCGAGCGCGCCGCGGCAGGTGGCATCGATATCTTCCGTGTCTTCGATGCCCTGAATGACCTGCGCAACATGGAAACCGCCATGCGCGCGGTCAAGAAGGCCGGCAAGCACGCCCAGGGCACCATCTGCTACACCGTGAGCCCGGTGCATACGCTGGAGATGTATGTCGAGCAGGCGCGCAAGCTGGTCGAGATGGGGGCCGATTCCATCGCCATCAAGGACATGGCCGGCCTGCTGACGCCGTACGCGACCTATGATCTGGTCAGCGCGCTGGTCGAGGCGGTCGAGGTGCCGATCCACCTGCACAGCCACGCCACGGCTGGCCTGGCGCCGCAATGCCAGCTCAAGGCCGTCGAGGCGGGCTGTCGCCATATCGATACCTGCATCTCGGCCTTCGCCGGCGGCACCAGCCATCCGGCCACCGAATCCTTCGTGGCCTCGCTGCGCGGCACCCAGTGGGATACCGGGCTTGAGCTGGAGTCGCTGCGCGAGATCGGCGATTACTTCCACGAGGTGCGCAGCAAGTATTCGGCCTTCGAGAGTGAATTCACCCGCGAGGATGTCTCGGTCCAGATCAGCCAGATTCCCGGCGGCATGATGTCCAACCTGGCCAGCCAGCTGAAGGAGCAGAACGCCCTGGAGCGCATCCGCGAGGTCTTCGATGAGATCCCGCGTGTGCGTGCCGATCTCGGCTATCCGCCGCTGGTCACCCCGACCTCGCAGATCGTCGGCACCCAGGCGGTTCTCAACGTGCTGACCGGCGAGCGCTACAAGAGCATCACCAACGAGGTGAAGCGCTATCTGCAGGGCGGCTATGGTCAGGCGCCGGCACCGGTCAATGAAGAGGTCCGCTCGCGTGCCATCGGCAACGCGCCGGTGGAAGTCGGGCGCCCGGCCGACCTGCTCGCGCCGGAGATGACGCGCCTCACCGAGGAGCTGGGCGAGCTGGCCGAATCCCCCGAGGACGTGCTGACCTTCGCCATGTTCCCGGAGCTGGGACGTGATTTCCTCAATGAGCGCCGCGCCGGCACGCTCACACCGGAAATCATCCCCCAGGGCGAGGCGGAGCGTCCGGTGACCTCTGGCGTACCGACCGAGTTCGTCATCGACGTGCACGGCGAGTCCTACGCGGTGCAGATCACCGGCGTCGGCGGCGCCAAGGGCAGCAAGCGTCACGTCTATCTGACCCTGGATGGCATGCCGGAAGAGGTGGTGTTCGAGGCCAAGGACGATTACGTGGCGGGCGGCCAGAGCGGCGGACGTGCCAGCGCCTCGGCGCCGGGCCATGTCACCACCGCGATGCCGGGCAACATCGTCGAGGTATTGGTCGCGGTCGGTGACAGCGTCACCGCGGGCCAGTCGGTGCTGATCAGTGAGGCGATGAAGATGGAGACCGAGATCGCCGCGCGTGTCGACGGTACCGTCAAGGCCATTCATGTCGCGCGTGGCGATCGTGTCACGCCGGGGGAAGTGCTGATCGAGATCGCGTGATGCCAGCGGCGGCGAGGTTGCAAAATCTGGCCGCCGTCACCATCTGACAGCTATACGATCACCAGGGGCGGCCGGGCATCTTCGAGGCTCTGCCGTCCTTTCCTGTGGAAGGACCAACATGGCAACACATTTCGAGCAGGTTCCCGGCCTGAGTGAGCAGATCGACCCGGCCACCCGTGGCTACGTCTTCAACCAGACCATGCTGCGCATCAAGGACCCCGAGCGCAGCCTGGATTTCTACACCCGCGTGCTGGGCATGCGTCTGGTGCGCAAGCTCGACTTCCCGGAAATGCAGTTCAGCCTCTATTTCCTCGCCTATCTGGATGACGACCAGGCCAGTGAAGTGCCCGGTGATGACCTGAAGCGCACCACCTACACCTTCGGGCGTGAGGCGATGCTGGAGCTGACCCATAACTGGGGCACCGAGAATGATCCGGACTTCGCCTACCATGACGGCAACGCCCAACCGCAGGGCTTCGGCCATATCGGGGTCAGCGTGCCGGATGTCTATGCGGCTGCCGAGCGTTTCGAGTCGCTGGGCGTCGAGTTCGTCAAGCGCCCCGACGATGGCAAGATGAAGGGTCTGGCCTTCGTGAAGGACCCCGATGGCTACTGGATCGAGATCCTGCGCGCCGATACCTTCGAGCGTCAGGCCAACGGCGAAGCCTGAGGCAGGCCGCCGCTGTAGACAACCGCCACCACCGGCATGCCCGGGGTGGCGGTTTTTCGTTTATACGAAACTCCGCGTTGCAGAGGTGTCAGCGGCATTCGCTTGCTGCAATGATGATGTCTGACTGACACTCGCAAGGCGCTCATTATTGATCGTCCTTGAGATCGATCGCCCATGACGAAAGAGGAGACAGCTATGTCGGAGAATGCACAGCGGTTGAGCGGCAAGGTGGCGGTAGTCAGTGGGGCTTCACGCGGGATCGGCGCCGGGATCGCGCAGCGCCTGGCGGCGGACGGCGCTCACGTCATCGTCAACTATCGCAGCGACAGTGATGGCGCCTTGCAGGTCGTGACGGATATCGAATCGCGGGGCGGCAAGGCGATCGCCGTACAGGCCGATGTCGGTGTCAGCAGCGACGCGGCACAATTGTTCACCGAAGCCCGGCGCGTTTACGGCGGCGTGGATATCCTGGTCAACAATGCCGGCATGAGCATCTACAAGCCCATCGCCGATTTCACGGATGACGACTTCGCCAACCTGATGCAGGCCAATCTGACCGGCTCCTTCAATCTGATGCGTGAGGCGGCGCGGCATCTGCGCGATGGCGGGCGCGTGATCAACATGTCCACCTCGGTGACGCGGCAGATGTTCGCGACCTATGGGCCCTATGCGGCTTCCAAGGCCGCGGTGGACCAGCTGACGCGGGTGCTGGCCAAGGAAGTCGGCGAGCGAGGCATCACGGTCAATGCCGTGGCGCCGGGCCCGACGGACACCGGGCTGTTTCGTCATGGCAAGAGTGAAGAGACCATCGAGCGCCTCAAGGGCATGGCGGCGCTGGGGCGCATTGCGGACCCGCAGGATGTCGCAGCCGTCGTGGCCTGGCTTGCCAGCGAAGATGCCGGCTGGGTGAGTGGCCAGGTCATCGGTGCCAATGGCGGCTTTGCCTGAGGTCGCCGAGGTGGGTTTTGCCTAACACCGCCCATGTTTGCGGCTATGCTGTTGTCAGGATGAGGTTTGTTCAGACATTGGCATGAGGGGCTGGTATGAAGGTGACAGCTAGCGAAGTCCACGGCGATATCTCGCCGCAGGGCGTGATCCCGGCTCCCGATGGTTTGCGCGTGGGCTATCCCGGGCACCTTGGAGGTTACTCGCGCGAGTGCGCGCTCAAGCTCTATGCCAACGACGCCCAGCTCAAGGCTTACGCAGGCATCGATGAGGTCATCAGGGCGCTGGCGGAAGGCGAGATCGATACCGCCGTGGTGCCCTGGTCGCGTGGGCATCAGCGTCCTGTGCGCACCACGCATCAGGCGCTGGCCTTCTGGACGGGCATCTGCGTCGAGCGGCGCGTCTTCCGTGCCATCAGTCTCAGTCTGCTCGGGCCGCCCGGGGCTTCGCCGTCGGCGGTGAGGCGTATCGTGGCGCGTGAGGCCCTCTTTGAAGAGTGCGATGCCTGGTTGCAGCAGAACCTGCCGGAGGTCGAGCGTGTGGAGTGTCTGCACATGGCGGATGCGCTGGACATGGCAGAGAGTCGCAGCGATACGCTGGCCATCGCGCCGCCATCACTGGCGCGTCGCCCGGGGCTTGTGTGCCTCGCCCAGCGCATCGAGGATGACCCCGGGCGTGTGGCGCAATTCGCGGTGCTGAGGCGTGATCACTCGCGGGTGCGCGGCCAGTGCTTTTCCTGTGATGCCACGGTGGATGAAGGGCAGGGCAACGCCGTGCTGTCCGGTACCAGCGAGCCCACCGGGTGAGGCTCGCCGCTCGGCCCTGAGTTCCGTTATGCTGAAGGCCATTCGTCATCAGAGGCCTTTTGTATGGTGTCTTCCGACCAGCGCTCATCCGCACCCTCCGTATCCCCTACATCAGAGACGCAGGACGCCGCGACTTCATCCGATGTCGCGGCGTCCTGCGTGGTGCAACGCATTCCTGCCGCTCCCGCCGAGTGGAAGACCCCCGGCGAGCTTGATGCCCGCCTGCCGGTGCGGCCGGCCGTGGTGCCGGTCTCGCTGCCGACGGCCGGGCTGATCATCGTCGATGAGATCAACGGCTTCTGTCAGGTCGCAGGCGGTGCGCTGGCGCCTCAGACGCCCAATGCCCAGGTCAGCAGGATGATCGCCCTCAGCGATACGCTGGCGCGGGCCTTCAGTGAGCGCAGACGCCCCTTGCTGGCCTTCATTGATTCCCATGCGCCGGGCAAGCCGGAGCCGCCTTATCCCGCCCATTGTGAGCAGGGCAGCGGCGAGGATGAGCTGGTGGTGGAACTTGCCTGGCTGGAAGAGGAGCCGCAGGCCACGCTGGTGCGCAAGGACTGCATCAATGGCTATGTCGGCGCGATTGATCCCCATACCCAGGTCAATGCGCTGCAGGAGTGGGTGAGCGACGAAGGGCTGGAAACCCTGGTCGTGGTAGGCATCTGCACCGATATCTGCGTGATGGACCTGGTATTGACGTTGCTGTCGGCGCGCAATCACGGCCTGCTGGGCAAGGTGCGTGACATCGTGGTGCTGGAGCCCGGCTGTGCCACCTACGACCTGCCGGCCGAAGTGGTTGAGCAGCTGGGGCTCCCCGATACGGCGACGCATCCCCAGGCAGACAGTCATCACATCGGACTTTACTGCATGGCGGCGCGTGGTGCGGTGATCGCCAGTCAGCTTGAGCTGACGTCTTGAGCAGATGTCGTGAGCTGCTGTCATGGATTGAGCTGCGTCTCTCGTAGCGTCGCCGGAGAGAGGGGTAGACGATTAGAGAGTAATTGAAGAGAGAGGAAGAGCAGGGGTGGTGGCAGGAAGGCAGAAATTTCGCCACATGCCGTACAGGCAATACTGCCCGTCTGCGCAAAAGGTAGTTTGATTACAACATCTGGCCATGAAAACGCCGCCTCTCTTGCGAGCAGGCGGCGTTTTCATGGGGCGACAGCCAGCGTCATTCAGGCGCGGGTGCTGACCCAGTCGTTGGCGTCCGGCACGGCCACTTCGACTTCCTCGGAGATCAACTTCGAGTGGAAGAGGAAGTCCGCGCTGGCCGCATTGCTGGCGACCGGCACGTTCCACAATGCCGCCAGGCGCAGCAGCGCCTTGACGTCAGGATCGTGCGGCATCGGCGCGAACGGATCCCACAGGAAGACCAGCAGGTCCAGATTGCCTTCGGCGATGCGCGCGCCGATCTGCTGATCACCGCCCAGCGGGCCGCTCAGCAAGCCCTCGACCTCGAGGCCCAGCTCCTTGCTGATGCGGCGGGCTGTGGTGCCCGTGCCCAGTAGCTGGTGGCGGGACAGCTCATCGCGCCAGCGATTGGCCCACGCCAGCATTTCATCCTTCTTGCCATCGTGCGCCACCAGCGCAATGCGCTTGCGTGCTGGCAGGGTGCGCCGTGCCTGGCGCTTGGGTCGTTGTTCGCTCATTCCCTGACCTCCTGAGGATGGGGCAATGTCGCTGGCCTCCCGCCCTGAAAGGCCCGGGGCGGGAGGCCAGCGAGGCCGATCAGTCGATGGTGCTGCCGACAGTGACGATCTTCATGGTGTTGGTGCCGCCATGTGCGTTCATCTGGTCGCCACGGGTCAGGATCACCAGGTCACCGCGAGTCGCGATGCCACGGGCTTCCAGTTCCGCGATGGCGCGGCGGTTGATTTCCGCCGCCGGCAATTCGCTGGAATCGAAGGGCAGTGACACCACACCACGGTAGAGCGCCATGCGACGCTGGGTCTTCTGGTCCTGCGCCAGGCCGACGATGGGCAGACCGGAGCGGATGCGCGAGGCGATCAGCGGGGTATAGCCGGATTCCGTCATGCACACGATGGCCACGACACCGGTCAGGTGGTTGGCGGCATACATCGCGGACAGCGCGATGGTCTCGTCGGTCTTGCTGAAGCCTTCGTGGATGCGGTGCTGGGATTCCTGCGCGGCACGCTCACGTTCGGCGCCCAGGCAGACGCGATCCATGGTCTCGATGGTCTCGACCGGGAAGTCGCCGGCGGCGGTCTCGGCCGACAGCATCACGGCGTCGGTGCCGTCGAGCACGGCATTGGCGACGTCGAAGACTTCGGCGCGGGTCGGCAGCGGCGCGCTGATCATGGATTCCATCATCTGGGTGGCCGTGATGACCACGCGGTTGAGGCTGCGCGCGCGGCGGATCATGCGCTTCTGCACGCCGATCAGCTGAGCATCGCCAATCTCGACGCCCAGATCGCCACGCGCCACCATCACGCCTTCACTGGCGAGGATGATGCCATCCAGCACGGCGTCGTCGGCCACGGCTTCGGCGCGCTCGACCTTGGCGATCAGGCCGATGTCACGACCTTCCTCGCCCAGCAGCTCACGGGCCAGCTGCATGTCGGCGCCGCTGCGCGGGAAGGACACGGCCAGATAGTCGACGCCGATATCGATGGCGGTCTTCAGGTCAGCCTTGTCCTTGTCGGTCAGGGCTTCGGCAGACAGGCCGCCGCCTTGCTTGTTGATGCCCTTGTTGTTGGACAGCTTGCCGCCGACCTTGACGGTGGTGTGGATCTCGTTGCCCTTGAGCTCATTGACCTCAAGCACCACACGGCCATCGTCGAGCAGCAGCACGTCGCCCGCGACCACGTCATCGGCCAGTTCCTGGTAGTCACAGCCGACACGCTCGACGGTACCTTCATCACGGCCCAGGCCGATATCGAGGATGAACGGCTGGCCTTCGCTCAGCTTGACGGCGGTATCCTTGAAGCGCGCGATGCGGATCTTCGGACCCTGCAGGTCGCCCAGCACGGCGACGCTGCGGCCCTGGGCGGCGGCAGCCTGACGTACGGCCTCGGCGCGCATGCGGTGATCTTCGGGGCTACCGTGGGAGAAGTTGAGGCGTACCACATCGACTCCGGCACGAATCATCGCGTCGAGCACACCCGGCTTGTCACTGGCAGGGCCGAGAGTGGCGACAATCTTGGTGCGGCGGATCGGGCCGTTGAACGCGTGCGGCATGAAAGCATACTCCTTGAACACTGGCGTGATGGACTGGCTGAAAACGCAAACCAGGTTGTTGTCATTTTACTACATTGAAGGCTGAAAGGGAGCCTGTCGAGTATCGTCGGCTGTCGTTGTCCATTCTCGTGATCACGATCGGGACTGCAAGGGGTGACGTGAAGTATGCCGAGCGATTGTTGCGAATACGTTGTCGCGGGTACGCGGACGTCTGCTGGGGCGTCAGGGTATGCCGCGCTGCGCCATGCGGGCGCGGCCCGTCATTTCGACGCCTGACGGCCAGGCGTCGCATGCTCTCTGCGGCAGCGTCGTGGTGACCGCCCCGTCACGCCAATGTCCGCCGGCTGGCTTTCACTGACAGCCATTCCAGTGCTACCTATATAGTGGCAATACCCTGCTGAGCGAGATTTCGTTCTTCGGCCCAGCGCAGACCCTGTACCGGCCCCATGTATCGGCCCCGTGTATCGGGCCCGTTGACCGCTGTCATGCGCTGATGACCTATGCTCAAACCCGGCTTGAATGCCGGATTGCCACGACCACATGCCTGACGGCTGTCGATGTCATTCGGCGCAAGCAGCACGCTGACATGGCGGGTGGCATGGCATGTCTCGAGGTTGTCGCAGAGGCGACCTGTCGAGCCGCCCTGACGAGGCGTCAGTCTCAACATTGCTGGTCAGCGCTGAAATGCTGGGGTAGGGTAGGCGCATTTTTCGGCTGGGACAAAACCCAGCGCGACGAGTCATTCGCCGGCGCAATCAGCGCCGGCCAGGAGATGCGAGCAACCATGGGCAAGTCACTGGTGATCGTCGAGTCGCCCGCCAAGGCCAAGACCATCAACAAGTATCTCGGCAACGACTTCGTGGTGAAGTCGAGTGTCGGGCACATCCGCGACCTGCCGACCAGCGGAAGCGGCAAGCAGGCCACCGACCCCAAGGAACGTGCCCGTCAGGCGGCGGAGACTCGCAAGATGTCGCCCGAGGTCAAGGCGGCTCACAAGGCGCAGAAGGCCAAGACCCAGTTGATCCGCCGCATGGGGGTCGACCCGGAGAATGGCTGGGAGGCGCATTACGAGATCCTGCCCGGCAAGGAAAAGGTCGTTTCCGAGCTGACGCGTCTGGCCGAGAAAGCCGACACCATCTATCTCGCGACGGATCTGGACCGCGAAGGTGAGGCGATTGCCTGGCACCTGCGCGAGACCATCGGTGGCGACGATTCGCGTTACAAGCGCGTGGTGTTCAACGAGATCACCAAGAAGGCGATCACGGCGGCCTTCGATGAGCCGGGCGAACTGAAGATGGACCGCGTGCATGCCCAGCAGGCACGCCGCTATCTGGATCGCGTCGTCGGCTTCATGGTCTCGCCGCTGCTGTGGGCCAAGGTCGCTCGTGGTCTGTCCGCTGGGCGAGTGCAGTCGGTTGCCGTGCGTCTGATCGTCGAGCGTGAGCGCGAGATTCGCGCCTTCATCCCCGAAGAGTTCTGGGATGTCCACGCTGAGCTGGCCGCCGCCAGTGGTGAAGCGATCCGTTTCGAGCTGGCGCGTCAGGATGGCAAGGCCTTCCGTCCGACCAGCGAGAAGGAGACGATGGATCGCATCGCGGCGCTGCGCACGGCCAAGCTCGCGATCACCAATCGTGAAGACAAGCCGACGCGCTCCAAGCCGAACGCGCCGTTCATCACCTCGACCCTGCAGCAGGCGGCCAGTGGTCGTCTCGGCTTCTCGGTCAAGAAGACCATGATGATGGCCCAGCGTCTCTACGAGGCGGGTTACATCACCTACATGCGTACCGATTCGACCAATCTGTCGGCGGACGCGGTGGCTACGGCACGCGACTTCATCAGCGAAGAATACGGCAGCAACTACCTGCCGGAAGCGGCCAACGTCTACTCCAGCAAGGAAGGCGCCCAGGAAGCGCACGAAGCGATTCGTCCTTCCGAAGTGTCGCGCCGCGCCACCGATCTCGCCGGCATGGAGCGTGACGCCGAGCGCCTGTATGAGCTGATCTGGCGTCAGTTCGTGGCCTGTCAGATGCTGCCGGCCGAATACCTGTCCTCCACGCTGACCATCGAAGTGGATGGCTACGAGCTGCGCGCCAAGGGCCGTGTGCTCAAGTTCGACGGCTACACGCGTGTCATGAAGCCGATGGGCAAGAAGGAAGAGGACCAGTCGCTGCCGGACCTCGCCATCGGCGAGAAGCTGGACCTGGTCGAGCTGCAGCCGCTGCAGCACTTCACCAAGCCCACGGCGCGTTACACCGAGGCCAGTCTGGTCAAGGAGCTGGAGAAGCGCGGTATCGGTCGTCCGTCCACCTATGCCGCCATCATCTCCACCATCCAGGACCGTGGCTACGTGGCGCTGGAAAACCGTCGCTTCTATGCCGAGAAGCTGGGCGACATCGTCACCGATCGCCTCAGCGAGTCCTTCAAGGACCTGATGGACTTCGGCTTCACGGCGCGCATGGAAGACTATCTCGATGAGGTGGCCAACGGCGGACGCAACTGGCGCGAGCTGCTGGACACCTTCTACGCCGAGTTCAAGGCCGAGCTGGACCACGCCCAGTCCGAAGAGGGCATGCGTCCCAACCAGCCGGTGCCGACGGACATCGCCTGCCCGACCTGTGGACGTGAGATGCAGATCCGTACCGCCTCGACCGGGGTCTTCCTGGGCTGTTCCGGCTACAACCTGCCGCCCAAGGAGCGCTGCAAGACCACCATCGATCTGCTGCCGGGCGATGAAGCCGTGGCGGCCGATGCCGGTGAAGATGCCGAGACGGATGCGCTGCGCGCCAAGCGTCGCTGCCCGATCTGCGCCACCGCGATGGACAGCTACCTGATCGATGAGCAGCGCAAGCTGCACGTCTGCGGCAATAGCCCGGACTGTGTCGGTCACGAGGTCGAGGAAGGTCAGTTCCGCATCAAGGGCTACGATGGCCCGGTGATCGAGTGCGACAAGTGCGGTTCCGACATGCAGCTCAAGACCGGGCGTTTCGGCAAGTACTTCGGCTGCACCAACGAGAATTGCAAGAACACCCGCAAGCTGCTCAAGTCCGGTGAAGTGGCGCCGCCGAAGATGGACCCGATTCCGATGCCGGAACTTGCCTGCGTCAAGGTCGAGGACCACTACGTGCTGCGCGATGGCGCCAGTGGCCTGTTCCTGGCGGCCAGTCAGTTCCCCAAGAATCGCGAGACGCGTCCGCCGCTGGTCAAGGAGCTCAAGGCGCACGCCGACGAGCTGCCGGAGAAGTATCACTTCATTCTCGAGGCCCCGGATCAGGACCCGGACGGACGTCCGGCGCAGATTCGCTTCTCGCGCAAGGTCAAGGCTCAGTACGTCATGACCGATGAGGAAGGCAAGGCGACCGGTTGGAAAGCGACCTACGACAACGGTCGCTGGGTCGTCGAGGACAAGCGCAAGGGAGCCAAGAGCTGATGAGCCAGCGTGCCCGTACCAATCAGCTGCTGTATCAGGCCGAGTTGCTGCTGGCCCAGTCAGCAGCCTCTGGCGACGATGAGCATGCCGTGGCGCGTCGCATGGCCGGTGAAGAGGGCGCGCTCGCCCTGCTGGAGCTGGCGCTGGCGTCATTGCTGGAAGAGTGTGCCGTGACGGCGCGCTGGCCAGAGGGTAGCTGGCGCGAGCGCCTGGCGTCGCCGCCGACGCCCATCGCCGAGGTCGAGCAGCTGCGCAGCCTGCTGGAGCATTCCGACAGCTGGTTGTCTGAGCTGGTCGCGGATGTGACCCGCCTGCATGAAGAGGGCGGCGTCGCTCGCCGCGAGGAATCGCGTTCGCGTGGTGATGGTCTGATCATCGCGGCAGCCTCGAGCGCCTCGCTGGCCGAGCGTCTCAGTGCCGCCATCACGGCATTCAAGGCGCTGCTGCCGCAGCTGCGCGAGTCGAGTGTCGAGTGGTAGGTCAAGGCGTTGATCTGGTGCTGCACGCTGGTGATGACTGGCGCATGGCAATCGGGTGACGTTTCGCCTTCACGGGTGCTAGACTGATCGCATTGTGGCAAGCCCTGCATTCTCCGGTACGACCATGGCTCTGGCTGTGGTCGTACTTTTTTCTGCGTCGCTGATGGCAACGCGGTGCCGGGCTTGCCAGCCGTCGCGCTGACGATTACAACGACGCCGGTATCTCGCGAGATGCCGTGCAGGAGGAATGACGTGTCCGATCCCGCCGTACTTGAAATTGTGCAAATGGAAGATGGTGAAGTGATTCTGCGCGCCGCGGAAAGCGAAGGTGAGCCGCTGCTCAGCATTCGCATTTCGGACGAGGCCGCTGATCTGCTGCGTGACAATCGTTTCGAGGTCGCGCGTGAGATGATCGACCACGCCATCACCCGGACTCGCCTCTGGGATGGTGAAGAAGACGAGGACGAGCAGTCAGAAGGCATCGTGCACTGATTCATCGCTCGCGCTTCGCGCACAAAAAAACCCGCCTCGAGGCGGGTTTTTTTGTGCAATGCGTGCGGCTTTTCTGCTGCTCAGAACTCTGCGAGAAAAGCGCTGCTGGTCAAGGCCTCAGTGCAGGCCGCCATCGCGGATGACGCCCACCCCGAGACCCTCGATCTCCAGGCTGTCCGTGCGCAGGTCGACCTTGATCGGCGAGAAGTCCTCGTTCTCGGCTTCCAGCCACACGTAATGCCCGTCACGGCGGAAGCGCTTGACGGTGACCTCATCCCCCAGACGTGCCACCACGATCTGGCCGTCACGCACGCTGCTGGTGCGGTGCACGGCCAGCAGGTCGCCTTCCAGAATTCCCACGTCCTTCATCGACACGCCGCGCACGCGCAACAGGTAGTCGGCAGCCGGCGAGAAGTAGTCGCTCGGCAGCGGGCAGTGACGGTCGATATGCTCGCTGGCAAGAATCGGACTGCCGGCGGCCACTTCCCCGATCACCGGCAGACCATCGTTGGCGCTGTCGTCGACGTCAGCCAGCGACGGCACGCGAATGCCACGTGAGGTGCCCGGCACCATCTCGATGGCGCCCTTGCGCTTGAGGGCACGCAGATGCTCCTCGGCGGCATTCGGCGAGCGGAAGCCCAGCGCCTGGGCGATTTCGGCCCGCGTCGGTGGGTAGCCAGAGGACTTGATGGTCTTGATGATGAAGTCGAAGACATCCTGCTGGCGCGGAGTAAGCGGCTGGGTCATGGCATTGCCTTTGGCCTGGGCGGCATCTTGAGCTGACGGCACGGGGTGTGCATCCATACAACTGTCATTGTATCCAGTCATGGCGGTCATGCAAGGCATCGTGGCTTGCGTGGTGGCCTCAAAGGGCAGGTAGTCGTCGAGATATCGCTGTCTGGCGACTTTTCGTGCCGATATCCGAGGCACTCTTTCTTGAAGGGAATGCCTGGAAGGGAATGCCTGGAAGTGAATGCCTGGAAGTGAATGCCTGGAGATGAACCCGGCCTGGCTCTGGCGTGGGTGGTCAGTCACCGAGCATGACGAGCCCTTGAATCGGCTCGGTCAGCGTTGAGGGAATATCAGGCTTGGCTAAACCTCTGGTGTTTGAAACGCGAGAGAATTGTCAGTCATGGCATGGCGCGCTAGAATCAAGGTGTTTCAAACGAATGTTCGCCGATGGTAGTGCTCACGGGTGCCATGATCGAACGCGCCTTGCGGTGAACCTGCACCACCTCATGAGAGAGTCGCCGCGCGGGGCTTGCGCCGTGACCTACGACTCCAGTCCTTTTCTACCTGACAAGGGTTCCGCCCATGGCCCAGACCGATACCGTTACCCGCATCCTCGATACTGCCGAGGTGCTGTTCGCCGAGCGCGGCTTCGCCGAGACCTCACTGCGCAACATCACCAGCAAGGCCAAGGTCAATCTGGCGGCGGTGAACTACCACTTCGGCTCCAAGAAATCGCTGATCCAGGCGGTCTTCGCGCGCTATCTCGACCCTTTCAGTGAGCGTTTCCACGCGGCACTCGACAGCATCGAGCAGCAATACGCCGGGCGTCAGGTGCCGCTGGAGGTCCTGCTGGAGGTGATGGCGCGTACCGTGCTGGAGGTGCCGGCCGAGCGCAACAGTCTGCGTACCTTCATGCGCCTGCTCGGGCTGGCCTATACCCAGGGTCAGGGCCACATGCGGCGCTATATCCGTGAGCATTACGGCACGGTCTTCAGCCGCTTCGCCGAGCTTCTGAAGCTGGCGACGCCTGATCTGCCGGACAACGAGCGCTTCTGGCGTCTGCACTTCATGCTCGGCAGCGTGATCTTTACCTTCTCGGGCCTGGATGCGCTGCGCGATATCGAGGAGGCCGAGTACGGCCATCACACCACGGTGCGCGAGCTGATCCAGCACATGCGTCCGGTGGTGGTCGCGGCGATGGCAGCGCCGCTGCCTGCCTCGCTCGGGGATGGTGAGGCGGTCACCCAGGCGGCCAGCTGATGGCCTGCTGGGTAGCGGTGGATCTCTCGCGCCAGAGGCTTGAGATACGCAATGACATGCCGAGTGGCAGTCGTGATGCGCCGCCCCCCGCGGCTGACCCTGACGCGCTGGTGCACGCCTGCGCGATCTCCAGCGGCCTCAACGGTATCGGCGAGCTCGACGGCAGCGGTTGCACGCCAACCGGCTGGCATGTGATTCGTGCCGCCATCGGGGCGGGCAATCCGCGTGGCGCCGTCTATCGCGGCCGGCGCTTCACGGGCGAGGTGTTCACGCCCGAGCTTGCCTTAGAGCATCCTGAGCGTGACTGGATCCTGACGCGCATTCTGTGGCTCAGCGGCCGCGAGCCCGGCGTCAATCGTGGTCGCAATGCCCGCGGCGAGCGGGTCGATAGCCTGCGCCGCTACATCTATTTTCATGGCACGCCCAGCACTGAGCCCATGGGGGTAGCGGCGTCCCACGGCTGCATTCGCTTGCGTGATGACGATCTGCTGCGACTCTTTGCCGAGGCTGTGCCCGACACTCCGGTGCTGCTGCATGCCTGAAGGCGTTGGTGTCCGAGTCTGATACCCTCCATGAGCTGTTACCGGAATCTACGTGACAGCCCCTTGCCGAGGCGCAGCTGGCCGCGACTGTTCGATAGGGGTTCAGTCGGCTAGAATTGCGCCTTTCCTCGCGCTGGCAGCCTGATTCATCACGTTTCTTCCAGGCTGCCGAGCCCCGTAAAAGACATGAAGTCCTGGCGGTCGTGATTCCTCTCTTCACGGGACATCACTGCCGCAGGCCATGGACAGGAAGGATGACATGACACAGCCGCTGGGCTCCGTAATGGTCGATGTTGCGGGGCTGACCCTCGCCCGCGACGAACGTGAACTGCTGGCACGCCCTGCCGTCGGGGGCGTCATCCTGTTTGCGCGCAATTGCGCCTCTCCCGAGCAGGTGCTGGAGCTGAGCCGCGAGATTCGCAGCGTCAATCCCCACCTGCTGATCGCCATCGATCAGGAAGGCGGGCGCGTCCAGCGTCTGCGCGAGGGCGTGACACGCCTGCCAACGATGCGCAGCCTGGCACAGTGCTGCCTCGGGCGTGACTGTGATGGCTGCGGCGAAGACGCCCAGGCCGCAGGCCTGGGTCTGGCACGCGATGCCGGCTGGCTGCTGGGCATGGAAATGGCAGCCATCGGCTGTGATATCACCTTTGCGCCGGTACTGGATATCGATGTGGCGGGCTCGACCATCATTGGCGATCGCAGCTTCGGCGCCACGCCGGAAGACGTCATCGCGGTGGGCGGCGCTTTCATCGACGGGTTGCAGGAGGCGGGCATGTCCGCCGTCGGCAAGCATTACCCGGGGCATGGTGGCATCTCGGCAGATACCCATCTGGAGCGCGTGGTCGACCCGCGGCCGTTCCGCGAGCTGCGCGAGCATGACCTCAAGCCCTTCGCGGCCCTCGCCGAGCGTCTGGGCGGCGTGATGCCGGCGCATGTGATCTATCCGGATTTCGATGCACGTCCCGCGGGCTTCTCGCCCAGCTGGTTGGGCCTGCTGCGCGAAGAGTTCGGCTTCAAGGGCGCCATCTTCTCCGATGATCTCGGCATGGCGGCGGCTGTCGCGGAAGGTGGTCCGGCAGAGCGTGCGCGCCTGGCGCTGGACGCCGGCTGCGACATGGCGCTGGTCTGCAATGACCCGGCCGCCGCGCGCGAAGTGCTCGACAGCCTCGATGACGATGAGCAGCGCCACCGTGGCAAGCGCCAGGCGCGGCTGCGCTATGCGCGAGCTCGCCCGACGCTGGATGGCCTGGTGGGGCTGGCACGCTGGCGGCGCACCCACGCGCGGCTCGAATCGATGGCGGCCAGTCAGGCATCACGGCAGGCTGACATGCCCTCGGGCACGCTAGGCGCTGCCGAGGCGCCTGAGGCGTCTGACGCACGGTCGGCCTCTGAGTCCGGTAGCGCGCAATAATCAGGCACGCGGTGCCTCTTTCGAGTCGAAGACTGGCAAGGAATACCCATGGCTGAGCAATCCGCCACCGAGGCTGCTGCCGACAAGCTGGCAGCGCCTGCCGAAGAGATGATCAATCAATGGGTCGAGCCGCTGCGCCACTGGGTCGAGCAGACCTTTGGTCTGCCGCTGTGGGGCATCAATCTCGCTCTGCTGCTGCTGGCGGTGCTGTTGCTGCACCTCATCGAGCGAGTGGTGCTCAGCCGCCTGGCGACGCATGCCGAGAAGAGTCGCAACCTGTGGGATGACGCCCTGGTGCATGGCCTGCGTCATCCCTTGTCATTCTGGCTCTACAGCATGGGGGTGTTGCTGGCGCTCGGCATCATCGCCGGCCAGTTCAGCCTCGGCGGGGCCGAGAAGTATCTGGGCACGGCGCGCCAGATCGTGACCCTGCTGGCGCTGGCCTGGGCGTTGATTCGCATGGTCAAGCGCTTCGAGGCGCTGCGCACCATGCCGCCGCCCGGCACCAATGTCAACGCGATGGATGCCACCACGGCCTCGGCGATCAGCAAGCTGCTGCGGGCGGTCGTGGTCGTGCTGGTGGGGCTGGCCATCCTGCAGAATCTCGGCGTCTCGCTGTCCGGGGTGCTGGCCTTCGGGGGTGTCGGCGGTATCGCGGTCGGCTTTGCGGCGCGGGATCTGCTGGCCAACTTCTTCGGCGCCCTGATGATCCATCTCGACCGGCCTTTCAAGGTCGGCGACTGGATCCGCTCACCGGACCGCGAGATCGAGGGCACCGTCGAGGATATCGGTTGGCGCCTGACGCGCATCCGCACCTTCGACATGCGGCCCCTCTACGTGCCGAACGCCATCTTCACCAGCATCTCGGTGGAGAATCCGTCGCGTATGTACAATCGCCGCATCTTCGAGACCGTGGGGCTGCGCTATGAGGATGCCGCCCAGGTCGGCCCCATCGTTGCCGCGGTACGCGAGATGCTGGAAGGCCATGACGAGATCGATCAGACGCGCACCCAGATCGTCAACTTCACCACCTACGGTGAGCATTCGCTGAACTTCTTCGTCTATGTCTTCACGCGCACCACCGACTGGGTGAAGTACCACGCGATCAAGCAGGATGTCCTGCTCAGGGTGCACGACATCATCCGTGAGCATGATGCCCAGGTGGCGCTGCCGGGCCAGCGTCTGCATTTTGCCGATGTACTGTCCTTCGAAGGACGCCACCATGAACACGACGCCGAGGCTGAGAATGCCGCGGCGTCATCAGACACGCAGACGCGCGGGTCCCGCCGCCGTTCTGATTCAACCGCCGCTGCTACATCCTCCTCTGCGCCCGTCCGGCGTGGAGATGAGGCCAGTGACACCCAGGAAACTCCCGATGCTGACTCCGACGCCTGAGACCCTCACCGCCCTGCATGACGAAATGCGTGAGGTGATGGACAACGCCGATTGCCTGATCCCGCAAGCTGACCTTGAAGTGGCACTCGACCGCATGGCCGTTGAGCTGACGGAACGCCTCGGCGATCGCATGCCGATCTTCTATTGCGTGATGAACGGCGGCCTGATCACCGCCGGCCAGCTGCTGACCCGCCTCGACTTCCCGCTGGAAGTCGATTATCTGCACGCCACTCGCTACCGTGGCGCGATGCGCGGCGGTGAGCTGTTCTGGCGCGTCAACCCGGAGCTGCCGATGGCCGGTCGCGACGTGGTGATCGTCGATGACATTCTCGATGAGGGTGGCACCCTGGCCGCGATTCTCGAGTACTGCCGTGAAGCCGGTGCGCGCAGCGTGTCCAGCTGTGTGCTGGTCGACAAGAAGCATGACCGCAAGGCCTATCCGGGCTTCAAGGCCGATTTCTGTGGTCTCGACGTCGAAGACCGCTTCCTGTTCGGCTTCGGCATGGACTACAAGGGCTACTGGCGTAACGCGCCGGGCATCTACGCGCCCAAAGGTCTGTAAGATTTGCTGGATGGCAGCCGCCATCCCGCGATATGACACTCGTTCACCACCCGCCCGGGCAACCGCGGCGGGTGGTGTCGTTTTCGGGGTCTTTTCTGTTCTCCTGGCGCAGAGCGTGACGATTGTGCTTGTCGTCGTCGGTCGGCTCGGAGTAGCGTTCGCTGAGGATCGGAGTGTCCGGTCTCGGGAGATTCCTGCACATGGGTGGCAAGGAGGCGGGCAATGCTGGCGGTGATCGGTGGGACGGGGTTCGGCAGTTGGTCAGGCATGGAAGTGCTCAAGCGCGGTGGGCAGGAAACACCCCTAGGGGCGGCCACCTGTGGTGTCGTGGAGGGGCGTTTGAATGGGCAGTCGCTGCTGTTTCTGGCCCGTCATGGCCAACCGCACAAGGTGCCGCCGCATCGCATCAACTATCGCGCCAATCTATGGGCGCTCAAGCAGGCTGGTGCGACTCATGTGGTGGGAGTCAACTGTGTGTCCGGCATCGACCCGACGCTGGCCCCGGGCACGCTGGTGGTGCCGGACCAGCTGATCGATTACACCACCGGCCGCGAGGGTTCGTTCTTCGATGGGCGTTTCAAGCCGTTCCAGCATGTGTCGTTCGCCTGGCCGTATCACCGGGTCTGGCGTGAGGAGCTGCATGCGGCGGCGGCCGAGGCGGGGCTGCCCCTCACGGCCGGTGGGGTGCTGGGCGTGGTGCAGGGGCCGCGGCTGGAGACTGCCGCCGAGATCCGCCTGATGGCGCGCGATGGCAATACGCTGGTCGGCATGACGGGCATGCCCGAGGCCGTGCTGGCCCGCGAGCTCGAGATGGAATACGCCAGCCTGTGTCTGGTGATCAGTCATGCCGCGGGCGTCGGCGAAGAGGAGCCGACCCGCGCGGGCACGGAATCCGTGATCGAGGCCGGCATGCCCAGGGTGCAGCGCTTGTTGGCGACGCTGTTGGCGCGCCATGCCTGAGCTGCCTGACTTCAGGAGGGGAGTGGGGGATGCGGTGGTGTAGGTAGGGTAGGGCGTGTAAAGGGTGTAGAGCGTGTAGAGGGTATGCCCGCACGAAAACGGCCTGCATCCGCGATGCAGGCCGTTTTCGTGTTTCGCTCAAGCTCAATCTCAAGTTCAAGTTCAAGCTCAAGTTCATGCCCAAGTTCGAGCCCAGGCGCCTGGTAGCACAGGGCGCGTCAGGCCGCCTTGGTCTTGGCGTTGAGCAGGTCCAGCAGGGTCTCGCAGAAGCTGAAGCGCGCCTCGGCGTCATCCATGTCGGTGGCGAAGCGCAGCGTGTCGGCGCCTTCCAGCTTGTAGACATCCGGCTGGCGCTGGATCAGGTTGACCAGCGTCAGCGGATCGACTGGCGTCTGGGCGCCGAAGATGATGCGACCACGTCCGGCGCCGGCCTCCAGCTTGATGATGCCCAGCGCCTGGGCACGCTGGCGCAGCTGGGTCTGGCGGAACAGCGTCTTGACCGGCTCCGGCAGCAGGCCGAAACGGTCGATCATCTCGACCTGCAGTTCGCGCAGGTCGCTTGCGTTCTCGGCGTTGCTGATGCGCTTGTACATCATCAGGCGTTGCTGGACGTCGTGCAGATAATCGGCCGGAATCAGTGCCGGCAGATTCAGGCTGACCTCGACGCCTTCATCCAGCGGTGACTCGATATTGGGCGTCTTGCCCGCCTTGATGGCCTTCACGGCGCGATCGAGTATCTCCATGTACAGCGAGTAGCCGATGGTTTCCATCTGGCCGGACTGCTCGTCACCCAACAGCTCACCCGCGCCGCGAATCTCCATGTCATGGGAGGCCAGCGTGAAGCCGGCACCGAGGTCCTGGGACTCGCTGATCGCCTCCAGACGCTTGACCGCATCGCGGGTCATCGCCTTGGGGTGTGGGGTCAGCAGGTAGGCGTAGGCCTGGTGATGCGAGCGCCCGACGCGGCCACGCAGCTGGTGCAGCTGGGCCAGGCCGAACTTGTCGGCGCGCTCGATGATGATGGTGTTGGCGCTCGGGATGTCGATGCCGGTCTCGATGATGGTCGAGCACACCAGCACGTTGAAGCGCTTGTGATAGAAGTCCGACATGCGCCGCTCCAGGCTGCGCTCCGGCAGCTGGCCGTGGGCGACGCCGACATTGGCCTCCGGCACCAGCTCCGCGATGCGCGCGGCGCTCTCCTCGATGGTCTTGACTTCATTGTGCAGCACGTAGACCTGCCCGCCGCGCAGCAGCTCGCGCAGGATGGCTTCCTTGACCACGCCGTCGTTGCGCTGCTGGACGAAGGTCTTCACCGACAGGCGGCGCGCCGGCGGCGTGGCGATGATGGACAGGTCGCGGATGCCGCTCATCGCCATGTTCAGCGTGCGCGGAATCGGCGTGGCAGTCAGGGTCAGGATATCGACCTCGGCGCGCAGGCTCTTGAGGCGCTCCTTCTGGGAGACGCCGAAGCGGTGCTCCTCATCGATGATCAACAGCCCCATGTTGGGCAGCTCCAGCGACTTGGAGAGCAGCTTGTGAGTGCCGATCACGATATCGGCCTGGCCGTTTCTGATGCGCTCGAGCGAGGCTTCCTGGCCCTTGCCGCTGGTGAAGCGCGACAGCAGGGCGATCTCCACCGCGGTGTCGGCGAAGCGATCGCGGAAGTTGTCGTAGTGCTGCTGGGCGAGCAGGGTGGTGGGCACCAGCACCACCACCTGACGGCCGGAGTTGACGGCGAGGAAGGCGGCGCGCATCGCGACTTCCGTCTTGCCGAAGCCGACATCGCCACATACCACGCGGTCCATCGGCTGGGGCGCGCACATGTCCTGGATCACCGCGCCGATGGTCTGCGCCTGGTCCGGGGTTTCCTCGAAGGGGAAACTGGCCGCGAAGCGTGCGTAGTCCTCGGCGGGGAAGTCACAGGCATGGCCGACACGTGCCTCGCGGCGTGCATAGACGTCCAAGAGCTCGGCGGCGGTATCGCGGATCTTCTCGGCCGCCTTGCGCTTGGCCTTCTCCCACTGCTCGGAGCCCAGCTTGTGCAGCGGTGCCAGCTCGTCACTGGCCCCGGAATAGCGCGAGATCAGGTGCAGGCTGTCCACCGGCACGTAGAGCTTGGCGCCATCGGCGTATTCGAGCGCGAGGAACTCGGCCTCCTGACCACCGGCGTTGATGGTCTCCAGCCCCAGATAGCGGCCGACACCGTGGGTGTGGTGCACCACCGGCGCGCCTTCACGCAACTCCGAGAGGTGGCGCACGGCCAGCTCGTTGTCATCGGTGGCGCGCGCCTGGCGGCGGCTCTGACGTACCACTTCGCCGTAGAGCTCGGTCTCGGTGATGACCACCAGCCCCTTGTGGCTGTCGCTGTCATCGCTGGACAGGGCATCTTCTGCCTGCGCGCTGGCCACCCAGGTGCCATGCGTCAGGCCACCGACGGTCAGGCCGACGGCGGCTGGGCTATCCACGAAGTGCTCGAAGCTTGCGAAGTCATCCAGGCTGCGCAGCCCGAAGCCGCGCAGCAGCGGGGTGAGCTGCTCCTCGACGACTTCGCGGCGGCCCTGGGTCTCGGCGACGAACAGTACGCGCTGGGCGTGCTCACCGTTCAGGCGTTGCTTGAGGAAGCTGGCCAGGGCCTGGGTCGGGTCGGCGCTGCGCGCATCGATGGCCAGGCTCGGCAGGGTCTGATGGCCGAACTCGATGGCGTGGGCATTGGGCTCGCGTACCAGCTCGATGCGCTCGTGCTGCTTGATCAGGCCCAGCAGCTCATTGACCGGCACGAAGGCTCGGTGCGGTGGCAGCAGCGGGCGTGTCGGGTCGACGCCCAGATTGGCGTAGCGGGTGGTGATGGCGTCCCAGTGGCTCTCGGCCGCCTCGCGCACGCCGGGCAGCATGGCGATGCGCAGCTCGTCGCCCATATGATCGAACAGCGTCGCGGTCTCGTCGAAGAACAGCGGCAGGTACTGCTCGAGCCCCGGCGAGGGAATGCCCTTGATGGCGTCGTTGTAGAGAATGCACTGGCGCGGGTCGACATCGAACAGCGTCTCGAAGCCCTCGCGGAAGCAGGCGATGGCGCCACGCGTCAGCGGGTATTCATGTGCGGGCAGAATCTCGATCGCCTCGACCTTGTCGCCACTGCGCTGGGTGTCAGGGTCGAAGGCACGCAGGGTGTCGATCTCGTCATCGAACAGGTCGATGCGCAGCGGCTGCTCGCTGCCCATGGGGAACAGGTCGATCAATGCGCCGCGCAGCGCGTATTCGCCCGGCTCGTAGACCGTCTCCACCGCGCGGTAACCGGCTCGCGACAGGCGTGAGCGGAAGTCTTCGCGATTGAGGATGTCGCCCTTGGCGAGACTGAAGACCTGGCCTGCGATGTAATCCACCGGCGCGAGGCGCTGCATCAGGGTGTTGACCGGTACCGGCACGATGGCGCGGCGGCTGGTCTGCAGCGTGCGCAGGGTGCGCAGACGCTCCGAGACGATGTCCTGGTGCGGCGAGAAGCTGTCGTAGGGCAGCGTTTCCCAATCGGGGAAGGGCAGCAGGCGCTCGGGATGGCGCGTATAGAAGCGCAGGTCGGCTTCCAGGCGCTGGGCGCTGGCGGTGTCCGGCGTGATGACCATCAGCGGCGCTTCATCGGCATCGGCCAGGCGCGCCAGCGCCAGCGCCGCGGCGCTGGGGTCATTGAGCATCCAGAAGGTGGTTTCGCGGCGCGAGCGCGGCAACGGGGGCGTCAGCGGAGTCTCGAACATGGGCTCTGGTGTCTTGTGTCCTGGGCTTGGGCGCAACGCCTTGCGGCGTTCACGGCACGGGATGACGTCACGGGCAGGGCCCGAGTGAATAAGGTGCTGGGTCAGTCGCTCGCGGTGAGCGGTCCACGCATGCAGATGATGCTGAGCGACTCATGGGCGCAAGGCAGTCTCTCGGGTGCACGGCACATTGGTGAGCGCGCGGCACACTCAGGAGAGCAACAAGGCAGGCGCGCTTCAACGCAAGCTGTCGCAGCGCAAGGGGCTGCAACGTCAGTCGCCGCCATGAAAGGAGTCGCGCTTGATCATAGCAAGTCAGTCGCTATATGGGGGCAAGTGATGCGCTTTTCAGCACCGTGGACACAGATGGCCGAGCGCGGGATGGGGGAAACGCTTTTGTAGTCAAATCGTTGATTCTGTAGCACTACTACCCTGCGTGCGACCATCCTTTCATTGTGGTGCATAGCCGCGTTACGCATACTCAGCTGGCCTTGTCCGGCGTCGCCAAGCGCTCGGTGACGACCATCATTATTTGCCCGCACGTGAGAGGATGCACCCGTGAGCCAAGAGAATCTCGAAGCCTGTTTCAAGCAGTGGCAGGACAATGAAGCCCTCGCGGAGCAGATGATCCCGCTGTTGGGAGATCTCTACCGCCGCTTCAACGTCGTGCCCTCCATCTACGGGCGTTCGCTGATCAATCGCTCGATGGTGCGCATCCTCAAGAACCACCGTTGGGTGCGCAAGGCCGAAGGCGTCGAGCTGTCAGTGGAAGATACCTTCCCGCTGGTGCGCGCGATGATCGAGCTCAACCTGGGGCCGGCCCACGTCGACATCGGCAAGCTGGCCGTCGCCTTCAAGCGCTCTGACGAGTCGGACATCACCGCCTTCCTCAAGCGTGAGCTGGCCGACATCGTCGGTGGCTACGTCGAAGGCGGCATGGGCGGCGACCCGAAGGACGTCGTCCTGTATGGCTTCGGGCGTATCGGTCGCCTGTTGGCGCGCATCATGATCGAGAAGGCTGGCGGCGGTAACCTGCTGCGTCTGCGCGCCATCGTGGTGCGTGGCAGCAAGGATGATCTGGAAAAGCGGGCCAGCCTGCTGCGTCGCGACTCGGTGCACGGTCCCTTCGAGGGCAGCATCACCGTCGATGAAGAAAACTCGGCGCTGATCGTCAACGGCAACTACATCAAGATCATCTACGCCAATTCGCCCACCGAGATCGATTACACCGCGCACGGCATCGACAACGCCATCGTGGTCGACAACACCGGCAAGTGGCGTGACGAAGCGGGCCTGGGCCAGCACCTGGAGTGCAAGGGCGTGGCCAAGGTACTGCTGACGGCGCCGGGCAAGGGCGATCTCAAGAACATCGTCTACGGTGTCAACCACACCGACATCAGCGATGATGACCGCATCATCTCCGCGGCTTCCTGTACCACCAACGCCATCGTGCCGGTGCTGAAGGTGCTGCACGACGAGTACGGTGTCAGCCAGGGTCACGTCGAGACGGTGCACTCCTACACCAACGACCAGAACCTGATCGACAACTTCCACAGTGGTGATCGTCGTGGCCGTGCCGCGGCCCTCAACATGGTGTTGACCGAGACCGGTGCCGCCAAGGCCGTCGCCAAGGCGCTGCCGGAGCTTTCCGGCAAGCTGACCGGCAACGCGATCCGCGTGCCGACGCCCAATGTCTCGATGGCGATCCTCAACCTGACGCTGAACACCGCCAGCGACGCCGAGCGCATGAACGACTTCCTGCGCACCGCCTCGCTGCATTCCTCGCTGCAGAAGCAGATCGACTACGTCGATTCCTGTGAAGTGGTGTCCTCGGACTTCGTCGGCAACCGCCATTCCGGCATCGTCGACGGCCAGGCGACCATCGTCACCGACAAGCAGGCCGTCGTGTACGTGTGGTACGACAACGAGTTCGGTTACAGCTGTCAGGTGGTGCGTATTCTGCAGCACATGTCCAACGTGCGTTTCAGCTACTTCCCGACGCGCTGAGTCAATGCGCCGCGTCTGTGGTGTGACTTGCGAAAAATTGAAATAAATACCAGCTGTTACAACGCCCCTGCCCTCAATGATGGCGGGGGCGTTGGCGTTTTCGGCGTGCGCACAACTTTAGTGTCGTATGGTCTTTCCGGCCTCGCATCTTTATAATGAGCCGGATTTTTTTGGGCCGGTCCAATCTCTGGGCTACACCTCCAACCGTCTGATAAGAAAAGCATTCACATTGCCTGATACGCGAAAATTGCGAGGTTGCCTGGTCAATTATCGGCCTCGAGGCGTATCTACGATGGGTGATCTTTCCTGAACAACATCAGATCCGACAATTGGGCGAGTCTATGATCGAAGTCAAACGTGGCCTGGATCTCCCCATCGCCGGGGCGCCGGAGCAGCGTATCGAGGATGCGCAGCCCGTTCGTCGCGTAGCGATCCTGGGTGTTGACTACGTCGGCATGAAGCCGACGATGGAAGTCCGCGAAGGGGACAAGGTGAAGCAGGGGCAACTCCTGTTCACTGACAAGAAGACCCCGGGCGTCCGTTACACCGCGCCTGCTGCCGGTACTGTGGTCGAGATCAATCGTGGCGAGAAGCGCAAGCTTCTGTCCGTGGTCATCGAGATCGACGCGCAGGGCGAAGCTGTGGAATTCACTGCACATGGCGACGCCGCCATTGCAGGTCTCGAACGTCAGGTCGTGGTCGACCAGCTGGTCGAGTCCGGCCTGTGGACGGCGCTGCGTACCCGCCCGTTCTCGCGCGTGCCGGCGCTGGATGCCAAGCCGGCAGCCATCTTCGTCACCGCCATCGATACCCACCCGCTGTCCGCGGATCCGGCCGTGGTGCTCAAGGGCCAGGAAGCCGCTTTCCGTCAGGGTCTCGTCGCACTGACGCGTCTGACCGAAGGCAAGGTGTTCCTGTGTCAGGCACCGGGTGCTGATATCCCGGGTGGCGACGTCTCCGGTGTGGTCAGCGAGTCCTTCAAGGGCCCGCACCCGGCGGGTCTGCCGGGCACGCACATCCATCACCTCGCACCGGTCAGCCTGCAGCGTCAGGTCTGGCATGTCGGTTATCAGGATGTGGTCGCCATCGGTACGCTGCTGGCGGAAGGTCGCCTGGACACCACGCGCGTCATCGCCGTCGGTGGCCCGCGTGCCACCAAGCCGCGTCTGCTGCGCACCCGTCTGGGCGCCAGCACCGAAGAGCTGCTCAAGGGCGAAGTCGAGCAGCCGGAAGACACGCGTGTCATCTCCGGTTCGGTGTTCTCCGGCCTGACCTGTGAAGGGGCGCTGCGTTTCGTCAGCCGCTACCACAATCAGGTGAGCCTGCTCGAGGAAGGCAACAAGCGTGCCTTCATGGGCTGGCTGTCGATGGGCGCCAAGCGTCACTCGGTGCTGGGTATCTACCTGTCGAAGCTGACCGGCCTGACCGACTACCGTCCGAACACCTCCACCAACGGCTCCGAGCGTGCCATGGTGCCGGTGGGCGCGTACGAGGCGGTCATGCCGCTGGACATTCTGCCGACGCAGCTGCTGCGTTCGCTGATCGTGGGTGATATCGAGACCGGCATGCAGCTTGGCTGCCTGGAGCTTGATGAAGAGGACCTCGCGCTGTGCACCTACGTGTGCCCGGGCAAGTACGAGTACGGTCCCATCCTGCGTGACAACCTCACCACGATCGAGAAAGAGGTCTGATGATGGGCATTCGACAGACTCTGGATAACCTGGAGCCGCACTTCCACAAAGGTGGCAAGTACGAGAAGTTCTACGCGCTCTACGAAGCCGTGGACACCATTTTCTATGCGCCGGCGAGCGTCACGCGCAGCACCACTCACGTGCGTGATGGCATCGATCTGAAGCGCATCATGATCACGGTCTGGATGTGTACCTTCCCGGCCATGTTCTTCGGCATGTACAACGCCGGTCTGCAGGCCAACGAGGCCATCGCTGGCGGTTACAGCGCACTGGGCGGCTGGCGTGAAGCCATCGTCATGCTGCTGGCGGGTAGCCACGATGCCGGCAGCGTGTGGGCCAACTTCATTCTGGGGGCCACCTACTTCCTGCCCATCTATCTGGTGACCTTCGCGGTCGGCGGGTTCTGGGAAGTGCTGTTCGCGATGCGTCGCGGCCACGAGGTCAACGAAGGCTTCTTCGTCACCTCGGTGCTGTTCGCCCTGACACTGCCGGCGACCATTCCGCTGTGGCAAGTCGCGCTCGGTATCACCTTCGGTGTGGTGATCGGCAAGGAAGTCTTCGGCGGTACCGGCAAGAACTTCCTCAACCCGGCACTGTCCGGCCGTGCCTTCCTGTACTTCGCCTACCCGGCCAGCATTTCCGGCGACGCGGTATGGGTGCCGGCGGATGGCTTCACCGGTGCGACCGCGCTCTCCACTGCCGCGCAGGATGGCATGGGTGCCCTGATGCAGCAGATGAGCTGGACCGACGCCTTCCTCGGCTTCATTCCGGGCTCGGTGGGTGAGGTCTCCACACTGGCGATCTTCCTCGGTGCCGCAGTGCTGCTGTGGACGCGTATCGCCTCGTGGCGAATCATGCTGGGCGTCCTGCTGGGCATGATCGCGACCTCGGCGCTGTTCAATGCCATCGGCAGCGACACCAATGCCATGTTCGAGATGCCGTGGTACTGGCACATGGTCATCGGCGGCTTCGCCTTCGGCATGGTCTTCATGGCCACCGACCCGGTCTCCGCGTCCATGACCAACAAGGGCAAGCTGGTATTCGGTGCACTGATCGGCGTGATGACCGTGCTGATCCGTGTCGCCAACCCGGCCTTCCCGGAGGGCATCATGCTGGCGATCCTGTTCGCCAACCTGTTCGCTCCGCTGATCGACCACTTCGTCGTGCAGGCCAACATCAAGCGCCGCGTCAAGCGCGAGACTGCCGGCATCGCGAACGAGGAGACCGTCTGACATGGCCAGCAACAACTCCATCAAGAAAACCCTCGGCGTCGCGCTCGGGCTGTGCATCGTCTGCTCGGTGGTGGTTTCCACCGCAGCGGTCGTGCTGCGTCCGATGCAGATGACCAATGCCGAGCTGGACCGCAAGAGCAACATCCTCGCGGTCGCCGAGCTGCTGCAGCCGGGTGAGGACATCGGTCAGCAGTTCCGTGACAAGGTCACCGCCAAGGTGGTGGACCTGGATTCCGGTGAATACGTCGACGACATCGACCCGGAGAAGTACGACCAGGCCAAGATGTCCAAGGACCCGGCCACCTCACGCACCCTGTCTGGCGACGAAGACCTGCCGGGCATCAAGCGTCGTGAGCAGTACTCCGTGGTCTATCTGGTCGGTGATGTCGAGCAGCCGGACGAGATCATCGTCCCGGTGCGCGGCAACGGCCTGTGGTCAATGATGTACGGCTATCTGGCACTGAAGGGGGACGGCAACACCGTGGTCGGTCTCTCCTTCTACCAGCAGGGCGAAACTCCGGGGCTTGGCGGCGAAGTCGACAACCCGAAGTGGAAGGCCCAGTGGGATGGCAAGAAGATCTATCCCGAAGGCAGCATGGACCCGGAAGTGCACCTGAAGAAGGGCGGCGTGAATCCGTCTTCTCCGGATGCCAAGTACCAGGTCGATGCGCTGTCAGGGGCTACCCTGACCAGCAACGGCGTGACCAACCTGTTGCAGTTCTGGATGGGTGAGAATGGCTTCGCCAAGTACCTGACCCAGTTCCGTGACGTCAAAGGAGCGTAATGATGGCAGCCGAAACTCCTAAAGGTGTCCTGACGACGCCGATCTTCAAGAACAACCCCATCGCGCTGCAGATCCTCGGTATCTGCTCCGCGCTGGCGGTGACCAACTCGATGAACACCGCCCTGATCATGGGTATCGCGGTGTGCCTGGTGACAGCGTTCTCCAGCATGTTCATCTCGTTGATCCGCAATCACATCCCGTCGTCCATCCGCATCATCGTGCAGATGACGATCATTGCCTCGCTGGTCATCGTGGTCGACCAGTCGCTGAAGGCCTTCGCCTTCGAGACGTCCAAGCAGCTGTCGGTCTTCGTCGGTCTGATCATTACCAACTGCATCGTGATGGGTCGCGCTGAAGCCTACGCCATGCAGAATGGCCCGACGATGAGCTTCATCGACGGTATCGGCAACGGTCTCGGCTACACCGTGATCCTGCTGGTGGTCGGCTTCGTGCGTGAGCTGTTCGGTTCCGGCTCCCTGTTCGGTGTGACCATCCTGCAGACCGTCAATGACGGTGGCTGGTACATCCCGAACGGTCTGATGCTGCTGCCGCCGTCCGCGTTCTTCGTCATCGGTCTGTTCATCTGGGTGCTGCGCAGCATCTACCCGGAGCAGGTCGAGAAGGCGGAGTACAAGATTACCGCCAACACCAAGATCAAGGAGGCTGTGTAACATGTTCGAACACTATCTGAGCCTGTTCATCAAGGCCGTGTTCGTCGAGAACATGGCACTGGCCTTCTTCCTGGGCATGTGTACCTTCCTGGCGGTGTCCAAGAAGATCCAGTCCGCGATCGGTCTGGGCGTGGCCGTCATCGTCGTGCTGGCGGTGACCGTCCCGGTCAACAACCTGATCCTGAACTACCTGCTGCGTGAAGGCGCGCTGACCTGGACGGGTCTGGAAGGGGCGGAAAGCATCGACCTGTCCTTCCTGGGCTACCTGTCCTACATCGGCGTCATCGCGGCGATCGTCCAGATCCTCGAGATGTTCCTCGACAAGTTCGTGCCGGCGCTCTACAACGCGCTGGGCGTGTTCCTGCCGCTGATCACGGTCAACTGCGCCATCCTCGGTGCGGCCCTGTTCATGGTGCAGCGTGACTACACCTTCGGTGAGTCCGTCATCTATGGCGTGGGTGCCGGTTTCGGTTGGGCACTGGCCATCGCTGCACTGGCCGGTATCCGCGAGAAGCTCAAGTACTCTGACGTGCCGGCTGGCCTGCAGGGTCTGGGCATCACCTTCATCACCGTTGGCCTGATGTCGCTGGGCTTCATGTCCTTCTCCGGCGTCCAGCTGTAACGCAACCGAGCATAAGGAAATCGAAATGGTAGATACCTCCATCATCGTGCTCGGCGTCGTCATGTTCACCGTGGTCGTTATCGGCCTGGTGCTCGTGATTCTCGCGGCACGCAGCAAGCTGGTCTCGAGTGGTGACGTCCAGATCGAGATCAACAACGATCCCGCCAACACCCTGACGACCCAGGCTGGCGGCAAGCTGCTGCAGACCCTGGCCGCCAACGGCATCTTCCTGTCCTCCGCCTGTGGTGGCGGTGGCTCCTGTGCCCAGTGCAAGTGCCGGATCTCGGAAGGCGGCGGTTCCATCCTGCCGACCGAAGAATCCCACTTCACCATGGGTGAAAAGAAGGAAGGCTGGCGCCTGTCTTGCCAGGTGCCGGTCAAGCAGGACATGAAGATCGAAGTGCCTGAAGAGATCTTCGGCGTGAAGAAGTGGGAAACCACCGTCAGCGCCAACCCGAACGTCGCGACCTTCATCAAGGAGCTGAATCTGGAGCTGCCGGAAGGCGAGGAAGTCAACTTCCGCGCGGGTGGTTACGTTCAGCTGGAAGCACCGGCCTACGACATCAAGTTCTCCGACTTCGATATCGAAGAGGAGTATCGTGGTGACTGGGAGAAGTTCGGTCTGTTCAACGTTCAGCACAAGAACGAGGAACCGGTCATCCGTGCCTACTCCATGGCGAACTATCCGGAAGAGTACGGCATCCTGAAGTTCAACATCCGTATCGCCACTCCGCCGCCGAATTCCCAGCATCCGCCGGGTCTGATGTCCACCTACGTCTTCTCTCTGAAGCCGGGTGACAAGGTGACCGTGATGGGGCCGTTCGGTGAGTTCTTCGCCAAGGATACCGATGCCGAGATGGTCTTCATCGGTGGTGGTGCCGGCATGGCGCCGATGCGCAGCCATATCTTCGATCAGCTCAAGCGTCTGAATTCCAAGCGCAAGATGTCGTTCTGGTACGGTGCGCGCTCCATGCGTGAATCGTTCTACGACGAGGAATACGACAAGCTGGCCGAAGAGAACGAGAACTTCGAATGGCACCTGGCGCTGTCCGATCCGCAGCCGGAGGACAACTGGGAAGGCCCGACGGGCTTCATCCACAATGTCCTGTACGAAAACTACCTCAAGGACCACCCGGCGCCTGAGGATTGCGAGTACTACATGTGCGGGCCGCCCATGATGAACGCCGCCGTCGTCAAGATGCTCACCGACATGGGTGTAGAGCCGGAGAACATCCTGCTCGATGACTTCGGTGGTTGATCGATGATGTCACGCGTCGCAAGACGACTGGCAGGGCCGGCCCTCATGGGGCTGGCCCTGCTGGTTGCAGGCTGTGAAAATTCCAGCAACCCTGAGTTGCATCGCTTCGCCGGCCCCATCTTCGGCACCGGGTTCCATGTCACGGTGGCTGCGGATCTGGATGCCGATGAGGTGGCGTCGCTCAAGCAGGCGAGTCTCGAGGCACTCGACAAGGTCGACTGGCAGATGTCGACCTACAAGGACGCCTCGGAGCTCTCAAAGCTCAATCAGGCGCCGCTGGATACGCCGATCACGCTGTCGGATGGCCTGGCGCAGGTGCTGGCCGAGTCGCAGGATATCGGCAAGCGCTCCGACGGGGCCTTCGATATCACCGTCGGCCCGGCCGTCAATCTGTGGGGCTTCGGCCCGGATGAGCGTCTCGACAGGGCGCCGAGCGATGAACAGATCGCGCAGGCGCTGGCGAAGGTCGATCATCTGGCGCTGGAGCTCGATGGCAATACGGTGATCAAGCGCAAGCCGGTGTATGCCGACCTGTCGGGGATCGCCAAGGGCTATGGGGTGGACAGAGTCGCCGATGTGCTCGAGGCCAATGGCATCGAGAACTATCTGGTCGAAGTCGGTGGCGAGATCCGCGTCAAGGGTGAGAAGCCCGGCCACAAGCCGTGGCGTATCGCCATCGAAGCGCCGAAGTCCTTCGAGCGCTCGGTGCAGCGGATCATCGATCCCGGCAATGCCGCGGTTGCCACCTCCGGTGATTACCGCAACTATTTCGAGCAGGACGGCGTGCGTTACTCGCACACGATCGATCCACGTACCGGTCGACCGATCCAGCACAGTCTGGCCTCGGTGACCGTGATCACGCCGGATTGCGCGAGTGCGGACGCCTGGGCCACGGCACTCAACGTGCTGGGCGCCGAGAAGGCAATGACGATCGCAATTCGCGAGAACATTGCCGCCTATTTCATTGTCAAAACGGATGATGGCTTCAAGCAGTCCTGGAGTCCGGCATTCGCGCCCTACCTGAAGGACGCGCTGGCGACAGGCGACACGAAGCCCGCAGATGAAGCCGGCGCCTGAGCCCGGTCTATCGAGAGCCGGTCTGCCAAGAGCCGGTCTGCCGAGAGGTAGCCGGCCGGGCTTTCTCATCTGCCATCTGTCGAGACACGCCTCCGACAGGGTCGGACGCTCGGATTGCATGGCATCTTCTGGATGCTGTCCTGAATGATCCACAGGATCGATAGGGTGCAAGCTGCGCTGGAGCCGACCCGCGCGAGAGGTTCACAATGGGGCCATGCCCCGGGAGGAATGACATGACGATCTGGTTACTGGTATTCGCCGCGATGTTGCTGCTGATTGGCGTGATGGCCGTCGGTGTCCTGATGGGCCGCAAGCCGATCGCCGGCTCCTGCGGTGGTCTCAACAACCTCGGGCTCAAGGATGGCTGTGACATCTGTGGCGGCAAGGACGAGGAGTGCGAGAAGGAGCAGGATCGCCAGCGTCTGATGGCAGAGAGTGGCGGCAAGCCGGCCAGCGATCTGGCCTACGACGCCGCACGTCGCTGATTTCTGCTCTGATGGCTCAGAGCCCGCCGGCCGCAAGGCCTGCTACCGGCCCTGACATGGCAGTGTCACCGCGAGGTGAGACCGTACGTGTCAGGGCCGGTCTACGAACAATCAAGGAGCAAAGCGAGTCTCATGGCAGTCTATAACTACGATGTCGTCGTGATCGGTACCGGTCCGGCAGGGGAAAGCGCGGCAGTCAACGCGGCCAAGCATGGCAAGCGTGTCGCCGTGATCGAGGCTCAGTCTTCCGTGGGCGGCAACTGCACCCACAAGGGCACCATCCCTTCCAAGGCGCTGCGCCACGCGGTCAAGCAGATCATCGAGTTCAACACCAATCGCATGTTCCGCGATATCGGCGAGCCGCGCTGGTTCTCCTTCCCCAAGGTGCTGGAGCGTTCACGCCGCACCATCGAGCAGCAGGTCGAGATGCGTACGCGCTTCTACGCCCGCAATCGCATCGATGTGTTCTTCGGTACCGCGCGCTTCAAGGACGAGCACACCGTCGTGGTGCGCGATGCCCATGAAGGGGTCGAGGAGCTGCACGCGGAGAAGGTCGTGATCGCCACCGGCTCGCGTCCCTACCGCCCGGCGGACGTCAACTTCCGCCACCCGCGCATCTATTGCTCCGATACCATCCTGGGGCTGTCACACACGCCGCGCACGTTGATCATCTACGGCGCCGGTGTCATCGGCTCCGAGTACGCCTCGATCTTCTCCGGCCTTGGCGTCAAGGTCGACCTGATCGATACGCGTGATCGTCTGCTGTCCTTCCTGGATAACGAGATTTCCGACGCGCTGTCCTATCACCTGCGCAACAACGGCGTGCTGGTGCGTCACAACGAGGAATACGATCGCATCGAGGGCGACGAGTCCGGCGTGGTCGTGCACCTCAAGTCGGGCAAGAAGCTGCGTGCTGACGCCTTCCTGTGGGCCAACGGCCGTACCGGCAACACCGACAGCCTCGGCCTCGAGAATGTCGGCCTGCAGGCCAACGGCCGCGGCCAGCTGACCGTCGATGATCAGTACCGCACCGAGCTGGACCACGTCTATGCGGTGGGCGATGTGATCGGCTGGCCGAGCCTGGCATCCGCCGCCTACGATCAGGGCCGCTTCGCGTCGGCCAACCTGCTGGGGGAAGAGTTCAAGTTCGTCAATGAGGTGCCGACCGGCATCTATACCATCCCCGAGATCAGCTCGGTGGGGCGTGGCGAGTCCGAACTGACCGAGGCGCGCATCCCCTACGAAGTGGGGCAGGCGTTCTTCAAGGACACCGCCCGCGCCCAGATCACCGGCGATACCGTCGGCATGCTCAAGATCCTGTTCCATCGCGATACGCTGGAAATCCTCGGCATCCACTGCTTCGGTGACCAGGCGTCCGAGATCGTGCACATCGGTCAGGCCATCATGCAGCAGAAGGGTGAGGCGAATACGCTCAAGTACTTCGTCAACACCACCTTCAACTACCCGACCATGGCGGAAGCCTACCGGGTCGCGGCCATGAACGGACTCAACCGTCTGTTCTGAGCGGCGTGGGCCTCGCGCCCGCTGACTTGAAGGCACACCACAAGGCCCCGACATCATTGATGTCGGGGCCTTGTGGTTTTCGGGCTCCCAACTGGGAAACCTTGTTGATGAGCCTTGAGGAAATCACGCATGCAGGATGATTCGCAGCAACACGACACTCAGCAGTCGGGTGCCCAGTCACGCGAGACACTGCAGGATGATCCGACCTCGGACCTCACGCTGCGGCTGGGCCATGAGGAGCTGATCATCCATCGCCGTTATGAGCTGGCCAGCATCATCAATGAGCTGGTGCTGGGCCTGCTGTTCACGATCGGCAGCGTGTGCTTCTTCTGGGAAGAGTGGATGACACTGGGAATCTGGCTGTTCGTGATCGGCTCGCTGCAGCTGACGCTCAAGCCGGTGATTCGCCTGGCGCGCCGCATGCACCTCAAGCGGATGCCGGAATCGGCGCTGGACCTCTAGCAGGCGTCTTCACGGCCTGACTGTCTCACCGGCTCTCTGGCTCTCTTGCTCTGGAGATCAGCGATAGCGATGCACGCGCAGACTCTTGAGGAAGGGCGTGTCCTCGATGCGCACGTCGCCGCGGCGGGCGCGGGTGCGTTCGGTGGGCGGCGTCGGGCTTGGCTGGTTGAGTGCAGGCAGGCGCAGATCATCATGCGGCAGGAACAGCGGCAGTGAGACATTCAGCGCGCGGCGCGTGCGTAGCTCGCCGTCTTCGCGCATCACCGGCTCACGATAGAACAGGTTGGCGCGCATCAGCGGCGCCTGGGGCTGGATGCGGGCCAGAATCTCATCCGATGGCAAGCCAGCGAGCAGCTTGAGCTGCAGGCGTACGTGCTCGGCCTCGGTATCCAGCTTCATCAGCAAGGCTTCACACTCCGCCACGCTGACGCGCTGGATCGAACGCCCGGAGCTGTACCAGGCGAAGCGCACCCGCGCCACCGGCGCCTCTGCCACCGGCACTCGTCGCCAGCACTGCTTGAGATGCAGCCGCGCCAGTCCATCGCCCCTCAGGTGCTGATTCAGCCCCGGATGGCGGAAGGGCAGAATCGCCTTCAGCTCGGCCAGCTGGTCGGGATACTTCTCGCGCAGCTCGGCGAAGAGCTCCGCCAGCTGCTCCTTGGCGGTGTTGAGCGCCGCGACGCGCTCGATCACCGTCGGGCCTGCGGCGACCACGCCCAGATAGGGGCGGGTGACTCGGCCGTCCTGGCCATCCTGATACCACACGTCCTGCAACGCCTGGCTGAGCCATTCGCTATCGGCACTGACGCCATCCAGCCGCCAGAGTGGCGAATTCTCTTCTCTGACCGCGGTGATGACCTGATCGGCGGCATCGATCTGCGTATCGAAGGCCGCTTCTATTCTGGCCATCAACTGGTATTCGGGCATGCTCTGCGTCCTGATTGCAGCAAGGGAGACGTGATTTTTTATCGCGTTATCTTGTTTAGCCTAGCGTGACCGGGATGGCAAGTCAGACCATGGCGGCATGCGCGGACAGAAGAGGGGCTCCGAGAGGATGAATCACCCGGAATGGAGTGACGGGATAGGCCGGCTGCGCCGGCGCCGACAGACTGAAACAGAAGAGGGCGCCACGCTGGGCGCCCTCCTGTCTCTGCGGGGGTCTGTGTGATCTCGACAGGGCGCTGTTGTCAGGCCGGCACCTGCAAAAGCCCGATGGGCTCAGCGGTCGCGATAGCGCTCGGTGAGATCACCATAGGCATCGATGCGACGATCGCGCAGGTAAGGCCAGATGCGGCGCACATCTTCGCCGCGCGCCAGGTCCACCTCGACCAGCAGCTCCTCGGGCTCGGTGCCGCCATGCGCCAGCAGCTCGCCCTGGGGGCCGCAGATGAAGCTGCCGCCCCAGAACTGGATGCCTTCGCTGGCAGGCGTCGGGTCCGCTTCATGGCCGACCCGGTTGGCGACGATCACCGGCACGCCATTGGCGACGCCGTGGCTGCGCTGGATCAGGGTCCAGGCATCCTTCTGGCGTTTCTGCTCGGCTTCATCGTCGCGCGGGTCCCAGCCGATGGCGGTGGGGTAGAGCAGCATCTCGGCACCGGCCAGCGCCATCAGGCGTGCGCCTTCGGGGTACCACTGGTCCCAGCAGACCTGCACGCCCAGACGGCCGACCGAGGTGTCGATGGGCTCGAAGCCGCGGCGCGGGGACTGTGCGCTGGGTGCATCGCCCGGTGTGAAGTAGAACTTCTCGTAGAAGCCGGGATCATCCGGGATGTGCATCTTGCGGAAGGTGCCGACCAGGCCAGCGGCCTTGTCGAGTACCACGGCGGTGTTGTGATACACGCCCGCCGCGCGGCGCTCGAAGATGGAGCCGACGATCACCAGGCCGAGTTCGGCAGCCAGACCGGCCAGTCGCTGGGTGGTCGGGCCTTCGAGGGGCTCGGCGAGATCGAAGATCTCGGTGTCTTCGGTCTGGCAGAAGTAGTGGCTGGCATGCAGCTCCTGCAGCATCACCAGCTCAGCGCCATCGGCGGCAAGGCGACGAATGGCGGCTTCGCTGGCCGCCAGGCTTGTGTCCTTGTCGGGCCAGCCCTGTTGCTGGACGACACCGACCTTGAGTGTACGGCGGGAAGCAGTCATCACAGTGCTCCTTGAGAGGTGTTCGAGGTGGCCAGCGTGCCCTTGGGCAGTTGCATGGTCATGCAGTGCAGGCTGCCATGCTGGCGAATCACGGCGCGGCAATCGACCGGAATGATGTCACGCTTGGGGAAGGCGCTGGCGAGGGCCTTGAGGGCGATCATGTCGTGACGATCGGCGTAGGTCGGCACCAGCACGGCCCCGTTGATGATCAGGAAGTTGGCGTAGGTCGCCGGCAGGCGATGGCTGTCGTCCGGATCGAAGCAGGCATCCGGCCACGGCAGCGGCACCAGGAAGTACGGGTCGCCGTTGGCGTCGCGCAGTGCTTCAAGCTCGGCTTCCATCGCCTTGAGCGCCGGGTAATGCGGGTCGTCGCGATCATCGCAGCGGACATAGGCGATGGTGCGCGGGTCGCAGAAGCGCGCCAGGGTGTCGACATGGCTGTCGGTGTCATCGCCTTCCAGATGACCATTGGCGAGCCACAGCACGCGCTTGACTCCGAAATCGGCCTTGAGTTGCGCCTCGACCTGGGCGCGGCTCAGGCCGGCATTGCGGTTGTCGTTGAGCAGGCAGGCCTCGGTGGTCAGCAGAGTGCCCTGGCCGTCGCTCTCGATGCCGCCGCCTTCCAGAATGAAGTCGCGGCTTTCCACCGGGCTTGCGTAAGCCCCCTGCGTGGCGAGGGCGCGGGTCAGGGCATTGTCGCGGGCGGCCTCGAACTTGCCGCCCCAGCCGGTGAAGGTGTAGTCGAGTAGCACCGGCTGACCATCACGTTCGACGGTGATGGGGCCATGGTCGCGCGTCCAGGTGTCGTCCAGCGGCGCCACGAAAAGATGCAGGCGCTCGGCGGGCACGCCGAAACCGGCGAAGCGCGCGGCGAGGCGTTCGCGGGTGGCGTCATCGCTGACGCTGATCAGTACGTGCTGATAGCGGCTGATGGCGATCACCATGGCCTCGCAGGTGGCTTCGATGCTCTCGAGCATCTCGCTCCAGTCACTGTGCGGGCTGGGCCAGCTGAGCTGGATGGCGTCCTGCGGGTGCCATTCGGCGAGCAGACGGGTGGCCATGGGCATCTCCCTGATGAAGAGGTAACGATAAAGGCGCAAGCCGCAATGCCGCGGACTCGGCGCGCGATGATAGCAGAGCCATGCGCCGACGCTAGCCCTGTGGTGCCTGACGTGCACATGTCTTGCCCTGCTGGCGGTTCATGTTGGCCACAGACGAAGGCTGGCAAACTGCGTTCGAATATGGCTCCATGCGCCGAGCCTGCGGAATGCGTATCATGGCCCGCGACCCTGACCCAAGGAATCGACTTCGATGCTGCTGGATCGCCTACCCTTTCTGATCGGCCTGCGCTATACCCGCGCCAAGCGCCGTAACCATTTCATTTCCTTCATTTCCTTGACCTCGATGCTGGGGCTGTCGCTGGGCGTCGCCGTGCTGATTCTGGTGCTGTCGGTGATGAACGGCTTCGACCACGAGCTGCGTACTCGCGTGCTGGGCATGGTGCCGCATGTGCGCGTCGAGGCGCGTGACAGCGTCACCGACTGGGAGACGCTGGCCGGCAAGCTGCGCGAGAAGCCGCATGTCGTCGGCGCGGCGCCCTATATCGAGCAGCAGGGCATGTTCACCACCAACGGGCGCAACAAGGGCGCGTTGGTCACCGGCATCGATCCGTCCGCGGAGGATCAGGTCTCGATCATCAGCGAGCACATGGTGCAGGGCAGCCTGGCGGATCTCACGCCCGGCAGCTGGGGCATCGTGATGGGCGAGCTGCTGGCGCGCAACCTGGGCGTCGGCGTGGGGGATCGCGTCACGCTATTGGTGCCCGAGGCCTCCATCACGCCCGGGGGTATCTTCCCGCGCCTCAAGCGCTTCACGGTGACTGGTATCTTCAAGGTCGGCGCGGACGTCGATGCCAGCCTTGCCTACACCGATATCTCGGACATGGCCAAGCTGGCGCGCTTCAAGGAAGGCGACGTCCAGGGGGTGCGCCTGAAGCTCGATGACCTGTTCAGCGCCGATCAGGTCACCCGCGACATCGTCAGCCAGCTGGGGCCGCAGTATCGCGGCATGGACTGGAAGCGCACCCACGGCAACCTGTTCGCCGCCATCCAGATGGAGAAGAACATGATCGGCCTGCTGCTGATGGTGATCGTCGCCGTCGCGGCCTTCAACATCGTCTCGACGCTGGTGATGATGGTGACGGACAAGCACGCTGACATCGCCATCCTGCGTACCCTCGGGGCCAGGCCCGGTTCCATCATGGGCATCTTCATCGTGCAGGGGCTGACCATCGGCGTGATGGGCATCATCATCGGCGCCATCGCCGGTGTGGCGCTGGCGCTGAGCGTCTCCGACATCATCGCCTGGGTGCAGTCGACCTTCGGTATCCAGTTCCTGGACCCCAATGTCTACTTCATCAGCTATCTGCCATCGCGCCTCGAGATGAGCGACATGGGCATCATCATCGGCTCCGCGCTGGTGCTGAGCTTCCTGTCGACGCTGTATCCGGCCTGGCGCGCCTCGCGCATCCAGCCGGCGGAGGTGCTGCGCTATGAGTAATCCGTCGACACCGTCTGATGCATCCATCCGTTCTGCTGCTGGAGACACCGCCATGCCGACGCCGGCTTCTGACACTCACGCGCCGGGGCAGGCCCACGGCAAGCCGATGCTGATCTGTGAGCGCCTGAGTCGCAGTTACGATGAGGGCCCGCAAGAGGTGCAGGTGCTCGACGAGCTGGAGCTGCGCGTGCATGCCGGTGAGCGAGTCGCCGTCGTCGGCAGCTCCGGCTCCGGCAAGACCACGCTGCTCAACCTGCTCGGCGGTCTGGACCATCCCAGTCAGGGCATCGTGAAGGTGGCCGGCCAGCGCCTGTCCGAACTCAGCGAGTCGGCGCTGGGCAGCTTCCGCAATCAGCACATCGGCTTCGTGTATCAGTTCCACCACCTGCTGGCGGAATTCAGCGCCGAAGAGAACGTGGCGATGCCGCTGATCATCCGTGGCCACAAGCGCGCCGAGGCTGCCGTCAAGGCGCGCAAGCTGCTGGAGCGGGTCGGCATGGCGCCGCGTGCCGACCACAAGCCGGGCGAGCTGTCCGGGGGGGAGCGCCAGCGCGTCGCCATCGCGCGTGCGTTGGTGACGGACCCGAGCCTGGTGCTGATGGATGAGCCGACCGGCAACCTGGATCAGACCACGGCAGCACGCATTCTCGAGCTGATGGATGACATCGCGCGTGAAGCGCAGGCAGCCTTCATCATCGTGACCCACGACAACGGTCTGGCCGCGCACCAGCACCGTGTGCTGCGCCTGGATGGCGGCAAGCTGCATGAGGACTGAGTCGAGCCGCTGACTGATTCACGCTAGCCAGAAAGCCAAACGCCCCGCCATCGAGAGATGGCGGGGCGTTTTTCATGCGTGCCTGTCGGCAGCGTTCAGAGCTTGTCGGCGTCCTGCTCAGCGTTCTGGCGTGACGACTGCTCCTTGCTGCAACGCCTGGCGGCCAGGCGCGCCTTGCGGCGGCTGCGCCAGTTGCGCACCACCTGATAGCGCCACAAGAGGCGGACCAGCATGTTGGCCAGCAGCGCGAGGACGACGGCGCTGACCAGCGAACCCAGCGCCAGGGCGGGCAGGATGTCTTCCAGCTGGTTGGCGAACCAGGCCGCGGAGACCTGGTCCGGCATCACGCGTGCGGGCGTGTCCAGCATCCAGGCACCCACGCGGTAGGTCGCGTAGTAGACCACCGGCATGGTCAGCGGGTTGGTCACCCACACCAGACCCACCGACAGCGCGAGGTTGCAGCGCAGTGCCCAGGCACCGAAGGCGGCCACCACCATCTGGAAGGGAATCGGCAGCAGCGCACAGAACAGCCCCACCATGCAGGCATTGGCCACAGTGCGTCGCGACAACGCCCACAGTGCGGGATCGGCGATCAGGTGATGCATGAAGCGCAGCGACTTCTTGCGCTTGAGGGCATCCGGTTCCGGCATGAGCCGCTTGAGTAGACGACGAGGCATGACTTGGCCATTTGGCATTCAACGCCGGCCATTATCCATACATGGCTACAGGACTGCCATGCTGACTGCGCAGTTATCCGGTTCGTGATCTGCAACCCGCGTGTCTCGATTCGGCACTGAGTACAGCAAAGCCCGCGCCATGCCTGACGGGCTGCGCCATGGGTGACCTTGCAAGAGGCCAGCAACATGTCAGGCGCCACCGTGAATAAATCGTCCCATCCCGCTCGATTCTGGCTGTCACCGGCTTCGCTGGCCCAGCTGCTGGCGGGGCTGGTGGCGGGAATCTGGCTGTCACGCCAGGGCGAGTGGGGCGCGGATTGGCAGTCACGCTCATCGGCAGGGCTTGGCGCGCAAGAGGGTGGGGCGCATGGCTGGGCCGCCTTCATGACGCTGAGCGACAACCTGCTGTTGGCCGCCTTGCTGCTCTGCTGGCTGATGGTGGTGGGGGCCTTGGCCGCCTCTCCCGCCCGTGCTTTCCAGCACTCTGCTCCCGACGCTGAGTCACGCCGCTCTCGGCTCGGGGCCTTGAGTCTGCGGCTCTCGACAGCGCTGGGGGTCGGGTTGGTGATCGGCCTTCTGCAGCAGCCGCTCGTGATGGCGGAGGCGTTGACGCGCCAGGAGCTGTGGCTGGAGGGCCGGGTCGAGCAGGTCAACCGCGCACTGCCGACGCCTGATGACTCGGTGCGCCTGGTGCTGCGTGTCTCGCGCTGTGATCTCTTCCAGCCGACGGAGGTGTCCAGCGCGGATGCCGGACGTCAGGCCGCCTGTCAGCGGCTGCTGGATCAGCGGGTCCAGCTACGGCGCTACTGGCCACGCAAGCTGCCCCGCGATGTAGCGACACGCGAGGCGCTGGCGACTCCCTGGCAGGCCGGTGAGCGCTGGCGCATGGTCGTACGTCTGGTGCCGCCTCATGGCGCCAGCAACCCGGCCTTCGGGCGCTCAGCGAGCCCAGCGGAGTTTGACCGTGTCGCCTGGCTATGGCGTGAAGGTATCGTCGCCACGGGTTACGTGCGCCAACTGTCCCTTGCGCAGCGCTTGGCGCCACCAGGCGGGCTGGCAGCACTGCGCCTGCATGCCGAGCAGGCTCTGTGGCAGCGCTGCGGCGAAGGCGAGGGCGAGGCACTGGTCGACTGGCCGGGTTCGCCCTGTCGCTGGCTGGCAGCATTGACGCTGGGCAAGGTCTCGGCACTGACCCATGACGACTGGGACACGCTGAACGCCACCGGGCTGACGCATCTGGCGGTGGTGTCGGGGCTGCATGTCGGATTGATGGCAAGCCTGGTGCTGGGGCTGAGTTTCGGCGTGCTGCGTCTCTGGCGCCCGGGCGGATGGCGATTCAGCGTCGCGCCCTGGTGGCTTGCCTGTCTGGCGGCCTGGAGTTTCGCCTTGCTGGCAGGCCTGGCGCCTCCGGCCCTGCGCGCCGCCTTGATGGTGACGGTCGGGCTTTGGATGGCGAGTGGCCGCAGCGGGCTGGGTGTCTGGCAGGTCTGGATGCTGGCGCTGATTCTGGTGCTGGGGCTGGACCCGCTGGCGCTGTGGCGCCCGGGCACCTGGTTGTCATTCATCGCCGTGGCGGTGTTGTTGCTGGCCTGGCAGGGCCGCTCGCGACCGCGGGGAATGCGCGGCTGGTGTCTGGCCACGTTGCGCAGCCAGTGGTTGCTGACGCTGGTCATGGGCGCGGCCCTGCTGCTTTCGCGCGGCCAGCTGTCCTGGTTGTCGCTGCCGATGAATCTGCTGATGGCGCCCTTGGTGACGCTATTGATCGTGCCGCTTGGCATGCTGGGCTGGGGGCTTGCGGGACTCGAGCAGCTGTTGCTGTTTACGGGGCTCGTCCCGTCACGGCCCGCGGCGATGCTCGCCGATGGTGTGTTCAGCGGCGGTCTATGGCAGCTGCTGGCACAGGGCATGGCGCAGACGATGGAGACCTTGTCTTCGCTTGCGTCGACGCAGGGGCGCTGGCCGCAGACGCCAATGGCGGCGGGGCTGTCGGACGCCACTCCCTCGGCCTTGATCCTGACGCTCGCGCTGATGGCTCTGCTGGGTGCCTGGCTGGCGGAGGGGGTGCCGGGCCTCGATGGCCGTCTGAAGCGCCTGTGTGGCAGCGTGGCACTCTGCTGGGGGCTGTCGCTGGCGGCGCTGGCCTTGCCGTGGTCACCGGCGGCGCTGGCCACCGTCGGGCGGGACGCCGGCACGCGCGCGACAGAATCCGCCTCGTTCTCGCCCTGGGCGCCCGCGCTCAGTCTGACGGTGCACGATGTCGGGCAGGGGCTGGCGCTGTCGCTGCACAGTCATCTTTCGCCGAGCGCGAGTGACTCGACTGACGCGTCACGGCAGGTGCCGAGGCACTGGCGTTACGACCTGGGGGCGGCGTCACGCAATGCCAGCGCCCGCTTGCCGGGGGCGCCATCCGTTGCGGGAGAGCCTATCGGCGTGATCATGAGTCACGGGGATGGCGATCACGCCGGCGGTCTGCAGGCCCTGTCTGCCGAGGAGATCGCCGCCTTGTGGGTGCCGGCCGGGCAGCGGGCGCGACTGGAGCGTCAGGTAAGCTGGCTCGATGAGGTGGTAATGCGGGAGTGTGTCGCCGGGCGCAGCATCACCCTCGGTCAGCTGCAGGGCCACCCCGTGCGCCTTGAGATGCTGTGGCCGCCAGCAGGGTTGAAGACCCGACGTGACAACGCGCACTCCTGTGTGGTCTTGATAGCACATGGCGTTCGCCCGCTGGCGTTGCTGACCGGCGATATCGGCCAGCAGCAGGAGCGCGAGTTGCAGGCGACGCTGCGTCAGCGCCTGGCCGGGCGCGGCTTGCCGTTGCTGGTGGTCGCCCATCACGGCAGCCGCTCCAGCAGTGGTGATGCCTGGCTTGAGAGCCTGGCGGCGCGTCACGCGATTGTCAGCGCCGGTCGCTACAATCCGCATGGTCATCCGCATCCGGACGTGGTGGAGCGTCTGGCGCGTCATGTCGAGTGTCTCTGGCATGTCGGGCTGGATGGTGCCTTGCACTGGGAGTGGTCGCCGCAGGGGGAGCGGCTGCAACCAGCGCGCAGGGCTGGCGGTATCGGAGTGAGGTGCCTTGGGGTAAAATCCGCTGAATGATCAGATGCATGGCGGATTCATACGGCCTGCGCGACAGGGATGGCGCGTGACATCTGACACGACAACAATGGTGCCCGCAGAGGCATCGAGACCAAGGGAGAGGTCACATGCTGGAAGCCTTGTACGCAGGGGGAGTCTTGATGCTCCCCATCCTCGGATGTTCCGTCGTGGCACTGGCCATCATCCTCGAGCGCCTGTGGACGCTGCGTCGTCGACGCATCGCGCCGAAGGGCCTGGGACAGCAGGTGTGTGAACTGATCAGCCAGGGACAGGTCAATGTCTACTGGCTGGAGAGTCATTCGCCGCTGGGCAACGTGCTGGCGGCGGGACTGCGCAATGCGCGCCTAGGCAATGAGCAGGTACGCGCGCGCATGCAGGAGTCGGCCGTGGCCGTCATCCATGACATGGAGCGCTTCCTGAGTCCGCTGGGCACCATCGCCGCCATCACGCCGCTTTTGGGGCTGCTGGGCACGGTGGTCGGCATGATCGACGTCTTCGCCGTGATCGTCGATGCGGGCAGCGCCGAGCGCGCCCAGGAGCTGGCCGGCGGGATTTCCCAGGCGCTGGTGACGACGGCGTCCGGCTTGACGGTGGCGATTCCGGCACTGATGTTCCATCGCTATTTCCAGCGCTGTGTCGAGGACATCACCGTCAACATGGAGGAACAGGCAGGGCAGGTGGTGGAGTATATCTCGCACCACCAGGGCGAGCTCGGGCTGGCCGAGAGCCATGACGGCATCGACCGTCGTCCGGGCCAGCGCCCCGGCCAGGTGCCGGAGCCCCATGAGCGCCTGCCGGAAGACCTGCCGGCCTACATGCGTCGTGACGCCGATGACCCCTATGGTGGCGATGATGGCAAGGGGGCAGGTGCCGGGAGGCCGTCATGAGGTTTCCGCGTCGCCAGCGTGAGTCGGTGGAGGTCAATCTCACCCCGCTGATCGACGTGGTGTTTCTGCTGCTGATCTTCTTCATGGTCTCGACGACCTTCGATAGCCGTCGAGCGCTGGACCTCATCCTGCCGCAGTCCAGTCAGGCCAGCGCGGTAGAGCAGGCGCCCTTGATCCTGAGCATCGGGGCGGCAGGTGATTTTACGCTCGGCGAGGCAAGCCTCGGCGAGGATGAACTGGGAGCGCAACTTGCGCAGTACAAGGACCAGGCAGATCGCTTCGGGTTGATCCTCGAAGCCGATGGCCGCACGCCCCACGCCAAGGTGGTCACGGCGCTGGACGCCGCCGCTGAAGTGGGTATCACCCGTGTGCGCATCAGTACGCGTATCGGGACGGAATCATCATCACCGGATGCCCCATGAGGGCGCCGCCCAAGTCTATGGAGACCCCGTGAGTCGCGACTCCACCTGGATTCATTACCGCCGCTTGCTCGGCTATGTTCGCCCGTACTGGAAGATGTTTCTGGCCGCCGTCGTCGGCTACATCATCTACGGTGCCTCGAGTACGGCGCTGGCCGAGATGATGAAGCGCCTGATCGACGGCATTCAGAATCCTGACGCCCAGTTCAGACTGTTCCTGCCGCTGTTCGTGATCGGCATGTTCGCCGTGCGTGGCGTCGGCACCTTCCTGGGCACCTACTGCATGAGTGATGTGGCGCGCAACGTGGTCCACACCCTGCGCACCACGGTGTTCAACCACATGCTGCACTTGCCGGGGCGCTATTTCGACGAGAACTCCACCGGCCATCTCATCACCCGCGTCACCTACCATGTCGAGCAGATCACCGGCGCGGCCACCAAGGCGCTGACCATCATCCTGCGCGAAGGCTTCTTCGTGCTCGGCCTGCTGGGCTATCTGTTCTGGACCAACTGGAAGCTGACGCTGGTGTTCATCGCGGTCACGCCGCTGATCGGCTGGGTGGTCAGCTATGCCAGCAAGCGCTTCCGCAAGCTCTCCAAGCGTATCCAGGGCTCGATGGGCGAGGTGACTCACGTGGCCTCCGAGGCGCTGTCCGGCCATCGTGTCGTGCGTACCCACGGTGCCGAGGATTACGAGAAGGCACGCTTCGCGGCGGTCAGTGAGTACAACCGCGAGCAGAAGATGAAGGAAGCGCTGACCAAGGCCACTGCCACGCCGGTCATCCAGCTGTTGATCGCCGTGGCACTGGCCACGCTGGTGTGGCTGGCGATGGCGCCGGAACTGATGGCCGGCATGAGTGCCGGTGAGTTCGTCGGCTTCATCACCGCCGCTTCGATGATGGCCAAGCCGGTGCGTCAGTTGACCGAAGTCAATGGCGAGATCCAGAAGGGCATGGCGGCCTCGGAAGAACTGTTCGGCCTGCTGGATACGCCGGCAGAGCCGGACAACGGCACCCTGGTGCCCGAGGGTCGCCTCGAGGGCCGTGTGCGCTTCGACAATGTCCACTTCCGCTATGCAGACCATCAGCCGGAGGTGCTCAAGGGCATCGATCTGGAGGTGAAACCGGGGCAGATGGTCGCCATCGTCGGGCGTTCGGGGTCGGGCAAGTCGACATTGATGAGCCTGTTGCCGCGCTTCTATGCACCGACCACCGGCCGCATCCTGATCGATGATGTCGCCATCGAGGACTACAAGCTGCGCCCGATGCGTCAGCAGATCGCGCTGGTCTCGCAGAATGTCACCCTGTTCAATGCCGACCTGACCGCCAACATCGCCTATGGCACCGGTGAGGTCGACAAGGCACGGGTGGAAGAGGCGGCGCGCGCGGCCTATGCCCACGAATTCATCGAGCGCATGAGCGAAGGCTACGACACCATCGTCGGCGACAATGGCGTGATGCTCTCCGGTGGTCAGCGCCAGCGTATCGCCATCGCGCGTGCCATCTACAAGGACTCGCCGATCCTGGTGCTGGATGAGGCCACCTCGGCGCTGGATACCGAATCCGAACGCTATATCCAGCGCGCGCTGGAGGAAGTGTGTCAGGGCCGGACGACCTTCGTGATCGCCCACCGCCTGTCCACCATCGAGAAGGCGGACCGCATCCTGGTGATGGATGATGGCGAGATCATCGAAGACGGCACCCACGAATCATTGATTGCTCAGGAAGGTGCTTATGCCGCGCTGCATCGCATCCAGTTCCGGGAGACGGCGGACGCATGAGTGAACGACTGGTAGACGCCTGGTATCGCGGCGCCGGCTGGCTGCACCTGCTGCGCCCGCTGGAACATGTCTACAAGAATGTGGTGGCGCGCAAGCGCAATGCCTATCTCACCGGCAAGCGTGAGGTCTGGAAGGCGCCGGTGCCGGTGATCGTGATCGGCAACATCACCGTCGGTGGTACCGGCAAGTCGCCGCTGGTCGCCTGGCTGGGGCGCTGGTTGAGCGAGCAGGGCTGGCGCCCGGGCATCATCTCGCGCGGCTACGGTGGGCATTCGCCGCGCTATCCCCTCTACGTGCAGGCCGATACCGACCCTCAGCATGCCGGCGATGAGCCGGTGATGCTGGCTCAGCAGACCGGCCTGCCGGTGGCGGTCGATCCGGATCGCCCGAGCGCGGCGCGGCGCCTGATTGCCGCCGGCTGCGACATTCTGCTCTCCGATGACGGTCTGCAGCATCATGCGCTGGGGCGCGATATCGAGCTGGTGGTCGTGGATGGTGAGCGTGCCTTCGGCAATCAGCGTTGCCTGCCCGCTGGTCCGCTGCGCGAGCCGTTGTCGCGCCTCGCCAGTGTCGATGCGGTGATCTCCAACGGTGTCATCGACTGCTCGCGCCTGCCGGTGGAATCGCATTGCATGAAGCTGACGCCGGTCCATTGGCGCCACCTGATCGACGACGTGCGCTATCCTGCCCACCAGCTGCCGTTCAGCGGTCAGGTGCATGCGTTGGCCGGTATCGGCAATCCGCAGCGCTTCTTCCGTACCCTGACCAACCTCGGGGTCGAGCATCTGCCGCGTCCGCTGGCGGACCACCATCGTTTCACGCCGACGGATCTGCGCTTTTCCGACAATCTGCCCGTGGTGATGACCGCCAAGGACGCCGTCAAGTGTCGCAGCTTCGCCAATGAGCGCTGCTGGGCGCTGGATGTCGAGGCGCGTCCGGATCAGGCGCTGGTGGACTGGCTCGCCAAACGCCTTGAGGCGCTCTGAGTGCTTGATCGCTGAATTTTCTTTCTTTTCTGCTGTTATTCCGGAGATGTCTCGATGGACAAGGAACTGCTCGCGCTACTGGTTTGCCCGCTGTGTCAGGCCAAGCTGACCTATGATGCGGCGAACGCCGAGCTCAAGTGCTTCTACGATGGCCTCGCCTATCCGGTACGCGACGGCATCCCCGTCATGCTGGAAGAAGAAGCGCGCCAGATGGATGCCGACGAGAAGCTCAAGGGGAGCCGCGGCTGATGAGTGACCTTCTGCAGCAGGGGCTGGCAGACGACAGCCGTTCAGAGGGCGAGTCCGGCTTCGTGGTCGTGATTCCGGCGCGCTTCAACTCCTCACGCCTGCCGGGCAAGCCCCTGGCGGACATTCATGGCCAGCCGATGATCGAGCACGTCTGGCGCAATGCCTGCGCCAGTCAGGCCAGCCGGGTCGTGATCGCCACCGATGACGAGCGCATCCGTGAGGCCTGTGAAGGCTTCGGGGCCGAGGTCGTGATGACGCGTGGCGATCATCCCAGCGGGACGGACCGTCTTGCCGAGGTGGTCACGCTGCTGGCGCTGGCCCCCGAGACCCTGGTGGTCAACGTCCAGGGCGATGAGCCGTTGCTGCCGGCGGCGCTGATCGATCAGGTGGCGGTGCGTCTCGAGGAAGACGAGGGCGCCTCGATCGCCACGCTGGCGGAGTCGATCGCCAGCGTTGACAGCCTGTTCAATCCCAATGTGGTCAAGGTGGTGCGTGACCTGCGTGGGCGTGCCCTGTACTTCTCGCGTGCGCCTATCCCGTGGGACCGCGAGCACTTCACCACGCCGCCGGACATGCTGGCCACCGATTCCTGGCTGCGCCATATCGGCCTCTACGCCTATCGTGCCAGCTTCCTGACCGATTACGTCGACTGGCTGCCGGCCCCGCTGGAGCAGCTCGAACAGCTCGAACAGCTGCGCGCGCTGCATCATGGTCATGCCATCCAGGTGGCCATTGCCTGCACGGCGCATCCGGCCGGTGTCGATACGCCGGAGGATCTCGAGCGCGTGCGCGACTGGCTGGCGCAAGCAGCGGTAGGCAGCGAGAGCGGAGAGGCCAGATGAGCGAGCTTCTTGAGCAACTGGTCCAGCGTCAGGCGCCATTGGAGCGCATCCTGATGGTGTGCCTGGGCAATATCTGCCGCTCACCGAGTGCCGAAGGCGTGTTGCGTGCGGCGTTGACGCGCCATGGTCTGGAGCAGGTCGTCACGGTGGACAGCTGCGGTACCAGTGACTGGCATGTCGGCGGTCAGCCTGACTCGCGGGCCATCGCGCATGCGGCCAAGCGCGGACACGACATTAGCACGCTGCGTGCCCGTCAGTTGTGCGAGCAGGACTTTCACGACTTCGATCTGATTCTGGTGATGGACGACGCCAATCTTGCCGATACCCGTGCCTTGGCTGCGCGTAGCAACAGTGGTGATCAGGCGCTGATCGGTCGCCTGCTGGACCTGCTGCCGACCCCGCTGCCCGCGCTGGCAGCGGGCAGTCGTGAGGTGCCGGACCCCTACACCGGGGGCCCCGATGCCTTCGAGCGTGTGCTGGATCTGATCGATGTGGCCTGTGAGGTACTCATTGCGGCACTGCCTGCGGCGACCACGGCGCGGGCGCGCTCATGACTCGGGTATCCAGTGATCAGAACGCTGGCGACACCTCGCAACGTGAGGGGGTGGCGCTGGATGGCTGCAATACGCTGGGCTTCTCGGCGCGCGCCCGCGCCCTGAGCGAGCCACACACCGTCGAGGCGGCCAGGGCACAGGTGCTGGCCTCCCGGCAGGCTGGTGAGCGTCTGGTAGTGATCGGCGGCGGCAGCAATCTGGTATTGCTGCCGTGGCTGGATGCCCATGTCATGCGCCCGGCTTTTGACGAGGTCACCATCACGCCGGCAGAAGACGGCCTGACGGCCACGGTCTCTGTCGAGGCCGGCAAGCGCTGGCATGCCCTGGTGATGGAGCTGGCCGCCGCCGGCTGGTGGGGCTGCGAGAACCTGGCGCTGATTCCCGGTTGCTGCGGTGCGGCGCCTATCCAGAATATCGGTGCCTATGGCGTCGAGCTGGCAGACCATCTGCTGCGCCTGGAAGTCATGTCGCTGGAAGATGGCAGCTGCCGTTGGATGAATCGTGAGGAATGCGGTTTCGGTTATCGCGACAGCATCTTCAAGGGCGCGCTTGAGCATCGCGTGCTGATCACGCGTCTGGAGTTGCAGGTGTCGCGCCAGGCGTCGCCCCGGCTCGGTTATGGTGATCTCGCCCAGCGCGTCAGTGCGGCGCTGCCGCAAGGGGAGGAAGTGACGCCGTTGCAGGTCGCCCAGGCGGTGATTGCCACGCGCAGTGAGAAGTTGCCCGACCCCGCGCAACTGGGCAATGCCGGCAGTTTCTTCAAGAATCCGCAGCTTCCCGGGGCCGAGGCCCAGGCGCTGTTGACCCGCTTCCCGAGCTTGCCGCATTACCCGCAGGCCGATGGCAGCATCAAGCTGGCAGCAGGCTGGCTGATCGATCAATGTGGTCTCAAGGGCGCGCGCAGAGGCCATGTCGGCGTACATGCTCAGCAGGCGCTGGTGCTGGTGCACTTCGGCGAGGGGGCCGTCACGGAGCTGCTGGCACTGGCGCAGGAGGTGCGTGAGGCCGTCCATGCCCGCTTCGGTGTCTGGCTCGAGCAGGAGCCGCGGGAGCTGGGAATGATGCCGCCCGAGGGCTGAGGCCCAGAGTCGTGCGCACGAGACCTGCGCTGAAGTGAAGGCACGCACACCAGGCGCTGAAAATAGCAAGCACTGAAAACAAGAACGCCCCGCAGGCTTGCCTGCGGGGCGTTCTTGTTTTCAGTGCTTGGTTCTGACTTGTTGCTCAACGGGAGCGGCTGGCAGATGCTGGCATAGACCCTGGCTTGCTGACTTTCTGACGCCCCCTTCAGCGCTGGTGGCTGAAAGAGGCGCCATAGTGGCGGCAGGGGCAGGGCGCCAGCCTCAGGCCTCAGTGAGACGTATCGCTGTCATCCTGAGCGGTCGTGTCCTGAGTCTCTGCGCTGGCCTGTTGTGCAGCAGCACGTTCGGCAGCTTCACGCTCACGACGACGCACTTCGCGCGGATCGTTGTAGGCGCGTTCGCCACGGCGACGGCGGGTCTCGGTGGCTGGCTGCGTGCTGTCCTGCTGCGCGCCTTCTGCCACTGTCGTCTCGCCTTGCTCGCTCGGTGCCTGCTTCTGCTCGCTGTCAGCGACTTCCCCTGTGTGGGAGTCGTCGCTCACGGCTTGCGCCACGGCGACATTGTCGTGACGCTCGGCAGTCGCGAACGCTGTCTCGGCCGGCGCACTCTCGACGCTGGCGCTGACGTTGACGGCGCTTTCGGCACCTTCAGCAGTAGCATCAGAGCCTTCAGCGTTTGCAGAGCCTTCAGCAGCATCAGAGCCTTCAGCTGATTGAGCGCCTTCCGCAGCTTCAGCGACAGTAGCTGCGGTGCGCTCAGTGCTGACAGCAGGCTCAATCTCAGCGCTGGCCACGTCAGCGCTTTGCGTCACCTTCACCTCGCTGGCCTCAGTCTGCTGGGGAGCCTCTTCGTGCGCGGTCTCCTGTACAGGCTGTTCAGCGGCAGCGTCTTCCACGGCAGGTTCTTCCACGGCAGGTTCTTCCACGGCAGGTTCTTCCGCCACAGTCTGCGCAGGCTTGCTGGCAGTGTCGGCTTCAGCGGCGATCGCTTCCTCTGCTTCAGCGACAGGTGCCTGAGCTTCGGTCTGCTCGGCAGCTTGCGCTTCGGCGGCCGGTGCCTGGACGCTTTGCTCGACGACGGCTGGCGCTTCAGGCGCAGCGGCTTCGCTGGTCACGCTTTCCTTCAGCGACTGCTCATCGGCCGCGGCTTCCGGCGCGACTTCTGCCGCGGTGATGGCCGGCGTGTCGACGGTGACGTCAGCTTCGCTGGCCTGCGGCTGGTGCACGCTTGGCTGCTGGACGGCGTGCTGCTCAGTGCGCTGGGCGGCGTGTTGCTCAGTCTTCTGCGCCTGGTGAGCGCCAGTGACAGGCGCTTCGGACGCCTCTTCGACTGGTGCTTCGACGACCGGCTCGGGCACTTCCGCTGTCGCTGGCTCAGACTCAGACGCTTGCGCATCGGATGCCGCTGACTCAGGGGCTACCGTCTCTTTCAGCGCCTCGTTGCTCGGCTCGCTGACTTCCGGTGCAACGGCAGCCGTGAGGTCTGCGCTGGCAGACTGCTCGGCGCTGGCCGGCGCGTCCTGTGCTGCGGTGCTGTTTTCACCCTGCGAGGCGCTGTCGTTGCCTTGCGGAGCATTGGCTTCGCCCTGCGGAGCAGCGGTAGTGGCGTTGACGGCTTCGGCACCTTCCTCGGCAATGGCCGGCACCGCAGCGGCTGCCGAAGTAGCGGCTGCCGGAGCAGCGGTGGCCTGCGGGCCTGCCAGCGTCATGGCCTTGAGCGACTTCTGCTCTTCGACCGCCTGCGGGTTCAGAGCATGCTGACGGCTGCGCACACGCGGGTTGTTGCGGGTCTGCTGGTCTTCGCTGCTGACCTGCTGTTCCGCCTGCTCGGCCTGTTCGGCTGCCTTGATGGACTCGCGTGCCTGCTTGCTGTCGACCTGCTCGGCCTTGTCAGTCTTGGCCGGCTTTTCACCACGGGCCGGCTTGTCGCTGCGCTTGCCGGAATCGCGCTTGCTGGCGTTGTCGGCCTTGGCGTTCTGGCTGTCGCTGCTCCTGGCTTCGGCTTTCGGGCTGTTGTCAGCCTGCGGCGTCTGCTCCGGTTCGGCCTGCGGCTTGCTGTCGTTGGTGACGATTTCCTGCTGGCTGTCCTGACGCGACTCGTTGGACTTGCGACGGTTGCCACGGTCGTTGCGCTGACGGCGCTTGTTGTTGCTGCGGCCATCGTTCTGGCTGCTGCTGTCAGCGTCGTTGCCGCGGGATTCGTTGCCGCTGTTGCGTGACTCGCCGTCGTTGTTGCGTGACGCGTTGTCATTGCGACGACGGGAGTCCTTGCGGTTGTCATCACGCTCGTTGCTGCGGTCGTTGTTGCGGTCGTTGCTACGTTCAGCGTTGCGGCCATTGCGGGAGTCGTTGCGAGCCGCTGCCGGAGCGCTGGCTTCACTGACGGTCTCGCGACGCTCGCGGGCCTTTTCCAGTGCCTTGCGGGCTTCGCTGGACTTGGCCGGCACGGCGGTATCGCTGTCATTGCCCAGCAGGCGGCTGAAGCCTCGGGCCAGGCGCGACAGCAGGCCGCCACCGGTGGCCGGAGCGGCAGTCCTGGCGGGAGTCTGGGCTGACGACTGCGCCACGACTTCCTGCTTGCTGGCCTGAGCGCGGGTGTCATTGCCCTGGCTCGAACGGTTGCCCTGACGGTTGTCATTGCGCGAGCTCTGACGGCTGTCGTTGCGGCCTTCGCTGCGAGTGTCGTTACGAGACTCGTTGCGCGACTCCTGGCGGTTGCGACCGTTGCTGCTGCCGTTGCCGTTGCGACGACGATTGCCGTTGTTCTTGCCGTTGCCGTTGCGGCTATCGCTGTCATTGCTGCTGTCAGCGCTCTCTACCACGGCGGCGGGCGCTGCTGCAGGCGCTTCCGGTGCGGCAACCGGGGCAGGCGTGGTGTGGGACACGCTCTTGACGGCTGCTTCAGTGCGCGCCGGCGGCTTGTCGAAGTTCGGGTCCGGTTCCTTGCCGACTTCGGTCTCGACGGACAGCTCGAAGCTGGACTTGTCGGCACCGTCTTCATCGACGTGGTCATCACGCAGACGCACGACTTCGTAGTGCGGGGTGTCGAGTTCCGGGTTCGGCAGCAGCACGACATTCACGCCCTGACGACGTTCGATGTCGAACAGCGTGGCGCGCTTCTCGTTGAGCAGGTAGGTCGCGACCGGCACCGGCAGGATGGCGCGGATCTGCGAGCTGCGCTCCTTCATGGCCTCTTCTTCGATCAGGCGCATGATGGAGAGCGCCATGGAGCGCACGTCACGGATGGTGCCCTGGCCGTCACAGCGCGGGCAGACCACGCCGCTGGTCTCGCCCAGTGACGGACGCAGACGCTGACGCGACATTTCCATCAGGCCGAAGCGTGAGATGCGACCGATCTGGACGCGAGCGCGGTCGATCTTGAGCGCGTCGCGCACACGATTCTCGACTTCACGCTGGTTGCGTGCCGGCGTCATGTCGATGAAATCGATCACCACCAGGCCGCCGATGTCGCGCAGACGCAGCTGGCGGGCGATCTCGTCGGAGGCCTCCAGGTTGGTCTGCAGCGCGGTTTCCTCGATATCACTGCCGCGAGTGGCGCGAGCGGAGTTGATGTCGATGGAGACGAGGGCTTCGGTGTGGTCGATGACGATGGCGCCACCGGAGGGCAGCTTCACTTCACGCTGGTAGGCGGTCTCGATCTGGGATTCGATCTGGAAGCGCGAGAACAGCGGCACGTCGTCTTCGTAGAGCTTGATCTTCTGCTGGTAGCTCGGCATCACCTGACGCACGAAGGACAGCGCTTCTTCCTGGACTTCCGGAGAATCGATCAGCACCTCGCCGATGTCATTGCGCAGGTAGTCGCGCATGGCGCGGATGATGACGTTGGATTCACGGTAGATCAGGAAGGGGGCAGGGCGGCTGGAGGCGGCCTTGGTCACCGCGTCCCACACCTGGGCCAGGTAGTCGAGGTCCCACTGCAGCTCTTCGGCGCTCTTGCCGATGCCGGCGGTGCGCACGATGACGCCCATCTTGTCCGGCAGCGTCAGGCTGTTCATTGCTTCCTTCAGCTGAGCGCGCTCTTCGCCCTCGATGCGGCGGGAGATACCACCGGCACGCGGGTTGTTGGGCATCAGCACGAGGAAGCGGCCGGCCAGACTGATGAAGGTGGTCAGGGCGGCACCCTTGTTGCCACGTTCTTCCTTGTCGACCTGGACGATGACTTCCTGGCCTTCCTTGAGCACTTCACGAATGTTGGGACGGCCCTGGCCGGGGTCCTTGGAGAAGTACTCGCGGGAGATTTCCTTGAGCGGCAGGAAGCCGTGGCGTTCGGCACCGAAGTCGACGAAGCAGGCTTCGAGGCTGGGCTCGATGCGGGTGATTTTGCCGCGGTAGATGTTGGCTTTCTTCTGTTCGCGGGCGCCGGACTCGATGTCGAGATCGTAAAGGCGTTGTCCGTCGACCAGTGCGACGCGCAGCTCTTCCGGCTGGGTCGCGTTGATGAGCATCCGTTTCATGTCGTCTCGCTAGACTGGGCGTGCCGAAGGGCAGCCGCATTGTGCGTCGGCGACGAGGAACCGTTTTCCGCTTCGTGTTGTGCTCAGCGCATGTCGTGGAATGCGTTTTTCGCATGCAGGCAAGTCCGTGGACGGGCCACATGCGGCATGATCATGTTGAGTACTTGGAAGAGGCAGGACGTGTTGCGGGGATTTGTACTCCTCCGGCCCTGCGGTCTCTTCCCTAACACCTGGCATTTGCCGATTCATCGACGCCGGCCTTCGGCACGGATATCGAATGATTACCCGGGCTTCATGCCCGAGCGGTCTTGTGTCGTTGGCCCATGAATGACTGGGCGTCTTGCTGTCTTGCCTGCGCAGGCGGCTTTCGGGCTCCCGCGACATCATCTCGTGGAGTCTGCAACGAAGGCTCGAAGGGCGATTGCGCTGCGGCGCGCGGCGTCATGCATTCCGCGCCCGCTGATATCGTCATCAGGTCCTGTGAGACCTGAGCGACATCGATGTTTTGCGTCAGCTGTTGGTCTGGCCACTGGCCGCGAATGACTGTCCTTGGGGCGGCCTTCGCTGCCTGTGATTGACAGGTGCGATGCGCGGGACAGCACGCTACCGACAGGGTAGATGACAACAGGGTGCTTGCGTGACCTGCACGGTGCTGATGTCGGTGCGCGTTGCTTCATTGCAGGCCATCTGACCCTCTCCGCCGGCGTGAAGCACCTTGTTGAAGTGCCGGGTGCGCCGTTTTTCCGGCCGCTGTGACAGGGCTGCGGAGACGATGATCGGGCATATAGAGAAGGCCCATCTCACTGCGCTCGAATATACCAGTAAAGGTATGTACCAGCAATTCAGCTGCCAGATCAAACGCTTCGCTACATCGCCCGAGATACGAGGCCCGGCGAGCCGCAGATGAGAGCGGCATATGGCACGATGATTCCCCATTGGTCGCATGACACCGTAGAATGACCGGTCTGAGTGCGCCCAGGCGCACGGCAACAAGATGAGCAGGCCGCGCGAAGGCGGGGCCGGAAAGGAGTGCGACATGGCCGAAGGCCAATCAGTCCAGTGGATCGAGGTTGCCCCGGAATTGGCCGGGCAGCGCATCGACAACTTTCTGCGTACCCGCCTCAAGGGCGCACCCAAGGCATTGATCTATCGCATCGTGCGCAAGGGTGAAGTGCGCGTGAACAAGAAGCGCATCAAGGTCGATTACCGCCTGCAGGCGGGTGATCTGGTGCGGGTGCCGCCGCTGCGCCTCTCGCCGGAAGCCGCCGTGCAGGAAGTCAGTGACAATCTGCGCGAGGTGCTGGCGGGCTGCATCGTGCGCGAGACGGATGACTTCATGGTCATCAACAAGCCCTCGGGGCTTGCCGTGCACGGCGGCAGCGGCGTCAAGATCGGCCTGATCGAGGCCATGCGCCAGATTCGCGCCGACCTGCCGTTCCTGGAGCTGGTGCATCGCCTGGACCGTGATACCTCCGGCTGCATTCTGCTGGCCAAGTCGCGGGCTGCGCTGTTGCAGCTCAATGCCGACCTCAAGGCCCACAAGATGACCAAGCTGTATCTGGCGCTGGTCGAGGGGCGCTGGGATTCACGTCGCGATTACGTCAATGCGCCGCTGGAGCGCTACGACGGTGGCAATGGTGAGCGCCGGGTGCGCGTCGATGAGGCCGGCAAGACGGCCAGCACCCGCTACGCGGTGCGTGAGGCCTATCCGAGCATGACGCTGGTCGAGGCCGAGCCGATTACCGGGCGTACCCACCAGATTCGCGTGCACTCGGTGCATGCCAGGCACCCGCTGCTCGGCGATACCAAGTACGGCACCGAGCGCGGCAATGCCCTGGCGAAGAAGGTCGGGCTGGAGCGCCTGTTCCTGCATGCCGCCCAGCTCAGCTTTCCTGATCCGATCGACGGGCGAACCGTTACCGTGCGCGCGCCGCTGGACAAGCGGATGAAGCGCGTTCTCGCCACTGCCAGAGAGCTGGGAGCTCGTCATGACTGATCTCACCGCAGGACTGCCGCAACCGCGCTATCGCCTGGTCATCTTCGACTGGGATGGCACCCTGATGGATTCCGAGGCGCGCATCGTCGACTGCCTGCAGGCGGCCTCGTTGGCGACGTGCATGGGCGAGCTGCCTGCCCATGCGGCGCGCGACATTATCGGACTCGGGCTGCCCGAAGCCATGGAGCGCCTGTTCCCGGGGGTGACGGCCGAGCAATGCGAGGCACTGGTTGCGGCCTACAAGGCGCATTTCGTGGCGGTCGATACCACGCCGCTGGACTTCTTCCCCGGTGTCGAGGCCGGCATCCAGCGTCTGCGTCGCCATCCCGAGCAGCTGCTGGCCGTCGCGACGGGCAAGAGCCGCCGCGGGCTGGATCGCATGTTCATGGTCCATGACTGCGGTGACTGGTTCCATGCCTCGCGCACCGCGGACCTGACGCTGTCCAAGCCGCACCCTCGCATGCTCGAGGAATTGCTGGCCGAGCTGAACGTTGAGGCGCATGAGGCGCTGATGGTCGGCGATACCGAATATGATCTGGAGATGGCGCGTGCCCTTGGCATGCACAGTGTCGGTGTCGACTACGGCGTACACAGTGTGCCGCGTCTTGAGGCCTGTGCGCCGCAGCGCATCGTCTCGCATTTCGATGAATTGATGGATTGGCTGTACGTGGCCAGGTAACGGCCGCGATCGCCCAGCACAGGAGCAGCAATCGATGAGTGATAGGCCGCAGGATCCCTGGCGTGAAGGCGCGGGTGGCAAGGACGAGAGCGAAGCGGGCTTGAGCGGGCCGGGCATGAGTGGGCAGGGCATGAGTGGGCAGGGCATGAGTGGACAGGGCGCGGCGGCTGCCTCCGAGCGAGAGGTGGACTGGCAGGCGCGCGAGCGCACCGCGCAGCTCGAGATGATGGACCGCTGGGTGCAGGGCGTGGTCACCGAGCAGCGTCGTTCGCGGCGCTGGAAGCTGTTCTTCCGCTTCCTGTTCGCGTTGCTGTTCATCGCCTCGATCGCGACCTCGGTGACCCTGTTCACGCTCGGCAGCCAGCCAGCGGCGCTGCCCGGCGAGCAGCATCTGGGCGTGGTGCGCGTGAAGGGCGTGATCGAAGCGGACGGTGAAGCCAATGCCGAGCGCATCATCAAGGGGCTGCGCGCGGCCTGGGAGTCACCGGCCTCCGTGGCGGTGGTGCTCGACATCAACTCGCCCGGTGGCAGCCCGGTGCAGTCCCAGCGAGTCTATGACGAGCTGATGCGGCTGCGCGAGCGGGGCGACAAGCCGGTGATCGCGGTGATCGAAGACCTGGGCGCCAGTGGTGCCTATTACATGGCGGCCGGCGCTGGCGAGATCATCGCGGCACCCTCGAGCCTGGTGGGCTCCATCGGCGTGATTTCCTCAAGCTTCGGGCTCAAGGGGCCGATGGAGAAGCTGGATATCGAGCGTCGCGTGTTCACGGCGGGAGACAACAAGGCGTTTCTTGATCCGTTCTCGGAAATCTCGCCGGACCAGCGTGCCTTCTGGCAGAGCGTGCTGGCCACGACGCACCAGCAGTTCATCGCGGCGGTCAAGGCCGGGCGTGGTGAGCGCCTCAAGGATGACCCCGAGCTGTTCTCGGGGCTGATCTGGACCGGCGAGCAAGCCCGGGGGCTGGGGCTGGTCGATCGTACCGGTACGCTGGAAGAGCTGGCGGCGGAGCTGACGCCAGAGGCGGAGCTGCACGATTACACGCCGCGTCAGGACCCCTTCGAGCGCTTCACGCGGCGCTTCGCCGGTGTGATGGCCAGTGCGATGGGGCTCGAGACGACGGTGTCGCCGGTCAGCTACCGTCTGCCCTGGTAGACGAGCCAGGGCCGCAGCCCTCGTCGCTCAGGGCTGCGGTGTCTCTCAGGGGCGCGGTGCCATTCAGGAGCGCGGTGCATCCAGCAGAGGGTCGACGCCTGCCTCGCGCAGCAGTTCGCACAGGCGAATCAGCGGCAGGCCGATCAGGCTGTTGGGGTCACGCCCCTCGAGACGCTCGAAGAGCGTGATGCCGAGTCCTTCCATGCGGAAGCTGCCGGCGCTGTCGAGGGGGCGTTCGCGCTCGACGTAGCGTTCGATCTCGGCGCTGGTCAGGGAGCGGAAGACGACCTCGTAGTCTTCATGACAGACCCAGTGACGCGCGGACCGGGTGTCGATCAGCGCCAGGCCGGTCACGAAGCGCACGCGACGTCCGGAGAAGCGTGCCAGCTGGGCGCGTGCGGCTGGCAGATCCGCCGGCTTGCCCAGTATCTCGCCCTCGAAGACGGCGACCTGATCGCTGCCGATGATCAGGTGGTGGGAGTAGGCGTCCACCACGGCGTTGGCCTTGCCGAGTGCCAGACGATGGACCAGTGTCTCGGCACTTTCTTCGCGCCGCGGCGTCTCATCGACACTGGGGGCTTTCCAGGTGAAGGGCAGCCCGAGGCGTTCAAGCAGTTCACGACGCCAGCGTGAGCTGGACGCCAGGACCAGTGGAGTCATCATGGCTCTCCCGTCGGGGCGCGTTGCGGGCATTGGCTGGGCGGCGCGCGGCAAGTAATTGAAAAACAAGGGCTGCAGGATGCCGTAAATCCTCTCGGCATTGAAGCGTCAGGCGCGTACAATCGCGCGCTGGACGTGTAGCCCAGTGTCAGTTGCCGCATATCGACGTGAAAGCGTGATGGTGAGGGGGCTGGCAAAAGCAACAAGTTGCTCATGCATTTTGACACCGGGAGGGGGAATCCCTATTATGGCGCGCCTATGTTGACCACAAGACTGCCGACCAAGGTCGAGCCCTACCGGCTGGCGTCAGCGGGTAAACGCCTTGAAGGCGTGATTCCACTGGCGAACATGCCCCGTGTTGTTGAGGCCATCGGTGCTCAGGAAGGGGACGTCAGCGTCTCCATGACCTTTGACATCGACACTCAACGTCGCAGCTTCATCGAAGGCTCCATCGCCTTCGAGGCAAGTCTGCTATGTCAGCGTTGTCTGGGACCCACCGAACCGGAGCCGCTTTCCAGCGAGTTCCTGTTGGGTCTGGTGACCAGCGATGCGCTGGCGGCGCAGCTGCCCGGTGAGTACGAGCCGGTAGTGGTGGAAAACGAACAGCTGGATCTCCTGACAGTGATCGAGGATGAAGTGCTCCTGGTCCTGCCGCAGGTGGTCTACCACGAGGAGGCCGATTGTGCCGTCTCTCGCGACCAGCTGGCCAGCGGTGTGGAACCCGAGGCCTCGGACGCACCCGCTGTGAATCCATTCAGTGTGCTTCGCACCCTGAAGGACAAGCACTGAACTCAATTTGTCGACAAGATTGGAGTAATCCCCATGGCAGTTCAGCAGAACCGCAAAACTCGTTCCAAGCGTGGCATGCGTCGTAGCCACGATGCCCTGACTGCACCGACCCTGTCCCAGGACAAGGAAACCGGTACAGTTCACCTGCGTCACCACGTCTCTGCCGACGGTTTCTACCGTGGCCGCAAAGTCGTTGATGCATAAGGCATTGATGCAGCGCGCGGCGTAACGCCGTGCGTATCGCCATCGATACGATGGGCGGGGACTTCGGTCCCCGCGCTACGTTACGGGGCACGGCCAGTGCGCTGTTGCGAGACTCGCAACTCAGCGCCATCCTGGTCGGCCCGCAGCATCTACTGGATGCCGAGTTAGACTCCCTCCCTGCTTCACTCTCCCGTGTTCGTGATCGCCTTCAGACACTCGCTGTCGACGGCATTGTCGCGTCTGATGCTCGCCCGTCCCGCGTCTTGCGCAGTCGCGAGCCCAGCAGCATGTCTCAGGCCCTGGGCCTGGTGGCGAAGGGCCAGGCGGATGCCTGTGTCAGTGCCGGCAATACCGGCGCCTTGATGGCGCTGGGCATGCGCGAAGTGGGAAGGGTGAAAGGGGTGGAGCGACCTGCCATCTGTGCCGCGGTGCCCACGCGCGGCGCGCGCGCCTGCAGCCTGCTGGATCTCGGCGCCAACGTCGATGTCGCACCGCACCATCTGCTGGCGTTCGCCCGCATGGGCGCGATGCGCAGCCGCCTCATCGACGCGGTCGAGCGTCCACGAGTGGGGCTGCTCAACGTGGGGGTCGAGTCGGTCAAGGGGACTGCGCAGGTGCAGGAAGCGCACGCCCTGCTGGCTGGCAGCGAGTTGGATTTCGACTACCTTGGCTTTGTCGAGGGCGGCGACCTCTTCTCCGGCAAGGTAGATGTGGTGGTCTGTGACGGCTTCGTCGGCAATGTCGTGCTCAAGAGCAGTGAAGGGCTCGCGCAGATGCTGTCGGCGCAGCTGGGGGCAACCCTGGCGGCCAGCTGGCGCACGCGCCTGATGGCCTGGCTGGCGCGCCCGGCGCTGACACGGCTCTCGCGTGAACTGGACCCGGTGCGCTACAACGGCGCCAGCCTGCTGGGCCTGGCAAGCGTGGTGGTGAAGAGCCACGGCGGCGCGGCGGCGGAAGGCTTTGCCTTTGCCGTCACGCGGGCGGCCAGCGAGGCTCGCGAGCAGTTGCCCTCGCGCCTGGCGCAGGCCCTGGAAGGCACATACTCACGCTGAATGAGTAAATTGGTCTGATTTGTTCCTGTTGGGGTCGAGCTTCGGCGCACACGGTGCGACAATGCCAGCGCTTCGCGGCCGGGCGGTGAAGGCGGACGGGAATCAGGGGCGGGCAGCCCCCACAGGAAGCCCCCGCAGGACAGCAGCATGACGTAAATGACAGGAAGCAGGCTTTCCCCTGGCAGAAGCGTGAGACACGGCAGTGGTCGTCTCGCTTGCGAGCCAGTGGAAATCGGGTTTCTTGACCCGTGTCAGTCCCACCTGAACAGATGGAAATGGTGACAGCAATGACAGATTCCCTGGCCCTCATCTTCCCGGGACAGGGCTCCCAGCAGGTCGGCATGCTGCGGGAGCTGGCGGAGCGCTATAGCGTGGTCCGCACCACCTTCGAGGAAGCCTCTGACGCGCTGGGGCGCGATCTCTGGCACCTGACACAGGAAGGCCCGGCGGAGGAGCTCAATCGTACCGAGCTGACCCAGCCGGCGCTTCTGACCGCCAGTGTCGCCATCTGGCGCGTCTGGCAGGAGCTGGAAGGCCCGCGCCCGGCGCGCATGGCCGGTCACTCCCTGGGTGAATACAGCGCCATGGTCTGCGCTGGCGTGATCGGTTTCGCCGAGGGCGTCAAGCTGGTCAATCTGCGCGGCGAAGCCATGCAGACTGCCGTGCCGCAGGGCCAGGGCGCGATGGCGGCCATTCTCGGGCTCGAGAATGCCCAGGTCGAAGCCGCCTGTGCCAGTGCGGCACAGGGTGAAGTGGTCGCGGCAGTCAACTACAATGCGCCGGGACAGGTCGTCATCGCCGGTGGCACCGCTGCCGTCGAGCGTGCCATCGCGGCATGTCAGGAAGCGGGTGCCAAGCGCGCCATGCCGCTGCCGGTGTCGGTGCCGTCGCATTGTGATCTGATGCGTCCGGCGGCCGACAAGCTGGCCGAGGCGATGAATGCCATCGATTTCCGTGCGCCGCGCTATACCGTCATCCAGAATGTCGATGCCAAGGCGCATGACGATGTCGAGACTCTGCGTCAGCGTCTGATCGAGCAGCTCTATCAGCCGGTGCGCTGGACCGATTGCGTCAATGCCATGTTCGACAGTGGCGCGCGCAGCTTCATCGAATGCGGCCCGGGCAAGGTGTTGACCGGCCTTGGCAAGCGCATTCAGCGTCAGGCACGTGGCCTGGCCGTGAATGATCCGGATAGCCTGGAAGCGGCGCTGGAACTTGCCCGCGAGACCGCTGCCGAACAGAATCAGTAAGCTCGTGGCTGGCCCATCTGGCCGGCCATGTGACTTGGATCAGCCAACTCAGGACTCAAGATGACGAGCGAACGCAGAATCGCACTGGTGACCGGTGCCAGTCGTGGCATCGGCCAAGCCATCTCCCGTGAACTCGGCCGTCAGGGCCGTATCGTGATCGGTACTGCCACCAGCGAGAAAGGGGCAGCGGCCATCGGCGCTGACCTCGAGGCGCACGGTATCGAAGGCGCGGGCATGTTGCTCAACGTCACCGATCAGGCCAGCGTCGACGCCGTGCTCAAGGAAATCGGCGAGCGCTTCGGCGCCCCGACCATCCTGGTCAACAATGCCGGCATCACGCGTGACAACCTGTTGATGCGTTTGAAGGAAGACGATTGGGACGCGGTGCTCGACACCAATCTCAAGTCGGTCTTCCGTGTCAGCAAGAGCTGCCTGCGCGGCATGACCAAGGCGCGCTTCGGCCGCATCGTCAACATCTCGTCCGTGGTCGCGACCATGGGCAACCTCGGTCAGGTCAACTATGCTGCCGCCAAGGCAGGCATGGAAGGCTTTGCCCGCTCGCTGGCGCGCGAAGTCGCGTCACGCAATATTACCGTCAACTCAGTGGCGCCTGGCTTCATTGCCACTGACATGACTGAAGCATTGCCGGAAGCGCAGCACGAAGCGTTGCTCGGCAACATCCCGCTGGCGCGCCTTGGCCAGCCGGAAGAGATTGCTGCGGCAGTCGGCTTCCTGACCAGTGATGCAGCAGGCTACATTACCGGTGAGACGTTGCAGGTGAACGGTGGCATGAACATGCGCTGAACCCCACGCAGGGACGTGGTTGCGTCCTTTTGGGGTGGCCTATAAACTACGCCCAGCTTTTTCGAGCTGCGGATTCCGTACCACTAGGAGTGATTGTTAAATGAGCACCATTGAAGAACGCGTCAAGAAGGTTGTGGCTGAGCGCCTGAACGCCAAAGAAGAAGAAATCCAGAACTCTTCCTCTTTCACTGAAGACCTGGGCGCCGATTCCCTGGACACCGTCGAGCTGGTGATGGCTCTTGAAGAGGAATTCGATACTGAAATTCCTGACGAAGAAGCAGAGAAGATCACCACCGTGCAGGAAGCTATCGATTACATCGTCAACCACCAGTAAGGTGTGTTGAAGCGATCACGGAGCAACCTGTTGCTCATGGTCGTGATGCAATTGTCTGTACGTTCAAGAGCCGCACTGTTCCTCAGTGCGGCTCTTGTCGTTCAGGCATGTGCTGCGCAATGCTGCGCCGACAGGGCGCGTATTGCATGGTGGTAGGCGGTGGGCTTCGTGACAAATGTCCCCTTGTGGCAAGTGTCGGAATTCCTTCGTGAAAGTGGCCAGAAAAGCGCTTGAAAACCGACTGCCCACGCATGGCCAGGTTTCTGTATAATGCGCTCAATTACCGTCCGGGCGTCCATGGCCCTGGCGTGCCAATTCGATAGTTTTGGAGGAGACACGATGCCTCGCAGAAGGGTAGTGGTAACAGGTCTTGGCCTGGTAACCCCGGTCGGGAATACCGTCGAGGAAAGCTGGAGCAACATCAAGGCGGGCAAGAGTGGCATCGCGGCCATCGAGCATTTCGATGTCAGCGGTTTCAATACCCGTTTCGGTGGCTCCATCAAGGGCTTCGATGTGGGTCAGTACCTGAACCCGAAAGAGGCCCGCAAGATGGACCTCTTCATCCAATACGGTATCGCGGCGGCCCACCAGGCCATCACCGACTCCGGCATTGAATGCACCGAAGACAACGCCGAGCGCATCGGTGTCGCCATCGGTTCCGGTATCGGCGGCCTGCCGATGATCGAGCACAACCACAAGGCGCTGGAGAAGGGCGGTGCGCGTCGCATCTCGCCGTTCTTCGTGCCGGGCTCCATCATCAACATGATCTCCGGTAATCTGGCGATTCAGTTCGGTTATCGTGGTCCGAACATCGCGATCACCACCGCCTGTACCACCGGGACGCACAACATCGGTTACAGCGCACGTACCATCGCCTATGGCGATGCCGACGTGATGGTGGCCGGTGGTGCCGAGATGGCGACCACGCCGCTGGGTCTGGGTGGCTTCTCCGCAGCGCGTGCGCTGTCGACCCGCAACGATGATCCGCAGGCGGCCAGCCGTCCGTGGGACCGTGACCGCGATGGCTTCGTGCTGTCCGACGGCGCCGGTGTCGTCGTGCTGGAAGAGTACGAGCACGCCAAGGCGCGTGGCGCGACCATCTACGCCGAGGTGCTCGGGTTCGGCATGTCCGACGACGCTCACCACATGACGGCGCCGCCGGAAGACGGCCGTGGTGCGGCCGCCGCGATGCGCAACGCCATCCGTGACGCCAAGCTCGAGCCGAGCCAGATCGACTACATCAATGCCCACGGCACCTCCACCAATGCCGGCGACAAGGCGGAAAGCCTCGCCGTCGAGTCGGTGCTGGGTGACGCGGCACGTGATGTGGCGGTCAGCTCCACCAAGTCGATGATCGGTCACCTGCTGGGCGCTGCCGGCGCGGTCGAGGCCGTGTTCTGCGTGCTGGCGATGCGTGACCAGATCGCGCCGCCGACCATCAACCTGGACAACCCGGCCGAGGGCTGCAATCTCGATTACGTGCCGAACGTCGCACGTGACATGAAGATCGAGTACACCCTGTCCAACTCGTTCGGCTTCGGTGGTACCAACGGCTCGCTGGTGTTCGGCAAGCTCAAGGACTGATCACACGCTTTCGTGTTCTCTCTCCTCAGACGCGCTCCCATCCGGGGGCGCGTTTGTCTGTGGGGCGTCACCTGCTTCGTGTGTCGTGTCCGCAACCGTTCTCTGGAGGGCTGTATCGATGACGACTGATGCCTCTGGCAGCAAGAGCTCAGATGACCGGGCCTCTGATGAAAGGAGCGCTTGTGACAAGCGCTCTCTTGCGGCGCTCGCCGCCGATCTGCCCAGTGATGACCGTGGCCTCGCCTATGGCGAGGGCGTGTTCGAGACGATTCTGGTGCGTGAGGGCCAGCCGCAGCTGTGGTCCTGGCACGAGGCGCGCCTGACGCGCGGTTGTCAGCGGCTGGGAATTGCGGCGCCTTCGTCAGCTGAGCTGGCGGGCTGTCTGACAGTCTGCCAGGGCGAGGGGCTTGAAGTGCTCAAGCTGATCGTCACCGGCGGCTCCGGCGGTCGGGGCTACAGGGCGCCTGAGTCACCGGAGACGCGCTTGCGGGCACGCGCGACGCCTTTTGCGGTCAATCAACAGTCGCGCCGTGGCATCACGGCGCGGGTCTGTGAGCTGCGAGTGGCCGAGCAACCGGCACTGGCGGGGCTCAAGCACCTCAATCGGCTCGAGAACGTGCTGGCGCGCCGCGAGTGGAGCGACACGGCGATCAGCGAGGGCCTGTTGCTCAATGCGCAGGGCGAACTGATCGAGGCCACCAGCATGAATCTGGCCTGGTATCGTGACGGGCGCTGGTTCACGCCGTGTCTTGATCGTGCCGGTGTCGAGGGCACGCTGCTGGCGGCGCTTGAGGCCGAGATGGCGTTCGAGCGAGTCCGTGAGGGGCTTGAGTCACTCGTGTGGGCCGAGCGGGTCGTCGTCATGAATTCCGTGCAGGGCGTCTGGCCGCTGTGCACCCTGCTCAAGCCTGATGGCGAGATTCTGGCTGAGTGGAAGGATGAGGCGCATCCGGCGCTGGACGAGTTGAATCACACTGTCGCGCGCTTGCTGGGCGAGCCCGCGAACTGACGGAAGACGACGAGCGTCAGCAGGCATGCCTGTGCGGTCGTCGCCTTCGCCATGAAGACTGGAAACCTGATTATGCGAGTGTTCAAGATCCTCCTGATGCTGGTAGTGCTGGCCGTGGCTGCGGGTGTGGTGGGCTTCCGTTATTGGCAGGCGCAGTTGCTGTCACCGTTGGCGATCGAGAAGGAACAGCTGTTCGAGGTGCCCAAGGGCGCCAGCCTGACCAGGGTCGTGGGCGAGCTCGAGTCACAGGGCATCATCGAGGCGAGCTGGCCGTACAAGGTGTGGTCGCGCCTCGAGCCTGAGGCCGTCAATGGCCTGCGCGCCGGTGAATTCCGTCTCACGCCGGGCTTGAACGGCCGTGAGCTGGTGGCGCTGCTGTCCAGTGACGAGGTGGTCAGCTATACCTTGACCGTGCCGGAGGGCTGGACCTTCGCCCAGATGCGCACTGCCATGGATGCCTCGCCCAAGCTTGAGCACACGACTCGCGACATGAGCGATGAAGAGTTGATGGCGGCCGTCGGTGCAGAGGGCGAGAAGCCGGAAGGTCGCTTCTTCCCGGACACCTACCGCTATCACAAGGGCGTCAGCGACCTCTCGCTCTACAAGCAGGCCTATAGCCGCATGAGCAAGACGCTGGAGGAAGTCTGGGCCGGGCGTGACGACGACCTGCCGATCACCAGCGCCTACGAAGCGCTGATCATGGCGTCACTGATCGAGCGCGAGACCGGCGCGCCGGAAGAGCGCGACGAGATCGCCGGCGTCTTCAAGCGTCGCATGGAGCGTGGCATGCGCCTGCAGACTGACCCGACCGTCATCTATGGCCTGGGCAAGGACTATGATGGCTCGCTGTCGCGTGCCGACCTGCGCAAGCCGACGCCCTGGAATACCTACGTGATCACCGGCTTGCCGCCGACGCCGATCGCGATGCCCGGGCGCGCCGCGCTGGAAGCGGCGGTGCATCCCAAGGAAGGCGATACCTACTACTTCGTCGCCAAGGGTGAGGGCAAGCATCACTTCTCGCGCACGCTGCGCGAGCACAACAATGCCGTGCGCCGTTATATTCTCAATCGGTAATGCGTGGCGAATGAGCTGAAACCCGTGTGGCGAACAGGGGCTACCATGCTGCACGGGGCTTTCGTCGCGAGTCATCTGCTGTCTGAATCAGGAAACATCATGTCTTCACGTCCGAGCGCATCAAGCACGACGTCTTCTCGCCACGCCGCCAGCGCGGCGGCCACTCAGGCTTCGCCCGCTGGTCGCTTCATCACGCTGGAAGGCGGTGAAGGCGTCGGCAAGAGCACCAATGTCGCCTTCGTGGTCGCCGAGCTCGAGGCGCATGGCCTCGAGGTCGTGCGCACGCGTGAGCCGGGTGGCAGCGAGCGAGCGGAAGCCATTCGCCAGTTGCTGCTGGACCCGGCGCCGGCCGAGTCGCTGAGTGATGATGCCGAACTTCTGCTGATGTTCGCCGCGCGTGCCCAGCATCTGGCCGCGACCATTCGCCCGGCGTTGGCCCGCGGTGCCTGGGTGGTGTGCGATCGTTTCACCGACGCGACCTTTGCCTACCAGGGCGGTGGCCGCAACCTGCCGCTGGCCGATATCTCGGCGTTGGAATCCCTGGTGCAGAAAGGCTTGCAGCCGGACCTGACCCTGCTGCTGGACATGCCGGTCGAGGCGGCACGTGGCCGCCTGGCCGCTCGCCGCGCCGAGACCGGTGAAGGCGCCGACCGCATCGAGCAGGAAGCCGAGCAGTTCTTCGAGGCGGTGCGTGTCGGCTATCACATGCGTCGTGACGCCGACCCCGAGCGCTTTGCCACCATCGATGCCGGTCAGTCGCTTGAAGCCGTGCAAGCCGATATCGCGGCGGTGCTGGCGGCTCGCGTGGCGGCCTGGCAGGCGAACACTCCCACGGATGAGCAGCCATGAGTGCATCAGACGTCAGTAGTGGTGTCACGCTTTCGAGCTTCTCGCCGCTGCCGTGGCAGCATTCGCTGTGGCAACACTTCACCGCGGTACACGACAATGGTCGCCTGCCGCATGCGGTGATGCTCAGCGGGCCGTCGGGGCTTGGCAAGCATGAGCTGGCCGATGCGATGATCGCCCGCGTGCTGTGTCGCACCGCCCAGGGCAAGCCCGGCGTGGCGGCCTGTGGTGAATGTCATGGCTGTCATATGCTGGCGGCGGGGCATCACCCTGATCTGATGGCGGTCGCGCCGCAGGATGTCGGCAAGATGATCCGCATCGACCCGATCCGAGAGGTCAACCGCTTCGTCTCCCAGACGGCCCAGCAGGGTGGTTACCGCGTCATCCGTCTGCAACCGGCGGAGTCGATGAACATCGCCTCGGCCAACGCCTTGCTCAAGAGCCTCGAGGAACCCGGCGCCAATACGCTGTTCATTCTGCTCAGCGACATGCCGTCACGGGTGCTGCCGACCATTCGCTCGCGCTGTCAGCAATGGCCGCTGGTGATTCCGCCCGCCGAAGAGAGCCTGCCGTGGCTAACGCAGCAGCTGGGCGAGGATGCTCAGGCTCTGCTGCGCATGGCGGGCGGACTGCCGCAGCTGGCGGTGCGTCTTGGCGAGGCGGAGCAGCGTCAGCTGCGTCAGGCCTTGCGCGAGCTGTTCGATGCGCTGGTGCGCGGTGGCGAGCCGGTGGCCGAGGCGTGGCGACTGGAGCGCCAACCGCTGGCGCAGGTGCTGTGGTACGGTATTGCCTGGCTGGAAGACCTGATTCGCATGGGCCTGTCCGGCAACGCCAGCGACCTGCGTGACCCCAGTCTTGAGCCGCTGCTGAGACAGGCGGTCAAGAACGGGCGCACCCAGGACTGGTTCAAGCTGCTGGATTTCGCCCGCGAGCAGCGCCGTCTGCTGGCCGCGGGCGGCAACCCCAACCCTCAGCTGGTGCTGGAAGCCTGGCTGGTGCGTTGGGCCGCCTTGCTGCGCTCCTGAATGCGCAGCTGGCTTTTTCTGGCGTGATGGCCCGAGTGAAGCACTGAGCGAAGAGCTGAGGAAGGTTATGAGCAAAGGTCCGCGTGGAAAGCCACGAGGCTGCGCGAGGCAAGGCGGGCAGGCTAGACTGAAGCCAGCCAGGCCGCTTGCTCGCCCTGCGTCAGATAACAGCAGGCAATGGCCGAAGAATACGCATTGATACGCAGCGTGAGCCCTCATGTGAGCGCTGACGCTCGTCACGGGACTGCATGTGCCGGGAGACCGGCCGGAGGTGAAGGATGGATACCGCTCCACAGCAAGGTCAGAAGGCGCTCTCGCTGACCATTCGTGATCAGAAGACCCTGTTGGCCGCCTACATGTCGACCCTCGTGCGCGGCGGCATCTTCGTGCCGACCACCGAGCGCTACACCATGGGCCAGGAAGTCTATCTGCTGCTGACCCTGCCTGAGGAATCCGAGCGCATTCCGGTCACCGGGCGCGTGGTATGGATTTCCCCGCAGGGCGTCAGTGGCCGGCGCACTGCCGGGATCGGCATCCACTTCAGTGAAGAGGACCGCCAGGTGCGTGACCATATCGAGAACCACCTGGCCGGCATGCTCGGCAAGGGTCACGCGACCTATACGCTGTAGCGCGAGCGCAGCGTCGTTTCATCATCTCGACCGGCAGTGCCATGGGCGCCCGCCGGTCGAGCACGTTTTTCGCCGCGCAGCGCGTGGCCATCAGTAGTGAGAGTTTCCGGATGTTTGTCGATTCGCATTGCCACCTTGATCGTCTGAAACTGGAAGAGCACGGCGGCAGCCTCGAGGCTGTGCTGGACGCCGCGCGCGCCCGTCACGTGCACCAGTTCCTCGCCATTGCCGTCACGCTCGACGATGTGCCCGAGATCTCGGCCATCGCCCAGCAGCATGAGGATGTGGTGATTTCCGCCGGTGTGCATCCGCTGCACCAGGTCGACCCGGAACCCACGGTCGAGGACATCAAGAAGTGCGCCGAGCGCTTCGGCGCGGTGGCCATCGGCGAGACCGGCCTCGACTATCACTACGAGAGCGTCAGCCGCGAGCTGCAGTACGAGCGCTTCACGCGTCATCTGATCGCCGCGCGTGAGCTCGAGCTGCCGGTGATCATCCACACCCGTGAGGCGCGCGAAGACACCCTGGCGCTGATCAAGCAGCACACGGACCCCGCTGTCGGTGGCGTGCTGCACTGCTTCACCGAAGATCTCGACATGGCGCGCGTCGCGGTGGGCCACGGCTTCATGGTCTCCATCTCCGGTATCGTCACCTTCCGCAACGCCGAACACGTCCGCGAGCTGGCGCGCGCCATCCCGCTGGACCGCCTGCTGATCGAGACCGACAGCCCCTATCTGGCGCCGGTGCCGTACCGTGGCACCTCCAATGTGCCGGGCAATGTGGTCGAGGTCGCCGAATGCATCGCCGCCGAGCGCGGCATCACCGTCGATGAGCTGGCGATGCAGACCACCGCCAACTTCTATCGCCTGCTCCGCGCCGCCGCGCCGGAAGCGCCGGACAACGTTCGCGAAGCGCTGGCCAGCAGCGGTATGCTCATCGATTGAGCGTGGCACCCCGCATGATCTGACCACCAGGGAGGGAACGTCATGAATCCAGCCGCCATCCTCACTCAGCTGGGCGACAAGGCCACCAGCGGCAAGGCATTGCCGCCGGTGGATCAATGGCACCCGGCGCATTGTGGCGAGATGGACCTCGTCATCTGCGCCGACGGGCGCTGGATACACGAGGGCACGCCCATCGGCCGTGCGCGACTGGTGCACATGCTGTCGCGTGTCCTGCGCCGCGAGCCCGATGGCAGCTACTGCCTGGTCACGCCGGCGGAAAAGGTCACCATCCAGGTCGAGGACCGCCCCTTCCTGGCGGTGGACTGCTCCCGCGTCGAGAGCGATTCTGCGCCGGCTGAGCTCGGTCAGCCAGAGCCAGGACAGGCAGAGCCTCAGCCGGACGTCTGGCAGCTGGTCACCGATCAGGGCGATGTCGTGCGACTGGAAGGGGAGACCTGCCTGACGCTGAGCGAGACGCCGGACGGCCTGTGGCTACCGGAAGTGCCGGTGCGCTTCGGTCTTGCCGCGCGCCTGCACCGCAACCTCTACTATCGGCTGCTCGAGAGCGCCGAGACGCATGAACAGGAAGACGGCAGCCTGACACTCGGCTTCATGAGCGGCGGGCGCTTCCAGATTCTGGGACAGCTGGCGGCCGATGAGGTCGAGGTCTGAACCTGTCTGAGCGTGTCTGAACTTGCCGCCTTCTGCTCTCTCTTCCGTATGCCCCTCGCGTTCTGCTTCGCTCCTTTTCTCTCGCCGTCAGCCATTGCAGGTCTTCATGTCGTCACCACTTCCTCCCATCGAGCCCGACAGCACCGCAACCTCCGGGCCAGATGTTGCAGCATCGCCACTGGCGCTGGCCGTCGATCAGCTGACGCAACGGCTGACGGATCAGCAGTGCGCCGTGGTGGCGCATCGTGGGAGGCATGCGCGGGTAGCGGCGGTGGCGGGGTCGGGCAAGACCACCACGCTGGTGGCGCGGGTGCTGAGTCTGCTGGCGGAAGGCATTCCGGCGCAGCGGATTCTGGTGCTGATGTTCAACCGCTCGGCGCGTGAGGACTTCGTCGCCAAGCTGGCGCAGTCGGCCCCGCCGGGCACACGGCTGCCCGACATTCGCACCTTCCACTCCATCGGCCATCGCCTGACCACCACCCTGGTGCGCTGGGGCAGCCTCGAGCCGCGTGAACTCATCCAGCAGGACTGGGCGCTGGAGCGTCTGCTCAAGCAGGCCGCCCAGCGTGCGCTGGGCGATGCCGATCGCGCCGATCGTGAGGCAGCGCTCGAGGGCGAGCGCCTCGAAGCGCTCGCCCAGTTCTGTGATCTGGTCAAGGCCGAGATGTGCGAGCCGACGCTGCTGTATGAGCGCATGAATCTCGGCGAGCACACCGGCCACTTCGTCGAGTCCTTCGCTCAGCTTGAGCAGCTGCTCGAGCAGTACGGTCAGATGACCTATGCCGATCTGCTCTACCGGCCGCTGCGCCAGCTGGAGAAGGAGCCCGAGACCCGCGCGCGCATCCAGGGGCATCTGCAGCACGTCATCATCGATGAGTATCAGGACATCAATGAGGCGCAGCAGCGCATGCTGGCACTGCTGGCGGGTGCGCCATCCGGCGAGGCCTCGCCCGATCAAGCTGCCTCGCCCGGCGAAGCGTCGCCCGCAGCCTCCGGCGCCATGGCAGAAGTCATGGCCGTGGGGGATGCCAACCAGTGCATCTACGAGTGGCGTGGCGCGCGGCCTGACTACATGCTGACGCGCTTTGCCGAGAGCTTTGCCGCGCCGCTGGATTTCCCGCTCAGCTACACCTTCCGCCACGGTCATCGTCTGGCGCTGGCGGCCAATCACGCCATCGCCGCCAATGCGCGCCGTCCGGACCAGCTGTGTCTGGCTGCGCCCGGCACGCCGGCGACGCGCTTGTTCGAAGGCCAGGGTGCCGCCAGTCTGGTCGCGGCGCTCACGGCCTGGCGAGAGTCGGGACGCAGTGGCGCCGAGGCCGCCGTGCTGGTGCGCAGCTGGGCGCTGTCGGTGCCGGTGCAGTTGCAGCTGCTCAAGGCCGGCATTCCCTTCCGGTTGGGGCAGGGGGATCGCTTCGTGTTCCGCCTGCCGCTGGTGCAGGCGCTGGCGGGCTATCTGGAGCTGGCGCGTGATGCCACGCGTCTGCGCGACCCGACGCACCTGCTACTGCTGTTCACCCAGCCCACCGCCTTCGTCGCGCGCGAGCGCCTCGAGCGTCTGTGTCAGCAACTGGCCGACAGCCAGCGCTGGCCACGCAAGGAGGACCCTATCCTCGAGGGGCTCAAGCCGCTGCAACGCCGCAATCTGCACAAGCGCTGGAAGCTGTTGTGCGATCTGCCCTCGCTGGGCGATTGGGCACCTGCGCGACTGCTGCGCCATGTGGTCGATGAGCTGGAGGCCGACAAGGTGCTGCGCCGCGCCGCGGCCCGGCGTGACAAGGGCGAGGAGGATGTGCGCCTGCTGGATGTGCTGATCGAGCAGGCAGGGGAACTGGCCAATGACCCCGACGCCTTCATCAATCTGCTGCGCAATCCGGTCGAGGACGCCGCCGACGGCGTGCTGATCACCACGGTGCACGGGGCCAAGGGGCTGGAGTGGCCGCTGGTGGGGCTGTGGGGCATGAACGAGGAAGACTTCCCGGCCTACTCGCGTGACAACCCGCTGTCGCCGGAGCGCCTCGAGGAGGAGCGACGCCTGTGCTACGTCGGCGTGACGCGTGCTCGCGAGCAGCTGCACCTGTGGCGTGACGGCGGCACGCATACGCCAAGCCGCTTCCTGGCCGAGCTGTGCGTGGAGGATTGCACCCGCCTCGGTGACTGGATTCACGGTGCCGGCAAGCGTGCCAAGCTCGCCCGTCTGCAGGCCGAGTACGGCGATGAGGACGCCCGCGAGTCAGCGACCGACAACGACGAGCGGCTGCGTGTGGCGGCGCCGGCGCTTGGCGAGGCCTATCTGGCGCGACTGCCTCTGGCACGTCACGGCATCACACCGCCGACGCTGGAAGCGCTGCCGAAGAAGGTCGCCAAGTCCCCGGGCAAGCCGGCCAGCAAGTCGGCTGCGCAAGGCCAGTCCAGCTCGGGCGGCACCTATGCTCGCGGCGCTCGACAGGGCAATCGCACTCCACGCGGCGAGCCGGCGGTGCTGCGACGCGTCGGTGATTGGGAAGTCGGTCAGCGCTTGCGTCACGAGAGCTTCGGGGAGGGGGTAATCGAAGAGGTCTCGGGCAATGAGGCCAATCCGCTGATCGAGGTGCGCTTCGCCGATGGCAACAAGCGCCGCCTGATCGCCACGCGTGCCCCGCTGACAGCCTTGTGACCCTTGTGACCCTTGTGACCCTTGTGACAATGGACTTGAGATTCGGGCGACAAGGCAGCGCGATTGCCAAGCCTTGCGCCGAGCACCATCATGCCTGCAGCGCATCTTCGTCTGCCCGAAAAGGAGTTCCCATGGCTCAGTATCCTGATCCTGCCGCATTGGCGGCAGCCTCCGTCTCCGCCTCATCGCTGTTGGTGCCGGACCAGCGCCAGGCGCCCCTGATCGATGCCAGTCAGCTGGTGACCCAGCTGGCGATGGCGGGCCTCAAGTCGCCCGTGGTGCTGGATTGCCGTGCGCGTCTCGACGATGGGGAAGCCGGCGAGCGCCTGTGGCGTGAAGGCCATCTGCCCGGGGCCATCCATGTCGATATGGACCGCGATCTCTCGGTCGCCGTGCGCGAGGACGGCGTGGGCGGGCGGCATCCGCTGCCGTCACATCAGGCGACGGCCGAGCTGTTCCGCCGCCTCGGCATCACGCCCGAGCAGCAGGTGGTGGTTTATGACGACATGGGCGGGCAGATGGCGGCGGCGCGGCTGTGGTGGATGCTGACCTGGGCCGGGCATCCGGATGTGCGGGTGCTGGATGGCGGCATCCAGGCCTGGAATCAGGCCATGGGCGAGCTCAAGCGTGCGCCTGCCCAACCGGTGAGCCCCACACCCAGCGACTGGCAGCCGAGCTTTGATGACAGCCTGCTGGTCAGCGCCCAGGAGGTGGCCGCCACGGATGACAGCTTGCTGGATGCCCGCGGCGAGGCGCGTTTTCGCGGTGAGCAGGAGCCGGTCGATCCGGTGGCAGGCCATATTCCCGGGGCATTCTGCCGGCCGACCCCCAGCAATCTGGAAGCCAATGGCCGCTTCAAGGACCGCATGAGCCTGATGCGTGAGCTGCGCAGTCTGCTGCCGGCGCAGGGTGAGGTGATCGCCTATTGCGGTTCCGGCATCAGCGCCTGCCAGAACATCCTGGCCTTCGCGATCGCGGGGCTGCCGCTGCCGCGCCTGTATGCCGGCTCCTGGAGCGACTGGATCAGTGATCCCGCGCGCCCGGTTGCCGCCGGTGAGGCCAGCGAGAAGTAGCCGCACGCGCTAGCGCGATGACTGCCTTTCAGACATGACAACGCCCGCCAGAGGTTTCTCTGGCGGGCGTTGTCGTCTGTGGGGCGTTTTGCCTGACTCTTTGCGTGCGTGCGTGCTTACGCTTGCGACTTGGGCTCAGCAGCGGGCTTGCGCGAATCAAAGCGCTCCAGCAGGGCGGCGTTGGCGCAGTTGCCCATCACGTTGAGGGCGGTGCGCAGGCCATCGGTGAAGCGGTCCACCCCGGCGACCACGGCCACGCCTTCCAGCGGCAGCCCTGCCGCGCCCAGCACGGTGGTCATCGCGACCAGCCCCGCACCCGGCACGCCAGCCGTCGAGAAGCTGACCAGCAGACCGGTGGTGAACACGGTGATCACCAGCGAGGTGGTGACATCGATGCCGAACAGCTGGGCCACGAACAGCGCATTGAAGCCCTGCAGCACGGCGGCGCCGTCACGCTTGAGCGCCGTGCCGAAGGGCAGCGCGAAGCTGGCCAGGGATTCATTCATGCCGTAGTCGCGGGCATTGCCCAGCGCCAGCGGCAGGGTCGCGCCGGAACTTGCGGTACCGAAGGCGAAGCCCAAGCTCTGGCCGAAATGGCGCACGAAGGCCAGCGGGCGGGCACCGGTGACGGCCAGCAGCACCAGATAGAGCAGTGCCATCAGCGCCAGCGCGATGATCAGGCCGATCACGTACATGCCCAGGCGCATCAGCAGGTCCAGCCCCTGGGTGGCGATCACCGAGGTGATCAGCGCGAAGACCCCCACCGGCGCCAGCTTGAGCACGAAGGACAGCACCTTGAGGCTGACGGTGTAACCGCTCTCGATCACGCGATGCAGCGGCGCGCTTTCCTCCGGCAGGGCGCGCATCGCCAGCCCGATCAGGGCGGCCGCGAAGATGACCTGCAGCAGGCCGCCGCCGCCCAGTGCGGTGAAGGGGTTGTTGGGCACCAGGCCCACCAGCCACTGGGCGATGCTGTCGGCGTTGCGGCCTTCAGGTGCTGAATCCACCAGACTCTCGGCGCCGCTGCCCGGCGTCAACCAATGCGCGACCAGCATGCCCAGTGTCAGCGCCACGGCGCTGGTGACCACGTAACTGCCCAGCAGGCGCCCGGCATGGCGACCGACATCGGCGCCGCCTTCGCGGTTGGTCAGGCTCATGATCAGGGCGCCGAACACCATCGGCACCACCACGAATTGCAGCAGGCGCAGGAAGATCTGGCCCACCGGCGTCAGCAGGTGGCTGTCGAGCCAGGCGACGCTGCCCTCGGGCAGAGCGCCTGCCCCGGCGTTCAGGGCAAGGCCGCTGAGAATGCCCAGCCCCAGGGCGAGCAGTATCTGGCGTGTGACGGACATGGTGGCTCCGAAGCGATGGCGTGAGTCTGAATTCGAGGGAGGCTAATGTGCTACCGGGAAGCTGTTATATCAACAATCGCTTTGAGATTTTTTTGGAATAACACAAGAAGCGCCCGTGGGGCGCAAGGCGTCCGCAGGCGCGGCGCTGGGAGATGAGGAGAGCCAGACACGACAATGCCGCCACGGCAGGGCCGCGGCGGCATTGTCAGCTGGCGGGCAGCAGAGGCTTACATATTGGGATAGTTGGGGCCACCACCGCCTTCCGGCGCGACCCAGGTGATGTTCTGCGCCGGGTCCTTGATGTCACAGGTCTTGCAGTGCACGCAGTTCTGGAAGTTGATCTGGAACTGCGGCTCACCGGCCTCCTCGACGATCTCGTAGACACCGGCCGGGCAGTAGCGCTGGGCGGGCTCGGCGTAGCGCGGCAGGTTGTCACGCACCGGCAGTTCCGGGTCGGACAGGCGCAGGTGACACGGCTGGTCTTCCTCGTGATTGGTGTTGGAGAGGAAGACCGAGGACAGCTTGTCGAAGGACAGCTTGCCGTCCGGCTTGGGGTACTCGATCTTCGTGCATTCAGCCGCCGGGCGCATGCGCGCGTAGTCCGGCGTGGTGTCATGCAGGGTCGGCAGGCGGCCGCCTGTCAGCTGGTCGAGGAAGTTGTAGGCGCCGCCGAGGAAGGAGCCGTACTTGTGCATGGCCGGGCCGAAGCTGCGCGAGGCGTCCAGTTCCTCATAGGCCCAGCTGTCCTTGAAGCGCTTGCCGAAGTCGACCAGGTCTTCACCGCCTTCGTCGCCGCCCTTGATGGCGTCGAACACGCTTTCCGCCGCCAGCATGCCGGACTTCATCGCGGTGTGCAGACCCTTGATCTTGGCGAAGTTGAGGGTGCCGGCGTCACAGCCGATCAGCAGGCCGCCCGGGAAGCTCATCTTGGGCAGGCAGTTGAGGCCGCCCTTGGCGATGGCGCGCGCCCCGTAGGAGACCCGCTTGCCGCCCTCGAGATGGCGGGCCAGGGTCGGGTGCTGCTTCATGCGCTGGAATTCATCGAAGGGCGACAGGTACGGATTGTCGTAGGCGAGATCGACGATCAGGCCCACCACCACCTGCTGGTCATCGGTGTGATAGAGGAAGAAGCCGCCTTCGGCGTTGCCCTTGAGCGGCCAGCCGCTGCCGTGCACCACCAGTCCTGGCTGATGCTGTTCGGCGGGCACATCCCACAGCTCCTTCAAGCCGATGCCGTAGTGCTGGGCATCCGCTTCGCTGTCGAGCGAGAAACGCGAGATCAGCTGCTTGCCCAGGTGGCCACGGCAGCCCTCGGCGAACAGGGTGTACTTGCCGCGCAGTTCCATGCCCGGCATGTGGCCATCCTTCTCGCTGCCATCGGCGGCCACGCCCATGTCACCGACCACGATGCCGCGCACCGTGCCATCTTCACCATGCAGCACTTCCTGGGCGGCGAAGCCCGGGAAGATCTCGACGCCCAGCTCCTCGGCCTGCTCGCCCAGCCAGCGCGTCAGGTTGCCGGCGCTGATGATGTAGTTGCCGTCGTTGTGCATGGTCCTGGGGACCAGTGCATTGGGGATGACCTGCGCTTTCTGGTCATCCTTGAGCAGCACGACCTCGTCACGGGTGACGGCCGTCTTGAGCGGTGCGCCGCGTTCGGCCCAGTCGGGGAACAGCTCGGTCAGTGCACGCGGTTCGAGCACGGCGCCGGACAGGATGTGCGCGCCGACTTCAGAACCTTTCTCGACCACGCAGACCGTCAGCTCCTTCTCGGCCGCGTTGGCCTGCTGCATCAGTCGGCAGGCCGCCGCCAGGCCGGAAGGGCCGGCACCGACGATGACCACGTCGAAATCCATGAATTCGCGTTCCATGACCCGTCTCCTCAATCTTTGCGCCGTCAGGGCCCCGCGGATCCGGCGGGGCGGGCGTGTCACGAACGACCATGGCCGTTCGCTGGGCAGTGAACCTCCGACGTGGCGTGCGTCAGGGCACGACTCGTCGGAGTGAAAATAGGGGTGCGACTCACGCTGGTACGCCATGTCCTGCACGGACGATCGGCCGCTCGACACAAGGCGCTGGCGCGAAGCAGCCGCATAGCATGCCGCAACAGTAGCATTTAAAACGACCGTTTGTTTATTATGCTTGGGTCTGACGTAATAGCCACCGGGGGCGTTGCAGGAAATCGCCCGATGGGTTTCACGCTCGGGCGTGTTGAGAGTGATTGTCAGGTTTGACCCCGGCAACCAATTCTGCGCAAGATGCCCGCATGAGAATGGCGGCGCCCGGAGAGTGAAAACCACGCCGGTCTGGCTGACTTCATCCGTCGGGGGCCAGCGGATATCGTGGCGAGACACTTGTCATCACGGTCATCTGTGGAAGATATTCACCTATCAAACGCTTGCATGAATCGAGCGCTGGCGGCCTCACGGTCACTGGTACTCCATGAGAAATCAGCGAGGACACCATGAAAGTACTCGTCGCGGTGAAACGCGTCATCGATTACAACGTCAAGATTCGCGTCAAGGCTGACCAGTCTGACGTCGATCTGACCAACGTCAAGATGGCCATGAACCCCTTCTGCGAGATCGCCGTGGAAGAAGCGGTGCGCCTGAAGGAAAAGGGTGTGGCGACCGAAGTCGTGGCCGTCACCATCGGCCCGAAGGCCGCCCAGGAACAGCTGCGTACCGCGCTGGCGCTGGGTGCCGATCGCGCCGTACAGGTGATGACCGATGACGCCGTCGACTCGCTGGCCGTGGCCAAGCTGCTGGCCAGGGTGGTCGAGGAAGAACAGCCCGGCCTGGTGATTCTCGGCAAGCAGTCCATCGATGCCGACAACAACCAGACTGGTCAGATGCTGGCGGCACTCACCGGCATGGGGCAGGGCACCTTCGCCTCCGAGGTGGTGGTCGATGGCGAGAGCGTCAACGTCACCCGCGAGATCGATGGCGGCCTGCAGACCGTCAAGCTGAACCTGCCGGCGGTGGTTACCACTGACCTGCGCCTCAACGAGCCGCGCTACGCCAAGCTGCCGGACATCATGAAGGCCAAGAAGAAGCCGCTGGATGTGAAGACGCCGGAAGAGCTGGGTGTCTCCACGGCCTCCAAGGTGTCGCTGGTCAAGGTCACGCCGCCGGCCGAGCGTCAGGGCGGCATCAAGGTCGGCTCCGTCGATGAGCTGGTGGACAAACTCAAGAACGAAGCAAAGGTGATCTCATGAGCATTCTCGTCATTGCCGATCATCATGATGGCCAGCTGACCAGCAGCACCGCGAGTGTCGTGGCAGCCGCAACCGCCATCGGTGGCGATATCGATGTGCTGGTCGCCGGTGAGGGTGTAGGCGCCGTCGCCGAGCAGGCCGCCAGGCTTGCCGGCATCGCGCGTGTGCGTGTCGCCGACAATGCCGTCTACGCCCATCAGCTGGCCGAGAACCTGTCGGCACTGGTCGTGGCGCTGGCCGATGACTACAGCCATGTGCTGTCCAGCGCCTCCACCACCGCCAAGAACTTCATGCCGCGTGTCGCGGCACTGAAGGACGTGGCGCAGATCTCCGAGATCATCGCCGTCGAGAGCGCCGATACCTTCCAGCGCCCGATCTACGCCGGCAACGCCATCGCCACCGTCAAGAGCGACGATGTGCTCAAGGTCATCACCGTGCGTGCCACCGGCTTCGATCCGGTCGCGCTCGACGGACAGGCGGCCATCGAGGCCGTGGACGTGGTCGAGGATGCAGGTGTCTCGAGCTTCGTCGAGGAAACCCTGGCCGAAAGCGAGCGCCCCGAGCTTGGCTCCGCCAAGGTGGTGATCTCCGGTGGCCGCGGCATGGGCAACGGTGAGAACTTCGCGCTGCTCAACGGTATCGCCGACAAGCTGGGCGCCGCCATCGGTGCCTCTCGCGCAGCGGTCGACGCCGGCTTCGTGCCCAACGACATGCAGGTCGGCCAGACCGGCAAGATCGTCGCGCCGGACCTCTACATCGCCGTCGGCATCTCCGGGGCGATCCAGCACCTGGCGGGCATGAAGGACTCCAAGGTCATCGTCGCGATCAACAAGGACGACGAAGCGCCGATCTTCCAGGTCGCGGATTACGGCCTGGTCGGCGATCTGTTCGAGGTACTGCCGGAGCTGGAAGGCAAGCTCTGAGCAACGCCCCGCAAGGCTGAGGCCGAGACACCGCAAGGTGCCCTGGCCAATCAACGCGACCCGCTTCGGCGGGTCGCGTTTTTTTGTGTCTGCGGGCAAGGGTAGGGGCGAGGGCAGGGGAGAAAGCGTTAGGAGAAAAGTGCAACGCTGCATTGCAGGTTTCAGGGCCTGCTGATGAGGCAGAGCGAGGCAAGATCAATTGATAATTGTTCTTGTTTGTAATACCGTCCATGCCAGTGATTTGCATTTCCACTCGGAAGCCACTAGCGGCCTGGCAGGCGACCGAGGATGCAACCAAGCCTAGTTCTTCAGGAGATGTCCGTGCGGCGTTCGACTTCTTTCCCCTTCCCGTGCGTGCGAGCCCTTGGCGGCCTGCTCCCGGCGCTGGTGCTGCTTGCACCGCTGACAGCCACCGCATTGCCGGCGCATGCCGAGACACTGCGTGACAGTGCCGCCACTCATCAGGAAACCCAGCGTGAGCTGCAGGCGCGCATCGACGCCGCCGATGACGAGACGCGCGCGCTGCTGGTGCGCCTGCGTGAAGCGCGTCAGGAAGCCGCGCGTCTGGAAAGCTATACCGCGGAACTGACGCCGCTGAATGCTGACCGCGCGGCGCGTATCGAGCGTCAGCGCACGGCGCTGGAGAATCTCGAGGCCACGCGCGAGTCGCTGCCGGGCCTGCTGCGTCAGCAGGTCGAGGAGCTGGCGGACTTCATCGAGCAGGATCTGCCGTTTCTCAAGGACGAGCGTCTCGCGCGCGTCCAGCGTCTGCGTGACAACCTCTCCAATGCCAGCCTGAGCAATGACGAGCGCCTCGATCAGCTGCTCAACGCCTGGCAGCAGGAGCTGAGCTACGGTCAGGGCTTCGATACCTGGCGCGCAGGACTTGTCGGTGGGGAAGACACCGAGGTGCAGTATCTGCGTGTCGGCCGCGTCGGCCTCTATTATCTGACGCTGGATGGTCAGCATGGTGGCGCCTGGCAGGCCAGAAATGGCAGCTGGCAGGTGCTGGATGACAGCGGCCTGGAGGCGCTGCGCAAGGGCATCAGCATGGCGCGTGACCAGCAGGCACCGTCACTGGTGACCCTGCCGCTGTCGGTGCCGGTCGAGGACGTCGAGCTGGCTCCGAAGGGGCGCCTGTCGCAGTCCGCGCTCGAGAGCGCCGATCAGGCTGCCGCGGCAGTCACCAGCACACGTACCACCACTACCCGTACCGCGCAGGAGTCCAGCTGATGGCGACGAATTCACAAGCGCCACGTGCGTCTCTGTCACGCCTGTTGCTGACGGCCGGCACCCTGGGGCTGCTGACGTTGTCGTCTCCCGCCGTGCTGGCGGCGACCGGCAGTGCCGAGCAGTCATTGAGCGTCGAGCAGTTCGAACAGGCCGCCAGTCAGGCCGAAGGCCGCGATCAGGCGCGTCTCGACACCCTGTTGTCGGATCGCGAGGCACTGCAAGCGGCGGTCAGCGAGGCCGAGGCGCGGCGTGACAGCCTGCGTGAGACGCGCGCGACCCTCGAAGCCGAGGCGCAGGAACAACAGGCGACCCTCAGCGGTCTGGACGAAGAGCGTCAGGCCCAGCAGGGCGACCTCGGTCAGGTGTTCGAGGTGGCGCGCAAGCATGCCCGCGAGACGCGTGAAGCACTGGCGGGCAACTGGCTGCTGGTCGGCGGCCAGGCGCGTCTGCCGGACCTGGGGCCGCGCGATGAGGTGCCGGGCCGCGAGCGACTCGCCGCCCTGACCGCGGACATCCGCAGCATCGCCACCGAAAGCGGTCGCGCACTGCGCTTCCAGGCACCGCTGGCCGGGCCGGATGGCAGCATCAAGCCGCGTGAGATCGTGCGCGTCGGCGAGCAGATGGCCTTCAGTGGTCGCCACCTGCTGGCGCCGCTGTCGGAAGACAAGGCCGTGGATGGCCCCTCGGCGCTGGACACCCTCGGCCTTGCGGGCACCACGCCGCTGCGTATTCGCAAGCAGCTGGCGGCCTTCGATGCCGGCGACAGTGATCGTCTGAGCTTCGATCCCACCGGTGGCGATGTCACCCAGGCACTGGCGCGGGCGCCGCGTCTCGGTGAGCGCCTCAAGCAGGGCGGTGCCGTCGGTTATGTCATCGTCGGTCTTGGCGTGCTGGGCCTGATCATCGCGCTGATCCAGCTGGTGCGTCTGTCGCTGACCCGCCGGGCGGTCAAGCGTCAGGAAGCCGACCTGAGCCAGCTCAGTGACGACAACCCGCTGGGCCGTGTGCTGCATCGCTTTGAAGGCATGCGACATGATCACGAGCCGGAAGCGCTCGAGGCCCGTCTCGACGAGGCGTTGCTGGCCGAGCAGCCCAGGCTCGAGCGTGGCCAGGCGCTGGTCAAGCTGCTGGCTGCCATCGCGCCACTGCTGGGTCTGCTGGGCACCGTGACCGGCATGATCGGCACCTTCCAGTCGATCACCGTCTTCGGTACCGGCGACCCCAAATTGATGGCCGGCGGTATCTCCCAGGCGCTGGTGACCACCGTGCTGGGTCTGGTGACCGCCGTGCCGCTGCTGTTCGCCCAGACCGGACTTTCCAGTCTGTCCAAGGGCCTGATGGGCCGCCTCGAGGGTCGCGCCAGTGCACGTCTGGCCGATCACCTCGAGAAGCGCGCCCCGAGCAAGGCTGTCAGCGCGGCGGCGCGTCAGCGGGATACCGAGCATGCCTGATTCGTTGGCCGCCTCTTCCTTGCTGAGCGGTGGCTTCGCGCCAGTGATGCGGCTGGTGGAAAGCGGTGGCCCGCTGATCGTGGTGATCTGCCTGATCGCCATGGTGCTGTTCGGGCTGGCGCTGGAACGCGGTCTCTACTGGCGGCTCGTGCATCGTCCGGCGCGTCAGCAGTTGATCCACGACTGGGTGGCGCGCAGCGAACACCACAGCTGGTCGGCGCTCACCCATCGCGAAGTGCTGACCCGTGAGCTGCTGTCACGCCTGCGCGCGCCGCTGCCGTGGCTCAAGCTGCTGGTGCTGATCTGTCCGCTGGCAGGCCTGTTGGGCACCGTGACCGGCATGATCCATGTCTTCGATTCGCTGGCGATCGCCGGCACCGGCCAGGCGCGTGCCATGGCCGATGGTGTGGCTCGCGCCACGCTGCCGACGCTGGCCGGCATGGCGGTCGCGGTGGTGGGCCTGATGTTCGTCACGCGTTTCGAGCGCGTGGTGCGTCGTGAAGACCAGCGTCTGCACGACCGTCTGGCGCGCGCCGTCGATGATGCACGTTCCGGCATGTCCGCTGCGAACGGCTTTGATTCCTCCTCTGATACAAGCGAGACACCACATGCGTAGACGTCGCATGGAGGCCGCGGAAGACAGCGGCGAGATCAATCTGACGCCGATGCTGGATGTCGTCTTCATCATGCTGATCTTCTTCATCGTCACCACCAGCTTCGTCAAGGAGTCCGGGGTCGAGATCCAGCGTCCGGAAGCCTCCAATGCCACGGCGCGCCCTGACGCGGCGGTCATGGTCGCCATCACCGCCGAGGGCGCGGTGTGGGTCGACGGCAAGCCGGTGGATGCCCATCGCGTCGGCGACGCCGTGGCCGATCTTGCCGATGGTCAGCCGGTGGTGATCCAGGCCGACAGCCGCTCACAGACCGGTCTGCTGGTCGAGACGATGGATGCACTGCGCAACGCGGGTGTGCAGGACATCGCGGTCGCCGCCTCGAAAGGCGAATGACATGACGCGACGCCTGTATGCCAATCGACTCGTCGGGCTTGTCGGTGGTGCCTTGCTGGCGCTGGTGCTGTTCTATGCGCTGGCCTTGCTGGTCGCGCCGCCGGTGAACGACACGCCGCCACCGGAGCCGCTGTCGGTCTCCACCGTTCAGGCGCCTGAAGAGGCACCGGCGCCCGCGCCGGCGGCGAGTGAAAGTCTGCCCACGCCGCCGGCCGAGCCACCGCCGCCACCCAAGGCAGCGCCGATGCCGGCACCCAAGGCGACAAGCCCGGTGGCGATTCCCGAGGTCAAGACACCATTGCCGCCGACGCCAGAGCTGACCATGGATGACAGCCTGCCGCCGCTGGAAGTCGAGCGTCCGCCCAAACCGACGCCCAAGCCAGCACCCAAGGCCAAGCCGGAACCCAAGGCGGTCGCCAAGCAGGCCGAGGCCGCTTCATCGGCGCAGTCGGCGTCTGATGCGTCATCACAGGCCGCGGCGAAGCCGTCAAAGCCCAAGGCAGCCCCGGCGGCGCAGGGTGGTTCACCGCGGCCCACCGTGCGCACCGCTCCTGAATATCCGAGTCGCGCGCGTCGCCGCGGCATCGAGGGCTTCGTCGAGGTGGCGTTCGTGATTCGTCCGGATGGCAATGTCGATGGCGGTTCGCTGCGGGTGGTGCGTGCCGAGCCGTCGGGCGTGTTTGACCGGGCGGCGATGAAGGCGATCGCGCGCTGGGAATTCCCGGCCGCGGGCAATGCGCGCCAGGCGCGCCAGCGGCTCGAGTTCCAGTTGCGTTGAGGCAACCCATGACCCCGTGGCGCGGGCTTTCATCGGGTGTCTGATGTGTGTCATATGTCGTCATCTCTGATGCCGTGGACTTATCGGCAATGCGCCGGGTCATGGCAGCGGATGAACGCAAGAGGAAAGACTCATGGTAGCGAAATCCACACCGCCGCAGGACGCCGACAGCTCTGAGCGATCGCGAGGCCTGATGGCGCGGGCGCGCCAGCTGCTGACACGCGGCGGGCGTCGACTCACCCGCGTGACGCTGGTCTCGACCTGCCTGATGCTGATGATGGAAGTTGGTGGCATCAGTGCGGCTCATGCGGCGACCCGCGTCTCCGCCGAAGTGGCGGGGCAGTTGCGCACGCTGCAGTCACGGCTGGATGAAGGCGATTATGATGCGGTCGGTGAGCGCGCCGAACGTGAGGCCAAGCGCCAGCGTGGTGAAGTGCGTGCGCTGTATCTGTCATTGGCGGCCAGTGCGCGAGCGCGCCAGGGCGATCAGGCCCAGGCGGCACGTCTGTATGCCGAGGCGCGTCGCCTGCCGGGCGTCAATGCCTCCCAGGCTCGCGAGTGGCTGCGTCGTGAAGCGATGCTGCGTCTGCGCGCCGGTGAGCGCGACAGTGGTATCGCCCGTCTGGCGGAATATCTGCACGGCGGCTCGGCGAGTGCCGATGACCTGTGGCTGGCGGTCAGTCTGGAAGCCACCCGAGGTGACTGGGCGCGCGCCGAGGACTGGCTGGAGCGTGCCAGCAAAGCGAGTGCGCCGAGCGGCGATCGCCTGAAGCTGGCCGTCAGCGTCTATCAGCAGACCGGCCGCCATGGCGCGGCGGTGGCGCTGGTCGAGCAGGGACTGGGCGAGTCACGCGACCCGCAGGACTGGCAGCGTGCCGTGGCGCTCTATCAGCGCCTCAACCAGAACACCCGCGCCGCCAGCACCTGGGAAGCGGCGTGGGCGGCGGGGATCGTCAGCGGCAGTGACGCCTACCAGCAGCGAGTCGACCTGCAGCTGGCGGCCGGTGCGCCGGCGCGGGCGGCGGAGCTGATCGAGGCGGGGCTTTCGAAATCCGCGACACCCGAGGGGCAGCCGCTGCTTGACGATACCCCGGCGCTGCGTCGCCAGCTGGCACAGGCCTGGACGGCGGCGCGCGATGTCGAGCATGCGCTCAAGGCGTGGGCAGCCGTCTCGCAGCAGAGCCAGTCACTCGAGGATGCCCGGCAGTATGCCGAGCTTGCCTATGATTGGGGCCGCTGGGAAACGGCGCAGCAGGCGCTGGCCGCGGCCGGTGAGCGTGGCGATGACTCGGCGCGTCATTGGCTGCTCTCCGGCGTGGTCGCCAGTCAGCTGGAGCAGTTCGACCCTGCGCGTGAAGCCTTCAAGAAGGCTCAGGCGCGTGGCGCCGAAGGGGCCGATGCCTGGTTGAAATCCGTCGCGCAGCGCTGATGACGTGAGACGCTGGCGATCCAGCGCTGCCTGAGTATCACTGCAACGAAAACGCCGCCTTTCCTGATCGTCCTGAGACGGGAAAGGCGGCGTTTGCGTGTCTGGCGATCGTGTTCGCGCTGGCGTTGCTCAGCGCATCAGCCGATATCGGTCCACACCGGGGCGTGATCCGACGGCTTTTCCATGCCGCGCAGCGCGTAGTCGACACCGGAATCCTTGATCAGCGGAGTCAGGCCGGGGCTGGTCATGATCAGGTCGATGCGCAGGCCGCGCCTGGGCTCACGCTCGAAGCCGCGCGAGCGGTAGTCGAACCAGCTGAACTGATCATCGACTTCCGGGTGCACGTGGCGGAAGCTGTCGGTCAGGCCCCAGGCGTAGAGGCGCTCCATCCACTCGCGCTCGATGGGCTGGAAGCTGGTCTTGCCTTCGCGCAGCCAGCGCTTGCGGTTGGGTTCGCCGATGCCGATGTCGCGGTCGGTGGCCGAGATGTTGTAGTCGCCCATCACCACCACATGCTGCTCGGGCTGGTGGTCTTCTTCCAGCAGGCGGAACAGCTGCTGATAGAAGCGCGTCTTGTAGGGGAACTTCACCGGGTGCTCGATATTCTCGCCCTGGGGGAAGTAGCCGTTGTAGACGATCAGCGGCTCGCCGTTCGGGCCGTCGATCTCGACGCCGATCATGCGCTTCTGGGCATCCTCGTCGTCATCCGGCATGCCGTAGTGCACCTTCTTCGGCACCTGTCGGGTCAGCATCGCGACGCCGTAGTGGCCCTTCTGGCCGTGCCATACCACGTGATAGCCCAGCGCCTCGATGTGCGCGTGGGGGAATTCACTGTCCTGCACCTTGGTTTCCTGCAGGCCAATGACTTCCGGCTGATGCGTCTCGATCAGCGCTTCCAGCTGATGCGGACGCGCACGGATGCCGTTGATGTTGAAGGAAATCAGGCGCATCACGCTTCGCCTCCACCATCATCCTTGGAGGAGCTGTCTTCCTTTGCCGGCGCATCAGGGTGCAGCGGCAACAGCGGCGCCGCGTTCATGCGTTCCAGCTTGGCGGCAGCCTGGGACTTGCGCTGGTCCTTCTTCTTGGCCACGTAACGCGGGCCGGAATGCACCTGGTCCGGGTTCTCGGCGCGCCACTTCTTGAAGTCCTTGCGGCGGCCGGTACGAATCTGCACCTTGTCGGCGATGGAGCGGCTCTTCTTTCTACGTGTCATCTTCGGGCTTTCCTGTTCGGTGTCGGCAGTCGCCAGCCTTGAGTCGCACGGCAAGGCCGCGGCACGCGGGCAACCGCATCAGTTGTCGGGCATTCTACCAGCCTGCATGGGGCGGGTGCCATGAGGGGCGTCGTGGTGAGAGGCATCGCGTGTCGTGCGCGCGAGGATGTTTCGCGCCGAGTGCGTCATGATGCAGGGGCGCGAAGACGCCGGCGGGCTGGTACAATATGTCGGCGTTATCGTCGCTGCCCGCAGGTGAGGTGCGTGACTGGCCGCTTGAACCGACGCCTTGTGTCTCATGCACGATGGCGGGTCGCCTGCCCCTCGGGGCGCGTTTCCCCTCACGCATGTCAGAGACAACGGCTTGCCGGACGCGCCAGTCTTGCTGCCATTGCCCGTGCCAGCGACATGCAATATGCAATATATGAGTGTTACCTGAATGACCCTGGCAGGTACGCCGCCCCGGCCCACACAGTAAGACATATAGACAGACGGGCGGCGGCGAACTGTCCCGTGGCGTGGCCAAGGTTGCCCGGCAGCCTGATGCCTGCCCGATGAAGAAGCCCTTTCGACCGACACGCAGTATCGGCCGTCCTTGTGGCGACCCATGAGCCTGTCCGTTGCGTGAGCCCGGCGATGACATGACCGGTGCCACGTGAGCAGACCCTCATGGCAGACGTCCGCTCCAGTCCCTTGCCGAACATTCGGGCAGGGGAGCGCTGGATGCGTGAATCCGTCAAGAACAGGTGAGAGCATTCGTGTCCTTCTGCACCCGAGGCCTGCGTGGCCTCGGAGACGCACACCCAGGGGGTGTCGCGCAGAAGGGCAGGGGATGGCTCCCAATCCGGTAAAGGCGCATGCAGCCCGAGACTACCGCGCATCAGGCGCGAGTCAGGCGAACCAGGTGAGACGACTGGGCATGACGAACCAACCGGGTGTGGCCTGTCACGGCGAGATTCCGAGAACGACCCGCGCCTGTCGCATATGAACCCTTGAAAAGAACGGATTACATGAGCGAGACGGATCAGACCCAGCCAGCCGCTGAGCAGACTCAGCAAGAGCCGCAGGACCCGAACCAGAAGCCGAGAAAGCCCAAGCGTCGTCGTCGCAAGCCGCGTCGCTCCCAGTCCAAGTGGAACCTCGATCAGTTCCCGGTCGCGCCGGTCGCCGGTCAGTGGCGCTTCCATGATTTCGATCTGCCGCTGCCGCTGATGCGTGCCATCCAGAAGGCCGGCTTCGAATGCTGCACCCCGATCCAGGCCCAGACCTTCGAGAAGGCGCTGCTGGGTGGTGACGTAGTCGGTCGTGCCCAGACCGGCAGCGGCAAGACCGCCGCCTTCCTGATCGCCACCCTGGCCTACTTCCTGGAAGAGAAGGCGCCGGAAGGCCAGAAGCCGGGCGCGCCGCGTGCCGTCATCATCGCGCCGACCCGTGAGCTTGCGCTGCAGATCGAGAAGGACGCCAAGGCGTTCTCCGAATTCGCGCGCATCTCGGTGGCCTGCGTGGTGGGTGGCATGGACTACCAGAAGCAGCGTGAACGCCTCGAGCGCAAGGTCGACCTGCTGGTCGCAACGCCAGGCCGCCTGCTCGACTTCCACACCAAGCGTGATGTCGATCTCTCCGAGACCGAGGTGCTGGTGGTCGACGAAGCGGACCGCATGCTGTCGATGGGCTTCATTCCCGACGTCAAGCGCATCATCCGCGCCACGCCGCGTCCCGAAGAGCGCCAGACGCTGCTGTTCTCCGCCGAGCTGTCTTCCGACGTGCTGGGGCTGGCCGAGCAGTGGACGCATGAGGCGACTCAGGTCGCGGTCGAGCACGAAGCGACGGCTGCCATCGCGGCGGACAACGACGCCGTGCAGACCTACACCGTGAGCGATGATGACAAGCTGCGTCTGCTGATCAATCTGGTGAAGCAGGGCGAGATGGAGCGCTCCGTGGTCTTCGGCAACAGCCGTGGGCTGGTGCGCAAGATCAACGCCGCGCTCAAGGAAGCCGGTATCGAATCGGCGGTGATGTCCGGCGCCGAGACCCAGACCGAGCGCCTGGAAGCCCATGAGGCCTTCCGCAACGGCAAGCTCAAGGTGCTGGTGGTCAGCGATGTCGCCGGACGTGGCTTCGCACTCGAAGACGCGACCCATGCGATCAACTTCACGCTGCCGGAAGTGCCGGAAGACTACGTTCACCGTGCAAGCTTCAGCGATGTGACCTTGATCAGCTTCGTCGGTGAGGAAGATGTCTTCTCGCTGCCGGAAATCGAAGACTACCTGCAGGAAACGCTGCCGCGTCAGCAGCCGCCCCAGGGCCTGCTGTAACGCCTGCTTGCCTCCGACCGGTCACAGAAAGGTGGCCGGCCGCGCAGGGCAGTCGAGGTGGATGGCAGTAGCACGCAAAGACGGCGGACAGCTCAGGCTGTTCGCCGTCTTGCGCTCCATGATCCGCTGTTTTGACGACGAGTTAGCTGACGACAAGTGATCTGCTGACAAGCAGCCAGTCGCCAGTTGTCGTCGGCCGGATGTCGTGGGTCAGGGGTGGATGGCCAGTTGAGGAGAGAGACACGCAATGCTGGAAGATAGCCTCAAGGGCGAGATTCAGGGCGCCTATCGCAAGTTGCTCGAGGGTCTTGAGCTGACGCCGCGCTACGGGCAGCGGCTGATGATCGCCGAGATCGCGCGCACCCTGGGCAACATCGAGCAGAATCCGGAAGGCTATCGCCTCGGCAACGAGCATGTCTGCGTGCTGGAGGCCGGTACCGGCACCGGCAAGACGCTGGCCTATCTGCTCTCCGCGCTGCCGGTGGCCAAGGCGCGCGGCAAGCGGCTGGTGGTCTCTACCGCGACCATCGCGCTGCAGGAGCAGGTCATGCATCAGGACCTGCCGGCGCTCAAGAAGCATTCGGGGCTGAGCTTCGACTACGCCCTGGCCAAGGGCCGTCGCCGTTACCTGTGCGTGCAGAAGCTGGATCAGGCGCTGGAAGGTGTCGAGGACAACCCGACCATGGCGCTGTTCGAGCGCGACATGATCGCCAGCGACGGCGGCAGCTTCGTGGAGCTGGCCGGCAAGATGGCCGAGGACTATGCCAGCGGCGAATGGGCAGGGGACCGCGACAGCTGGCCGCTGCAGGTCGAGGACCGCGACTGGGCGCGCCTGACCACGGACCACCGTCAGTGCACCAATCGCCGCTGCAGCCACTTCTCGGCGTGTGCCTTCTTCCGTGCCCGTCGTCAGTTGGAGCAGGCCGACATCATCGTCGCCAACCATGACCTGGTGCTGGCGGATCTCTCGCTGGGCGGCGGGCTGGTGCTGCCATCGCCCAGTGACTGCATCTACGTCTTCGATGAGGCGCACCATCTGCCCGACAAGGCGCTGGATCACTTCCATCACCGCACGCCGATCAATCAGACGCTGCGCTGGCTGGGCAATCTCAAGAAGTCGCTCACCGAGCTGAATGCGGCGCTGGGCAGTCAGCCGACCATCGGCCGCCTGCTGGCGCGCATGCCCGAGTTGCTGGCGGATATCGAGCCGCGTCTGGGCGAGGTGTTCGGGCTGGGGCATCAGCTGGCGGATCTGCCCAATGGGGCCGGCGAGGACGTCACCAATCATCGCTTCGAGCGCGGTCAGGCACCGGAGGCGCTCAAGGAGCTGGGTCACAACCTGCTCAAGGGCTTCGCGGAGCTGTCGCGGGCGCTGGAGCAGATCGCCGACATCCTGCGTGAGAGCCTGGACCCGGAGAAGGCCACCGGCCTGCCCAAGGAGAATGCCGAGGATTGGCTGCCGCTGGTGGCCCTGTTGCACGGGCGTGCGCTGGAAGCCCATGCGCTGTGGGAGGCCATCGGTTTGAGCGACCCTGCCGATGGGCCGCCGCATGCGCGCTGGCTGACCTTCGAGCGCTTCAATGGCGAGCCGGAGATGACCGTCTCGGCAAGTCCGGTGTCGGCCGCGGAAACGCTGGCGCGTCATCTGTGGGGCGCCTGTTTCGGTGCGGTGCTGACGTCGGCGACCCTGACGGCGCTCAATCGCTTCGAACGCCTGCAGGAGCGCGCAGGCCTGGCCAATCGCTATCGCTATCAGCGCCTGCCCAGCCCGTTCGATTATGGCAAGGCGGTGCTGGCCATCCCGCGCGAGGCGGTGGAGCCGTCGCCGCCCGGCCCGCATGAGCAGGCGATCGTCGACTTCGTCAATGCGCTGGATGTGCGCGAGGCGGTGCTGGTGCTGTTCAGTTCGCGCAAGCAGCTGGCGGCGGTCAACAAGGCGCTGGACAGCGAGACCCGCAAGCGGGTGCTGGCGCAGAGTCGTCTGCCCAAGCATGAGCTGCTCAGTCAGCATCGCAAGGCGGTGGATGGCGGGCGCGGCAGCATCATCTTCGGGCTGGCGAGCTTCGCCGAGGGCATCGACTTGCCCGGCAAGTATCTGACCCACGTGGTGATCACGCGGCTGCCGTTCGCGGTGCCGGATGACCCGGTCGGTGCAACGCTGGCGGAGTGGATCGAGTCGCGGGGCGGCAATCCGTTCATGCGTATCGCGGTGCCGGATGTCTCCATCAAGCTGGTGCAGGCCTGTGGGCGCCTGATCCGCAAGGAAGCCGATGAAGGGCGTATCACGATTCTGGATCGACGCATCCTGACCAAGCGTTACGGTCAGCAGTTGATCGAGGCCTTGCCGCCCTTCGTGCGCGAGATCGATGGCGTGCGCCAGAACTGATGGGGCAGGGCTGGTAGGTCAGAGCTGACGACGCAGCGGCCACAAAAAAGCCCCGCCAATCGGCGGGGCTTTTTCATTCATCCAATGCTGTCGGCCTGAAATCAGTGGCCTCAGGCTTCTGGATCAGGCTTCTGGCCCCAGGCTTCTGGCTCAGGCTTCGGCAGGCTGCTCGAGGCGAGCGCGCAGTGCATCCTTGAGCTTGGCGTCCATGGTCTTGAAGGTGTCTTCGGTGGTGGCCCAGTCGATGCAGGCATCGGTGATGGAGACGCCGTATTCCATCTTGCTGCGGTCGGCATTGATCTTCTGCGCGCCCCAGTTGATGTGCGACTCGACCATCAGGCCCATGATGGAGCGATTGCCCTCGAGAATCTGCTGGGTGACGTTCTCCAGCACCAGCGGCTGCAGGCCCGGGTCCTTGTTGGAGTTGGCGTGGGAGCAGTCGACCATCAGGTTGGCGGTGACGCCGGCCTTGGCCAGTTCCTGCTCGGCCAGCGCGACGCTGACGCTGTCGTAGTTCGGCTTGCCGTTGCCGCCACGCAGCACGACGTGGCCGTAGGCGTTGCCACGCGTGCGGATGATCGCGACCTGACCGGCCTGGTTGATGCCCAGGAAGTTGTGACCGTGGGACACGGACTGCAGGGCATTGACGGCGACATCCAGCGAGCCGTCGGTGCCGTTCTTGAAGCCGACCGGGCACGACAGGCCAGAGGCCATCTCGCGGTGGGTCTGGGATTCGGTGGTGCGGGCGCCGATGGCAGACCAGCTGATGCAGTCCTGCAGGTACTGCGGGGAGATCGGGTCGAGGGCTTCGGTGGCCAGCGGCAGGCCCATCTCGGCCAGTTCGACCAGCAGGCCGCGCGCGATGTGCAGGCCTTCCTCGATCTCGAAGGTGTCATTGAGGTGCGGGTCGTTGATCAGGCCTTTCCAGCCGACGGTGGTACGCGGCTTCTCGAAGTAGACGCGCATCACGATGTAGAGGCTGTCCTTCACTTCCTCGGCCAGCACCTTCAGGCGGCGCGCGTAGTCACGGGCGGCGTCCAGGTCATGGATGGAGCAGGGGCCGACCACGACCAGCAGGCGCGGGTCTTCACCGTCCAGAATGCGCTGGATGGTGCGACGGCCTTCGATGACGGTCTCTTCGGCCTTGGCGGTCAGCGGGATGTCCTGCTTGAGCGCTTCGGGGGTGATCAGCACGTCCTGTGACAGGACGTTGAGGTTGTTGACGTGTTGTTCTGACATGACAGTGTCCTGAGCGGTGTGCGGTCTGCATGGCTGCTAGCAGAGTCAGACGGGCGTCTTCGCGCCCGCCATCCGTGTTGTGCGTACTGAATGACGTCCATGGTATCTGCTGCATGCCGGCTTGTCAGCGTCCTTGGGTCAAATTTAATCAACTGTCAAGCTGACTGGCGCTGACTTGAGGCTCGTGTGACTCAAGATAAGCGTAAATCGTAAAGAAATCGTTACGCTTTGACGTGTCAGCGTCGCCAAACGCTGTCATGACGGGAGTGAACACGCAAAACCTGAGGCTTTGACGGCATGGCGTCTTGCCGTACAAATGATAAACAGGAACACTGTGCGTTGATTTTGGTCGCGTCAGCGGGCCGCCGGGCGCTTTTTCGCCCCGCGCCAGGCATCGCATCCATCACAACGAATATCAAAGGGGCCGGATAACGCATGCGCGAGTCGCAATTCCTGTCAGGTGCTGATGCCCCGGGGATTCCTGATGTGGAGTCCGCAAGCGGTGCCTCCACTCCCGCGGAGGGAGCGAGTGAATGAGTGTCAATGAAACGGACCAGCAGTTGGTCGAGCGCGCCCAGAAAGGGGATAACCGCGCCTTCGATCTGCTGGTCAGGAAATATCAGCACAAGATTCTCGGCCTGATCAGCCGTTACGTACACGATCATTCAGAAGTGCAGGATGTCGCCCAGGAAGCCTTCATCAAGGCCTATCGTGCGTTGCCCAACTTCCGGGCCGAGAGCGCCTTCTATACCTGGATGTACCGGATCGCCATCAATACGGCCAAGAATCATCTGGTCTCGCGGGGCCGTCGTCCGCCGGGCACCGACATGGATATCGGCGATGCCGAGGTGGTCGATCAATCCGGTCGCCTGTCGGACATCGAGACGCCGGAAGCCGCCATGGCGCGCGATGAGCTGGAGAAGGTCGTCTTCGAGGCCATCGAGAAGCTGCCTGAAGACCTGCGCACCGCCATCACGCTGCGCGAATTCGATGGCCTGTCCTATGAGGATATCGCCGAGGTGATGCAGTGCCCGGTGGGCACGGTGCGTTCGCGTATCTTCCGTGCACGTGAAGCGGTCGACAAGGCGATCCAGGGGCTGGTCAGTCCCGCCTCGGCGGTGTCTGCCGTCGAGTGACGTCGCTGTTCTGCGTCGCCCCTGTGAGAGAAGAGCCACAAAAATTTTGTTGGTTAAATTCAATCAACTCAGTGGCTTGGCGAAATCTTGCAGCTAAAGTGAATGTTTTCTGAACGAATGGCGGAACAATCCGTGCGGCGCGTGTTCTTACTGTTCAGTAGTCATGTAGCTCAGCGACTGCGTGCATGAGCGCTGGAAAGTTGAGTGGTGAGGGGCAGGGCACGAAAGCCCCTCTTCCACGGCGCAGTAACGCTGTTTGCCGTTGGCCCGCTCGGGCCATCAGCCGCCATGGTGAATGACGCCATTTGTTGCCAGGAGTGCAGATTGAAGTCGTCGTTCAATCTGACGAGTGTGAGGGTATTTACGCATGAATCTGAAGACCACCGAATCCGTGAAGGAGTCGCTGTCCGCGCTGATGGATGCGGAGGGTGACGAGCTGGATCTGCGTCGTGTCCTCAAGGGGCTCGATGAGTCTCCTGAGGCTGCAGACACCTGGCGCCGCTATCACCTGGCGCGCAGTGCCATGCATCGTGAGCGTGAAAGCACCTTCACTCTGGATATCGCGTCGGCGGTCAGCGCCGAGGTCGAGCTGATCTCCCGCGAGGCTCCCGCGAGTGCACCGCCCGTGGCCGAGCGCCGCAGCCTGTTCTCCTTTGCCGGTTCCGCGGCCATCGCGGCAGGCGTCGCGGTGATGGTGATCACCGGCGTGCAGGTCTTCAATGGCGGTGACAATGGGGTGCCCGGCGGCGTGAACAGCGGCGCAGAGCTTGCCAGCGGTTCTTCCGTCAACCAGGGTGGTTCAGCCATCCAGGGCGGCACCGTGCGTCAGGTCAGCCAGCCGTCGGTGAACGCCGAGGCGTCTCAGTGGGTACAGCCCGGTGCCAACAGCGGCTTGATGCAGGTCGGCGTGACGCCCTCCAGCTCACGTCCGATGTTCATGGCGCCGCAAAGTGGCAGCTACGATTCCGGCATGTCGTCCAGCAATGTCGCCGCGGCGGATCTCGCCCAGCGTCGTCTGCTCGAGGCCTACCTGAGCCAGCATTCCTCGCGCGGCCCGGTGCCGGAGCGCAGTGAGTGGATCAGCCTGCAGGATGTTGCCCAGTAACATTTTCTGGATGACTGGCTTGCGCTGGCGTCATTGCCAAGGCAGATGAAAGCAGCATGGATAGACAAGAAAAGAGGGGCAGCCATTGGCTGCCCCTCTTTTCTTGTCTGTATGACCTGGTTGCGCCCACATGACCTGGTCGCGTCCGGCCAGCGCCGTCACTTGCCGGTGTGACCACGCTCGGCCTCAGTCATGCAGATAGCGATCTGCCGTCTGGATGTAGAGTGCCTCGACCTTGGCGCGTGCCCAGGGCGTGCGGCGCAGGAACTTGAGGCTCGAGTTGATGCTCGGGTCGCTGCGGAAGCAGTTGATGGGAATCAGCTCGCCCAGGGTCTCGAAGCCGTAGTGGTCCACCAGCCAGGTCAGCAGTGCCTTGAGGGTGACGCCGTGCAGCGGTTCCAGGCGGGAGGTGGATGGGGGTGCGTCGCTCATGCGGGCTCCTGTTGATGGTATCGTGGGCGCTTATCGGGCCTGAGGCGCGTGAAGTGCCGCCGTGAATGACGCTATTCTACGCGTATGTGTCGCCAGTGCGCGGCGAGTTTTTGCAGGAGTCAGCAAGATGATGCAGGAAGAGGGGCAGGTCACGGGGCATGGCAAGGAAGGCGTCTGGGTCGAGACCCAGCGTCGCTCCACCTGTGGTGCCTGCAATGCGCGCAGTAGCTGTGGCAGCGGCCTGTTGAGCCAGTTTTCGCGTCGCAAGCCGCATCGCGTGCTGATCCATGTGCCGGCAGGCGAAGACTTGCCGATGGTGGGTGAGCGGGTGGTGATCGGCATCGATGAGTCGGCGTTTCTGCGCAGTGCGGGCCTGCTGTATGGCCTGCCGCTGGTCAGCGGCATGCTGGGGGGAATCGTGGCCGAGCAGCTGGCGGGCGCTGGCACCCTGGCGGTGCCGTTGGGCTTCGCGCTCTCGTTGGCGGCGGGCCTGATGGTCGTGCGCTGGCATGCCGCGCGTCCTGAGCGCCAGGCACTCTACCGGCCGCGCTTGATGCGTCGTCTCGGCATGGACGCGATGGCGATCAAGGCGCTGTAGTCGTCGTGCTCAAGTGATAGCGGTAGTCGACTCTCTCGGCAGATAGGGGAGTGACTTGCGTAGTCGGCAGGTGGCGTCGTCAGTCTGCATCGGGCTGGCATCGGCACCTGTCGGATGTTGGCGACGCATGGTTGCGTCCAGCGCGGCACCAATCGCTGAACTTCAACGACGCTTCGACGTCAATGAGAAGGACGCCGCCAGCGATGTGACGCTGCCATCGTCAGTAGTTGCGTGATTGCACGCCTGATAACAAGTGATGACAGGACGTACCAGGAGCCGCACTGATGAAATCCCTTTCCCGCCTGATGGTACCTGCCTTGGCCATGGCTGCCCTGATGGGCTCCCAGCTGGTTCAGGCTCGTGAATTGCCCGACTTCACCCAGCTGGTCAAGGACTCGGCGCCCGCGGTGGTCAATATCGCGACCACCACCGAGATCCAGCGCAGCTCGGGGCCGGTGTTCCGTGGGCCCAATGGCGAAGAGATGCCCGAATTCTTCAAGCGCTTCTTCGGTGATCAGCTGCCTGGTCCGGGCCGCGGGGGCGTCGAGAAGCGCTCCAGTCTCGGGTCTGGCTTCATCATCTCCGATGATGGCTACATTATGACCAATGCCCACGTCATCGACGGTGCCGATGAGGTGATGGTGCGCCTCAACGACCGCCGCGAACTCAAGGCGCAGGTGGTCGGTGAGGACAAGAAGACCGATATCGCGCTACTCAAGGTCAAGGCGGAAGACCTGCCGACCTTGCCGATGGGCGACAGTGATGCTCTGGAAGTCGGCGAATGGGTGGCCGCGATCGGCTCACCGTTCGGCTTCGATCATTCCGTCACCGCCGGTATCGTCAGCGCCATCGATCGCACCCTGCCGTCGGACGCCTATGTGCCGTTCATCCAGACCGATGTGGCGATCAATCCGGGCAACTCCGGTGGGCCGCTGTTCGATCTCGATGGCGATGTGGTGGGCATCAACTCCCAGATCTATACCCGCTCCGGCGGCTTCATGGGCGTGAGCTTCGCGATTCCGATCAATGTGGCGATGGATGTCGCCGACAAGCTCAAGACCGATGGGCGCGTGGACCGCGGCTGGCTGGGCGTCGTCATTCAACCGGTGTCCAAGGACCTGGCCGAATCCTTCGGGCTGGACCGTGCGCGCGGTGCGCTGATCGCCGATCTTGATCCGGACGGCCCTGCCGCCGCCGCTGGCCTCAAGAGCGGTGACATCATCACCGCCGTGGATGGCAAGGCGGTCGAGAGCTCGGCGTACCTGCCGCGCATGGTCGGTGCCAGCTCGCCGGGCGATTCGCTCAAGCTCTCCATCCTGCGCGATGGCAAGAGCCAGACGTTGACCGCCAAGGTCGGCCATTGGCCGGGCAGTGAGCAGGCGCATGCCGGCAAGGCCAGTGACGACAAGCAGGGGCTGGGTGTCGCGGTGGCAGAGCTCGACAAGGCCAGCTTGAACGAGCTCAACCTCGATCACGGGGTGCGCGTGATGGAAGTCGACCCGCAGGGCGTGGCTGCCGAGGCAGGCATCAGCGCTGGCGATGTGCTGGTCGAACTCAATCAGCAGCCGTTGACCAGCGTGCAGGCGCTGCGCGATGTGGTCGCCAAGCTGCCGACCAACCGTCCGGTCTCGCTACGCCTGGTGCGCAATGGTCGCCCGCTGTACATCGCACTGCGCATGCGTGCTGACAGCGACAAGTGATCCCGCCAGCGCCTGACGCAAGCGTCAAGAACTTGAGCGACGAGCGCGCAGGCAACAGAAGGCGACCGCCACCAGCAGGACGGCGGTCACTCCGGCAGCAGACGGGGCGCACGGGCGACTGTGCGCCCCGTCTGCTGCCGGGCGGCCCTGCGGTTCACCCGAGATCAGGCGGGTTGTGACAGGGCCGGAGGGGCGCAAAAGGCAACGCCTTCTATCATCGCTTGTGGTCGGACTGTACAATGCGTGCAATTCGATTTCCGTCGTCTCCCGTGTTGGCCGTGTGATTTCACGGAGACGGGCACAAATACAGAGCAGTGATCCATGACCGAACGCGTAACGCCGCCGTCCTTGAAGCATATCCGCAACTTCTCAATCATCGCCCACATTGACCACGGCAAGTCCACGCTGGCTGACCGCATCATCCAGCTGTGCGAAGGCTTGAGCGACCGTGAGCTCAAGGAGCAGGTGCTTGACTCGATGGACATCGAGCGTGAGCGCGGCATCACCATCAAGGCGCAGTCGGTGACCCTCGACTACCACGCTGACGATGGCAATACCTATCAACTGAACTTCATCGATACGCCGGGGCACGTCGACTTCTCCTATGAAGTCTCGCGCTCGCTGTATGCCTGTGAAGGGGCGCTGCTGGTGGTCGATGCCGGCCAGGGCGTCGAAGCCCAGTCCGTGGCCAACTGCTACACCGCCATCGAGCAGGGGCTCGAGGTGCTGCCGGTCCTCAACAAGATGGATCTGCCGCAGGCGGACCCGGAGAAGGTCTCCCAGGAGATCGAGGAGATCATCGGCCTGGACGCGACGGATGCCTGTCAGGTGTCGGCCAAGTCCGGCATGGGCATGGAAGCGCTGCTCGAGCGTCTGGTGCGTGACATTCCGCCGCCCAAGGGCGATCCGGAGGCACCGCTGCAGGCGCTGATCATCGATTCCTGGTTCGACAACTACCTCGGCGTCGTCTCGCTGGTGCGTATCTTCGACGGTACCCTGAAGAAGGGCGAGAAGATTCGCCTGAAGTCCACCGGCCGTGACTGGGAAACCGGCGCGATCGGTATCTTCACGCCCAAGCGCAAGGAAACCGGCGTGCTGCGCGCCGGCGAGGTCGGCTTCATCGTCGCCGGGATCAAGGACATCATGGGCGCGCCGGTGGGTGACACCATCGTGCACACCAAGACCGCCGACAAGGTCGAGCGTCTGCCGGGCTTCCAGAAGGTCAAGCCGCAGGTCTATGCCGGCATGTTCCCGATCAGCTCCGATGACTACGAGGACTTCCGTGATGCGCTGCAGAAGCTGGCGCTCAACGATGCCTCGCTGGACTACGAGCCGGAAAACTCCGACGCGCTGGGCTTCGGTTTCCGTGTCGGCTTCCTCGGCACCTTGCACATGGAGATCATCCAGGAGCGTCTGGAGCGTGAGTACAATCTCGATCTGCTGACCACCGCGCCGACGGTGATCTATGAGGTGCTGATGGACAACGGCGATGTGCTGCCGGTGTCCAACCCGTCCAAGCTTCCGGACATGGCCAACGTCGATGAGCTGCGCGAGCCGATCTGCCGCGCTACCATCCTCGTGCCGCAGGAATATGTCGGCAACGTCATCACCGAGTGCGTCAATCGTCGTGGCGTTCAGCTCGACATGCAGTTCCTGGGTAGCCAGATCCAGCTGATCTATGAACTGCCGATGGCGGAAGTGGTGATGGACTTCTTCGATCGCCTCAAGTCCATCTCCAAGGGCTATGCGTCGCTGGATTACAGCTTCGAGCGCTTCGAGGCGGCCAAGCTGGTGCGTCTGGACGTGCTGATCAACGGCGACCGCGTCGATGCACTGGCGGCGATCATCCACCGTGATCACGCACATGGCCGCGGCCGTCTGCTGGTCGAGAAGATGAAAGAGCTGATTCCGCGTCAGATGTTCGATGTGGCGATCCAGGCTGCCGTCGGTGGCCAGGTCGTGGCACGCTCCACCGTCAAGGCGCTGCGCAAGAACGTGACCGCCAAATGTTACGGCGGCGACGTCAGCCGCAAGAAGAAACTGCTCGAGAAGCAGAAAGCGGGCAAGAAGCGCATGAAGCAGGTCGGCCGGGTGGAAATTCCCCAGGACGCCTTCCTTGCCGTGCTCAAGATGAACGACTGAGGCAGGCCGCCGTCTGGCGGCTTGCCACCAAGACCCAGGGCAGACAGGGACAACGATGGATTTCTCGCTAGTATTGGTGATTGCCGTAGCGGTAGCCGGCGTGGTGTGGTTGATAGACCTGGTTGCCCTGCGCAGTGCGCGCAAGGCGCGTGTGGCCAAGGCCGAGGCCTCCGTCGAAGGAGAACTGGACGCTGGCACGCGTGAGAAGCTGGCGCGTGACCCGTGGCCGGTGGACTATGCCAAGTCCTTCTTCCCGGTACTGCTGCTGGTGCTGGTGGTGCGCTCCTTCGCGTTCGAGCCGTTCCAGATTCCGTCCGGCTCGATGTTGCCGACGCTCAAGATCGGCGACTTCATCCTGGTCAACAAGTATGACTATGGCCTGCGCCTGCCGGTGGTCGACACCAAGGTGCTGGAAGTCGGCGAGCCGGAGCGTGGCGATGTGATGGTGTTCCGTTTCCCGGAGGATCCGTCCACCAACTTCATCAAGCGCGTCGTCGGCCTGCCGGGCGATACCATTCGTTACGAAGGCAAGCAGCTCTACGTGAATGGTGAGGCCATCGACAAGACATTGAATGCGCGCAACTCCAGTGAACAATCCGGTGAAGACCTGCTGGATGAGACACTGGGGAAACACGCCCATCAAATCTACAATAACCCTCAGGACCCCGGCCCGCAGATGCGCGAGATCCGGGTGCCGGAAGGCATGTACTTCGTGATGGGTGACAACCGTGATCACTCCAACGACAGCCGCTACTGGGGCTTCGTGCCGGAAGAGAACATCGTCGGCAAGGCGGTGGCGGTGTGGATGCACTGGAAAGAAGGGTTCCCGGACTTTTCCTCGGTACGCCTGATTCATTGATCAGTGCATTGACCGGGCCGCCGAGAGGCGGCCCGGTCGTGTCTGGCAGGGCTACATTGGCCCGCCGGCCTTATCAGTGCGGATTTTCGACATGGGACGATGCGTCGTGCCTGCCATGTCAACCTGCTGTTCATCATGTCGGATCCGTGGCCACAAGCTTGCGGGCAGCGCGGCTGACGAATATCGGATTGGGATGGTGGCAATCGGCAACTCCTCAAGCCGCGTAGGCTTCGGGCATCGCGAGACATGTCGAAGACGACAGGCATCAGCCAGCATGACTGATGCACCATTCGACAGGACGCCCGCGGGCGTCAGCGACAAAAAGAGAGTAGGGAGACCTGTGAGTAGCCCGCTGAATGCCTTTGTAAAGCGTATCGGCCACACCTTCGAGGATGCGAGCCTGCTGGAACTGGCTCTGACCCATCGAAGCTATGGTGGCCAGAACAATGAGCGTCTCGAATTCCTTGGCGATTCCATCGTCAACTTCGTGATCGCCGAAGCGCTGTTTTTGCGCTTCCCCCAGGCCCGTGAAGGCCAGCTGTCACGCCTGCGTGCGCGCCTGGTCAAGGGCCAGACCCTCGCGGAGCTGGCGCGTGAATTCAATCTCGGCGAGAACCTGCGTCTGGGCTCCGGCGAGATGAAAAGCGGCGGTCACCGTCGCGAGTCCATTCTGGCCGATGCCGTGGAAGCTGTGATCGGCGCCATCTATCTGGACGCCGGCATGCAGGTGGCGCGTGAACACGTGCTGCGCTGGTACGCCACCCGTCTTGAAGCACTGAATCTTCAGGACACCCAGAAAGACCCCAAGACGCGTCTGCAGGAATTCCTGCAATCGCGTCAGGCGGCACTGCCGCGTTATGAGGTGACCAGCGTCGAAGGCGAAGCGCATTCGCAGACCTTCAGCGTCGATTGCCACGTCGAGATGATCGACACCAAGACCACAGGCGTCGGCTCCAGCCGCCGTCATGCTGAACAGCAGGCGGCCGAGTTCGCGCTGCAACTGCTCGAACCTGCCCGCGGAGGCCGCTCATGAGCCATACCCCAGAAGACAACGTCACCCCGAGCGGCGACGCCCCTGATCACTCCACTGATAACGGCGCCGGCACGCCGGATGCCCTCGAGGGCATGCTGGCCGCCGCCGGTGTCAGCGATCAGCCGCTGCCGGACACCCGCTGTGGCTTCGTCGCCATCGTCGGTCGCCCGAATGTCGGCAAGTCGACGCTGATGAACCACATCCTGGGCCAGAAGGTCTCGATCACCTCGCGTCGTCCGCAGACCACGCGTCACCAGGTGATGGGTATCCACACCGAAGAGGGCACCCAGTGCGTCTTCGTCGATACCCCGGGGATCCACATCATGCAGCGCGATCGCAACAAGGCGATCAACCGCTTCATGAACCAGGCCGCCACCCAGGCGCTGCGTGACGTCGATGCCGTCGTCTTCATCGTCGACCGCACCCGCTGGATGGAAGAAGACCAGATCGTGCTCGAGAAGCTGGCCCACGTGAAGGCGCCGGTGATTCTGGTGGTCAACAAGATCGATTGGCTCAAGGACAAGACCACCCTCGCGCCCTGGCTGCAGAGCCTGCAGGAGCGTCGTGACTTCGCGGCCATCATTCCGATGTCGGCCAAGAATGGCACCAACATCGATCTGCTGCTCGAGAACGTGATGAAGCGTCTGCCGCAGGGCGAGCACATGTTCGCGGACGACCAGATCACCAACAAGAGCTCTCGCTTCCTTGCCTCCGAGCTGGTGCGCGAGAAGGTGATGCGTCAGCTGGGCGACGAACTGCCCTACCAGATGACCGTCGAGATCGAGGAATTCAAGACCGATCAGCGCGGCACCCTGCACATCAGCGCGCTGATGATGGTCGAGCGTCAGGGTCAGAAGAAGATCCTGATCGGCGAGAACGGTGAGCGCATCAAGAACATCGGTCGTGAAGCGCGTCTCGAGATGGAACGTGCCTTCGACGCCAAGGTCATGCTGAACCTGTGGGTCAAGGTCAAGCGTGGCTGGTCGGATGACGAGCGTGCCCTGAAGAGTCTGGGTTACACCCACGACAAGGACTGACGACGCCGCGCGAGCGGTGCAGGGTGGTGGCGATCCGAGAGGGTCGCGACTGCCGTGTGCCGCCCGTCGCCGATTCGATGTTCTCGCGGTCTCTGCCGCGCACCGCCTGGCCTTGCCCAGGCGGTCTCGTTTCTTGCCAGCCCTTCTGCCAGTCCTTCTGCCAGCTTTTTTTGCCAAGCCACCGTCTGACGTGAGCCTGCCTGATGACGCCGCAACCGGCCTTCCTGCTGCATCGCAAGCCTTACCGTGAAACCAGTGCCATCATCGAATTGCTGACCCTCGAACACGGAAGGGTGCGCGCGGTGGCGCGTGGCGTTCAGCGCCCGGGCAGCAAGGCGCGCGCACGACTGCAGCCGTTCACGCCCTTGCATGTCACCTGGCGTGGCGAGAGCGATCTCAAGACTCTCAACCTGATGGAGACCGGCGGCAGCGCCAGTCTGCTGGCGGGTGAGGGGCTGCTGTGCGGGTTCTACGCCAATGAGCTTTTGACCCGCACGCTGCCGGTGGAAATGCCGGTGCCGGAGCTGTTCGCGCTCTACTCGCTGACATTGGACGAGGTGGCACTGCCCGCCAGACGCGCGGCCGCGCTCAGGCGGCTCGAATACAGCCTGCTGGAAGCGCTGGAACAACTGCCGCAGTTTCGCGCTCTGGATGACAGCCCCTTGATGCCGGATGTGCGCTATGACTATGTGGTCAGTGAGCGACGCTTTCAGGCGCAGCCGCCAGGCGCGGCGGGCATCGAAGGGCGGGCCCTGAAGTTGCTGGCCAGCGAAGACCGGGGGCATGCAGGGCTTGCCCGCGAGAGCCTGTGGCTGGCGCGGCGTGCGCTGGCGCCGCTGCTGGGGGACCGTCCGCTGCGTTCGCGCGAGTTGATGATGCAGCTGACGGCCAGGCGGCGTCAGAGTCGTCAGTCCGACTGACGTCATCAGGCGTGGCGACACTGTCCGGCTGCGGCGTGACGCATGATAGTATTGCGCGACCTGTCTTCGGCATGGCCCTCGTCGCCATGCCTGTTCTCTTGTTCATCGTTAGGAGCTGATCATGCATCCGCTGCGCATCCTGCTCGGGGTCAACATCGACCACATCGCCACACTGCGTCAGGCGCGTGGTACCCGCTATCCGGACCCGGTCCAGGCCGCGCTGGTCGCGGAAGAGGCGGGTGCCGACGGTATCACCGTGCACCTGCGTGAAGACCGTCGCCACATCCAGGAGCGCGACGTGCGCATTCTGGCCGAGGTGCTCAACACGCGCATGAACCTCGAGATGGCCGTCAGCGAAGAGATGCTGGCGCTGGCCGAGGAAGTCCAGCCGGCCAACGTGTGTCTGGTGCCGGAAAAGCGCGAAGAGCTGACCACCGAAGGCGGACTGGATGTCGCCGGTGACCTGGCGCGCATCACCGCCGCCTGCGAGCGTCTGGCAGCGGCGGGCTGTGAAGTCTCGCTGTTCATCGACCCGGAGCCGGAGCAGATCCGTGCCGCCTTCGAGGCCGGTGCGCCGGTCATCGAGCTGCATACCGGCGCCTATGCCGATGCCACGGGCGAGACGGCGCGTGTCGAGTTCGAGCGTATCGCGGCCGCCGCGGAACTGGCCAACGAGCTGGGGCTGGTGGTCAATGCCGGTCACGGCCTCAACTATCACAACGTCGAGGCGATCGCGGGTATCTCCGGGCTCAACGAGCTGAACATCGGTCACGCGATCATCGCGCGCGCCATGTTCGTCGGCCTGAAGGAGGCCGTCATCGAGATGAAGCGTCTGTGTATCGCAGGCCAGGAAGCGGGCCTGATGGCCGCGCTGGATGCGCACGATCATGACCATGACCACGAACACGGTGATGACCATGAGCATGTGCAGGGTTCAGGCTGCTGCGGATGATCGTCGGCATAGGCACGGACATCGCGCGTATCGAGCGCTTCGAGGCAGGCATGGCGCGCCACGGCGAGCGCTTTGCGCGCCGACTGCTGGGGGAAGAGGAGCTGGCGCGCTTTGCCGATCACCCTCAGCCGGCGGCCTTTCTGGCCAAGCGTTTCGCGGCCAAGGAAGCCTTCGTCAAGGCGTTGGGCACCGGCCTGCGTCAGGGCATGCGCTTCACCCAGATTCAGGTGGTCAACGACGCCCTGGGCAAGCCCTCGCTCAAGCTGTCTGACGAGGCGGAAGCCCTGACCGCGCGGGCGGGTATCCGCCATCTGCACCTGTCGATCAGTGATGAGCGTGATCAGGCCATCGCCTTCGTGGTGCTGGAGCGTTAGCCCTATTCGGTCTGGCGCTGAATCACGACTCTGAACACGGCGCTCGAAACGACAACGCCACCCCTGCCTTGCGGCAGCGGGTGGCGTTGTCGTTTGTGCAGGGCTGGTCTTTCAGGGCTGGTTTTTGGACTGGGACTCGCTTGTCTGTGGCTCGCTCGTCTGTGGCTTGCTTACCGATGACGAGCCTGTGTCGGATGGCTCAGCGGGTGCGTCCGAGGGCGCTGTGGCGGGCGGGGATGAGGGCTCGACAGGGGGCGCTGTCGGCGTCTCAGGCGTCTCGCCGTCGGGGCTAGCCGGCTCAAGCGGCGCGGCGAGCAAGGACTTGGCCTCATCGCTGTGCGACCACTGGACCAGGCTGTCGATGGCCGCGAACAGGGCATCGACATCCTCTTCCAGCTGCGACAGGCCGCTGACGCGGATGCGGGTCTCCAGTGCCTCCACCAGCAGCGCCAGACGTGGCACGCCACAGTAGCGGCAGGCGCCGTTGAGGTAATGCACGCCATCGAGCATTGCCTCGTTGTCACGCGCCTGCCAGGCGCGACGGATCCTGGCCTCGCTCTCCGGCAGGCTCTCGATCAGCAGCCCCAGCATCTCCAGAGCCAGGGCCTCGCGGCCACCGGCCATCTCTACCCCCAGCGCCATGTCGACCACCGGCAGGTCGGCGTCATGCTCCAGGCTGAGCTGACTCTTCGCGGCAGAGCGGGGCAGTGGCGTTGCCGGCGACGAGGACTCGGCCTGGCTGGCAGCGTCTTTCACTCCCGGCGGCAAGGCAGACGCCGCCTGGCTGCGAGCAGGGCTGCGCGGTTGGTTGCGTTCTGGACTGCGCGATTGGCTGCGGGCAGGGCTGCGCGTTTGGCTAGATGACCGCGCGGCCTGCGGCGGCGGGTTCAGTGAAATGCCCAGATGACGGCTGAGCAGGTTGGCCAGCAGGCCCTCGTCGATGGGCTTGATCAGGTAATCATCCATGCCTTCCGCCAGCAGCTCTCGCCGTTCATGCGCCAGTGCATGGGCGGTGAGGGCGATCACCGGCAGGTGGCGGTTGCCCTCGCGATGCTGATGACGCAGCGCCTTGGTGGCTTCCAGCCCGTTCATGCCCGGCATCTGGATATCCATCAGGACGGCATCCACGACCTGCTCCTGAGCCAAGGCCAGCGCCTCTTCGCCACTCTGGGCGGCCAGGGTGTCCAGCCCCATGTCGGTCAACAGCTCCTCGGCCAACAGGCGGTTGGAGGGGTTGTCGTCGACCACCATCACGCACTTGCGAGGCTGCGCAGGCGTTTCCTGACTCGCAGGCTGGGCGGTGAGCTCAGGCCGCGGGCCGGCCGGTGGCGTCTTGGCAGGCGTGGTGCTCGCGGCAGGGGTGCTGGCTGGCTTGGCGCTCGCATCAGGCGTGGCGGTCGGCTTGGCGGCTGGCGCCGTGCTTGCGTCCTGCTCGCGTGTGGCCGGCTCGAACGAGGTGAAGGAGGCGCTGCGCGGCGCCTGAGTCGGGTCGCGGTGAGGTGAGTGCAGCAGATTGGCCAGCTTGTGGCGCATCTGCAGGCGCGTGACCGGCTTGCTGACCACTTCGTCGATGCCGTACTGCTGCAGGTTCTCGGCGTCGGCGGGCAGAGGTGCGTTCAGCAGGCCCAGCACGCGACACGGCAGATGCTTGAGGCGTGCACCCCATTCATCCAGCCGCTTGAGGTCACGGCTCTCCAGCGCGACCACCACCAGGTCCGGCTGCTCTTCGATGCCGACCAGCGTCAGCGACCAGCGGGTCAGCAGGTAACTCAGGGCGCGACGGGTGGCCGAGTGCGGCTCGATCAGGCAGATGCGTTGATGATCGAACACGACTTCGCGCGGGCGCTCCTCGATGCTGCTCACCGCCACCGGCACGCTGAACAGGAAGGTGGAGCCGTGGCCGGGCAGGCTGTCGACCTGGATCTCGCCGCCCATCTGCTCGACCAGTCGCTTGGAGATCATCAGCCCAAGGCCGGTGCCGCCGAACTGACGGGCCCGTGACGGGTCTCCCTGCGAGAAGGCCTGGAACAGACGATTGCGCTGGGCGCTGTCCATGCCGATGCCGGTGTCTGCCACCGCGATCTTGAGGCGGGTGTTGCTGCCGGAGAGGTCATCCACCATCACGCGCACGATGACTTCGCCGCGCTCGGTGAACTTGACGGCATTGGCGACCAGATTCGTCACCACCTGCTTGATGCGCAGCGGGTCGCCCTCGAAGCGCTGCGGCACGTCGTCATAGACAAGCCCGAGTAGATGCAGATGCTTGCGATGGGCCTCCGGGGCATGCATGGCGAGCACTTCCTCGATCAGCGGCTCGATGTCCATCTGCACCTTCTCGAGCTCGAGCTTGCCGGCTTCGATCTTGGAGAAGTCGAGAATGTCATTGATCAATGACATCAGGCTCGAGGATGCATTCTGCATGTGGCCCAGCCAGTCGCGCTGGCGGTTGTCCAGATCGCTGCGCCCCAGCAGGTTGCTGAAGCCGATGATGCCGTTGAGCGGCGTGCGGATCTCATGGCTCATGTTGGCCAGGAATTCCGACTTGATGCGGTTGGCTTCCAGCGCCTTGCGGCGCGCCATGTCGAGCTCGATGTTCTTGATCTCGACGGTTTCCATCGACTCGTGCAGGTCCTGGGTGGTCTGTTCGATCTGGTCCTGCATGTCCTCGCGGGCGCGCTTGAGCTGCTCGACGCTGCGGTTGTAATTCTCGGCCAGCTCGCTGAGGTCGTCATTGCCTGCCACCGGCAGCTGGCGGTGTGTCTCGCCGCGCGCCAGACAGGTCAGGGCCTCGCCCAGTTCATGCAGCGGCTGCAGCATGCGGCGCGAGCCATGGAAGGCCAGCAGCAGCAGCGCCAGCCCGAAGACCAGATTGGCCAGCCCGTAGCCGACCAGCAGCTGGTAGCGATGCAGCACCAGGCGGGTGTCGGAGGCCTCCAGCACCAGCCATGACATCTGCTCGCCGCGTTGCGTCTCGCGCCACGGGTCGATGACCGGCATCACCATCACCAGCGAGTCCGGGTCCGAGGGGTAGGCCTGACTCTCGATCAGCGTGCTGGTTTCCGGGCGCTGGCTGGGGCCGAGATGCAACAGGGCGCCGCCGTTGGCGGTGCGCAGCGTCAGGGCGCGCACGTCGCGCTGGTCGATCAGCATCTGGGCCTGCTCGTGCAGGCGCTGGTCGTCAGCGGCGAGGGCGGCGTTGGCCATGCCCGGCATGATGGCCTGCATGCTGGCCTGCAGGCGCTCCATCATGGCCAGGCGCTCACCGCTGATCTCGCGGTCCACCGCATACAGGCTGAACATCAGGCTGGTGGCGAGGGGCAGCAGCAAGAGGGCAAGCTGGAATCGGGTACGAAGCAGCATGGCAATCCATCGTCAAAGGGCGAACGAGCATCAGCGGCAAGCATACCTCGCGCTCTTGAGCGAAGCGATGGCGAGCGCCCTGACAGGGCTGGGCGGGAGCGATATACTGCGCGCATCATCTACACCCCGACGTGGCCCCCCGTTCGTCCTTGGTCCCGATGCCAGCGCCTGACCGCTGTCATTCGGCTGTCCGGGCGCGGCGTCTCTGGAGTCTGCCTCTCATGTCTCATCTCAGCGAAACCCCCGGTGACGCCATCCCTGGCGCGTCCGATTATCCCAGTCTTGCAGATGTCGTCGGCAACACGCCGCTGGTGCGCCTGACGCGCATCACCGCGGGCCGCAACAATGTGCTGCTGGCCAAGCTGGAGGGTCACAACCCCGCGGGTTCGGTCAAGGATCGTCCGGCGCTTTCCATGTTCCAGGAGGCGGAAGCGCGCGGCGAGATCTCTCCCGGCGATACCCTGATCGAAGCGACCTCCGGCAATACCGGCATCGCGCTGGCCATGACGGCAGCCATCAAGGGCTACCGCATGGTGCTGGTGATGCCGGCCAGTGCCTCCAGCGAGCGCAAGCAGGCGATGGGTGCCTACGGGGCCACGCTGATCGAAGCCGATGGCATGGAGCACGCGCGGGACCTGGCCGAGGCGATGATCGCGCGTGGCGAGGGCAAGGCGCTGGATCAGTTCGCCAATCAGGACAATCCGCTGTCGCATTACCGCACCACCGGGCCGGAGCTCTGGCAGCAGACCCACGGACGCATCACGCACTTCGTGTCCTCGATGGGCACCACCGGCACCATCATGGGCACCTCGCGCTATCTGAAGGAGCAGAATCCGGCCATCGAGATCGTCGGTCTGCAACCTGCCGAAGGCGCCAGCATCGCGGGTATCCGCCGCTGGCCTGCTGAATATCTGCCGCGGATCTTCGATGCGTCACGCATCGACCGCACGCTGGATATCGGCCAGCACGAAGCCGAAGTCTGCATGCGCCGTCTGGCGCGCGAAGAAGGCATTCTGGCCGGTGTCTCCTCCGGCGGTGCGCTGGCGGGTGCGCTCAAGCTCGCCGAGCAGGTCGAGAATGCGGTCATCGTGTTCATCGTCTGTGATCGGGGAGACCGCTATCTCTCGACAGGCCTCTATACCCAGGACGACGACATGACTCAGCAGGACACGCCCCACAATGAAGCCGTCGCAGGGGAGCGTTCCTGATGGCGCTGCTCGGACAGAAGCGACCGGCGCGCAAGCCGACCCGTCGCGAGAAGGAAGTGGCCAGCCGTGGCACCCGCAATGCCAGCGACGCCGACAGCCAGTGGCTGACGGTCGACCGCCTGGCCCATGACGGGCGCGGCATCGCCCATGACGAGAGCGGCAAGACCCAGTTCATCGATCAGGCCTTGCCCGGCGAGCGCGTGACGCTGGCCATCCACCGCACCCACAAGCGCTTCAATGAGGCGCATGTGCGTGCACGTGACAACGCGGCTGACAGTCGCGTGACGCCGCCCTGTGCCTATTTCGGCAGCTGTGGCGGCTGTGATCTGCAGCATATGGCGCTGGATGCCCAACGCACTCATAAGGTGCAGGTGCTGGGCGAACATGCGACACGCAATGGCGTGACGCTGCCCGAGATTCAGCCGCTGGGCGATGATGAAAGCCGTTATCGCCGTCGCGCGCGTATCGGCGTACGCGTGACCGATGCCGGTGAGTTGCAGTTCGGCTTCCGGGGACGCGGCAGCAACCAGCTGGTCGATATCACCACCTGCAGCGTGCTGGTGCCGGAGCTGGACCGCCTGCTCGCGCCGCTGCGTGAGCTGATCGAAAGCCTCGAGGCACCCAAGCGTCTGGGCCATCTGGAGCTGACCGCTGCCGAAGGCCAGGTCATCGTGGTGGTGCGCCAGCTCAAGGCGGTGCCGCGTGATGCGCAGCGCTGGCAGGCCTTCGCCGAGCAGCATGGCCTGGTGGTCGGCTGGCGGGTCGGACGTGATCCGGTGGTGCTGGAGTGGCTGTCGGGCACGCCGAACGCCGCGTATTCGCTGAATATCGGCGCAACGACGCTGCGTCTTGCCTTCTCGCCGGGCGACTTCGTGCAGGTCAATGCGGCGCTCAATCAGCGCCTGATCGACACCGCCTTCGAATGGCTGGGCGACGTCAGTGGCCTCAAGGTGATGGACCTCTACGCCGGTGTCGGCAACCTGACCCTGGCGGCTGCCGCGGCCGGCGCCAGTGAGGTGACGGGCATCGAGGGCAGTCAGGGCATGGTCGATCAGCTGATGGTCAATGCCGAAGCCAACGGACTGGCTCAGGTGAGTGCACGTCGAGCGGACCTGAGCAAGGCCCTGCCGTCACTCGAGGGTATCGACCTTCTGGTACTAGACCCGCCGCGTGATGGCGCTCAGCCTCTCTGCGAGGAGCTGGCACGTGATCTGCATGCTGGGAGGGTCAGCCGAGTGCCGCAGCGTGTGCTGTACATCGCCTGTGACCCGACCACGTTGATGCGTGATGCACGGCTGTTGCAGGACGCCGGTTATCGCGTCACGCGTGCCCTGATGGCGGACATGTTCGTTCACACGGCACATCTGGAGTCGATGTTGCTGCTGGAGCGGGCGGAAGACTGAGGCGGTGCCCTCGGGCACTGTCATCAAGATGGCAAGATATTCAAGGACATAGGGTCATGGTCAAGGTGCGCGAAGATCAGCCGCTGACCGATAGCGGTGGTGTGGACATCCCGGTGTGGGTCGCGCGACTGCGCGAGGAAGTCCCGTCGGTGAATGCCGAGGTCATGGTGCAGGCCTGTGAAGTGGCGCTCAAGGTGGCGCGCGAGGCGGACGCCCGCGGTGACAAGCCGTGGCGCGAGCCGCTGCGCAGTTTCCGTTTCAGTCTCGAGATGGCCGACATCCTGTCGGAACTCAAGCTTGACCAACCGGCGCTGGTCGCGGCCGTGCTCTATCGTGCGGTGCGTGAAGGGCATCTGGGGCTTGAGGCCATCGAGAAGCATTTCGGCAAGGAAGTGGCACGCCTGATCGATGGCGTGCTCAACATGGCCGCCATCAGTCAGCTGCAGGCGCCGAGTCATGGCATGGCGCAGCATGACCAGCAGGACAACCTGCGCAAGATGCTGGTGTCGATGATCGATGACGTGCGCATCGCGCTGATCAAGATCGCCGAACGTACCGTCGCCCTGCGTCACGTCAAGGATGCCCCGCGCGAGAAGCGCATGCGCGTGGCCAGCGAAGTCTTCGATATCTACGGGCCGCTGGCGCACCGCCTGGGCATCGGTCAGCTCAAGTGGGAGCTGGAGGACCTGTCCTTCCGCTACCGCGAGGAGGATGAATACAAGACCATCGCCAAGCAGCTGTCCGAGAAGCGTCTGGAGCGTGAGCACTACATCGCCGACCTGCTGGTCGAGATGCGCACTCTGATGAGCGAGCAGGGCATCAAGCACTTCGATGTCGCGGGCCGTGCCAAGCACATCTATTCCATCTGGCGGAAGATGAAGATCAAGCGCATCGCCTTCTCCCAGGTGTATGACGTGCGCGCGGTACGGATTCTGGTCGGCACCGTCAGCGATTGCTACACGGCGCTGGGGATCGTCCACTCGCGTTGGCACCACGTGCCGCATGAGTTTGATGACTACATCGCCAACCCCAAGAAGAATGGCTACCAGTCACTGCACACTGCGGTGGTGGGGCCGAGCAACAAGGTCATCGAGATCCAGATCCGTACCTTCGACATGCACGAGGAGGCGGAGCTGGGCGTGTGTGCCCACTGGCGTTACAAGGGCCACGATGTCGGCCACAAGAGCCGCAGCTACGAGGACAAGATCGCCTGGTTGCGTCAGGTGCTCGAATGGCAGGACGAAGTCGGCGAGAACGGCGGCCAGGAGGCGATCCGTCAGGGGCTGAGCTCCGATGTCGCGCCGGACCGCATCTACGTCTTCACGCCGGAGGGGCATGTCATCGACCTGCCCAAGATCGCCACGCCGATCGACTTCGCCTACCGCGTGCACACCGAGGTCGGCCATCGCTGCCGGGGTGCCAAGGTCGACGGGCGCATCGTGCCGCTGACCTACAAGCTCAAGACCGGCCAGCAGGTCGAGATCCTGACCGCCACCAAGGGCGGCCCGAGCCGCGACTGGCTCAACCCGAATCTGGGCTATGTGCGCACCTCGCGGGCCCGCGCCAAGATCCAGACCTGGTTCAAGCTGCAGGCACGCGACCAGAACGTCGATGAGGGCAAGGCGCTGCTCGAGAAGGAATTCTCGCGGCTGGCGCTGGAGAATCTCGACCGTGACAAGCTGGCCAACGCCGTCAATTACCCGACGCGTGATGACATGTACGCCGCCATCGGTGCGGGCGATCTGCGCGTCGGCCAGGTGCTGCACCAGGCCCAGCAGCTGTTCGGCGATACCGATGATCAGGAGCAGCTCGAGCGTCTGCTGCGCCAGCGCAAGCCGCAGGGCAAGGAAAAGCCCGACGCCGTCATGGTGCTGGGGGTCGGCAATCTGAAGACCACCATGGCCAACTGCTGTCACCCGGTGCCGGGCGATCAGATCGCCGGTTTCATCACCCAGGGGCGCGGCGTGACCGTGCACCGTCAGGACTGCCCGAACCTGATCCAGCTGCGCTCGGACGAGCCGCGTCGCATCGTCGATGTCGACTGGGGTCAGCGCTCGCGCAATCAGTATCCGGTCGATATCGAGATCCAGGCCTGGGACCGCTCCGGTCTGCTGCGTGATGTCACCAACGTGCTGAGCGGCGACAAGGTCAATGTGCTGTCGGTGAACACGCGCACCGATCAGCTCGACAACATCGCCACGCTCAAGATCACGCTGGAAGTCGAGAATCTCGACGTGCTGGGGCGCGTGTTCGCCCGCATCCAGCAGCTGCCCAACATCATCGACGTCAAGCGCCTGCGGGTCGGGGGCGACAAGGCATGAGTCGCCGATTCGATGCCAGTGTCGATGTCGATGCAGGCAGGCAAGCTGATGCGCGCTACACCCTCGATGACCTGCTGACCCTGATGGCCGTGCTGCGTGACCCGCAGTACGGCTGCCCCTGGGACAGCCGCCAGGATTACGCGAGTCTGGTGCCGCACACCCTGGAGGAGGCCTATGAGGTCGCCGATGTCATCGAGCGCGCCGCGGCCGATGCCAGTGTGCTCGAGGAGCTGCCGGCGGAACTGGGTGACCTGCTGTTTCAGGGCGTCTTCTACGCCCAGATCGCCAGCGAGCAGCAACACTTCGATTTCCACGACGTGATCCATGTGCTGACCGAGAAGATGCTGCACCGCCATCCACATGTCTTCCCGGATGGCACCCTCGCGTCGCGCCGTGAGGGCATCGCCACTCATGAGGTCGACGAAGGCTCGCTCAACGCCCAGTGGGAGTCGCTCAAGCAGCAGGAGTCCGCTGATGCGCCTGCCAGTCAGGCTGCCGGCGACAGCGTACTGGATGGCGTGCCACTTGGCCTGCCAGCGCTGACGCGGGCGGCCAAGCTCTCGAAGAAGGCCGCGCGTTCGGGCTTTGACTGGCCGGACACGAGTGGCGTGCTGGCCAAGATTCGTGAGGAGCTCGGCGAAGTCGAGGAAGCTCTGGCCGAGGGTGATACGGCCCATGCGCGCGAGGAGGTCGGTGACCTGCTGTTCGCGGTGGTCAATCTCGCGCGCACCCTCAAGGCGGACCCGGAGCAGATGCTGCGCGCTACCAATGCGCGCTTCGAATCACGCTTCCGCCATGTGGAAGCCGCGATCGTAGGGCAAGGGCGCACGCTGGATGAGGCCTCGCTTGCCGAGATGGATGCGCACTGGGATGAGGCCAAGCGCCGGGAGCGTGCGGCTGAGCAGGCGCGACAGGGCGAGGGTGCGACGTCAGCAGCACGTCCGGTGACGCCGCTGGTTCGATGAGGGAGCGTCGTCGCAGCGTATTGGGAAAAGGGCATTTGGAAAAATGTAGTAAGTTTACGCGATAGTCGGATTGTGGAGCCAAGGCCCGCGGTCGTATGCTGAGGGGAAGCGATCAGGACGCGAGTCTTGTCCTGCTTTCCGGTCTGCTGCGCCGCGGGTCTTTCCGTTTCGCGCCAGTGTCTTCACCAGCGCCAGACCGGTGTCTTCCCTCAGCCGGTTGTCATCAGGTGTCTTTGCGCAATGAGGGAATCTGTTGTCAGCTATCTGACTGTGTGCCCCTGGTGACAGGGGAAGATGACCGCGGCAGCACCGTCACTCCCAAGGAGGGTTTCATGAGTCACGACTTGCATGAATCGTTGCGCGATAACGTGCGTATTCTCGGTGACAACCTCGGCCAGACCATCGCGGCCGACCTCGGCGATGACTTCGTCGCACGCATCGAGCGCATCCGCGCCCTGGCCAAACAGGGCCAGCAGGGCGATCAGGCCGCCCGTCATGAGCTGATCGACTATCTGCGTGATCTGCCGGATGGTGATCTGCTGCCGGTCACCCGGGCGTTCAACCAGTTCCTGAATCTTTCCAACATCGCCGAGCAGCACTACCGTGGCCGCTTCAAGCGCGTCGAGGATTATCGTCCCGGCAGCCAGCCGGACCTCGGCGAGCTGATCACGCGCATTCGCGAGCGTGGTTTCAGCGCGCAGAAGATCGTCGAGGAGCTCTCGGCGATGCGTGTCGAGCTGGTGCTGACGGCGCACCCGACGGAAGTCATCCGCCGCACCCTGATCCAGAAATACGATGCCATCGAGGGCTGTCTGACCCAGATGGAAGGTGCCTGTGATCGCCCGGAACAGGCGACCCTCGCGCGTGCACGCCTGACCGAGCTGATCAGCCAGGCCTGGCACACCGACGAGATTCGCCACGAGCGTCCGACGCCGGTGGATGAGGCCAAGTGGGGCTTTGCCACCATCGAGAACTCGCTGTGGCAAGCGGTGCCGGACTTCCACCGTCAGCTTGACGAGATGACGCTGGACGCCGCCGGTGAGCGCCTGCCGCTGGACGCCGCACCGATCTGCTTCGCCTCCTGGATGGGCGGTGACCGCGACGGCAACCCCAATGTCACCGCCAGCGTGACGCGGACCGTGCTGCTGCTGGGACGCTGGATGGCGGCGGACCTCTACCTTCGCGACCTCGAACAGCTCAAGTCGGAGCTGTCGATGTGGAAGTGCACGGCCGCCCTGCGTGCCGAGGCCGGCGATGTGGCCGAACCCTATCGCGAGATCCTGCGCCGCCTGATCCTGCGCATGGAAAGCACGCGTGACTGGGCCAAGGCGGGCCTGGACGGCAAGCGCCACGAAGGCGTCGATATCATCGAGACCCGCGAGCAGCTGTATACGCCGCTGCTGGCCTGCTATCGCTCGCTGTGCGATGTGGGGCTGGACACCATCGCCAACGGCGCACTGCTCGACACCCTGCGCCGCGTGGCCTGCTTCGGTGTCACCCTGACCAAGCTCGATATCCGTCAGGAAAGCACGCGCCACGCGCAGGTCTTCGATGAACTGAGTCAGACGCTGGGGCTGGGCAGCTATTTCGAGTGGGATGAGCAGCAGCGCTGTGACTTTCTCACCAAGGAGTTGGCTGGCCGTCGCCCGCTGATCCCGCGCCATTGGGAATGCTCCACCGACACGCGCGAGGTGCTGGATACCTTCAAGGTCATCGCGCGCGAGCATCGCGAGGCGCTGGGCACCTACATCATCTCGATGGCCGGTCAGGCCTCCGATGTGCTGGCGGTGGCACTGTTGATGAAGGAGATCGGCGGTGATGTGCGTCTGCCGATCGCGCCGCTGTTCGAGACGCTGGATGATCTGGACCGCTCAGGCCCGGTCATCGACACGCTGCTGGGCATGCCGATCTATCGCGAGCAGGCCGGTGATCGTCAGGAAGTGATGATCGGTTACTCCGACTCCGCCAAGGACGCCGGTCAGCTGGCGGCCGCCTGGGCACAGTACCGCGCTCAGGAAACGCTGGTGGAAGTCACCAAGCGCCACGGCGTCGAACTGACCCTGTTCCACGGCCGTGGTGGTACGGTCGGTCGTGGTGGCGGCCCGGCGCATGCGGCGATCCTGTCCCAGCCGCCGGGCTCGGTGACCGGCTCGCTGCGTGTCACTGAGCAGGGCGAGATGATTCGCTTCAAGTTCGGTCTGCCGGACATCGCCAGCCGCTCGATGGAGATCTATGTCTGCGCGGTGCTGGAAGCCAGCATGCTGCCGCCACCGGCGCCCAAGCAGCAATGGCGTGACGAGATGGACCGCCTGGCCGGTATCGCGCACAAGGCCTATGTCGGCGTGGTGCGTGAAGACCCGAACTTCGTGCCGTACTTCCGCTCGGTAACGCCGGAAACCGCACTGGCACGCCTGCCGCTGGGCTCACGCCCCGCCAAGCGTCGTCAGGATGGTGGCGTCGAGACGTTGCGTGCGATCCCGTGGATCTTCGCCTGGACCCAGATTCGCCTGATGCTGCCCGCCTGGCTGGGCAGTGGCGAGGCCTTCGCCACGCGCATGCAGGAAGAGGGCGGCCTGGAAGTGCTGCGCGAGATGATGAACGACTGGCCGTTCTTCTCCACCTACGTCGACATGCTGGAGATGCTGCTCTCCAAGGCCGATCTCTCGACGGCGGCCTACTACGAGCAGCGTCTGGTCGATGAGCCGGCCCTGAAGGCGCTGGGGCAATCGCTGCGAGATCGTCTCGAGCGTCTGGAGAAGGTGGTGCTGGAGATCCGCGATCAACAGGCACTGCTTGAGCATATGCCGTTGATCCGTCAGGCCATCGATGTGCGCAACCCCTACATCGACCCGCTGCATGGTCTGCAGGCCGAGTTGCTGCAGCGTAACCGCGACGCCGATGGTGCTATCTCCGCCGAGCTGTCACGCGCGCTGATGGTGACCATGGCCGGTATCTCCGCCGGTCTGCGCAACACCGGCTGATTCGGTTGATCCGGTGAACCAGCTGGCCCTGTTGATTTGCGCCTTGGTGTGAAGGATTAGCCAAGGCCTATCAGCGAAACTAGAAAGCCCCCGTCAGGCATGCCTGGCGGGGGCTTTCTGTTATCTATCGGTCAACGCTGAAGGCTGGTTTGCGCCCTGATCAGCGACCAGAATTCAGCGCTCAGTGGCTAGAGCTCAGCGCTCAGCGATAAGAGTTCAGCGACACGCGGGGCTGCCAGGACTCACAGCAGGCCGCTGGCGCGCTCGCCTACCAAGGGCATCAGAAAGCGTTCCCGCTGCCAGTCTTCGTCCTGATCGAGCGCCACGAGATGCAGCAATTTGGTGAAGGCCGCTTCCAGCGTCATGTCATCGCCTGACAGCACGCCGACGGTGGCCAGGCCTGCGCCGGCCGCATAGTGACCGATGGTGACCGGCCCGTGCGGACATTGGCTGATACCGGCCAGCAGCTTGCCTTCGCCACGCGCATCGGCCAATACCCCCAAAAGCTCGCCGTCTTCCGGCAGATTGCCGCTGCCCCACAGCTCCAGCACGGCGCCCTTGACCTCGGGGCGCATCAACTGCACACGCACGCTCTCGGCGCTGATGCCGGGGTAGAGCGGCAGGCGAATGATGCTGTCCTTGCCGAGGCGGGCATAGTCGGGCAGCTCGAAGGCGGGGCCTTGATCATCCATCAGGCGGCCGGGGTAGAGCACGACGCGGTCATCGACCCATTCGCCCAGCAGCGGCGCATTGGGCGTGGTGAAGCCGCGGTGGTCCTGGGTGTACCACTTGCGGGTGCACACGCCACGCAGCAGCTGCCCGCCGAAGGCGACCACGACTTCATTGAGGGTCGGCTGGGCGGCGGCGGTGAGTGCCAGTTCGACATTGCCCAGCGCGTCACTGTGCTCGGCTTCCAGCGGCAACTGTGCGCCACTGACGATCACCGGGCGCGCGGTGCCCTTGAGCTGGAAGGCGAGGCTGGAGGCCGTCCAGGCCAGGGTGTCGGTGCCCTGCAGGACGACGAAGCCATCGAAGCTGTCGTAGGCGTCCGCGATCTGGCTGGCGATGGTGTGCCAGTCCGCCGGTGTCGCGGAGGAGGAGTCGATCAGCTGTGGAAACTCGCGCAGGGTGAAGGCGGGCAGACGGCCACGACGGCTGGGGGGCAGTTGTTCCAGTGCTGCGCGCAGACGTGTATCGAAGTCACCGGCAGGTACCAGTCCTTGTTCACTTTCCACCATGCCCAGGGTTCCGCCGGTATACAGCACCAGGATGTGTGTCTCGGGAGTCATCGTGTCCACCTGCCAGAAATGGGAAAGCCGGCATTGTAACGCATGCCGGCTTGCAGGGGAGCTGTCGGAGTCGGGCGTTCAGCCGCGACGCGATGGGGGCGCTCAGCTGATATTGCCACCGCCGATGCGTGCATCCTTCTGATGGGACATGGCGCTGACGCACATCACCCGTACGCCTTCGAGCATGCTTTCAAGACTCATGGTCGGCAGGCGGCCATCGACACTCTGCTCGGGCAGCGCCGGGATATGCACGAAGCCGGAGCGGATGGGGCTATCCGCCAGATGACGCTGCACCCCATAGAACAGGTGGTTGCAGACGAAGGTGCCTGCCGTGTAGGAGACGCTGGCGGGAAGGCCCGCCGCCTGGAGGTCGTTGACCATCGCCTTGATCGGCAAGGTGGTGAAACAGCCATCCGGGCCGTCGGCCTCGATGGGCTCATCCACCGGCTGGTGGCCGCCGTTGTCCTTGATGCGATAGTCATCCAGGTTGATGGCGACACGCTCCGGCGTGATGGCGCTGCGACCGCTGGCCTGGCCGAGCATGATCACGGTGTCAGGGGCGTGCTCGCCGATGGCCTTGATGACGCTGTCAATCGCGGCGTAGCGTGTCACCGGCACCCGGCAGGTGATGATCTCGAAGCGCTCATCGGGCTGGTCGTGCATGGCCAGTGTCTGACCGTCCAGTTGTTCGATGATCTTGAGGGCGGGATTGACGCTATCCGTGCCGAAGGGCTCGAAGCCGCAGAGTAGCAGACGACGCATGATGACATTCCTTGGCTGGCATCGATCACCGCGGGTCACGGCTGGCGGTGATCGATGCGCGGGTGAGAGTGGGAGATCAGAAGGCCAGCAGCAGCATCAGGCTGATATTGGCGGCCAGCATGACCAGCGCAGGCAGTATCTGTGCGCGAATGATGTGGTAGCGGTCATCCAGTTCCAGCAGAGCGGCCGGCACGATGTTGAAGTTGGCGGCCATCGGCGTCATCAGCGTGCCGCAGTAGCCGGACAGCATGCCCAGCACGCCGACGATGGCCGGGTTGCCGCCATGCAGCGCGATGACCAGCGGATAGCCGATTCCGGAGGTGATGACCGCAAAGGCCGCGAAGCCGTTGCCCATCAGCATGGTGAACACGGCCATGCCGACGCAGTAGGCAATCACGCAGGCGATCAGGCTGGTATCCGGCACCACGCTCGAGACCAGCCCGGCGATGGTCTGGCCGACGCCGGCCTGATCGAACAGCAGGCCAAGGGCGGCCAGGAATTGCGGCAGGATGGCGGCCCAGCCGATGGCATCGGCCAGGCGGCGACCTTCCTGCATGCCGGTCGCCGGGCTCTCGCGCAGCAGCAGCAGTGCCACGGCAAAGGCCAGTACCGTCGCGACGCCAAGGCCGACCAGCGCACTCTGACCTGTCGTGAGGGTGTAAAGGAAGGTGCCGACCGGAATCACCAGCGCGGGGATGAACAGGCGCGACCCCAGACGCTTGCGGCGCGCCTGACGCGCCTCATCGCTCAACTGGCCGTAGTTGCCGAACCCGAGCTGGCCGGTGGCGGCCAGCAGCGCCAGCGCCAGCATGGCAAGTCCGACCACGACATCGGGCAGCCACTGGCCAAATGCCAGGCTGATGCCGAAGATCATCCAGAAGGCAGTGGTGCCGAGTCTGCGCGGATGATCACGATCGGTGAGCGTCAAGACGGCAAAGGCCATGATGGCGAAGCCGGTAATCAGGTAGAGAGCGTCGATACCGTTCATGAGTGGCTCTCCGTCGCAGAAGTGGTGAAGGTGTCCTTGCCTGGTGTCGCGTTGGTCTGGCCGGAGGGCTGGGGGTATTCCTCGCGCAGCAGCTGATGTTCACGGCGAATGCGTGCGTCCAGCCGGCGGCAGAGCACGAAGACCACCACCAGTGACACCAGCGCGGTGGGAATGGCATACATTGCCATGTCGGCCAGGCTGACGCTGGCGCCACTCTTGTCGAGCACGCTCTTGATCAGCAACAACCCGCCGGAAGCCACGAAGATCAGCTGGCTGAAGAAGTTGCCGAAGTTCTCGCTGACGGCATTCAGAACGCGGATGCGTTGGCTCAGGGCCTTGAAGCATGGCGAGCTCAGCGCCTCTTCGGGGAGATCACGTTCGGCGGCGCCGACTGACATCGGGGCGACCAGCGGCCGGATCATCGCCGGGTGGCCACCGAGCTGCAGGCCGAAGGCATTGGTCGCCTTGCGCAGCACCAGGTAGCTGAAGGAGATGCGCCCGGCGCTGGCAGCCCGCAGTTTCTGGACCAGATGTTCGGCCTGGTCGCGCAGTCCATTGCGCTCGAGCAATCCGATCACCGGCAGGGTGATGATGAACAGCGAGACGGCGCGGTTGTCGGTAAAGGCCTGACCGAGCGCGGCGAGAATTTCAGTGGGTGACATGCCGGCCACCAGGCCGGAGGAGAAACCTGCCACCAGCACCACCAGCAGCGCATTGAGGCGCAGTGCCAGGCCGATGACGATGATGGCTACGCCGATCAATGACAGCATGAGGTGTCTCCCGAGCAGGGGGAGGACAATCGAATCCTTTCGAAGGACATGAGCATGTGCCTCTGGGTGTGAGATTGTTGTTATGAGGGTCTCGTTGCGAAGCAGGTCGAACATTGCCTGGCTGGTTGACCATGGCCGAGCAGTTCGAACATGGCAGTGCCGTTCGAACATGGCAGGGCGCAATGTTCGTTGCTTTACAACGAGAACTCAGAGGGTAGAGCGACACCAGAGGAATCCAAATGAGACATTCGGAATATATAAATTTCAGCGACAAGTAGTATCGATAAAATCTATCATCCAGACATGGCTGACAGATAATATTGATGCCTTGGTGGGGCCTTGCCTCACCTAATGGGGGGAGAAGGTGTCAGCCGTCGACCACTTCGGTGCTGCCATCCTCGCGCAGGCAGATACGGCGACGCCTGCCGACCTGGAAGCCAAGCATGGCGGCGCTCAGCAGGATCAGCGCGAACAGCGACGCGATCACGCGCAGGTCGGCCGTGATTTCCAGCAGAATGCCGACGGCGAGTGGCCCGAGGGCGGCCAGCATGTAGCCGGTGCCTTGTGCCATGCCGGAGAGGGCGCCCGCCAGACGTGCATCGGAGGTGCGCAGCACCAGCAGCGTCAATGCCATCGAGAAGCTGCCCCCCTGGCCGAAACCGAGCAGCACGGCGAACAGCCAGCGCAGGGACAGTGGCCCGATCATCAGTCCCAGCAGGCCGATGGCGGTACAGGACAGCAGCAGCAGGATGGCGGGGCGCTGGTCGCGCCCCATGCGGCCGATCACGGGGGCCAGCAGGGCGGTGAGCACCTGTGCCATCACCGAGGCGGCCATCAGCCAGCCGGATTCGATATCGCTCAGACCGCGTTGCTGGAGCAGGAAAGGCAGCCAGCCAAAGACGATATAGGCCAGGGAAGACTGGCAGCCCATGAAGAAGGTGACCTGGCGGGCCAGCGGCAGGTGCCACAGGCGGGGGGTGGCCTGCTGTTGGCTGGTCATCTTCTCTGGCCACGGGTGGGGCATGCTCAGGCGCCAGGCGGGAAGCGCGATCACCACAAGCAGCGCCCAGCAGGCCAATGAGGCTTGCCAGCTGTCGAGAAGATTGGCCAGTGGCACGCTGAGTCCCGCGGCCAGCGCCGCACCAAGACACAGCGCCATGGTGTAAACGCCGGTGAACAGGTCGGCTCGCTCAGGATGCTCACGCTTGACGATGGCGGGCAGCAGGGTGCCGGCGACGCCGATGCTGCCACCACATAACAGGGTGCCGAGATACAGCAGCAGCGCCATGTCACTGGCCCGCAACCACAGGGCGATGCCGAGAGTGACCAGGGCAAGGCTGAGGGTGCGCTCTACCCCCAGGCGGCGGGCCAGGCGCGGCGCCAGTGGGGCGAACAGTCCCAGGCAGACGACGGGCAGTGTGGTGAGAAGGCCCGCTGCCAGCGTGCTCAGGCCCAGGTCCTGGGTGATGCGATCCAGCAGGGGCGCCAGGGATGACAGCGCCGGACGCAGGTTCAGAGCGACCAGAATCAGGATGAGCAGGAATAGGGATGCTGGCATTCGGCGCATGAGGAAACCTGAACGAGAGGACAGGTCTGTGAGAATACCGGCATATGCTCAAGCTGTCTTGCCGCGAACCGTTCTTCCTCCAACCGGACCCTGGACAGCAGAACGCTCGGCAGTTGCCGAGCGTTCTGTCTCTATGCGCCTTTCTCGATGGGCCTTTCTCAATTCATCTGTCTCAATGCGCCGCTCCTGTGCCCCTCAGTACTTGGGCTCAAGCTCCAGCTCGCGTGTCGGGCTGTCGATCCTGCGTGCTGCCGCGCGTTGACGCGTCGTGGCGCCGTCGGCATGCACATCGTGGCCGCGGGGAGCGACATTGCGCCATGCGGGCGTCTTCTGCAGGCGCTCGGCATTGGCGCGTGCCGTATTGGAGACTGGCTGGCGACTCGCCTTGGCGCGAATCAGGGTCATGTCCTCAGTGCTCAGCAGCATGCCCTGGGGCGTGCGCTCCAGCACGAGGTGGCCGCGGAAGTGCCAGCAGCGCATGGGGGTATGCGCGACACGATAGCGATGGCCAGCCACCTCCAGCGAGATGGCTTCCTTCGGCTGGCAGCCAAGGGGATGCAGAGTCACTTCCTCCAGCAGCACCAGACGATTGAAGTCGTCCGGCTGAAGCACCTGATTGCCATCATGCATGCGCACCGGAAAGGCATGGTTGTCACGCTGCAGCTCACGCCGCTTGTGACTGACGCTGCCGCTGCCTTCCACGATGCCGGCACCACACACATGCACGAGCTCGCCATCAATCTGTTTGATGACGAGCACCTCGACGTGGCGCTGCTTGAAAAGATGATCACGCAGTGAGCGTAATGGCATGGCTGAAATCCTCATCTACACCATCCGTTGGCTGAGTATATCCGTCAGAGCCCGAGTCATCTCTCTGACCGACAGGCGCTTCCATGCTGCCTGCCAAGTGATATCTCGCGCTGATAGCCACATCATACGCCGTTTGTGAGCATTTTTCCCGAATCAAGCACCAGTCTGGGGATAAACCATCTTGTCAAGACGCGGCTTCATGACGCCTCTGTCAGCCAGATGACTGAGAACACTGCCTACCCTTGTCGGGTCACTCGTACTTGCCCAGCACGGCCCGGCAGATATCAGCGAAATTGCGAGCTTCCGGCGGGTGTTCCAGGTTGAGCCCCAAGGCCTTGCCGACGCGGGAGGCGGCGACCAGACCGCGCACGCTGGGTTTGCCATCGTCGCCCTGCTCGGTCACCAGCAGGTGGGATTCGCCGCTCTGACGTAGTGTCTCGACCAGGTCCCCGACGCGGGCGCGCTTGAGCACGGCGAGAGGAATGCCCTGCAGCTCCGCGCGGGGTATCTGCACCATGTCGGTAGTGACTTCATCGCGCTGAACATTGAAGCGGGTCATGGCACGCATCACGACTCGGCCACCCTGCAGCTCACGCGAAGTCACCACGCCGGTGAAGGTGCCATCATGATCGTGGACCAGCAGCAGACGCACCCCCGCCTGTTTCATGGTCGCCAGTGCCTGACCGATGGAGGCGCTGCCCTGAATGCTGCGACCGGCGGTAACGGCAAAGTCCGTCACCAGCTCACTGGCCGGGCTATCCATAGTGATGTCGCCGATCGGCTGCAAAGGCAGGCGAGCGGAGGTGACATGAGAGAGCGTTTCGACGTCGAGGGTGTGGTAAGCCGACGGTGCAATGGCATTCATGGACTGACTCCTGTAATCAGATGACGAGCATGTTCTGCGTACTATGAGTCAGGCGAGGGCCAGGAGTTTCCTGCACGATGGGTAACCTCAGGTTGCTACTGTCGCAACAGTGGCAGGGGTTTCGGTCTATGAGGTCAATATTCGTCGCTATCTGTGCGAGATGGGAAATGGATAGATTCCATTTAGGAAACAAAGGCTGCGCCCGGAAGGCCGACACTGACATGAGTCAGCAGCCTCCTTGCCCCTGACAGCAATGATGCCCACTGCACGAGGCGGGTGGGCATCATTGAGCCGATTCAGGGAGTTATCCCTTCATCAGGGGCTGGTGTTTACGCTTGGGCGCGTCACACCCACTGCTTGAGGTCGCCGCGTACGGCATCCAGGAAGGTGATGAAGTCCGTCTGGTCATCGGCGTCGCAACGGGCCACCTTGCAGGCCAGCTTCATCTTGGTGCCGGCGACGATTTCGTCATACACCTCGAGCGTGAGTTTCTCGACGCTGGCATCGGAGGGTTCCTGCTCGCCATCCAGCAGGCTGAACGTTGTCATCAGCGTGCCGCGAAGACGCGTTGTGCCGCCTTCCGCGACCACACGACGCACCTTGAGCCAGCCTTCGCGCACCATGATCTCACCCTGCGCATCGCGTTGCTTGTAGATGGTGCGATAGCATGCATTCTCGGAGACGCCCTTGGCGGCCATGCTTTCATAGGCCTTGATCATGCGCGTCGCCATGGTGCCAGCTTCGGCGATCTTGCGGCGGGCAGCACGATGTTCACGTTCCAGGCGATCTTGCTTGGAGAAACGCTGCCACAGGTGGAAGTCGCGTGTCAGAGTGGTCGCGTCCATTACAGTCTCTCTTCTCTAAAAACGGCGGGGAAAAGTGGGTGACGGCTACTGCCATGTCCAGGCGCTGATGGTGTCACGAAGGCGGGCGATTGTCTGCCCGGTTCTTGTCTCTGACGTCGAGGAGGGCCCGAGTGTCAGGTGGTCTGGGTCATGCAGGCTGGCGGCGAGATGTCAGCATTGCCATGCTCAAGAGTACCATTGACTGGTCACGGACTTTTTCCAGCCCGGTCATCATCACGACTGAATCTAGGGCTTAAATCTTCTCTCAACTACTCTGCAAGTCACCCACAAGGCCCACTTTGTGAGAATCTTCGACTGCTGATCCTCGAGATTGCTGATGCTTCACGTTCAGGCTCCTGCTACGTGAGCCACGCGGTTCAGGCGGAATTGCTAGTGTCGAAGAGTACAGCTTGCGGTGCATCGCGGGCCATGTGCCTGGCTGCTCTGCATGCCTTGTAGGGTGCGCAATGAAAGTGGCCGTCACGTTTCATATAGCAGCGTGAGATAGAATAGGCAGGTAAAATTATCAGGTAGCGCGCAGCGGAGGCACACGGGAAGTGCCGTAAATGAGGAAGGAATCATGGCGAAAGCAGATCGCCGTCGCAAAGCGGGAAGTCGGCAGAGTGTCTTGCGCACGGTAAACATGAAGTGGCGGTGGCCAGCTCCGGCGGGGCTGGCTGAGCGGCACCTCGTGCTTTATCAGTTGTTCATGTGGATCTATATCAGTGCGCTCGGCTGTCAGCTGGGCTACTTCGCTCTGCTGGGCCTGCAGCCTTATCCGCAGCCGGTGGTGATCAATGTCATCGGCGTCCTGCTCAACGTCTTGGCCATCATGTTCCACCGCAAGGGGTACATGAATACCGCGTTGCTGTTGCTGGTGGTGCCGGTGTCTGCCAAGGCGGCATGGTGGGAACACCAGTTCGGCGCCGAGGGTGGCTTCGAGTATTTCCATATCGTCGCCATCTTCTTCGTCTGTATCGCGTCCCTGTCACGCATTCAACGGCTACTGTTCAGTGGTGTCCTGCTGCTGTTCTATATCGGTGCCCAATACCTCACCAGCCCGGTCTATATCGTCTCCTATGAGTTCATGTCGTTGGCTAGTGTCGTCAACCTGGTGATTTCCGTCACCTTCATCGCGGTGGTGGCCGTGCAGATCGGGTGGGAGGCTGAGCAGCGCGAGAAGCGCTACCGTCGTGACTTGCGCCATGATCAGCTGACGGGGGCGCTGTCTCGTTTTGCCTTGCTGGAAGAGGGGCCGCGTCTGCTGAGTCGTGGTGGCCTGGGAGTGCTGATGATCGATGTCGATCACTTCAAGGCCATCAACGATACGCAAGGGCATGCGATTGGCGATGAGGTGCTGATAGAGCTGACGCAACGACTGCGTCATCACCTGCGCGGCAGTGATCAGTTGTGCCGCCAGGGGGGAGAAGAGTTCGTGGCCCTGTGCCCGACGGAGGACAGAGAAGGGCTCCAGCACGCAGCCGAGCGCTTGCTGCTCTCGATCAACAGTCGTGCCTTCACGCTGAGCAACGGCCAGCTGCTGCGGGTCACCATCAGTATCGGGGTGGCCCAGGGCGGACCGGCCGCTTGCGCGGAATCACTGCTGCCGGACCTTCTGCAGCGTGCCGATCAGGCCATGTACCGTGCCAAGCGCGAAGGGCGCAATCGGGTAGTCACCGTCTGGGATACGCCCGATCACGGCGCAGCCAGTCTCGATCAGATCGAGCCGTCTGATCACGGCCACAGCCACGACAGGCTGGCCATGCCAGGCATGCCGCCACTGGACGCTCCGGGCGATGGATCAGGCGCAGCGGCCTCGACCCCCAGTCGCTCTGATGTCAGTCACCATGACGATGTGCAGACCGCCGATGAGGTCTATCAGTGGAAGCGCTGACGCAAGGATGATGGCTTTGCCATTTCACCTCATTGGGCGTGATATCCGTGCATGATCCACGCTCTCACCAAGCGGAGAGACAAGTTGATGATGGATTCCTGTGGCAGCGTGTCGCGCCGGCTCTTGCGGGGACTGCTGGTGGCGACGCTGGTCAGTGGTATGCCGCTTGCGGCGGTTCAGGCGGAGGAGTCGCCGAATGCTGCAGAGTCTTCGAGTGACGGGCAGGCGCCCCGGGCGCAAGTGATTGCCGACCCGGCGACACCCTCTCTGCCGCCTGCCGCCAAGGCCAACAACAGCATCTTTCGCTGTATGCAGGCGGGGGTGCCCACCTGGCAGCAGCAGCCTTGTCAGCAGGGCGATACCCCCGTCACGCTGGATGATTCACTGACGGTGGTACCCGCCGCTGACGTGGTAGAGGAAACCTCAGGCGAAGACCCGACCGCACAGCGCCTGGCGCGTGAGAAAGAGCGTGCCCTGGCCGCACGTGAGGAGAGTCAGCGCCAGTACCGCATTCGTTCAGCGCTGGATGATGGCTATCTGGTGCAGGGCATGAGTGAGGCACAGGCCATCTCGTTGCTGGGCAAGCCCAGTGATATCAGCGAGACGATTGCCGATGACACGTCCTGCCGTCTATTGAACTGGTGGGAAGATGTCCGCGTGCAGTTCTGCAACGATGAAGCCGTGTCCATCACGGCCAATCAGCTGGACTGAGTGGCTTGCGGTCAGGGCCATCAAGACAAGGGCCGGTGCGAGCTGAGGCGCTCGCACCGGCCCTGTTCGTCCTGTCCGACTCGTACAGCCCGCGTCAGCGTCAGGGCGATGAGTGGGGTTTTCTGGCCGCAAGCCTGCTTGCCAAGAAATTGCTAATATAAGGCATGATCTAGCGTAGAACCCGGCTTTTCCATGTTCGATGTTGCGAAATGGCGACGACCGGGTGGTGAAGTTGCCACATTACCGAGTTTATCGAACAGTGTTAGATTACTCTCCGAACGCAGCGGCAAGCCCCTCAAGTGTCATCCAGGGGCTTGGCTGACTGGCCGACGAGCCAGGCTGCAACACTATTCGGTGAGGAGAACACGCATGAACAAGTCCATCCTGATTGGCGCGATCGTGGCTGCACTGGGCATTGGCGGTGGAGTGGCGATCGGCAGCTATACGGCCAGCAACTCAGGCCCTGAATATGCCGATATCGTGGCGGTGGATGCCGTGACGGAAACCGTGACCACCCCGCGCGAGGTCTGTCATAACGAGACCGTGACGCATCAGGCGCCCAGCAAGGACACCCACAATGTCGTCGGCACGGCCGTCGGCGCGATCGTCGGCGGTGTGGTGGGCAATCAGTTTGGCGGTGGCAATGGCAAGAAGGTGCTGACAGCCGCGGGCGCCGTGGGTGGCGGTTATGCCGGCAACCAGATCCAGGGTCAGATGAAGAAGGGCGACACCTACACCACGACCGAACAGCGCTGCGAAACGGTGCAGGACGCGTCAGACAAGGTGGTCGGCTACGACGTCAAGGTCGACATGGGTGACGAGACCCGCACCGTGCGTCTCGAGGACAAGCCGGACGTGAAGCGCTTCGAGATCCGTGACGGTGAGCTGGTGCTGCCCCAGCAAGGCTGAGGCCAGCTAGCCGCCAGACAAGAAGACCCCCGACGGATTCCGTCGGGGGTCTTCTTTTTTTTGGACATCCAGCTTTCTGGTTATCCAGCCGTGCTCTTTTCCATCAGGCCGTCAGGTCATCAGCTGGCATCCGCCGTGGCCGGCAGTGCCTTGGCGATCTCGCGTGCCAACTGCTCGCCGGCCACACGCCAGCCTTCGCCCAGGCTATTGACCAGCGCCGGATAGCCGTCATCCATCAGGGGAGTCAGTGTCTGGATGTCGCCTTCCTCCAGCACGCTGCCATCCACGCCGCGCAGGCGCCAGCGCCCGGTGATGACGGACTGGCCATCATGGCGGCCGATGAAGCGATCCAGGCTTACGCTCAGGCGTGCGCCCTTGAGGCCGCTCAGGCTGGTATCCGCGATACGGTACTGGCTCAGCGGTTGGGCGGGGCTGGCCTTGAGCTGCGTCAGCAGCTGGCGGGTCAGCATGTCCTGCAGGTCATCGGCCCACAGGTTCTGGCTGGCCTGTACCAGCGTGATGTCGTCCGTCTGATAGACCAGACTGCCGCCTTCCAGGTAGCTGGCCAGTTGCACCGGCATCACTTCCAGCAGGGGCGCATCGGCGGCAACGCTGCGCTGGGCGGCACCGCCCTGTGTCGTTTGTGGCAGCAGGTAGGCGCCACCGGTGGCGGCAGTCGTGCAGCCCGCCAATGTGCCGAGCATCAGCAAGCCTGCCATCAGGCCGCCGAAGCGGCCCTTGTGCGACGTGGAAGTGCGCGGTGAGGCAGACGCGCTGCACGCTTGCGGCATGGCGGCTGTACGGGTCGAGAGACTCATGGCTGTCGTCATCATTGGGCCCTTGGAATCGGATCGCGAGTGGTCGGCTTGTCGAAGATCAGGCTGGAGGGATTCTTCTCCAGCGTGTCGAGCAGCGGTTCCGCCTTCTTGAGCACGCGGTCCAGTCGTTCGAGATCGCCTTCCAGCTTGCGGTAGGCGGAAGAATCCGGTGTCAGGCCATCCAGGGTGCGATTGAGGTTGTCGATGCTGGTGCTGATATCGCCCGGCAGTTTCTGTACCGCCTCGGAACCCAGCAGGCTATCGACATGACCGGCCGTCTTGTCGAGGCGCTTGACCAGACTCTCGGAGGCCGACAGCGTCTTGTTCAGGTTGCTCAGTACCGGCTCGACATCGAGTGCATTGAGCTTGTCGAGCAGGGCATTGAGCTTGGCTTCCATCTGCGCCAGCCCTCCCGAGACGCTCGGCATGACCTCGATATCATCGAAGGTATCGGCCTTGTAGGGCGGCGGACTGTCATAGAAGTCGAGATCGACGAACAGGGCGCCGGTCAGCAGGTTGCCGGATTTCAGCGTCGCGCGCATGCCGCGCTTGAAGAGGCGCTCGAGGCGCTTCTTCCACTGGGCCACGCCTTCATCATCCACTTGCCCCTCGAGGCGTTCAGGCTCGATGCGAATCAGCACCGGAATCTCGAAGCTCGACAGCGTCCGCACGCGCTGGTGGGTCAGGCGATAGGGCACGCTGACCACGGTGCCGAGACGGACGCCGCGGAATTCCACCGGCGCGCCGCGCGACAGGCCACGCACGGTATCGTCGACCATGATCACGTAGTCGATGGCCTGGTGGAAGCTGCCTTCACGGGCCTCTTCCTGGTCGGAGTACAGCGTGAAGGAGGTGTTTTCGACCACCGGACGACCACGCGGCAGGTCTTCGGGAATGCCGAAGGCCACCCCTCCGCTCAGTACGCTTTCCAGTGACCCGACATCGACCTGCAGGCCCTGGGAATCCAGGCGCAGGCTGACCCCGCTGGTGGACCAGAAGCGCGTGGTGGAGGTCACCAGCTCATGGTAGGGCGAGTCGATATACAGGGTGTAGTGCATTTCCTTCTCGCTGGGGCGGAACTCGCTGGATTCCACGCGCCCGACCACGAAGCCTTCGTAGGTGACGGGGTCGCCATCCGACAGCACGCTGCCATCGTTGCTGGTGAGGTCGATGCGCAGCCCCTTGGCGTCCTGCGTCGTCACCGGCGGTTGCTCCAGTGCCACGAAGTGATCCTCCTCATCGCGACTGTCGCCGGGCTGAAGTTGGATATAGGCCCCCGACAGCACGGTGTTGAGGCCACTGATGCCCTCACGACCGATGCGCGGCTTCACGACCCAGAGCCGCGAGTCGGCATTGAGCATGCGCTCGCTGTCCTTGGACATGCGCGCGGTGACGATGGTCTTGTCGAGATTGTCCGACAGACGCACGGATTCGACCTTGCCGACCTCGACGTTACGGGTCTTGATCAGGGTCTTGCCCGCCTCGATACCTTCCGCCGTCTCCATTTCGATCGTGATCAGCGGGCCACGGCTGGCGTAGTTGTGCCACACCATCCAGGCGCCGATCAGCAGGGCCACGATCGGGACTATCCAGATCGGCGAAAGGCGGCGTCGACTTTCACGACGTGCGCGAGAATCATCACTCATAAGTCATCCTGTGAGGCGGCAGCGGAAGGGGGATTGCGGGAAGCATTCGGGGTCGTGAATGGCGTCGTGAACGGAGGCGTGGCCTGCGAGGACGCGGCAAGAGACGCGGAGCCCGTCAGCGGCGTCAGCGGCAGATCACCGAACAGCGTGTTCGCCATCATCGTCTTCTCCGTCTCGGTGTCCCAGACAAGGCGTGGGTCGAAGCTCAACGCCGACAGCATCGTCAGCACCACCACGCAGGCAAAGGACAGCGCCGCGGGCCCCGGGTGGACCGACATCAGCGCGCCCAGCTGGATCAACGCGGCCAGCAGCGCCACCACGAAGACATCGACCATCGACCAGCGCCCGACATATTCGGTGATGCGGTACAGGGCCACCCGCGCTCGCGCATGCTGCACCTCGGGGCGCTGGGCGCTGATGCACAGCCAGGCGATGGCGATCATCTTCGAGGCCGGCACCAGGATGCTGGCGATGAAGATGACCATCGCGATAGGCCAGTCACCATGTGACCAGAGCACCACGATGCCACCGGCAATCGTCTGCGGGTCATTCTCCCCGAGGCTGACCGTGGTCATGATCGGGAAGAGGTTGGCGGGGATGTACAGAATCGCCGCCGCGATCAGCCACGCCCAGGTGCGCTGCAGGCTCTGCGTCTTGCGCTGATGGACAGGGTCGCCACAGCGGCGGCAGTGGGTGTGCGCCTCCCGTTCGCCGCAGGCGTTGATCAGGCCGCAGCTATGGCAACTGGCCAATCCCTGCAAGGCGGCGCCGATGCCTGGCAGCGTACCGCTGGGGGCGGCTGGCTCGCCCGCCAGTGCGAACCACATGCGATCTCCATCGATGCTGGCCAGCGTCTTGGTCATCAGCAGGGCGAAGGCGCAGAACGCCCAGAAGGAAGGGCCGAAGCTGATATCGGCCATGCCGGCGATCTTGACCAGGCTCACCATCACGCCGACTAGAAACACATCCGCCATCATCCACGGGCGCAGGTGGCTCAGGGTGCGCGCAATGCCGCGAATGCCCGGCAAGGGCAGTTTCAGCCCGATGGCCGCATGGGTGTAGATGACGCCCAGCAGGTAGAGCGCCGGCAGCATCACGATGGTCAGGATCAGCAGCACGGCCAGGGAAGGATAGGACTCGGCCGTCAGGGCGGCTGGCGTATCGATCAGGCTGAGGCTTGCCGAGATGCCACTGGTGGCAAAGGCGATGAACTCGAAGGGCAGCGTCAGCACCAGCATCACCAGGCACGCCATCGCCAGTGCCAGGGTGCGTTGCACGGCATGGGCGTGGCGCTGGGCGAACAGATGATCGCAGCGCGGGCAGCGGGCGCGCTCGCCGGCCTTGAGCGCCGGCAGGGCCACGACGAGATCGCAGCACTCGCAGGCACGCATCCGCCGCCGTGACACGCCTGACGTGACAGGCGCGAACACCTGCGGCGGATCACGGGTTTCAAAGGTACGCCGGGTGTAGCGGCGCAGGGCAGCAAGGGGACGAGGCATGTCGCTCCAGCGGGATCGGGTGGTGTATCGCCGTGCCGCGCGTGTTCGGGGCATGCGCAGAGGCGTTGTCAGTCGCGGCTTGACCACGCCTGTGGTTGCGCTCTTGGGGAAGCGCTCTCGGGGATGCGCCGTCAGTGGCCTGGCCCCATGCACACGCGGACCTGCGAAGGTATAGGAGCTGTAGGAGCACCAGGCCTGCGCAGGCAAACAGTGTTCGATAGTAGCATGATGCCGCAAAAGGCTGATGGCACTCAATGCTTGCCGCGTGAGCGCGCCTTTTTTTGCCAGCCTGCAAACAGGCACGCCGCCCGGAGAGGGCGGCGTGCAGGGCCGTCACGCAATGTGACAGCAATGAGGCTTCTGTCGTGATCAGAGATCAGACAAGGTCATCCTCCTGGCGGGCCGCTTCGTGGGCTCGCTTGAGGTCCTTCGGCTCACCGAAGAGGCGGCGCACGACCACATAGCAGACCGGCACCAGGAAGATCGCCAGCACCGTGGCCGAGATCATCCCGCCGATCACGCCGTTACCGATGGCGTGACGGCTGGCGGCACCCGCACCCGTCGAGATGGCCAGTGGCACGGCACCCAGGGTGAAGGCCAGCGAGGTCATCAGGATCGGGCGCAGACGCATGCGCACGGCTTCCATGGTGGCATCGATCAGCGAGCGACCTTGCACTTCAAGGTCCTTGGCGAACTCGACGATCAGGATCGCGTTCTTGGCCGAGAGCCCGATGGTCGTCACCAGGCCGACCTGGAAGTAGACGTCATTGTCGAGTCCGCGCATCCAGGTGGCGAGCAGGGCACCCAGCACCCCCAGCGGTACCACCAGCATGACGGAGAACGGAATGCTCCAGCTCTCATACAGCGCGGCCAGACACAGGAAGACGAAGACCAGCGAGATGGCATACAGATACGGTGCCATGCCGCCACTCTGGGATTCCTGCAGCGAGATGCCGGTCCATTCCAGCGCGACGCCATTGTTGAGCTGGCTGACCATCTCTTCCATGGCCTGCATGGCCTCACCGGTGGAGTAACCCGGTGCCGCCTGTCCCAGCAGTTCCATCGAGGAGACGCCGTTGTAGCGTTCCAGCTGCGGCGACCCGTAGGTCCACTCGCCGTTGATGAAGGCGCTCAGCGGCACCATCTCGCCGGAGGTGTTGCGTACGTACCACTTCTTGAGGTCTTCCGGCTGCATGCGGGCACTGGCTTCCGCCTGCACGTAGACCTTCTTGGTACGACCGTTGTCGAGGAAGTCATTGACGTAGGTCGAGCCCCACGCCGTGGAAAGCGTCGAGTAGACCTCTGACAGCGAGACCCCCATCGCCGTCGCCTTGAGTTCATCGATATTGAGCGTGAACTGCGGGCTGTCTTCCAGACCATTGGGGCGCAGGCCGGTCACGGCCGGATTCTGGCCCGCCATGCCCAGCAGCTGGTTGCGCGCGTCGGTCAGTGCCTTGTGGCCGATGCCGCCACGGTCGACCAGCATCATGTCGAAGCCGCTGGCGTTGCCCAGTTCCATGATCGGCGGCGGGTTGATGGCGAAGACCAGGGCTTCCTTCAAGGTGCTGAAGTAGCTCTGTGCTTCACTGACCACGCTGAAGGAATCGCGCTCGCGCTCATCCCACGGCTTCAGGTTGATGAAGGCCAGCCCCATGTTCTGACCGCGACCGGCGAAGCTGAAGCCGGCGACGTCGAACATTTCCTGAACCGCATCTTCCTGATCGACCAGGAAGTGATGCTCGACCTTTTCCAGCGTCTCGAGCGTCTGTTCCTGAGTGGAGCCCACCGGCAGGATGACCTGGTTGAACAGATAGCCCTGATCCTCATCCGGCAAGAAGCCGGTCGAGATGCGCGTGAACACCACGCCACAGCCGACGACGATCAATGCATAGACCAGCATCGAGCGACCGGTGCGCTTGAGCATGCCGCCAACGCCTTTCTGGTAACGCGCGTTGGAGCGATCGAAGACCCGATTGAAGAGGCCGAAGAAGCCGGTGGTCTTCTCCTTGGTCGGCTTGAGCAGGGTGGCGCACAGGGCCGGCGTCAGGATCAACGCCACCAGTACGGACAGCGTCATCGCCGAGACGATGGTCACCGAGAACTGACGGAAGATCGCGCCGGTGGTGCCGGGGAAGAAGGCCATCGGAATGAACACGGATGACAGCACCAGGCCGATACCCACCAGTGCGCCGGTGATCTGGCCCATCGACTTGCGAGTCGCTTCCAGTGGCGAGAGCTTCTCTTCGTGCATGACGCGTTCGACGTTTTCCACCACCACGATCGCATCGTCGACCAATAACCCGATGGCGAGCACCATGGCGAACATCGTCAGGGTATTGATGGAGAAGCCCAGCACTTCCAGCACCCCGAAGGTGCCCAGCAGCACGACCGGTACCGCGATGGTCGGAATCAGGGTGGCGCGGAAGTTCTGCAGGAACAGCAGCATCACCAGGAAGACCAGTGCCACGGCTTCCAGCAGTGTCATCACCACTTCTTCGATGGAGATCTTGACGAAGGGCGAGGTGTCGTACGGAACCTTGAAGCTCATGCCCGGCGGGAAGTAGGCGGACAGCTCATCGAGGCGGTCCTTGACGGCCTGGACGGTGTCCAGCGCGTTGGCGCCCGAGGCCAGCTTGATCCCCAGGCCTGCAGCAGGCTTGCCGTTGTAGCGGCTGACGGTGCTGTAGGTCTCGGCGCCTTTCTCGGCGCGACCGACGTCACGCAGATAGACCTGAGAGCCATCTTCCTGGGTCTTGAGCAGGATGTTGCCGAACTGCTCCGGCGTTTCAAACAGGGTCTGCGCCACGATGGTGGCGTTGAGCTGCTGGCCTTCTTCCGCCGGCAGATTGCCCAGCTGGCCCGAGGCGATCTGGTTGTTCTGCGTGCTGATGGCCGTGGTGACGTCGCTGGTGGTCAGCTTGAAGTTGTTGAGCTTCTGCGGGTCGAGCCAGACACGCATGGCCCCCGGCGCGCCGAACAGCTGGGTCTCGCCGACGCCCTGGACACGCGCGACCTCATCCTGGATGTCGGAGGCGACATAGTCGGTCAATTGCTGCTTGGTCATGCTGCCATCGTCAGAGACGAAGGCCGCGACCATCAGGAAGCTGCCGGAGGACTTGGTGACCGAGACACCCTGGTTCTGTACGGATTGCGGCAGGCGCGGAGTGGCCAGCTGCAGCTTGTTCTGTACCTGAACCTGGGCGATGTCGGGATCGGTGCCGGTGTCAAAGCTCAGCTCGATGCTGGCGTTGCCCTGGGAGTCCGAGGTCGAGCTCATGTACAGCAGATTGTCGATGCCGTTCATCTGCTGCTCGATGACCTGGGTCACCGTGTCTTCCACCGTCTGGGCGGAGGCACCGGAGTAGGTGGCCTGAATGGTGATGCTGGTAGGGGCCAGCGAGGGGTACTGCTCGATCGGTAGCTTGAGGATACTGAAGATACCCCCCAGCATCACGATGATGGCGAGCACCCAGGCAAAGATAGGGCGATCGATGAAGAATCTGGCCATGACGTTTGAGGCTCCTGGAACGTCGTTCGGGACGGTCGCCAATCACACGAGAAGCGTCTCTCGTCTGACTGGCGACAGTGGCGCGAAAAGCGGGGGCAGGCTTACTGGCTATCGCCGGTCTTGGCCTGTTCACTTTCCGAGGAGTCGCTGCTGGCAGCAGTCCGCGACTGAGGTGCGGCGTTCTGGTCAGTGCCTGTCTCGTCCGAGGCGATCTCGACCGTGGCACCCGGCTTGATCTTCTGCAGACCGCTGACGATGACCTTGTCATTGCTGTCGAGGCCGCTGGTCACCAGCCACTGATTGTCGATGGCCTGACCGATCACGATCTGCTTGGCCTCGACCTTGTTCTCGGCATTGACCGTCATCACGCTGGCCTGGCCCTTGCTGTCACGGCTCACGGCCTTCTGCGGAATCAGGATGGCTTCCTTGGCGACGGCTTCGGTCAGGCGGGCACGCACGAACATGCCCGGCAACAGCAGCTCATCTTCGTTGGGGAACAGTGCGCGCAGCGTGACCATGCCGGTTCCCTGGTCGACAGTGACATCCGCGAACTGCAGCTTGCCCTTGGCGCCATAGACGCTGCCGTCTTCCATCACCAGCTCGACTTCCGTCTGGACCGGGGCGGTGGCGGCATCGCGATTCTCGCCCAGCTCACGCTTGAGACGCAGCACCTCGGTGGCGGACTGGGTCAGGTCGACATAGATGGGGTCCAGCTGCTGGACGGTGGCCAGGCTGGTTTCCTGACTGGCCGTGACCAGTGCGCCCTTGGTGACGCTGGACTTGCCGATACGACCACTGATCGGTGCGGTGACCTTGGTGTAATCCAGGTTGATCTGCGCGCTGGATACCGCGGCCTTGGCCGAGGCGACATCGGCACGGTCTTCGCCGACGGTGGCCACGGCATCATCATAATCCTGCTGGCTGACCATCTTGCGCGCGACGAGATTCTTGTAGCGCTTGGCCTTGAGGCTCGAGGTGTTGAGGCTCGCCTCGGCACGCGCCAGGCTCGCCTTGGCGCTCTCGACATCGGCGCGATAGGTGCGCGAATCGATGTGATAGAGCACCTGACCTTCCTCGACGTCACTGCCTTCGGTGAAGTCGCGCGATTCGATGATACCGCCGACCTGCGGACGCACTTCCGCGATCTGATAGGCACGCGTGCGGCCCGGAAGTTCGCTGGTGAGCGGTACATCCTGGGCGGTGACGGTGACGACATCGACCTGAGCGGCCTGGCTGGCGCCTGCGGCGGAGCCTTGGCCAGCCTCTTCCTTGTCGCCGCTACAGCCGGCCAGCAGGGCACCGACCAGCAGCAGGCTTGCCGGAAGCAGGCCGAGGCGGCGGGCATTGAAAGCCAATGGGTGTCTCTGCAAGCGGGATTGACTGGGGGAAGTCGGGGCCATGGAGCGTCCTTTACGAAATTCAGGGGCTGAAGTGCGTCACTATCGCCACATTGTGACTCACCGCAGGCGCGGCAGGTCAAAGCAACGATGTCATGATGAGGAATATATTTAGCCCGCTATTCTATCGGAATGGCGAGGCGACTGTATGGTTGTTTTGTGCAGTTATTGCGCACCCTGTTGCAACAGATTGTTGCCATGTGAGCAGCATTCTGAACCTCATGGAGGGGATGCAAGACAATGCAATTCGCTTGCCATGCCCGCAGGCGTGCACATGTCTCGCCTCACGCAAGGTGCGTGCACAAGTCAGGTGAGGCCAGGGCAGTGATGGTGCACCAATATGCGCAAATTCTGAATAAGTTATCAGGTCGAAGTGTCTGAATGATGAACTCCCCGGCCCTGTACGCGAATGCATGTCGCCAGCACAGGGCGGATCAGCGGATCAGCGGATCAGCGTGAGGTCGGGAGAGCGGGAAAGCGGGAAAGCGGGAGGGTGAAAGAGCGGAAGCGCTGAGGGGCTGAAGCGCAGGGCGACCTCTTGAGTCATCTGGCGGGAGCAGCGCAACCACAAGAGGACGCGGCAGGGGCGGGTGACCAGGGGCGGAACGCCGTGAATTGTGCCACCAGCGGGGCAAGGCTTGCGCGGTCCTCCGGCAGCTGTGGTTGGCGCAGCAGACGCAGGCGCGGGCGATCAGCGAAGGCCTCCTCCAGTCTGGCGGCCCAGTGTCGTTGCTGTTCTCGCCAGGTCGCGACCCACTCAGCCTGCGGCTCGTGGGGCGTTGAGGGGGACTTGCCAGCCTCTTGCGCGGCGGGCTCCGGCAGGCACTGATTGATGATCAATCCGCCGACGGCCAGACCATGGGCTTCCAGCGCCTCTCGTGTTCGAGTTGTCTCCAGACACGGCAGCTTCTCCGGCGTGCTGACCAGAATCACGCGCGCCCGGCGGGTATCGCTCAAGCGCTGACGCAATGCTGCGTAGCGCGTACGGCGTTGCTCCAGCGCCTCGCTGATCGGGTCTTCCGGCGCTTCTTCGCCTGGCGCCTCTGATGCCTGCTGACTGTCCAGCCACAGGCTGCGTTCGGCGATGGCGCGCCTGCGCTGGCCCAGCATGCCCTCCAACCAGCCGCCCAGCACTTCGGGCAGGCTGAGCAGGCGAATGGTGTGCCCGCTGGGGGCCGTATCGAACAGGATGTGGCGATAGTGTGGAGCTTCACCTTCCAGCGGGGCTGGCGGGGTCAGGATGATCTCCACCAGTGCATCGAAGAGTGCCGCTTCACTGGTGCCGGGGGCGTGGCGTGACAGTTCGAGCTGGCGCATCACGGTGGCACTGCGCTCGCCACTTACCAGAGGGGCGATCCGCTGGCGGACCGCCTCCAGGTAGCGGTCGCATTCCCGCTCGGGGTCCAGTTCCATCACGTCGAGGCGCGGCGCGATGTTGCAGGGCTTGCCACCGATCGCACCGAACAGGTCGCCGAGATTGTGCGCGGGGTCCGTCGACACCAGCAGGGTCGCTTCGCCTTTCTCCGCCAGTGCCAGCGCCTGCGCGGCCGCGCAGCTGGTCTTGCCGACACCGCCCTTGCCACCGAAGAACCAGATCTCGGGGGGCTCCGATTTCCCGGCTTGCCCCGGCGCTCGGCCAGGCTGAGGAGTGTGAGTCTCGTAAGTCTCGCGAGCCGCTGACGGCTGAGTGCCTTCCCAGACAGCCGTATCTTTCGCCTTGCGGGATGCTGCGCGTTTCCAGAGCCTGCTTAACAGCACTTGATGCCCTCCAGCGGTGAATGCTCAAGCCCCTGACGCAGGTGCCAGTCATGCATGCGTTCCAGCATCAGCGGCAGCATCTCCAGCGAGACGGCCGGCGCCGGATTGGGGATGCCCATCAGCTCCGCGAAGCTCATCATCATGAAGATGTCCTCCTCTTCACGGGCAAGCTGCGCCAGATCGCGCTGCTGGTTGACGCGCAGCATGGCCTCCCAGCCATCCCGCAGCTGAATGGCGCCTGTCAGCAGGCGCCTTGTCAGACCCGGCTGGCGGGGTGATGACGCCAACCGGGTATCGTCATCAGCTCTCATGAGCGCTCACCCGGGCGGGAGACTTCAGGCTGCGGCTGGCTTCGAGCAGAATCCACAGCGCGAACACCATGATCAGGCTGCCGAAGGTGAACAGCAGCCATTGCGGGTCGTTGCTGCCCATGCCCGACCAATCCAGCACCACCTGCTTCACCATCGCCCACAGCGTCATGATCATCAAAAAGACCATCGGGGCCAGGGTATAGATGACAGGGCGGCCCTGACGCTTGAGCCACACCGACACCAGCATCAGCGAGATGCCCGCCAGCAGCTGATTGCTGGTGCCGAACAACGGCCACAGCAGGTAGCCGCCGGAACCGAAGCCCTTGGGCCCCTGCGGCAGGATGACCAGCGCGGCACTGGCGATGACGGCGATGCTGGTGGCGACATGCTTGTGGCTGAGCGCCGGCATGCCGTATTCGCTGCCCAGTTCCGCGATGATGTAGCGCATCAGGCGCACGGCGGAGTCCAGCGTCGTCGCCGCGAAGCTGACCACGATGACCGCGACCAGCGTACTGCCGACATTGGCGGGCAGGCCGAGGTGCGAGATCAGCTGACCGGACCCCTGAACGAAGCTCGAGAGCCCATTGGCACCCGCCGCGGCGAAGCTTGAATAGGTTGCGGTGAAGTCGGCCTGGGTTGTGAACAGGGTCGCCACCGCGATGATGGAAATCAGCGCCAGCATGCCTTCGCCCAGCGCACCGGAGTAACCGATCAGGCGCGCATCCGGTTCATGGGACAGCTGCTTGGAGGTGGTGCCGGAGGCGACCAGGCCGTGGAAGCCCGAGATGGCGCCGCAGGCAATGGTGATGAACAGCAGCGGGTAGAAGGACATCTCGGCATCGGCGTTGAAGGCCGGCGCCGTCAGCTGCGGGCCACCTACGGCCAGTCCCAGATACAGCAGTACCAGCCCGACCACCAGCTGGTGAGAGTTGATGGTGTCGCGTGGCTGCAGCAGCTTCCAGACCGGCAATACCGAGGCGATGTAGACATAGCTCATCAGCGCGATGATCCACACCAGGAAGGCGCTGGAGATGGGCGAAAGGCCGAACAGCAGGGTGCCATCCTCGCCACCGGCCATGGCGGTGAAGGCACCGGCCAGATCGATCTGCAGGAACTCGAACTGACCCGCCAGCAGGGCGGCGGCATACATCACCATCAGCGCGAGCAGCGAGGGAATCAACATCTTGCCGCCACGACGATAGACGCGATGGCCGATCCATACCGCCAGCGGAATCTGGATCAGCACCGACAGCACGCTGGCCGGGAAGTTGATGAACAGATTGGCGATCACCCAGGCGAACACCGCGTTCAGCATCAGGACCAGAATCAGGATGATGAAAAGAAACAGCAGCTTGGCACGCTTGCCGATCAGCTTGTCCGCCAGGGTGCCGACCGACTGGCCGCGATGGCGCGCCGACAGCGTCAAGGTGCCGAAATCATGCACGCCTGCGGCGAACAGACTGCCCAGCACGACCCACAGCACGGCCGGCAGCCAGCCCCAGTAGACGGCGATCGCCGGACCGACGATGGGGGCTGCGCCCGCCACCGAGGTGAAATGGTGGCCCCACAGCACCCAACGATTGGTCGGCAGGTAGTCGGTGTCATCGCGCAGCGCGTGGGCTGGCGTCACGAAATTCGGGTCGAGGCGGAAGATGCGTTCGGCCAGAAAGCGGGAATAGAAGCGATAGCCGATGGCGAAGGCAACGCAGCCGAACAGGGCAAGCCAGATGGCGTTCATGGCAGATTCCGAGGGGCGTGGTGATGGATTGAGTAGGGCGTATTGGCGTGTGTCAGGTGTCTGGACGCGTGCCGGAGGGCTTTCAACACACTGATGCAGATCGGCGTGACGCTAACATCGATAAATGCGCATATAACTTCGCCATTGGTCGCCCCGACGCGCGCCGGCATGTCGCGAGCCGACTTCTTGGCAATGACTCAATCGCCGCCTCTCTGCGTGGACTGAACGCAGAAGCGCGCCACCGCCTTGTGCTCAGGCGGCATCACGCGCGGGGTAGCCGTTTTTGCCTCGCTCTGCCTTGCGACCAAGGAGTATCAGTGGGTTGATCCACGCGACCTTGTGTTCCGCCAAGCTCTTCTATACTCGAAGCAAGTCGGAGCACGGGGAGCCGCTCAGCGCCGTCATCTGGGTGAGGCTCTCGATAACAATGACAAGGAGGCGCCGATGTCATGGATCGCGGAATGCCTTTCCCGTGTCACCAGGCCAATGCGTCTGCGCTTGCGACGCACAGTGACGACCCTGACACTGACAGCCCTTTCCTCTTCGGTGCTGGCAGTCGAATACAACATGCCGGTCGGGGTCACCGCGGTCAGCCGCGAGATCCACTCGCTGCACATGATCATCTTCTGGATCTGTGTGGTCATCGGCATCGTGGTGTTCGGTGTCATGGGCTACGCGATGATCAAGCACCGCAAGTCACGCGGTGCGGTATCGGCAAGCTTCCATGAAAATACCCGTATCGAGATTCTGTGGACCGCCATCCCGCTGTTGATCCTGGTGGTGATGGCGGTGCCTGCCACCGCCACGCTCAAGGACATGTACGACGCCTCCGAGTCGGCGCTGGACGTGAAGATCACCGGCCATCAATGGCGCTGGCAGTACGAGTATCTGGGCGAGGATGTCGCCTTCACCTCAAGCCTCGCGACCCCGCGCGAGCAGATCAACAACACCGCCGCCAAGGGCGAGCATTACCTGCTGGAAGTCGACAACCCGCTGGTGTTGCCCATCAATCGCAAGGTGCGCTTCCTGACCACCTCCGCCGACGTCATCCACTCCTGGTGGGTGCCGGACTTCGGCGTCAAGAAGGACGCCATCCCCGGCTTCATCAATGAGGCCTGGACGCGTATCGAGACCCCCGGCACCTATCGTGGCCAGTGCACCGAGCTGTGCGGCAAGGACCACGGCTTCATGCCGGTGGTGGTCGAGGCGTTGCCGGAGGCCGAGTTCGATGAGTGGCTGATCGCGCGCAAGGCCGAAGCCGAGGCCGCGCTCAACGATGCCGGTCGTGACTGGAGTCTCGAGGAGCTGATGGAGAAGGGCGAGAAGACCTACGCCACCATCTGTGCCTCCTGTCACCAGCCGGATGGCCAGGGCATGCCGCCGGCGTTCCCCTCGCTGGTGGGCAGCGCCATCGTCACCCAGGACATGCAGGCGCACATCGATATCGTGGTCAACGGCAAGGCGGGCACGCCCATGGCGGCCTTCGCCGATGTGCTGAGCCCGGTCGAGCTGGCGGCTGTCATCACCTATGAGCGCAACGCCTGGGGCAACGATACCGGCGAGCTGGTGCAGCCAGCCGTCATCAAGGAACAGCTGTCTCAATAGCGTGCAAGCGACGCATTCAGGAGGCGTGTCATGGCCAGTGAACAGCCACGCAAGGCGGTACTTCAGGCCAGCGAGAGCGAGGGGGCCACCGCAGGCGGCGCTCATGTGGGCGAGGGCCACGGCAGCGCGCCGCGCGGCATGCTGCGCTGGCTGCTGACCACCAATCACAAGGATATCGGCACCCTCTATCTGATCTTCTCGCTGAGCATGCTGTTCATCGGCGGCATCATGGCGCTGGTGATCCGCACCGAGCTGTTCCAGCCCGGCCTGCAGATGGTGCAGCCGGAGTTCTTCAACCAGATGACCACCATGCACGGGCTGATCATGGTGTTCGGCGCCATCATGCCGGCCTTCACCGGGCTGGCCAACTGGATGATTCCGCTGCAGATCGGCGCGCCCGACATGGCGCTGCCGCGCCTCAACAACTTCAGCTTCTGGCTGTTGCCGGTCGCCTTCCTGTTGCTGCTTTCCACCCTGCTGATGGAGGGCGGTGGCCCCAATTTCGGCTGGACTTTCTATGCGCCGCTGTCCACCACCTATGCGCCGCCTTCGACCAGCTTCTTCATCTTCTCGCTGCACATCGCCGGCATCAGCTCGATTCTCGGCGCCATCAACATCATCGCCACCATCCTCAATCTGCGTGCCCCGGGCATGCGCCTGATGGACATGCCGCTGTTCGTCTGGACCTGGCTGATCACCGCCTTCCTGCTGATCGCGGTGATGCCGGTGCTGGCGGGCGCCATCACCATGATGCTGTTCGACATCAACTTCGGCACCAGCTACTTCAATGCCGCCGGTGGCGGCGACCCGGTGCTGTTCCAGCATCTGTTCTGGTTCTTCGGGCATCCCGAGGTCTACATCATGATCCTGCCGGCCTTCGGCATCGTGTCCGCCATCGTGCCGACCTTCTCGCGCAAGCGGCTGTTCGGTTACGCCTCGATGGTCTACGCCACTGGCTCCATCGCGATCATGTCCTTCCTGGTCTGGGCGCATCACATGTTCGCCGTCGGCCTGCCACTGGTGGCGGAACTTTTCTTCATGTACACGACGATGCTGATCGCGGTGCCGACCGGCGTGAAGGTCTTCAACTGGATCGCCACCATGTTCCGCGGCTCCATCAGCTTCGAGCCCCCGATGCTGTTTGCGATCGCCTTCATCGTCCAGTTCACCATCGGCGGCTTCTCGGGCCTGATGCTGGCCATCGCCCCGGCGGATTTCCAGTACCACGACACCTACTTCGTGGTGGCGCATTTCCACTATGTGCTGGTGCCCGGCGCGCTGTTCGCGATTCTCGCCGGAGCCTACTACTGGCTGCCCAAGTGGACCGGCTTCTATCCCCATGAAGGGCTCTCGAAGTGGCATTTCTGGCTGTCGGTCATCGGCGTCAACCTGACCTTCTTCCCGATGCACTTCTCGGGGCTGGCCGGCATGCCGCGCCGCATCCCGGATTACGCGCTGCAATTCGCCGACTTCAACATGCTGTCCAGCATCGGCGCCTTCCTGTTCGGTATCTCGCAGCTGCTGTTCCTGGTCGTGATCGTCAAGTGCGCGCGCGGCGGTGTCAGAGCGCCGGCGTGTGCCTGGGAGGGCGCGGTGGACCTGGAGTGGAGCGTGCCGAGCCCGGCGCCGCTGCATACCTTCGAGATTCCTCCGCAGACCCGCGATGGCCAGATCATCCGCTGAGCAATGGACAGCGGCCAGGAGAGTGACATGCCCTCACGCGATCACGCAGCACAGCAACAGGCAGTGGCACGCACCGTGCGGCGCACGCTGCTGGCGCTGGTCGCGATGCTGGGCTTCGCCTTCGCGCTGGTGCCGCTCTATGACGTCTTCTGCAATCTCACCGGCCTGAATGGCAAGGCCGCCAGTCAGGCCAGGGCCGCGGTGGCGATGGAGATCGACGAGAGCCGCTGGGTCTCGGTGCGCTTCATCACCCAGCAGGGGCAGGGCCTGCCGTGGACACTCGAGGCGCTGGATGAACAGTTCCGTATCCATCCCGGTGGCCAGTACAGCGCGCGTTTCGTGTTCACCAATCACGCCGATTACCCGGTGCGTGGCCGCGCGGTCCCCAGTGTCAGTCCTGCCGAGGGCTCACTGCATCTGCGCAAGATCATGTGCTTCTGCTTTCAGGAGCAGACGCTGGCAGCAGGCGAGCGGCGCGAGCTTCCGCTGGTCTTTCAGGTCGACCCTGACCTTCCGGAGGGCATTCGTGATCTGACCCTGGCGTACACGCTCTATCCGGTCACGACGCCGTCATCCGCGGGGGACGATGGTGCAGAGCATTCTGCAGGAGGTGAAACATGAGCAGTGGCAGCTATTACGTCCCGGCCCACAGTGCCTGGCCCATCTTCGGCGTGCTGGCGGTGGGCGGCATGATGATCGGCACCGGAATCTGGATGGTGCACGGCAGCGCCGCCTGGTTGTCAGGCATCGGTCTGCTGGCCGTGGTGCTGGTGATGGCGGGCTGGTTTCGGGATGTGGTGCGCGAGTCGATGGGCGGCCTCTACGATGACCAGATGGACCGCTCGTTCCGCTGGGGCATGGCCTGGTTCATCTTCTCGGAATTGATGTTCTTCGCGGCCTTCTTCGGGGCGCTGTTCTATCTGCGAACCTTCGCGCTGCCCTGGCTCGATGGCGAGGGCGCCAAGGGGGTGACGGCGCTGCTGTGGCCGGACTTCACCGCCAGTTGGCCCCTGATGACGCCGCCGGATGCCAGCATCGCCGGGCCCAGAGAGCTGCTGTCGCCCTGGCAGCTGCCGCTTGCCAACACGCTGTTGCTGGTCAGTTCCAGCGTCACCCTGACGGTGGCGCATGAAGCACTGAAGATGGAGTTTCGGCGCACGGCGCGCAACTGGCTGGCGGGCACCGTGGTACTGGGGCTGTGCTTTCTGACCCTGCAGGGCATCGAATACTACGAGGCCTGGCACCACCTGGGGCTGACGCTGCAGGCGGGGGTCTATGGCGGCACCTTCTTCCTGCTGACCGGTTTTCATGGTCTGCACGTCACCATCGGCACCCTGATTCTGATCGTGATGCTGGTGCGCGTGATGCGCGGCCACTTCTCGAGTGAACGTCACTTCGCCTTCGAAGCGGCTGCCTGGTACTGGCACTTCGTCGATGCGGTGTGGATCGGTCTGTTCCTGTTCGTCTATGTGTTCTGACAGCACGCGGCGTGATGTCAGTCCAGCATTCCGGTGGAGAAGCCAATGACCAGCAGAATCACCAGACACACTGCCAGGCCAACCCGCCATTTGAGAGAGGTCAGCAGGCGTCGACTGCGGCTGCCATCGCGCAGCAGAAAGCCGGCGCCGGCGACCAGGCTTGCCAGCATGCCGATAAAGACCAGTGCGATCAGCGATTTGAGCAGCATGTCACCTCCCGGGGCGCAGACAGTGGCGGGTGAGCACAGCGCGGCACTCGCTTGTGACAGTCGAGCTCATTCGGCTGACAAGCGCAAGTCAGTGCCTGCGGCGCAGGCGTCTTCAACGGCGGCGACGCAGGAGCGCCAGGTCGGACGCGGCTGGTGGCTGTTCTGGGGATGCCTGATCGTGCTCGGCCTGTGTCTGTGCAGCTGGCAGGTGATGCGTGGCCAGGCGCGTGCCCAGCATCTGGAGGATACCGCCAGCGCGCCGGAGCTGGTGATGCCGACGGCGCCACCCGCCAGTGCCAGCCTGATCGAGTTGCGCGGCGAATGGCTCGCGGAACACAGCCTGCTGCTGGACAACCGCACGCTGGACAAGCGCCATGGCGTGGCGGTGCTCACGCCCTTTCGAACGCTGGGTGGCCGCTGGTGGCTGGTGGAGCGCGGCTTCGTGGCATCGCCGGCACCCCGCAGTGACCCGGAGTTCACGACCCCGACAGGCTCCGGGGTGATCAGTGGTCGCTGGCAGTGGTTGAACGGCCAGGGCACCAGCGGTGGACCACTGTTCGGCCCCAATCGCGAGGGGCAGCGCCTGCAGCAGGTCGATCTGAGCGCCTGGCAGGCGCTGGGCACACCGGCCTTTGCGGGTGTTCTGCACCAGACGAGCGGGGAGGGGCGATTCCTGCCCTGGTGGCAGCCGAGCAACATGACGCCGGAGCGCCATTACGCCTATGCGCTGCAGTGGCTGGGGCTCAGCCTGGGGGCGGCGGTGGTCATGATTCTGGGTGCGCGCCGCCAACGTCAGTCCGCGCTACGTCAGCGCCAGGCCTAGCGCCCGGTGCTTGTGTCTTGAGTCTGTTGTCCGCACGCCCGGACATGCAGGGAAGCCGTCGTCAGGAGGAGAGCGATGACACACGTGATGCGACAGCGTCTGAAACTCGTGGCCTTGCTGGGGCTGTTGTCCGCCCCGCTGCCCTTGGCGTGGGCCATGCTGAGCGCACAGGTAGGGATTCCCGAGGGGCGGGTGGCAAATGGTGCCCTGTTGCCAAAGGTCAAGCCGCTCACGGACTGGTCGCTCGACTACCTCGTGACAGAGAACGCCACTGACAACGTCACCGAAAACGCCACAGGAAGCGCGACTGGCGGCGCTGTTGGCGCGAAGGAGGCCCCCGGCATGCCGCCGCTGGCCGCCCGAGGCGCGGATGAGCAGCGTTTCTGGCTCAGCTGGCCGGAGCCGAACCAGCCGCAGCTGGCCGCGGCGCAGGCCGAGCGCTGGTGGCGCCTGCATCGCGCACTTGGCAAGGAGGCGCCACGCCTGGGCCGCCTGGTGGTGGCTGAAAGGGCCTTTGTGCATCCTCAGGTGCCGGGCGAGCAACGGGCGCTCGGGCGCTGGCCAGCGCCCAACGACACCACTTCCGCGCCGCACCAGTTACGCCTGATCGACCCTCACGGACAGGTAGTGGTCGCCTACGGGCCCGAGATCACGCCGCAGGCCGTGATGAAGGATGTGCGCCGGCTGCTCAAGCGTAATCCGGTTGCGCCTCGGTAGGTCGCGCCTCGCCAGGTCGCGCGTGATCTTCTTTCGCTTCACCAGGGAGATATGCCATGTCTCGCCTCGCCATACAGAAGCGCTATCCACCGCGGGCCTGCGCCGTCTCGCGGGCTCGCCAACGAGGGGCGGCGTTGCTGCCTCGCCCGCCATTTCTGCGTCACGCCACCACTGATGAAGCTGCCGCCGCGCAGGCCTTCTCGATGGCGACGCCTGAGCTGACGTCTGATCTGGTGCATGGCCCTGTCTCACGGCAGGCGGCGAGCCGGCGGGTGACGGCACGCCTGTGGCGGAGCAGCCAGCGACTGGTCGCCAGCATGCTGGGACTGGTCATTCTGGTGATCGGGCTGGGAGCCTGGACGCGGCTGGTGGACGCCGGTCTGGGGTGCCCCGACTGGCCGGGCTGTTATGGCGCTCTTGTCGTGCCGGATGCCCAGACCGCGAGTCTGCATAGCCCGCATCATCCGCTTGAAGGCTACAAGGCGTGGGCGGAGATGATCCATCGCTATGCGGCGAGTCTGCTCGGGCTTGCGGCAATCGCTTTGCTCGCGCTGGGCTGGCGGATACGCCGTCGGGAGGCTCATCACTCGCAGGCCTTCGAGGGTGGCAGCGGCGAGGCAAAGGTGACTGATCACTGGGGCGCGGAGGCGCGCACGCGTTTTCCCCTGGCCGGCTGCTGGCTGTTGTTGGGCATGCTGTTGGTCCAGGGCGCGTTCGGGGCCTTTACCGTGACGCTGAAGCTGTGGCCGCAGGTGGTGACGCTGCATCTGCTGGGCGGTCTGAGCGTATTGAGCCTGCTGCTGTTGCTGTGGCTATCACTCAGACGGCGGGCGGCGCACCTCAAGGTGACAGATGAGCAACACAAGGCGGGCGCTGATGGAGCGCACATCCGGCGTCAGCCCTGGCTGGCCACTCTGGCCGCGGTTCTGCTGCTGGGGCAGCTGGCCCTGGGGGGCTGGACCTCGAGCAATTATGCCGGGCTTGCCTGTGAGGGTTTCCCGACCTGCAATGGTGCCGCATGGCCGGCGATGGACTGGGGAGAGGGCTTCCACCTGACCCAGGATGTCGGCCCCAGCTATCTGCACGGGCAGCTGCATGGTGAGGCGCGCACGGCCATCCACATGGCGCACCGTGGCGGGGCCGTGCTGCTGGGGGCGGTGCTGTTGGCGCTGTATTGGCGCCAGCGCCGCCACTTGCCGGCGCGGAAGGCGGCGCCTGACAACCCCTGGCGCTGGGCGCTGGGGTGTTGGCTGGTGCAGGCAGGCTTGGGAATCGCCAATGTGCTGTGGTGGTTGCCGCTGGATCTGGCGCTGGCGCATACCCTGGGGGCCGTCGCGCTGACGCTGGCGATGGTGTGGGCGATGGATCGGATGCGCCAGGCGGCTCGCCTCAAGCGGGCACCCGTCTCGCAGGCGCTGGCCTGATGAGAGGCAGAAGGTGGGCAAGACGGTAAGCAGAAGAGAGACACCCAAGCGCGCGTGATCGCGCTCACCAGACCGCAAGAGGCCGCTCTCATGAGCGGCCTCTTGCGGTCTGCGTCGTATCAGCCGGTATCCTGTCAGGCGGCGCTGCCGAAGCGCTCCTGCAGGTAGGCATTGATGGTGTCGGATTCGTACATCCACTCTTCGCGCCCATCGTCATGGGTGATCAGCAGGCACGGCACCTTGACGCGACCGCCACCCTGTTCGAGGGCCTGGCGGTGAGTGGCGTTGTGCTGGGTGTCGCGCTGCTCGACGTTCAGGTTCAGCTGATGCATGCGCTTGCGCACCTTGATGCAGAACGGGCAGGTCGAGAACTGATACAGCGCCAGTTTGGCCGTCTCGGCGTCCACCTCGGCCTGCTGGGCGGGGCTGCGCTCGAGCGCGCTGCCACGGGTCAGCTTCTCGCTGAGCAGCATGAAGGGAGCCAGCACCAGACGCAGGGTGCGGAAGAACAGGCGGATGATGGAGCGCATGGCAGAACCTCATGGGACGTGCGGGTATCGGCGCCAGTGCCGCAGGGCGGGTGGCGAATTTACAATGGGGCCATTCTAGAGCTCAGCGGCCTCGGCGTCTTCCCCATGCGCGTTGCGGATATGCGTCAACAGGGACTGTCGCAACCAGCGGTGCCCGGGGTCCTGCTCGTGGCTGGCATGCCAGATCAAGCGGTAGCTGAGCGCGGGCAGGCGCATCGGTAGCTCAAGAATCGCCAGCCCATGCAGCTCGCTGCTGGCCTGGGCAAAGCTTCTGGGCGCGCAGAACACCAGTTCGCTGTGCGCGACGATGCTCAGGGCATCGCGGAAATCCGGCACCAGCACGCTGATGCGGCGTGGTGCGCCGTGCTGCTCCAGCCGCTCATCCAGCGACCAGCGTGAGCGCCCCTCGCAGGTGGCCTGGACATGACTCAAGGCCGCGAATTCGCTCAGCGTCATCGGTGTCTGGCGCCGCGTGAGCGGATGATCACGCCGCACCAGAATCACATGGTCGTCGCGCCACAGCAGGCGCGACTGGAAGCCAGCGGGGAGGGCAGGCGGCTCGCCCGGGGTCTCGGAGCTGTGATCGTGTCCGGCAAGCCCGATATCCAGCTGGCCCTTTTCCATCAGGCTCAGGCAATCGGCCTGCCAGCGACTGATCTCGAGGCTGCCATGCGGCAGCGCATCGGTCAGTGCCCGCGTGCAGGACGGCATCAGGGTCGCCCAGGCGCTTTCCAGCACCGCCAGCTGAAAGCGCCGCTGGCTGGTGGCGGGGGTGAAGGTGGCAGGGGCGCTCAGGTTCTCGAGACGCGAGAGCAGCTCGGCCAGCTCGCCACGCAATGACAGGGCCCGCGCCGTGGGGCGCAGACCATGGCGTTCGCGAATGAAAAGGGCGTCATCAAACATCACGCGCAGGCGTGCCAGACTCTTGCTGACGGCAGACTGCGAGAGATGCAGGCGGCCTGCCGCGCGCGTCACGCTGCACTCTTCCAGCAGTACCTGCAGCACCTGCAGCAGATTGAGATCGATGCGCGTGTTGAAGGGCGTGGACGCTGGCGCTGAGCCCGAAGACGCAGGCAGTGACGACGCGGCTGGAGACTGGGCACCAACCGGCCTTGCGGGTGTCTGCGGAGCAGTCGCGCTCATGAGTTTCTCCAGTGGAATATCAGGCCTGAAATAATATCATTTTGCTTCATAAGTCGCAGGCGCTAGGCTCTGCGGATTCTTGATGGCCCCTCTATCGGGCCGCCCTTGGCTTCTGACTCTCGAGATTATCCATGTCCGTGTCTTCCTCTGCTGCCGCAAGGCCCATGCCCAACGCACGATTATTGCTGTTGCTGCTGGTCGGCTGCGTGATGTTCTCGCCGCTGGCGATCGATATCTATCTGCCCTCACTGCCGGCGATGGCGCGTGAATTCGCCCAGCCCACCGATGTGATGCAGATGACGGTGACGCTGTTTCTGGGCGCTGTGGGTGTCGGACAGATTCTGGTCGGCCCGTTGACGGACCTCTACGGACGACGTCCGGCGCTGTTGGGCGGCGCGACGGTCTACCTCGTCGGCGCGATGGTCGCCGTGCTGGCACAGGACATCAGCATGCTGTATCTCGGGCGTATCCTGCAGGGGCTGGGAGCGTGCGCCACGGTGACGGTGGCCTTCGCGGCCGTGCGTGACTGTTACACGCCGGAGCAGGGCGCCAGGATGTACAGCTATCTGAATGGTGCGCTGTGCATCATCCCGGCGCTGGCGCCGGTGCTGGGCGGCCTGCTGGCGGTGCAGTTCGGCTGGCGCTCCAACTTCCTGTTCATGGCCGCCTTCGCGCTGTGCGTCGGCCTGATGGCGTGGAAGAGCTTTGGCGAGACGCGTCCGGCCACGACGGTCGTGGAGCGTCCGCTGTACAACTGGGCGCGCTACCGCCCCGTGTTGACCAGCTGGCGCTTCCTGTATCAGGCGCTGGTCGCGATGGCCGCGATGAGCGCCATCCTGCTGTATGTCTCGTCGTCCTCCGAGCTGCTGGTCGAGCGCCTCGGTCACTCCGAGCTGGTCTTCAGTGCCCTGTTCGGCGGCAATGCCGTGATCAATATCATCACCTTCTTCTTCGCACCGCGCGTGATCACGCGCCTCGGCCGTCAGCCCACCGTGCGCCTGGGGCTGGCGATCATCCTGCTCTCCGGCCTGATGCAGGGCGCGGCCTTCGCCTGGCTACCACTGTCTGCCGCTGCCTTCATGGTGCCGGTGGCAGTGCTGTCGGTCGGCTTCTCGTTGGCGCTCGGGGCGGCATCAAGCCTGGCGCTGGAGGCCTTCGCTGAGCGTGCCGGCACTGCGGCGGCGCTGCTCGGCAGCATCCAGCTCGGCGGCTCGGCAGTGGTGGCAACGGTGCTGCTCAATACGCCGCTCGCCCCTCAGCAGGGACTGTTGCTCATCAGCGTGGTGATGGTGCTGCCGTTGCTGCTGCTGGGTGCGCGACGTCAGCCGGGCGTCTAGTCGGTAAGACTGCCCGGTGGGACTGGACAGGCATGGAGGATTCGCTGGCTGGCGCCAGCGGCGGGCCGCAGGGCAGAGATGGTTCATTGAAGGCACCTGACCAGAGTATGCTTGTCGCTCGATCCGCATGTCGCCAAGGAGGCACCATGGAATCAGCGGCGCGTGTGCGCGTGATACTCAACGGGGACAAGGCTCAGCAGCCGGAGCTGCGTGAGGCCATCTTCGCTCAGCGTGAGCGTATGGCAGGGCTTGAAGTGCGGTTGACCTTCGAGGGAGATGACGTCGCGAGGCTGGTGAGCGAGGCGGTCGATGAAGGCGTCACGCGGCTGGTCGTTGGCGGCGGTGACGGCACCCTCAATCTGATCGCCAATGCATTGATGCAGCATCCACTCGCGAAGCGTCCGGAAGTCGCGATCCTGCCGTTGGGCACCGCCAATGACCTGGCGACCTCGCTCGGCATCCCCGAGCCGGTGACGGAGTCGCTGGCGCTGGCCTGTGAAGGCGCGGCGCGAGCCGTCGATGTGGTGCAGCTGGATGATGCCTATTTCCTCAACATGGCCTCGGCAGGTTTCGGTGCCGAGGTGACGCGCTCGACGCCCGGTGGCCTCAAGAAGCTGTTCGGCGGCGGGGCCTATTCGCTGATGGGCGTGCTCAAGGCATGGGACTTCCGTCCCTATCGTGGCAGCGTGACCCTCAACGGGGTGGAGGAGGAGCTGGCGTTGTTCGTGCTGGCGATCGGCAATGGCCGTCAGGCGGGCGGCGGTCAGGAGCTTGCACCTCGGGCGCTGCTCGATGATGGCTGCTTCGATGTGCTGGTGATCCGCGACTTCCCCATCGCCCGGGTGGGTGAGGTGATCGAGGAGCTGGAGTCGCTCCCCGACAACGGCCATTTCGTGCGGTATGTGCGCACTGACTCGCTGCACTATCGTGGTGAGTCGCTGCCGGTGAATCTCGATGGCGAGAGCTACCTGATCGAGAACAGCGAATTCCAGCTGATTCCCGGCGCTCTGCGTCTGGTCGCCCCGCAGGACGCCGCCCTGCTGACACACTCATGAGCCCGCAGATGGGCCATTGAGCGCTGGCTGAGCCATGAGAGCTGGCTGGTACACGAGCGCAGTCTGAGGTTTACTCAGGCTGCGCTCGTTGCGTTGGTGGCAGCGTATTCTTCCAATCTCTCGGCCGCGCAGGGCGGGAGTCAGGACCTCAGGGAGTGATTGCATGGTCGGTTTGGCGGCGTGGCATATCTGGGTCATCCTCGCGTTGATTCTGGCGGGGCTTGAGTTGCTGGGTGCGCAGTTCGTGTTGCTGGCACTGGGGGTCAGTGCCCTCGGGGGCGCTCTGGCGGGGGCGGGGCTCAACCTCCAGTTGATCAGCGTCGCGATCACGGCCCTGGTGCTGGTGCCGCTGTTCGTGCGCAAGATCCATCCCTATCTGTTGCCCAAGACGCCCTACGGTACCCTGGGCAGCGGCGCGGAGACCGGGCAGCTGGCCAAGGTGATCATCGGCAACGGCGGCAAACCTGCCGTGCGCGTGTCAGGCAATGAGTATCCGCTACGCTGGGAGGGGGAGGCGCCGCCGGCAGCGGGGGACACGGTCAGGATCGTCAGCGTCGAAGGCATCACCGTCTGTGTCGAGCCTGCCTCGAAGGAATCGGTCTCGAAGTAGTCTGTCTCGAAGGAAGCTGCACAAAGACGCCATGAGATCGCGGCTCGACGGCGCGGTCGTGGTGGCAGCGGGTCAAGCGTGATCGGATATCTCACAAGGGCTTGCGGATACGGCCCAGTTCAAGGGAGTTGAGCAATATGATTATCAGTCCGGGACTCATCATCATTCTTTTCATACTGGCGCTGGTGGTAATCCTGCTGGCCAAGGGATTGATGATCGTCCAGCAGTCAGAAGCCGTCGTCATCGAACGCCTCGGCAGCTATAGCCGCACACTGGAATCCGGCGTGAATCTGGTGATTCCGTTCATCGACAAGCCGCGCTCCATCACCATTCGGCGCTATCGTGAGGTCAAGGGCGACAATCTGCCCTTGGTGGTGGAGGAGACGCGCATCGATCGCCGCGAGACGGTGATGGACTTCCCCGGCCAGAGCGTGGTGACGACGGATAACGTCACCGTGACCGTCAATGGCGCGCTCTATTTCCAGATCGTCGATCCCAAGCGCGCCGTCTATGAAGTCGAGAACTTCACCCAGGCCGTCGAGGTCCTGGCCAAGACCAGCCTGCGCTCCGAGATCGGTCGCATGGAGCTCGACAAGCTCTTCGAGAGCCGCAAGGAGGTCAACGACGCCTTGCAGATCACCATGGATGAAGTCGGTGACAAGTGGGGTGTCAAGGTGACGCGCGTCGAGATCCAGGACATCAGCATGCCCGAGGAAGTCGAGGACGCCATGCGGCTGCAGATGGCGGCCGAGCGCAAGCGTCGCGCTACGGTGACCGAGGCCAATGGCCAGCGCGAAGCCGCCATCGCGACCGCCGAGGGCGAGAAGCAGTCTTCGGTACTGCGCGCCGAGGGTGACAAGCAGGCCGCGATTCTGCGCGCCGAAGGTGAGCGTCAGGCCATCTATCAGCTGCGCGATGCCATCGGTGCGGAAGACCCGCAGCTGGTGGTCGGCTACATGCTGGGCCAGAAATATCTACAGGTGCTGCCGGACATGGCGCGCGAAGGTGATCGCGTCTTCATTCCCTACGAGGCCTCTGCCTTGCTGGGTGCCATGGGCAGTTTCCGCGAGCTTGCCACTGAAGTCGGTGAGCCCACCAATGCCAGCAATGAAGGGCTGAGACGCGCCCGTCAGATGATGACCGGCGAAGCGGGCCTGGGCTGAGTGTATTGTGCCGAGCAGTGAGTGGCAGTAGGCTGCCGCTCCACTGAATATTCACCGCATCTGGAGCAAGACGATGACAGCAATGACTACCGATCATGAGCGCTTCCTGCAGGCCGCCATTGAAGAGGCGGAAAAGGGCTATGCGGCCGGCGGCGTGCCGATCGGCTCGGTACTCGTCCATGATGGCAAGATCATCGGTCGTGGCCACAATCAGCGCCAGCAGAAGGGCAGCACGGTATTGCATGGTGAAATGGATGCGCTGGAAAACGCCGGTCGCCTGCCGGCCAGCGTCTATCGTGAATCCGTGCTCTACACCACGCTGTCACCGTGCCCGATGTGCAGTGGTGCCATCCAGCTCTACGGTATCCCGCATGTCGTGGTCGGTGAGAACCACACCTTCCTGGGCGCGGAAGACCACCTGCGTGGCCTGGGCGTGAAGGTCGACGTGGTCGACAACGCGCGTTGCCGCGAGCTGATGGCGACCTTCATTCGCGAGCAGCCGGACGTCTGGAACGAAGATATCGGTGAGTGATCACGACGCGGTTGTTGGTGGTAGCTGATGGAAAATGGTGTTCGTTAACACTATTCTGCTGTGAAAAGGGTGAAATGCTTGAAAAGCTGTCGGTCTGGCACCATGTCTTGGGTATCAGGCGCCAAGCCACGCTTTCGCTTGCATGACTACACGACCTTTGTTGCAATGCCACTTGCAGGAAACAGGGGCTGGCAACTCCCCACCTATCATGGAGAAGACGATGAAACTCAAGCAATGGATGATTCCCGCACTGGCCGCTGGCCTGTCTCTGGCTATCGCTGGTTGCGATAACGGCGATACTGACAAAGCTGCCCAGAACGCCGAGACCTCTGCCGAGCAGAGCGCCGAGCAGGCTGAACAGAGCGCCGATCAAGCGACTGACGCCGCTGCCGAGAAGATGGACCAGGCAGCTGACGAAGCGGCCGCAGAGATGGACGACGCTGCTGACAAGGCCGACAACATGGCTGACGACGCTGCCGAATCCGCCGATGCCATGGGTGATGAAGCTGCTGCCGAGAGCGAAAGCGCCCTCGACGCGACCAAGAACGCTGCTTCCGAGACCTATGAGTCTGCCAAGGAAGGTGTCAACGACGCTGCTGACGCCACTGCCGATGCTGCCAAGAACGCCTATGACTCCACCAAGGAGCAGGCTGCCGAGTTGACCGACTCCGCTGAGCAGTCTGGCGACAACGCTGCTGCCGAAGCGAACGAGAAGATCAACGCTGCGCAGCAGGATGCCAACGAGTCCATCGACGAAGCGCAGCAGTAATCACTGGCCAGCGAATGCTGGCGTGATGCCTGTCGCAAGCCATGTCACTGGCTGAGTACGAGTGACATGGCCGCCGATACAAGAACGCCGCGCCCCTTTGGGTCGCGGCGTTCTTGTTGCTGGTGATTCTTCGTGAAGCGTGAGTCAGGCCAAGGCCTGGCCACAAAAAAGCCCGCCGGAAGGCGGGCTTTTCCATAACTGTCTTGCTGCCATCATCAGAGCGCCGGTGAAGGCGGCCTGACCAGGCTGATCGAGAAGATCAGACCGGCTTGATGTTTGCGGCCTGAAGGCCTTTCTTGCCCTGGGTGACGTCGAAGGAAACCTTCTGACCGTCTTGCAGGGACTTGAAGCCTTCTGCCTGAATTTCAGAGAAGTGCGCGAACAGGTCGTCGCCGCCGTCGTCCGGAGAAATGAAGCCGAAACCTTTGGTGTCGTTAAACCACTTGACTGTGCCAGTTGCCATGATTCTTTCCTTGCTTACGAGATGATGTTGGTGGTCTGCCCATCAGACCAGAGTGCGTTGGTGCGGCTAGGGGGAATTCCACCAGAGAGACGCGTTGCGTCCAGCGACGACATCCTTTCCTGCTTGACCTACGCATGCAGCCTAGGCTGCACGTGCTCGCTTCCATTCGAACAGAAAGTTGTCGTATTGGCGACTCCTTCCAGCTCAAGTAGGATGCTCACACAGAGCCAACATAGATGGAAATGCCATGAAGGTCCAGAACGTAGATTACCGCTCGGCCGATGCAGCCGAAAAATTTGTCGAATCCCTGCGCACGACGGGCTTCGGTGTCATCCGCAATCACCCGATCTCTCATGAATTGGTCGAGAAGATCTACGCCGAATGGGCCGAATTCTTCTCCAGTGCCGACAAGCTTGACTGGCGCTTCGACCCCAAGACCCAGGATGGACTCTTCCCGGCAGATGTCTCCGAGACCGCCAAGGGCCATACGGCGCGTGATCTCAAGGAGTATTACCACATCTACCCGTGGGGCAAGATTCCGGACAGCCTGCGCGAGAATGCCATGGAGTATTACCGCCAGGCCGAAGCCTTCGCGGCAGAGCTTCTGAGCTGGGTCGAGGCCCATTCACCTGCCGAAGTGGCCGAGCTCTACCGTGAACCGCTCTCCAACATGATCAAGGACAGCGGTCAGACGCTGCTGCGCGTGCTTCACTACCCGCCGATGACCGGCAGTGAAGAGCCGGGCGCCGTCCGTGCCGCGGCGCATGAAGACATCAATCTGCTGACCGTGCTGCCGGCAGCCAACGAGCCGGGCCTGCAGGTGATGGACGTCAATGGCGAGTGGATGGACGTGCCCTGTGATCCGGGTCAGCTGGTCATCAATGTCGGCGACATGCTCCAGGAGACCAGCGGCGGCTACTTCCCGTCGACCACGCACCGCGTGATCAACCCGACCGGCGAGGGCTCCAGCCAGTCACGCCTGTCGCTGCCGCTGTTCCTGCATCCGCGTCCCGAAGTGGTACTGTCTGACAAGCACACGGCGGACTCCTACCTCAATGAACGTCTGCGCGAGCTGGGCGTCATCTAGCGCCGGCTGCGGCCTGGCTTTCGTTTCCGGCCTGGCTTTCGCTCCCGGGACCGATGAAGAGACACCTGCTGATCCGACGCCATCCGCGCCAGTGCGCGGGTGGCGTTGTCGTTTCCGGGCGTGGCCTCTGGCGGCAGAAGGCTTGATTCATCGGCGCCAAGACCGCATTGACAGTATTCGCAATCATGATCTGCCGCATCGCGGCTAAGGCTTCACTGATGACCACATCGCCTGTTGTACAGGACACGCATTCCAAGACCATGGGCTATCTGCTGTGGATCTTCGGTTTCCTCGGCGCGCACCGTTTCTACTATGGCAAGCCGGTCACCGGCACCATCTGGCTGTTCACCTTCGGGTTGCTGGGCATCGGCTGGTTGATCGACCTGTTCCTGATTCCGGCGATGGACCGCGAGGCGGACTTCCGTTTTCGCGAAGGCCCGATCAATTACTCGCTGAGCTGGATTCTGCTCACCTTCCTGGGCGTGTTCGGCATCCATCGCATGTACATGGGCAAGTGGCTGACCGGCTTGCTCTACCTGTGCACCGGTGGGCTGTTCTTCATCGGCGTGCTGTATGACTTCTGGACACTCAATGACCAGATATCGCTGCGTCATGCCGAGCAGGCGCCGGCCACCCAGCGCTAGAGATCACGCCTGCGTTGCATCCAGCGGGATGGAAGCGACGTAGCAGAAAAGGCAGTGTCGAGTTTTCGCACGTTCTAATGTGCTGGGGCTCGGATGTTTTCATCAACATGACGACAAGGAAGTGAACATGATCTGGTTGAAAGCCTTCATCGCCGCCTTTCTGGCGACTCTGATCTTCCATCAGGGCCTCTTCGGGCTCTTCTATCTGGCCGATATCCTGCCCAAGGCGCCTTACAACATGACGCCTACCGGGCCGCTGGGCGTCCCGTCAGTGCTCTCGCTGGCCTTCTGGGGCGGGCTCTGGGGGCTGCCGCTGTGGGCACTGGTGCGCCGCAGGACGGGCATCAGCCATTGGCTGATCAGCCTCGTCTTCGGTGCAGTCGGCCCGACGGCCGTGGCCATGCTGGTCGTCTTCCCGCTCAAGGGGATCGAGGTCGCGCCGCTGATGGTGGTCGGTGGCCTGATCCTGAATGGCGCCTGGGGCGTCGGCACCAGCCTGTTGATGCGTGTTCTGGGCGCGCGACCGAGTCCTGCGGCCCCGACGACAGCATGATGGCATCGATTCCGTGGACCATGGTGGCGCTCGCCTGGGCTGCCGGGTTGTGCATGCCGCTGGGTGGCGTGATCGCCCAGCTGGAGCGCAGTCACGAGAGTCACGTCAAGCGCAGCTGGCTGGCGGGGATCACCGCGCTCGGCGGCGGCATTCTGTTGGCCGCCGTCTCACTGGTGCTGGTACCGCATGCCATGCAGGCGCTGTCCATCGCGGCGCTGTTGGGGCTGTTCCTGCTGGGCGCGCTGATCTTCATGCAACTGGACCGCTGGCTGGCGCGCGGTGGTGGCGCCAAGGGCCAGTTGCTGGCGATGCTGATGGACTTCATCCCCGAGGCGATCGCGCTGGGCGCACTGGCCTCTGCCTCTCCCGCCGCGGCGATGCTGCTGGCACTGTTCATCGCGGTGCAGAACCTGCCGGAAGGCTTCAATGCCTACCGTGAGCTGGAAGGGGCCGGACTGACGGCGCGTCAGGGGCTTGGGGCCTTCGTGCTGCTGTCACTGCTGGGCCCGCTGGCGGCATTGGCCGGCCATCTGTGGCTTGCGGATGCGCCGGGCGTGCTGGGCGGACTGATGGCCTTCGCCGCCGGCGGCATTCTCTACCTCGTCTTCCAGGACATTGCGCCCCAGTCGCGGGTGGCGCATCACTGGTCACCGCCGTTGGGCGCCTCGCTGGGGTTCATGATCGGCATGCTGGGCGATCGCCTGGTCGGCTGACGATTCACCGTGGCGGGGCGGCACCAGCTGACTCGCCACGGCCCGAGACCTTCACACCCTCCGTCATCTTCCCGATAGGGAGCTCGCATGAGCAAGCACGCCAATGAAGGCAACCTCACGGGGTTGCTGGAAGAGCTGGACCGCGAGATCGAAGGGGATATCTCGCTGGGCGACATTCTGGAGCACTTCAACTCCCGGGGCTTCGGCCCCTTGCTGGTATTGCCTGCCTTGCTGGTACTGCTGCCGACCGGGGCGATCCCCGGCGTACCGACGACCTGCGCGCTGTTCATCGTGCTGATCGCGGGTCAACTGTTGCTGGGCCGCAAGATGCCGTGGTTGCCACGCCGGCTGGCGCGCTTCAGTTTCGAGCATCAACGCCTGACCCATGGCGTCGAGCGGGCAAGACCCTGGACACGACGCCTCGATCGTCTGCTCAAGCCACGCTTGAGCTTCATGACGCGCGGCGTTGCCTATCGCGGTATCGCGGCGCTGACCATCCTGCTGGCCACGGCCATGGTGCCGCTGGAGCTGGTGCCCTTCGCCGCGGCCTTGCCGGCGGCGACCTTGCTGCTGCTGGGACTGGGGCTGATCGGGGAGGATGGCCTGGTCATCCTGCTGGCCTTGCTGGTGCTGCTGCTGGATATCGCTACGGGGTTCTGGTTGGTAGGTTGAAGGCTGCGTTGGTCGCTCAACAGCGACGCAGCGTATTTTAGGACTCGAGGCTCGTATCCTTGATGACGCGAGATGGCTTCTGCATGCCATCAGCTGCGGGCTCATGAGAGCGCCTGCGCCGTTGTGTAGCAACGTAGTAAGACAAAAGACTGAAGTGCACCATTCAGAGGCAAACCAGGCTGTCATCTTGGTGTGGATGGCTTTGCAGGCTGGCCGTGCTCGCCTAGACTGGTCGCCTGTTCAGTGCCATGGGGGCACGAATTCGGCTACTGAAGCGGGTCTGTCGCAAGGACGTTCGTCATGTTTGATTTCATCCAGTTCGATGCTGCCTTCTGGTCCTTCGTGGTGGCCATCACCTTGCTGACGGTCACGCCCGGGGTCGACACCCTGCTGGTGATTCGCAATACCTCGCGCGGCGGTCTGCGTGACGGCGTACTGACCAGTCTCGCGATCTGTGCCGGTCTCTTCGTGCACGCGCTGGTGTCGTCGGCGGGCATCTCGCTGATCCTGTTGCAGTCGGCATGGGCGTTCTCGGCCCTAAAGCTGGTCGGAGCGGGCTATCTGATCTGGCTGGGCATCAAGAGTCTCAAGAGTGCGCGGCGCGCGCGCGGGCTGAATGTCGACGTCAGCGTGACACGGCAGCAGGTATCGTGCTGGCTGCCGCTGCGTGAGGGCTTCCTGTCCAATGTGCTCAACCCCAAGACGGTGGTGTTCTACATGGCCTTTCTGCCGCAGTTCATCGCGCCGACCGACCCGGCCGTGCTCAAGTCATTGTGGCTGGCGAGTGTCCACTTCGTGATCGCCAATCTCTGGCAGATCAGCGTGGCGCTGATGGTCGGTGGAGCAGGGCGCTGGCTGGCAAGGCCGCGGGTCGCCTGCTGGATGGAAGGCATCACCGGGTCCGTCATGGTGCTGCTGGGGGCACGGCTGGCGCTAGGCCGCTAGGGATGAGCGGCCACTGCCAACATCGCAACGGAGCGCATGGGATGACGGTTCGTATCCTTGATGACACATGGATCCTGTGACATTGACACTGGCGGCCTTTCTCAAGGTCGTCACGCACCTGGAGGCTCGGGATATCAGTGATGTCTACGATTCCCGCGTACAGCAGGTACGGGTGCTTTACTACGGTTACACCATCGACTTCCGCCACCAGCTGTGGCGCATCGATGATGAATCGGTCTGTGCACATCTGGAAAAGACCGGTACCGCCGTCGAGCAGCGGGAGTGCTCGCGCATGGCCAGCCGACTGTTCGTCGAGACCTGCCATGCCTTGCAGCGCCGGGGGCGGGCGGCGCATATCGACACCCGCACCATGTATTGCAAGGCCGCAGCGACCTTCAAGCCCCGGCGCGACCCCTATGCGGGCATGACGCCGGCAGAGCGCAAGGCGCGCAAGGCGCTGGAAGCGGCGCATCGAGAAGCCGAGCAGGCCTGCAACCGCTACGTGCTGGATGCCCTGTCCTCGAATTCTCTGGAGATCCTGCGCCTGCGGCAACGCTACTGCGACAAGAGCAATCGATTGGCAGCACGGCTCGAACAACAATGATGCCCGGGCCGGTGCCGACGCCTGCCCGAGCCAACGACAGCAGCGGTACAGTGCTGCATTCATGACATGAAGACCGGCCCATCAAGGCTGGCATTGGCAGGGAACGCAATCGGATGAGTCTTTCACATACCCTTCGTCGCCGTCTGGGCGGGTTGAGTGCCGTGGTGCTGGTGGTCGCCGGGATAGCGGCCTGGCTGTACGCCGTCGATGAGGGGCGCTGGGTCGGGCGCGTGACCACGCGCCCCGAAACGCTGAATCTCGAGTCGGTGGAGCAGGGCAACCTGCCGGTCAATCAGTTCGTCTCGCTGCGCAATCACTGGGCGGTCTATCGCGAGCACACCGAGACCTTCCGCCTCGATGCCAATGCAGACGGGGGCCGCCGCATCGAGACGCTCTATTATCCGGTCATCTCTGACATGAACCCCTATCTGCTGGAGCTGGCCGGTCTGTCCCGCGCCTTCGGGGGCATCGATGGCATCCCCTCGGAAGAATGGCCGCGCATCGAGCGCATGGGCGTGCTGGTGCGAACCGACTCCGTGCAGAGCCTGGAGAACGTGCCGCCGCTGATCGAGTTCCCCGATGGCCTGTTCGGCACCGTTTTGCACGCCGAGACGGACCTGCCGGGCGATGAGCGCTCCCTTCTGGCCGAGCGCTGGCCCGACATCGATCTGTCGCGTGTGATCATCATCAATGCCGGCCACCGCCCCGGCAATGTCTGGGCGATGATCGTCTATGGCGTGCTGGGCACGCTCTGCTGGGCACTGGCGGTCTGGCTGATGGTGCGACTGATGCGTACACCGCGCGTCACGCGTTCCCAGCCCTTGGCCTATTCCGGCCGAGCGGCATCGGAGCCGGTGGTGTCGCAGGCATACCCTGGCGGCGAGGCTGAGGGCGAGGGGGCGTCTCAGCCCTATGCGACTCGCTCCCATGCGGCATCTCAGCCCTATGCGGAATCTCAGTCCCATGATGACGCACCACAGCCCCAAGGCGCTCCCGGCAAGCGCCAGGGTTGGCGTGGCAAGAGCAAGGGGAGCGACGAAGGGCGCCCCCTGAGCTATGCCGAGGCGCTGGGACGGTATACCCCTCAGCAGAAGCCGCCGTTCGGCAATGGTGTGGCTGCCTCGCGACCGGGAGAAGCCAAGGGCGAGAGCCAGTCCGGGTCCTCGCCCGTCATTCGTCCACGTCGTGATGACTGAATGACCGATTGAAAGAATGGCTGAAGGCCCAATGAGTTCTGACGCCATGGGCCCTGATGCCATGGAAACGAAAACGCCAGCCCCATGGGGCTGGCGTTTTCGTTGCTGGATGCTGCTCGGCTCAGCGGCGATCCACTAGCGCGGTGGTGTAGCGCTGGCTGACTTCGCGGTCGCTGACCACCTTGACGCCCTCGCTGGTGCCTTTGGCCAGGCTTTCGAAGATCACGCGGTAGGCCAGCACGGCCTTGACGTATTCGCGGGTCTCCTTGAAGGGGATACGCTCGACGAAGCGGTCGTATTCGCCCGGGGTGTCGGCGAGCCAACGATCGACGCGTCCCGGCCCGGCGTTGTAGGCCGCGGCGGCAGCCAGGCGGTTGCCTGAGTAGCGGTCCAGCATCTCGCGGATGTAGGTGCTGCCAAGACGGATATTGGTAACCGGATCACCCAGCGCCGCGTTGCTGGGCGTGGGCAGGCCCAGGCCGCGACTGACCTGAGCGGCGGTGCCCGGCATCAGCTGCATCAGGCCGCGTGCGCCCACCGGCGAGGTGGCGGTGGGGTTGAAGGCGCTCTCGCGACGCGCGAGTGCCATCAGCATCCACGGGTCGACGCCGGCATCGGCACCGAAGCGCTGGAAGTCCTGCTGCCAGGCCGGCGGGAAGCGCCAGGAAAGGCCATCCCACAACTGGCCGCGGATGGTGGCGAAGACGGTCAGGTCATACCATTTCTGCTGCAGTGCATAGGCTGCGAGACGGCGTGCATCGGCGTCATCCGCCTGGGTGACGGCGTTGAACCACTCGGAGCGAGCCAGACCGATCTCGTCGATGTTCATCAGCGCCCTGACACGCTTGACGGCCGGCGTCTCGGCGACCTCGGCCAGTTCCGCGTCGGAGAAGTCCTGGTCATCGCGATTGAGCGAGTAGGCCTGCCCGATACGGTCGGCGGCCAGGAAGCCGTAGAAGTTGCGCTCGGTCGCGGCGCGCGTCCAGGCGGCGCGTGCTTCCTGCGGGCGGCCCAGGCTGTCATCGGCACGCCCCAGCCAATACTGGTAGCGGGCTTCGTTGCGGAAGCGGTCCGGCATCTTCAACACCCATTCACGCACCTGCGGCCAGTCGCCATCGCGTACCGCGTTGCGCATGCGCAGATCGAACAGCTCCTCGTCATCGAGGATGGTCAGGCGCTGATCGACCCAGCCGCGGTTGTTGGGGATGTCACGTACCAGTGAATACCAGGCCAGGTCGCGTTCGACGGTGTGGCGCTGCTCATCACTCATCGGCATGTGCGGATTCACCTTGCGCCAGGCTTCCAGCGCGGCCTCGGTGTCGGCACGCACGAAGCCATGCATGGCAGCGACGCTCAAGGCGGCGAAGGCATGGCCGCCGTGGCCGAGGTTGGTCGGCAGGCGCGTGATGGCGGCAAAGTTGCCCTCCAGCTGTTCGCGTGCCGCGATGGCCCGCTGCCAGCTGCTGGGCAGCTGGCGCTCGAGATAGCTGACCATGCCACCCTGGCCGGCAGCCCAGGCGAGCATGGCGCGTTCCCAGATGGCTTGATCATCGATCACGCCACGCTCGCGCAACGCCGAGAACAGCGGGTCACAGGCCGAGTCCTGCGAGCCGGAGACATGCCAGAGCTTCAGGCCGCCTTGCGATGCGCTCGCGACATCATTGCTCAGCTGCGCCGTGTAGTAATAGCACTGGCGCTGCGCGCCGGCCGGCACGCCATCGCTGACTTCCAGCAGGGCATCATGACGGCCGGTACGCCCGTAGGCGGAGATCGCCTGGCCTCGCATCCACTCGGCCAACGGCGAGTCCGCATGACGCTCGATGAAGGACAGCACTTCCGCGGCGGTGGCGTACGGCAGGCGGGCCTTGAGCTGGTGATATTCGATGTAGCCCTCCAGCACGTGGCCATTGACGGCGACCTGCTGAATCTCGTCAAAACGCTTGGCGCGCGCATCATCGAAGGCGGCGCGGAAGCTCTGGTCACTGGGAGTGGCGGCCTGCAGGGGCAGGCTCAGTCCCAACAGCAGGCCTAGGCCGGTGAGGTGCCGCAGCGCCGCGAAGCGACGGCTGCCACGGGATCGGAGTGTTTGCTTGCCTGGTGTCACCTGGGACTCCTGCGACTGTCGGTAAAGGGGGCGTGGGCTGGCTGCGACCTTGTGGTGGCGGTTCAGTGCCCCGATGTTGAACAAGTGCCCCGATATTGGCTATCAGGGGTTGCCGATTCAGTAACGATAGTGGCTATCGTGGCAGTGGTCGGCGCTGAATAACAGCACCATCTGATACTGATAGTGAATTATCCGAGAGTGATATCGCGGCTGTGCTGCCGCGAAGATGGCAAGCTCAGTAAACGAAATTTGTGCTATCCGTGAGGAGTCCACTATGGGCAAGGCATTATGGTTGACGCGATTGTTTGGCCGCCGACATGTGCTGGGCAAGGCAGGCGCCGCCTTGCGCACCATGGGGCCCTTGCTGCGCGACGTGGTGAGCGGACGTTATCGCCCGGTGCCTTGGAAGGCGCTGGGGTTGGCGGCCGGCGCCTTCATCTACCTGGTCTCACCGCTGGATCTGATTCCGGATCTGCTGGTGGGGCTGGGGATTCTCGATGATCTGGTGATCGTGACCTGGTTGCTCGGCAAGCTCGATGATGCGCTGGCCGACTATCGCCTGTGGCGTGGCGAGATTCCCGAACCTGATCCCTCCGAGCCGCCGACTCCCTGAAGGCGTGCAGCGTGGAAACTCCATTCCTCTACCAGCCCTGATGCTGGCACTGGCCATTGGCCGCATGGCAGGGACGCCGCGACCCTGCCATGCTCGTGACACGCTATCAAACACCAGTTTGAATGGCGCGCCGTCAGTGTTTGGTCTGCCGTTTTATCACAGGGCGGCGCACTGTTTGTTCACAAACGAGACGCGCCGCTGTGGCAACGCCCTGAACAACGCCTTTCAAGGAAATTCTGCATGCTGATCTATGCCTGCCTGCTGTTTGCCGCACTGATGCTGGTGCTGACCAAGGTGCCGGTCGCCTGGGCGCAACAGCGAACCGGACGCTACGACAACCACGATCCGCGCGCACAGCAGCGTGAACTGACGGGCTTCGGGGCCCGCGCGCTCGCCGCGCACCAGAACACCATCGAAGCCTTTCCGCTGTTTGCCGCCGGGGTGCTGGTCAGCGTGATCACCGCGCCGGGCGCGCCCATCGCGACCACGCTGGCGGTGATCTTCGTGCTGGTACGACTGGGCTATTGGGGCTGCTATCTGGCCAACATCGCCACGTTGCGCTCCCTGCTGTGGGGCGCCGGCTATCTGGTCTCCCTCACGTTGATGGCGATGCCGCTGTGGATGTGATGCCTGCAGTGCCGCAGAGCCTGCTGGGGCTGGCCGTCAATCCCGCTGACGTGCCGGCTGCGGGTGGCGTACTGGATGACGCCAGCTGGGCGCGGGCGCTGACCGGATTCCTGAGCTTCATTCCGCACACGGCGCGCTTGAACGTCAGGGTCGAGGAGGTCGCCGCGCCGGCCATTCGCATGCAGCTGCCGTGGCAGCCGGCCTTGATCGGCGATCCGCACCGCAGGCTGGTGCATGGCGGTGTGCTGACCATGTTCGCCGATACGCTGTGCGGCAGTGCCGTGCTCACGGGGCTGTCGGCACCGGAAGTCTGCCCGACGCTGGATCTGCGCCTCGATCACTACCGACCCGGCGTCGAGGGCCTGGCGTTGGTGGGCGAGGCGCGCGTGCTGCGGGTCACGGAATCGATGGTGTTTACCGAGGCGCAGATCTGGCAGCAGCCGGGCAAGATCCTGTGTCGCGCGATCGGCAACTTCGTCAGGCTCGGCGAGCGCAATACGCCCAGCGGCTTTGCCGAGGCGCTGCTGGCGGCGGCCAATGCTCAAGCCCCTGCGAATCCTTCCACGGACGAGTCGGAACCGCTGGGGCATTCAGCACAGGCTGCACAGCCAGCAGGCGAGAAAACCGAGGCGCAGGCGCCGCGCGATGCCCGGGACCCGCGCGGCCTGCTCAGTGCGCGACGTTTCGTCGAAGGGCAGCGCACTCACGCCGACCTGGCGGCGCTGCTGGCGAGTCTGCCCTACGCGCAGGCGATCGGGCTTGGGCTGTGTGCCATTGACGGGCAGCAGGCGGGCGCGGCCAGTGATGCCGAGCTGCATCCTGAGCAGGCGCTGAGCTATTCCATGGCGGCGATGCCCGACAATGTCGGCAACCCGATGCTACCGGCGGTGCATGGCGGCGTGCTGGCCGCGGCAATGGAAACCGCTGCGACGCTTGAGGTGCTCAGGCGGCATGGGCGCGGCGGTCGTGAAGCGCGCCTGCCCAAGCTGATCGATTTTTCCATCGACTATCTGGCCACGGCGCGCGGCGATCAGGTGACGCGCATCGACTGTGAAGTGATGCGCGAAGGCCGGCGCATGACCAATGTGCGCGTCAGCGCCTGGCAGAAATCCCGCGAGCAACCGGTTGCCAGCGCGCGCATGCACTTCGTGCTGGAATCACTCGCCTCCCCGTGATGGGCAGGCGATGTCTGCTCCGCAAGCGTCACACTAGAAAGCGCCTCCCTGATGGCTACTTCTTCGTTGGCTCTCTTGGTTGGCTCCTTTCGTTGCTTCCCTTCGTTGGCTCCTTTGGTTGCTACCCCAGGGAGCCGATTGGGTGTTTCTGTGGCATGCGCCAGGCGGGCCGAGCGCAATCATCTGTTGCTAGTGCCTTGAAATCCCTCACCCTTGCCCCATATCTGATCCACGAGTGCTTCCTTCGATCTGCCGCCCAAGAAAGGCAGGCGTCGGCGAGCCGGTTCCATTGTTGCGGGGGCGCTCTGGCCACCGCGAATCTTCTTTTCAGGCATCCACGACATAGAGGTCCTTTTCGATGACGACCGCCACTCACACCGAAACGCATGGCTTCCAGACAGAAGTGAAGCAGCTGCTTCACCTCATGATCCACTCGCTGTATTCCAACCGCGAGATCTTCCTGCGCGAGCTGGTCTCCAACGCGGCGGATGCCTGCGACAAGCTGCGCTACCAGGCGCTGGACAACGACGCCCTCTACGGCAACGACAGCGAGCTGCGCATCGAGATCGAGCACGATGCCGAGGCGAAGACCATCACCCTGCGTGACAACGGCATCGGCATGAGCCGTGACGATGTGGTCGCCAACCTGGGCACCATCGCGCGCTCCGGCACCGCCGAGTTCATGAAGAACCTGTCGGGTGACCAGCAGAAGGATTCGCGTCTGATCGGTCAGTTCGGGGTCGGCTTCTACTCCGGCTTCATCGTCGCCGACGAGATCACCGTGCGCACCCGTCGCGCCGACCTGGGCGCTGACCAGGGCGTCGAGTGGACCTCGCGTGGCGAAGGCGAGTTCAGCGTCGCCGACATCGAGCGCGCCGAGCGCGGCACCGAGATCGTGCTGCACCTCAAGGACGATGCCATCGAGTTCGCCGACGATCATCGTCTGCGCAACCTGGTCACCAAGTACTCCGACCATATCGAACTGCCGGTGCGCATGAAGCGCGTCGAGAAGGACGAGGAAGGCAACGAGCAGGTCCACTGGGAAACTGCCAACTCCGCCACTGCGTTGTGGGTGCGTCCCAAGGCCGAGGTCAGCGACGAGGAGTACAGGAACTTCTACAAGCACGTCTCGCATGACTTCTCCGACCCGCTCAGCTGGAGCCACAACAAGGTCGAGGGCAAGCTCGAGTACACCAGCCTGCTGTTCGTGCCGGGCCGTGCGCCGTTCGACCTCTACCAGCGTGATGCCGCGCGTGGCCTGAAGCTCTACGTGCAGCGCGTCTTCATCATGGACGACGCCGAGCAGTTCCTGCCGCTGTACCTGCGCTTCATCAAGGGCGTGCTGGACACCAACGACCTGTCGCTGAACGTCTCGCGTGAACTGCTGCAGCAGGACCCGCAGGTCGACAAGCTCAAGTCCGCGCTGACCAAGCGTGGCCTGGACATGCTCAAGAAGCTGGCCAAGGACCCCGAGCAGTACCAGACCTTCTGGAACCAGTTCGGCTCCGTGCTCAAGGAAGGCCCGGCGGAAGACTTCGCCAACCGCGAGAAGATCGCCGAGCTGCTGCGCTTCTCCACCACCGAGACCGACAGCGCGACCCAGGACCAGTCACTGGCCCAGTACGTCGAGCGCATGAAGGAAGGCCAGAGCAAGATCTACTATCTGGTCGCCGACAGCTTCAATGCCGCCAAGTCCAGCCCGCACCTCGAGATCTTCCGCAAGAAGGGCATCGAAGTCCTGCTGCTGACCGACCGCATCGACGAGTGGCTGATGAGCCACCTCACCGAGTTCGACGGCAAGTCCTTCGCGGATGTCGCCAAGGGCGATCTCGATCTCGGCGATGTCGAGAACGAAGAAGAGAAGAAGGCCCAGGAAGAGACCGCCAAGGCCAAGGAAGATCTGGTCAAGCGCGTCAAGGAAGCGCTGGCCGAGAACGTTCAGGAAGTGCGCATCACGCACCGCCTGACCGATTCCCCGGCCTGCGTGGTGCTGCCGGAGCACGAGATGGGCTACCAGATGCGCAAGATGATGGAAGCCGCTGGCCAGCCGCTGCCGGAAGTGAAGCCGATTCTCGAGCTGAACCCGGAGCACGCTCTGGTCACGCGTCTGGAAGGCGGTGAAGGCGATTACTTCACCGATCTGGCACACGTGCTGCTCGATCAGGCCATCATCGCCGAAGGCGGTGCGCTGGAAGATCCGGCCGCTTACGTGCGCCGCCTGAACAGCATGCTCAGCGCCTGAGACGGCGGAACGATCGAGTCACTGGCTTGATCAAGCATGTCCGCAACGACGCCCTCGCAGCCTGTGCTGCGGGGGCGTTTTGCGTTGGGTGTGTCGTCAGCGATAGCGTCCAGTGCGAGGTGCAAGGTGTGCAGGTCAGGAAGGCGGCAAGGTAGGAAGGGAAAAGGGAAAAGGGAAAAGGCGAGGAAGCGCAGGGAGCGCAGAGCGCGCGCCGCGTCAGTGGCGCGAAAGGCGGGCATCGCCTGGCGGTCTGTCGGTGACAAACGACAGGGCTTGCCGTGTCTTTCCTCGCTTGGCCGGCCGCGCCATCTTCTCGCCCACGCGTTTTTAGGGTTTCATGCAGCCTCATGAGATACGCTGTTGGTATCTCGCGTCTTGCTACTGCATCCCTCTCGATGAGCGCAGCACATGACTTACCTACCTTTCTCTGCGGATTGGCTGACTGGCGGAGTGCGTGGCCTGCCACGCCTGTCTGCGTGGGCCTGGCCGCGGCGCTCGTGGCGCCTGAGCCCTGTTCGCCTGGGCGCTGTCCGTCTGGGCTCTGTTCGTCTGAGCTATGTTCGTCTGGTCAGTGCCGCCTTGCTGCTGGTGATGGGGCTGGGCTCGATGGCGCAGGCGGCGCGGCTGGATGATGAGCTGCTGGCCCGTGACAGGACCCATCAGATGCCGGACCTGCGGCCCTATCCCGCGGGTAACAAGCGCAAGATCGCATTCTTCGAGCTGATGATTCCGCTGGTGGTGGCCGAGAATCAGCGCATCGCCGAGCAGCGCGACTGGTTGCTGGCGATGCGCAAGCGCGCCGGTGACGGAGGGCGTGACTACAGCGAGCGCGAGCAGGAGCGCCTCAACGGCCTGTGTGATCAGGCCAATCTGCCCTGTGACGTCACGCGCGAGGACATCGGCGTCAGCTGGACGCGCCTGCTGCTGCGCATCGATACCCTGCCGCTGGACATGGTGCTGGTGCAGGCCATCGAGGAGTCGGGCTGGGGGACGTCGGGCCATGCCCGTGAGGCCAACAATCTGTTCGGCATGCGCTGTTTCTCGCGCGGCTGCGGTATCGGGCCGCCGGGGCGTGAATATCGGCGCTTCGAGAGCCTGGAGGCCGGTATCGCCGCCTATTTCGACAACCTCAACTCCCAGCGCAGCTACGCCGAGCTACGTGAGCTGCGCGGGCGTCTGCGCAACGCGGGCCAGCCGGTGCGCGCCGAAGACCTCATCCCGACGCTGAGTGCCTACTCGACGCGGGGCAACGCCTACTTCACCACGCTCTATGATCTGTTGCGCTGGAATCGTGGCCTGATGCGTACCGTGCGTGAGCGCCTCGCGGCCAATGGCGCCCTGTCCTAGTCATGATCGCGCAGCGAAGGTCTTGCCCCCCGCGCTGACAGGGGGGATCATGCCGCCATGCATCTGAGCAATGATCAACGGCGAATTCTCGCCCATCCCTTTCCCTCGCGCCTGCGCGATCGCACGCCGGCCAACAGCGCCGAGCACAGCGATTGCGTGGTGGTGCGTGCCTGTGCCGGCAGCGGCAAGACCGTGCTGATGGTCGAGCTGGCGCGTACCTATGCCGACGAGACCCTCATCTACACCTCGCTCAACCCGGCGGTGGCCGGGCGGACCGCCAGTCAGCTGCCCGCCAATGTCCAGTCGCTGTCGCTGCATCAGCTGGCGCGCCAGGCCTTGATGGAAGAGTACGGCGACAAGCTCAAGCGGCAGCCCGACATCACGCGCCGTCTGGCGCCGCAGAGCCTCAGCTGGCTGGGCAGTCTTTCCAGCCAGTCGCGCAGCCTGATCGCCCAGGGCCTGAACACCTTCTTCGCCGAGAGCGACGCGGTGCCCATGCCTGAGCATCTGCCCGACGGCGTGGCACAACGGCTGAGCGCCAATGAACTGCGCCAGCTGGTCGAGAGCATGCGACTGGTGTGGGAGTGCCTGCTGGACCCCGCCGATCATCAGCAGAGCCTGTCGTTCAACGCCTTGCTCAAGCTGTGGTCGCAGCATGGCCAGTCGCTGGAGGCCGACCTGGTGATGCTGGATGAGGCGCAGGACGCCACGCCAGCGTTGCTGGCCATGTTGCGTCGCCAGCGCTGCGACCTGCTGCTGATCGGCGACCCGCATCAGAGCCTGTCGCGTCAGGTGGAAGGCATGAGCTCGCTGGATTCGCCGCTGCTGGCCGATGCCACCGTCTACTCGCTGCCCGGCGCCTGGCGCTTCGGGCCGGCATTGGCGGCGCTGGGCACGCGGTTGGCGGCCTGTTCGCCCACCGCCCGCGAGCAGGCCATGAGCGGCCTCGGCCCGGCGACCCGTCTGGCGCTGCCCGCGGTGCGTGAGGCATTGCTGCACTCCGGCAAGCGCCATGCGGTGATCAGTGCCGGCCCGGTGGCAGCGCTGGGGGAGGCGCTGTCACTGCATCAGCGCGGCATCGCGGTGGCCTGGCTGGACGGCATCGAAGGCTATCCGCTGGCGGGGCTGCTGGATCACTGGCGACTCTGGCGCGCACATCAGATGGCCGAGCAGGGCGACAGCGCGAGTCAGCGTGAGTGGTGGCGACTGCTGCCTCCCTCACTGACACGGCTCGGTCAGACCCCGGCGCAGGTGCTGGGGGCTCTGACGCGTCTCGATGATCATCAGGCGCGCAGCCTGCATGAGCTGGCCTCCTGGTATGCCCATGCGCCACTGGATCAATGGATCGGGGAGCTGCGCAAGCACGATGGCGACCTGCAGGCCGCCATCGTCAGTGCTCACTCGCGGGGACAGTCGGTCGAGCTGCCCACGGTCATGCTGGGGACGGTGTTCCGCGCCAAGGGTCTCGAATTTGATTGCGTGGTGCTGGCCGATGATCTGGCATTGCCAAGCGAGCGCCAGCAATTGCCCAATCAGGTGCTGGTCACCAATCTCAGCTACACCGCCGCCACGCGGGCACGCCAGCTGCTGGTGCTCAATGAGCGCCTGAGCCACTGGTGGCAGGCGCAGGGCGAGAGTGAGCGCTTCCCTCTGCTCGAGGCACTGCCGCAGGCCTGGCTGAGCGAGTCCACGCATGGCGTGCAGGCGCCGCACCCTTGGTGGGGCAAGGCACGCCTGTCGGAGTTGGCGCTGACACCGCGCAAGCGCCTGCTACTGCGCCGGCATGAGACCTCGCTTGAGGGCACGTCTGTCGCGGTGTCGCCCGCGGCTGGAGCGCGCGATCAGGCGCCAGCCTCGAGCGACCTTGCCAGTCATGCTCAGCACCTGGCTCATGCTCAGCACCTGGGCCATGCCCGGGGCTCCGACGATGCCCTGCAGGCGCTCAAGCGTCAGGCTCGCACCGACACGACGGCGCGCAAGCTGTATGAAATGGCCAGCAAGCTGCCGCCCGGGCGGCCCTCCGGCGGCCTGCGCAGCCTGTTGACCCCGAGCGACGCCGCCGCGTCCACTTCTTCCCCCAGCGAGTCGCCGACCCCCGGCGGCCCGACGGAGCCTCTTGATGAGTGAGTTTGCCCCTACGCCCGCCGCGCACGTGCACGACCTGGCGGCGCTGCGCTTCAACAATCGTTATGCCCGCCTGCCGGAGCACTTCTTCACGCGTGTCGCCCCGCAGCCGCGACACGGCACCCGCCTTGCCGATGTGAGTCCTGACTGCGCCCGTCTGCTGGGGCTGGAGGCGGCCTTGACCTCCGAATCCTCCAGTGAGGAGGCGCTCGAGCAGCTGCGCCTCTTGATGGCCGGTGAGCAGTTGCTGCCGGGCATGGACGCATTGGCCCAGAAATACACTGGCCATCAGTTCGGTCATTACAATCCGCAGCTCGGCGACGGGCGAGGCATTCTGCTCGGCGAGCTTGAGACCGAACACGGCAAGACCTTCGATCTGCATCTCAAGGGCGCCGGGCGTACGCCTTACTCGCGCTTCGGCGATGGTCAGGCGGTGGTGCGCTCCAGCGTGCGCGAGTATCTGGCCAGCGAGTACATGGCCGCGCTGGGCATTCCCACCAGCCGCGCGCTGGCACTGGCGGTGAATGCCGAGCGGGTCCAGCGCGAGACCGTCGAGCCCGGCGCGACCGTGTTGCGCGTCTGCGAGAGCCACCTGCGTTTCGGGCACTTCGAGTGGCTGGCCCACTCCGGCCGACATGAAGACCTCAAGACGCTGATCGATCACGCCCTGCGGGAGCATTTTTCAGAGTGTCTGCCCGAGGAGCTGACTGAACCTCTGTCTGAGTGCCTGCCCGAAGAGCTGACTGAACCACTGCCGGAAGGCGGCGCGCAGGCAGCGGCGGACCAGCCGCTGGCAGACCAGCCCCTCACAGACCAGCCCCTTGCAGATCAAGTGCGCGTGACCAGTGCGCTGGCCATGTTCGAGACAGTGATCACTCGCACCGCGAAACTGATCGCGGCCTGGCAGGCCTACGGCTTCGTGCATGCGGTGATGAACACCGACAACATGTCGCTGCTGGGGCTGACCTTCGATTACGGGCCCTACGCCTTCCTCGATGGCTATGAAGAGAACCTCGTGCCGAATCATACCGATCAGGCCGGGCGCTATGGTTTCGCCCAGCAGCCGGGCATCGGGCTATGGAATCTGGAGCGTCTGGGGATCGCGCTGTCGCCGCTGATCGATGTCGAAGCGCTCTCTGCTGCGCTGGGCACCTACGAGGGCGAGTTGCAGCGCGAATATGCCCGCCTGATGCGCGCGCGTCTCGGGTTGCCGGATGCGCGCGATGAGGACATGACGCTGGTGCAGCAGTGGCGCGAGCTGCTGGCGGCCGGCAAGGTCGACCACACCCATGCCTACCGTCTGCTCAATCATTGGGATGTCGCGCAGCCCGCGCCGGAAACGCTGGTCGTGCGTCTGGCGGGTGAGCGTGGGCCGCATGGCAACTCGGCCCAGGCGCGCGATGAAGCCTCGGCGTGGCTTGAGCGCTATCAGGCGCGCGTCATGGCCATCGGGCTCTCCGCCGAGGATGAGCGCCAGCGTCGTCTGGCCATGCTCGGCTGCAATCCGCTCTATGTGCCGCGCACGCATCTGCTGCTGGAGGTGATCGCACGGGTGGAGCAGGGCGATGACACTTCGCTCAAGGCCTTGCGTCAGCGTCTGGCGGCGCCTTTCTTCCGCCCCGAGGAGGGCAGTCTGGAGGCGGCGCTGGCGCTGGGGCAGGCGCAGGGCGTGGATGCCGAGCTCGTCGATGACTGGACACGGTCACCGGCGGCGAATGCAGCGCCGATCTGCATGAGTTGCTCGTCCTGAGCGGTTCTCATGAAGAGGGCCTGAACTGCTTCGCTGACAGCGCAAGCCATGGCCGGACATCCGCTTGGCGCAATGCAGGAAACACGCGCTGACACTCAAGTCATCGTCATGAAAATGGGATATTGCTGCGGCGGTATCCCATTTTTCATGGCAGGCACTATGGCAGCCATAAGCTCGAGATTATGCGATGCATAACACAAAGCTGAGCTATTCTTGGTGAGGTGCCTTTTGTAAACTCATTGCAAATCAGTCACTTGGTAGTGCCGCAAGGCGCCTGTCAGCATAAGGCGGCTGTTATGGCTGCCATAACGATAGCTTTATGCTTGATTTTATTGCTTTTTTGCAATGCAGCGCTTGACCCTGATGCACCGACAAGAAAAGACTGATGCTGGACACTCATCGTGTCGCGGGTGATGTCAGGCCTTCTGGCCATGCGTGAGTCACGGCTTGCGATTCAGGCAAGTCTCACCTGTGACAGGCAATAACGTCGCTGAAAGCGCCTCCGGCAGGCAGGATGGCGCGAATCAGCGCTCAACAGGAACGACGCCATGAACCTTTCAAGGCTGGCAGCCTCAGGCATGAACACGGACGTGAAACGAGGTGCGCGATGCTGAATATTCTAGTCGTGCGCGAGATGCGTGCACCGGACCTGGTGACACTCGACGAGGGGGTGAGCAGCACACTGGCGCGCGGGGAATGCCGCGTCGCGCTGGACCCGGTGACGGCCGGCAAGCTCGCGCGTCACCTCGACAGCAGTGTCAGTGACACCAGCGACGCCATCGTGCACGTGGAGAGCGGTGCCGGGCGTCATGCGCACTTCGACGATGCGGCCTACGCCGCCCAGGCCGGGGTGGCAGTCGTCGCCGAGGCCGACATCGCGGCGGCGCGTGCCGCGGCGGATCTCGTGCTGTGCGTGCGCACGCCCAGCGAGTCACAGATCAGCGAGTTGCGTGAAGGCGCGGTGGTGGTGGCATTGATGACGCCGTACCAGAACCCGCAGCTGATCAGCAAGCTTGCCAGCCAGGGGCTGACCAGCCTGTGCATGGAATTCGTGCCGCGTATCTCGCGCGCCCAGAGCATGGACGCCCTGTCCTCGCAGGCAGGTGTCGCGGGCTATCACGCCGCGCTGCTGGCGGCCAATGAGTCCTCGGTATTCTTCCCGATGCTGACGACTGCCGCCGGGACCGTGCGTCCGGCGCGTGTCGTGGTGGTCGGTGCCGGCGTTGCGGGCCTGCAGGCCATCGCGACCGCCAAGCGTCTCGGCGCCCAGGTGTGGGCCTATGACATCCGCGCTGCCGCGCGTGAGCAGGTCGAATCGCTGGGCGCCAAGATGATCGATACCGGCGTCGATGCCTCCGGCGAGGGCGGCTACGCCCGCGAGCTGACCGATGACGAGCGCGCCCAGCAGGCCGATGCGCTGGCACGTCACATGGGCGATGCGCATGTGGTGATCTCCACCGCCGCGATTCCGGGGCGTCCGTCGCCGCGCATCATCAGCCGTGAGATGGTCGAGGGCATGAAGCCCGGCGCCGTGCTGGTCGATCTCGCCGCCGAAGGCGGTGGCAACTGTGAACTGACCGAGCCCGGCAAGCGTGTCGAGCACGCCGGCGTCACGGTACTCGGCCCGCTGGACATGGCCTCGAGCCTGGCGGTCAATGCCAGCGAGATGTACGCCAAGAACCTCTTCAACCTGCTGACCCCCTTCATGAAGGACGGCGAACTGACGCTGGACTTCGAGGATGCGGTGCTCGGCCCGATGCGTCTGACCGAAGGCGGCCGCATCACCCACGATGACGTACGCGCTCGCGCGGAGGACGCCGCATGATCGAAGGACTTTCTGCCGTATACATCCTGATGCTGGCGGCCTTCGTCGGCTACGAGGTCATCTCGCGTGTGCCGGTGATTCTGCACACGCCCCTGATGTCCGGTTCCAACTTCATCCACGGCATCGTGCTGGTCGGGGCGATGATCGCCCTCGGTCAGGCCGAGACCGGCATGCAGCAGTTCATCGGCTTCATCGCCGTGCTGCTGGGCGCCGGCAACGCGGTCGGCGGTTATGTGGTCACCGAGCGCATGCTGGAAATGTTCAAGACCAGTGATCGCAGCAAGGGCACAGACGCTGCCAATGGCATCAACGACAAGGAGGCTCGCTGATGAACTGGCTGGTCGAAACAGGGTATTTCGCGGCGGCGGTGGTCTTCATCCTCGGCCTCAAGCGCATGTCACATCCTTCCACGGCACGCAGCGGCATCCATTGGGCCGGTATCGCGATGGTCGTGGCCACGCTGCTCACCTTCCTGCATCCGCAGATTGATGGTCGTTATGGCCTGATGCTGCTGGCCATCGTGATCGGTGGCGGTATCGCCTGGTATTCCGGCAACAAGGTCGAGATGACCGACATGCCGCAGATGATCGCCATCTACAACGGCATGGGCGGCGGTGCGGCAGCGGCGATCGCCGCGGTCGAGCTGATGCGCATGAGCGACAACCCGGCACTGATCGAGCAGCACGGCTCGCTGGCGCTGTGGCTGGGTGTGCTCGGGGCGATGATCGGTGCGGTGGCCTTCTCCGGTTCCATCGTGGCCTGGGCCAAGCTGGATGGGCGCCTCAAGAAGGCGTTCAACTTCCCGAGTCAGCAGCTGATCAACATGATCGTGCTGGGCCTGACGGTCTACCTGGGTGTCGTGATCGCGGCGGTGGAACCATCAAGCTCGCTGGTGCTGGTGTTCTTCGCGCTCGCGTTGCTGTTCGGTGCGATGCTGGCACTGCCCATCGGTGGCGCCGACATGCCGGTGATCATCTCGCTGTTCAATGCGCTGACCGGCCTTGCGGTGGCGATGGAAGGCTTTGTGCTCGGCAATGCCGCGATGATCATCGCCGGTACTGTCGTCGGGGCGGCCGGTACGCTGCTGACCCAGCTGATGGCCAAGGCCATGAATCGCCCGATCCGCAACGTGCTGTTCAAGCAGTTCGGTGGCGCCTCCGGTGTCGAGCAGGGCGAGATCGAGGGCAGCATGAAGGCCTCCGATCCGATGGACGCCGCCGTGCAGCTGGCCTTCGCCGAGCGCGTCATCATCGTGCCGGGCTACGGCATGGCGGTGGCACAGGCACAGCACAAGGTCTGGGAGATGGTCGAGCTGCTGGGTGAGCGTGGCGTCGAAGTGCGCTTCGCGATCCACCCGGTCGCCGGTCGCATGCCGGGTCACATGAACGTGCTGCTGGCGGAAGCCGGCGTGCCCTACGACATGATCGCGGACCTGGACGAGATCAACAACGACTTCGAGACCACCGACGTCACGCTGGTCATCGGCGCCAATGATGTGGTCAATCCGGTCGCCAAGAACGACGCCTCAAGCCCGCTGTACGGCATGCCGATCCTCAACGCCGACCAGTCACGCAACGTGCTGGTGATCAAGCGCGGTCAGGGTTCCGGCTTCTCCGGGGTCGAGAACCACCTCTTCTATCTTGACCACACACGCATGGTGTATGGCGATGGTCAGAAAGTTGTTGGCGACATGATCACGGCCCTCAAGACGCTGTGAACTGACGCCTCGGCGTGATGGGGCAAGTCTGCCGCCATCACGCCAGTGCTGAATAGACCGGCAATTTCTGCGCCTCAGGGGGCAGGAATTGCCGGTTTTTTTGTACATGTTGAGAATTCATGCATATCGAGAGTTCATGCGTATCGATGGTGCATGCTAGTCGATTGCTTGCGAGGCGCGCGTGGCAGGCACGTCACTCAGGCACGTCACCCAGGCGCGTCACCCAGGCGCAGCCCCTGCGTTGGCCACGAGGTCTGCGCAGACATCTCTTGTTCAGCATTCTCTGACAAACTATGAGTACAATGCCTGCCATTCACTGAGCACATCGTCATCCAAGGAGTCAGCATGTCTGCCACTACCCCTTCACCTCGTCGGGCCATTCGTGATCGCGAGGCAAGCGAAACGACCCCTCAGGCGGTGGGACTCAATGTCTGCGTGCTGGGTGGCGGCAGCTTCGGGACCGCGATCGCCTCGATTGCCGCCGACAATGGTGCCAGCGTCACCCAGTGGATGCGTGATGCCAACCAGGCCGAGGAGGTCAACACCCGGCACCGCAACTCGGGGTATCTGCCGGGCTTCGAGATCAATGCCTCGGTGCGTGCCACCACCGACATGGCCGATGCACTGGCCGAGGCCGAGCTGGTGTGCGTGGCGATTCCCTCCAAGGCCTTCCGCACGGTGGTCCGTCAGGCGCGTGCCCACCTGCGTGAAGGGCAGATACTGGTGGCCACCACCAAGGGCATCGAGAGCGAAGGTTTCACCCTGATGAGCGAGGTGTTGGAGCAGGAAACCGGTTTTACGCATATCGGCGTACTGTCTGGCCCTAATCTGGCGGCCGAGATCGCCCAGCGGCAGCTGACGGCCACGGTGATTGCCTCCGACGATGCCTACACCCGCGCTCGCGTGCAGACGGCCTTCGGCTGCGACTATTTCCGTGTCTACGCCAGCAATGATCGCTACGGCGTCGAGCTGGGCGGGGCGCTGAAGAACATCTACGCCATCGCGGCCGGCATGGCCGCGGCTCTGGGCATGGGCGAGAACACCCGCGCCATGCTGATGACCCGCGCGCTGGCCGAGATGAGCCGCTTCGCCGTGGCCAAGGGCGCCAATCCGATGACCTTCCTCGGCCTTGCTGGCGTGGGCGATCTGATCGTGACCTGCTCCTCGCCGTTGTCGCGCAACTATCGGGTCGGCTACGCACTGGGAGAAGGGCGCACCCTCGACCAGGCGGTCGAGGTGCTGGGCCAGGTCGCCGAGGGTGTCAACACCGTGCGATTGGTGCAGGATGAATCCGAGCGACTGGGCATCTACATGCCGCTGGTCAGTGGCATGGCCAAGGTGCTGTTCGAGAATGTCGACCCGCATCACATGGCCCGCGCGCTGATGGGCGGTGAGCAATCCAGCGATGTGGAATTCGTGCTGTCGCGTGAGTCGGTGCAGCAGGCGCGGCAGTTGGAACCCGACGGCTCCTGAGGACTCATAGCAGGTAGCGGGTGATGGAGCGTGTTTTGCCATCCCCTTGTCTGACTCGTGCAACGCTCCGGTTGGCGAGTCCCTGGTCATCGGCCGCAGCGACAGAGCGAGTGATGAAGCGCTTGCGCTGCGGCAGTCATCTTTTCAGGAGAATGTCATGAGTGTACTGATCATGCGTCACGGTGAGGCCCAGGCCGGCACGCCGGACCCCAGCCGCGAATTGAGTGAATATGGCCGCGAAGAGGCGCGCCGCATTGGGCGCTGGTTGGCCCATCAGCTGCCCGCCGAGCGTCGTGCGCGCCTGACGCTGGTCGTCAGTCCGTTTACCCGCGCCCAGCAGACCGCCCAGGAGATCTCCTCGGCGCTGGAGTTGAGTGGTGAGCAGCAGACCACGCTCGAGATCATCACCCCGGACGACCCGCTGACGCCGGTGCTCGACTGGCTGCAGACCCATGTGCCGCCCACCTCTGAAGGGCGCGAGCCGCGCGACTGGCTGATCATCAGCCACAATCCGCTTGTCTCGAATCTGGCCAGCGCCCTGGTCGATGGCCCCGGCAGCACCCAGCTGGCCTTTGCCACCGCAAGTCTCGCCTGGCTGGACGCCGATGTCTGGGCCGCTGGTCTGGCGGATCTGCACCAGTTCGTGAGCCCGGCGGAACTGGCGTAAGTCACGCGCGGCTGTCATGAACCACAACCATTGAGCCACAACGAAACGCCCCCGCCAGTCTGCACTGGCGGGGGCGTTTCGTTGTGGCGTGTATAGGTGGCGTGTCGTCTTCTGAATCAGACCGCTGCTACTTGATCAGAGCGCTGCTGCTAGACCAGACCGCTCAGCTTGAGCACGAAGATGCCAGCCGTGATGGTGATGCCCGCCATCAGGGTGCTGATGGCGATGATATTGGCGGCCAGGCGGTCATTGCCGCCCATTGCCCGCACCATCACGAAGCTTGCCGCCGCCGTCGGTGAGGCGAAGAACAGGAACAGCACCCCGAGTTCGGTGCCGCGGAAGCCCAGCAGCACGGCGACGGTGGTCGCCAGCAGCGGCACGCTGATCATCTTCATCAGGCTGGCGCTTAGCGCCAGCTTGCGGCCTTCACGCAGCGAGCGCATCGACAGGGTGCCGCCGATGCAGATCAATGCCAGCGGCAGCGTCATGCGCGCGAAGTAGTCGCCGGAGGTCTCCAGCCACTCGGGCAGCTGCCAGCTGAATGCCGCGAAGGGCAGGGCGGCCAGCACGCCGAGAATCAACGGGTTGGTGATGATGCCGCGCGCGATGCCACTCCAGCTGGTGCGGCCATCGCCGAGATAGCTCGACAGCACCACCACCGACAGCATGTTGTAGGACAGGATCACGACGCCCATCAGGATGCCGCCCATCGAGAGGCCGAGATCGCCATAGAGATTGGCGGCCAGTGCCAGCCCGACGATGGCGCAGTTGCCGCGAAACGAGCCCTGTACCACCTCGCCGCGCTCCTTTCTCGGCACGCGCAGGATCGCCCAGCCCCACAGCAGCAGGAAGGTGCCCAGTGTCGCCAGCGCGAAGTAGGTCAGCATGCCCGGGCGCAGGGCGTGATCCAGGTCCGCGCGCACGATGGAGAGGAAGACCAGCGCCGGCATGGTGCCCTTGAACACCAGTGATGAGGCGGTGCCGATGAAGGTGTCATCGATCCAGCCGAGGCGTTTGAGGCCCAGGCCCAGAAATACCATCGCGAAGACCGGAACGGTGACGTTCAGGGTCGCGACGAACAGCGCCAGCATGTCGTTCATGAAGTAGTCTCGCTCATTTCCGCCCTTGTCCTGTGAGTGTTGCGGTCTGTCTGGTGAGGCTTTTGGTCAGCGCCTGACGAGCGTTGCGCGACCGCCCATCGTGAACTGTCATGCCAGCCTGTTGCGAACTGTCGTATCAGACTCGTCGTGAACTGCCGCGGCGGCCTGGCTCAGGCCAGCCAGAAGCCCGTGATCAAGGCCGCTGCCAGCAAGGCCCAGAACAGGCCGTTGCGCAGGCGTGTATCGCGACGCGGCCTGGAAGACGGCGAGGAAGTAGCGGACTGCTTGTCATGCTTGGGCATCGAGGGGTCCTGTCCAGCAAGGTGAAATATTGGCTCAGCGAATGAAGGCTCAGCGTGTGAAGGCTCTGGCGGGCAGACGGCCGGCCAGCAAGGCGCTCTGACAACAGCGCGTGCCTGTCATCCGCCCAGCATATCAGGCTTTCCTTAGACTTAGGGATAGTCGTGCAGCTCGGGCATCAGCCCCGGTGCTAGTTCCGCTATCAGCTCTGGTATCAGGTCGCGTTGACCGCATGCCGCCAACCAGAGGCGCGGGCGGGCGTGATGGTAGAGAAGACCGGCGCCGCGACCCGCCTTGAGTGCCGGCAAAGGGCGGAATAGACGCCATAACCGCGCGAGTGGCGACTGTGCGCGCACTCCTGCTTGGCGAGCGCAGGCTGTCCGCTTACCCTGTGCGCTGCATTGTCATCTGTCACGGTTATCTGCCGGTGCCACGGTTATCTTCCGGCCTCATGATCACCTGCCGGAACCATCAGCCCCGGCAGCGCATTGCCCCTATCAAGAAAAGTACAAGGAGCGGGTATCTTGCAGGACCCATACACGACCTCTGCGTCATCTTCTGCCGCGACGCCCTCTGACGCGACGCCCTCTGGCGCGGCGCCCTCTGCTGCGACTCGCTCTGTGGCAACTCCCGCGCGTGAGCCTGCCGAGCCGTCCGCTTCCCCGGCGCTGTTGGTCAGTCGCGGGCTCGGGCGTCAATTCGGTCAGCAACAGGCCGTCACCGGGCTGACCTTCACGGCCTCGCGTGGTGAGGTCATCGGTCTGCTGGGGCCCAATGGTGCCGGCAAGACCACCAGTCTGCGCATGCTGGCGGGCACGCTCGCCGCCACCCAGGGCCAGCTGGAGCTGGAAGGCGAAGCCTTCGATGGTCGCGCCAGTCAGCGCCAGCTCAATCGCCTCAAGCGTCGCATCGGCTATCTGCCGGAGGGCGCGCCCCTGTGGCCGCAGCTGACGGTGCGCGAGAGCCTCGAGTGCGTGGCGGGTCTGCATGGGTTGTCGCGCAAGGTGCGCAATGATCGCCTTGCGGCATTGATGGATCGCCTGGATATCACGCCTTTCGCCAATCAATTGTGCGCAGTGTTATCCAAAGGCTATCGGCGTCGTGTGGCGCTGGCGATGGCGTTGACCCATGATCCGGACATCCTGCTGCTCGATGAGCCCACCGATGGGCTGGACCCGCTGCAGAAGGACAGCGTGCGCGCCTTCATTCGTGAGCTGGGTCGTGAGCGTCTGATCATCGTCTCCACCCATCTGCTGGAGGAAGTGCCTCGCATCTGTGACCGCGTACTGGTCATGGCCAATGGCCAGCTGGGCTTTGATGATACGCCGGAGGCGCTGGCCGCGACCTCGGTAAGCGAAGGCATTCTGGGCGGCAGCCGTTCGCGCTACGGCGCGGGGTATGGCGCGAGTTCCAGCCTGCCGGTATGGCGAGTGACGCTGAGCCGGGCCCTGAGCGAGCGCGAGCTGGCCAGTGTCTCGCGTCTGCCGGGCGTGGCGGCCATCACGCCCGTCAAGCCCGGCGATGCCATGGCGCGTGACAAGTCGCCGCTGGTGGTCTCGACCGGCGCCGTGCTGCGTCTGGCCGGGCGGCTCCACCAGGACCCGCGCCCCGCGCTGGCACGCTGGTGCAGCTATATGGAAATCCGCCTCGATGAATGCGTCCACGAACGGGGCGATATCGAGGTCGCGTTCCGCCAGCTGGTGACGCGCATGGCGGAACAGCCCTCGCCGCTGCCGATGCGCAAGCAGACACCGCGCGCAGATCAGGAGGTGTCGTAATGAGGGCCGTTCTCGCGCTGGTCCGCCGTGACCTGCATCAGGCACTGACGCAGGGCGCCAGCTGGTCGCTGCTGGTGGTGATGGCGGTGCTGGCTCCGCTGGGGGCCTTCGAGGTGGGCGATCTGCTGGCACGTGATCGCGCCGATCTTGGCTCGCTGTGGCAGGTGTTGCCCTGGTTGCTGGTGCTGTGGACACCGCTGCTGGCCCTGCGCGGCTGGCCGGAAGAGCGCGCCAATGGCCTGCTCGAATGGCTGTCCGGCCTCGGGCTGGGGTCATGGCGGCTGGCCAGTGCACGCCTGATCAGTGCCAGCGTGCTGGGCTGGCTGGGGCTTGCGATGACGGCACCGCTGGTAGTGCTGATCCATTGGCTCGGCACGCCGGATCTCGGCCTGATGCTCAGCGGCTATCTGGGCATGGCGCTGCTGGTGATGGCGCTGGCCAGTCTCGGTCAGGCGCTGGCGGTGCGCGCGCCTTCTGCGCTGTCGGCGTGGCTCGGGGCGCTGGTACTGGGTCTGGCGCTGATGCTGCCGGGCACACCCGCGGTGACGAGCCAGCTGGCTCTGCATCTGGCGCCGCACTGGGTGCAGCTGCTAGATCTGATCAGCTTGCCGGCGCATCTGACGCCTTTCAGTGAAGGCCGGCCGACCTGGCTCGATGCCAGCTACTTCCTGCTGCTGACCCTGGCCGGGCTGGTGCTGCAGGCGCGCGGCCTCAGTCAGGAGCGCCATGCACGCAAGCAGGCGCCACAGTGGCTGGTCACGGCGGCGCTGGCGGCTGCGGTCACCGCGCTATTGCTGGCCGGCGTGCGCCTGCCGCCGCTGCTGACGGCCGACGGCCACAATCCGCTCACCCGCGCGCATGATCTGACCGCCACGCGTCAGCACAGCCTGAGCCCCGCCAGCCGTGCGGTGCTCGATGACCTCGAGGCACCGGTGACGCTGACTTTCGCCTACAGCGAACGCTTCGCCGCCGACCTGCCGCAGCTGCGTGAACTGGCGACACGGATCGAGACGCGTCTGGCCGCCTTCGCGCGTGAGCCGCAGATACGCCTCAAGCGTGTCGATCCTGCACCGGACAGTGCCGACTTCGCGGATCTCGAAGCGCAGGGCCTGACCGCGCTGTCATTGCCGGGCGGCGAAGAGATGCTGTTCGGGCTGGTGGTGGATGGCCCCTACGCCGAACGCCGCGCCATTCCGCTGCTCAAGGCGGCGGATATCGGCGGGCTGGAGGCGCAGGTGACACGCCAGATCCAGGAAGTCTCGCGCACCGAGCCGCCGCGCCTGGGTGTCGTCTCGCGTTTGCCGGTGATGGGCCAGCCCAGCCTGGAGCAGGGCAGAGCGCTGGGCAGCTGGGGCCTGATGGAGCATCTCAATGCACGCCTGCGCATCGACTGGCTGTCGGCCGGTGATGATGCCGCGCGCCCTATCGCCGATCAGGATGCGTTGCTGGTGATCGCGCCGCGGCTGTTGCCGGTCAAGACGCTGGAGGCCATCACGGCCTATCTCGAGCGTGGCGGCCGGGTGTTGATGCTGGTGGACCCGCTGCCCGAAATGCTCGATCAGCCGGCGCCGGCTTCCGAGGCGCTCACGACATTGCTGGCGCGCGCCGGGCTTGAATCACGTGCGGGCGAGGTGGTGGCGGATGCGCAGCTGGCCTTGCCGATCGGCTTGCTGGACGGCACGCGTGCGCTGAGTCCGACGTTGCTCGGGCTAAGTGCCGCCCAGCTGTCGGACGCCGCGCTCAACCTCAATGTCGAGCAACTGGTGATGTCCAGCGCGGGCTGGTTGGCGCCGCTGCCTGATGCAGCAGACGCATCATCGAAAGGCCCGGGAGCGCAAGACGCGCCGTTGCAGTGGCTGATTCGTGGCAATGATGAGGCGCGCCTTATTCCGGCGGCGCGTGTTCACTCCAGCCGCATGGACCCGCGTCCGCTGTCGGGAGTGGCAGGGGAAACACCGCCGGCGGGCGGGCTGGCCGTGCTGGCGCAATGGCCAGCGGCAGGCGCCAGGGGCGGCCAGTTGCTGGTGGTCAGCGATGTCGACATGGCCAGTGACCGTCTGTGGCGGCGCACGGCAGCGGATGGCAGCGAGCAGGCCCTCAATGCCAATGCGCGCTGGCTGGAAAATGCCGTGGACCTGCTGGCAGGCAGCCCCGAGCTGGTCGCCCTGCGCGCGCGTGCCCATCAGGTGCGCGAGCTGACGCGCCTGCATCAACTGGCCGATCATCAGGCCGCCGAGGAGACCCGGCTGCGCAATGACTGGCAGACGCGTCTGAGTGCGCTCGGCGCGACGCCGGTGTCCAACAAGGCCGAAGCCGCGCAGCAAAGCGACGCCCTGGCGGCGATGCAGCAGGACTTCGAGGACGCGTTGTCACGTCAGCAGCGTGAGGCGAATGCCGAGCGTGATGCCCTGCGCCGCGAGCTGCGCCTGTGGACGCTGCTGGCCTTGCCGGTGGCATTGAGCCTGCTCGGCGAGCTGATCTGCTGGCGCCGCTATCGCGCCAGCCGTCGCGCGGGCTATCAGTCGACAGGGCGTCTGTCGGGCCACGGTCAGCCCAGCGGGAAGCGCAGCGCAGAACGAAATGAACAGCGCAATGAACAGCGCAATGAGCAGCGCAATGAGCAGCGCAGTGCACAGCACAGCGCCTGTTCCGCGAGTGACGCCGCCACAAGCGCTTCGACAGGCTCGGGCAAGTCAGTTTCAGGCAAGACAGATTCAGGCAAGGCGGCTTCAGGCAAGACAAGACCGAGCGATACTACCCAGTCGGGAGGTGATTGATGGGGCGCTTCAATCGGACGGGATGGGCACTGACGGCGCTGGTCTCCGTGGCCGCGGTGACGGCGCTCACCGCAGGGCCGTCACTGGTGGAATCGCTGCGCTCAGGCGCCGTCACGGATGGGGCGGACCCTGCGCAGTGGCAAAGTGAATCGCTGATGAGCCAGGCACTGACGACAGTGGCCGCGGGTCAGTCAGGCATCTTGCAGCCCTTGCCGCTGCTCTCGCAGGTGGCCGCCTCGGCGCAGCGCATCGGCATTCGACGTGGCGCAGAGGCCAGCCAGGACTGGTTGAGTCTGGCGCGTGGGCCCGCAGGCGACTGGCAGATCACCTCATTGGCCGGCTGGCCTGCCCGCCAGGGCAAGGTGGAGGCGCTTGTGAGTCAGCTGGGCGAGGCACAATTGCGCACGCGCAAGTCGGCCACGGATAAGGCACTTGAGGCGCTGGGTTTCAGCGCGCAGTCACCGCTGCTGAGCGTAAAGGGCAATGGCGCTCAGGTGAGTCTGCAACTGGGCGCCAGGCCCGCGGCGGCAACGCAGCTGAGCGGTGCGGGCAGTGCTGAATTGGCGGGTCGCTACGTGCGGTGGGTGCCGTCACCCTCGGATGCGAACGTGAAAGGCTCCCACGCTTTGGCTGGCGCGAATGGCGCGAATGGCGCGCCGATCTGGGAGCTGACGCGCGATATCGGGTTGCCGGATTGGCGCGGCGGCATGGCGCCCAGCGAGGTGCTGGATGTCATTCAGCTGCGCAGTGACGCCGCGGTGTACAAGCCGCTGAGTCGGATGGACATCTCGCTGGCGGCGTCTGCTCAAGACGCCTCAGCACGGCAAGGGCCGCTGGTGCGAGGCCTGGCACCTGACAGCGACGCTGCCCATCAGATTCTCGCTGCGCTGTCGCCGCTGACGCAGAATGACCTGCGCCCCCGTGCCTCCACGATAGAAAGCGGCGCAGCCCAGCCAGACGCCTGGCAGCCCGCCGTGACGCTGACCCTCAACTGGTCGCGCCCCTCGCTCTATTACCGTCAGCATGAGCAGCTCAATGATCGCACCCAGCTGGTGCTGGCCATCGCCGCGGGCAGCAAGCCCTGGGCGCGGCTGACGCTCTCCGGCAAGGGGTGGCCACCTGAACTGGTCGCGCGCTTGAATGCCGTCGAGATACAGGTCAATGGCGCGCTGCGCGATCATCTGCTGGCACTGGGCGCGAGGGCGTTGCAAGACGAGCCTGTTGAGCTCACGGCTGTCGCGGTTCAGGCGGCGCTGGCGGTCAGTCGTGCCTTGGCGTTGCCTGAGGCGGAAGCAGCCGAGCCCAGCACGGAAACAGCCGCTGCGCTGGTGCCGGCGGGCATGGAAGGAGAGTGAGGTGCTCCATGGGCCAAAGGGAGGAGTAGCGCCCATGGGGCGGGGCTGGCATGCTGTTGACTATATTTAAACAACCGTTTGTCTGGGCGCGTCAGGGACGACGGCCCGTGGTAAGGAGACCTTGCGATGAATGCCACCTCACGGCAACCCCGGCCCGGGCAGGACTTGTCCGAACGTGCCTTGTCCGAACAGGCCTTGTCCGAACAGGCCTTGTCCGAACAGGCCTTGTCCGAACAGGCCTTGTCCAAGCAGGACGACGCTGCCCCGGCCGGCCTGAATACCGACACCGAGCGCCCGGTGCTGGCCTTCGCGCATGCCAATGGCTTCACCGGTGCCTGCTACAAGAGCCTGCTGGCGCCGCTGGCCGAGCACTTCAATCTGCTACCGGTGGACCGACTGGCGCACGACCCTGCCTATCCGGTCGGCAACAATCTGATCTCGCTGCGTGATGAGTGGCTGGCGTGTCTGGACGCCGCGCTGGGGCCGTTGCCCGCGGCGGGCGGCACCGGACGCAAGGTGATCGGAGTCGGGCATTCGCTGGGAGGCATCGTCAATTACATGGCGGCGCTCAAGCAGCCGGAACGCTTCCACTGCCTCGTGCTGCTCGACCCGCCGTTGATGCTGGGCCGTGATGCGCTGGGCATGAAGGTCGCCAAGCGCTTCGGCTTCATTGATCGTGTCACGCCGGCAGGCCGCACCCGCGGGCGTCGCGCGCGCTGGGACTCCCGTCAGGCCATGCAGGATTACCTACGCCGTCGTTCGCTGTTCGCCAACTTCACGCCAGAGGCGCTGGACGACTACGTCGACAACGCCACCCATCGTCACGCAGATGGCAGCCTGTCATTGAGCTTCGATACCCGTCACGAGGTCGAGATCTTCCGCCACCTCAGCGATCACCTGTCAGGCTCGCCGGCGAAGCTGGCGGTGCCGGTCAGGATTCTGGCCGGCGCCCAGTCTGATCTGCTCACGCCGGCGCGTCAGGCACGCCTGCGCCGCGCCGGGCTGACGGTGGAGCATGTCCGGGGAGGACATATGTACCCCTTTGAATACCCGCAAGAGACGCGTGCCGCGCTGCTGGCGGCCATCGCCGACCTCGCGCCGCCGGATGTACTGCCGCCAGGCCTGCTGGCCGGGAGGCAAGCATGAGCATTGATCAATCCATTCAGGACATCGCAGAGGCTCCCCAGAGCGCCAACGTTACGCTGCGTGAGCGTCGCTTCCCACGGCGCACGGGAGGAGAGCTGGCGGCCCTGGAGTGGGCGCCTGCCGAGCACGCCGAGCAGGCACCGACGTGGCTGGCGCTGCATGGCTGGCTCGACAATGCCGCCAGCTTCAGCCGCCTGGCGCCGCTGTTGTGTGAACGGCTCGGCATTCGTCTCGTCGCCATCGACATGGTCGGTCACGGGCGCTCGAGTCCGCTGGGTGAGCACGGTGATTATGCGGTGTGGGATTACTGTCACGATGTGATCGAGGCGCTGGAAGGCCTGTATGACGAGGGGCTGCCGCGCGCGCCGGTCACGGTGATGGCGCACTCGCTGGGGGCGGCGGTGTCGGGGCAGGTGGCTGCGGCGCTGCCGGAATATATCGCGCGACTGGTGCTGATCGATGGCATCGGCGCACTTGCCACGCCAGCCTCGGAGGTGGTCGATCAGCTGCGCCGCGGGTTGCTGGCACGCCACGCGCAGCCGGTCAGACGCGCCGCCACGCGACGTGCCCATTATCGTCATGTCGAGGACGCCGTGACGGCGCGGGTCGCGGGAGGTGTCACGCCGATTGATGCCGACACGGCGCGGCCGATCGTCGAGCGCAACCTCGAAGTACTGGAAGACGGTGGCCTGCGGCTGAGAAGTGACCGCCGCCTGCTGCGGCCTTCACTGATGCGCTACACCCCGGAGCAGGTGCTGGCGTTATTGGCGGCGTTGACCCAACCGGTACTGCTGATCGAGGGCGAGCAGGGTATCCTGACCATAAGGCACGAGGCACAGCAGGCACGTGATGCCGTGAAGAGGCTCGAGCGTCGCGTCTTGCCGGGTGGCCACCACCTGCATCTGGAGCCGCCCCACGTGGCGGCGGTCGCCGATGCCATCGTCGAGTGGATCAGCTCGCACTGAGCGATGCACCGCGTGCCGCGTCCGTTCATCTTTCATCATCTGCAGCGGGAGACATGCCATGGCCAAGCGCAAGACCATCGCCCTGGCACTGGGGAGTGGCGGGGCCCGAGGCTATGCCCATATCGGCGTCATCGAGGAAGTGCTGGCGCGCGGTTACGACATTCGCGCCATTTCGGGCTGCTCGATGGGCGCACTGGTCGGGGGCATTCATGCCGCCGGCAAGCTGGATGCCTATCGCGACTGGGTCTGTGAGCTGGATTACTTTGACGTGCTGCGGCTGGTGGATGTCACCTGGAGCCCGATGGGCGCCATTCGCGCGCGTCGCATCATGGATGAGCTGGAAGCCCTGATCGGTGACACGCGCATCGAGGATCTGCCGATTGCGGTCACCACCGTCGCCACCGACCTGATCGCCCAGAAGGAGGTCTGGTTCCAGAGCGGCAATCTGCTCGAGGCGATTCGGGCCTCCATCGCGGTGCCCGGGGTGATCACGCCGGTGCAACGCGACCGCAAGGTGCTGGTGGATGGCGGCCTGATGAATCCCTTGCCGATCACGCCGCTGGTCGCCGCCCACGTTGACCTGGTGCTGGCGGTCAACGCCACGGCGCATTCGCCGCGCAACCAGACACTGGAGCAGATGCTGCCACCGGCCGATGCCGCCGAGGAAGAGGCGCGCGAAGCCGCCCTGGAGGCGCGCGGCGGTGGTTTCAGTGACTGGCTGCGGGGAGTGCGTCGCGGGGCCGAGCGCATCTTCTCTGCCGAGAAGGAGCAGGCGCTGGAGGACCAGCAAGGCATGGCATTTGCCAGTCCGGTCGGCGGTGTCCCGCTGCCGCCGGGCGATGCCTCGCGCCTGAAGTTCGAGGCACTGAAAAGCAGCGATGCCGAGCCAGCGCCGGGGTTAGAAGCGTTGACAGAGCCGCAGGCAGAGACCGGCGCTGTCACCCAAGGCAAGCAGCCGCCATCCGCAGCCGAGCCTGAGCGGGTCGATGAGAACGCGCCGGAGCTTGCCTGGGGCAAGCTGGACATGATGATGCGCTCCTTCGATATCACTCAGGCGACGCTGGCCAAGTACAAGATCGCCGGCTATCCACCGGATATCCTGGTCGAGATTCCCAAGACGGTGTGTGGCGCCTATGAATTCCACCGCGCCGCGGGCCTGATCAAGCTGGGCCGGCACCTGGCCGCCGAAGCGCTGGATCGCTACGAGAAGGGCAGCGACGGCTAGGCTGTCGTGAGTTGCCCTTTAATGAAAAAGCCCCCGCCAATCGGCGGGGGCTTTTCGTTGCAGTGCTCTTCAATACAGTGCTATTCAATACAGAGCGCTTCATTGCAGAGCGTGTGACCGGAGCCTGAGCGAAGCGTCGCCTCAGCCGTTGATCCATTTGTCGAAGATGGCGGCCTGCTCGCCGGTGCCCTGCATCTGGGTCAGCCACTGATCGACGTAGGCCTTCCAGATATTGTCACCCAGCGGCAGCAGATAGCCCTTCTGGGAGAAGGTGAACGGCGCATCAGGATGCACGCTGCACAGCTCCGGATGACGGCTGGCCTGCAGCTGGGTCTCGATGGCGTCGGTGACCATCACATCGGCACGGTCTTCGATGATGTTGTTGAAGATGGTGCGGTTGTCGTTATGCGCGACGCGTGTGGCATCGCTCAGGAATTCATTGGCGAAGCGCTCGTTGGTGCCGCCCGGGTTGACGGTGATGCGCACGCTGGGCTGATTGATCTGCGCGACGGTCTGGTACTTGTCGACGTCCTCGCAGCGCACGATGGGCGTCTTGCCGCCGGTCTGGTACGGCTGGCTGAAGTAGGCCTGAGCCTGACGGTCCAGCTTGACCGAGATGCCGGACATGGCGATGTCGCACTTGCCGGAGGTGAAGTCTTCCATCAGCGTCGGCCAGCTGGTCGGCACGGTCTGTACCGTGGCGCCCAGGCTCTTGGCCAGTGAGGCGGCCATGTCGATGTCGATGCCTTCGAAGTCGCCATTGTCTTCACGGTGGCTGAAGGGCGCGTAGTCACCGGTGGTGCAGACCTTCAGCACCTGGCCTTGTTGCACACGCGAAAGAGTGCTGTCGGACAGTGCATCGCTGGCGGCGGCCGGCATGGCGAAGGCCAGCGACAGGCCAGCGGCGGTCGCGCCGCCGAGGATGGCAGCGGAAAGGGCGCGGCGTGAAGAGGTGTGCATGGGCTGTTCAGCGTTGGGTGTCATCAGGGTGTTCCCTTGTCGTTATGGCGGCAGGCTCGGCGTGAGGCCTGCCTCTGCTACTCGAGTGCTCGGCTATTCAAGCACTCGGTTATTCAAGTACTCGGCTATTCAGGTGCTCGCTATTCAAGTGCTCGGCTATTCAGGTGCTCAGCGATTCAGATGCTCGGATCGTCAAGTTCTCGGCGGTGTGGCGAGCGCGGGATTCGCTCAATCGAGCAGCGGGTCACGGCCCTTGCTGCGCAGCAGGACATAGACTGCGCCGCTGCCGCCATCCAGCTCCAGTGACGAGGTGAAGGCCAGCACGTCAGGCCATTGGCGCAGCCAGGCATTGACGTGGCTCTTGATGATGGGGTGATCGGCCATGCCGGTCCATGCCTTGCCATGCACCACCAGCACGCAGCGTGAGCGACGGGCGATGGCATCGTCGATGAAGGACTCGAGCTCGATGCGGGCCTGCTCCAGCGTATAGCCGTGCAGATCGAGACCCGCCTCCCAGGCGATCTCGCCGCGCTTGAGGCGCTGACGCTGGCGGTAGGGGAGATCGGGCACCGCGAAGTCGAGCAGCTGGCTGGGCGTGACCGGCTCGACCTGACCATCGGTGGTGCGCGATGGCGTGCCGAGCGTGTCGGTCGAGGTTTCGCTGGCGGCAGCGCGGCGCGCCGCCAGACGCGCCTGCTCTTCCTGGTCGACGGGCTTGCGGCCGGGGTCGGCGCGGTTGGTGGTGATCTTGCGTACGCCGGCCTGCTTGAGGGCGGCACGGAAGGCGTTGAAGTCGTCGCCGGTATCCGAGCTGTCGTCGTGGTTGGGTGGCATGGCCGGGCTCCGCGGGCAATAAAATGGCAAGTCGCGCAGTATAGCGCGGCTGTTGTCGCTGTCGAAGACAGGCGGTTGTCACTGTCGAAGACAAACGATTGTCGCTTGCGAAGACAAAAGCGGCAGGCGCGCCATCAAGGCATGCCAAGGGTCGCCGCCACGCCTCGTGAACGCTACAATGCCTGCGCGAGACGCCACCGACCCCTCACGACTGGCGGCGCTCGTTGTCCATCTGTCCGCTTACAGGAATCACCGTGTCCACATCTTCCGCGTCCGACCTGCGCCATCCTTCCAGCCTCAGTGAGCCGGACTCCCGTCTCGTCGAGGAGCTGGTGACCCTGCGCGACCTGATCCGCTGGGCGACCAGTGAGTTCCACGCGCATCGCCTGCACTTCGCCCATGGCACCGATTCTGCCTGGGACGAAGCGGTGGCGCTGGTGCTGGGTGCGCTGCATCTGCCGTGGGACACGGACCCCGCCGTGATCGACGCGCGCCTTCTGACCATGGAGCGTGCGCGCATCGTGGCGCTGGTGCGTGAGCGCATCACCACCCGCAAGCCGCTGCCGTATCTGCTCGGCGAAGCCTTCTTCACCGGCGTGCCCTTCGATGTCGATGAGCGTGTGCTGATTCCGCGCTCGCCGATCGCCGAGCTGATCGAGAGCGGCTTCTCGGCCTGGTTCCCGGAGTTGCCGCCGACCCGCGTGCTGGACATGTGCACCGGTTCCGGCTGCATCGGTATCGCCACCGCGCTGGTGATGCCGACCGCCGAGGTCGACCTGGTCGATATCAGCAGCGAGGCGCTGGAAGTCGCGCGTCGCAACATCGAACGTCACGACGTGGCAGGGCGTGTCATCGCCGTGCAGTCGGACCTGTTCGCGGGCGTGGCGGGCAAGCGCTATGACCTGATCGTCTCCAATCCGCCCTACGTGGATACCTTCGATCTCTCCAACATGCCGCAGGAATTCGGCCATGAGCCGGCGCTGGCGCTGGGCGCCGGTGACGACGGCCTGGATATCGTGCGCCGTATCCTGCGCGAGGCGCGTGACTACCTGACCGACGACGGCGTCTTGATCGTCGAGGTCGGCAACTCCGAACGTCACCTGATGGAAGCCTTCCCGGAAGTGCCCTTCATGTGGCTGGAGTTCGAGCGCGGCGGCAACGGCGTCTTCGCCATCGATGCCCAGACGCTGGAAGTCTGCGCACCCGAATTCGCTTGAGCTGGCGGGCGCCTGACCCGGCGGATTTCGCTTGAGCTGGCGGGTGCCTGAGCTGGCGGGGTTTGCCAGAAGCACGGGCGCAGGCCGCCAGGCTCTGCAACGCTTACGACAACTATTATCAGAACGCCGTCGGCCATGACCGGCGGCATCGCCTGAGGACCCCCTGAATGTCCGGAAATACCTTCGGCAAGCTGTTCACCGTCACCACCTTCGGCGAAAGCCACGGCCCGGCACTGGGCGCCATCATCGATGGTTGCCCGCCGGGCATCGAGATCAGCGAAGCGGATCTGCAGATCGATCTGGACCGCCGCCGTCCCGGCACCTCGCGCCACACTACCCAGCGTCGCGAGCCGGACCAGGTGCGCATTCTCTCGGGCGTGTTCGAGGGCCGCACCACCGGCACGGCCATCGGCTTGATGATCGAGAACACCGATCAGCGCTCCAAGGACTACGGCAAGATCAAGGACCAGTTCCGTCCGGCCCACGCCGACTACACCTATCACCACAAGTACGGTGAGCGTGACTACCGTGGCGGCGGCCGCAGCTCGGCCCGCGAGACCGCGATGCGCGTCGCCGCCGGGGCCATCGCCAAGAAGTATCTGGCGGGCCTGGGCGTGCAGGTGCGTGGCTACCTGTCCCAGCTCGGCCCCATCGAGCTTGAGGTCAAGGACTGGTCGCTGGTCGACACCAATCCGTTCTTCTGTGGCGATGCCGATCGCCTCGAAGAGCTGGAGCAGTACATGGACGCCCTGCGCAAGGAAGGTGATTCCGTGGGTGCCAAGGTCACCGTCGAGGCGACTGGCGTGCCGGTCGGCCTGGGTGAGCCGATCTTCGATCGCATCGATGCCGAACTCGCGCATGGCCTGATGAGCATCAATGCCGTCAAGGGCGTCGAGATCGGTGACGGTTTCGCCGTGGTCAGCCAGAAGGGCACCGAGCACCGTGACGAGATGACGCCGGAAGGTTTCCTCTCCAATCATGCCGGCGGCATTCTGGGCGGTATCACCAGCGGCCAGACCATCCGTGCCAGCATCGCCCTCAAGCCGACCTCCAGCCTGCGGCTGCCGGGTCGCAGCATCGACGTCAACGGCGAGGCGGTCGAGGTGATCACCACCGGCCGTCATGACCCGTGTGTCGGCATCCGTGCCACGCCGATCGCCGAGGCGATGGTCGCGCTGACGCTGATGGACCACCTGCTGCGCCATCGCGGCCAGAACGCCGACGTCCAGGTCGACACGCCGGTGCTGCGCGAGGTGTAAGCCGCTTGCGGCGCGGCTGAACTGCTGGCGCTGCCCAGCTGTTGAACTTGTAACGCTGCCAAGCTGCTGAACGTGGTGAAAGACACGCCCCAGTCGTGGAGTGATGCCCTGCATCCTTCGTGGCTGGGGCGTCTTGCGTTGTGGGCTGGCTTGCGGAAAGTAAATAAGAAAAGACGTAATTAGCAGGCTGCCCCCGTGTCATTCTCGCTGCTAGACTCGAATGGCATGCATGCCAGCGGACTCGCGCACCACGCCGTACGCGGGCAGACAACACAAGGAATCTGCCATGAAGATCAATGTCGAATTCGACCTCACGCCGCAGGAATTTCGCCAGGCGATGGGCCTGCCGGACGTGGAAGCCTTCCAGCAGGAATTGATGGAGCGCTTTCGTCGCCAGATGGAGGCGGGTGTTGAAGGCTACGACCCCATGAGTCTGCTCAAGCCATTGATGGCACCGGGCGCGGGCACGCCGTTTGCCAAGTTCATGCCGCCGGGCATGGCCGAGGGGATGATGGGTGGCGCGTCTGGCGCTGGCAATGCCGGGCAGGGCGCAGCGGGCGGCATGCCCGGCGACATGGGCGAGAGCATGGCCCAGGGCATGGCCGCCTTCAATCAGTATCAGAAGATGATGCTGGATACCCTGCAGCAGTTCGGTCAGGGCGGCGCGGAAGGCAAGGAGGCTGACAAGCCGGAGTCTGCCACGCGCAGGAGTTCGGAGCGCAGTGGTGATCAAGGCGCGGATCAGAAGGCAGAACAAAGCGCCAGCCGGGCGGATGATGCGAAACCGGCCTCTGCGGCCAGTGCGCGCTCACGCGCCAAGCGCAGTTGATGGCCGGCAGGCGCGAAGAACGCTCTTGGCTGACAGGGGCGTGAGGCATGCCCGGCCAATCCCATGACAGAAAATGTCCTTTGACAGTTTTCTGTCATGGGATTGCAACCACCTGAGGAGCAGACTAGTCTTTGTGCAGTGCAGCATATTGCTGTGCTCCACAGGTGGCGCAGAGACTTCTGCGCGCTGTCCCGGTACGGAATCCATGGGAGGAACCGTCATGCAGCAGGATCAGATGTTCAACGCCTTTGCCGAGCAAGCCCGCAGCTTCTACCAGCCGATGCGCAAGCTCAACACTCTGATGCTCGACCATATGGGCAAGATTGCCGATTATCAGATGGACGCTGCCAAGCGCTATACCGAGACTGGTCTCGAGCGTGCGCGTGCTGCCACTGAAATCAAGGGTATGGAAGAGTTCAGCGAGTTCAGCAACCGCCAGCTGGAAGTGGCGACCGAGCTGTCTCAGCAGATGATGGATGATTCCCTGAAGCTGGCCGAGATGGGCAACGAAATGCGCGCCCAGCTCGAACAGGCCTACTCCGACGCTGGCAAGGAAGCCACCGACAAGGCGTCCGCTGCCACAGAGAAAGCCGCTTCAGCAGCAGAGGACAAGGCATCCTCCGCTGCCAGCAACAAGCCGGCTGCCGCGACAAGCCGCGCCAAGCAGAACTAAGGTATACCCCGAAAAGGCTGGCGCTTGCGCCAGCCTTTTTTTTGCCGTTTTCAGGCATTGCCCCTGCCGTGCTGGAAGGCGCATGCTGGAGATGAGCACGCTGGCGCACAGGCTGTTTTGCTCTCGTATTTGCCGCGCGCGAATCCGACGGAAAGCAGACCTGCAGGTGGCAGGATGTTGCAGCTGACAGGGCACTGCGCTTGCCTTGACGCCCTGGCATGTTCGACTACGGCGCCTCTGAAATCAGCCGTGAAACGGTCTTCAAAACAGTCTGAAAAGCAGTGTCCGTCGCCAGTGAAGGCGCCCGTCTCACGAGAGACGGCATGGCACTGCTCAGTGGTCAGGAAGGATTCGATTCGATGAAACCGTGCCGCCGGCAGATGCTCGGCAGCCAAGCTTCGATAGCCAATGACGTGATGGTCAATGACAAGGAGGAAGGGCGATATGGACTCAGCCCAGCAGCAGGCGTTCTCGCAGACATTCTCTCAGGCCTTTACCAGTCTGTTCCCCGACGGTGCTGAAGGCACGGAGTGGGCCAGCGTGATGCAGCAGGCCAGCGCCCAGTATCAAGCCTTGATGAGTGACATGCTGGAGCGCCTATGGCCCAGCGCCGCCGCTTCCACCATCTATGACGAGATGGGTCGTTGCTTCCAGGCGGGGGCCGAGGCCCTGGCACGTGACCCGCAACTGTTGATGTCGACCCAGACGCGCCTATTCCAGGACCAGATGGCCCTGTTGCAGGGCACGTTGCGCGAGCTGAATGGCGAGAGCGTCGAGCCGGTGATCACGCCCGCGCGCTCTGACCGCCGCTTCCGCGATGAGGCCTGGCAGAGCGAGCCCTATTACCACTTCCTCGTGCAGCAATACCTGCTGTTCTCGCGCGCCGTGGACGACATGCTGGCCGGCATTCAAGGCCTGCCGGAGAGCCAGAAGCGCAATCTCGAGTTCTACGCGCGCCAGTACGTCAGCGCCTTCTCGCCCTCCAACTTCGCCTCCACCAACCCGGAAGTGCAGCGCGTGACCCGCGAGACCGGTGGCCAGAACCTGCTCGACGGCCTGAAGCGTCTGCGCGATGACCTGGCCAACTCCGCCGAAGGCATCAATGTCGCGATGACCGACACCGAAGCCTTCCGTCTCGGCGACAACATCGCCGTCACGCCGGGTGACGTGGTCTTCGAGAACGAGCTGATCCAGCTGATCCAGTATCGTCCGGCCACCGAGAAGGCCTTCAGCACGCCGTTGCTGGTCGTGCCGCCGTGGATCAACAAGTACTACATTCTCGATCTGCGTCAGGACAATTCGATGATGCGCTGGCTGGTGGAGCAGGGGCATACCGTGTTCCTGATCTCCTGGCGCAATCCGGGGCCCGAGCAGAGTGATCTCACCTGGGCCGATTACATGCAGATGGGCCCGCTGGCCGCGATGGATGCCATCGAGCAGGCCACCGGCGAGAAGCAGGTCAACATCCTGTCCTACTGCATCGGCGGCACGCTGACGGCCAGCACCATGGCCTATCTGGCGGCCGAGAAGCAGTCCGACCGCGTGCGCTCGGTCAGCTACATGGCGACGCTGCAGGACTTCTCCGATCCCGGTGAGATCGGTGTCTTCCTCAACGAGCCGGTGCTGCAGGGCCTCGAGAAGCAGATGGTGCAGGACGGCTATCTGGATGGCCGCGTGATGGCGTTCTCCTTCAATCTGCTGCGCGAGAATGACCTGTTCTGGTCGTTCTACGTCTCCAACTATCTCAAGGGCGAAGCGCCGACCGCGTTCGACCTGCTGTATTGGAACACCGACGGCACCAACCTGCCGGCCGGTACCCATGCCTGGTACTTGCGTCACATGTATCTGGAGAACCGCCTGGTGCAGCCCGGCGGCATCGAGCTGGACGGCGTACCGATCGATCTCTCCCAGATCGAGACGCCGAGTTACTGGGTCTCCGCGCGCGAGGACCACATCGCCAAGTGGCAGACCACCTACAACGGCACTCAGCTGCCCAAGGCCTCCATCAAGCGCTTCGTGCTCGGTGGCTCTGGTCATATCGCGGGTATCGTCAATCCGCCGCACAAGAACAAGTACGGCTACGTCACCAACGACAGCCTGCCGGCAACGCCGGATGAGTGGCTCGAGGGCACCGAGCAGCACGAAGGTTCCTGGTGGAATGACTGGCAGGCGTGGATGACCGGCAATGGCTTCGTGGAGCCGGAACCGGAGGTCTCTGCGCGCACACCGGGTGAGGGCAAACTCGACGTGATCGAGGCGGCGCCGGGGCGTTATGCGCGCCAGACCATTCCCGAAGTGCTGGGGCAGAGCGTGCCGGAAGAGATCACCAGCGTGGCGGATGCGCAGCTCAAGGCCGTGCGTGATGTCCAACAGACGGTCGAGAAGAGCGTGAATGAAGCGCTCAAGCAGGTGACGCTGCCGCTGGAAGAGGCCATGACCGCGATGACCGAAGCCGTCACCGGCAAGGCCGCCAATGATGCCGGCGACACGGCGGGCAATAGCTCATCCAGTGCCTCCAGGGCGCAAGGTGCGAGCACCAGACCTGCCGCTTCGAAGGCCGCATCGGCTGCTGGATCGCCAGCCGCTGAGCCGTCAGCCACTGGGGCGTCAGCCGCTGGATCGCCAGCCGCTGAGTCGGCAACGCCGGCAAGCAAGCCTGCCGCGCGCAAGCGTGCTGCACCCAAGAGCACAGCCTCCAGGAGCACTGCTGCCAAGAGCGCAACGACCACCAGCAGCACGGCCAGCGACAGCACTACAAAACAGAGCACGGCAAAACCGAGCACTGCGAGTACGGCTGCCAGCAGCACCGGTAGCTCAGCGACCAAGACCACCACGGCGAGAAAGACCTCCACGCCGCGCAAGACGGCTGCCAGCAAGACGACCACTGCCAACAAGTCAACGGCGGCCAAGACGACTGCAAGCAAGACGACTGCGAGCAAGTCAGACTCTGACAGCAAGCCGTCTGCATCCGGCACCTCGAGCAGCAGAACTTCTTCCACGGCTTCGGGTTCCAGCGCGGCAGGCTCCAGCGCTACGAAGCCCGCGACGACACGCAAGAGCACTGCCAGCAAGAGCACTGCCAGCAAGACTATGGCGAGCAAGAGCACCGCCAGCTCGACGGGAAGCGCGAGCACTGCCAAGACGGCTAGCAGCACCGGGGCTTCCAATCAGGGGGCTTCCCGCTCGAGCACTTCAAGTTCTGGTGCTTCCACTACCACCGCCAAGAGTGACACCGGCAGCGAAGCGCCCAAGCCGCGCCGTGGCCGTCCCTCCAATGCCAGCAAGGCGGCCGCCGCCAAGGCAGCGGAAGAGGCCAAGAAGGACGATGCCAAGCCTGCGGCAAGCAAGACGGATGGCGCGTCTGGCAATGCCAAGGATAGCGACAAGAGTTGATCCGCGGCGCCACAAGCAGTGAGTCAGAACCGCAACGCCAGCCCTTCGGGGCTGGCGTTGCGCGTTCAGGCTGTATTTCCAAGCGGGGCTTTCGAGTGCGCTAGAGGTTTCTCGACGCCGCATCCCTTGCGCCTTCCAACAGTTCGATCATGGCGCTGGCGGCGTTCGAGAGGGTGCGGTTGTTGTGATAGAGGTAGCCAAGCTGGCGTTCGATGGGGCGGTGGTCGATGGGCAGGATCTCGATCTCGTCGTCGATCATGCTTTCCGGCAGTACGCTCCAGCCCAGGCCGATGGCGACCATCATCTTGAGGGTCTCGAGGTAGTTGGTGGACATCGAGACTTCCACCGAGAGGCCGTCACGCGCGAAGGTGTCGATGACGATGCCACGCGTGAAGGTCAGGTGGCCCGGCAGCACGGCATCGTGCTGTGAGAGGGCGGCCAGCGGCAACGCTTTATGGCCTGCCAGCGGGTGATCACGTCCGCATACGAAGCGCATCTCATCCAGCCACACCGGCACCACCGTCAGATTGGGATCGCGATGCGGTGCCAGGGTGACGACGGCCAGTTCCAGCTCCCCATCCAGTACGCCCTGATAGGCCTGTTCCGAATCCAGAAAACGCATGTCCATGCGCACCTCGGGGTGGGCCATGGTAAAGGCCTTGAGCAGTGGCGGCAGCCGATGCAGGCCCACATGGTGGCTGGTGGCCATCGTCAGGCTGCCTTTTACCTCGCCGGAAAGATTGCGCAGCGCACGCCGGGTGTCATCGTGCATCACCAGGATGGCGCGGGCGCGGGGCAGCAGGATATTGCCGGCCTCGGTCAGCGAGACACGCCGTCCGATGCGATCGAACAGCCGTGCGCCATGCAGTTGCTCCAGCTGGGCAATGCGCTTGGAAACGGCCGGCTGGGTGAGGTGCAGCTGCTCGGCGGCAAGCGAGAAGGAGGCGGTTTCGGCGACGGCGACGAAGGCCTGCAGAGAGGGTGTGTCCATGTGGGGCAGCTATCCTGTCATGAGGGCATTCAGAGAGACATTCAGGGGAGCGTCAAGCGGGGCGATCGATGCCGCCGCAGGTGGATGCACTCCTGATCAAGACCTGATGAGTAATGGTATTCCTTTTGGGAATCAAAAGCATGAAAAACATGAATTGCTTTTATTCATTGTCGCCGAGTACTCTTGATGGCACAGGACGCGGCGGCGATGCTGGAGCCTGCAAGCAAGTGGTCACTATCCACGGGCTCGCACGACCGCCCCGCCATCAACACTGGACGACACACCCTCATCAAGGGGCCGTTACGAGCCCCGAGGCAGCAAGCGCGCTCTTACCGTAAGGCGCCACGAGGAGACACGACATGGCTAGCCAGACCCTTTATGACAAGTTGTGGGATCAGCACCTGGTCAAGCAACGCGAAGACGGTACTGCACTCATCTACATCGACCGTCACCTGCTGCACGAAGTCACGTCGCCGCAGGCATTCGAAGGGCTGCGTCTGGCCGGTCGCAAGCCGTGGCGTCTGGATGCCAACCTGGCAACGCCGGACCACAACGTGCCGACGTCTCTCAAGGAGCGTGCTGCGGGTATCGCGGGCATCGAGGACGAGACCTCACGCATCCAGGTGCAGACCCTCGACGACAACTGCAACAGCTTCAACATCGAGCAGTTCACCATCAATGATGCGCGTCAGGGCATCGTGCACGTGGTCGGGCCGGAGCAGGGCGCGACTCTGCCGGGCATGACCGTGGTGTGTGGCGATTCCCACACCGCGACCCACGGTGCCTTCGCGGCACTGGCCCACGGGATCGGCACCTCCGAGGTCGAGCACGTGCTCGCCACCCAGTGCCTGATCCAGCGCAAGATGAAGAACATGCTGGTGCGCGTCGATGGTCGTCTCGGCACTGGTGTCACCGCCAAGGATGTCGTGCTCGCCATCATCGGTGAGATCGGCACTGCCGGCGGTACCGGCTATGCCATCGAATTCGGCGGCTCTGCCATCCAGGACATCTCCATGGAAGGCCGCATGACCATCTGCAACATGGCGATCGAAGCCGGTGCGCGGGTGGGTCTGGTCGGTGTCGATGACATCACCATCGACTATCTCTACGAGCGCCCCTATGCGCCGAACGCCCAGCAGTGGGAAGCGGCCGTCGCCGACTGGCGCAATCTGGTCTCCGATGCGGACGCCGAATTCGACAAGGTTGTCGTGCTCAAGGCCGAAGACATCGCGCCGCAGGTCACCTGGGGCACCAGCCCGGAGCAGGTCACCAGCGTCAATGGCGTGGTGCCGGACCCGGCCGCAGCCAGCGATGACACCGAAGCGCGTGGCATCACGCGTGCGCTCGAGTACATGGGCCTCAGCGCTCAGCAGAAGATCACCGACATCAAGCTGGACCGCGTGTTCATCGGTTCCTGCACCAACTCGCGTATCGAGGACTTGCGTGAAGCGGCGCGCGTGGCCGAAGGCCGCACGGTCGCCAAGAGCCTCAAGCAGGCGATGGTGGTGCCGGGCTCTGGCCTGGTGAAGGCGCAGGCGGAAGCGGAAGGGCTGCACGAGATCTTCCTCGCGGCGGGCTTTGAATGGCGTGAGCCGGGCTGCTCCATGTGTCTGGCGATGAACGCCGACAAGCTGGGCGCCGGTGAGCACTGTGCTTCCACCTCCAACCGCAACTTCGAAGGCCGTCAGGGCTTCGGTGGGCGTACGCACCTCGTCAGCCCGGCCATGGCCGCCGCTGCCGCGATTGCGGGTCACTTCGTTGATGTTCGTGACTTTGCCCCCATCCCTACCAACAACACTCAAGTCGCCTGAGGAGGCCCGACATGGAAAAGTTCATTCGCCAGCAGGGCCTCGTGGCACCGCTTGATCGCGCCAACGTCGATACTGACCTGATCATCCCGAAGCAGTTTCTGAAGTCGATCAAGCGTACCGGCTTCGGGCCGAACCTCTTCGATGAGCTTCGCTATCTCGACGAGGGCTATATCGGTCAGGACATCAGCAAGCGTCCGCTGAATCCGGACTTCGTGCTCAACCAGCCGCGTTACGCGGGTGCCAGCGTATTGCTGGCGCGTCGCAACTTCGGTTGTGGTTCCTCGCGGGAACACGCGCCCTGGGCACTGACCGACTTCGGCTTCCGCGTGGTCATCGCGCCGAGCTTCGCCGATATCTTCTACAACAACTCGTTCAAGAACGGTCTGTTGTTGATTACCCTCGACGAGGACACGGTGGACCGTCTGTTCAAGGAAGCCGAGGCGGTGGAAGGGTATCGTCTGGATATCGACCTCGAGGCACAGGCGGTCATCACGCCGTCCGGTGAGTCGATTCCCTTCGAGGTCGACAGCTTCCGCAAGCATTGCCTGATGGAAGGCTTGGACGATATCGGTCTGACCCTCAAGGACCAGGACGCCATCGACAGCTTCGAGAAGCGCCATCGCACCGAGCGTCCGTGGCTGTTCCGCGACGGCAAGACGGCCTGATCTGGCCAGCGTCGCGTCAGTCAGCGCCTGACATCGCAACATATTCGTCATGGCTCGCCGTCCAGAATGGCGGCGAGCCCAGTCTCAGCACCGACGGTGAACCGTCGGTCTCGCCGGAAGACTTCCGGCCCAAGGAGAGTTCCAGATGAGCCGCAATATCCTGATTCTGCCCGGTGATGGCATTGGCCCGGAAATCACTGCCGAAGCCGTGAAGATCCTTGAAGCCGCCCGCAGCGAAGGTCTGGACATCACGCTGAGCGAAGGTAAGGTCGGTGGTGCAGGGTATGACGCGGCCGGTCACCCGCTGCCGGCGGAAACGCTGGAGGCGGCCAAGGCGGCGGACGCCATTCTGCTCGGCGCAGTCGGCGGCCCGCAGTGGGACAAGCTCGAAGACATCTCGCTGCGTCCGGAACGCGGCCTGCTGGGGCTGCGCAAGGAGCTCGAGCTGTTCGCCAATCTGCGTCCGGCGATTCTCTACCCGCAGCTGGCCGAGGCCTCCAGCCTCAAGCCGGAAGTGGTGTCCGGTCTGGACATCATGATCGTGCGTGAGCTGACCGGCGGCATCTACTTCGGTCAGCCGCGTGGCATCGAGACGCGTGACGGCCAGCAGGTCGGTTACAACACCTACGTCTACTCCGAGTCCGAGATCGAGCGTATCGGTCGCACCGCCTTCGAGATGGCGCAGAAGCGCAACAAGAAGCTGTGCAGCGTCGACAAGGCCAACGTGCTGGAAGTCACCATGCTGTGGCGTGACGTGATGGAGCGCATCTCCGCCGACTACCCGGATGTCGAGCTGTCGCACATGTACGTCGACAACGCCGCCATGCAGCTGGTGCGTGCCCCCAAGCAGTTCGACGTGGTGGTCACCGGCAACATGTTCGGCGACATCCTGTCGGATGAAGCCGCGATGTTGACCGGCTCCATCGGCATGCTGCCGTCCGCCTCGCTGAATGCGGGTGGTCAGGGCATGTACGAGCCGTGCCACGGCAGCGCGCCGGACATCGCGGGCCAGGGCATCGCCAACCCGCTGGCGACCATCCTGTCGGTGGCCATGATGCTGCGCTACTCGCTCAATGAAGCCGCCTGGGCCGAGCGCATCGAGAAGGCGGTCGGCGTGGTGCTGGATGAAGGTCTGCGCACTGCCGATATTGCCTACGCCGGGACGCGCAAGGTCTCCACCTCCGAGATGGGCGATGCCGTGCTGGCCGCCTTCAAGGCCCAGGCGTAAGGCAAGACCCGCGTGAGCGCCGCAAGCCAGCGGCGTTCACGCGATGATCATGGGGGAGCTCGGCGTGCGTCGCCGGGTTCTCATGTCAGGACCTGCGGCTGGAGCGTTGGGCAAGGCTCGCTTCGTGTGAGTTGCCTGTGCTCGCTGCGGGTCATTCCTGTGTCGGGAGCGGTGGTGTCTTCCATGCTCCCGGCCGTGCATGAACAAGGAGAACAAGCATGTTGAAAGTCGGATTTGTCGGTTGGCGTGGCATGGTCGGTTCCGTGCTGATGCAGCGCATGCGTGCTGACAACGATTTCGCCGGTATCGAGCCGGTATTCTTCTCCACCTCCCAGGTCGGTCAGGCCGGTCCTGACGTGGGCACGCCGGTGCCGGCGCTCAAGGATGCCAATGACATCAATGAGCTGAAGGCGCTGGATGTCATCGTCACCTGTCAGGGCGGCGACTACACCAAGCAGGTGTTCGGCCCGCTGCGCGAAGCCGGCTGGAAAGGCGACTGGATCGATGCGGCCTCCACCCTGCGCATGGACAAGGACGCCGTGCTGGTGCTGGACCCGGTCAACCGTCACGTGATCGACCAGAAGATCGGCGCCGGTGCCAACACCTTCGTCGGCGGCAACTGCACCGTCAGTCTGATGCTGATGGGCCTGGGCGGCCTGTTCGAAGCCGGCATGGTCGAGTGGATGACCTCCATGAGTTACCAGGCGGCGTCCGGCAGCGGGGCGCGCCACATGCGTGAGCTGCTGACCCAGATGGGCCAGCTCAATGGCAGCGTGGCCTCCGAGCTTGCTGCCCCGGCCAGCGCCATCCTCGACATCGACCGCAAGGTGACCGCCACCATGCGTGGCGATGACTTCGCGACTCAGCAGTTCGGTGCGCCGCTGGCCGGCTCGCTGCTGCCGTGGATCGATTCCGCGATGGAATCTGGTCAGACCCGCGAGGAGTGGAAGGCCGGTGTCGAGGCCAACAAGATTCTCGACAGCCAGGGCAATCCGATCATGATCGATGGGCTGTGCGTGCGTATCGGTGCGATGCGTTCCCACTCCCAGGCCTTCACCGTCAAGCTCAAGCAGGACGTGCCGCTGGACGAGATCGAAGACCGCCTGGCCAAGCACAATGACTGGGTCAAGGTCGTCGCCAACACCAAGGAAGACAGCCTCAAGCACCTGACACCGGCCGCCGCGACCGGCACCCTGACCGTGCCGGTCGGCCGTCTGCGCAAGCTGGCGATGGGTGGCGAATACCTGTCCGCCTTCAGTGTCGGTGACCAGCTGCTGTGGGGGGCCGCGGAGCCGCTCAAGCGCATGCTGACCATCCTGCGTGAACATCGCGCGGCCTGATCGCACGGTGTAGCGGCATGTCGTCGGGTTCATTGCGAGCCTGACCTGAAAGCGCCCTCGGCTCTCTGGAGTCGAGGGCGTTTCTCTTTTGCACGTTACGTCTTGGAAGGTCGGTGATTTCAGGTAAGAGATAGGTCACTGATGCCAAGGGAAGTACCAGACGTCTCAGCCTTTCCTGCGCATTTTTTGCGATTTTGACTGACGCTTTTGATGCATGATGGCAGGGAGGTGTTTTTTGCGGGTATCGTAAAGGGAATATCGACGAGCTGGTCACTCGCGATATGACGCCTCTGCGGCCTTTATCGATCGTGGGCCGTCACTCTATCGTTGAAACTATTTCCACTTTGCCAATGGCTTCCCGCACTCTTGGGGCGGACTCTCTGGTATCTTGTGTAAGTATACGTAACATAATGCGCAGGCCGGGCAATGATTCGGCCGCATACGAAGGGACACTCAATGGGACGCAAGCTTCCTCTCGCACTGGCGGTGTCGTTCGCCGTCTACAGTGCTCAGGCCTTGGCAGTCGGCATGGAATCGCCGCGGTTGCGCTCGAATCTGAATCAGCCACTGGACGCGCGCATCGGCCTCACGGATACCTCGGGCCTCGATGCCAGCCTCATCAAGGCCGGCGTTGCCGATTCTGCCGCCTTTACGCGAGCGGGCGTCGATCGCAGCTATGTCAGCGATGACATCAAGGTTGCCGTCAAGCAGCAGGGTGGGCGCTACTACCTTCAGCTGTCCACCAGCGGCGCGGTACGTGAGCCCTATGTGGACCTGCTGTTGGATGTCGAATGGCCCAATGGCAAGCTGCAGCGTCAGGTGACCCTGTTGTTCGATCCGGCGGGATATTCGAGTCAGCCGTCATTGGTGACACCTGCCGGCGCGCGCTCGCGCCCGCTGGCCACCAATGATTCCTCGCCGACGCGTTCCGTGGTGTTCCGCGACAATGCCCAGCCCAGCCAGGCTGCCTCGCGCAGTGCGTCATCCAGCACGCCGCCGTCCAGCATCAAGGTGCGCAACGGTGATTCGCTGTGGACGATTGCGCGTCGCGTGCGTCCGGATGCCAGTGTCAGCATCCGTCAGGCGATGCTGGCGATCCAGGAAGCCAACCCCAGGGCCTTCCCGGGCGGCAACATCAACAAGCTGCGTGCGGGAGTGGTGCTGAGCGTGCCGGACCGCAGCACCATGTTGGGACGTTCGCGTACCGAGGCTGACAAGGAAGTGCGTCAGCAGTATCAGCAGTGGGTCGCGGGCGCGCAGGGCAAGACCGTGCCGGCTCCGGCCAGCAAGAAAGCGTCGGCCAGCACGTCGAGCGAGACCTCCGCCAGTGCTGTGCCTGCGGCCACGGCCGCACCGAGCGGGCCCGCCAGCGCGGGCGCCGACGGCAAGCCGCGTCTGACGCTGCTGGATGAAGATGGCAGCAAGCCCAAGGCGGTAGCAGCCAGTGGTCAGATCACGGCGGGTAGCCAGCAGGCAATCGATGAACTGTCCGATCGCCTCGAGTCGCTGGAAGACCAGCTGCTGACCAATCAGCAGCGCCTCGATCAGCTGGAGCAGGAGCGTGATGACCTGCGTAGCGAAGTGGCCTCCCTGCGCAACGAAGTCGGCGAGCTGCGAGCGTCGCTGGCAGAGCGTACCGAGCAGCTCGAGACGGCCAAGGTACTGCTCGCCAAACAGAATCGTCTGCTCGTCAACAGCGGTATCTCGCCGTTGGCGTTGCCGGAAAGCCTGATCACGGCTGGCGTGGACCTCGGTCAGCCGCGCGACGGCGAGGGCAACCTGGTATTGCCCAAGCAGCCGTGGCCCCAGGCAACCTGGAAATGGGTGCAGGACAACCTGGCCATCGTCGGCGGTGCAGCCGGTGCACTACTGCTTCTGTTGCTGTTGTTGATGCGCCGCCGCTCCAGTTCCGGGGGCGATGAAAACATGAGCTTTGCCGATGCGGTCCGCGGCAATGAAGAGCCCGACCAGGACAAGCCACGCGTCTTCCCGGATACCTTTGCGGCCTCGACTGCCGCTGCTGCCGCGGGTCACAAGTCATCCGCGTCTGAAGATGCCAATGTGGCGGCGCGCCGGGGTTCCGGCAGTCTCGAGCCGCTCTCACAGCCGGAAGCGGCTGCGATCAGCGAGGCGGACATCTTCATCGCCTACGGCCGCTTCGATCAGGCGCAGGCCCTGCTGGAAGCCGGTCTGGTGGAAGATCCCGCACGCCAGGATCTGCGTCTCAAATTGATGGGGGTCCATGGTGAGCTTGGCAATGCCGCAGCCCTGCATCATGAAGGCGAGCAGGTGCTGGCAGCCGGCAGTGAGGAAGAGCGCTTCGAGGCTCAGGCACTGCTGGATCGCTATAGCGTCGCAAGCAGTGCCCTGCGCGCAGTCGCCGGTGGTGTCACGAGTCAAGTGGGGCGCAAGGTTTCCTACCTGTCGGGTGTGTCAAGTCAGCAGGTGGTAGCGCCTCGCACGCCGCTTGAAGGTCGAGACAAGGCCGATGATGGTGCTCACGGTGTTGCGGATGCGCCCACCATCGGCTCTGGCGCTTCCTCTGATGATCAAGAGATATCCAACACACCAGAGCCGCTGTCTGATGCTGAACCGCTTGCTGGCGACAGAATGGGCGAGCCGGCGGTCGAACCTGCTGTCGATCAAGGCGTCGCGTTCGAACCGGGTCTCAAGGGTGAGAATATCGAGAAGTCGACCACACGTGAGCCCCACTTCAATAGCGACAATGTGATTGACTACCAGGCGCCGGAATTGACGCTGGGGGATGCTGGCTACGCTGATGGTGAGAAGGGGGCTGATGCCATGGCATCCAAGGCGGCGGATAGCGCGCTCAAGGGGGAGTCCGTCGAGTTCACCTCACTGCGTGAAGAGCTGGATGACCACTCTGCGGTCGAGAGCGGTGCCGCGAGCGAGAGCAGCGCAGCGAGCCAGAAGCCCTATGAGGCGTCCAGCAAGCCGTCAGTCGCAGTTGATGGCATGGACGAGTTGCCGTCACTGGATAGCATGACGCTGGAAGAGGTGGACGTGCCGCGGCGTGATATCTCGGAATTCGAGGTCGAGGAAGTGGCGTTCGAGTCTGGGGATCAGGATAATGCCTATCCCTCTGTCGAGTCGGCAGGGTTTGGGGCTGGCGCCCAGGATACCGTGGCATTCCAACAGCTCGAGGAAGCCCGTCAGTTGTTGGTGGATGGCGATGATGATCAGGCGGCTGCGCTGCTTGAGCCGCTCGCTACTGCCAGTGATGACATGGTCCGTGAAGAGGCGCTGGCGTTGATGGAGCGCTTTGGTCTGACCTGATGCCCTTTTTTACACCGCTGGATGATAACGAGAGACGCCCGGGGCGCATTGCTCTGGGCGTTGAATATGATGGCACCCGCTATTGTGGCTGGCAGCGTCTGAGCCACGCCCCCTCCGTGCAGGAAGCGCTCGAGAAGGCCTTGTCCAAGGTCGCCTCCACGCCGATTGCCGTGCATTGCAGTGGCCGCACCGATTCCGGTGTGCATGCCGTGCGTCAGGTCGTGCATTTCGATACTCCCGTGGGCCGCAGTCGCAAGGCCTGGCGCATGGGCGGTAACGTCAACCTTCCCCCCGATATCGGGATTCATTGGGCCGTGCCGGTGCCTGATGATTTCCACGCGCGTTTCAGCGCCATCGCCCGCCGCTATCGCTACATGATCATCAACCAGCCGTTTCGGCCGGTGATGGAGCGCAACAATGTCACCTGGTGTCGCGAGCCGCTCAATGTCGCCGACATGCAGGCCGCGGCGGCACATCTGGTGGGCGAGCTGGATTTCTCGGCGTTCCGCGCCGCAGGCTGTCAGTCGCGTTCGCCACGCCGCCACGTGCACTTCATTGAAGTCAGTCGCCATGGCCATATCGTCATGATCGATATCCAGGCCAATGCCTTCCTGCATCACATGGTGCGCAATATCGCGGGCACCTTGATGGCCATCGGGCGTGGCGAGAAGCCTGTCGAGTGGATCGTCGAGCTGATGCGCGGAGGAGATCGCACGCGCTCGAGCGCGACGGCAGCGGCGACAGGGCTTCACTTCGTCGATGTCATCTATCCGCCGCGCTATGCGCTGCCCAAGGAACCCCTGGGCCCTGGTCTGGTCGCACATCTTGGCGAGTGGACGGGCGAGCGCCCGTTGCCGGACTGCCCGATGGTGCGCTCACGCATGGCGCGTGCCGAGGCCGAGGGTGCCGAAGAGGCGCGCGCGGCAGGCAAGCTCAGTGAGCAGGAGGCCATCCGACTGGCCAACGTGGCCCGTGAAGCCGAGCGCCTCAGTCGCGAGCATGAGCAAGCGATTCCTGCGGCAGGCGACCCTGCGGCAGGCGATCCTGCGGCAGGCGACCCTGCGGCAGGCGCCGAGGATGACACGCTGACGGCTGCCACCCAGAATGAATCCTCACGTTGAACGGAGTGATCCCATGACCGAGATGAGCGCTCGAGCGAGCCAGCGTACCCGGATCAAGATCTGTGGTTTGACGCGTGAGCAGGATATCCGCGACGCCGTGGCAGCAGGGGCCGATGCGCTGGGCTTCGTGCTGTGGCCGGGCAGCAAGCGTGCGGTCGGTGTGGCGCGATTGGCCGAGCTTGCCGCATGCGTGCCGGCCTTCGTGACGCGGGTCGGCTTGTTCGTGGATGCCAGCGCCGAAGAGATTGCCGCAGCGGCACCGCATCTCGATCTGCTCCAGTTGCATGGCAATGAGACGCCGGAGCAGTGTCGGGCGGCTGGGCGGCCCTATATCAAGGCGTTGCGCATGCGTGACGGGATCGATCTCGCCGCGCAGGCGGCGCGCTATCACGATGCGCGTGGCTTGCTGCTGGATGCCTATCGTCCCGGCGTGCCCGGTGGCACCGGCGAGACCTTCGACTGGTCGCGCATCCCCGCCGATCTGCCGCTGCCGGTCATCCTGGCCGGGGGTCTCGAGTCAGGCAATGTCGCCGCAGCGGTGGCGCAGGTCGCCCCTTACGCGGTCGATGTCTCCGGTGGTGTGGAAGCCGCGCCCGGCGAGAAGAGTGCCGAGCGCATGCAGGCATTCTGTCAGGCAGTCCGCCAGCAGCGCTGATTTGCCGGCAAGCGTTGCGACCCTTGCGCTGCTTTCGCCCCAAGCGGCGAGGGCCGCAACGCTCAATTGGCATCTCGCACTACCCGCAAGGGGGGCGAAGCCGCTACAATGACCCCCAGAATTCGGAAAAGTGGCCGTACGACCAATGGGTTGCACGGTCTTTTCCATTGGCACTGCCCTGTGATGGTAGCTGCCCGCCATATTGCCGGGGGCGTGAACGCCCTGGAATATGCGCCAACTCGCATGGCCGCCGACAGTCGTCGAGCGGTGCCCAGAACAGCAGCAAAACGGAAGCCTCCCCACCATGAGCTGGCTTGACAAGATTGTGCCGTCAATGAGCCGTATCCAACGCAAGGATCGGCGTACCTCCATTCCTGACGGCCTGTGGCGTAAATGCCCCAAGTGCGAAGCAGTCCTGTACCTTCCGGAGCTGACCAAGCACGACAACGTCTGCCCGAAGTGTGACCACCACCTGCGTCTCACTGCGCGTGCGCGTCTGTCCTGGTTCCTCGACAGTGAAGGCCGCGAGGAAATCGCGGCGGATCTCGAGCCGGTCGATCGCCTCAAGTTCCGCGACTCCAAGAAGTACAAGGATCGCCTGAGCGCTGCCCAGAAGCAGACCTCCGAGAAGGATGCGCTGGTCGCCATGCGCGGTGCTCTCTCCGGTCAGCCGGTCGTGGCCGTGGCCTTCGAGTTCAGCTTCATGGGTGGCTCCATGGGTGCCATCGTCGGCGAGAAGTTCGTGCGTGCAGCAGAGCTTGCGCTGGCCGAGAACATCCCGCTGGTCTGCTTCGCCGCCTCCGGTGGTGCTCGTATGCAGGAAGCCTTGTTCTCCCTGATGCAGATGGCCAAGACCTCCGCGGCGCTTGAAAAGCTCAAGCAGGCTGGCGTGCCGTACATCAGCGTGTTGACCGATCCGGTCTTCGGTGGCGTCTCTGCGTCGCTGGCGATGCTGGGCGACCTGAATGTCGCCGAGCCGAACGCCCTGATCGGCTTTGCCGGTCCGCGTGTCATCGAGCAGACCGTGCGTGAGAAGCTGCCGGAAGGCTTCCAGCGCTCCGAGTTCCTGCTCGAGCATGGCGCCGTCGACATGATCATCCACCGCCGCGAGATGCGTGAGCGCCTGTCCAGCATCCTGCTCAAGCTGCAGGGCATGCCGGTCAACGCCGCCAATCTGCCGGTCGCGGATGCGGTCGTCGAAGAAGTACCCGTCGAGGCGGATGCGACTGTCGAAGCACCGGCCGAGCCGCGCTCCGCCGTGGACAGCGTGCTCGACGAGACCTTCACCAGCGAGAAGCCGCAAGGCGAACGTCGCGATGGCTGAGCAGGGCTCCGCCCCGGCAAGCTGCAGCACCGATAAGGTGCTGCAGTCTTCCTCACTCCCTCCGCTGGATGCCGCTTCGTGGCAGCTTTCCCCCCTGCATGATGCCGTGCCGCATGGCCTCTCGCTGGATGAGTGGCTGACGCGTCTCGAGCATCAGCACCCCGTCAGTATCGATATGGGCCTTGCCCGAGTGCTGTGTGTGGCCAGGCGCCTCGGTCTGGTCGGGGCGGGCGCGCGTCGGCTCGGTGGCCGCATCATTACCGTGGCGGGCACCAACGGCAAGGGCTCGACGGTTGCCATGCTCGAGGCGCTGGGGCGTGCCCACGGGCTGAGCACCGCCACCTATACCTCTCCGCATCTGCTGCATTACAACGAGCGTCTGAGCTTCAATGGCCACGACGTCAGTGATGCGGCATTGGTCACGGCCTTCGAGCAGGTCGATTCCGCGCGCCACTCCGGGCTGTCGGCCAGTGGTGAGCCGGTGGATGACGAGGGTGTGGTCAGCCTGACCTACTTCGAGGCCGGCACGTTGGCCGGGCTGTGGCTGATCGCTCAGCAGCAACCGCAACTCGCGATTCTGGAAGTCGGCCTGGGCGGGCGTCTGGACGCCGTCAACATCATCGACTGTGATGTCGCGATGATCATCACGGTCGCGCAGGATCATGCCGCGTTTCTTGGCACCGACCTCGAGAACATCGGCTTCGAGAAGGCCGGGATTCTGCGCGCCGGCAAGCCGGCCGTGTTCGGCTCGGATGTGCTGCCGTCCAGTTGCGCGGCGCATGCTCGCTCGCTGGGTGTCACGCCGCAGGTGCTGTGGCAGGACTTTCGCTGGCAGGTCGCGGCTGACCTTGTGAATAGCGGTGGGAATAGCAGTGTGGGTGGCAGCACGGACCATTCGGCTGCCTCGCAATGGCAATGGCAGCGCCTGTCGGCACCGGCGCTGACGTTCGATGCGCTGCCAGACCCGGGCTTGCCGCGGGACAATGCGGCCAGTGCGCTGAATGCTCTGGTCGAGGCAGGTATCGAGCTCAACGCCGAATGCGTGCAGCAGGCCATGGCGAGCGTCAAGCTCAAGGGGCGCATGCAGTGGCTGAGTCGTCACGGGCGTGACTGGTGTCTGGATGTCGGCCATAACCCGCATGCCGCGAGTTATCTGGCCAGTCGTCTTGCCGCTCATGACCTGCGTTGCGCGCGGGATCCTGCCACCCGTCCGCGGCGGGCGTTGCTCGCCATGCTGGGCGACAAGGATGCCGCTGGCGTGATTCAGGCGCTGGCACCGGTGGTGGACGGCTTCGTCGTCGCCACCCTGGATGGCGAGCGTAGCCGCCAGGCCAGTGAGCTTGCCGCCGTGGTCCGCCACTGTGGCGGTGAGGTACTGGCGGAGTGCGAGACGGTCACCGCTGCAGCCGAATGGTTGGCACGCGAGACGAGCGCTGGAGAAGTATTGGTCTGTGGTTCCTTCTTCACGGTCGGTGAAGCATTGATGTGGCTCGACGCCCAGGCCTGATGCAGGCCGGCGGCGGGTCCGGGATTTCGGGTGCAAGGGAGATGTCACAATGAAATATGGCAAACGCGAGCGAATCAGCGGTGCGGTCATCCTGCTGGCGTTGGGGGTGATCTTCATCCCGATGCTCTTCGATGAGCCGCCGGCCCGTGATGAGCGCCCGAGTCCGGTGATGACGCTTGGCAAACCGGTGGATATCGATCGCTCCAACGTCGATGATCCGCAGCCGCCCAGCGAGCTGAAGATTGGCACGGATGTGCCGATCACCTTCGTCGACAGCAACGGCAAGGTGCGTGACAGTGACCCCGGTGCTGGCAGTGACAGCGGTTCCGAGTCCCAAAGCCGTGTCGCCGAGGCCGAGCAGTTGTCGCCGACCCGCTCTGTGGTCAGCAGCGAGCCGCAGTCAAAGCCAAAGCCGGAGCCGGAACCCGCTGCCAAGCTGGAGCCCAAGCCTGCTCCCAAGGCTGAACCCAAGCCCGCGCCCAAGCCTGAGCCGAAGCCTGCGGTTGCCTCGAATGCGCCGTCGTCTTCCGCCGGTGGCTGGGCCGTGCAGGTTGGCAGCTTCGGTGACCCGGCCAACGCCGAGCGTCTCCAGAAGGAGCTGCAGGGCAAGGGCTTCGCGGCATACCGGATCCCGCGTGGCAGCAAGTTGACCGTTGTCTTCGTCGGCCCGTACAAGTCCTCCGAGATCGGTGAGTCCGCACGCTCGCGCTTGCAGCAGCAGGTCAATATCAAGGGCCTGCTGGTACGACGCAAGGAGGGTGAGTGAACGAGCTGGTCTGGATCGATTGGCTATGTCTGGGCCTGATCGGGATCTCGGTACTGCTGGGGCTGATGCGGGGCCTGCTCAGCGAGGCCCTGGGCCTGGCGGGCTGGCTGGTGGCACTGGTCGCGGCACGCCAGTTCGGCGCCGAGGTGGGTGGCCTGCTCGAAGAGATGATCGTTTCGCCGGGCATTCGCACCGCGGTCGGCTTCGTGCTGGTGGTGATCGCGAGCGTGCTGATCTGGGGGCTGATGTTGCGCCTGCTGGAACGCTTGATTCATGCGGTCGGCATGGGCGGCTTCAATCGTCTGCTCGGCGGTGTATTCGGCGCCTTGCGCGCGGCGGTCATACTGGTGCTCATCACCGCCGTGGTGGGGCTGACGCCCCTGCGTGACAGCGCCGACTGGCAGGCCGCCCAGCTGCGGCCGACGCTTGAGCAGCTGCGCGACTGGTCGTTGGCTCGCTATCGTGAGTGGGATACGGGCGGTGACTGGGGCCAGAGCGTGTCGCTGCCGGATTCCGCCAGCGGCTCCCGGCTCAAGCAGCAGGCCAGCGGTCTGATCGACAGCGCCCAGCGAGAAGGGCGTGCGTTGAGCGACAGCCTCAGCCAGCAGGCGCTGCAGTCGCTCTCGCGCCAGGATGCCACGCAGGACCAGCCCTCGCTGGAGACGTTGCTCAGAGGCAACACCGCTGGCGAGGCCACAAGCCGCAATGCGGGTGGTGAGCAGTGACAGGCAGGATTTTCAGCGCCGGGCATCGTGGCCCGGCGTTGTCGTTTTCCGCATTCGGCACGCGTTGCTGAAGCCTCATGCGGGGTAGTCGAAGGGGTTGACCCATCGGTCAGGTGTTGCCTGCATGGGGGTCAGGCCTGACAATTGCGCCGTGTGAGCACTCATATTGCCATATGGACGGGCGCCGGCAGTCGCCAGCGTGCGCTTCCCTATCCAAGTGTGTATTAGTGAGGTAATGACGGGATGTGCGGGATTGTAGGTTTGATGGCCAACGCCTCGGTCAACCAGGCGCTGTATGACGCGCTGACCGTATTGCAGCACCGCGGGCAGGATGCCGCGGGCATGATGACCTGGCACGAAGGTCGTTTCCTGCTGCGCAAGAGCAATGGTCTGGTGCGTGATGTCTTCCGCACTCGTCACATGCAGCGTCTCAAGGGCAACATGGGGATCGGCCATGTTCGCTACCCGACCGCCGGTTCCTCCAGCGAGGCGGAATCACAGCCGTTCTATGTCAACTCGCCTTACGGCATCACGCTGGCGCACAACGGCAACCTGACCAACTCCGACCAGCTCAAGCAGGAGTTGTTCTCCTCTGATCTGCGTCACATCAACACCAGCTCCGATTCCGAGGTGCTGCTCAACGTCTTCGCTCACGAGCTGGGCAAGCAGGGCATGCGTCTGGGTGCCGGTGATGTGTTCGATGCCGTGCGTCGTGTGCATCGTCGCTGCAAGGGCGGCTACGCGGCCGTCTCGATCATCAACGGCACTGGCCTGGTCGCTTTCCGCGATCCGCACGGCATCCGTCCGGCGTGTTTCGGCAAGCGTGACTCCGCCGAAGGCGTCGAGTACATGATCGCCTCCGAATCCGTGGCGCTCGACGTCGCCGGCTTCGAGCTGATCCGTGACCTGGCCCCGGGTGAAGCGGTATTCATCGACATGGAGCGTGAGCTGCACACCCTGCAGTGCGCGGATGACCCGGTTCTCAAGCCGTGCATCTTCGAACACGTCTACCTGGCGCGTCCGGACTCCCTGCTCGACGGTGCCTATGTCTACGGCACCCGCATGCGCATGGGCGAGAAGCTGGCCGACAAGATCGTGCGGGAATGGCCGGAGCAGGACATCGATGTCGTGATTCCGATCCCCGATACCTCGCGTACCTCCGCCCTCGAGCTGGCCCAGCATCTGGGAGTGACTTACCGCGAAGGCTTCATGAAGAACCGCTATATCGGCCGTACCTTCATCATGCCGGGTCAGACACTGCGCAAGAAGTCCGTGCGTCAGAAGCTAAACGCCATCGATATCGAGTTTGCCGGCAAGAACGTGCTGCTGGTGGATGATTCCATCGTGCGCGGCACCACCTGCAACGAGATCATCCAGATGGCGCGCGAAGCAGGCGCCAAGAACGTCTACTTTGCCTCGGCAGCCCCGGCGGTTCGCTATCCCAACGTCTATGGCATCGACATGCCGGCAGCAGAAGAGCTGATCGCCCATGACCGTACCGAGAAGGAAATCGCGGACCTGATCGGCGCTGACCGTCTGTTCTATCAGGACCTCGACGACCTGAAGGACGCCTGTCGTGAAGTCAATCCGGCGCTGGATGAGTTCGATTGCTCCGTGTTCGACGGTGTCTACGTGACCGGCGATATCGACGAAGCCTATCTGAACGACCTGCGTGCCTCGCGCAATGATGGCGCCAAGAGCGCCGGCGAGACCCACGCGGTGGTGGATCTGCACAACGATTCGGAAGATCTCGACTGATCCGGCTGCCTGCCATCCTCGGCAGGCAATCGCGCGATGAGCGAACCGCAACGGGCTCCGGAGAAATCCGGGGCCCGTTGCGCGTTCAAAACCGGTAACATTGGCGCATCGCTTTTCCTTCTTCTTGCTGTCGACGCGACCCGAAATGCTGAAGACGCGACATGTCACAGCGGCGCGTGACGCTGGATCGTGATTCACAGGGCAGTAGATTCCATCAGTAGAGGTATTGGACACCATGCACGACGACAATCTTTCCCGCGCCGGTCTTTCCCGCGATGAGCTGGGCCTCGAGACGCTCGCCATCCGTGCCGGTCACCTGCGCGGTGCCGAGCAGGAACACGGCGAGCCCATCTACACCACCTCAAGCTTCGTCTATGGCAGCGCCGCTGAGGCCGCAGCCAAGTTCGGGGGCGATGAAGCCGGCAACATCTACTCGCGCTTCACCAATCCGACGGTACGCTTCTTCGAGGAGCGCCTGGCGGCGATGGAAGGCGGTGAGCGTTGCGTGGCGACCAGTTCCGGCATGGCCGCGATCATGTCCACCGTGCTGGCGTTGCTGGAATCCGGCGATGAAATCGTCGCGTCGCGTTCCATCTTCGGTTCGAGCGTCAGCCTGTTCACCAAGTACTTCGGCAAGCTGGGCATCACCACGCGCTTCGTCGAACTGAAGGATCTGGACGCCTGGCGCGACGCGATCACGCCGGCCACCAAGCTGTTGTTCGCCGAGACGCCGTCCAATCCGCTGTCCGAGCTTGGCGATATCCAGGCATTGGCGGCGCTGGCCCATGAGAACGACGCCTGGCTCGCCATCGACAACTGCTTCTGTACGCCGGCCCTGCAGCGCCCGCTGACGCTGGGCGCCGATATCGTCATCCACTCCGCCACCAAGTATCTCGATGGTCAGGGCCGGACGCTGGGTGGTGCCGTGGTGGGAAGCTCCTCGTTGATGGAGGAGGTCTATGGCGTGGTGCGTACCTGCGGGCCGTGCCTGAGCCCCTTCAACGCCTGGGTCTTCCTCAAGGGCCTGGAGACGCTGAACATTCGCATGGAAGCCCACTGTGCACGCGCGCTGACGCTGGCACATTGGCTGGAATCGCATCCGGCCATCGAGCGGGTGCATTACTCCGGACTTGAGAGCCATCCGCAGCATGAACTGGCCAAGGCCCAGCAGAAGGCCTTCGGTGCGGTGCTGGGGGTGGTGGTCAAGGGCGGCCGCGAGGCGGCCTGGTCGGTGGTCGATGCGACGCGCATCCTGTCGATCACCGGCAACCTGGGCGACGTGAAGACCACCATCACGCACCCGGCCACCACGACTCACGGTCGCCTCAGCGATGAACAGAAAGCGGCCGCCGGCATCGAAGAGGGCCTGCTGCGTATTGCCGTCGGCCTGGAAGACCTCGACGACATCAAGCGTGATCTGGCGCGCGGACTTGATCGCCTCGCGAGCTGAGTCCCGTAACGCCTGCCTTTGCACACCAACGCCCGGTTCTGCCGGGCGTTGGTGTCTCTGGACAATTTCGCTGGTGTTGCCCGCAAGGGTTGGCGTCCGTTCGGGCACTGGTTAAGCTCTTGCTCAAAGAACCTGTCAGCTCGATGGTCAGGTGAAGACTGTCATCAGGAGCACCTCATGTGGCGTAATTCTCGACGGGGCTGGGGCTGGCCTGTCATCGTGATGCATTGGCTGTCGGCGCTGGCCATCGTCGGGCTCTTCGCGCTGGGCTGGTGGATGACGTCGCTTGGCTATTACGATACCTGGTACCAGCTCGGTCCGTGGTGGCATCGCTCGGTCGGGGTGATATTGCTGGTGCTGACGCTGGTGCGGCTCGCCTGGCGCTGGAGCCAGACGACCCCGCAGGCGCACGGCACGCGCAATGAACAGCGCGCGGCGCTGGTTGGGCATGTGCTGCTTTACGTGCTGATGCTGGTGGTGATGATCTCGGGTTACCTCATTTCCACCGCTGACGGGCGAGGCATCAAGGTATTCGATCTCTTCGAGGTGCCGGCAGTGATCTCGGGACTGAAGGATCAGGCATCGCTGGCAGGTGAGGTGCATTGGTATGCTGCCTGTGTGCTGATCATCCTGTCGCTGGGGCATGCGGCGGCGGCATTCAAGCATCACCTGCTGGATGGGCAGGACACGTTGCGGCGCATGATTCGGCCGCTGCGCTGACGAAAAGGAAGGCGTTGGGTACGCTCGAACGCCAGATGTGACGAAACCTCTCAAGGAGCACTAACATGAACAAGACATCCTTCCTCGGCAAGTCACTGGTGGCAGGTCTCATGGCGGCGTCGCTGCCGCTGATGGCGGGGCAGGCACAGGCCTCCGATTACACGATCGATACCGATGGCCAGCACGCCTTCATCCAGTTCAAGATCAGCCATCTGGGCTATTCATACGTGCTGGGGCAGTTCAAGGAGTTCAGTGGTGATTTCTCCTATGACCAGGGCAAGCCGGAAGATGCGAAAGTGTCGGTAGAGGTCGATGTCGATAGCCTGGACAGCGCCCACGCTGAACGCGACAAGCACATCAAGTCGGCCGACTTCCTGGATGTCTCCCAATATCCGACGGCGACCTTCACCTCGACCGGCTTCGAGTCCACCGGCGATGGTTCCGGCAAGCTGAAGGGTGACCTGACGCTGCACGGCCAGACGCAGCCCGTGACCCTGGATGTGGATCATATCGGCGGTGGTGAAGACCCGTGGGGCGGCTACCGTCAGGGCTTTGAAGGCACCACCACGCTGAAGCTCGCCGATTACGGCATCGATACATCCAAGCTTGGACCGAATGCGGCCACCGTCGATCTGTACCTGGTCATCGAAGGTATCCGCCAGTAAGGACGGCAAGCGCAGGACACTGGTGCTGACGTCAGCGCCGACAGTGTGCACTGACGCTATGGGCTGAGCGCAAGCGCTCTGCAATCCGACCCCATGCCTCTCGACACAAACGCCCCTGCCAATCGGCAGGGGCGTTTGTGTTTGTGCAAGGCGCTCGCATCACATGGAGCGTCGTTCAGGCGTCAGCCGCGCAATGCCAGATAGCCGCCTGCCCCGATCATCAGGCCGCCGGCGCTGCGATTGAGGCGTTTGACCGCCTTCGCCGAACGCAGATAGCGGCGGACACGCCCGGCGAGATAGCCCACCGGCACCACGCCCAGCAGCAATGCGCTCAGGTTGAGTCCGGCGGCGATCACGATATCGCTGCCGGACAGCCGGGTGATATCCATGAAGGTGGGCAGGAAGGCGATATAGAACAGGATGACCTTGGGGTTGGATGCCGAGATGAGAAAGCCCTGCAGAAACCCTTTCCACCAGTTGCCACGTAGCCTGGGGACATCAGTCTCATCCAGCGTCGGTGAGCTCGTCCATAACTTGTAGCCGAGATAGAGCAGGTAGGCGGCGCCCAGGATACGGATGACCACGAAGACCTCGCCCCAATGCGTGGCCAGTGCCGACAGGCCGAACACCGCCGCCAGCATGTAGCAGACATCACTGAGACTCATGCCCACGGCCATCGGCACGCAGGCGTTGCCACCCTGGCTCATGCCGCGCGCCAGCAGCGCCAGGATGCCAGGCCCGGGGGTGATGCCAAACAGGAAGATGGCAATGAAGAAGGTCAGCCCGCTTTCAAAGGTCATGAGAGGTCCCTGATGCATAGAGGGGAGGGCAGCGCCGCCACAGCGACGATGCAATCAAGCGCGTCTCGACGACAGGCGAGAGCGCCAAGCGCAAGACACCAGAGTAATGCAAAGCGCGGCGGCGCGGGAGAGCAGAACAAGAGGAGGGGATGAAGGAGGAGAAAGCGAGAACAAGGAAAGAGTGAAGAGAGCAGAAGGAAGAGGAGAGAAGAGAGAGAAGAAGGAAGAATCGTGTAACAGGGCAGATGCATGATTCAAGACAAGCGCGAAGCGGGCGCTCTGTGGCATAAAAAAGCGCCAGCCGGTGGCCCGGCTGGCGCTGGGTGCTACACATGCACGTTTTCGTCGGCGCGCATCTTGTGACAGTGCGTCACCTGATGGCAGGTTCTCCTTCTTCTTTCCTGTGTCTGACGCCATGAGGCACTTAGGCACTTAGATACTCAGGTGCTCAGGCGCTTGGGCGCTCAGGGACTCAGGCGCTCAGAACAGGGTTTCACGTATCGGGGGGCATCGGCATCGTGGCTTCTGCGCGGCGGGACTTCAGATGAGACGACGCCGCAAGCTGCGATGCGTCTCGCTGCGATGGCTCGCGAGCAATCCGTTGCTCACTCGCAGTCGTTGAGGACGGCGTCCGGGAAATGACGACGCAGCATGCGGTTCTGGAACTCGTCGATGAACGAGCAGTTGATGATGATGATGAAACGCTCGAAGTGCTCGCCGGCGTTCTCCTGGGTGATGGAGCTGACACTGTGGAACAGCTGGTCATCGTGGATATGCAGGACCTCGCCCGGTGCCAGCTCCGTGGTGGTAAGCAGCTCTTTGCCTGCCTTGTCCTGATAGAGGGTGTTGATGGCGCCGCTGACATTCTCGCGATTGAGCACCAGGATGCTCAGGTACTTGCAGCCATCGGCGTGGATGCCCTGACCCTGGAGAGGGTCGATGGTGCCATCACCGCGCACGCCGGTGATCTGCATCAGGATAGGTTCACGCGGGCCGATACCCCACATGTCGGCCCAGGCCTTCACGAAGGCGCGCACATCCTCGCGCTCGGTGAAGCTCTCTTCCAGCGGTGCGTAATAGCGCAGACGGTCAGCCATGCTGGCGGCGTCATTGAACTTGCCGCCCTGGGCCATCGGACATTCGCCCAGCGTCTCGACTTCATGCTGGTCGTTCAGGTGCAGCCAGGACATGCGCTTCCAGCGGGTGTTGACGTAGGGGTCACGCGGCAGGTCCTTCAGGAAGCCCTGCCAGGCCTCGAGGTCGATCTGGGAGGTGATGGATGCCTTGCTCCAATGCTGGCGTGCCAGCTCCTCGTGGACTGCCTCCGGCCAGTACTGCGAGGCAAGCGGCAGGCGCAAGGGGGTGGTGTCCGTCTTGGGGGTCGGGTAGTGCTCCACCAGGCCGCCCTGTTCCAGGGTGATCTTGCGGGAAGAGTCGGCCAGTTGACGTACGCCACGATTTGCGATGTTCATATGAAATTCCTCGACGTTTTGTGCGCTTGGGCGCAAATGGAAGGTGTTGCGTTGGCAACGTCGAGGAGAATGGGAAGGTGTGCACGAGATAGTCAAACCCGTACCATGGCGGTAACACGCTAATCTTGCGCAAGTATCATCAATATGGGTGCATCGCCAAGATCAAGGCATGGGTAATCTAATCGACTGGCATTATGTAAGTCATTGACGCTATTCTTCGCCTTTGCAGGCGAGCAGCGCAGCACAGGTTCAGGTCGTCTGACACTGCATGCAGCGTTGAGGATAGTTTTCGAGAGGCGCTGCAAGACGCTGGGTTTACGCGCAGCAGGCCCTTAGACTTCTCTCATGACGATAAGGACTCGTTCTGTGTGTGTGAGAACTCGTTCGAAGTGACATCCCGTCACGAGTTGATCTGCCCCGCCGAAGTCCGGCGAACAGGCGAAGGACGGCAGCGGAGGTATCCTTCAATATGGCTAAAGGGCTCCGCCAGGCCAGCAGGGCCGCCGGAATGCTGTGCTCTCGTCCCGTCATCATTGTCGTGGTATTGACGTTGATGGTGGTGGTGATGTCGGGCCAGAGCATGCTGGGTCGATGGCCAACCGCGTTACTGATGGTGATTCTTGGCGCAACTGCGGGCATCATGCTATCTCGCAAGCGTCAGGTGTCACATCATCAGCATACGCAGGAGGCGGTCATGCAGACGAGTATGGTTGGCCTCTCGACCAGCAAGGGACTTCCCGTCAGTGATCAGCGCTTTCGAGAGCTGTTGGAAAGTCTGCCGCGCGTCGCCGTTCAGGGCTATGACAGCCAGCGCCGCGTCATCTACTGGAACGAGGCCAGCGAGCGGTTATACGGCTATAGCGAGCAGGAAGCTCGCGGGCGATGCCTGGAAACTCTGGTGATCCCGGAGACGATGGCAGATGTCGTCGTGGACGCACACCATGCCTGGGTCTCTCAAGGTATCGAAATTCCCTCCAGTGAACTTGAGCTCAAGCACAAGTCAGGCGCTCCCGTGCCTGTCTTTTCCCACCATGTGATGTTGGGAGAGCGCACTGACAACCCGCTGATGTTCTGTATCGACATCGATCTGGCGGGGGAGCGCAAGGTCCAGCGTGATCTGGATTACATGACGCGTTTCGATCCCCTGACGGAGCTGCCCAATCGGCAGACCTTCGAGAGCGAACTCGGCGAGGCGCTCAGTGAATGTCAGCGTCATGACGACACCCTGATGGTGCTGTTTCTCGATATCGATCATTTCACAGAGATCAATGACACCCTCGGTTACGAGATGGGTGACCGCGTCATCCGTAGCGTGGCCAAGCGTCTCCAGGGCTTCCAGCGCAATCAGGATCTGCTCTCGCGCTTTGGTGGCGATGAATTCGTGCTGGCGATGCCACGTCTGGATTACGAGAGCGATGCCCTGTCGGTGGTCGAACGCATTCGTCAGGACTTCCAGCGGCCCTTCGAGATCGAGGGGCGCCAGCTGTTGCTGCGATTTAGCATCGGCATCAGCCTGTATCCCGAGAATGGGAGTGAAGCGGCCGAGCTGGTACGCAATGCCGATGTCGCCAAGCATCGTGCCAAGCAAGCCGGGCGCGATGGCTATCAGTTCTTCAATCAAGAAGTCCGAGACGAGATGCTGCACCAGCACCATCTGGCCGGACGTCTGCAGTCGCTGCTGAATCAGGACGGCGGTGGGGAATTGTCGCTGCATTATCAGCCGCAGGTGGCGGCGCGCAGTGAGCGCATCGAATCCTTCGAGGCGCTGCTGCGCTGGCATTCTCCCGAGGGTTATATTCCGCCCTCCGACTTCGTGAAGGTCGCCGAGCGCACCAATCTGATCGAGCGTCTGGGAGACTGGGTCATCCGCCAGGCGTGTCGTCAGCAGGCCGAATGGCGCGCCATGGGGCTGAAGGGCTACCGGATCGACATCAACATCTCCGGACGCCAGGCCATCAGTTCGGACGTCTTCACCCGCCTTGAGGCCTACGTCGAGGAATATGGGCTGACACCGCGGGACATCGGTATCGAGCTGACCGAGAACGTGTTGATCGATGCCGATATCAAGGTGCGCGACAGCCTGCGGGCGCTCTACGACCGTGGCTACAAGATCGCCATCGATGACTTCGGCACCGGCTATTCCTCGATGAGCTATCTCAAGTTGTTGCCCGTGACAGCGCTCAAGATAGATCGCTCCTTCGTGATCGAGTGCGCCCAGGAACCCAAGGACCGCGCCATCATGGAGGCCACGGTCTTCCTTGGTCATCGCCTCGGGCTGGAGGTGGTCGCGGAAGGGGTCGAGAACGAACAGCAGCTGGAGTTGCTGCGCGAGATGCGTTGTGACCTGATCCAGGGCTATTACTTCTACAAGCCGATGGCGGCCACGGACATTCAGCGCCTGTTACTCGGCAGCAACAATCCGCCGAATCGCGCCTCGGGGGCCCTCGCCTCGGACAAGGGCGCTGCAGCCCCTGGCTGTCACTGATACCGGTCGGCCATGCGAGTGATTGATGGTGCTTCTCCAGCAAAGGTCTGTTGCTGTTTGGACCCTTTTTTGTTCGCGGACTAAAAGATATGATGCTGACAGTTGAAACGCGTCAGGCCGTCACCCTTCATCTCGAGTCCTCCATCTCGGATAAGGACTGGCCACCTGACGTGAAGTCTTCGAGTCGAGCCAGCCATGGCTCCTCGATCATTTCTGCCGAGGGTGGCTGCGTCGTTCAATGCGCAGGGTTGTTCGCCCATCCTCGCTTCCAGCCTGCGTTGCAGGTTGCGATGGTTCCTTGAGCGGATTCACGATCTTTCCGGCGCTATCCTCTGGATACATGTCCGGGCAAGCCAGTCCTTGTGACTGGCTTTTTTTATGCCTGTCACAAAGTGTGGCTAGTGGGGCGGGGCCGTCGCCAGTTCCCGGGCGAGCCATTCGCCCAGCGCTTCGGCATGCGGATGGCGAGCACGAGCGCGGCCGACCTGCGGCAATGTCAGCGTCAGACATGCCTCGGTCTCGACGAAGCCCCAGGGGGCCACGAGGCGCTTGCTGCGCAGGTCTTCCTCCACCAGATAGTCCGGCGCGATGCCGACGCCCAGCCCGACCAGTGTCGCCTCGAGCAGGTAGTTGAGGTGCTCGAAACCTTGCGCGTAATCAAGCCCCTCACTGGACAGCCCCTGGCGTGAGCACCAATCCGGCCAGGCTTGCGGGCGTGATCGGGTATGCAGCAGGGGCAGGCCCAGCAGAACCTCGGGGCAAGGGGGGCTGGATGCCTCGCTCAGCCACTCGCTGTCGGGCCGCAGGACGGGCCCGATGCGCTCGGTACCCAGCACGCGCGTCTCCTGATGCTCGGCGTCATCAAAGGGCGGCGTCTGGAAGCGCAGGACACCGTCCACGCCATTGCGCAGCCCTTCGTTGTCATCACTGGCGGTCAGGTGCAGCTCGAGTTCCGGCAGGGCGTCCTTGAGTGCCCCCAGCCGCGGAATGAACCAGCGTGCCAGAAACGACCCCGGGCAGCTCAGCACGAAGGGCGCCCGCGCATCACTGCGTGCCAGTGCGCCGCACACGCGTGCCAGACCGCCAAGGTGATGACGGGTCGCGGTCGCCAGCTCACGGCCGGCCTGTGTCAGCGTCAGGCCACGCCCGGCACGATCGAACAGGCGTGTGCCGAGTGCGTCTTCCAGCTGGCGGATCTGACGGCTGACGGCCCCGTGGGTCACATGCAGTTCCTCTGCGGCGCGCGAGGCGCTCTCATGGCGAGCTGCCACATCGAAGGTGCGCAGGGCATTGAGGGGAGGCAGTAGCTCGGTGCGCTCCATGGTGTGTCTCCTGAGCAAGTGCTGGACGTGTCATTGGCATGGAAAGAGTGGCTGTGCGGCAATGACCGTCTCGACCATCTGTGAGATTTTCTCACACATCTTGGCGAATTTATCGTTTTTCTTCCAGTGCCTGCAGCGCTAGGATGATCACCATATCGCTGGCCCCGCAGATGCCTTGCGCAGTATGTGAGACCAGCCACTGACACGATTCGAGGAGTTCAGCATGAGCCAGACGACTGCTACCCCCAGCCTGCGCCAAGGGCCTGATGCCAAGGGTTTCTTCGGTGATTTCGGCGGCCGCTTCGTTGCCGAGACGCTGATGCCGTTGATTCTGCACCTGCAGCGCGAGTATGAAGCCGCCAAGCAGGACCCGGCATTCGCCGAGGAGCTGGCTGGTCTGTCCGCGGACTATGTCGGCCGCCAGAGCCCGCTGTATTTCGCCGAGCGTCTGACCGAGCAGCTGGGCGGCGCCAAGATCTATCTCAAGCGTGAAGACCTGATGCATACCGGGGCTCACAAGATCAACAACGCGCTGGGCCAGGTACTGCTCGCTCGCCGCATGGGCAAGCAGCGCATCATCGCCGAGACCGGTGCCGGCATGCACGGTGTGGCGACTGCCACCGTGGCGGCGCGTTTCGGGCTGGACTGCGTGATCTACATGGGCTCCACCGATATCCATCGTCAGCAGCCCAATGTGCAGCGCATGCAGCTGCTGGGCGCCAAGGTCGTGCCTGTCACCGCCGGTGATGGCACGCTGAAGGACGCCATGAACGAGGCGCTGCGTGACTGGGTCACCAACGTCGATGACACCTTCTACATCATCGGTACCGTGGCCGGGCCGCACCCGTACCCGCAGCTGGTGCGTGACTTCCAGTCCATCATCGGTCAGGAAACCCGCGTGCAGCTGCAGGAGAAGGAAGGGCGTCTGCCGGATTCGTTGGTCGCCTGCATCGGCGGCGGTTCCAACGCCATGGGCCTGTTCCATCCGTTCCTCGATGAGGAAAGCGTCGAGATCATCGGTGTCGAAGCCGCTGGTGAAGGCCTGGAGACTCCGCGTCATGCTGCCAGCCTCAAGGGCGGCCTGCCAGGCGTACTGCATGGCAACCGCACCTTCCTGCTGCAGGATGAAGAAGGACAGATCGGCGATGCGCACTCCATCTCCGCCGGGCTCGACTATCCGGGTATCGGTCCGGAACACGCATGGTTGCATGACATCAAGCGTGCCGAATATGTCGCCGCGACCGACCAGGAAGCGCTGGATGCCTTCAAGATGCTGTGCCGTCTGGAAGGCATCATTCCGGCGCTGGAGTCCTCCCACGCGCTGGCGGAAGTCATCAAGCGTGCGCCGGGCCTGCCGAAGGACCACCTGATGGTGGTCAACCTGAGCGGCCGTGGTGACAAGGACATGGCCACCGTGACTCATCACCTGGCCGACGAACTGGGCCTGAACCCTGACGGCGAGTAAGCCCGGGTCTGTCACGTGTTGCCCGGCGTCAGAGTCGTCAGTCGCTGATCGAGTCTGAGCGCCCCATGCCTTCTTCGCCTGCAGGTGTAATCGATGCCTGCAGGCCAGCAAATTCGGAGTCTATTGATGAGCACTTCCGCTATCGACACTACTGCCAGCAGCCGTCTTGACCGTCGCTTCGCTGCCGTGCGCGCCGAGAATCGTGCTGCGCTGGTGACCTACATCACTGCGGGCGATCCCGGCTACGATGCCAGCCTCGCGACCTTCCTCGGCATGGCGGACGCCGGCGCCGATGTCATCGAGCTGGGCATGCCGTTCACGGACCCGATGGCCGATGGTCTGGCCATTCAGCATGCCACCCAGCGTGCCCTGAAGGCCGGCCAGACCATGGACCGCACCCTGGCGATGGTCAGCGAGTTCCGCAAGCGCGATCAGGACACTCCCATCGTGCTGATGGGCTACTACAACCCGATCTATCGTCGTGGCGTGAGCCGTTTTCTCGAGCAGGCAAGCGAGGCAGGCGTCGACGGCCTGATCGTCGTCGATCTGCCGCCGGAGCACGATGACGAGCTGTGCGTCCCGGCCAGCGAAGCGGGCATCAGCTTCATTCGCCTCGCTACGCCGACCACCGACAGCGAGCGTCTGCCGGGTGTACTGGCCAACACCTCGGGCTTCCTCTACTACGTCTCCAGCAATGGCGTGACCGGCGGCGCGGCACCGACTGCCGAGAAGGTCGAGGCCGAGGTCGGTCGCATTCGTGAACATACCGATATTCCGGTCGCGGTCGGCTTCGGTATCCGTACCGCTGAACAGGCGGCACGGATCGGGCATTTCTCCGACGGTGTGGTGGTCGGCTCTGCCTTGATCGACCTGCAGGCCAATGCCGAGACACCGGAGCAGGGCACTCAGGCCGTGCACGCCCTGACCCGTGAACTGGCAGACGCCCTGAAGACCGCGCGTCAGTGATCACTGGTTAGCGGCCAGCATGCCCCTCGCAGGGGCGATAGTTAGATAGACAGCAACGCCTCGAACCCTGTTCGGGGCGTTGCTGTTTGTAGGGCACGTGCTATCGGCACGACGCGGCGTGTCACGTCCATCGCCTCGTTCTTACTCTCGCTCTTGCTTTCATTCTTGTGAAGCACGCGATGGCAGAATCTCGGCCAACCAGTGTGCTATCCGCCCACGTACCGGCTCACTGTCGTGCCATTGCAGCAACAGGTGGGGTGCCTCGGGCAGGTAATGAATCTCGAGCGTGTCGCGTGAGGCGCTCGGCCAGTCGCTGACCAGCCGCTCGATGGCCACCCGGGGCACGGTCTCATCGCGATCACCGTGCAACAGCAGGGTGGGCGGCAGCCGTGTGTCAGCAAAAAGCGCCGCGATGTCATCGCTGGCGTGATCCGTGAAGCGAATCAGACCGTAATAGGCATCAAGGCGCACGGAATGCACGACGCGTGAATCCTCGGCCAACCGCCTGGCGGCTGCGGGCTTGAGTTCTCCTTCGGGGTACCTGCGTGGTACCTCCACGCTGGTCGCGGGGATCAGGTGCGCCGCCGTCCAGAGCCCTGCGTTGTACAGATAGCGCCAGCGGATGCCGCCGCGGACGCCCGGGGCGGCGAGCAGGCTGCCATCGATCGACAGCGCCGGATGTTGGGCGAGGGCATTGAGTATCACCGAGCCGCCCATGCTTTCGCCCGCCACGATCAAGGGGAGGTTCGGGTGGCGCTGGCGCAGTACTGTGATGGCGTCCACCAGGTCCTCGACCAGCAACGGGGACTCCGGCCATCGCCCTTGCTGGCTGGACTCCCCGAAACCGCGTTGGTCATAGGCGTATGTCACGATGCCTTGTCCGGCCAGCCACGGGCCCAGATCGGCATATGCCAGCCGGAAGTCGCCGTAGCTGTGCAGGCCAAGCAGCATGGCGCGTTGAGGGGTTGCCTGCGCAGGGTGCCAGGACTCCCATGCCAGCGACGTGGCGTCGCGGGTCATGAGATGGGATGAGGCGGAGGATTCATCAAGGTAAGGGGCCTGGTGGATGTCATTGGCCGCAAGGTAGTGCGGCCCGCATCCCGAGAGCAGCATGCAGAGTGTGACTGACACAAAGGGCAGCAAAGCGTTCAAGGAGTGGCTCTCCGTGGCGAATGGCGTGATGTGTGTACTACGCCCGACGCAGCCGAGTGGATCATGCTGTCAGGGCATCTGAAATGTGAGTGCTATCAGTGTTGTGGGAGTGAACGCGCTCGATTCAAAGGCCTGAGCGGCGCTCGAGAGCCGAATGATGATCGACGCCAGTGCCGATCGAATGACGCTGGACTCATATTCAACGCATCGCAGTGGGTTAATATCACTGAGACATAGGCCGCATACTGGTGCCGAGGATCCGGCACGCTGGTGCTGGTAATTCGCCGAGTCCTAAGGCTCGGCATGTCATCCAGCCAGGATCGCAGAGGAGTCTGCTGAGGATACGCCAGTGAGTGACACCACATCGTTTGGCACCATGCCGAGCACTTCCCGGCCCGCCAATGGCCAGGAAGCCGAAGGCTTGCTGAATCAGCTGCTGGATCACACCAGCAACGGCGTCTGTTGCTACGACCTCGAAGGGCGCATTCGCTGGGTCAACCCCGCCTTTGAGCAGCTTCTCGGCTATCGAGAGCAGCAGGTGATCGGCAAGGTACCCAGTGAATTCTTGATGGGGCCGGCATCCGATCTGCTGGTCATCACCCGATTGCGTGAACAGCGCCGCCGCGGCGAACCCAGCGATGAGGAGCTGGTGCATTACGACAGCAATGGCCAACCACTGCGATTGCGGCTGCGCTGCATTCCGCTCAAGGATTCCAGGGGGCGGGTGGAAGGGTATCTGGGGTTGCAGACGGATATTACCCAGATGCACCGAGCCTTGATGTTGAGCCACTCCCAGCTTGAGCTGCTGGAAGCTGTGGCGGCAGGCCAGTCTCTGGACAAGACATTGCGAGACCTGTGCCTGACCATCGAAGGCGCCGCGGTTCAGGTGCGCTCCTCGTTGTTGCTGCTGGATGATGTGGGCCGCACCATCGTGGCAGGTCAGGGGCCCAGTCTGCCGGCAAGCTTCATGCTGTTCACCCGCGGCTTGAAGATCGGGGAAGGCGTGGGCACCTGTGGGACGGCGATGTGGCGGCGCAAGCCGGTCATGACGCCTTCCATCGCGCAGGAACCTGCCTGGGAGGGCTTCCGTGAGCATCCGCATGCATTGGGACTGGATGCCTGCCTCTCGATGCCGATTCTCGATGGCGACGATCACCCTCTGGGCAGCTTTGCCTTCTATGCCGAGACAGGCGAGGTCTTCGATGCGACTCACCATGGCTTGCTCGAAGTGGCGGTCAAGGTGGCCAGACTGGCGATTGAACGCTATCGACGTGACCAGCAACTGACGCATCAGGCCTTGCACGACTCGTTGACCGGCTTGCCCAATCGGCGCCTCGTGCGTCGTCATCTCTGTGAGCTGGCGGAGCAGGCCCAGCCCGGCGAGATGGGCGCGCTGATGTTCCTGGATCTCGATCACTTCAAGCGTCTCAACGATATCCTCGGACACGATGCCGGTGACCTGGCACTCAAGCAGGTCGCCTCGCGTCTGGCAGAGATGCTGGGCCCGCAGGACTTCCTCGCGCGCCATGGGGGAGACGAGTTCATCGTGCTGCTGGCACCGAGAGCCGGTGGGTCGCGCGAAGCGGCTAGCCGAGCGCGCCAGGTGGCGGAGCAGATGCTGGAGCGACTGCAGGAGCCGCTGGAGCTTGAAGGGCGAACGCATCAGTTGACCGGCTCGTTGGGCATCACGCTCTATCCGCGTCACGAGGAAGGCTATGGCGCCTGCTCTCAGCAAGTGTTGCCGGCTGGCAAGGCGGAGCACACCGAGATCGATAGAGAAGAGGGCGATGCCTGGAGTCACCTCCTGCATCAAGCGGATATCGCGCTCTATGAGAGCAAGGGGGCCGGGCGTGCACGGCTGTGTTTCTTCGCGCCCGAGATGCGCCAGCGCATCATCGATGCCGCCCGGATGGAACATGCGCTGCGTGAGGCCGTGTCTCGCCAGCAGCTGAGCGTCCACCTCCAGCCGCAATTTTCCCTGCCCGAAAGTGGTGAGCCGCAATTGTGTGGCGCCGAGGCATTGCTGCGTTGGCATGACCCGCAGCTGGGGATGGTCTCGCCAGCCACTTTCATCCCCATCGCGGAGGAGTCCGGACTGATTCTCGAGCTGGGGCATTGGGTGCTGGAGCAGGTCTGTCGCGAGCTTGCCGCCATGACCGCCCGAGGCTATGCGCTACCGATGGCGGTCAATGTCAGTCAGGTACAGTTCCGTAGCAGCGAGTTCGTGCCGCAGGTCACCAGGCTGTTGGCGCAACATGACTTCGCGCCTGAGCTCTTGCGTATGGAAATTACCGAGAGCCTGGCGACGGATGATGAAGCGGCAATGCTCGAGAAGATTGACCAGCTGGCAGCCTTGGGCCTGAGCTTCTCGATTGATGATTTCGGCATCGGCTACTCGAATCTGTCGCGTTTGCGTCGTATGCCGCTCAAGGAGCTGAAGATAGATCGCAGCTTCATCAATGACCTGTCTCTCGAGGATGCGCCAGACACGCATACCACGGGCAATGAGATCGTGCGTGCCATGCTGATGATGGCGAGCGCCCTGTCACTTGATGTCGTGGCGGAAGGCGTGGAAGAGACGGAGCAACTCGAAGTCTTGCGGCGCATGGGTTGCTCGCGAGTCCAAGGCTACCTGCTGGGGCGCCCGCGCCCGATGGCAGAGGTGATTGGCGATGCGGAGGCCCGGTTGTCGAAAGGATAGAGGAGGCATGTTCATGAGGCCGTCTCAGCCAGCCAGGGAGCATGACACCGAAATCAGGCGTGGAGCATGCCTTCAGGTTATTGCTCCAGCGCCTCCAGCATGTGGATGACGACGAAGGGGCGTGAAGCTGACGGTGCAGCAATTGTCGGGTTTATCTCGCCACTTCAATGGCTTATACTTCCGCTCGCTACGCCCCCTTAGCTCAGCTGGATAGAGCGGCCCCCTCCTAAGGGGCAGGTCGCAGGTTCGACTCCTGCAGGGGGCGCCAGCGATCCCATCTTCTGGACGACGTCGTCTGTTCTGCCTTCTGCGTCATCGTCTTATCGCTTCTCAGTACCGTTCGTTGCGTGCTCGGCCCTTGCGGTGAGCAGCGTCTGTCCTGACTTCGGGCCCGACTTCCGAGCTTGGTTTCCGCACTTGATTACCCTATCCGATACTCGATCAACAATGCCCTGGCTCTTGGTCTGGACATCGCATCGTCGTGTCTGTCGATCGCTTTGTCACTCGACCGGATTGTCAGCCAATCGTCTTGCCAGTCATTCGTCTTGTCACTCAATTGTCGCGGGAGGGCGCAAGAACAAGCCCTGCAAGAGAGTCTCTCGATAAATGCAGGGCTTTGGGTGTCAGCGGGAGTCTGATGTCACGGCATCAGTGGGCAGGGACAGAAACTCCTGCATGATGCGGGTATCGCGGAAGCGTTCGATCAGCTCCGGATCCGAGTCAAGTGCCGGCGGGTTGGCGAGACCTTCACGAATCTTGGCTGCCAGCGCCTCGATGGAGTCTTCGGAGATCAGGCGCGCTTGATCATGGATCAAGACATTGCGAATGCCGCCGGGGACATCCGGTGCCACGCACGGCGTGCCACAGCACATGCTCTCCACCAGCACGATGCCGAAGGCCTCACTGCGTGAACTGAGCACGAACAGGCGAGCGTGCTTCATCCACGGGTAGGGGTTCAGGCGGCTACCGATCAGGTGGACCCTGTCGCCGACGCCCAGCTCGCGGATCAGCGCTTCAGTGGCTTCCCGCTTGGGGCCATCGCCGACGATGACGAGGTCTTCCTCGATGCCTGAGGCGAGGTATGCCTTGATCAGCATATCCTGACGCTTGACGTCCGAGAGGCGACACACCTGCACCACGTAGGGGCGGGAGGGCAGTTCCACCTCTTCCTCTGCCATGGCGGCGATGGCATCCAGATCACAGACATTGCCGATGGTCGCGAGTCTCGCCGCCTTGATCCCGTGATGGTCCAGCAGGTGTTCCAGTTGCTGGCGCACATTGTCGGTGTTGCACACGACCTGCTTGCGGCTATACAGGCGGCTCAACAGGAAGCGTTGTTGCCAGCCCTCTTTCAGGTCGCCGGGCCATGACACCGCCACCTGCCACAGGCGAGAGTCCCGCCACGACCAGAAGGTCTCGAAGGCGCCCTGGCCGCGCGTGATGACTCGATCGATCGGGCCGTGTTCCTTCTCCAGACGTGCGATGAAACGGCGCAGATAGCGGCCGCCGTAATAGCCCCGCCAGACGAATTCTGAGCCCTTGATCCATGGAGCCAGCAGCAGGCGGGTGAACAGGTCGTAGAACAGGCCGATGCCCGTCTTGCGAAATGCCTTGTCGAAGTCGACCTGATGAAGGTGCACGCCGGCATCCGGGACGAGCTCCAGTTCGCCCTTCAATACCAGTACATGAACCTCATGCCCTTCGCGGTGCAAGACATTGGCGAGATTGACGGTATTGCGTTGGATACCGCCGATGTTGAGCTTGCGGACGATTAGCAGGACGCGTTGGCTCATGACCTCCCTCCTTCGCCATGTGCCGTTCCTTGGCCCCTCGATGCAGGCGCCATTCTACGCCGATCCATTTGGCGGAGGAAATGCGTGGCGGCGGGCCGTCAGCGGCCTCAGTGCGCAGTTCATCCGCGCTGAGAAGTGCCTTTGGCGAGTGAGTGAGGCATTATCTGCACCATCGCTTCGTCAGTTCTTTCTCCTTCGCCAAGATATTCTCCATGCCTGAGCCGAAAACCTCGTCCCGCGCTGGCGCTTCTCGCGTTCGCCGTGCCACCGCTGATCGTCATTTCGACGGTCTGGCCGACAAGTTCGAACGTGGTTTCTACACCACGGAGCGCGGCCGTGTTCGTCTTGCGCTGACCCAGCGTCTGATGGATGAGCGTTTCTCGCACCTGCCGCCTTCCCCGGTATTGGAAATTGGTGCGGGGCTCGGGCAGACCGCCCACTGGTGGCTCACGCGTGGGCACCACCTCACGCTGGTCGAACCCTCTGGCGAGATGCGTGAGCGCGCGAAACGCTTCCTGAGCACTGCCGCGCCGCAAGGCCAGGGGTTGTCCGCTGGTACGACGGCTGATCCATCCCGGGCGGCTCAGGCGGCGTCAGATCCGCAAGTGCCTGGTCAAACCGACGCGCTGTCGAATGATGAGCCGTTCGCTGGGCGACTGGTCTGGGAGGGGCGTGATCTGCAGGGCTTCGCCGCCGAGACTGATCAGCGGTGGCCGGTGGTGGTGTGCCACGCCGTGCTGGAGTGGCTGGTCGATCCCCGGGAGGGTTTTGCATTGCTCGCGAAGTTGCTGGCGCCCGGTGGCGTCATGTCGCTGAGTGTCTTCAATCGCGATGCGCTGGCGTTTTCCAATGTCAGCAAGGGCAATTTCGACAAGGTACTGGAAGGGCGCCTGGCAGGCTGGGGTACCGGCAAGCGCTTGACGCCCATCTCGCCGCTACGCGATGGCGAGATACGTCAGTGGGCCGCGGAGGCGGGGCTTGAGGTGCGTGAGCTGACCGGGCTGCGCGTCTTCCACGATTATCTGCGCTCACGCGACCCGCTGAGCGAGGCTGACATGCAGAAATTGCTGGCGCTCGAGTGTCAGCACTGGCGTACGCCCCCCTTCGTCTATCTGGGCCGCTATCTGCACTATGAGCTGGTGCGCCCGGCCTGAGGCGGCACCCGCACAACCGCATTGTTTCGATATCCGGCGCCCTCGCCGTTGTCCGTATCTTCCTACCCTGTTGGAGTCTTCATGTCTGCTCAAACCCCCGCCTGTCAGCTGCTCGAGCGTCAGGACAGTGATTTCCGTGATTGGCTGTGGGTCGCTGCGCCGCGTGATGACTGGTGGCTGTCATCGGACCGTCAGCGGCGTGTCTGGGGGCATGACACCGGTATCGTGAATGCCGCGCGGGAAGCCGGGCACCGGGTCAGCCATGCGGTGTCCTTCGCCGATGCGCGAGCTGACGACACCATCGCGCAAGCCGTGGGCGCCATCGTGTTCTGGCCCAAGGCGCACGCGCTGGGCGAATGGTGGCTGGTGGCGCTGTGTCAGGTGTTGCCGGCCGGTACGCCGATCAAGGTGGTGGGCGAGGTCAACGGTGGCATCAAGCGCGCTGAGCGCATCCTCAAGGCGCTGGGAATGACGGCGCGCAAGGACGATACCGCGCGCCGTTGCCAGTTATGGTCATCTGCCACGCGTGAGTTGACGGCCGAACAGGCCGCCAACAGTGAATCGCCACTGGCAGTGGCTGGACAATGGACAGAAGGCTGGGGCGAATTCGAGGCGCTGGAGATGCGACTGACCAGCCATCCGGGACTGTATGGCAATGCCAAGCTGGACCCGGGGACCGCGCTGCTGCTGGAGAACCTGCCGACCCGTGGCTACAAGCGTGCGCTGGATATCGGGGCGGGTGACGGCATCATCAGCTGCTGGCTGGCGCGACACGGTGCGCGCGTGATGGCAGGTGACGTCAGTGCCTTCGCGGTGGAGGCGACCCGTCGCAGCCTGGCGCTCAACGGGCTTGAGGCGGACGTCCGCCTGAGTGATGTCTTCGCGGCGTTCGAGGGGGAGCGGTTCGAGGCCATCGTGGCCAATCCGCCGTTCCATCATGAGCGCGATATCGATTACGGACCGGCGGCGCGCCTGATCAGCCAGGCACCGGATCACCTGATGCCCGGCGGCACCCTGACGCTGGTCGCCAACGCCTTCCTGCCGTATCCCGATCTGCTGCAAGCGGCCTTCGGCGAGTTTGAAGTGCTCGCGGAAACGCGCCAGTTCAAGGTCTATCGTGCACGCAAGGCGCGCTGATTCCCTGCGACCTGAGCCTCTGCGGCCTGATGCCCCGCGGCCTGATGCCCAGCTCGCCGCTTACGCCTCCGGCGACTGATAGCGGATGGCCGTGATGATGTAGGTCGTCTCGCCACCCGGCGCGGCCACGCTCACCTCGTCATCCAGCCCCTTGCCCAGCAATGCCTGGGCAAGGGGCGCATCGACGCTGATCCAGCGGCGCGGATTGTCGGTCTCGTCAGGGCCGACGATGCGGATCTCCATCTCTTCTCCCTGCTCGTCCTCCAGCGTCACGAAGGCCGCGAAATAGACGCGCTCCAGATCCGCGGGCAGGCGATCGACGACCGTCAGTTCATCCAGGCGTTTCTCCAGATAGGCAATCCTGGCGATGGTCTGATTGAGCGCCTTCTTGTTGTAGGTGTAATCCGCATTCTCGCTGCGATCCCCCATGGCGGCGGCCTCGCCCGTCTTGCGTGAAAGCTCCGGGCGCCTCACGCGCCTCAGGTGGTCGGCCAGCCCCTTCATCTTCGCGTGGCCCTGCGGGGTAATCACGTTGCTCTTCTTTTCCTGGCGCGGGTCTGTCTTGGGGTCGCGCCAGCGTGTCATGTTGCGACCTTGCATGGTCTGCTCCGCTGGTTCTGTGGGTAAGGCTCAAGGCGTCGTGTGCGATGTTCGCTAGCGTTGAGACCTGCGACCAAGGGTGATTGGCGGCCGATTCAAACGTTCGTTACAGTCAGTGTGTGCTCGCCGGAGCACTTGCGCGTCACCCATGCTGAATCTGCCAACAATAACGAAAATCAGGGAGCTGTCCATGCCCATGCTGCCATCTTCACACCCGTCTTGCCGTGTCATGTCCCGTTGCTGTCGCGTATTGCTCTCCGGGGGCATGGCGCTGGGCATCACGCTGGCCGGCATGACCGGAGTCCATGCTGCCCCGGGCGATGATGACGTCTTCCCGCTCTCCAAGCGCTGGGCACAGATCAATTATCAGGTCTCCGGTGATGCTCAGGAAAAGGGCATGGAAGCCCTGGGCAAGGAGGTGCGGGCGCTGGCGGATCAGTATCCGGACAATGCCCATGTGCTGACCTGGGAAGGCATCATCCTGGCCTCATGGGCCAAGGCGCGCGGTGGCCTGGGAGCACTGGATCTGGCCAAGGAAGCCAAGGCCACGCTCGAGAAGGCGATCTCGCTCGACCCCAGTGGCGACAATGCCTCCGCCTATGTGACGCTTGGCGCGCTCTATGACAAGGCGCCCGGCTGGCCGGTGGGCTTCGGGGATGATGAGAAGGCGGGAGAAGTGCTGCGCAAGGGGCTTGAGGTCAACCCGACGGGCATGGATACCAATTATTATTACGCCGATTATCTGGCCTCCGAAGGCCGTGATGAGGAAGCGCTCAAACATGCGCGTCTCGCACAGGACGGGCCGCCGCGTCCCAACCGTGAGCTGGCCGATCAGGAATTGCAGAAAGAGATCGCCGCGCTGATCAAGCGCCTGCAGTGAGTCTCCGCCGCCCGTATCGCTTGCATGGCTGTCAGAAGCGGAGACTGGCTGGAGCGACCATCAGTGAGCCCTGCAAGTGAACGGCAGCGCTGGCGTCAGGCGCTGTTCTAACAGCCTCGAATGAATTCTCGATTCCCTGAATTACTGAGTCCTTGAGCCCCACGGCCCGAGCGGAAATTCCGCTCGGGCCGTGTCGTTTATCGCTCTGTGGATGAGAAGTCGTCCAGGTGCCTTCAGATAGCGCCTTGAATGGCGCTGATGACTGACTCGGTACGGCGCGGCATGCAAGTTTGCAGGTGACGGGCTGGCCAGTCTCGCGGCAGGACAGGATAATGCCTGCTCAGCCAAGGAGGATGCATGAGCGAGCAACAAGAGCACGTCGCAGGGCAACAGGCCTTCGCACATGATGATGTCGAACTGGTCGAGGCCAGGGTGTTGCAGGACGGCTTCTTTCGCCTCGAGCAGCGCGAATTCCGCCACCAGCGTTTCAACGGTGGCTGGAGCGATGTGATCCATCGCGAGGTGCATGTCCGTCACGATGCGGTAGGCGTATTGCCCTACGACCCGGTCAACGACCGCGTGGTCTTCGTCGAGCAGATTCGTGCCGGCATGCTGGAAGACGCACGCACGCCCTGGAGCCTGGAGCCGATTGCGGGGCTGGTGGACAAGGACGAACAGGCTCATGAGGTCGCGCGCCGTGAGGCGGTCGAGGAGGCCGGATGTGAGCTGACCGACCTGATCGAACTGTACCGCTACTACCCGAGCCCCGGCGCCTGCACCGAGGAGGTCACGCTGTTCATCGGTCTGTGTGACAGCAGTGGGCTGGGCGGCGTGCATGGTCTGGCCGAGGAGAATGAAGACATCCGCGTGCATGTGCTCGATTTCCAGGCGGCCCTCACGCTGCTGGAACAAGGGCGGTTGGGCAATGCGATGGCCATCATGGCCATGCAATGGCTGCTGCGTGAACGTGCCTCGTTGCGCGTCATGCATGCCTGAGGCAGTGAAGGCGAAGCTTGGCAATCCCCCGTGTCTCACGCAGGCTTCCTCAACCTGCGCGTCAGAGCTGCTATTCTAGAGGCTTGCTGAAAACCGGCAGCCAGCAATGATCACTGTCTGCGCCAGTGTCCGTATCGGTCTCGGTTTTCGTCTCAGCTTCAGTCCCGAGAGCTGGAAGCGAGAGTCGGTAGCCGAGAGTTGATAGCCGAACGCCGACAGCCTGAGCGCTGGCGCAGCGCTTGATTTATCGCACGTCGCCCGCATCTTGCCACGCACGATAGCGGGCGTGCTTTGACAGACAACATGCCAATGTTCTGAGATTCGCAAGGAGATCGCCCATGCAGGTCAAGAAAGCCTATGTGGCTGACCTAAAAGCACTCCATGCCGAGTGCGGGTCCAATTATCTGCGCCTCACGCGCATCCTCGGCAAGGCCGAGGCCGGTGACAGCTTCGCCTTCCCGCTGGCGGGCAATCAGGGCCACTTCGGCACGCTGCTGCTCGAGGTGGTCGAATGCGCGCCCTATACCACCATGGTCACGGTCGCCCAGACCGGCGTGCTGGACCACATCATCGATTCGCCGCGCATGAGCGTGCACCTGTACCACGACGTGCGCATGGCGGAGGTCACCGACTTTCAGCGCCAGCGTCACTTCTCAGGGCGCAATCGTTACCCGAATCCGCGCATGCACCAGCCGGACGAAAAGCTTCAGCTCAATCGCTTTCTCGGCGAATGGCTGACCCATGCCCGCGCCTTCGGGCAGGCGGATGTACCGGAATTGCCGTGACGCTCAAGGCTGGCATGGCGCACAGGCGCTGACACCCGATGGATTTCCCGTCTTGATTGACAGAACCGCGATGGCCCGGCCGTCGCGGTTCTGTTCATTTTCCTGCTGCTCGAGAGACCGATGCGACTGATTCAGATAAGTGATTGCCATCTGCGCGCCGACCCTGATGCGCGTTCACGGCTGGGCTTCCCCTGGCGTCAGCTGGAGGCGGTGATGGCGCATGCCTCGCGCCTGCGCCCCGATATCCTGCTGGTGACCGGTGATGTCAGCCAGGATGAGAGCCCTGCCTCCTATCGCATGGCGGCAGAGCTGTTCGATGGCCTTGGCTGTCCCTGGTTCTGGTTCGCGGGCAACCACGATCACCCTGAATTCATGCAGGAGCTGCGTCCCTTCCATCACGAGCTGGATCTGGGCGACTGGCGACTGCTGTGTCTGGATTCGCGCGTCACCGGGCAGGCCGGGGGAGAGCTTGGCGAGGAGCAGTTGAGCGAGCTTGCGCAGTCACTGGCGCTGTCCGTCGAGCTGGACCCACGTCCGATCCTGCTGGCCATGCATCATCATCCGCTGCCGATCGGCTCGGACTGGATGGATGCGCTGGGCCTTGCCGACCGCGATGCGCTGTGGGAAACGTTGCGCCCGTACCCGCAGGTGCGGGCCGTACTGTGTGGGCATATCCATCAGGCCTTCACGCAACTCATGCCGTGTGGGCAGGGCAGTGTGGCCGTCTATGGCGTTCCCTCCACCTCCGATCAGTTCGCTCCGCTCAGCCATGATTTCGCCGTGGATGAGGCGGCGCGCCCCGGCCTGCGCGTGGTGGATCTCGATGGCGAGCATCTCGAGACCTGGGTGGAGCGGGTCACGCTCTAGCCAGGCTCGCAAGGAAGGGCGGGCAAGCTCGTCTCCATGTGCTGGCGCTGCCACAGCGTCAGCATGAATGTTCTGGGCGTCAGCGTGAATGCCCTCGGTGTCATCAGCGGGGTGCAAGGCCCACAGGTATCAGGTATGCCTTTTTGGTCTTAAAAGATAGTTTCTGATTCTTTGACGTTATCAAGGCGGGGCGAGTACCGTGTAACCATTCGGCGTGCTCCCTCGGGGCATCCATCTGTCGCTGACAGAGCGCGCCACTGACTTCACGGGCCGCCTCTCGGGGCGTGTCCCAACGCTCACGAGGTTGCCGCACGCGATGCTTACCCCCGAACGTCAGACCCACCTCAAGCAGCTTGAGGCCGAATCCATTCACATCATCCGTGAAGTGGCAGCGGAATTTGCCAATCCGGTCATGCTGTACTCCATCGGCAAGGATTCCGCCGTCATGCTGCACCTGGCGCGCAAGGCCTTTGCGCCGGGCGTCCCGCCGTTCCCGCTGATGCACGTCAACACCACCTGGAAATTCCAGGAAATGATCAAGTTTCGCGACGAGATGGCCGCGGAAGTCGGCATGGAGTTGATCGAGCACATCAACCAGGAAGGCGTCGCGGCGGGCATCAACCCGTTCGATCACGGCAGTGCCAAGTACACCGACATCATGAAGACCGCCGGTCTCAAGCAGGCACTCGACAAGCACGGCTTCGATGCTGCCTTCGGTGGCGCGCGTCGTGACGAGGAAGCCTCGCGGGCCAAGGAGCGCGTCTACTCCTTCCGTGACCAGTACCATCGCTGGGACCCCAAGAACCAGCGTCCGGAGCTGTGGAACATCTACAACTCCAAGATCAACAAGGGTGAGTCCATCCGCGTCTTCCCGCTCTCCAACTGGACCGAGCTGGACATCTGGCAGTACATCTATCTTGAATCCATCAAGATCGTGCCGCTGTACTACTCCGCCGTGCGTCCGGTGGTGAAGCGTGACGGCCTCGACATCATGGTCGACGACGACCGTCTGCCGCTCAAGGGAGGCGAAGTGCCGGAAATGAAGTCCGTGCGCTTCCGTACCCTGGGTTGCTACCCGCTGACCGGCGCCGTGGAATCCACCGCCGCGACCCTGCCGGAAATCATCCAGGAAATGCTGCTGACGCGTACCAGCGAGCGCTCCGGGCGTGCCATCGATCACGACCAGGCAGGCTCGATGGAGAAGAAGAAGCGCGAAGGTTATTTCTAGGATCGTCCTGGCACATTGCCTGCAGGCGCCGCCACGCGGCGCTTGATGACCCGAACGAACAATTCGCCTGATGAGTTGGCTCGCAGCCTCACGAGACACTGGCTCGCGACACTGGCTCGCCACCTCATCAGGCCCATGACAGCGGCAAGGAGAAGAGTGTGTCCCACGCGTCAGACAAGATTTCCGCGGATATCGAAGCCTACCTGCAAGAACACGAGCGCAAGGACCTGCTGCGCTTCATCACCTGCGGTAGCGTCGATGATGGCAAGTCGACCCTGATCGGTCGTCTGCTGTTCGATTCCAAGCTGATCTATGAAGATCAACTGGCCTCCATCACCCAGGCCTCCAAGACCAGCGGCACCACCGGTGACGAGGTCGATCTGGCTCTGCTGGTCGATGGCCTGCAGTCCGAGCGTGAGCAGGGCATCACCATCGATGTCGCCTATCGCTTCTTCTCGACCGACAAGCGCAAGTTCATCATCGCCGACACGCCGGGGCATGAGCAGTACACCCGCAACATGGCCACCGGCGCCTCGTCCGCGAGTCTGGCGATCATCCTGATCGACGCGCGCTACGGCGTGCAGACCCAGACCCGTCGTCACAGCTTCATCGCCGACCTGCTGGGCATCCAACACCTGGTGATCGCGGTCAACAAGATGGACTTGGTCGATTACTCCGAGACGCGCTTCAACGAGATCGTCGCCGAGTATCAGGAATTCGCCAACAAGCTGAACGCGCCGGACATCCGCTTCGTGCCGATGTCCGCGCTCAAGGGCGACAACGTCGTCAATCGCAGCCCGGCACTGGACTGGTACACCGTCGATGGCGAAGCGGGCCCGTCACTTCTGGAGGTGCTGGAAACCGTCGAGCTGACCCACGACCAGAACCTCAGCGATCTGCGCTTCCCGGTGCAGTACGTCAATCGTCCCAACCTCGATTTCCGCGGTTACTGCGGCACCCTGGCGGCCGGTGTCGTGCGTCCGGGAGACAGCGTCAAGGTGCTGCCGTCCGGCAAGACCTCGACCATCGAACGCATCGTCACCTTCGATGGTGATCTCGAGATCGCCTACCCGGGTCAGGCCATCACCCTGACGCTCGACGATGAGATCGACATCTCGCGTGGCGACTGGCTGGTGGCGGCGGATGCTGAACTGCCGCTCTCCAATGCACTGGAAGCGGATGTCGTCTGGATGCACGAGAAGCCGCTGCAGCCGGGCCGTCAGTACGATATCAAGCTGGCGACCCGTGACCTGACCGGCCAGGTCAGCGCCATCGACTACCTCTACGACGTCAACACGCTGGAGCATCACGAGGGCGACAGTCTGGCGCTGAACGCCATCGGCCGCGTCCAGCTCGAGCTGACCCAGGCGGTGCCGGTGGACGACTATCGCTCAAGCCCGGGGACCGGCAGCTTCATCGTCATCGATCGTCTGAGCAACGTGACCGTCGGCGCGGGCATGATTCGCGGCGTGGGTCGCTCCGGCACCCAGGCCACCACCCAGCAGACCGACTGGGCCGCGTTTGAAGCCGACCTCAACGCACTGGTGCGCAAGCACTTCCCGCACTGGGAAGCGCGAGATGTACGCGAACTGCTCGGCCGCACCAACTGATTCCGTCCTGTAGCGACAGCAGCATGGAAGTCAGCGAAATACCAACAACAACGCTGGACACGCAATAACAACACGGCCTGCTGAAATGAAGCCGGAGAACGCAAAAGCCCCCATGGCCGCAAGGCGATGGGGGCTTTTTGCATAGCGCGGCTCACCTCTGGCGCATCAGGCGACAGCAGTGTCGATGGCGAGTGGGGCGGAGGGGCCGAAATGCTCGTGGTGACACTGGCTGAGCGGTACGCCGATACGGCTGAGGTGCTGGATCATGCTCTGCATGAAGCCATGCGGGCCGATCACGAAGGCCTGCAGTGACTCGGCGCTGGCACCGGTCGCGGCGAGCTGCTGCGCCAGCCAGTCGCGCTCGATGATGCCCAATTGCGCATGGGCTGGCAGCGTCTCGGCCTGTTCGTAGCAGACCTGATAATGCAGCTGCCTTGGATACTGCGCGACCAGTGCCTTGAGGGTGGCGTCGAAGGCATGTACCTCGGGATTGCGCGCCGCATGCAGGTAGATCACCTGGCGGCCCGCCGCCAGCGCCGCCGTCAGCAGCGGCAGCATCGGCGTCTGGCCGACACCCGCCGACAGCAACAGCACCGGGGCATCGGCGCTCTGCGGGGCAGCATGCTCGAAGGTCAGCTCGCCGGCTGGCGGCAGCAGTTCGATCTCGTCACCTGCCTTCAGCGCATGCAGGTACTGGCTGGATTGGCCGTGGGCCTCACGCTTGACCGAGATGCGGCAGAAGCGCTCGTCCGGCGCGTGGGACAGGCTGTAATGGCGGTGGATCACGCCCTGCGGTGTCGTCAGGCGCATGCCGATGTACTGGCCCGGCAGGAAGGAGAACATCGGGCCTTCCACCGGCGCCAGGTACAGCGAGCGAATCTCGCGGCTCTCGTCCTGCGTGCGCACGATGCGAAAACGACGCAGCCCCTGCCAGCCGCCGCGGGTAGCGGCGAAACTGTCGTAGCGGCCCTGCTCCGCGGCGATCAGCACAGCGGCCAGTTCCCCGTAGAGGGCGCCCCAGGCATCGGCGATCTCCGGCGTGACGGCGTCCCCCAGCACCTCACCGATGGCGGCCATCAGGCACTCGCCGACGATGGGGTAGTGTTCCGGCAGGATATTGAGCGAGACATGCTTGCTGACCACGGGCGCCAGCAGGCGGTCCACCGCCTCACGCGAGTGGCGCGCGCCGACATAGGCGAGTACGGCTCCGGCCAGCGCACGGGCCTGGCCGCCGCTGGCCTGGTGGGTCTGGTTGAACAGCGGCTTCACCTCGGGATAGCGCTCGAACATCAGTGGATAGAAGCGCGCCGTGATGGCATTGAGATGCTCGGCGACGACGGGAGCGGTGGCGGCGATCAGGTCTTCCTGGGCGTTGGTCAGCATGACGATACCTCTGATTGATGTCCTCCTATCCATGGCAAGGGGCGTGCCAACTCTCGAGGCCAGTCGTCATGCGCCCTGCAGGCCTGTGATGTCAAAATGACATGGTCATGTGACGTGTTCTAATGACATCAAGCGTGTCATGATGACATCAAACTTCAGCCCTCTCACTCCCGATATCCGCAAGGATGACCGCATGCCCGATGCCCTCTTGCCCCTGAACGATACGCCGGTCGCGGCCGTGAATGCCTGGCTCGCCGCCTGGTTGTCCCGCGAGGAGGGCGGCGAGCGGCGCGCGCTGCCATGGACGCGTCTGCTGGCCGCGATCATGCAGCAGCTGCCCGGTGAGGCGGCGACCCTGATGCGCTACCTGCCCGAGCTTGACGAGTTATTGCCACTGGCCACCTACGGCCTGCCTGCCGAGGTGCGCGGGCGACGCTTCGCGCTGGCGGAGCACCTGCGGCTCAAGGCGATCGTCGAGCACACGGGGGTACATCGTTTCGCGTTGGACAGCGACCTGCCGGACCCCTTCGATGGCCTGCTGGGGGACGTGCATGGGCCGGATCTGCTGGTGCATGACTGCGCCGGTATCGCGCTGCGCGAGGGCGATACCCTGCTGGGGGTGATGACCTTCGATGCGCTGACGCCGGGGGTGCTGGCCCCGCTGGAATCGCTGAGCGCCTCTGCGAGTACGGACGAGCTGGCACTTCCGCTTCAGGAGTTGCAGGCCTGGTTGTCACTCCCCGCACACTGTCTGTCGCTGTCACTGCGACAGGAGTGGGCTGCGGGGGCCACGGACGGCAGGTCAGGGCTTTCGGCGCCGATGGTGGTGTCACCGACAGGCATGGCGTCACAGAGCGCCATGGCCTGCCCGCAGCGTGGCCCGGCGATGGCCAGGCTCGAGGCGCAGCTGGAGGCGGTCGCCGATACCGAGATGACGGTGCTGGTGCAGGGCGAGACCGGCGTGGGCAAGGAGGGCGCGGTCCAGCGCCTGCACGACGCTTCCCGGCGGGCTGCGCGGCCGCTGGTACGCATCAACTGCGCCGCCTTGTCGCCGGACCTGGTCGAAAGCGCGCTGTTCGGGCATCGGCGTGGCGCCTTCTCGGGCGCGACCCATGATCACCGTGGCCACTTCGTGATGGCGGATGGCGGCACCCTGCTGCTGGATGAGATCGGCGAGCTGCCGCTGGCGCTGCAGCCCAAGCTGCTTCGGGTCTTGCAGGAGGGCGAGCTGCAGCCGCTGGGCAGCGATCGCGTAGTCAGGGTCGATGTGCGTGTCATCGCGGCCACCAATCGCGATCTCGAGGCGGAGGTCGCCGCCGGGCATTTCCGTGAAGACCTCTATCACCGCCTGAGCGTCTATCCGCTCAGGGTGCCGCCGCTGCGTGAGCGCGGACGTGCGGACCTGCTGGCGTTGGCCGGCACCTTTCTTGAGCACAACCGCACGCGCCTCGGACTGGGCAATCTGCGCCTGACGCCGGCGGCGGAGCGCCTGCTGTGCGAGTACCCCTGGCCCGGCAACGTGCGTGAGCTGGAGCACTGCCTGAGCCGCGCCGCCCTGCATGCCCGGCTCGCGCATGGTGCCCACCCGACTCGCCTGCGCGCCGATGGGCGCCAGCTGGTGGTGATCACGCCGGAGCTGCTGGGGCTGGAGGTCAATACCGAGATGTCACTTGAACGGGCCACCGGCGCGGCGCAGGAGATTCAGGGCGCGCAGGTGGGGCTGGTGGATCAGGCGGGAAGAGCGAGTCAGGCGGCGGAAGCGAGTCAGACAGAAGGAGCAAGCTCTGCACCGCGCACCGCCTGGCAGGACGGCGACGAGACGCTGGGGCTACGCGATGCCACCGAGGCATTTCAGCGTGAGCACATCTCGCGGGTCTGGCATGCGAGTGATCGCAACTGGGCGAAGGCGGCGCGCAGGCTCAAGGTCGATCGCGGCAACCTGTACCGGCAGGCGCAGCGTCTGGGGATTGTCTGAGGCGAGTTGCAGTGCCTGAGACGAGGGGCAGTGTCTGAGGAGAGAAAAGAAGACGGCGATGCTCATGGAGCATCGCCGTTCTTGTATCTCTGCCGCCGGCGGCCCTGGCGCGACGAGAAGTCCGTGTCTCGAACGCGCGTTCAGGCGCCCGCTCAAACGCCAGTTCAGGCGCGAGTGGCGATCAGCACCGCACGCCGCGGCGCCGGGTGGCCTTCGCGGGTCAGGTTCGGGTCAGCGGGATCGAGGAAGTCGCTCAGCGAGTGGTAGGTCATCCAGTCGGTGGCACGCTGCTCGTCCAGGGTAGTCACGGCTTCATCGACGATGCGCACGTCCTTGAAGCCGGCGCGCTCGCACCAGTGGGCCAGCGCCTGGGAGGAGGGCAGGAAGTAGACATTGGGCATCGCGGCGTAGCGCTCGCCAGGCATCAGTACCGTCGTCACGTCACCTTCCACCACCAGGGTTTCCAGCACCAGCTCGCCGCCGGGACGCAGGGTGTCACGCAGCTGGAAGAGGTGGTCCATCGGCGAGGGGCGATGATAGAGCACGCCCATCGAGAACACGGTATCGAAGGCGCCCATCTTCGCTGGCACATCCTCGATGCCCACCGGCAGGAAGTGCAGATTGCGGCCCCGGGGGTGGTCCGCGCCGATGAAGTGGCGTACGGCATGGAACTGGCAGTAGAAGCGTGGCGAAGGGTCGATCACCAGCGTGAAGGCCGCGCCTGCACCGACCATGCGCCAGCCGTGGTAGCCATTGCCGCCGCCGACATCCAGCACACGGCGATGGGTGAGATCCGACAGGTGCGGCGCGAGACGCTGCCACTTCCAGTCGGAGCGCCATTCGGTGTCGATATGGATCTCGTCGAGCTGATAGGGGCCCTTGCGCCACGGCATCATCGCACGCAGCAGGTTCTCGCTCTGGCGCAGCTGGCCGCTAGTCAGGCCAGTCGGAAAGCGTGCACCGACCCGGTCGGCATCCAGCTGCACATCGCGCGCGTCGGGCAGGGCGGGCAGCTTTTCCAGCGCGCCATGCCAGGCCTTGAGGTCGGCGTGACGCTTGCGGTCCAGGCCATTGGCCAGTTGCTCGGGCAGGGCGCCCAGCCAGCGGGCGAAGCCGTCGCCGACGGCGCCTGGCTCACAGGCAAGCTCGGTGAAGGCGCGGTAAAGGTCGCGGTCGTACGGGGAAATGCTCATGCGCTGGGTCGGGTCCGTGCAGGCGTAGCGGTCATTCGGCGGCTTTGAAGGCGACCATCGATGCGAAATTCAGGTATTGCAGCCAGGTGTGGCTGCGCTGGAAGCCGGCGCGCGCCAGGCGCTCATGATGCGTGTTCAGGCTGTCGGGCTTCATCACGTCCTCGAGGGCCTCACGTTTCTGGGAGATTTCCAGATCGGAGTAGCCGTTGGCGCGCTTGAAGTCATGATACCGTTCGATCAGCCAGGCATTCTCGACCGGATCATCGCTGATGATCTTCTCGGACAGGATCAGCAAGCCGCCGGGTTCCAGCGCCGCGAACAGCTTGTCGATCACGGCGTCGCGGTCTTCCGGCGGCAGGAACTGCAGCGTCAGATTGACCACGATCATGCCGGCCGGCTGATAGTCGAGGGTGCGAATGTCGGCTTCGGTGACGTTGATGCGGTGGTCGGGGAAGGCCTCGGCGAGTTCGCGGCTGGCGCGCTCGACCATCGGTCTGGACAGATCGACGGCTTCGATCTCGATATCCTCGGCGGCCATCTCGCGGGCCAGCGCCATGCTGGCAGCGCCCAGTGAGCAGCCCAGATCATAGACCCGCGCGCCGGGGCGCAGGTGGGCGCGGGCCATCAGGCCCAGCATGGCGATGATCTGACCGTAACCCGGCACCGAGCGGCGCAGCATGTCCGGAAAGCAGCTGACGACCTGCTCGTCGAAGGAGAAGCTGGCGACACGGTCAAGGGGTGTCGTAAATATCGCGTCACGGTAAGATGCATCACTCATGGATCAAGGCTTCATCGGGCAGTGGGCCAGGGCGACATGCCTGTGGCCGAGGACCGGCCGGGCAGAGCGCCCCGTCGGGCCCGCCATTCTACGCATTCGGCGCCCGTGACGCACCCGTCACGGCCGGCGGGTGATGCCTCCATCAATCGATTTCAGGCCGGGCCATGCAGGGCCGGTCATTACACTTCAAGGAGAGAGGTGGCCATGTCCACTCAATCAGCGGCACGTTCTGCGCGTCGTAATACCCAGGCCTGGCAGGCTCTCGCGCGCCATCATCAAGAGCAGATGGCCGATGTGCATCTGAAGGACCTGTTCGCCGAGGATGCGGCGCAAGGGCGTGACCGAGTGGCGACCTTCACGCGCTCAGCCGCGGGACTGCGTCTGGATCTCTCCAAGCAGCGCCTCAAGGGCGAGACCCTGGAGCTGCTGCTGGATCTGGCGCGCGAAACCGGCGTCGAGCAGGGCATCAAGCGCCTGCTGGCCGGTGAACATGTCAATCGCTCCGAAGACCGTCCGGCGCTGCACGCCGCGCTGCGTCTGCCGCGCTCCGCCAGCCTCGAGGTGGACGGCGAGGATATCGTGCCGGCCATCCACGAGAGCCTCGAGCACCTGGCCGAGATGGTCGACACCTTCCACAGCGGCCAGTGGCGCGGCGCCACCGGCAAGCCGATCACCGACGTGGTCAACCTCGGTGTCGGTGGCTCGGACCTGGGCCCGCTGATGGTCTCCAGCGCCTTGAGCGATTGCCGTCCCAAGGACATCCACGAGATCGGCGTGCACTTCGCCTCGACCATGGATGGCTCCCAGCTGGCGGATTATCTGGAATCCTTCAGCCCGGAAACCACGCTGTTCATCCTGTCCTCCAAGTCATTCTCGACCATCGACACGCTGTCCAATGCCCGCACCGCGCGCGACTGGCTGAAATCACGCCTCGATCCGGAAGGGCGCCTGGAAGCGCTGATCAACCGTCAGCACTTCATCGGCGCTTCCGCCAAGCCGGAAAAGATGACCGAGTGGGGCATCGCGCCGGAACACCAGCTGCTGTTCTGGGATTGGGTCGGCGGCCGCTATTCACTGTGGGGCACCATCGGTCTGCCCATCGCGCTCAATGTCGGCATGGACAACTTCCGTCGCCTGCTAGCCGGGGCGCATGAGCTGGATGAGCACTTCCGCACCGCGCCGCTGGAAGACAACCTGCCGGTGCTGCTGGCGCTGGCCGGTATCTGGAACAACAACTTCCTCGATATCCGCGCCCACTCCATCCTGCCCTACGACGGTCGCCTGGAATACTTCGCAAGCTACCTCGAGCAGCTGGAGATGGAATCCAACGGCAAGTCAGTGACCAACGATGGCGAGATGATCGACTACTCGACCTGTCCGGTGCTGTGGGGCCAGCTGGGGCCGAACGCCCAGCACGCCTTCTATCAGCTGCTGCACCAGGGCACCCAGGCGGTCGAGTGTGACTTCATCGCGCCGATGTGCCGTTATGATCACGTCGAGGACGCCGAGACACGCGCCCACCTCAAGGCACAGCACCGTCTGACGCTGGCCAACTGCTTTGCCCAGTCACGTGTGCTGATGCTGGGTGATGACGCCATTCCCGGTGATGAGGCGCAGCCGAACCACAAGCGCTACCGTGGCAATCAGCCGTCGACCACGTTGTTGCTGGAAACGCTGACACCGGAAACGCTGGGTGCGTTGATTGCGCTCTACGAGCAGAAGGTCTTCGTTCAGGCCACCATCTGGGATATCAATCCATTCGATCAGTGGGGCGTGGAGCTGGGCAAGCAGATCGCCACCGCCACCGAAGCGACCATGACCACTGGCGAAGGCTTCGAGACGCTGGATGCCTCCAGCCGTGCGCTGATCGAAGCGGTGTGGGCAGCCCAGGATCAGGACCCGCGCTGAGCCCACGGCGGATGTGAGTGAGAGTGGGTGTGAGTGTGAGTGTGAGTGTGTAAGGGCATGCTGATATGCCATGCAAGACGAGCGGCGGCGTCAGTCGTCGCTCTCTGTTGATTTATACAGTATTCTCGCTATCCTATAAGCGAATCAATCGTTTACACTAGACAGCACGACGCGGACCGTCGAAAACCCTGCTCCCAACCTATGAACGCTCGAGAGATGCCCAGCCATCTTGAGGCGTGGGAGGGGAGGTTTCGCGGTCTGGCGTGTTGTCGGGAGTGCTGATGGCCAATTCCCCCTTTCCGTCAGATACGGCAGCGATGCACGCCACCGCGCCCGTCAAGGGTCTGCTGTATCTGCACGGCTTCAATTCGGCCAGTTGTTCGCCCAAGGCACGCTTGATGCAGCGCGCGGCAGAGCAGTTCGGCCTGCCGTGCGTGATGCCGGACATCCCCCCGGAGCCCGGCGCGGGTCAGGCGGCGGTCAACGCGGCCTATCTCACGTTGTGTGAGCGCCTGGCGCTGGACCCCGCAGACCCTGTCTGTGATGACGCCATCATGGTGATCGGCAGCTCCATGGGCGGCTTTCTGGCTACCTGGCTGGTCGCGCGTGAGGCCGCACGCCTCGAGGGGCCGGCAGGCCCTTCACAGAGCGTCTGGCGTCAGGGGCCGCGCAGTGTGCTGATCAATCCGGCCGTGCGTCCCGCGCGACTGGTCAGCGAATGGCTCGGCTCGGTGCATGCCAACCCCTATACCGGCGTGACGTTCACCGTCACCGAGGATTTCGGGCCCGGGCTGCTCGCATTGGAAGCGGAGCCGGTCACGGCGCAGCGCACCCTGGTGCTGTTGGCGACGGCCGATGAGACATTGGATGTCAATGATGCCGCAGGGCTCTATCAGGGAAGTCGCTTGATCATCACGCCGGGTGGCGATCACGGCTTTGCGCAGCTGGCGGAATATCTGCCGGCGATCATGGCGCATGGCGGGCACCGGCTGGCCCCCGCCACCGCAGCGGCGATGCATGTCGCGCCGGACTAGCAGGTCATGCGCGTGGTGCTTTCTGCTACGACACACCACGACCTGGCTGGGCACGGCACCTCTTGGCACGACATGGATTGGCACGACTTGGCAGGGCGTTCGATGCTGGACGCCAGGCGCCGGTCTCTCATTTTTCAGGAATCCGTTGTCCGTCTCGCGCATGTGAAATGGCGAGTCGGATGGCGGACGTCAACACCAAGGACACAAGGCTGCGATGAGTCAGTACAGCGCCAGTTCCATTGAGGTCCTCTCCGGCCTCGAACCGGTCCGCAAGCGGCCCGGCATGTATACCGATACTTCTCGGCCCAACCACCTGGCGCAGGAAGTCATCGACAACTCCGTCGATGAGGCGCTGGCGGGGCACGCGAAGGAAATCCGCGTGCGCCTGCTCGAGAATGGCGGTATCGAGGTCGGCGATGACGGTCGTGGCATGCCCACCGACATCCACCCCGAGCATGGCGTGACCGGCATCGAGCTGATCCTCACCAAGCTGCACGCGGGGGGCAAGTTCTCCCAGGACAGCTATCGCTTCTCCGGCGGCCTGCACGGCGTGGGCGTCTCGGTGGTCAATGCGCTGTCGACGCGTCTGGAAGTGGAAGTGTGCCGCGATGGCCTGCGTCAGCGCATCGCCTTCGAGAATGGCGAGAAGGCCGAGGAGTTGACCCAGATCGGCACCGTCGGCAAGCGCAATACCGGCACCCTGGTGCGCTTCTGGCCGGACGAGAGCTACTTCGATAGCCCGCGCCTGGCGATGCCGCGCCTGCGCCACCTGCTGCGTGCCAAGGCCGTGCTGTGTCCGGGCCTCAAGGTCGTGCTCATCGAGACCGATGGCAGCGAGACGACCTGGCACTACGAGGATGGCCTGCGCGATTACCTGCTCGGCGCCACCGATGGCTTCGAGCGCCTGCCGGAATCGCCCTTCGTCGGCCATTTCGAGGACGAGGAGCACGGGGTCGACTGGGCGATCCAGTGGCTGCCGGAAGGCGGCGAGCTGGTGCAGGAACCCTACGTCAACCTGATCCCCACGCCGCTGGGTGGCACCCATGTCAATGGCCTGCGCTCCGGTCTGCTCGAGGCGCTCAAGGAATTCTGCGACTACCGCAGCCTGCTGCCGCGTGGCGTCAAGCTGAGTGCGGATGACCTGTGGGAGCGCGCCGCCTTCGTGCTGTCGGTGAAGATGCTCGATCCGCAGTTCGCCGGCCAGACCAAGGAGCGTCTGTCCTCGCGCAGCGTCGCCGCCTTCGTCTCCGGCGTGGTCAAGGACGCCTTCTCGCTGTGGCTCAACCACCATGTCGATCAGGCCGAAGCACTGGCGGAACTGGTGATCTCGGCGGCCCAGCGCCGTCTGAAGAGCGCCAAGAAGGTCGCGCGCAAGAAGGTCACCTCCGGGCCCGCGCTGCCGGGCAAGCTCTCGGACTGCTCAAGCTCCGACCCTGCCGACAGCGAGCTGTTTCTGGTCGAGGGTGACTCCGCCGGCGGCAGCGCCAAGCAGGGCCGCAACCGCGAGACTCAGGCGATCCTGCCGCTGCGTGGCAAGATCCTCAATACCTGGGAAGTCGAGTCGCATGACATCTACTCCTCCCAGGAAGTCCACGACATCGCGGTCGCCATCGGACTGGACCCGGGCTCGGATGACCTCACCAAGCTGCGTTATCACAAGGTCTGCATCCTGGCGGACGCCGACTCCGATGGTCTGCACATCGCCACGCTGCTGTGCGCGCTGTTCGTGCGTCACTTCCCGGCGCTGGTGGATGCCGGGCGTGTCTTCGTCGCCATGCCGCCGCTGTACCGCATCGACCTGGGCAAGGAAGTGCATTACGCCCTGGACGAGAGCGAGAAGGCGCACATCCTCAAGCAGCTCGAGAGCAAGCGTGGCACGCCCAATGTGCAGCGCTTCAAGGGTCTGGGCGAGATGAATCCGCTGCAGCTGCGGGAAACGACCATGGCGCCGGACACCCGCCGTCTGGTGCAGCTGACGCGCAGTGCGGATGACGGCACCCACGAGATGCTCGACATGCTGCTGGCCAAGAAGCGTGCCAGTGATCGCAAGAGCTGGCTCGAGGACTACGGCAACATGGCCGATATCGAGGTCTGATCATCGGTTGAGCTTTCACAGCCAGCTGAACTTCGAAAGCCAGACAAGCTGCGCGACAGCATTCTTTCGGGAGCGCCACAGTCAGGCGCTCCCCGGTTTTACGCTCGTAATCAAGGTCAAGCGCCCATGAGCATGGATATCCAGGTTGCGGAGGGTGACGTCGAACGTCTGGCCCTGCGCGACTACACCGAAAAGGCGTACCTCGACTACTCGATGTACGTGATTCTCGACCGCGCCCTGCCGCATGTCGGCGATGGCATGAAGCCGGTGCAGCGCCGCATCGTCTACGCCATGCGCGAACTGTCCCTGACGGCCAATGCCAAGTACAAGAAGTCGGCGCGTACCGTCGGCGACGTACTGGGCAAGTTCCACCCCCACGGTGACAGCGCCTGTTACGAGGCGATGGTTCTGATGGCGCAGCCGTTCAGCTATCGCTATCCGCTGGTGGATGGCCAGGGCAACTGGGGTAGCCAGGATGACCCCAAGTCCTTCGCGGCGATGCGTTACACCGAATCGCGGCTGTCGAAGTACTCCGAGGTGCTGCTGTCCGAGCTCTCCCAGGGTACCGTCGACTGGGTGCCCAACTTCGATGGCACCATGAACGAGCCCAAGGTGCTGCCGGCGCGTCTGCCCAATGTGCTGCTCAACGGCACCACCGGTATCGCGGTGGGCATGGCGACCGACATCCCGCCGCACAACGTGCATGAAGTCGTGGCCGCCACCCGCCATCTGCTGCGTCATCCGGACTCCGACAGCGATCAGTTGATGGAGTACCTGCCGGCACCGGACTTCCCCTCCGAGGCGGAGATCATCACGCCGCGCACCGACCTCGCCAAGCTCTACCGCACCGGTCGTGGCAGCGTGAAGATGCGCGCCCGCTATGTGCTGGAAGAGGGCGATATCGTGATCACGGCGCTGCCGTATCAGGTCTCCGGTGCCAAGGTGATCGAGCAGATCGCCGCCCAGATGCAGGCCAAGAAGTTGCCGATGGTCGCGGACCTGCGTGATGAGTCCGACCACGAGAACCCGACGCGCCTGCTGATTCAGCCGCGCTCCAATCGTGTCGATATCGAAGGCCTGATGGCGCACCTGTTCGCCACCACGGACCTCGAGAAGAACGCACGCGTCAACATGAACGTCATCGACCTCAAGGGGCGCCCGCGGGTGATGGCGCTGCACGAGATGCTGGCCGAGTGGCTGCGCTATCGTCGCGCCACCGTGCGGCGTCGCCTCGAGCATCGTCTGGCCAAGGTCGAGGACCGTCTGCATATCCTCGAGGGTCTGCTGACGGCTTATCTGAATCTCGACGAGGTGATTCGCATCATCCGCGAGGAGGAAGACCCCAAGGCCAGCCTGATCGAGACCTTCCAGCTCTCCGAGCGTCAGGCCGAGGCGATCCTCGAGCTGCGTCTGCGTCACCTGGCGCGTCTTGAAGAGATGAAGCTGCGTGGCGAGCAGGACGAGCTCAAGCGCGAGCGCAAGCACCTCAAGCATCTGCTGGGCAATGACGAAGCACTGACGGACCTGATCGACAGTGAGCTTGAGCAGGCCGCCACCGACTTCGGTGATGCACGTCGCTCGCCGCTGGTCGAGCGCGGCGAAGCCAAGGCGCTGTCGGAAGTCGAGCTGATGGGCGCCGACCCGATCACCGTCGCGCTGTCCGAGAAGGGCTGGATCCGTGCCGCCAAGGGGCATGATATCGACCCCGAAGGCCTGTCCTACAAGGCCGGCGACCGCTTCCATCTGGCGGCGCGCGGCAAGACCAATCAGCCGCTGGTGCTGCTGGATGACACCGGGCGTGCCTACACCCTGGCCGCGCACAATCTGCCCAGTGCACGCGGGCAGGGCGAACCGATCACCGGGCGCATGAATCCGGCGGCGGGGGCGGCGATGGTCGGGCTGCTGCTCGATGCGCCTTCCGCGCGCTATCTGCTGGCCTCCGATGGCGGCTATGGCTTCGTGACCACGCTCGAGCAGCTCACCGGCAAGAACAAGTCCGGCAAGGCGGCACTGACCTTGCCGCGCGGCTGTGCGGTGCTGCCACCGGTCGAGGTGCCGACAGTGCCGGAGGCTGCCGATGGCACGCCCGCGGCCCTGGAAGTGGCGGTGGTGTCCAACGAAGGGCGCCTGTTGGTCTTCCCGCTCTCCGAGCTGCCCGAGATGTACAAGGGCAAGGGCAACAAGATGCTGTCGATTCCGGGCGAACGCGCTGCCAACCGCGAGGAGTTCGTGCGCTCGCTGGTGGTCTTGCCCGCCGGCGCGACCCTGGTGGTGCATGCCGGCAAGCGCAAGACCCTGCTCAAGGGGGCGGATCTCGATTATTATCGTGGCGAGCGTGGCCGCCGCGGCAGCAAGCTGCCCAAGGGCTTCCAGAAGGTCGACCGTCTGGCCGTCGATAGTTGATCCGGGCCGGATGGCCTGGCTTGTTAGCTGAGGTGCGTCGGCGTTGACGCCGACATGCCCCGTGGGCGACACCTTGATGATTCATTGCTCAGGAATGATTTTCCAATGACACAACGTATCTTGATCCGTGCCACCGGTACGGCTCGTCCAGGACAGCTGGCAGGGCTTGGTCAGGCGCTGGCGCGCAGCGGCGCACGACTGCTGGACATCAATCAGAGCGTGACCTTCGGGCTGGTGTCGCTGGAAGCGCTGGTGGCTCTCGGCGCGGAGTCCGATCTGGAGGCCGCGCTGGCCGCCGCCGGTGAACAGCTGGGGCTGGATGTGCAGGCCGTGCAGGTCGGTGCTGAGGAATATGCGCGCTGGAGCCATCAGGCGGAGCGCCCGCGCTGGATTCTGACGCTGCTGGCACCGTGTCTGCCGGCCGGCATTCTGGCCGAGGTCGGCGGCCTGACGGCCGAATTCGGCATCACCGTCGAGCTGATGCATCGTCTGTCGGGGCGTGAGCCGCTGGATGGCGAGTCACCGGCCGAAGGCGCCTGTGTCGAGTGCTGGCTGCGCCTGCCGGAGAGTGGCACCGACATCAATGCCCTGCGCGAGAAGGCGCTGGCGCTGGGCGCGCTGCACGGTGTCGACATCGCGATCCAGGAAGACGATATCTGGCGTCGCCATCGTCGCCTGATCTGCTTCGACATGGATTCGACGCTGATCCAGACCGAGGTGATCGACGAGCTGGCGCGTCGTCACGGTGTCGGCGAGGAAGTCTCGGAAGTCACCGAGCGTGCCATGCGGGGCGAGCTGGACTTCAAGGAAAGCTTCCGCGAACGCATGAGCAAGCTGGAAGGCCTGGATGAGTCGGTGCTGGCCGATATCGCCGCCAATCTGCCGCTGATGGATGGGGTCGAGCGCCTGATGGCCAACCTCAAGGCGCTGGGCTATCGCACCGCGATCCTGTCCGGCGGCTTCACCTACTTCGCGCGTCATCTTCAGCAGCTGCTGGGCTTCGATGAGATCCACGCCAATGAGCTGGTGATCGTCAATGGCAAGGTCACCGGTGAAGTGCGCGAGCCGATCGTCGATGCCGAGCGCAAGGCGCTGCTGCTGCGCGAGATCGCCGAGCGTCATGGCCTGCGTATGGAGCAGACCATCGCCGTCGGTGACGGTGCCAATGACCTCAAGATGCTGGCCGAGGCGGGGCTGGGCATCGCCTTCCGCGCCAAGCCGCTGGTGCGTGAACAGGCGCGCCAGTCGATCTCGACCCTGGGCCTGGATGCCGTGCTCTACCTGATGGGCTATCGCCAGCAGGATCTCGAGCACTGATCCGTGATTCAGGCGCTGAACGCCTGCGCTGAGTGACAAGCCAGTGTGTGAGTGACAACGCCCCCATCGCCGCCCCGCGATGGGGGCGTTGTCGTCTGGTCATCAGGTCGCAGAATAGTCCCAAAGCAGCAATGCGCTTTCGGGTGTGAGGGCTAGACTGGAGGGGAAGCGCCGACGACTCGTCGCTCGTCAGTTGACGCCATACTGAAACGCCACTCGCCACGCCGTCAGGAGTTTGCCCATGCCGTCACCCTATGACGATGAACTGCACCTGCTGTGCCTGTTTCCGCATGATGCCGCCCTCAAGGGCTTGAAGATTCGCCACGATGCCAGTCCCGACATGGTGGCCGCCGCCGAGCGTCTGCATGCCAAGGGGTTGACCACGCTGCCGGATGGCGGCTATCTGACGTCGGTGGGCCGTGAGGCCGCCGAACACGCCCATCGTCTCAATGACCTGCTTCACGTCCCGATGGCCATGACGGGCACCTGAGTTCGCCCGTTGGCTGAATCGCTGATCGCGAGAAGGAAAAACGCCCCGTGGCTTTCGGCCACGGGGCGTTTTCGTCAGTGGCCTCAGGGGCGGTGAGTCACCCGTGCGCTCAGGCCTTGTGCTTGCGATAGGTCGCGCGGGTGATCTCGACGATCTCCACGCTGACTTCGCGGGCCGCCTCGCAGTGAGGCTTGAGGGCCTCCATCAGGATATCCGCCAGGCGCGACTTGTCGTCATCGCTGCGGCCTTCCAGCTGGTGGCAGTGCAGATTGACGAAGCCGTGCTTGTGCGCCAGCGGTGCCTGATTGCCGGCCAGACGCCAGTGACGCCAGCTTTCCGCGCGCACCTTGATGTCGGTTTCCTTGAACAGGCCACTTTGCATGGCTGCGGCATGCAGGTCATCCATGATCGCGTCCATGTCGAGGCTGGGGGCCAGACTGTCGGCATAATCAATGACGAGATGAGGCATGGGATGGGCTCCTTGAGCATGGCCACGCCTCTCGGGGCGTGTGCCGATGATGAAATTGGCCAGCGATAGTAGCAAATTTTGTGCAGCACGCCGCCTGTTGTTGCCTCACGCTGCCAGTGCGCCATTCACGCGCTGGCGATGATACCCGTCAGGTTGAGCGAAGATGGCTCGCGCTCGTCGCCCGCAGGGTAAGACGCCGAAGGGCCAGTGGCGGCGTCGACTCCCGGATGTGTCTTGGACACTGTGGGCTTGGACAGAGGGGGCTTGGACACAGAGGGCTTGGACAGAGGTGTCTTGGAGCGTCGTCCGGGCACTTCACGTACCAGGCGCGGCATCAGGAAGCCGGGCAGGTGCTCAAGCAGCGCTTCCATCAGGTTGCAGGCCTCTTCATCGCTGACCGCGAAGTGGGCGGCGCCCTGCACGGGGTCGAAGGCATGCAGGTAGTAGGGCAGTACGCCGCACTCGAAGAGTCGCTCGGCGAGGGCCGTCTGCACTTCCACGCTGTCATTTACGCCGCGCAGGATGACGCCCTGGTTGAGCAGGGTGACGCCGGCGCTCTTGAGGCGAGTCATGGCGGCAGCGACGGCGTCGTCCAGCTCGTTGGCATGGTTGGTGTGAATGACCAGCACCTTCTGCAGACGCGTGCTACCCAGCCAGCCGAGCAGCTCGTCATTGACGCGGTCCGGAATCACCACCGGCAGGCGCGTGTGGATGCGCAGGCGCTTGAGATGCGGGATCTCGCCCAGCGACTCCACCAGCCACGCCAGGCGCTTGTCGGGTGAGACCAGCGGGTCGCCGCCGGACAGGATCACCTCGTGGATGCGCTCGTCGGCGCGCAGGTAGTCGAGGATATCCTGCCACTGCGCGCGGCTGGGCTGATGGTCGTCATAGGGGAAGTGACGGCGGAAGCAGTAGCGGCAGTTGATCGCGCAGCCGCCGCTGGCCATCAGCAGCACCCGGTTGGTGTACTTGTGGATCAGCCCCGGCAGCGGCGTATGTTCGGCCTCTTCCAGCGGATCGGTGACGTAGCCGTCGAGCACATCGGTCTCGGCGTCCAGCGGCAGCACCTGGCGCAGCAGTGGGTCGTCGGGGTCATTGGCGCGGATGCGGCTGGCATAGGCCTCGGGCACGCGGATCGCGAACAGTTCATGACCGTCACGGGCGCCCGGCAGCCACTCGTGCTCCAGCCCCAGGCGCTCCAGCAGAGCCTGTGGAGAGCGGATCACGTCGCGTAGCTGTGCACGCCAGTCATTCGGGGCCGACGGGGCTTCAGCGGCAGATGAGAAGGCCTCTGAGGCACGACTTTCGTGGCTGGTGTGCGGGATGGTATGCAAGGATGCAGGGGTTCGGGTTATCATGCGCATCACTTCTAGTCATGATTGCAGCCAATTGACTGCAATCTGGAATTCATGGCGGGCAAGACCCGTTAACGAGTCGAGAGCGAGCAAGATGGCCAACTATTCTACCAACGAATTCAAGTCCGGTCTGAAAGTGATGCTGGACAATGATCCCTGTGCCATCGTCGATAACGAACTGGTCAAGCCGGGCAAGGGCCAGGCCTTCAACCGCGTCAAGCTGCGCAACCTGAAGACCGGTCGTGTATGGGAACGTACTTTCAAGTCCGGCGAGAGCATCGAAGCCGCCGATGTCATGGAAGTCGACATGGAATACCTCTACACCGACGGTGAGATGTGGCACTTCATGCGTACCGATGGCTCCTTCGAGCAGTACGCTGTCGATGGCAAGGCGCTGGGCGACACGGTCAAGTGGCTGAAAGAGCAGGTCGTCTACACCATCACGCTGTGGAACGACAACGCGATCGCCGTCACCGCGCCGAACTTCATCGAGCTGGAAGTCGTCGAGACGGACCCGGGCCTCAAGGGCGACACCGCCAACGGTGGCTCCAAGCCGGCGACCCTGTCTTCCGGCGCCGTGGTGCGTGTGCCGCTGTTCATCAACCAGGGCGAAGTCCTCAAGGTTGATACCCGCAGCGCCGAGTACGTGTCTCGCGCCTGAGCCTTTTCGCTCACGTCGTGAACACCCTGATGCCTCGCCTCGTGCGGGGCATCATCGTTTGTGCTGCTCCTTCGTGCTCCTCATTCCTGCTGGTCAGTCGTGCAGGGCGATCGTGTCGATCAGCCCTCGCGATTGGCCAACGTCTCCCGCTGATCCCTTCCTCGAGCCTGTCCATGTCTGATGCCGATTCTTCCGCCGCTGCTTCACCTCTCTCAGCCACTGCCGCGCCAGGCGCCGCCCTGGCTGAGGACTGGGCGCCCACTGCCACGCGCGAGCGGCTCGTCCAGCGCGCGCGTCTGATCAGTGAGGTGCGCACCTTCTTCGCCGAGCGTGAGGTGCTGGAGGTGGAAACGCCGGTGCTGGGGCGGGCCGGTTCGACGGATGTCGGTCTCGCGTCATTGTCACTGACCGCGCAGTTGCCGGGCGAGCGTGAGCGCGTGCCGATGTGGCTGCAGACATCGCCGGAATTTCACATGAAGCGTCTGTTGGCGGCCGGCAGCGGGCCGATCTTCCAGATCGCGCGTGCCTTCCGGGATGGCGAGGTCAGCCGCCGTCACAATCCCGAGTTCTGCATGCTGGAGTGGTATCGCCCCGGCATGAGCCTTGAGGCGCTGATGACGGAGACCTGCGAGCTGATCCGGCGCGTGATGGCCCTCGGGGCACAGTTGACCGGACAGCCGTCGCTGCTCAGTGAGTCTCAGGACGCCCAGGCCAGGCCTGCCATCACGCCTTACCGTGCGCTGTTTCGCCGTGTGCTGGCGCTGGACCCCTTCACGGCCTCGCTCGAGGAGCTGCGAGCCGCCTGTGCGCGAGAATGTGAGGTCGCGGCTGACGACTGGTCGCATGAGACATGCCTGGATGCGCTGATGAGCCTGGTGATCGAGCCGACCCTTGGCTCAGGGTCTCAGGGAGCAGAAGCACAGGGACGAGCCACCGTGGAGCTGGTCACCGAGTATCCGGCCGCGCAGGCTGCCTTGGCGCGCAAGCATCAGGACAGTGAGGGCGATTGGGTGGCGTCGCGCTTCGAGGCCTACGTGGCGGGCATCGAACTGGCCAACGGCTATGACGAGCTGACCGATGCCAGCGAGCAGGCGGCGCGCTTTGCCGAAGACAATGCCGCGCGAGTCGCCCAGGGTCTGCCCGAAGTGGCGGCGGACCAGCGTCTGGTGGCGGCCTTGCAGGCGGGAATGCCAGCGGGGAGCGGGGTGGCGCTGGGGCTGGATCGCCTGATCATGCTGGCGCTGGGAGAGCGCGATATCTCGGCGGTCATCGCTTTTCCGGCATCACGTGCTTGAGAGCCGGCATGAGAGGCAGATTTTGATGTGATTTGCGTGAATTCCAGCGTTTATTGCCAACACGCTTGCCGAGCGTGCGTCGACTAGACTGGAGAGGTCAGCATGGAGGGTTGGCGCTTGCCGGCGAAGCCCGCAGGCAAGGTGATGGCAGGACCAGGGCAATGGTCGCAGCGGGTCTTCTTTTATCGGGCATGGTGAAAGAAGGCGACAGATGATGTCTCGAACCCTCGGAGCCTTCGAGGCATCATCCGGCAGTCGCGTCGTGAGAGCGTGACGCCCGTCATGGAGGACTCTGATCTGTTTGGGCACTGAAGGTAGTGATCACCCCGATGGCAGCGTTCATCGCGGGGCAAGGCAAGAAGGCGAGGGGCGCGGTCAGGCTCCTGTCGTTAAAAAGGGAAGCCAGAGGCTTCCCTTTTTTTATGCCCGGATTTCATGTGCGGGCTTTATGCGCGAGTGTCGTGCTCGCGCTGCGCCATGCCTGACCTTATTTCTCGCCTGTGGCCGGCGTGTCCTGCACCGTCTCTGCCGCATGCTCTTCTGACTCGGTCGGGGCCGGCGCTGTCGCAGACGGGCGCATGCCGAGTGACTGACCCATGCTGACCTTCTGGCCCGGTGTCAGGGCGTCATCGAACTCGACGCTGTCCGGGAAGCACATCACCACGGTGGAGCCGAGCTGGAAGCGGCCCATCTCGGCGCCATGCGCCAGCTCGATGAGTTGATCGAAACGGGTCGTCTCGACATCACCGGAAAGCGGCGTGACCTGACCGCTCCAGACGGTCTTGATCGCCGCGACGATCATCGCGCCCACCAGCACCATGGCCATCGGACCATGCTCGGTCTCGAAGATGCACACCAGGCGCTCGTTGCGCGCGAAGAGGCCCGGCACGTGCTTGGCAGTGGCTTCGTTGACCGAGAACAGGCGTCCCGGGACGTAAGCCATCTCGACCAGACGACCGGCCACCGGCATATGGACGCGATGGTAGTCCTTCGGTGACAGATAGACAGTGGCGAAGCGGCCGTTGCGGAAGGGCGCGGCGCGCTCTTCACTGCCACCCAGCAACTGGGTCAGCGAGAATGCCTGACCCTTGGCCTGTACCAGGGTGCCGTGTTCGATGTTGCCGAACTGGGACAGTACGCCATCGGCCGGTGACACCAGGCCTTCACCGATGGGGCGGGCATCCGCCTTCAGGGCGCGGGTGAAGAAGTCATTGAAGCAGGCGTAGGCACGCGGATTCTCCTCGAGCGCCTCGTTCATGTTGACGCCGTAGGCCTTGATGAAGCGCTCGATGAAGGTGTTCTTGACCCACGGATTGGTGCAGGCGGCGACACGGCCGATGAGGCGTGAGATCAGGTGCTGGGGCAGTGGGTACTGGCTCAGGGAAAACAGCTTGGCGCGATCCACGATGGCGATCCTTGCAGGCACTTTCAGGAATGAAAAGCCCGCTCCTCGAGAGGGCGGGCGTTGGCCGGCAACAGCGGCGGCCAGCAGTTGGGCTGCACCTTAGCCCATCGTCAATAACGGCTCAAGCCTGCGAATTGCCGCAGCAGCGGGCCTGGCGACAGTTGCCAGGCAGGCCATGCGTTTCATCCCGGCATGGCCTGCATTGGCGTGCTGGCGCTCGATAGGCCCGTCCCAGGCTGCAATCTGGAGCCTTCAGTCTGTTATCAGGAGCCTTCAACCCATTATCAGTCGTCAGCGCTCGATGGGCGTATCGTCACGGTTGCCCCATTCCTTCCAGGAGCCGGGATAGGCGCGCACATCGCTGAAGCCCAGCGCCTGACCCACCAGCCAGGTCAGGCCGGAGCGGTGATGGCTCTGGCAGTGCGTCACGATGTGCTGTTCGGGGTTGAGGCCGCGAGCGCCCAGCTCCATTACCAGCTCCGCATAGTCGCGGATACGCAGGTTGCGCTCACGGTCCATGGCCTCGGTCCACTCGAAATGCACGGCGCCCGGGATATGGCCGAGGCGGGCGTTCTGGCCCTTCTCGCCGCGATACTCTTCCGCGGAGCGCGCATCCCAGACCACGACGCTTTCCTGCGGGTCCTCGGCCGCCAGTCGATCGAGAATGTCTTCCCGCGTCGCCATCACGCTGGTGTCCATGTAGGCGGCGTGATACTCGCTGGGGCTCCAGTCGCTGGCGGTGTCACTCAGCGGCAGGCCATCGCCTTGCCATGCGTGCAGGCCACCATTGAGGTAGCTGTAGCGGGTATGGCCGAGCAGCGCCAGGGTCCACAGCAGGCGTCCGGCCCAGCCGCCGCCTTCATCGTCATAGGCCACCACATGGCTGTCGCGGGTGATGCCAAGGGCTGACATCACGCCAGACAGCGCCTCGGGGCTCGGCACGCCGGGAATGTCATCGTCATTGCTGCCGACCAGCTGCTTGAAGTCGAGCAGGCGAGCGCCGGGCACATGACGCGCATGGCTCTCGGCTTTCAGCGGCACGTCGACGATCACGATATCAGGATGGTCGAGCATCTCCGCGAGCTGCTGCGGTTCGACGATCAAGGGCAGCAGGTCGGCTTCCGAGGGGGAAGGGTGTGAAGAATCGTGAGACATGGCGTAATCCTTGCTTCTACGAAGAGAGTGATCCTTCCGGCATCATGGCACGTCGGCTGGCACTGTGGTCAAGTGACTGCGGCGAGGCGAAGTGTCACCGCGCCAGATTCCTTGCCATCTTGTCCCCTGAAACGACATGTTTTCAGTATAATGCCGCGCGTCACATTCTGGGGCGAACGTGTGAATGCCCAGTGCGCACGTATGACGGTACAGACGTGGACGACGCGTGTGCCAGCAGGGCACAGTGCGCGCCATGACCTGACCTTATGGACAGCCTTCTGGACAGCCTTCTGGACAGGCTTCTGGACAGGCTTCTGATCAGATGGCGAGGCCAGCCGGTAGCCCCAGCAGCCAGTAGATCCAGTAGGTCTTGTCGAAAGAAGCGCTTGTTTCAGTGCAGCGGGCCTGGGGCGAATGCCACATTCTGGCCCTCGGGAACACCCTCTTCGCGGCCCCAGGCAATACACTGTCTATAGCCAGTGGCGCTGCTGCACTCTTCGAGTGCGGTGCGGGCGCTCAACGTGTGTCATTTCGGTGCAGCGTGTCGGCGACCCGTCGACGCTGAGCTGCTACTCAATCGCTTCATCCTGAACGGGAGTCATCATCTTGCTCGAGCGCCTATTCTCACTGCGTGCCGAAGGCACCACGACGCGCACGGAAGTGCTGGCGGGCATCGCCACCTTCATGGCGTCGATGTACATCATCGTGGTCAATCCCGGCATCCTGTCAGCCGCCGGCGTGCCATTCAGTGCCGCCCTCACGGCGACCGTGCTGGTCAGCTTCTTCGGCAGCCTGATGATGGGCCTGTACGCGCGCAACCCGATCCTGGTCGCGCCGGGCATGGGCATCAATGCCCTGTTCGCCTACACCATGGTGCTGGGCGGCGGCATGAGCTGGGAGGTCGCGCTGGGCTGCGTGTTCTGGGCCGGCGTCATCTTCGCGGTACTGGCCATGTTCAACGTGCGCCGCCTGGTGATCGATGCGATTCCCGCTCAGCTCCGCTACGCCATCGCCTGTGGTATCGGCCTGTTCATCACCTTGATCGGTCTGGTGAATGCCAAGCTGATCGTCTCCAACCCGGTCACCGTGGTCAGTGTCGCGCCGATGACGCCCTCGCTGGTGGTCTTCCTGCTGGGGTTGGCACTGACCGCCATCCTGGTCGCGAAGCGTATCCACGGCGCATTGATCATCGGCATCATCGTCACGACCCTGATGGCGACCACCATCGGGCGTCTGTGGGGGGATGGCAGCGCCTACTTCCCGCCGGAGATCGCTCAGCCGACGCTGGTCAACTTCACCGGTATCTTCGCTGCGCCTGATTTCAGTGGCCTGCTGGCGCTGGACCTGCTCGGTTCGCTCAAGGTGGCCTATGCGCCGTTCATCTTCGTCATTCTGTTCACGGTGTTCTTCGATGCGCTCTCGACCTTCATGGCGGTGGCCGAGGCGGGCAATCTGAAGGACGAGAATGGTGACCCGCGCAATATCCGTCGCTCGATGATGGTCGATGCCTTCTCGGCGCTGGTGTCCGCGCCACTGGGTACCAGCCCGGCGAATGCCTACATCGAATCGGCGGCCGGTATCAGTCAGGGCGGACGCACCGGGCTGGTCGCGGTGGTGGTGGCGCTCTGCTTCCTGCCGTTCCTGTTCCTGGCGCCGCTGCTGTCGCTGGTGCCGTCCATCGCGACTGCCCCGGCGCTGATTCTGGTCGGCGTATTCATGATGGAGCCGATCGGCAAGATCCACTGGCACCAGTTCGATGATGCGATTCCGGCCTTCATCGCCATGGTGATGATTCCGCTGACCTATTCCATCACCCACGGTATCGTGTTCGGCTTCCTGAGCTTCGTGGTCATCAAGCTTGGCGTTGGCAAGGCGCGTGAGATTCGCCCGACCATGTGGGTGCTGTTCGCGCTGTCACTGCTGCTGTTGCTGGAAGGCTAGGTTTCGAAAGCGGCAGTGATGTGTCTCGAGGCTGTGATGTATCTCGAGGGCCTCGAGCATGAAAAAGCCCCGCCAGGCAGTGACTGCCTGGCGGGGCTTTTTGTTGACGGCTTTTGATAGCGCCTGATCAGCTCTCGGTCAGCGAGAGCAGAATCTTCTTGTAGCTCTCGAAGCGCACGCGGCCGATCTCACCGTTGTCCACGGCCTGAAGCAGGGCGCAGCCCGGCTCCTTCTCGTGCTTGCAGTCGCGGAAGCGGCAATAGCCGAGATAGTCGTGGAACTCGCGGAAGCCGTCGGTGACCTGCTCGGGAGTCAGGTGCACCAGGCCGAATTCACGAATGCCGGGCGAGTCGATCAGGTCACCGCCATCCGGCATGTGATAGAGCCAGGCGGTGGTGGTGGTGTGCATGCCCTGGCGTGATTCGGCCGACAGCGGGCCGACACGAACTTCTTCCCTGGGCAGCAGCATGCCGATCAGTGACGACTTGCCGACGCCACTCTGGCCGACGAAGACCGAGGTGCGGTCGCTGAGTTGGGCCTTGAGGGCGTCAAGCCCCGACTCGCCACGCGTGGTGCAGGCGACGACTTCGTAGCCGAGCGCTTCATAGCGCGCCAGCAGGTCGCGCAGCTCACCGCCGCTTTCCGGCAGCAGGTCGACCTTGTTGAGCACCAGCACCGGCGTGATGCCGGTGGCTTCCGCAGCGATCAGATAGCGGTCGATCAGGTTGGGCTGCGGGGCGGGTTCGGCGGCGAACACGATCAGGATCTGGTCGATGTTGGCCGCCACCGGCTTGAGCACGCCACGCATGTCGGGGCGTTCAAGCTCGGTGGTGCGTGCGCCACGCGCGACGACGACGCCGCTGGCATCGCTGGCTTCGCGCCAGATGACCCGGTCACCGGTGACCAGCGTCTCGAGGTTGGCGCGCAGGTGGCAGCGGTGCAGGCTGCCGGATTCGCTCTCGACTTCCAGGCTGCGCCCGTAGTGGGCGATGACACGGCCATGCTGCTCCGGGCCATATTCGCCGGCGTCGAGCTTGTCGCGGTCCTGCGTCTCGCGCTTCTCGGCGCGCTTGGTACGCTCGGCCTGCACCTTCTCGATTCGCCATTGCTGCTGGCGGCTTAGCTTGCGTTTACTCATGCTTGGCTGGTGACTCCGGTCGCCGTTCGTTCGCCAGGGATGGGAGAGTCTTCCCCCCTTTGCGGCGCGATTGTACCCTTTGCGCCCTCGGGTGTCGTGCGACGCCCCGGGATGGCGTGTGATACTGCTGTCATCGACTGGCGTCCCGCGCCATTCCATCATCTGCTCAGCAAGGAGTGACCCATGGCAAATCCCACCGCGCAGGCCGACCGCCTCATCTGGATCGACCTGGAAATGACCGGTCTCGACCCGGCGCGTGAGCGCATCATCGAGGTGGCCACGCTGGTCACCGACGGCGACCTCAACCTGATCGCCGAAGGCCCGGTGCTGGCCGTGCATCAGCCGGACAGCCTGCTGGAGGCGATGGATGAGTGGAATACGCGCACCCATGGTGAGTCCGGGCTGGTGAAGCGCGTCAAGGAAAGTCAGATAGATACCGCCGAAGCCGAACGCCAGACCCTCGAGTTCCTGGCCCGGCACGTGGCGGCAGGCGCCTCGCCGATGTGTGGCAACAGCGTGCATCAGGACCGCCGCTTCCTGCAGCACGAGATGCCGTTGCTGGAAGAATTCTTCCACTACCGCAACATCGATGTCTCGACCCTGAAAGAGCTGGCCAAGCGCTGGAATCCGGCCGCGCTCGACGGTTTCAAGAAGCGTGCGACCCACCAGGCGATGGACGATATCCGTGAGTCACTGGCGGAGCTTGCGCATTACCGCAAGACCTTCCTCAAGCTGACCCAGCAGGGCATCGTCTAAGCATCGTTCCTCTAGGCAAGGGCGCTCGAAGCGAAAGCCCTGGAGGCAACGCCTCTCAAAGCGCGGTGGCCAGGCGGGCGCCGCGCTTGATGGCCTGCTCCTTCAGCGCCCAGCGCACATGCTCGCGCAGCGGCTCGCTGGGGTAGGCCAGACGGGCGCGCAGCACATGCTCGACCTGCTCCGACCAGGGCGCGTTGCCCAGCCCGATGGCGATGTTGGAGAGCCACTTCTCGTAGCCGATGCGTCGAATCGGGCTGCCTTCCGTCTTGCTGAGGAATTCCTGCTCCCCCCAACAGAACAGGCGGATCAACTCGATGCGATCCAGATCATGGCGCGGCGAGAAGTCAGTCTCCTGGGTCGCCTTGGCGAAGCGCGTGAAGGGGCAGAACAGCTGACAGTCATCGCAGCCGTAGATGCGGTTGCCCATCGGGCGACGGAATTCCTCGGGGATGGCGCCATCGAGCTCGATGGTCAGGTAGGAAATGCAGCGCCGCGCATCGACGACCTTGTCCTCGACGATGGCATCCGTCGGGCAGGCGACCTTGCAGGCGTTGCAGCTGCCGCAGTGTTCCTTTTCAAAGGGGGCGTCCACCGGCAGGGGCAGGTCGGTGTAGAGTTCGCCCAGAAAGAACAGGCAGCCGGCCTGCTGATTCATCAGCATGGCGTTCTTGCCGAACCAGCCGATGCCGGCCTTCTGTGCCAAGGCGCGCTCCATCACCGGGGCGGAGTCGACGAAGGCGCGATAGCCGAACTTGCCGACTTCCTTCTCGATCTGCTTGGCCAGATTGGCCAGTCGCTTGCGCATCAGCTTGTGGTAATCACGCCCCAGCGCGTAGCGTGACACATAGGCGCGTTCGGGTTGGCTGAGCACCTGAGTGGTCTCGACCTCAGGCGGCAGGTAATCGAGGCGCACGCTGATGACGCGCAGTGTCCCGGGCACCAGCTCCTCAGGACGAGTGCGCTTGGTGCCGTGCTTGGCCATGAAGTTCATCTCGCCGTGATGGCCGTTGGCCAGCCAGCGCTCCAGATAGGCCTCATGGGCCGAGAGGTCGACATCGGTGATGCCGACCTGCTGAAAACCCAGCTCGCGCCCCCATGTCTTGATGCGCGTCGCCAGTTCCGCCATGGCCTGTTCATCGGCGGCGGGGCTCCCGGTGTCGGCAGGTGAAGCGGCGGCGGTGGATGAGTGCGGAGCAGACATGGGGGTTCCAGCGAGATCGAGGACAGAGGCGCGCCACCTTAGCGCAACTTGCCGGTCAGCCCAAGCGTGCTGCCTGACGGCGTGAGCACGGCAGGTAAGGCGCAGTAGAAAGGAAGGCGGCATGCAGCGCCATGCCTCACGATAGGCAACGCACATCCAGGCAGGCAACGAGCGTCCAGACAGGCAACGAACATCCAGTCAGGCAATGGATATCCAGACAAGGAGTGTAGGCATGACAGCGCACGAATCGACCTCTGACCAGACCTGCCCCCCGGCATCTTCGGCGACCATGACGCTGTGGCGTTCGGTCAACTGTCTGTGGCCGTTGGCGGCGCTGCGTGATCTGGAGCATTGGATGCTCGCGGAGGAGACCGTCGCCGCTGACAGTGGCCAGAGCGAGGCGCCGGTGGAGAAGCGCCTGATGGGGCGCGCCGCGCAATCGGCGTTCGATCTGCTGCGTCAGCGTTGGCCGGAGACGCGCAGGCTGTGCGTGCTGTGTGGCGGCGGTAACAATGGCGGCGATGGCTATCTGCTGGCGCGTCTGGCATTGCTGGCGGGCTTCGAGGTGCGGGTCATCGCCTTGACGCCGGAGGATGCCTTGATCGGGGATGCGCAGCTGGCCGCGATCGCGGCGCGCGAGGCTGGCGTCGAGACGCTGGCATGGCCGAAGGCCGATGAGGAGGCGGCGGATGCGCTGCTCAAGGGCTGGCCCTTGCTGGTGGATACGCTGACCGGCATCGGCCTGCGCGATGCGCCGCGCGGCAGCGTGATCGAAGCCATCGAGCGCATCAATCACGCTCATCAGCAGGGCGTGCATGTCATGGCGCTGGATGTGCCCTCAGGCTTGAATGCCGCGACGGGCGCGGTCGCGGGTGTCGCCGTGGAAGCGGATGTGACGCTGACGTTTCTGGTCGACAAGCCGGGCCTGCACACCGGACGCGCCGAGCTGCACGCCGGGCACGTCAGTCTGGCGCGCCTGGGCGCGGCGCGCGTGTTGCCGGAGGTGGTCGCGCAGTCGCGAACCGCGGCCTTGCTGGCAGAGGACGCCGTGCAGCGGCTGACACCGCGCTGGCTGGAATCCGAGCTGGTGCCGCGCTCGCCGCTGGCCCACAAGGGCGATACCGGCAGCGTGCTGGTCTTCGGCGGCGGGCCGGGGCTGGGGGGCTCGGTGTTGCTGGCCAGTGAGGCAGCGGCGCGGGCCGGTGCCGGCAAGGTCGCGCTGCTGACGGCACCCGCGCATATCAGCGCCAGCCTGACGCGCTGCCCCGAGGTCATGGCGCGCGGCCTCAAGAGTGGCCCGGAGGGCAGCAGCCACGATGGCTTCGCCGTGCTGGAATCACAGCTGGCTCAGGCCAGCGTGACGCTGGTCGGACCGGGCATGGGCACCGAGAGTCTCGAGAGCATGCTGTGGGGCTGGGGCGGCATGTCGCGGGTGCTGGCGGCGGGGCAGCCGCTGGTCGTCGATGCCGATGGCCTGAGCCTGCTGGCCTGGCGCGCGAGCGAAGGCGAGATCATCCGTCGCGACGACTGGGTGCTGACGCCGCATCCCGGCGAGGCCGCGCGTTTGCTCGATTGCAGTGTGGCGGACGTCGAACATGACCGGATCGCAGCCGCAAGAGCGCTTCAGCAGCGTTTCGGCGGCAGCGTGGTGCTCAAGGGCGCGGGCAGTCTGGTGGCGAGTCCTGCGGGGGTGCTCGAGGGGCCGGCGGTGGCGCTCTGCCCCTATGGCAATCCGGGCATGGCCAGTGGCGGCATGGGCGATGTGCTGGGTGGCATCATCGCGGGTCTGGCGGCGCAGGCGCTCAACGGCGGCTTCGATGCACGCCAGCCGCGTTCCTCCCAGGATGAGGCGGCGCAGGCCCGGCGAGTCACGCGCGCCATGGCGCAGGCGGCCAGGCTTGGGGTGCTGGTGCATGCCCTGGCGGCCGACCGGGCGGTACAGGAGCGTGGTGAACGTGGCCTGCTCGCAGGTGATCTGGCATCCTATATGCATTTATTGCTCAATCCACGGGCCCGAGATGCGCATACTTCTGTCTGATGAAAACGCCCAGGTTGCCTTCGGCACTCAATTGGGAAATATCCTTGCCGGCCGCGGGCTGGTGTTCCTGGAGGGCGAGCTGGGGGCGGGCAAGACGACCCTGACCCGCGGCGTGCTGCGCGCCTATGGTCACCAGGGCGCGGTCAAGAGCCCGACCTACACCCTGGTGGAGCCCTACGTGCTGCCACGGGCCGAGGGTGGCGAGTGGCACATCAACCACTTCGACCTCTACCGCCTCGCCGACCCTGAAGAGCTCGAGTTCATCGGGGGGCGCGATCTGCTCGCCGCCGACAGCCTGGCGCTGATCGAGTGGCCGAGCTGTGGTCAGGGCTTTCTGCCCACGCCGGATCTGCGCATCACGCTGTTCGTCGCCGACGAAGGACGCGAGGCCGAATTGACTGCCCTGACACCGCGAGGTGAGGGTTGGTTGGCAACACTGGCCGAGCGCCGAACCTCTCAGGCATGATGACGCCGTTCCGCTTGCGATGTCTGGCGGCGCAGTGTCCGGTCATTCGTTATCTTCATTCATGTTCTTTCTGTCTGGGTCATCCTGTCTGATGCCTGAAATAGCGTCCAAAATTCCCCGTATGCGTCTGGCGCGCAGCTTCCGTCGCTGGCTGGCGGGTGGCGTCGTCTGCTCGCTTGCCAGCCTGGTGCTGGCGCCGCAGGCGCTGGCCGCCAAGGTCGAGAACCTGCGCCTGTGGACCGCACCGGACCACACGCGGCTGGTGTTCGATCTCGACAGTGCCGCCAAGGCCAAGGTCTTCGGCCTCGACAATCCGCGCCGTCTGGTGATCGACCTTGCCGGCAGTGAAGTGGCCAGTGCCGCCGTCGAGCGCAAGTTCGCCGCGCTGAATCTCGAAGGCAGTGCCATCAAGTCGATCCGCAGCGGGCGTCAAGGGGATGCCCTGCGTGTGGTGCTCGACCTGACGCGCCCGGTCAATCCCAAGGACTTCACGCTGGCGCCGAATGCCAAGTACGGCAATCGCCTGGTGGTGGATCTCGAGTTCCCCGGCGAATCGGCGGTCGAGAATCCCATCGACCCCATCGAGGCCCGTATCCGCGAGCAGGAACAGGCTGCGGCCAAGCGCAAGCTGAAGGGCGAGCCGGCGGAGCCTGTGGTCAATACCCAGGCGGTGGCACATCCCAAACGTGACATCATCATCGCGATCGACCCTGGCCACGGCGGGGAAGACCCGGGCGCAAGCGGCCCCAGCGGGACTCGAGAGAAGGATGTGGTGCTCAAGATCGGCAAGCGCCTCAAGCGCATGTTCGATGCCCAGCCCGGCTTCAAGGCCATCCTGACCCGCAACAGTGATTACTACATTCCGCTGCGCAAGCGCACCGAGATCGCGCGTGAGCAGAAGGCGGACTTCTTCGTCTCGATTCACGCCGATGCCTTCAACAGCCCGCGCCCGCACGGCAGCTCGGTCTTTGCGCTCTCAAGCCGCGGGGCGACGTCCGAGACCGCACGCTGGCTGGCCGCCACCGAAAACCGTGCTGACCTGATCGGGGGCGTGGATGGCAATCTCAGCCTGAATGACAAGGATGAGATGCTGCGTGGCGTCTTGCTCGACCTGACCATGACCGCGACGCTCAACGATTCGCTGGCGGCGGGTAGCGGCGTGCTGGCCAACCTCGGGCGCATGAATTCCCTGCACAAGCGTCAGGTGGAGCAGGCGGGCTTCGTGGTGCTCAAGTCGCCGGATATCCCCTCGCTGCTGGTGGAGACGGGCTTCATCTCCAACCCCCAGGAAGAGCGCAATCTCAACAGCGGCCCCTATCAGGAGAAGCTGGCGCGCTCGATCTTCTCGGGAATCCAGAGCCACTTCGAGCGCAATCCGCCGCCCGCGAGTCTGCTGGCATGGCAGCGTAGCCAGGCACGCGGTGGCAACGGCGGCGAATATCGCGTCAAGAGTGGCGATACGCTGTCGGAAGTGGCCCAGCGCCACAATGTGAGCATGGCGGCCCTCAAGCAGGCCAACAACATGAGTGGCGACACGGTGCGCGTGGGCCAGCTGCTCAAGATCCCGCGCAGCTGAACCTGACGTCATGAAGTCGCCCTGACCGCGCCTTGCGTTGTCGGGGCGCAGACACTGTCCGCTGATGCAGTTCCGGCATGCGTTGCTTGCCGTGGCTGGGTCGGCGGACAGTATCGTTTTCAGAGAAGCGGCATTTTTCGCTCGTGTATCCAGGAGTCTATCGATGTCTGACGAGCTGACCGACATGCAGCCCGCTCGCCCTGGCGAGCGACGGATCCGTATCCTCAATCCGCGCCTCGCCAACCAGATCGCGGCGGGTGAGGTCGTGGAGCGGCCGGCTTCCGTGGTCAAGGAGCTGGTCGAGAACGCCATCGATGCCGGCAGCACCCGCATCGAGCTGGAGCTGGAAGGTGGCGGTGCGCGGTTGATTCGCGTGCGCGACAACGGCTGCGGCATCACCGAGGAAGACCTGCCGCTGGCGCTGTCACGGCATGCGACCAGCAAGATCGAGAGCCTGGATGACCTCGAGGGCGTGGCGAGCCTCGGTTTCCGGGGCGAGGCACTGGCCTCGATCAGTTCGGTCTCGCGGCTGGAGCTGTTCTCGAATGTCTCGGAGGAACCAGCCAACGGCTGGCGCGTGGTGGCGGAAGGGCGCGAGATGGCGCCGCGCGTCTCCCCGGCGCCGCATCCGCGTGGCACCAGCGTCGCGGTGCGTGATCTGTTCTTCAATACGCCGGCGCGCCGCAAGTTCATGCGCACCGAGAAGACCGAGTTCGGCCATGTCGAGGAAAGCTTCCGGCGGCTGGCATTGTCACGCCACGATATCGGCTGGACGCTGCGCCACAACCAGAAGGTGGTACATCAGTTGCGTGCCGGTGAAGACACCCTGACGGTGGAGCGGCGCATCGGTGCGCTGCTGGGGCGCAACTTCCTCGAGCATGCGCTGCATCTGGATATCGAGGCCTCCGGCCTGCGCCTGTCCGGCTGGGTGGGCTTGCCGACGCACTCGCGTGCCCAGGCCGATCAGCAGTACTTCTTCGTCAATGGCCGCGTGGTGCGCGACCGGCTGGTCGCGCATGCCGTGCGTCAGGCCTATCGCGATGTGCTGTTCCATGGTCGGCATCCGGTGTTCGTGCTCTATCTGGAGCTCGACCCGACGGTGGTGGATGTCAACGTTCACCCGACCAAGCACGAAGTGCGCTTCCGGGACGGGCGACTGGTGCATGACTTCCTGTTCTCGAGCCTGCACAAGGCGCTGGCCGAGGTGCGCCCCGGTGACAACAGCGCCGCGCCTACTGGCATCGAGGGGCAGGAGAAGGAAGAGGACCCCGGCTGGCAGCAGCAGGGAATGCGCCTTGGCCGTCAGGAGCAGGATGCCCAGCCAAATGCCGCCTCCGAACAGCAATCGACATCGGCCGGTCCGCAGGCCGGGGGCGACTCGTCGGCCTCGCCGAGCGCGCCTGCAGGCCGCCCTGCGGCCCCCTGGCAGCCTTCCTCGCAGTTGCCGCCTGCCGGTGATGGTCGTTCCAGCGAACGCCTGAGTGCCGAGCGTGTGCGTCAATTCATGGCCGGCTATCGGGCACTGCACCCCAGCGAAGATCATCTGCTCACGCCGGGTGGCGGCGCAGGCGGCGCGGGCGTGGCCAATGATCCGGCGGCGATCGCCAGTGCCGAGCGTGAGGCGCGGCGTGCGCCACGTGTCACGCTGGGCGAAGGTGGCCGCGAGGGTGACGGGCCAGGGCAGGGCACAGGACTGGGGAGTGCGCAGGCCGGTGTCGGGGAAGCTGCGCCCGGCTGGCGGGTCGACTCGCCTCAGGTGGGTGGGCCGTCCGGTGGCGCGCCTTCCAGCGACGCAGGGCCTGGCATGTCGGCGCCGTCTGTCTCTAGTGGCTCGGGCTCAGGCAGTTCGGTCCCGGGTGGCGCGGTCTCGGCTGGTTCGGTCTCAGGCAGCTCGGCAGTGGTGATGCGTGGTCTGCCGGCCCAGAGTGACGACGATGACACCCCGCCGTTGGGCTACGCCGTGGCGCAGTTGCATGGCGTCTACATCCTGTCGCAGACCTCGCGCGGGCTGGTGATGGTCGACATGCATGCCGCTCATGAGCGCATCACCTATGAGCGCATGAAGCAGCATGTTCACGGTGGCGGCCATCTGGAGGCCCAGCCGCTGCTGGTGCCGGTGTCGCTGGCGGTCAGTTCGCGCGAGATGGGCACCTTCGAGCGCGAGTCAGAGGCGTTCACGCGTCTGGGCGTCGAGCTGGACGCTGCCGGGCCGGAAACGTTGCTGGTGCGTCAGGTGCCGGTCGTGCTCGGCAATGCCGATGTGGAACCCCTGGTGCGCGGCATGCTGGAAGATCTTGAGCGCTATGGACGCAGTGACCGCATGGAGGCGCACATGAATGAACTGCTCGCCGACATGGCGTGTCGCGGCAGCGTGCGCGCCAACCGCCGACTGACGATTCCGGAAATGAATGCCCTGCTGCGTGACATGGAGCGCACCGAGCGCTCCGGGCAATGCAATCATGGCCGACCGACCTGGACCGAGCTTTCGATGCATGAGCTCGACAAGCTGTTCCTGCGCGGCCAGTAGATGACGCCCCGTGGCGTCGCGGTTCACCCCTGATTCACCTCCCAGCCCAGACAATAGGCCATGACCCAGATTCAACCCCCTGAAGATTCCCGATACCACGCGCCTGAGGTGGCTGACAAGCCGCCTGTCGTGTTGTTGATGGGGCCGACGGCCTCCGGCAAGACCGACCTCGCCATTCGCTGGCATGAGGAGCAGGGCGCGGAGCTGGTCAGTGTCGATTCGGCGCTGATCTATCGCGGCATGGATATCGGCACGGCCAAGCCGAGCGCGGCAGAGCTGGCCCGCGCGCCACACCGCCTGATCGACTTTCTCGACCCGCTGGAGAGCTATTCCGCCGCCGAGTTTCGTCGCGACGCGCTGGCGCATATCGCCGAGATCCAGTCCCGCGACAAGATGCCGCTGCTGGTCGGCGGCACCATGATGTATTTCAAGCGTCTGCTGGAAGGCGTGGCGGAGCTGCCGGCAGCGGATGCCGAGCTGCGCGCGGAGCTCGAGGCGCGTATCCAGTCCGAGGGTCTGCCAGCGCTGCATGCGCAGCTGGCGCGGCTTGATCCGGCCACGGCACAGCGCATTCGGGCCACTGATCCACAGCGGCTGACACGCGCGCTGGAGGTCTGTCTGATCAGCGGGCGCCCGATGAGCGAGCTGCTCGCGGAGCAGCCAGAGGCGGAACTTCCGTTCCGGCCGATAGCGATCGCACTGGCGCCCCACGATAGAGCCGTGTTACATGAACGTATCGAGACGCGTTTTGATCAGATGTTGGAACAGGGCTTCATTGCCGAGGTCGAAGCGCTGAAGGCACGTCCGGAGCTGCATGCGGGCCTGCCCTCGATACGTTGTGTCGGCTACCGTCAGGTGTGGGATTTTCTCGATGGCCATCTGAGCCGGGATGAGATGCGCGAACGCGGCATCATCGCGACGCGTCAACTCGCCAAGCGACAGTTGACCTGGTTGCGGAGCTGGCAGGGGATTCACCCGGTGGATTCCATGGGTGTAGATCCTTACAGTGAAACCTTGAAAATCGTGCGCCAGACCTGCACTTAGCGTAACATGAGCGGTCACGACCCGCGCCCGTGAAGCCCCCTCAAGAGGGCAACCCGGAGCGCTGGCGAACATAACCATACTTACCTCGAACGAGACATTTTTACGGAGAGTCACATGTCCAAAGGTCAATCACTCCAGGACCCGTACCTGAACATCCTGCGCAAGGAACGTATCCCGGTCTCGATCTTCCTGGTCAACGGCATCAAGCTGCAGGGCCAGATCGAATCCTTCGATCAGTTCGTGATCCTGCTGCGCAATACTGTCTCCCAGATGGTTTACAAGCACGCTATCTCGACCGTGGTGCCGTCGCGCAATGTGCGCCTGCCGGCCCAGGATCCGAGCGTGCCGTCCACAGAAAGCTGAAGTTAGAGGCGCTGATTGTTCTTCGAACGACCCGAAGCCGGTGAAACGGCCGTCCTGGTGCATGTCAATTTCCGGGACGAAAAAGAACGCGAGGATGCCGGTGAGCTCCTCGAACTCGTACGTTCGGCAGGCGCCGTGCCGGCGACCCTCATCGAGGGTAGCCGGCCCCGCCCCGACTCCCGTACGTTCATCGGAGAAGGCAAGCTTGAGGAAGTGCAAGAGGCCCTGGCCGTGCACGAAGCCGAGCTGGTCATTTTCAACCATTCATTGAGTCCTTCCCAGCAGCGTAACCTCGAAGCCACGCTCAAGTGTCGCGTCATCGACCGTACCGGTCTGATTCTCGACATCTTTGCCCAGCGTGCGCGGACCCATGAGGGCAAGCTGCAGGTGGAACTCGCACAGCTCGAGTACATGTCCACCCGCCTGGTGCGGGGTTGGACCCACCTTGAGCGTCAGAAAGGCGGTATCGGTCTGCGAGGCCCGGGGGAAACCCAGCTCGAGACTGACCGTCGCCTGTTGCGCGCCCGTATCAAGTCGATCCACAAGCGACTCGAGAAGGTGCACAAGCAGCGCGATCAGAACCGCCGTGCCCGTGCGCGTGCCGAGATCCCGAGTCTGTCGCTGGTCGGCTATACCAACGCCGGCAAGTCGACGCTGTTCAACGCGCTGACCACCTCCGAGGTGTACGCCGCCGATCAGCTGTTCGCGACGCTGGACCCGACGCTGCGTCGTCTGGAACTCGAGGATGTCGGTCCGGCAGTCCTGGCCGATACCGTCGGCTTCATTCGTCATCTGCCGCACAAGCTGGTGGAAGCCTTCCAGGCGACCCTGCAGGAAGCGGCGGAAGCGGATCTGCTGGTACATGTCATCGACGCCGCAGACCCGGAGAATGACCGCAATACCGAGCAGGTCAATCACGTCCTGAGCGAGATCGATGCCGGTGATGTTCCGCGTCTGTTGGTCATGAACAAGATCGACCGACTCGACATGGCGCCGCGCATCGAGCGTGATGGTTTCGGTCGTCCGCTGGCGGTGTGGCTGTCGGCACGTGACGGCAAGGGGCTGGATCTGCTGATGCAGGCCTTCGCCGAGCTGCTGTCCGACAACGTCATCTCCATGCAGCTGACGCTGGGGCCTGCCAAGTCCCGTCTGCGGGCAGGCCTGCATGAGCTGGACGCGGTCAAGGACGAGCAATATGACGAGCAGGGCAATGCGCTGCTGGACATTCGTCTCGAGAAACGCGACTTTCTGCAGTTGTTGTCGCATCTTGGTGAATCGCCTGAAGATTATCTCGGCGGTGAACATGACGACCGTGAAGCCTGGCAGCGTGAGCTGTCCGCCGAACGCGCGGAAAAGCATCGCGTGTCGGTCACGCACAAGTCCTGATACCGTCTGGTAACGAGACTTGCGCCGGTGCGCTGCGCAGCAGCTCGATGAGAAGTGGCGCACGAGGCAGCAGCGCACTGTTGTCGCAACGCAGTGGCAAGCACTACCCGGCATCCATCGCCGCGCACGAATGACGATGGATGCCCTCGCGCAGGGCATGACCTGCGCGTCAGAGCAGCGGGCATTCAGCAGGATTGGCTGGATGCCGTCCGACGGACGATGGCCGTCGGGCAGGGCCATGGCCTTCTCCCGCAAGGGACGCGTCGCCATGCCGTACGAGAGAATCGGTCGCCGGAGGCCATCAGGCTCAAGGCACGGAACCGGTCGCAGCTGGCAGGGCGGCGTCATCATAATGACGAGCGGAACATCGACTGAGTGGAGACGACGTATGGCTTGGAATGAGCCGGGTGGCGGCAACCAGCATGACCCGTGGAGCGGCGGTGGTCGCAACGGGGACAAGAAGGGGGGCGGGGGTAACGGCGGTGGCAATGGTGGACCGCCCGACCTCGACGAAGCGCTGAAGAAATTCCAGGACAAGCTCAACGGCATGCTCGGCAATGGCCGCAAGCGTCGTGGCGGTGCCGGTGGCAATGGCAATGGTGGCAACGGTGGCAGCACCAATGCCTTCGCACTGCCGGGCATCATCGGTGTCATCCTGGTCGCCATCTGGGCGGCTTCCGGTTTCTATCTGGTCGATCAGTCAGAGCGTGGCGTCGTGCTGCGTTTCGGCAAGTACAACGACATCGTCGGTCCGGGCCTGCACTGGAATCCGCCGATCATCGACGATGTGCGTGAGGTCAACGTCACCAAGGTGCGTTCGCTCTCCCAGACCAAGTCGATGCTGACCCAGGACGAGAACATCGTCGAAGTCCAGATGTCCGTGCAGTACCAGGTGTCCAACCCGCGTGACTTCCTGCTCAACGTCCGTGCGCCCGAGATCAGTCTCGAGAACGCCATGGACTCTGCGCTGCGTCACGAAGTCGGCAGTGCCGACATGAACGACATCCTGACCTCCGGTCGTGAGCTGTTGGCCAGCAACGTCAAGTCACGCCTGCAGTCCTATCTGGACAACTACGGTGTCGGCCTGACGCTGCAGACCATCAACGTCGAGTCCACCTCTGCGCCGGCAGCGGTCCAGGACTCCTTCGATGACGTCATCAAGGCGCGTGAGGATCGTCAGCGCACGATCAACCAGGCACTGGCCTACGAGAACTCGATTCTCCCGGAAGCCCAGGGTCAGGCGCAGCGCATCATCGAGGAAGCCGAGGGTTACAAGGAGTCCGTGGTCGCGAAGTCCCAGGGTGAAGCCAACCGCTTCACGTCCCTGCTGACCGAGTACCAGAAGGCGCCGGAAATCATCCGCGAGCGCATGTATCTGGAAACCATGGGCGAAGTGCTCGGCAAGACCAACAAGGTGCTGGTGGATGTCGAGAACGGCAATTCCCTCATGTACCTGCCGTTGGACAAGCTGGCCAACAAGTCCAGTGCTGCCGCCGAAGACAGCAGTGGCATGAGTCGTAGCGAGCTGGACCGTGTGTCCCGACAGGCGAGTGATGCCCTGAGCCGCAGCCAGAGCACTGACAGCAGCAACAGCATCCGTCGGGAGGGTCGTCAATGATCAACAATCGCTCACTGATGGCCGTCGCCGGTCTGGCCGTAGTGGCCTGGCTTGGTAGCAACAGCCTCTATACCGTTGATGAGACCCAGCGCGCCATCAAGCTCAAGTTTGGTGAAGTGGTGGAAGACAACATCCAGCCCGGCCTGCACTTCAAGCTGCCGGTCTACAACACGATCCGTACCTTCGATACGCGCGTGTTGACACTGGATGCCCAGGCTAGCCGTTATCTGACCCGCGAGAAGAAGGCTGTCATCGTCGACTCCTTCGTCAAGTGGAAGATCGTCGATCCGAAGCGCTACTACGAAGCGACCTCCGGCGACGAGCAGATGGCCGAGCGCCTGATCGCGCCGCGTGTCGACGAGAGTCTGCGTAACGAGTTCGGCAAGCTCGAACTGGTGCAGATCATCTCCGAACAGCGTGACGCGCTGATGAAGAAGCCCACCGAAGAGCTCGACGAGGTGATGCGCAAGGAGCTGGGGGTGTCGATTCTCGATATCCGCGTCAAGCGTATCGACCTGCCGGACGAAGTCTCCCAGGCGGTCTACGAGCGCATGAAGACCGAGCGTCAGCGTGAGGCACGTGAGTATCGTGCCCAGGGGCAGGAGCAGGCCGAGAAGATCCAGGCCAATGCCGATCGTCGCCGTTCGGTGCTGCTCGCGCAGGCAGAAGAGCAGGCGCAGACCCTGCGCGGTGAAGGTGATGCCTCCGCGGCTTCCATCTATGCCGGTGCCTATGGGGCGGATACCGAGTTCTTCCGCTTCTATCGCTCGCTGCAGGCCTATCGTGACAGCTTCAAAGGCGACAACAACATGATGGTCATGCAGCCGGACAGCGAGTTCTTCCGCTTCTTCAAGGACCCGCAGGGTGGCAGCAAATAAGCAGCATCACTCAGCCCGAAGGCTTGCTTTCGGGGATGTTGCGCGCGGCCTCTTGCAGCATGAGAGGCCGCGCAGTGGATGAACGTCGCTCGAGAGGTTCGCGGGGTTCATCCCACAAGGATTCATGCTAGACTCCTGCAACCGGGCACCGCCCGGTTTTTTTGTGGCCGCTTTTCATGCATAGGCGCAAGGCCGACAGGAAAGCGTCGAGCAGGACCTTGCTTCACGGGTCTCGGTCGGCTGCTGTGAAATCCCCCGCGGGCGTCGTGTTCGTCACGCACGCCAGCCGGGTGAATTTCCTCGCGTCACGAGTCACCCCTTGTCATAAATCTCTCGCAGGATAGCGCAATGACCATCGCAGATCGCTGGCTCCTCCCGGATGGCATGGATGAGGTATTGCCCCCTCAGGCAACCCGTATGGAGGCGCTGCGCCGCGCGCTGCTCGACCTCTATCATCGCTTCGGCTATGACCTGGTGCTGCCGCCGCCCGTCGAATTTCTCGATTCGCTGCTGACCGGCACCGGTACCGAGCTGGATCTGCAGACCTTCAAGCTGACCGACCAGATGACCGGTCGCATGATGGGCGCCAGCGCTGATGTCACCCCGCAGGTGGCACGCATGGACGCTCACTCCCTGCATCGCGAAGGCCCGGTACGTCTGTGCTACTGCGCCAACGTGCTGCGCACCAAGGCGGACAAGCACCAGGGCGGTCGCAGCCCGGTGCAGGTCGGTGCCGAGCTCTTCGGGCATGCCGGTCTTGAGGCTGACCATGAGATCCTGCATCTGGCACTGACCAGTCTCGAGCAGGCCGGTGCCGGTGAGTTGCATCTGGCGCTGGGGCATATCGGTATCTATCGCGCCCTGATCACCGAGGCTGGCATGAGTGTCGAGCACGAGCGTGAACTGTTCGCCGCCATCGAGCGTAAACAGTATTCCGCTCTCGATGCATTGATCGATCGTGTGGTGGGTGACAAGGTAGTGGCAGGCATGCTGAAGGCATTGCCGCACCTGCATGGCGATGAAGAGATTCTTGCCCAGGCACGTACCGCCTTCGCCGGTGCCCCGGCTGCCGTCGCCAGCGCACTTGATCAGCTCTCGGCCTTGAATCAGGTCGTGCGTGAACGCCATCCGCATGTCACGCTGTACTTCGACCTCGCCGAGCTGCGTGGATACGAATATCACACCGGCATGGTGTTCGCGGCCTATGTGCCGGGCTATGGTCAGGCGCTGGCCAAGGGTGGTCGCTACGACGATACTGGACGTGCCTTCGGTCGCGCCCGCCCGGCAACCGGCTTCTCGATGGACCTCAAGCAACTGGCATCTCTCGCTGTGCAGCCTCCTGCCTGTGATGGCATCTGGGCGCCGGCACTCAATGACAGTGCACTGCGCGAATGTGTCGATCAGCTGCGCGCCAGTGGCGAGCGTGTCATCGAGGCGCTTCCGGGTCAGACAACTGGTGCCGACACGCACCGTTGCAACCGCGAGCTGGTCAATGGCGACAGTGGCTGGCAGGTCGTGACGCTCGCGTCCTGAGACTCTCATTGCAGAGAGATCGATGACGTTGAGTGCCTGATAGCAGAACAGCAGGGGCCACTGGGTCCCGAGGTGCAGCTGCCGACAGGGCAGCTGCACTTGTGAGTGGGTTTTCACCGACGGTTATTCACCGAAAGAGATAGGAACCATGGGCAAGAATGTAGTCGTGCTCGGCACCCAATGGGGTGATGAAGGCAAGGGCAAGGTCGTCGACCTGCTGACCGAATCCGCCAGCGCCGTCGTGCGTTTCCAGGGTGGCCACAACGCGGGTCACACCCTGGTGCTGGACGGCAAGAAGACCGTCCTCCACCTGATCCCGTCCGGCATCCTCCACCCGGGCAAGACCTGCGTCATCGGCAACGGTGTCGTGCTGTCTCCGGAAGCGCTGATCAAGGAAATCCGTGAGCTTGAAGCCAATGACGTGCCGGTGCGTGATCGCCTGCGCCTGTCTCCGGCCTGCCCGCTGATCCTGTCCTATCACGTGCGTCTGGACCAGGCGCGCGAGAAGGCGCGCGGCATCGCCAAGATCGGCACTACCGGTCGTGGCATCGGTCCGGCCTACGAAGACAAGGTCGCGCGTCGTGGCCTGCGTCTGGGTGACATGCTCCACCGTGAGCGTTTCGCCTCCAAGCTGGGCGAAGTGCTGGATTACCACAACTTCGTGCTGCAGCACTATCACGGTGAAGCGCCGGTCGACTTCCAGCAGGTGCTGGACGAAGCCATGGAAATGGCCGAAGAGCTGCGCCCGATGGTCTGCGACACCGTGGATCTGGTCCACTCCGTGCGCAAGGCCAACGAGAACATCCTCTTCGAAGGTGCTCAGGGCTCACTGCTCGACATCGACCACGGTACCTACCCGTACGTCACCAGCTCCAACACCACTGCCGGCGGCACCGCCACCGGTTCCGGCGTCGGCCCGCTGTATCTCGACTACGTGCTGGGCATCACCAAGGCCTACACCACGCGTGTTGGCTCTGGCCCGTTCCCGACCGAGCTGTTCGATGAGTTCGGCCGTCACCTGGCAGAGCGTGGTCACGAATTCGGTGCCACCACCGGTCGTGCGCGTCGTTGTGGTTGGTTCGATGCCGTCGCTCTGCGTCACGCCGTGCAGATCAACTCGGTCAGCGGCATCTGCCTGACCAAGCTGGACGTGCTGGATGGTCTCGAGAACATCCGTGTCTGCATCGGCTATCGCAGCAAGGATGGCGACGTGCTGGACAATCCGGTGGATTCCGAAGGCTACGAAGCCATCGAACCGCTGTACCAGGACCTGCCGGGCTGGAGCGATTCCACCATCGGCGTGCGCGAAGTCGACAAGCTGCCGGCCAACGCCCGCGCTTACATCAGCTTCCTGGAAGAGCAGGTCGGCGTGCCGATCGACATCATCTCCACTGGCCCGGACCGCAACGAGACCATCGTGCTGCGCAACCCGTTCCACGGCTGATCATCACGCATGGCTCAGATGAGCCTTGCATGACGGCATGATGGCGTGACCAAGACACCCCGTCGGGATTCTCCCGGCGGGGTGTCTTGCGTTGTGGAGTTGTGGAGGGGGGAGTTGTGCGGGGAGGGGGCTTGAGTAGTGGAGGAGGGTGCGTTGTAGGGAGGGCTTGCGTAGCGGGGCGGCCGTCATCGATCACCTGGCGCGTGCGGGATTGTTGTACAGGATGCCTGGGCTTTCGGGCAGGGCTGGTAGATATTTTAAATGGGAATGATTGTTATTTTTGTTGTGATCGGCGGCTATCTTGTCGGCAAACTGGTTGCCCAGGTCGTAATTCGACGTTTTCGGTGGGGTCCCCGCTTCACATCGTTCTGATACAGGACTAAAATGGTCCCCAATTAATCTTCCCGTGGTGGAGGCCAGCATGCTGAAGCTTTCCAAGATGACCGATTATGCCGCTGTCGTGATGGCGCGCATCGCCCGCGAGCCGGACTCGGCCCATGCGGCGATCGATCTGGCCGAAAGCGTGCAGCTGCCGCATCCCACCGTGAGCAAGACGCTCAAGGCGCTGGTGCGGGCAGGGCTGCTTGAGTCGCGGCGCGGTGCGCTGGGCGGTTATCGCCTGGCACGCCCGGCCAGCCAGATCACGGCCAGCGACATCATCAGCGCCATCGAAGGTCCGGTGGCCGTGACCGAGTGCAGTCACGCCGACGGCGATTGCGAGCTGGTCAACACCTGCGGGGTGGCCGACAACTGGCAGCGCGTCTCGTACGCCATCAGTGAGCTGCTGGGCAGCGTGACACTGGCGCATCTGGCGTCATCCGCGCCACTGCGCATGCCGGTGCAACTGCCGATTCAGGCCATCAGCCTGTACGGGGATGACGAGCCGCCCCCCGTGGCCAGGGCAGCCAACAGCACTGGCAAACGCTAGAACCGGCAAACACTGAATCCGTTGCCGCGCGACACACGTCGCCGTGGCAACACGAACATTCGAACTTCGCTGCGATTCGGGCGGGGTGATCAGGCATCTGAACAGACCCGGAGCTCTCCGGGAGAGGAGACCAGCATGGCGAGCCAGGAGATGGAGCAGCTTGTACAGCGCGAGTACAAGCAGGGCTTCGTGACCGATATCGAGAGCGACACCATTCCGCCGGGACTGGATGAAAGCGTGATTCGCTTCATCTCGGCCAAGAAGGGTGAGCCGGAGTGGATGCTGGAATGGCGCCTGGATGCGTATCAGCAGTGGCTGAAGATGAAGGCACCGTCCTGGGCGCACCTGGATTATCCGGAGATCGACTATCAGGCGATTTCCTATTTCAGCGCCCCGAAGAAGCCGGAAGATCGTCCGCAGAGTCTGGATGAGGTCGACCCCAAGCTGCTCGAGACCTACGAGAAGCTGGGTATCCCGCTGCACGAGCGTGCCGCTCTGGCCGGTGTCGCGGTCGACGCGGTCTTCGACTCCGTGTCCGTGACCACCACCTTCAAGAAGGAGCTGTCCGAGGCGGGCGTCATCTTCTGCTCCATCTCGGAAGCCATCCAGGACTACCCGGAACTGATCAAGCAGTATCTCGGTACCGTGGTGCCCAAGGCAGACAACTACTTCACCGCGCTGAACGCGGCCGTCTTCACCGATGGCTCCTTCGTGTTCGTGCCGGAAGGCGTGACCTGCCCGATGGAGCTTTCCACCTATTTCCGCATCAACGCCGCCAACACCGGCCAGTTCGAGCGCACCCTGATCGTCTGCGAGAAGCAGGCTCAGGTCTCGTATCTGGAAGGCTGTACCGCGCCGCAGCGTGATGACAACCAGCTGCACGCCGCCGTGGTCGAGCTGGTGGCACTGGAAGACGCCTACATCAAGTACTCCACCGTCCAGAACTGGTATCCGGGCGATGAAGACGGCAAGGGCGGCATCTACAACTTCGTCACCAAGCGTGCCGACTGCCGTGGTGACCGCTCCAAGGTCTCCTGGACCCAGGTCGAGACCGGCTCCGCGATCACCTGGAAGTACCCGTCGTGCATCCTGCGCGGCAAGGACAGTGTCGGGGAGTTCTACTCCGTCGCCGTCACCAATGGCCGTCAGCAGGCGGACACCGGGACCAAGATGATCCATATCGGTGAGGGCACCAAGTCCACCATCGTCTCCAAGGGCATCTCGGCCGGTAATTCCGAGCAGTCCTATCGTGGTCTGGTCAAGATCGGCCCGCGGGCCAAGGGCGCGCGCAACTTCACCCAGTGTGACTCGCTGTTGATCGGCGACCGCTGTGGCGCGCACACCTTCCCGTATCAGGAAATCGGCAACGCGACGGCCACCGTCGAGCACGAGGCGACGACCTCCAAGATCGGCGAAGATCAGCTGTTCTACTGCCGTCAGCGCGGCATCAGCGAGGAAGATGCGGTCAACATGATCGTCAATGGCTTCTGCAAGGACGTCTTCCAGGAGCTGCCGATGGAGTTCGCCGTCGAGGCCGAGGCGCTGCTCAACGTCACCCTTGAAGGCGCCGTCGGCTGATCCCGCCGTCCCTTTCGCATTCACCCCATTCTTGAGGGCCGCTCGCGGGCGGCCTGTCAGCAAAAGGTATCAACATGCTCGTAGTCAAAGATCTGCACGTTTCGGTGGAAGGCAAGGAAATCCTCAAGGGTCTCGATCTGACCATCAACAAGGGTGAAGTCCACGCCATCATGGGCCCGAACGGCGCAGGCAAGTCCACGCTGTCTTCCGTGATCGCCGGCAAGGACGGCTATGAAGTGACCTCGGGCACCATTACCTATGAAGGTGAGGATGTGCTGGAGATGGAAGTCGAAGAGCGTGCGCGTGCCGGCATGCTGCTGGGCTTCCAGTACCCGGTGGAAATCCCGGGGGTCAAGAACGTCTACCTGCTCAAGGCGGCGCTGAATGCCAAGCGTGAAGCCGAAGGCCTGGGCGAGATTCCGGCCCCGGAATTCATGAAGCTGATCCGCGAGAAACTGGCCTTCATGCAGATGGACGCCAGCTTCCTGCAGCGCGCTGTCAACGAAGGCTTCTCCGGCGGTGAGAAGAAGCGCAACGAGATCCTGCAGATGCTGGTGCTGGAACCGAAGCTCGCCATGCTCGACGAGATCGACTCCGGCCTCGACATCGATGCCCTCAAGGTCGTCGCCAAGGGCGTCAACTCGCTGCGCAATGAAGACCGCGCCGTGCTGATGGTCACCCACTACCAGCGCCTGCTCGAGCACATCGTGCCGGACCAGATCCACGTGCTGATGGATGGCCGCATCGTCAAGTCCGGCGACAAGTCGCTGGCACTCGAACTCGAAGCCCAGGGCTATGACTGGCTGCAGGAGGAAACCGCGTAATGACAGCACTTGCTACCGCGTCCGTCCCCGGCAGCGAAGCCTTCGCCAGCGAATTCGCTGCCCGCAAGGCCCGCTTTGCGGCCGACCCGAGCTGGATGGCCGCCCGCCGTCAGGCCGGCATCGCCCGCTTTGAAGCCCTCGGCCTGCCGACCCGCAAGGTCGAGGCCTGGAAGTACACCGACACCCAGGCACTGGGTCGTCAGCAATATCGTCTCGCCGACGATGCAAGCCTCGCGCCGGCCGTGAAGGATGCGCTGGCTCTCGACGTCGACGCCTACCGTCTGGTGTTCGTCGATGGCCTCTACAATGCCGAGCTGTCCGATGTGGCAGGCCTGCCCGACACCGTGCGTGTCGTGCCGCTGTCTGACGCCATCGTCAATCAGCCGGAAGTCATCGGCGGCTCGCTGAACCGCCTGACCGGCATCGATTTCACGCCGTTCGTGGCGCTGAACTCCGCCTTCACCGAAGAAGGCGCGGTGATTCAGGTCGGCCCGCGCACGGTGCTCGACAAGCCGGTCTACGTGCTGTTTCTGTCGCGTGCCGCCGTCGTAGGCCAGCCCGTGACCATGAGCCACCCGCGTCTGCTGGTGCAGCTGGGCAGCCGCGCCGAAGCCAGCGTGATCGAGCATCACATCGGTGAGAGCGGCGCGACCAACTTCACCAACATGGTCAGCGAAGTGATGCTGGAGCGCGGCGCCGTGCTCAATCACTACAAGCTGGGCGAAGCCGCCACCGGCGAGACGCATATCGCCTCGCTGCAGGTCGAGCAGCCGCGTGACAGCCAGTATCGCTCCATCAACCTGAACACCGGTGGTGGTCTGGTGCGCAACGATATCGTCTGCGACCTGAACGGCAACAACGCCCATGCACGCCTCGATGGCCTGTTCTTCGGTCGTGATCGCCAGCACGTGGACACCCACTCGCTGGTCAATCACAACGAGGCACTGACGTTCTCCGACGAGAACTACAAGGGCATCCTGGCCGACCGCGCCCGCGGCGTCTTCAATGGCCGCGTGCTGGTCAAGCGCGACAGTCAGCAGATCGAGGCGCATCAGAACAACGCCAACCTGCTGCTGTCGGACCGCGCTGAGATCAACACCAAGCCGGAACTCGAGATCTACGCCGATGACGTCAAGTGCTCCCACGGCACCACGACCGGTCAGCTCGACGAGACCGCCGTGTTCGCGCTGCGCGCCCGTGGCATCGATGAGCAGACCGCCCGTGGCCTTTTGACCCTGGCCTTCGCCAACGAAGTCATGACCGGCCTGGGCATCGACGCCATCGCCGAGCGCATCGAGCGCAGTGTCGCGGGACGCCTGCCGTCACGCTTCCACCTCGATGAGCTGGTCGATCTCAGCGTCGAGCTGGGCGGTGGCGCCGTGGCGGTGGCACGTGATGAGGACTTTGCATGAGCGCACTCGACAACCTGATGCTCGACGTCGTGCGGGTACGCGAGGATTTTCCGATTCTCGAGCGTCGTGTGCATGGTGATGTGCCGCTGATCTATCTGGACAGCGCCGCCACCAGCCAGACGCCGACCGCCGTCATCGACGCGATGAGCGACTACTACCGCAAGACCAATGCCAACATCCACCGGGGTCTGCATACCCTGGCGGATGAGGCGACGGCGGCCTTCGAAGGCACGCGTGAGAAGGTGCGCAACTTCATCAATGCGCGTCTGACGCGAGAAGTCATCTTCACGCGTGGCACCACCGAGGCGATCAATCTGGTCGCCAACAGCTGGGGTGCCAACTGGCTGAACGCCGGCGATGAAGTGCTGATCTCGGTGATGGAGCATCATGCCAACATCGTGCCGTGGCAGCTTCTGGCCGAGCGTCTCGATATCGTCATCAAGGTCATCCCGTGTGACGACGATGGTGTGCTCGACATGGCGGCCTACCGCGACCTGCTGGGCGAGAAGACGCGTCTGGTCTGCGTCAATCAGGTCTCCAACGCCCTGGGCAGCATCAACCCGGTGGCCGAGATGGCGAAGCTGGCACACGCTCACGACGCGCTGATTCTGGTCGATGGCGCCCAGGCGGTGCCGCATCAGCAGGTCGATGTGCGCGAGATCGATGCTGACTTCTATGTCTTCTCGGGCCACAAGATGTACGGCCCGACCGGCATCGGTGTGCTCTACGGCAAGGAAGCGCTGCTGGAGGCGATGCCGCCGTGGCAGGGTGGTGGTGAGATGATCCGCACGGTGTCGTTCGAGAATGGCACCCTGTTCGCGGACCTGCCGCACAAGTTCGAGGCCGGCACGCCGCCCATCGCCGAGGTCATTGGACTGGGCAAGGCCATCGACTGGCTGGACTGCACCCACATGGCGCTGATCACGCGCTGGGAACAGCAGCTGATGCGTCATGCCAGCGAGCGCATGCGCGAAGTGGACGGCCTGCGCATCATCGGCAACTCGCCCGACAAGGCGGGCGCGATCTCCTTCGTGGTCGATGGTGCCCACGCCCAGGATATCGGTCTGCTGATCGACCAGCTGGGGGTCGCCATCCGTACCGGCCACCACTGCGCGCAGCCGGTGCTGCGTCGCTTCGGTGTCGACGCCACCTGTCGGGCTTCCTTCGCGGCCTACAACACGCCGGAAGAGATCGACATGTTCGTCGATGCCCTGCAGCGTGTGCTGACCATGGTGCGCTGAGCACCCCCTGCGGTGGCCCTGACGGGCGCTGATCAATGAGGCTCGCGCATGGCGGGCCTCATTGGTATCGGCCCTTGCCAGGGGGTGTTGTCACCCGCACGTCTTGAGTGAACCAACAGAATTCACGAGCCGCATGCCTGTCATGCGGCTCGGCAAGGAGAGGGCATGAGCCACACTGAAGACCAGCTGGCCAGCCTCGGCAAGGGCCAGAAGATGCCGTTGCAGCGGGACGTGGAGGGCATCTCGGTACCGTTCGGCAAGTCGGTGACCCTGCACGAGGACTCGGTGGTCGAAGTCATGCAGGCCAAGGGCGGCACCGTCAGCGTCGCCTTCGAGGGTCGCATGTACCTGATCGAGAGCTTCAGCCTCGATGCGCTGGGGCTGGACGCCGTGCCGCGTCCGCATCTGCCGGCCGGCCAGAGCGATGCCGACATCGAGGCCTTCGTCTGGGCCCAGCTGCGCACCTGCTTCGACCCCGAGATCCCGGTCGACATCGTCGAGCTGGGGCTGGTCTATGGCTGTCGTATCGACACCCTGATCAGCGGCGAGAAGATGGTCAATCTCAAGATGACGTTGACCGCGCCGGGCTGCGGCATGGGAAACGTCATCGCCGAGGATGCCAAGCGCAAGATTCTCGGCGCCGAGGATGTCTCCAAGGTCCACGTCGAGATCGTGTTCTCGCCTGCCTGGTCGCGCGAGATGATGAGTGAGGACGCCCGCCTGGAACTGGGCATGTTCTGAGCATCATCAGCGCACCTTAGTCGTCTGCTGTTGTCGCCCTTAACTGACTGCGGCACCCTGGAGGCCTTTCATGGCCGTCAGTCGCAGTATCACTCGGGTGAGATGCAGCAAACGCAACCGGATGGGCGGGAACCTCTCGTCCATCCGGCTATCCAATTCACGTTGCTGAGCGTCCGGGCAAGTTGCTGCCTCGGGCCGCGTCGGCACGTCCGTTTGACGGTTTCCCGTATCACCAGCCTCAAGGAAGACTCCCCAATGCGATTCCAGACTGCGCTGCGCACCCTGACCGCCACCCTGATCCTGAGCACCCCTGCCAGCGCGCAGGCCGCCTGGAAGCTGGATGGCGATGTGTCACAGCTGAGCTTCCAGACCACCAAGATGGCCAAGTCGGGCGCCAGCACCGTCGAGACGGATGCTTTCACCTCCTGGCGGGCGCGCGTCAATGACGCCGGCCAGCTGTCGGTGGAGATCGACCTCGACTCCGCCAGTACCGGCATCGACATTCGTGACCAGCGCGTCAGCGAGAAGCTGTTCGAGTCCGGCACCTATCCGTTGGCCGTGATGACCGCCAGTCTCGACATGCCGACCCTCAAGGTGATGGAGCCGAGCGATACCCAGCAGGTGGATGTCGAAGGCCAGCTGACGCTGCACGACAACACCCAGAACCTGCCGATGAGCCTGCAGGTGACGCGCCTGCGTGGCGATCGCTGGCTGGTGCAGACCCTCACGCCGGTGATGGTCGATGCTGAGCAGTTCGCGCTGGTCGATGGCATTCGCACCCTGCGTGACCTGGCCGGGCTTGGCAATATCGCGACCCAGGTGCCGGTCAACGTCAAGGCCGTGATGGTGCAGGAAGACTGAGCGGAGTCACCCGCATGCGTGGCCGGGGAACAGTCAATGCTGGCAGAGCCTCGGCCGCTTGGGTAGGCTGGGCGCTCATGCCTGCACGATGTGACGGTAACGGCAGGAAAGACAGGCAGGGATGGGCGTGAGGAAGAGATGCAGCGAGTGATCATGCGGGCTGGCTGGACCATCGTCGGTCTGCTGGCCGCCGGTGCAATGACGGTGGTCGGGCTCAACCTCTGGGTCGTGATGGCAACGCACGATCGCATTGCCACGTCACCGCTGATCTGTCAGAGCCGTGAGGTGGGGATCGTGTTCGGCACCTCCCACGGCCTGGTGGGCGGGGGCAGCAATCCGCACTATCAGGCGCGCCTCGATACCGCCGCCCAGCTCTACCGCCTGCGCCGCGTCTCCAACCTGCTGCTCTCGGGAGACAACCGCACGCGTTACTACAATGAGCCGATGACCATGTGGCGTGATCTGCGAGCGCGCAACGTGCCGCAGGAGTTCATGACGCTCGATTACGCGGGCTTCTCCACCTTCGATACCCTCGTGCGAGCGCACAAGGTCTTCGGTGTCGACGAGGCGGTGCTGGTCACCCAGCCGTGGCATTTGCCGCGTGCGCTGTTCATCGCCGATGCGCTGGGTCTGGAGGCGGTGGGCTGTCCGGCCATCTCCGAGCGCCAGCCGCCGGGGCTCAAGCTGATGCTGCGCGAGTGGCTGGCCCGTGCGGCGACAGTGGGTGATCTCTACCTGTGGGGGCGCAAGCCGCGCTTCCTCGGGCCGCAGGAGTCGCTGCCGACGCCGGTGTTGTCATCGCACTCATCTTCGCAGCCCTCATCATCTCACTCCTCAGACAAGCACGTGATGTCGCCGTCGGAGGGCACCGTGACAGCCGGAGCAGGGCAGCAGGCCGCTGTCAGTCGTGATGTGGCGGATGGAGTGGATGTGACGGATGAAGAGAACGCTGCCGACACGCCGGACCCGCATGCCCTCGCGCGTCAGGCGCAGGCAAGCCTGCTGGCGAGTCTGCCCGGAGTGAAGCAGGCATTGCTCCAGTGGCTGCCTGTCAGGTCTGATACGAACTAGCCACGCACTGGTCTCGCCAGACGCACAGGGTCAATACGAAGACGCCCCGCACTTCCTTGGAAGGCGGGGCGTCTTGCGTTCATGGCCTGGCGGCGGGCAGGTGGCTAGCCGGCGCGGCGGCGGGCGGCCTGACCTGTCTGGTGACGGTACAGCTCGCGAATCAGATGGCGGCAGTTGTGGAAGATGCCTTCCAGTACCTTTTCCATGCTGTCAGGCAGCGGATGCGTGAAGGCGGTCGAGCAGGCCTGCATCAGGACGCGTTCCTGTTCGAGCAGCTCGTTGATCAGCACCTGATTGTCATTGCCGACGATGCTCTTCAGGCGACTCCACAGCCACATGTAGTCATCGCGCTCGACATCGGCGTCGCGCGGCATCAGGCTCAGATGCTTGCGTGTCTCGACTTCCAGGGCCTGTTTGAGCTCGACACGGCTCGCATAGAAGGGCTCGAAGGCCTTCAGGAGCGCGGGACGCAGCCGTTCGGCGTTATCCTCGAAATAATCAAGACTGTCTGCCAGGGCTTCCTGGACGCTATCCATCGCCACCTGGCGATTGTCGAGAAACATGGGCGGTCACCTCCTCCGTCAGAAGAGATTGTGCGGGTGAAAACAGTGTTTTTCTACCCCTGAAGGGCAGAAAGTCAGGATATTTATTCCCGCACTGTCAATCCCTGCAGTTTACGACAATACAATGACGTTCTGGTGACGATCATCGTTGCCTTCCAGACGCTGTCCTTGCCCTGTTTCCATCGCTCACGCTCGTACACGCGCGGCCATCTGACCCAGAAACGCCAAGGGTGCAGTCATGACGACCTGCACCCTTGGGAAGCGTTGCGCGCAATGCTCTCAGGCTTCAGGCCTAAGGCTCAAGCCCTCAGCCCTTGGGCTTGGGCGGAATCTTCTTGGCCGGCGCGGCGGACTTGGCGATGTGATCGATGATCAGGCCGGCGATGTCCTTGCCGGTGGCCGTCTCGATCCCCTGCAGGCCCGGCGAGGAGTTCACTTCCATGATCACCGGACCATGATTGGCGCGCAGCAGGTCGACACCGGCGACGGACAGGCCCATGGCCTTGGCGGCGCGGATGGCGGTGGAGCGCTCTTCCGGCGTGATGCGGATCTCGCTCGCGGTGCCGCCACGGTGCAGGTTGGAGCGGAACTCGCCATCAGCCGCCTGACGCTTCATTGACGCCACCACCTTGTCACCCACCACCAGGCAGCGGATGTCGGCGCCACGCGCTTCCTTGATGTATTCCTGCACCATGATGTTGGCTTTCATGCCCATGAAGGCCTGGATCACGCTCTCGGCGGCCTGGTTGGTCTCGGCGAGTACCACGCCGATGCCCTGGGTGCCTTCGAGCAGCTTGATGACCAGTGGCGCACCCTTGACCATGGTGATCAGGTCGGGGATGTCATCCGGCGAATGCGCGAAGCCGGTGACCGGCAGGCCCAGCCCCTTGCGCGACAGCAGCTGCAGGGAGCGCAGCTTGTCGCGTGAGCGAGAGATGGCCACGGAATCATTGACCACGTAGGTGCCCATCATTTCGAACTGACGCAGCACGGCGCAGCCATAGAAGGTGACGGAGGCACCGATGCGCGGCACGACGGCGTCGAAGTGCTCGATCTCGGCGCCCTTGTAATGGATGGAGGGGCGGTGCGAGGCGATGTTCATGTAGCAACGCAGCGTGTCCACCACGCGTGCGGTGTGGCCACGTGCCTCGGCGGCCTCGATCAGGCGACGGGTGGAGTAGAGGCGTGAGTTACGCGACAGGATACCGATATGCATGAAATCCTCCGGAGCCGAATGGGCCAGACAGAGATAGGAATGAATCAGAAGAAGACTGACGTGATGCCCGTCAGGAGGCGTGGTATTCGCCGGTGAAGCCCTTGTCGTCTCGAGGCGTCACGCGATGCAGATGGCAGCGGGGCCAGCGCCTTGAGGCGAGATGCCGAAGCATGCCGCCGCGCGCCTGGCTGGTGCCGTCAGGGTTCGCCATGCAGATAGGCGGCGCCTGGTGCGACCAGCAGGCGACGCAGGGCACGGCGCCCCAGCAGAATGGGGTGACGCATCTGGGAGCGGTCCACCAGCGTCATGTCGATATCGTAGTCGAGCCCGGCCAGCTTCATGCGCGAGCGGATCGCGTAGCGCCATTCGGCCTGACCATTGGATGAGCGCACGCGGCGGCGATCATGCACCGGCGTCTCGACCGTATGCGGCGGGGAGTCGCTACCGCCGGTCCGGGTGATGAAGCGAACCCACAGATCATCGTTATGTTCGAAGACCTCGATGCTCTCGGCATGCAGCGCACTGGAATGCGCACCGGTGTCGATCTTGGCATTGAGGTGCAGCTTGAGTTCCGGCAGCTCGATCAGCTCACGCCGACCCACCACGCCCCGCGGACGAAAGCCCAGCAGGTCATGATTCAGTGTCTTGAGATCGAGGGGCGGTGCCTTGTCGATGTGATGACGCGAAGTGTTCTTGTGATGCGACATGTTTCATCCTGAATCAGAGGGCGTGAGCGAAGCGGGCAGCGGCTCACGGCATGAAGACACCGGGCAGGCGCGGCACAGCGTAATGTGCGTTGCCGGCATGGCGGGGTAATGGCCAGGCGGGCGCGCAGCATAGTCACTTAACGTACTGACAGCAATCCTTGCTGAAGCCTCTTTTTTCGCCTCACGAAGCGGGGGATGACGGTGGCGCGGACAGCGCCCGGCAAAACCGCCCCGGGCATGCGGTCATGGCACGTGGTCATGGCACGCGGTCATGGCGCGCTTTCATCGGCGCCGGACGCCTCGCTTGCGGGCGCTGGGCAAGTCACCCACGGCCACAGGCGCGGGTGACGTCGTGCCGGTGGCGCGTTGCCGCGCGCCCTGTTCACCGGTGCTGATCAGCCCCGATTCCATGCCTTGAGCAAGTGTCCGATCGAGTGTCTGTTCAAGTGTTCGATCAAGTGTCGTGGGTTATGCGCATGATCTCAAGCACTGTCACCTGTGGGCATGCCCGGCGTCAATGACGCGGGGCAGGATTGCCGGTATCGGCCTGGCGAGTCAGGGCGGCGAGCGCCTGACCCAGCGGGCTGTCCGCGCTTGCATTGCGCAGCGTCATCAGCACCGGCAGACGCAGACGCGGAATCAGGGCGAGGTCGCGGGCCAGGGCAGCGAAGTTGGCCTGCGGGCAGCTGGCCAGGCGGGTCAGGAAGACCGGCAGACGTTCGGCATCTTCCAGGTGGGCGTAGCCGCGCGCGGCGATCGCGACCAGCACGTCGACATTGACGGCCTCGTCGTCGGCCAGCAGGGCGTCGATCCACTCCGCCGCCGCAGGGCGTGGGCTGGCACCGGCGGCCCGCAGGCAGGCGCACAGCGTCTCCAGGTCCCCCAGGTCACGCGCGGCCTGGCCACGCGCGATCAGGGCGGAGAGCAGCTCGGTCTCGTATTCCTCCGGCAGCGGGGCGGCCAGCTGGGCATGGGCGGGCGGCGCCTGCTCCAGACACAGCGCGATGGCGCGCAGCGGCGTGTCCGGCAGATCAGCCAGACGCTGCACGAAGGCCGCGGCAAGCTCGCTGGACAACTCGCCGCGTCGTGTCAGCACGTCGGCAATACCCTGCAGGCCGAGTGACGGCCAGTCATCCAGCGGTAGCTGGGCGGTGAGATACTGCTCGGCGAGCTCGTAGTACTGGCTGGCAGGGCGGTCGCAATCGAGGCTGGCGCGGGCGTGCAGCATGGCGCGAAGGCTGTCATCCGGCGTGAGGGCCAGCGGGTTGTCCTGCATCAGGTTGTCGATCTTGCCTGCCTCGGCCTGCTGGATATCAGGCCGGCCGACGGTCAGCGCCGTCTGACCCAGCGTCGTGATCAGGCGTTCGAGGAAGGCGTCGCGTTGCGCGGGGGACAGACGACCTTCTTCATCCAGCGGCAGGGCCAGAAACCACACCAGCGGATCGTCGAGCCCGGCCGGACGGAACACGCATGCCAGGCGTGCCTGACCCTTGAAGGGCTGCTCCCACGGCTGCTGTTCGGTCTCGAAGGCTTCGAGTTGCTCAAGACTGAGCGGCGCCAGGGTGCGGCCCAGGTGATAAAGGTGCAGCTCGGCGCCGGTGCGTGTGAAGAAGTTGCTCAAGGAAGAGAGAGGAGTCATGAGGCTCACCACGGCTGTGTCTCCGCCACGCCTTGGCTGGGCGTGCGGAAGAACGGAAGAAAAGAGTCTTGTCGAGCATCATTGCCACGCGTGGCATGTGTCGCTGAGTGACAGCTGCCGGCGCGTGACATGTGCCTGAGCATGTCTGGAATGGCAGCGACTTTAGCGATTCACCGGCTGTCATGCCACCCGCTGGCGTGTGATGACGGCCAGAGGGAAGAGGGCGACCTGATCCTATTATGGCCGCTCTTTCGACCCGTGATGGCTTGACAGATGACGCGGCACCTCAAGTCCCGCTGAGCGTTTTGCAGGTTGATGATTTTTTGATCAATTTTCGTCATCCCACGGCTGGCGCGGCTTGCAGCGTGACCGAGACGGGTTATCCACAGCATCGTCCACGGATGGCGTGAATAACTGTCATCCACTTGTCGTCAGGCTGACATCTAGCGCTGCAGGTAGCCCAGACGGCGTCACTGGCCCGCCATGGCAGGCATGCTAGAATCGCGCTCATTGACACAATTGCTGTCTTATTCCTTCTGGTTATGACCTTAAGGGATGAAATGATTGGGAATGCGGGGCAGTCCCGTTATCCTATACAACCAAATCACATATAAAAGGCTGTGCTTATACCTGTTCTGTTGGCTCGACATCCGCGATCAGCCGAATGTCAGCGACCGTCCAGCGCCAAAGGCTCAGTCTTGCGATCCACGAGGAATCCCGATGCGCCAATCACGTTCGCTCGCAGCTGTCTTCTCTTCTACCGCTCTCAAGGGCGCCGTGATGGCTGCCGCGCTGGGCGCGACCACCCTGGGCAGCCTGGCGGCACAGGCTGACACCCTCAAGGTCGGCATGTCGGGCGGCTACTTCCCGTTCACCTTCGTCAAGCAGGACAAGCTGCAGGGCTTTGAAGTGGATGTCCTCAACGCCGTCGGCGAGATCACCGGCGACGACATCGAATTCGTGACCATGAGCTTCTCCGGCCTGATCGGCTCGCTGGAAGCCGGCCGCATCGACACCGTGGCCAACCAGATCACCATCACCGATGCGCGTAAGGCCAAGTTCGCCTTCACCCAGCCCTACGTCTATGACGGAGCTCAGGTGGTCAAGCGTCGCGGCAATGACGAGATCACTGGCGTCGAGTCCCTCAAGGGCCACAGCGTAGCGGTCAACCTGGGCTCCAACTACGAAGCGCTGATGAAAGAGCTGCCGTACGCCGACCAGATCGACATCAAGACCTATGAGTCCAACATCGAGCAGGACACCGCTCTGGGCCGTGTCGATGCCTTCGTGATGGACCGCGTCAGTGCAAGCCAGGTGATCCAGAAGACGCCGCTGCCGCTGGAACTGGCTGGCAAGCCGTTCTCGCGCCTGGAGAACGCACTGCCGTTCCGCAAGGACGCCGAAGGCGAGGCCAAGCGTGACGAGGTGGATGCCGCGCTGACCGAGCTCAAGGAAAATGGCCGCCTGGCCCAGATTTCCAACAAGTGGTTCGGCAACGACATCACCACGCCTTGAACATTGCCCGCTGCGCCCTGATACAAGGGCGCATGCCAGGATGTCATGTGCAAACGGGGTGACGGCTTGACCGTCGCCCCGTTGTCGTCATGTCGACGGGTGTCTTCCCAGACCCTCAGCCAAGCCCCCAGCCTGTCCGGATAACGAATGGATACTCTCAATATCGATTACATGCTTGGCCTGTTGCCGGTCATGCTCAAATACCTGCCACTGACACTCAAGATGGCCTGTATCGGCATGGTGGCCGCGCTGGTACTGGCTTCGCTGTTGGCGGTAGTGCGGGTGCTCAAGGTGCCGGTGCTGAATGCGCTGACCATCGTGTTCATCTCCTTCTTCCGCGGCACGCCGCTGCTGGTGCAGTTGTTCCTGTTCTACTACGGCCTGCCGCAGGTGATGGCGTTCCTGACCCAGATCGATGGCGTCACCGCGACGATTCTCGGCCTGACGCTGCACTTCTCGGCCTACATGGCCGAATCCATCCGCGCCGCCATCGTCGGGGTCGATCGCAGCCAGACCGAGGCGGCGCTCTCGATCGGCATGACCAATGTCCAGCTGATGCGGCGCATCGTGCTGCCACAGGCGGCCCGCGTGGCGGCCCCCACGCTGATGAACTACTTCGTGGACATGATCAAGTCCACGTCGCTGGCCTTCACGCTGGGGGTGACCGAGTTGATGGGTGCGACCCAGAAGGAAGCGGCCAGCAGCTTCCTGTACTTTGAATCCTTCATCATGGTGGCCATCGTCTACTGGGTGATGGTGGAAGGGCTGTCCTTCGTGCAGCGCTGGATGGAGAAACGTCTCAACAAGGCCTATCAGCGATGATTGCAGTCAGAAATCTGGTCAAGAAATTCGGCGGTCAGGCCGTACTCGATGGCATCACTCTGGAAGTGAAGCAGGGTGAGATCATCGTCGTCATCGGCCCGTCAGGCACCGGCAAGTCCACGCTGCTGCGCTGCATCAACTTCCTCGAGCAGCCCGATGGTGGCGAGATCCAGATCGGCGAACGCAAGGTCGAGGCCACACGCGCCAGCCGTCACGACATTCTCGGTCTGCGTCGCAGCAGTGCCTTCGTGTTCCAGAACTATGCGCTGTTCGCCAACAAGACGGCGCTGGAGAACATTGCCGAGGGCCTGATCGTCGTCAATGGCTGGCCAAAGGCCAAGGCGCACCAGCGAGCGCGCGAGATTCTCGAGCGTATCGGCATGAGCGAGAAGGCGGATGCCTTCCCGGCGGCTCTGTCAGGTGGTCAGCAGCAGCGTATCGGCATCGGGCGCGCCATGGCCGCCCAGGCCGAGGTGATCCTGTTCGATGAGCCGACCTCGGCACTGGACCCGGAATGGGTCGACGAGGTGCTGGAGCTGATGAAGCAGCTGGCGGTCGAGCGCCAGACCATGATCGTGGTCACCCACGAGATGCAGTTCGCGCGGGAAGTCGCCGACCGCGTCATCTTCATGGAAGGCGGGCGTATCGTCGAACAGGGGCCGCCGAGCCAGCTGTTCAGTGCGCCGAAGGATGACCGCACGCGCGCCTTCCTGCGCAAGGTGCTGGATGAAGTGCCGCCGCAGTGCGCCGAGGGAATCTGATGCTGCCCGGTTGAGGTAATGCCCCTCAGGTCACGTGAGGTAACGCCTCGGGCAGCACCTGCGACAGACACAACGGCCACCGCGACAGATATCGCGGTGGCCGTTGTCGTTTCTCTGGCGGTGATCATTGATCCGCTTCTGGTGTTGCAGGGCGACGCTTCATGGGGTCGCAGCGCGTGGCTAGCCGTGGCGGGGCATCGAACGCACCTTGTCGAAGGCTTCCTGAAGCGCCATCGAGACGCGCTCTTCCAGCAGCTCCTGCTCGGCGGGCGCCATGTAGAACGCCATGTCGACGTCGTGACGGATATAGCGGGGCGCCAGCTGATTGAGCGCGATGCAGGCCACGTCTTCGCGGCTGTCGACATCCATGGCGTGGCTATCGGGATGCAAGCGCAGCTGGTCGAGCACCAGCTGCTCCATGTAGTTGTGTACGCCTGCGCTTTCCATGTGTATTGCCTCCTGGTGATGGGTGCTATCTCCCATGCAGGGCCGTGCCCCCTGACATGTCGATCCCTTCAGTGTGCTCATCAGTATCTTCATCCGAGCAGACTCTCTGTGACGCTCTCCCTCCCGCCGCCAGCACGGGTGCTGGCGGCGGGACAGCAGGCGGTGGAGTCTTGGGTATCGCCTGCCGCTCAAGGCCTTTCAGCCGGTCAGCAGGCGGGTTTCCGCCTCTTCAATATGATCAGCCAGTCCCGATAATACCAGTGTATCGCCACACGCCAGCGTCAGGTCGCCGGTGGGTTCTTCCAGGTTCTCGCCACTGGCGCGCACCACGCGTGAGACGAGAATGCCGCACACTTCCGGCAGGGCGATGTCGTCCAGTCGCCGGCCACAGGCCCAGGCATCGGCGGTCAGCGTCAGCGGATGTCGTCGCAGCAGCGGGTTGCCGCGTTTGTCGGTCAGCTGGGACTGCTGACCATGAAAATAGCCATGCAGCATGCTGTAGCGCGCTTCGCGTGCATTCTGGATCGAGCGCGCCACGCGTCGGAAGGGCACCTCGAGATTGACCAGCACATGCGAGACCAGCATCAGCGAGCCCTCGAGCACCTCGGGAATCACCTCGGTGGCCCCGGCGGCCTTGTAGGTCTCGAGGTCCGCGTCATCCTGGGTGCGCACCAGCACCTTGAGGTTCTCGAGTTCCAGCGGCTGGATGGCGCGCAGAATGGCCAGCGCATGCGAGAGCTGATTGACGGTGATCACCACCTGACGGGCGCGCTCGATACCGAGCGCGCGCAGGATTTCCAGACGCTGCGCATCACCAAACACCACCGGCTCGCCGGCGCTGGCGGCCTCGTGGACGCGGATGGGGTCGGCATCGATGGCGATCCACTCAAGTTTCTCCTGAGTGAGAAATCGCCCCACCGTCTGGCCGACACGCCCGAAGCCGCACACGATGACATGGCCACTGAGCGGGGCGGTGGCGGCGCTCAGCTCCGCGGTGGTGTGCGGGTTCTCCTGGGTGGGCGTGGTGGAGCGACACAGGCGGCGCGTCAGCTGCTGGTTGTGGCGAATCAGGCTCGGCGTGACCACCAGCGAGCCGATGATGATCGCCACCACCAGGCCCACGGTCTCGTTGTCCATCAGGCGTTGCTGACTGGCCAGGGCCAGCAGCGCGAAGCCGAATTCGCCACCCTGGGACAGCACCAGGCCAGTGCGCAGCGCGCTGTCCAGCGGGCGGCCGGAGAGGCGCGCCAGTCCGGTGATCAGCAGTGCCTTGGTCGCCAGCAGGCAGGCCACGCCGATGACGACCCAATACCACTGGGCCAGCAACACCTGCGGGTCCAGCAGCATGCCCACCGAGACGAAGAACAGCCCCAGCAGGATGTCGCGGAAGGGCCGGATATCGGCCTCGATCTGATGGCGGAAATGGCTCTCGCCGAGCATCATCCCGGCCAGGAAGGCGCCCAGCGCCATCGACAGATGCAGGCTGTGGGTCAGCCAGGCGGAGAACAGCGCCACCAGCAGCACGGTGAGCACGAACAGCTCTTCCGAGCGCGCGCGAGAGATTTCCTGGAACACGAACGGCAGCACCCACTTGCCGATCATCAGCATCACCGCCACCAGCCCCAGCCCCTTGATGAGCATCAGGCCCAGGTCACTGAGCAGCTGGCTGCCATCACCGGCCATGGCCGGAATCAGGATCAGGAACAGCAGGGCGGCGAGATCCTGGAACAGCAGCACGCCCACGGCGGCGTGGCCGTGGGGGCTGTCCAGTTCATTCCAGCGCGCCAGTTCCCGCGTGACGATGGCGGTGGAGGAAAGCCCCAGCGCGCCGGCCGCGACCAGTGCCGCCGCCGGTGACAGGCCAAGCGCCGAGCCCAGTGCCCAGAACAGGCCACTGCATACCGCCACCTGACAGGCACCCAGCCCGAATACCGTGGTCTTGAGCGCGCGCATGCGCGGCACCGAGAATTCGAGGCCGAGCGAGAAGAGCAGAAACACCAGCCCGAATTCCGACAGGAAGGCGAGTTCTTCCGGGCGACCGATCCAGCCCGCCAGATGAGGGCCGACCAGAAAGCCGACCGCCAGATAGGCCAGCACCGGCGGCAGATGCAGGCGGCGGAACAGCGCCGCGGCCACTACCGAGGCTCCCAGCAGTATCATCACATCATTGAACAGCGTGTCTGCCATGCGGCCTCCTGGCCTTCCGTGAGCATCATCGGGATAATAGCGTGAACGAACCATGCATGATTTGACGGAGGTCGCATGAATCCGACTGAACAACCCCAGGACGGCGAAATCGCCGGCAATCCCTACGACGAGCTGCGCGCGCTGCTGGCACGTCTGGAAGCGACCATGAAGGCAGCAGACCTGTGGCGCATGGACACGCCATCCCCGCAGGCCTTCATGAGTGTGGAGCCATTCTGTGTCGATCGCATGGACATGGGCCAGTGGCTGCGCTTCGTGTTCATCGCCCGTCTGCAAGCGCTGTGCGATGCCCGTGCGCCGTTCCCCGCCAAGTGTGAAGTGGCGCCGGCCATCGAGGCCTGGTTGAAGGATGCCCGCCCCGAGCGCCGCGTGGCGATGACGGAAGTGATTCGTGAGATCGACACGCTGATCACGACGCACTGATTGCCGGGCAGGCATCTCACCTCGCACCGAGCCTTCTCTACCCGACACCTCCCACTGTGCCCCTATGCAGGCGTGATGCCCTCGCATTGCGCCTCGAGACAACTGTCAGGAGCTTGCATGGCCTATTACTTCGCCTACGGCAGCAACATGAATCCGGCGCGTGTCGTGGCACGCATCGGCGAGACGCGACGGGCCGTGCATGGTTGGCTGCAAGAGCATCGCCTGAGTTTCGACAAGGCCTCTCGGGTCGATGGTATCGCGCATGCCAACGTACAGCCTGCGCCGGGCGAGCGCGTCGAAGGCGTGCTGTACGAGCTGCTCGAGGCCGAGCAGATCACGCTGATGGACCCCTTCGAAGGCCGCCCGCATGAATATGAGCGTTTCCTTCATCCCATCGTCACCCGTGAAGGCGTGATCGACGCCTGGGTGTATGTAGCGCTGCCCGAGCGCACCGCCGAGGGCCTCAAGCCGGCGCGCGAATACCTGGAGCACCTGCTTGGCGGGCGTGACTTCCTGACGCCGGATTACTTCACGGCGCTGAGCGGCGTCGAGGCCGTGCATGCGCTGGATGACGCCACCCTGGCTCAGCTGGGCCTGTCGCGTACTACGCCGCGCTGACGGTCGCCTGACAGCGTACGGGTGCCTGTCATCTGTTTTCGGTCAGCTATCGTGTGGCAACAAAAAGCCCGCCTCTCGTTGGAGAGGCGGGCTTTCGTGTTTCTGGTCACGCTGCGCGACTGATTGGCGTGAGCCTCAGTCCTGCGCGGCCAGTGCCGGGTCCAGGTTCGTCTGGTCACGACGGCTGGCCAGCATGCCGATGATCAGCCCCGCCAGCGCCGGCGCCAGCCAGCCCAGATTCATCGAGGCCAGCGGCAGCAGCGGCTCGATGCGGTGCGAGATGGCCATCAGCGAGTCGATGCCACTGGCTTCGAAGCCATCCAGCAGGCTGACCAGCAGCGTCAGGCCCAGGGTCCAGGCGAACACGCGCGGCGCATCGTGCAGGCGCGGACGCAGGTAGGACAGCAGCGTCAGTACCAGCACCAGCGGATAAAGCGTCACCAGTACCGGAATCGAGACGCTGATCAGGGTCGAGAGGCCCAGATTGGCGATCAACGCCGAGGCCACGGCCATCACGATCACCAGCAGGCGGTAGGGCACGCTCGGCAGCAGGCGGTGGAAGAACTCGCCGCAGGAGGTCAACAGGCCCACCGCGGTGGTCAGGCAAGCCAGGGTGATGACCAGCGCCAGGATCAGCTTGCCGGCATCGCCGAACAGTGCCTCGACGTAGACCGGGATCAGTTCGCCCTTGGCCGCTTCGCTGACCAGTGCATGGCTGGTGGCGCCCATGTAGGTCAGCGGCAGGTAGACGGCGGCCAGACAGATGGCGGCGATGGCGCCGGCCCACAGGGTGTAGCGGGTCACGTCAGCGGTCGCGGTGATGCCGCGTGCCTTGATCGCCGAGACGATCAGGATGCCGAACACCATCGAGGCCAGCGCATCCATGGTCAGGTAGCCCTGCTGGAAGCCGGTCATGAACGGCGCCTCGGCCCACTCGGGGCTCACCGGCCCCAGCGGCCCCTGCGGGTCGATGATGGTGAACAGCGCGATCAGCGCCAGCAGCGCGATCAGCAGCGGCGTCAGCCACTTGCCGACCACATCCATCAACTTGCCCGGGCTCAGCGCGATCAGCGTGGCGATGCCGAAGAACAGCACCGAATGCAGGGCCAGGCCGCTCTGTGCTGACATGTCGATGAAGGGACGCATGCCCATCTCGAAGGCCACGGTACCGGTGCGCGGAATCGCGAACATCGGCCCGATGGACAGGTAGATGGCGACGCCGAAGGCCGCGGCCGCCCACTTGGGCAACGGCGAGGTGATCTTGTCGAGGCCACCGCCGATCACGGCCACCGCGACGATACCGGCCAGCGGCATGCCGACACCGGTGGCCAGAAAGCCCAGTGCCGCCGGCCAGAATTCGGCACCCGCGCCCTGACCCACCTGAGGTGGGAAGATGATATTGCCTGCGCCCAGAAAGAGGGCAAAGGTCATGAAGCCCAGCGCCACGATATCGAGGCTGGAAAGTCGTGTTTTCACTATGACGTCCTACGGATTCAGCAGATGCGTTGCAGCAGGCGTCATCAGGTGACCGATGAGGTGGTCGGTCAGGCAAGAAGACGTGCCGAGAAGCCGTTGGCTAGCGACAGGGGTGGGTCACCAGCAGACCCGGGAGCAGCGGGGTAGTGTTGCGCGCGGGCCGAATGGCGAGATCAGGCTGACGGATTGTCGCCACCCTGATCTGACGCGGCGCATTATCGTTGATTTCACGTAGCAAGACAAAGCCACCAGCAAGCCACGCGACAGGCTCACTGCGCGGCAGGTGCCGAGGGCGGTAGTGGAATGAAGCTCGGCCAGTCGTCCGGCACCACGAAAATCCGCCATTGCTGGCGGGGTGAGCTGGCGGTGGTCGGCTCGCCGTCAGGCGCCGCCACGCTGCGCTCCAGCCACAGCTGGCGGGGGTGTTGATGCGTGCGCTGGCGGCTGTGCTGCTGAGCCGGCGCGTCTTGCTGAGCCGCCGTGACTTGCTGAACCGGTTCGTCCGGCTTGAGGTCGTCAGTGGCGCCAGGTGGCGCGAAGTGATCGCGCAGCCAGCGGTCCAGTTCATGCCATGGTTGCAGCGGCGCCACGGGCGGGGCGGCCAGCCAGGCAGGCTTTTCCCTGACGCAGCCCAGCAGCGGGCCGCCATGCATCGGGGAGTCCTCGAGGGTCTGACAGAAGGCAGCAAACTGACTGACCCTCATCCACCAGCCGGCCTGGCGCGCACTCTCGGGATGGCAATGGCGGGGCGGGGGCAGCCAGTCGGCGGGAGCTATATCTGGCTGCCAGGGGCGAAACAGGCAACCGGGCAATGCCAGTTGCTGGCCTGCAAGCAGCGGGGCAGGCGGATCTTCTGCCAGCGGTGAGTTCGTCTCGCTCGCGCCTGCCTGTCTGGCCAGTGCTTGTCTGGCAAGTGCCTGGCGGATCGTCTGCTGCCCGCGCTCGGTATAGGCCAGGGGCAATTGATGCTCAAGGCTGCGCTGATACTTGATGGCGAGGCTGTCGGCGCCGCCGGGGCCTATCCAGCGTGCTGGGCTGTCGGCCGCTTCAGGACCTTCGGGCAGGCCGAGATAGAACTTGATCGCGACCTCCAGGTGCGTGGGCGCCGTGTCCTGCGCCGCCAAGTAGAGCATGTCCAGCTCGCCCAGCGTGATCTTGCCCTGGGAAATCCTGAGGTTGTTGACCAGCAGGCGACTGCCGGGCGCGTGTGCCAGCACGAATTGCCAGAGCAGCTCGTGGTAGTGGCCCAGGCGATAGTGGCGGCGCTCATTCACGGCAGCCTCGAGCGCGTAGGGCGCCTGCTCCAGCGTCATCAGCCAGTGGTGGCGGACGCGGTCATCCTTTAGCCCGAGTGCCGCCAGGGACGGGCGCGGGTAACGCGCAAGCTGCAATAGGTCCGGGGCACTCAGAAGCCAGGCGATATCCCTGACGCGCGGGTGACTGTAGCGCGCGCAGTCGCGGCGCAGGTCGCAGCCGGTCGCACAGGGGGAGTCGGCCCATTGGGCAAAAGGGGGCGCTGACTCGGCTGCACCGGGCGATGCATGGGACGGGGCTTCGGGCTCGATAGGCATGACGCCAGTGTATCCCACGTCGGATGACGGTCGATAATGCGTGGCACCGTTCGGGGCTGTCCCTGTGCTGAACCGAGCCGAGTGCTGTTTGCCGGTCGTGGTGACCTGCTGCTGCTCCTTTCCTCCCTCTATCTACTCCCTTCTCCTTTCCCTTCCTCCACTCCCACTCTCTGCTCCCCCTGTCTGCCCCCTCTGTCTTTTCGCTCCTTTTCCTCACTTGCCACTCTTGTCCGACCCTTTACGCCAGTCTTGCGCTGCTCACGCGACACTTTCTCGCCGCTTTCTTGACGCTCTTCCAACACGTTCTGCTGTCCGCCGACGGAAATGCGACGGCCGTCCCCAGGCTGTCATCATTTTGACATCGTTGCGTGGGTCGCCTAAGCGATTGAAAACGTTGAGATTACTTCGCGTGGGTGGGTGAGGGTGCTTCAGTCCGGGTTGGAAGAGCGCTGAATTGATTCGCTGGGGGAATCAATCCTGTTCCGGCGCGGGGATATATCCCACGGCTCGCGAGGTTCACAATGCACTCCATCAACGTTGCAGCAAATATGCAGGGCTGATGAGGCGGTATTGACCTCGAGCTCTTGGTTGTCGAGCGACATGAATCTTCTCGACATCAGTGGGCAAGGCGTCACCGACTGACAGTGTGAGGGGCAGGAACCACGCCCTGAACAATCGGTCAATGAATATTCGTAAAGATTGATGTGCACAATTTCTTGCTGTTGGACGCTGTTTTCAGGCGTCTTAGCCAAAGCAAAAAGAAAAATACGCATTTTCTTGTTTTTGTGGCATCCAGTTCTGTTGTGGCGACGTATAACTCATCAGCACAGCAAGACACCCCCTGCAGCGTGCAGCATGTTCGACCAAGGTGGTGGGCGAGACACTGTCTTCCTCAACCAAAGTCGATAGTGATCTGCCAGGCCGAAGCGCCGCTCAAGGGGATGGGCAGCACGCAAACAAGGAATTCTCGCACTCTCCATGTTGTACAAGTCTTTTTCAGAACCACTGCAATAGCTTTATGGGTGATGAGAGGGGTAGGAGGGTCAAGCACTGGGGAAGGCCGTTCGTTTCCAGTGACGTTGCTCAAAGAGAAACAGTGAGCTTCCAGTTGCACGGCTAGTTTGAACGCAGAATAACCATTAGTCTGTTAATCATCGAAATGCAGCACGCACCACAGACAGTGAAGGCCAGGACCCGGACAGGGGTCAGCAAACCAATTCTTCACTGACTGACAACGACTCAAAGCGGAAGCATCCGCACCAGGACCAGGAGATACACCATGAAAAACATTTCCCTCAAGACTCTGATTGCTACCGTCGCCATCGCCACTGCCAGCACCTCCGTGTTCGCAGCCGACGATAGCCCTGCCGCCGTGCGCGTCCAGAACGCCATCAGCAGCCAGCAGATCATGGGCCAGACTCAGCCGGCTGCCACCAGCCAGCAGAGTTTCTCCGAAACGGGCATGAGCGTTGCTGCCGGTCGCGTTGAGCAGGCGCTCAATGCTGACCACATCCGCGGCGTCGATACCGCTGCCGTGTCCCAGGCCAACGCCACCGTCAATGATCAGGGCAAGAGCGTCGCCGCTAGCCGCGTTCAGCAGCACATCAGCGACAACGCCTGAAGCCGGGTAGGTCACGCTGACAACTCGGTGACCCCCGAACATCGCCTCACCTGACATTCGACCTTGCCCATTTCTGGAGAATCATCATGAAAACCCTGACTTCCCTGATCGCCGCCGCTGCCATTTCCATTGCTGCCACCGGCGTTGCCACCGCTGATGAAAGTGTTGCCGATGCCCAGGTGCGTGCCGCACTGAGCGAACAGGTCATCCACGGCCAGGCGCAGCCCGCCGCGACGCAGCTGAATGCTACCGAGTCCGGCATGAGTGCCGCTGCCAACCGTGTCGAGCAGTCCCTGAACGCCGACACCATCAAGGGTGAACAGACGCACGCCGTCTCCCGCGGCCAGAGCCTGAGCAACGACAACGGCAAGAGTGTCGCGGCATCACGCTTTGAAGATGCGCTGAACGACAACGCCTGAGTCTGCAGGTCCTGATTCATGACCCCAGGACCACAGCAGCACTGATCTCCCTTTTATCTATTCGCTATTCACCTTTTTTGGAGTCATCTCATGAAAACCCTCAATGCCCTTATCGCCGCCGTTGCCCTGTCCGTGACCGCCACTGGCGTCGCCAATGCCGATAGCGTTGCCGACCAGCAGGTTCGCGCCAACATCAGCGAATCCGTGATCCACGGTCAGGCCCAGCAGGCAGCCACTCAGCAGCAGGCCATCACCGATGCAGGCAAGAGCGTTGCGGCCAGCCGTGTCGAGCAGGCGCTGAACAGCCAGACCATCAAGGGCCAGCAGGCGCAGGTCACTCGCGACACCCAGCAGTTCGTCAATGATTCCGGCAAGAGCGTTGCCGCGTCACGTGTCGAGCATGCCCTGAACGACAACGCCTGATGCGTCGCGCCGTCACGCTGACGGCAGCGAACAAGGACTCTGCTTGCGACCTGGCTGACCTTTTTGACCCAGTTGGCCCGGTTGACCCGAACAAAGATTTCACTGGAGATATTTCATGAAAATGCTCAATACCCTCATCGCCGCCACCGCGCTTTCCGTTGCTGCCACCGGTGCTGCCTTTGCAGACAGCGTCGCTGACCTTCAGGTGCGCTCTGCGCTCAGCGAATCCAGCATCCACGGCCAGGCCCAGTCCGCCGCCGCCGAGCAAGCCACCTTTGCCGATACCGGCATGAGCGTTGCCGCGGGCCGTGTCGAAAGCTCCTTGAACGATGCTGCGATCGAAGGTCAGCGCGAGACACTGGCGTCCGACTCCCAGCAATTCGCCAACGATGCTGGCAAGAGCGTTTCCGCGACTCGCGTCCAGCATGCTCTGAGCGAAAGCGTCTGAGCCAGATTGTCTGATTCAGGTTGTCTGAGCCCCGCTCTGATTCGTGACCACGCATAGCAGCAACTGACTCAAGTGTCCCCGCAGCAAGTGTCGTCATGAGCAGCAGTCAGGCCTGAACAGAAGTAGCAATAGCTCGAAGTCCTAAAAGCGTGAACAAGCCAGTCGTAAAGCAGTGTCACTGACACTGATCGCCAGGTGATACCTCGTAGCGAAGTGAAACGGCAGTCTGACCCTTCCTGAAATGGCCGGTATCTGTCGGGAGTCATCCCGCGCAGCGACGCCCCGTGCCTCATACGATGTCGTAGAAGGGCCCCGCCATGGGCAAGCCTGAACAGCGCGCCATCGTAAGCCGCATCCTTGTGGGTAGTGCTTGTTGATGGTCTTTGATAATTGTTCATGTGGGTGATGTCAGGTATCAACTCTGATAGATAACCCGCCTGGATATACGCAGTACATGAAGTGATCAATGATGTGTCACTTCATGGCAACTCGATAGTGAAAATGAACGGAGGATAGAAAGATGATCAAGTCATTCATGACTCACGGCCTGGCAGCGTTTGCCCTCGCCACCAGCGGTCTGGCCAGTGCCGATATCAGCACTGATGACAGCAGAAATGCGCGTTTCAATAGCGCTCAATCTCACGGCATCCACAGCGAAGTGCGTGATTATCAGAAGAGCGAAAAGCGCTACGCCGCAAATCCTGACATTCTGATCACCAGCCGTGGCAATGTGTTTGCCGATAGTGATGTGCATGGTGCAGTCGATATCGACGCCGATCATCGCTGAGTTTTCGATGCTGACGGTTCACATGACACGCTTCACATGACTTCATGCCACAAGTTGTCATTGCGAAACAATTGAAGCGCTGTGATTTGATTGCCGCTGCTTGAATCACCGCGCAGCGACGATCGAAAGCGTAGGCACTGATGCGCAAGCCAGTGACTACCGGAATTCAGGGAGAGCGAAAGGAAATATCCCAGACGTAGAGACACTTGGATAGTGAGCAGAACGCTTGAGCAAGGGCTTTGGGACCCTCCACCATCCCCTCTAGAACGACCTGGTGGCAAAACCCTTTCTCAAACGCTTTCCTGTCCTGGGTGTCGCTGTCCCGACATTCATTGCCCGCCATCATGGCGGGTTTTTTTATGCCCGGATTCCAGAAGGGCACAGCAAGTGGCTGGTCGACTCTGTGTATGGCACCTTGCTTGATGCCCGCAATATTCTGAGGGTTTTCCAGATGATTCGTAAGGATTCATCGGCAGTTCACTGTGTGGATGTCATGATGCATCACGGTGATTAAACGTTGTTGATTGCCGGCCTGCATGTCGGATATCCCGAGGCAGGATGCCATGATATCAATCAAGTGGAGGCCCATGATGGTGCGCGGAAAACTCAAGAAAGTGGCAGGTTCATTGGTGTTGGGCGTTGGTTTGATGTCAGGGAGTGTGATGGCGGGTGATGTCGTCGAAAAGCCCAAGGTGCTGATCTTCGATGTCAATGAAACGCTGCTGGATCTTGCCTCGATGCGCAGTTCCGTCGGCGAGGCACTGGGGGGAAGAGATGACCTGCTGCCCCTGTGGTTCTCGACCATGCTGCATTATTCTCTGGTGTCTACCGTGACCCGGGATTACCACGATTTCGGGCAGATCGGTGTCGCTTCGTTGCGGGTGGTCGCGCAGAACAACGGTGTCGAACTGACGGATGAGCAGGCGAAGAAGGCCATCATCACCCCGTTGCTGACACTCCCGCCTCACCCTGATGTCAAGGAAGGTCTGGCCAGGCTAAAGGCTGAAGGCTACAAGATCGTCAGCCTGACCAACTCGTCCAACAAGGGCGTTCAGGCGCAGTTAGAAAACGCGGGATTGCTGCCGTATTTCGATGCGCGCTACAGCATTGAGGATATCCAGATCTACAAGCCGGACCTGCGTTCCTATGAATGGGTGCTGGACAAGCTTGATGTCGAACCCGAGGAAGCCATGATGGTCGCGGCACATGGCTGGGATGTCGCGGGCGCCAAGGAGGCGGGCTTGCAGACCACGTTCATCGCCCGCCCGGGCAAGGCCCTGTTCCCGCTGTCAAAGAAGCCCGATCATGTCGTGAAGGATGTGAACGAACTGGCCGACATTCTGCAATAGCACCAGAACCCTTGATTGACAGAATCCTTGATCGACGGGTGCTGAAGATATCCTGTCATCATGGCGTTTATGGCATTGGTGAGGCTGGCGGGCGTCGAGTGACAGGGCAATTTGCCTGTTCATGGTGAGATTGCCAGCCTCAGCGCATGGCAGATGACGGCGTCAATGGTAGGCTGGGCGGCATTCCCCTTCTTACCGACCGGAGCTGAATATGAGTGACGCATCACAGCAGCATGGCCACCGTGCCCCTCAGATCATCGAGCCGAGCGCCCAGGCGGATGCCTGCGTGATCTGGCTGCACGGCCTGGGTGCTGACGGCAGTGATTTCGTGCCCGTGGTGCCTGCGTTGGGTCTGCCTGAGAATCACGGCGTGCGTTTCGTCTTTCCGCATGCACAGGAGCTGGCCGTGACCGTCAATGGCGGCATGCGCATGCCGGCCTGGTACGACATTCTCGAGATGAATCTCGGGCGGCGTGTCGATGAGGTGCAGCTGCGTGAATCCGCAGCCTACGTGCATGCCTTGATCGAGGAGCAGATCGCCCAGGGCATCGCCAGTGAGCGCATCATTCTGGCCGGCTTCTCCCAGGGCGGCGCGGTGGTCTATGAGGCGGCGTTGAGCTGCGAGCGCCCGCTGGGCGGCTTGCTGGCGCTCTCGACCTATTTCGCGACCAGCGCGACCATCGCGCCGAGCGCCGCCAATCAGGGCCTGGCCATCAGTGTCCATCACGGTACCCACGACGATATCGTGCCGCTGGCACTGGGTGAGGCGGGCGCCGAGAGTGCGCGTGCGCTGGGTCATCCGCTGGAATGGCAGACCTGGCCGATGGCGCACGCCGTGTGTCTCGAGGAAATCGAGGCGATCGGTGAGTGGTTCAAGGCGCGTCTGCTGGCCTGATCGGCCGCTAGGCAAAAACGCCGCTGACGGATCACTCCGTCAGCGGCGTTTTCATGTGCTGCCAGCGGTTCCGTCATGCGCCATCAGCCCTCATGTCAGATGCTGGTCGCGCTCAGCAGCGATAGCGGTAGGTGAGGTGTTCATCCTTGCGCGGGCCGGTGATGCGCCAGTCGAGATCAAAGCCCAGGGCATTGCCCGCCTCATCGCGCACGATGACCAGCGTGGCGGCGTAGAGGTCATCGATGCACAGATGCGCTTCACGACTGACGAAGTGGTCTTCGCCTCGAGCGCTGTCGGCCACCAGGTCGAACAGGAAGACGGCGGCATCGCGGCCACGACGTTCATGACTGAGCGACAGCGCCTCACCATCCGCGGCCAGCTGCCAGCGATAGCGGTTGTGGAAGTTGACGCTGGATGACTGGCCCTCGAGCTGGAACTGGCCCTGCTCGAGAAATACCACGCTCTCCGCCTCTTGCTGAGTCGCTTGCCGTGCCCCGTAGTGAGGGGAGGCAGTGGCTTCGCGGGTGACCGTCACCTCGCCGCTTCCCTGGCCAGACCAGGCATTGCGCGAGGCCGGGCCGGAGCGTGACGAAAAATCCAGCCGGCGGATCTGCGCGAGCAGCGCATAGAGGGTTACAATTGGTGTCAACTTCTTCTGGCTACCGGGTTTACTCGTCATGTCCTACCTGATTGGTGTCACGGCCCTCTGGGCCTTCTCGTTTTCCCTGATCGGCGTCTATCTGTCCGGTCAGGTCGATAGCTATCTGGCCGTACTGACGCGTATCGCGCTGGCGTGCCTGATCTTCGCGCCGTTCATGCGCCCGCGGGCGATCAGTGGTCGTCTGCGCTTCCAGTTGATGGCCATCGGCGCGATCCAGCTCGGCCTGATGTACATCTTCTTCTATCGCTCCTTCCTGCTGCTGCCTGTGCCGGAAGTGCTGCTGTTCACCATCTTCACACCTATCTACATCACCTTGCTCGATGACCTGATGAACAAGCGCCTGTCGCCATTCTACCTGCTGACCGCCGCGATTGCGGTGCTGGGTGCGGCGATCATTCGCTACGACGGGGTCAGTGACGGCTTCTGGCTCGGCTTTGCGGTCGTGCAGGGCGCCAATCTGTGCTTTGCCATCGGGCAGGTGGCCTACCGTCAGGTCGCTCCGCAGCTGCCGGCGGATGTCGCCCATCGCCATGTGTTCGGCTGGTTCTATCTCGGCGCGCTGGCGCTGGTGATCGTGATGTTCCTGCTGTTCGGCAGTACCGACAAGCTGCCGTCGCAGCCGGTGCACTTCGTGGTGCTGGGCTGGCTGGGCATCGTGGCCTCGGGGCTGGGCTACTTCCTGTGGAACAAGGGCGCGACGCGGGTCGATGCCGGCACGCTGGCGATCATGAACAACGCGCTGGTGCCGGCGGGCCTGCTGGCCAATCTGCTGATCTGGAACCGCGACGCCGATCTGGCGCGTCTGGCGCTGGGTGGGGCGGTCATCGTGGCGGCATTGGTGATCAATCAGGTGTGGGCGCGCCGCCGCGAGCAGGCGCTGCGCATGGCCTGAAAGTCTGTGCCATAAGCAAATCCAGACATCGCACCTCAATCAGCCCTCGCCCTGTGCGAGGGCTTTTTGCAGGTGAGCGGTGAGGCGCGCCAGTATGTCCTGCTGGCGGGGGGCCGTGTCAGAGGGCCGTGCAGCGTTCTGCGTCACTTCCTCGCCGAGCTGGGCCGCATTCAGGCGCAGGCCGGACTGTTCGGCATTGAACAGGCTGCCGGGCAGGGTAGCGATGCCTGCATTCAGCAGCTCCTGATGCAATTGCTCAAGCTGGTGCGCCTCAAGGCTGGGCAGGCCACACCATTGCAGATAGCCGCCGCTCGGTGGCGGCAGCCAGACGCTGTCACCCAGCGCCGCGCTCAGGTGCGCACGCAGACGCTCCAGGCGGCGCGCATAGCAGCGTCGCATGCGCTGTACGTGGCGGCCGTAATCCCCGCTGGTGATCAGTTCGCTCAGGGCAGCATGCATCCATGGCATGTCGCCCATGCCATTGGCCCAGCGCGCCCGAATCATCGCCTGCAGCCCCAGTGGTGACTCCTGCTCGGGCCGTGACAGCCACAGCCAGCCGCAGCGGGTGCGGGGGTCCAGCGTCTTGGAAAATGATCCGAGACTGATCAGCGCAGGCATCGGCCTGTCGGCATGGCGGTGGGCGAGGTCGGCCAGCCACGGATGGCGGGTATCGAAGCTCAGCTCGGCAAAGGTGGTGTTCTCGACCAGCAGGATGGCGTGGCGTGCCGCCAGTGCCAACAGGCGGTGGCGATCTGGCGTGCTCAGCTGTCCGCCCAGGGGATTGTGGCCATCCGCGGTCACGATCAGGGCATCCAGCGTCAGGGTGGGCGTCTTGTCATCATGACGTTCGAGCAGTCGCTCGAGCGCCGCGACATCCAGTCCCTGGTGCGCGCGGGCAGGGATGGCGATCGCCTGATGGCCCTGGGCTTCGATGGCGGCCACGATGCCGAAATAGCCCGGCGCTTCGACGCCGACCCGGCAGCGGCCCTTGGCGGCCCGCAGCTGGCCGAGCAGCAGTGACATGCCATGCTGCGCCCCCTGACTGATCAACAGGGCGTCGCTGTCACAGGGATGACCGTGGTGGCTGAGGTGCTGGGCGATGGCAGTGCGCAGCGCGCTTGAGCCCGGCGGCAGGGCATAGGCGCTGGGATGCTGGGCATGCGCCCCGAGCTGAGTGCGCGCCAGACGATACAGGCGACGCACGGCGGGGGCGTCCAGCTCCGGGTGAGCGGCACCCAACGGCGCCAGGCGCGGATCACTGGCATTCGCCATCGCCTGCCAGGCCGGGTCACTGATGGTGAGTGTGGTGATGGCGCGCGGTCTGTGATGTGACTCCCGCTGCCCGTGTTGCGTCTCGCCGGGGTGGCGAGATGAAGCCGGCCTGGTCTGTGAGCTGGCATTCAGGTCATTCGTATCGTGAGCAGCCTGCGTCGCTGGCGCGACCCGATAGCCGGCACGCGGTTCGGCGATGATCAGGCCCGCCGCTTCCAGCTCGCCATAGGCACGAATCACGCTGTTGAGGCCGAGCCCCGACTGCGCCGCCTGCCGCCTGAGCGAAGGCAGGCGCTGTCCTGCGCTCAGTTTGCCCGTCGCCATCTGGGCCTTGAGTCGCTCGACCAACTGCTGATAGCGCGGCAGCGTCGCGGCTGTGGCGCCTGAGCTGGTGGTTGAGTTGATGGCGGGGCCGGCAAGCGAAGGGCGGCTGGCGGACGAAGCGTGCTCGGCGGATGACATGCCTGTCTGTACCCCTTGAATTGGTGATTATCTGTATCTTGTGCCCCCTTGAGGGTTCGCGGCAAGCTGAAGGCTCATGTCGTGGTCCCGTCGGTGCACGTCCTGCACCTGCCTATGGGCCGACCGCTTGTCATTTCTCTCGCTGGAGTCTGCGTGATGTGGATGCCACTTTGCTTCGTGTTTCTGTTCGCCAGCGGCTTCATCGCCGCGCGCTTCGGTACCCTGGACGCTGAGCCCTTCACCTTGCTGCTGGTGCGCAGCCTGCTGGTGCTGCCGGTGCTGGGGTTGATTCTGTGGCTGCGCCGCAAGCCGCGTCAGTGGGGCCGGCGCAACGACCGTCTGGCGCAGATGGGCATTGGCATGCTGTTGCATGGCGCCTATCTGGGCGGCGTGTTCGCGGCGGTCAAGGCGGGGCTGCCGGCGGGCCTGACGGCGCTGCTGGTCAGCCTGCATCCACTGGTGACGGCGGCCTTGTCACTGCCGTTGTTCGGCGTGCGGCTGGGGGCCAAGCAGTGGGCGGGGCTTGGCTGTGGCGCCATTGGCGTCAGTCTGGTGCTGGGGGCAGGGCTTGCCAAGGACGGCGCGGGCACCCTGGAGTGGCCGCTGATCGGGCTCGTCTGGTGCCTGGTGGCGCTGATCGGCGTGTCCAGCTCGACACTGTGGCAGAAGCGGGTCTCCGGGCGCATGGGGCTGGTCGAGGGGCTGATGTTCCAGTATCTCGGTGCGGGCGCGGTGTTCGTCGTCGCCGCGACCAGTGTCGGCAGCTTTGCCTTTGACCCCACGCCGCGTCTGCTGCTGACCATGGCCTGGCTGGTAATCGCCATCTCGGTCGGTGCCATCTGGCTGCTGATGCTGATGCTGGAGCGGGGCGAGGCCCATCAGGTCGCGCGCACCTTCTTCCTGGTGCCGCCGTGTGCCGCGCTGATGGCATGGTGGCTGTTCGACGAGCAGTGGACCGCGCTGATGGTGGCGGGCGCCGCACTGGTGGTGCTGGGACTGGTACTGGACCGCCCGCGTCCGGGCAAGGTGAGCAAGGCGCCGGCGGAGGACGCCACGCCGCCTTCGCCTTCAACTCCCTCAACGCCCTCAGCGCCCTCAACCTCAACAGCTTCAGCAACTTCCAAGGCTTCGGCAACGACGAACAGTGGGCAAGCCGCCTCGCGCTGAGGCGTGCCGAGCGCACAACTCACAACGCACAGCGCACACAGTACCAAGCGCAACGCCCCGCCGGCCCGAGATGGGTTGGCGGGGCGTTGTCGTTTCTGGCCAGTCAGAAGCGCTAGCCAGGAAGTGGCTGATCAGAAGCGGTAGCTGATCCCGGCCATGGTCACGATGGGGTCGATCTCGACCTTGTCGTTGATGCTGCCCGCTACGGTGACATCGGAATCGATATCCAGATACCAGGCGGCGACGTTGGCCGCCCAGTGCTCGTTGATCACCAGATCGACGCCGATCTGTGCGGCCGCGCCCCAGCTGTCATCCATCTCGAGCTTGGTGCCATCGTCGAGGGTTTCGTCGGAGAAGTGGGTGTAATTGACGCCTGCGCCGATGTACGGCTGGATGCGCGATTCACGTCCGCCAAGCGGGTAGTACTGCAGTGTCAGGGTCGGCGGCAGGTGATCGACGGAACCGGCTTTCTGACCATTGAGCGAGATGTCGTGGTCGAAGTCCTGCGCCGCCAGCAGCTCGATACCGAAGGTGTCGGTGAAGCGATAACCGAGAGTGAAGGCAAAGGCGCTGTCATCATCGACATCCACGTCGGCGCCGATGGCATCGATGCGACCGTTGTCACTCTTCGGCGAGACCTTGGCAACACCCGCTCGCGTCCAGAACTGCCCGGCGCCGTAGTTGAGAGAGCTGAGAGAGTTGCGAGAGCTGTGAGAGCTGGCATTCAGCGAGTCGGCGGCCATGGCCGGTGCGGCGCCGAGAGTCGCGAGGCTGGTGAGGCCTGCCAGTGCCAGAAGCTGCCACGGGCGTGCTGCAGAGCGCGGGCTACGCGAAGTCAGGTGCGCGGGGAGGGAGGCTGAGCGAGTGACGACGTCGGACATGATGGCTCCTGAAGGATGGCGGGAAACAATGCCCCCATTCTAGGTAGCCGAATTTCGAGAAATTTGATCTGGGGCAAGAGTTTACGGGCGTTCTTGCTTGGTCAGGGACGTGGTTGATCCAGGTCAATTTCTGCGCCGCGCCGGCGAAGATCGGCCATGTAGCCGTTGGCTGCCCACAACGAAAACGCCGCAGACCCGAAGGTCTGCGGCGTTTGTGTGTGATGCCCATCTGGCGCCTGGACGGCTCGGCGTTGCCGAGCTCCATCACTGACGTTTTCATGACGCGGCATCACACGGCTTGCCAGGTACTCGCTGGAGGCATGTTCACGCCTCGTGCAAGGACTTAGAAGCGGTAGGTGACACCGGCACCGACAGTGACCGGGTCCAGCTCGGTGTCGTTCACGTCCTGACCGGCGATCTTGGTATCGGCCTTGACGTCGGCGTAACGAGCGAAGCCGTTGACGGCCCAGGCTTCGGTGATCTTGAGGTCCACACCCAGCTCGGCAGCGGCGCCGTAGCTGTCATCGATGTCCATGCTCTGGCCACCGGCAGACTCACCGGAGAAGTGGGTGTAGTTCAGGCCGACACCAGCGTACGGCTGGACGCGGGCTTCAGTACCGCCCAGCGGGTAGTACTGCAGCATCAGGTTGATCGGCATCTGATCGAAACCACCGGCGCTGTTTTTCCAGTCAGTGCTGAATTCTTCAGTGGACTGCAGGGCGATGGCCAGGTTGTCGTGGAACATGTAGCCCACTGAACCGGCGAAGCCAGACTCGTCCTTGGCGATCAGACCGTTGCCGTTGTTGCTCTTGCCGTCTACCTTGGCAACGCCACCGCGCAGGAAGGTATCACCCTTGCCATATGCCATGGCGGATTGTGCGCCCATAGCCATGGTGCCGGCGATAACAGTAGCGGTCAGGATCTTGATAGCTTTCATGTGTAATTCTCCTTGAAGCTTGGCTTCGTAAGCTGCCTGTCAGCAGTGCCTCGCTACCCTACGGCTTGGGCCGTGTGCTCTGCGTGGCTGCGTCGATCAGGGGACGCTGCAAACTATAAAAAACAGCGTTCTGTTTGGCAAGCATTTTTTTAGAACGTTGTTTGAAAACTTATTAGGCGTCCTGTTAGCGGATGTTATCGATTATTTCAGGGAAGTTTAATGTCTCATGAGTGAGACTTGCAATGACGCATTTGAGCGACACCCCCATTCATCCTCGCGCAAGGTGACCAAGACCTTGGTCGCATACCGTGCGCGAGGTTAGTGTTTACTACGCCAAAGGCCGTCACCGGCCTCTGCAGGCTCAGCGACGCTTGCGTGCGGCGCGTGCTTCCAGCTCTTTCAGCCACTGACTGACCTCGGCGCTCTGCGCATCCGCATCGCGATAGACGGCAAGAAATTGTCGCCATTCATCGTGCTGCCAGCCCTTCAGGCGGCGCCACAGCACGTAGAGATCGCGCAGGCACTCGTGGCGGCGCAGCACGAAGCGGCGCGTCTTCTCGAGGTCGATGATGACGGCGTCCATCTGCCAGGTGCTGTCCGGCGACTCACTCGGCGGGCGACTCAGGAAGAGGTGCTTGGGGAACAGGCAGCCATGCATCAGGCCAGCCTGATGAATCTCGCGAACGAGGCGGGCGCTGGCGGTGATCACCTGAGAGCGCATGCCCGCGTCGAGCTCTGACCAGCGTTCATGCCAGTGATCCAGATCATCGCGCCCGGCGAGATCGAAGGTGATCAGGATGGCGCGCCATTCCCGGCCTGCGCGCCGCTCGCCGTACCAGCCGGCGTCCACTGCCGGTATTCCCAGCGCGTGATAGTGACGGATGGCACGCCATTCGCGAGAGAAGGTCGGCTCGCCCAGCGGGCGTGCCAGGCTGCGGCCCAGGTGGTTGGTCTGGCGTTTGAGATAGAGGCGATGGCTGTTGCCGTCCTTATCCTCGAGCGTCAGCAGCGAAACCGTCGAGACGCCGCCGCGTTCACGATTCGGCGCGTCGACGTCGTGGGCTGCCACTTGCCACAGGGCATCGAAGCTATTGAGGTCGTGCTGCTCCAGCAGGCGGGCGAGGCCGGCTTCGCAGTAATCGCCGTGGCCGCGCGGCGCCGTGGCGCTGGGGCTGGTGGTGGCGGTGTGACCAGCAGAGGGATGAATGGGGGAGCGATGCGTCATGTCAGGTAGGAATCACGGTCTCGGGTGATAGGCGGTAAGCGTTCACTGGCAATCCTTGTCGGTGAGCGCTGCGGTGACTGGCCATGATAGTTAGCCTGCTGGGGAAGTGACAGGCCTGCGGCACAAAACTCTCCTTCCCAGCGCGTCAATGGCGCGGGACCGTGATGGCTTGCTGCGCGGCGCCTGGCGGCGCTTGGGTGTGCCAGTCGGTCGCAGCGTGGTGCAACGTCGCAGTGTGGTCGATGGTCGCAGCGCGCGCAGGGGTGCGCAGAGTCAGCGTTGAGATGGCGCCAGGCCAGCGAGGCCCGTCGCTCCAGCATTCATGCGGCTTGCAGCGGAGTTGTCCAGTGACAACAGGCACTTGGCGGAGGTGGCGGGTGCGACATTCGCCCGGTGAGTGCGACAACCTGACATCTGGAGGCTGGCGCGGGAGGGTAGACAATGCCGACCAAGGTCTTGGTGCCACGGTGCCATTGCCTGTGTGCTTGCCGGCGAGAGTCGGCCTGATGCGTCCGCCCGACGTCGGTGGCAAGCGCATGCAGGGACGGCAGCCTGACCGTCCGCCTTATCGCAAAGGGGTTAAGACATGATCTCCGATACCGTCGTGGAGCTGTCGCGGTTCCAGTTCGGCATGACCGCGCTCTACCACTTCCTGTTCGTACCATTGACCATCGGCATGGCCTTCCTGCTTGCCATCATGGAATCCCTGTATGTCATGACCGGCAAGCAGGTCTACCAGGACATGACCAGGTTCTGGGGCAAGCTGTTCGGCATCAACTTCGCCCTCGGCGTGGCCACTGGCCTGACGATGGAATTCCAGTTCGGCACCAACTGGGCCTACTACTCGCATTACGTCGGCGACATCTTCGGTGCGCCGCTGGCCATCGAAGGTCTGGTGGCCTTCTTCCTCGAGTCCACCTTCGTCGGCCTGTTCTTCTTCGGCTGGGACCGCCTGACCAAGCGTCAGCACCTGATGGTGACCTGGCTTGTGGCCTTCGGCTCCAACTTCTCGGCGCTGTGGATCCTGATCGCCAACGGCTGGATGCAGAATCCGGTCGGTGCGGCCTTCAATTTCGAGACCATGCGCATGGAGCTGACCAGCTTCGCGGATGTCATCTTCAACCCGGTCGCCCAGGCCAAGTTCGTGCATACCGTGTCGGCAGGCTATGTGACCGGCGCCATGTTCGTGCTCGGCATCAGCGCCTTCTACCTGCTCAAGGGGCGTGATCTGGGCTTTGCCAAGCGCAGCTTCGCCATCGCCGCCGCCTTCGGTCTGTTCTCGGTGGCATCGGTGATCGTGCTGGGCGATGAGTCCGGCTACGAGGTCGGGGATGTCCAGAAGGCCAAGATGGCCGCCATCGAGGCGATGTGGGAAACCGAGCCGGCACCGGCGTCCTTCACGCTGATCGGACTGCCCAACGAGGAGACCCAGCACACCGATTACGGCATCCATATTCCCTATGTGATGGGCCTGATCGGCACGCGCTCGCTGGATACCGAGATCCCCGGCATAAAGGAGCTGACCGAGGAGCACCGCGGACGCATCCTCAATGGCATGCAGGCCTATGACCTGCTCCAGCAGCTGCGTGATGGCCAGGACGACATCGCGACCCGCAAGGCCTTCGATGCGGTCAAGGATGATCTCGGTTACGGCATGCTGCTCAAGCGCTACGTCGAGACTCCGTCAGATGCCACGCCGGAGATGATCGACAAGGCCGCCGCCGACTCGATTCCGCCGGTCGCGCCGATGTTCTTCTCGTTCCGCATCATGGTCGCCTGCGGCATGGCGATGCTGGTGATCTTCATCGCGGCGGTGTGGATGACCGCCAAGCAGCGCTTCGACGTGCGTCCCTTCCTGTGGATCTGCCTGCTGTCCATCCCGCTGCCGTTCATCGCCGTGGAAACCGGCTGGTTCGTGGCCGAATTCGGGCGTCAGCCGTGGGCGGTGGGGGAGATCCTGCCGACCTTCATGGCGGCCTCGAGTCTGGATGAGTCCGACCTGTGGTGGTCCATCGGTGGCTTCCTGGCCTTCTACAGCCTGTTCTTCGTCATCGAGATGTGGCTGATGTTCCATTTCGCGCGCAAGGGGCCGTCTTCCCTGCACACCGGTCGCTATCACTTCGAGCGCGGCGGCATCCACCATGGCGCCATGTCCGAAGATGACGGCATGTCACTCAATCCTTCACTGTCATTCAAGGAGTAATGGATCATGTGGGATTACGAGATCCTCAAGCTGTTCTGGTGGGTGGCGGTAGGGCTGCTGCTGATCGGCTTCGTCATCACCGATGGCATGGACATGGGCGCGGCGATGCTGATGCCGCTGGTCAGCCGCAATGACAGCGAGCGCCGCGTGGTGATCAATACCCTGGCCCCGCACTGGGATGGCAATCAGGTATGGCTAGTCACCGCCATCGGCGCGGTGTTCGCGGTGTGGCCGGTGGTCTACGGCGCCGTGTTCTCCAGCTTCTATTTCGCGATGCTGACCATCCTGTTCTCGCTGTTCTTCCGCCCGCTGGGCTTTGACTATCGCTCCAAGCTCGAGAACACCCAGTGGCGTGGCTGGTGGGACCGCGGCATCGTCGCCGGCAGCCTGATTCCCACCGCCTTCTTCGGGCTGATCTTCGGCAACCTGCTGCAGGGCGTGCCGCTGGAAGTCGATCAGTTCATGCGTGCCAGCTACGCCGGCAGCTACCTGGGCCTGTTCAACCCCTTCGCGCTGCTGTGCGCTGCGCTGTCGGTGGTGATGGTGATGCTGCATGGCGGTACCTGGCTGGTGGCGCGTGCCGATGAGGCCGTCGCCGCCCGCAGCGCGCGTCTGGTGCAGCCGCTGGGCCTTTTGACGCTGGGGCTGTTCGCGCTGGGCGGCCTGTGGGTGTGGCTGTCCGGCATGGGCTACAGCATCGATCAGATGGGCGATACTGCCTCGGCCCTGAAGCTGCTCGACAAGCAGGTCGGGCCGGGCAGCTGGCTGGATGTCTACGCACGTGAGCCGTTGACGCTGCTGGCACCGCTCAGCGCGGTGGTCGGTGTGCTGGCCGCGATGGTGCTGTCGGCTCGGTGCAAGGGCGGCGCGGCCTTCACGGCAAGCTCCGTCGGGGTAGGGGGGGTGGTCGCCACCGCGGGCATCAGCATGTTCCCGTTCATCGTGCCGTCCTCGCGCATGAGCGAGGCCAGTCTGACGCTGTGGGATTCCGTTTCCAGCGAGCTGACGCTCTCCATCGTCACCGTGGCGGGTCTGGTGATGGTGCCGACCATCATCCTCTACACCACCTGGTGCTACGTGAAGATGTGGCGTCGTGTCACCGTTGCGCATATCGAGCAGGACAGTCACAGCCTGTATTGAGGTGCGCTGGGCTGATCTGACCTGAGTTGACCTGACTTGAATTGAGTTGAGCCTAGCTGAGCCAATTGCTTCCATTTGCCAAACAGGCGAGGGCACTGCCCTCGCCAGGAGACGACATCATGTGGTATTTCGCCTGGATTCTCGGTGTGTTGCTGGCCTGCTTCGCGGGCATCATCAATGCATTGTGGCTTGAGCAGACCCACACCTTTGACGATGATTGAGTGAGGCGGCCCCCAACGTTACTTCTGCGCCGCTGACCGTTCCGATCAAGGAGAGCTCGATGTCACGACCCTGGTACGCCTCACGACCACCGGCCTGGTGCCGAACTCGACCTGCCCATCTGGCCTCGCTGCTGCTGTCTGCCATGGTGGCCATCTGGATGCTGCTGGGGCCGGATGCGATTGCCTCGATGCAGACAGGGCCGCGCTATCTGATGTTGCTGGTCGCGCTGTGGGGGCTGGGAGCCGGCTTCACGCATGGCGTCGGCCTGGTGCCGCGCCATGCGACCCGCGCCTGGCTGCTGGGGGCGCCGCTGAGCTGGTGTCTTCTGCTCATCACGCTGGTGGTCCTCGCGTCCAGCCAGTAACGCGATTGCGCAGGCTTTATTCATTACATCAACAAACACGGCCGCTCCCTGGAGCGGCCGTGTTTGTTTAGGGCTAAAGGCATGGCTCAAGGGCATGGCTTGCGAGCCCTTGAGTGATTCAGGCTTTACTTGTTGAGGCCGCAGGCTCTATAACGCAGCGAGGTGGCGTCGCGCTCATTGACCCGCGCAGGCCGCTCTCACAGACCGCTCTCACCGACCACTCTTGCAAGCCCTCGCCGGCCCCGCAGGCCATCGTAAACCCTCGCTGGCTCTTGCAGGCCATTGCCGATGTCTGGCGCTGTGCGGGGCTTTTCACGGATTCTTGCAGCTGGCAGACCGGTTCGTGCTGGCCGCCATCCGCATTGACGCTGCGTTGTATTCGTCGCCCTCGGCCCCAAGAGGTAATGGAGCGGAGGGAGGAGAGGCGCCGATCGAGAGCGGGAGAGTGTCTGGTAAGCCGCTGGTGCAGCACCTGTGTCCTCTTCACTCTCACCTTGTCAGATGATGATGCCCTGGCGTGCATGAATGACGGGGCTCTCGATGGAGGAAATACCATGCGGTCCTCAGCTGATGCATCCTGCGGCCAGACGTCTGGCCGGCAGTCCTCGTCCTCGTCGGGGCACATTCCCCGCGACATGTCGCGCCGCCTTTCCGGTGACTGGGTCTTGTCATTGGTGGTACCGGTGATGAACGAGGAGGAGACCATCGGTCTCTTTCTGGAGGCCATCGAGAAGACCCTGGGCTCGCAGGTGCCGCATCTTGAAGTGCTGTTCGTCGATGACGGCTCAACCGACGGCACCCTGGCATGTCTGGAGGCCGCGGCGGCCGGCGATGCCCGCGTGCGCTACCTGAGTCTGACACGCAACTTCGGCAAGGAAGCGGCCATGTCCGCCGGCATCGAGCAGGCGCGTGGCGATGCCGTCGTGCCGATGGATGTCGATCTGCAGGACCCGCCGGAGGTGATCCTCGAGTTCATCAGCCAATGGCAGGCCGGCTACGACATGGTCTATGGCGTACGCGCCGCGCGTCATGAAGACACCGCCACCAAGCGCAAGACGGCAGGCTGGTTCTACCGCGTCTTCAACCGCCTGACCTTCACCGAGATACCGCGCGATGCGGGCGACTTCCGCCTGCTGGACCGCCGCGTCGTCGAGGCGCTGCGGCGCCTGCCCGAGCGCAATCGCTTCATGAAGGGCCTGTTCTCGTGGCCCGGCTATCGCTCGGTGGGCGTCACCTACCAGCGCCCGTCGCGCACGGCCGGCACCACCAAGTTCAACTACTGGAAGCTGTGGAACTTCGCCCTCGATGGCGTGGTGAGCTTCTCGACCTGGCCGCTGCGGGTCTGGACCTATATCGGCAGTGTCGTCGCCGCTCTGTCCTTCCTCTATATCCTGGTGATCATCAGCAAGACGGTGCTGTTCGGCGCCGATGCGCCGGGCTATGCCTCACTGATGGTCGCGATCCTGTTCTTCGGCGGCATGCAGCTGATCTCGATCGGTGTGCTGGGTGAATACCTCGGTCGCCTGTTCATGGAAACCAAGCAGCGTCCGCTTTACCTGATCGACCATGACAGCCTGCACGACAGCCCGCCGGGCAGCGTGTCACCGGACAGGGGCCTCGACAGCGGCCTGAGCACTGCGCGAGTCGTGCGCGGCGCGTCACGCGATGCGGCGCGAGGTGAATCACTTGAGCGCTGATCGTGAGGGCGTCAGCGAGTCCGACAGGCCAGTCACTGCGCGCGCCAGGGAGGAGGCGGGCACCGCGACCCGCTTCGGGCTGGTCGGGCTGGCCGCGACGGGCGTGCACCTGGGCGTCGCCGCCTTGCTGCTGTTCCTGTGGCCGCAGCTCAATGAGTTCATCGCCAATATCATTGCCTTCTGCATCGCCTTTCAGGTCTCGCTGGTCGGCCATCGCCGGCTGACCTTCAAGCGCCAGGGCAGTGCCTGGCGCTTCGGACTGGTCGCGGCGGGCGGCTTCGCGCTCAACAATGGCCTGTTGGCACTGCTGATGCAGGGGCTCGATCTGTCGGGCTTCGTCGCCATCGCGATCGCCACGCTCTCGGTGCCGATCGTGACCTATCTGGCCTCACGGCTGTGGGCCTTCAAGGAAGACCATGCATGAATGACAGCGTCACCGCAGGGCCGCGCTCGACGCTGGGGGAGCGCTTCAAGACATTGGCAGCCGAGACGCCGCCCCCTGCCGAGGCACTCGCGCGGGCGCAGGCCGTAAGCATTCCCTGGGGGCACATCCTGCTGGCGCTGCTGGTGACGCGCGCCGTCTGGCTCGCCATCGCGCTGTGGGGCGATCACAGCTATCTGCACGCCATGGCGCAGTTCGACGGCAGCTGGTTCAAGGGCATCATGACGCGCGGCTACGATGTCGAGGCGCGCGGCATGAGCGATGGCGACGCCGCCAACTGGGCGTTTTTCCCGCTCTATCCGGCGCTGCTGTGGCTGGTGACACTGGGCGGTCAGCTGGACCCCGAACTGATGGGCGTGCTCCTGAGCAATGCCTTGCTGGCCGTGGCGCTGGGGCTGGGCTGTCGCTATCTGGCCATCACGCGTCCCGGCGCGCCGTTGCTGCTGTTCGTGTGGCTGGCGGCCAGCATGCCGTACAGCTTCTATTTCAGCGCGCTCTATTCCGAGTCACTGTTCTGGCTGCTGTGTCTGGCGTCATTGATCGACTGGCGCTGTCAGCGCACCGGCCGCGTGATGCTCTGGACGCTGCTGTTGTCGATGACCCGCGCCACCGGGGTGTTCTGGGTCATCGCGATGGGAATCGAGCTTGTGGCGCGGCTGCGCCTGCGCGCCTGCGCCGAGCTGTGGCGGCGGCCCGATTGGCTGCTGATCGGCGTGGTGGGACCCTTGGGGCTGTTTCTGTTCATGGCGCTGCTCTATCACCGGACGGGCGACGCGCTGGCCTTCAGTCATGTGCAGATTTCCTGGGGCCGTGAGATGGGCAACCCCCTCGCCAACCTCATTGAAGGGCTGAGCTATTGGCAGAGCGCGCCGGAAACGCTGCGCCCGGCGTGGCAGGCGAGCATGGCGCTGGTCGGTGTCGGCCTGATCGGCTGGCTGGGCCTGCAGCGGCGCTGGCTGGAGATGGGGCTGGCGGGCTTCACGCTGTTCGTACCGCTGGCGACCGGGCTGGACGCCATTCCGCGCTACATGATCGGCATGCCGGTGTTCGTGCTGGCCCTGCATGACCTGCTCACTCGTCTGCCACGCACGCTGGCCTGGGGCCTGGTCATGCTGGGCGCGCTCGCTAATCTCTGGCTGGTGGAGAACTGGTATGACACCGTCTTCTGGCTCGTCTGATGCCCTGTATGGCGCGCCACGGCCACGGCGCAGCCAGCGGGTCTGGTGGCTGCTGGCCACCGTGGTGGTGCTGGCCTTCGAACTCACCCTGCTGTGGCTGGCGCGCACGCCCAGGGTCGATGAGCACTATCGGCGTTACTTCATCGAGCATGCCACCACCTGCTACCGGCCGATGGGCGAGGTGCCGGTACTGACGCCCGGTGAGCGCTACCCCGTCCGCAAGGGCGAGCCGCTGGGCAATTGCGCCGTGCTGTGGGCCGGTTTCTACTCGCCCCAGCCAGACGTGCCGGTCAGTGCGCGGCTGGCGGAGGTCACCTTGCGCCTGCGGGTCGCGCCCGAGGTCTCGCCGGCAGGCTCGCAGGCCGTGGTCGTGGCGCTTGAGCTGTCACGCTTCCCGGATTCGGCCACCGCGCTGCCGGTGGAAGTCATGATCGGGGAGCAGACCGTCACGCGCTGGCCGGTGGGCGGCCGTTATGAGCGCTTCGAAGTCGAGGTGCCCGCCGCGCTGATCGCGAGCGACGGCAGCTTCAGCCTGACTCTCAAGGGGCCGCCGCCCATCGCGCCGCGTGACGCGGGCCTGGATGCCAACAAGTTTCCCGTGGGCCTGCGCCTGGACGCACTGACGCTGCGCTCACCGCTGGGACTGACGCCCGCTCGAGCGCAGCCCTGAATGGATGAATGGCCTGTCAGGGCACGCGGCCCCGGGCGCAAGAGCACTGACGTGACGCCAATAGTCAGGTAAATTGTGCGCGCGTGAATACCCAATGATCCGTTCGGCCGAGTGTCAGTGCGTCCCCGGCGCGCGCCTCGTGCCCTATAACGATAAAGCACCCGGTGGTCTGCTGACTGCCACGCAAGGGATGCTCAAGGAGTTGTCGTGGAATTTTTGAATGCCATTCCCATGGATACCAGTCAGCTGTTCGAGATAGGGCTGCAATGGGGCGGAACCCTGCTGTCGGCGCTGGCCGTGCTGGTCTTCGGCATGTGGGTCGCCAAGCGCCTGACTCAGTGGGCGACCTCGCTGCTGCACCGCAAGAGCATGGACGAGGCGGCGGCCGGTTTCGTCGGCCAGATCGCCTACGCCATCCTGGTGGTCATGGTGCTGCTGACCGCTCTGGATCAGCTCGGTGTCGATACCACCTCCATGATCGCCGCGCTGGGTGCGGCGGGTCTGGCGATCGGTCTGGCGCTGCAGAGCTCGCTGTCCAATCTGGCCTCCGGCTTCCTGCTGGTCACGCTGCGTCCGTTCAAGAAGGGCGATTACGTCGAAGCCGCCGGCACCTCCGGTAGCGTCGATCAGATCACCATGCTGCAGACCCGCCTGGTGACGCCGGACAACCGCAAGGTCACCGTGCCGAACTCCAGCGTCATGTCCAACACCATCACCAACTACTCGGCGCTGCCGACGCGGCGTCTGGATCTGGTCGTCGGTGTCAGCTATGACGACGACATCCGTCAGGTCAAGGCGGTGCTCGAGGAGCTGGTCGCCGGTGACGAGCGCATCATGAAGGAGCCGTCCCACCTGATCGCCGTGTCAGAGCTGGCCGACAGCTCGGTCAACTTCAACTTCCGCATGTGGTGTCAGGCCTCCGATTACTGGGCGCTGAAGTGGGACATGACCGAACGCATCAAGCTGACCTTCGATGAGCGCGGCATCAGCATTCCCTATCCGCAGCGCGATGTGCACTTCCATCAGGCCAGCACGCCGGCCGAGTAACTTCCACATCACGTAGGCAGGTCGACAACGCCACCCTCGGGTGGCGTTTTTGATGGGCTTTCGTCGGGGCATTCCATCGCGCCCCGAGTCAGGTACTCTCGACGTCATCCGTCCTGGGTATCGTTCTGATCGGGAGTCCAGTGCATGACAAGGTCGCAGCCGTTGTCCCAAGCGTGTGATACCGCTGATGCCAGACGGCGTCAGGCATGGCGCATTCTGCTTGCCAGTCTTGTAGTGATCGGCCTCGGGCTTGTGCCATTGATCGCCACGCGCGCGCTATATCTGGATGACATGAGCCGTGCGCTGGATGGCTATTTCGGCTGGATGCTCAATGCACGCCCGGCCGCCGAGGGCATCATGCGTCTGCTGGGCTTTGGCGATGTGCTGGTTAATGTCGCGCCCTTGCCACAGCTGGCGGCCTGGGGGCTGGCGGCGGGCATGGCGCTGGCCTGGTGGCGATGGCTGCCGGGGCTCTCGCTGGCGGGCTGCGTAGTGGGCAATGCGCTGATCTGGCTGACGCCCTTCACCCTGCAGAATTTCAGTTACGCCTTCGACAGCCTGCCGATGAGCGTGGCGCTGGCCAGTGCAATACTGGCCAGCCTCGTGTTGCGTGCTGGCGGGAAAAGCAGGGCAGAGAAAGAGCAATGTGGGGATAGCAGCGCAAGGCGAGGCCTGTGGCAGGCCTGGCAGCCACCGCTGAGTGCCTTGCTGCTGTTGTTGCTGGCGCTGTGCAGCTATCAACCGGCCCTGAATGCCTTTCTGGTGCTGAGCCTGCTCGAAGCCATGTTCGCGGGCGCTGCCAGCACATCACTGTGGTCGCGCTGGCGGATGCTGTTGCAGCGTGGGGCGCTGGCCGCCGTCGCCTTGCTGTTCTATCTGCCCATCACGCGGTTGCTGGTGGCGGGGGAGTACAGTCAGCAGCATGGCCAGATGCTGCCCTTCGCCGACCCTCAGGCATTGCTGGCGGGACTCGAGCACAACCTGAGCGTGGCGCTGGGCGCGCTGCGTGAGGGGCTGGGACAGGTCACGTTGCTGATCAGTCTGGCGCTGCTGGCTGGGGTGGCGCTGTTGCGACTCCTGCCTCACGGCGCGCTTGTGCGACAGGAAGCCGCCACTGGCGGGCCCGAGGGCAGGTCTCGCTCGGCGCGCCAGCTATCGCTGCAGCGCATGAGCTGGGCCCTGTGGGCGCTACTGCTGGTTCCTGCCCTGTGGGGGCCGATGCTGTTGCTGGCCGAGCCGGTATTTCATTCGCGCACCCTGATCGCCTGGGGGCCGCTGCTGGGCGGTGCCCTGATGCTGGCACTGAGTGTGAGAGTGAGAGAGGGCACGAGCGCGGAGGCAGGCGCAACGCAGAGCATGACAGAAACGGCCAACACGCAGCGCAAGACACCTGTCTGGCGGCGTCTGATGCAGTGCCCTTTGAAGCAGTGTCTGTTGATCGTCGCCTGCCTGTTGCTGGTGCGCCATGGGGTGATCTTCGCCGCCTGGAGCAATGCGCTGGCCGCCCAGCAGACCCATGAGACACAGCTGGCGCGCACTCTGGTGGCTCAGGCGCGGGAACAGGGCCTGCCGCTGGACTCGCCCCGCGACGCCGAGCGCTACCAGCCGCGCGATGCCTTGCCGGTACTGGTGCTGGGCGAGGCGCCAGTGGCGCCACTGGCGCGGGTCGCTCGCCAGCAGGTGGCGGCCGTAGGCCAGAATCTGGTTGCCGCCTTCACGCCTGACAACTACTGGGCCGTGGTGCGGCTGCGCCTGGCGGGCGCCAGCGCGGTGACCTTGCTGCGCGATGAGGCGCTCAAGGCACGCCTGCAAGCGCGGTCGCCCTGTGCGCCGGGCGATGCTGCCAGTCAGGCCTCCGATCAGCCCACCAGCCAGCCTAACGGTCAGTCCTCAGCCCCTTCATCAGTTCAGTCGCAAGTGCAGTCTCAAGTTCTGTCGCAAGTGCCGTCGCCAGGGCTGTCACTGCAAGAGGGAGTCTGGGTGATCGACTTCCGCAAGCCTCGCCAATGTGATTAGGCCATATGAGAGAGCCATGACAGCCAGAGTCAGTGAGGACAAGTTGCCATGAACGACAACGCCGCCCCGAGGGGCGGCGTTGTCGTATTGCCGATGTGAGCGGCAATAGGTACAGGCTCCAACAGTGTCTTGTCACACCTCGATCAGGCGTGGTTCTCGACCTTGTCGAATTCCGTGGTGATCTCATCAGCCGGTGCTGCGCTCATGATGCTGACCACGTAGATGGCGATGTAGGCGAAGATGACGCCCGGCACGATCTCGTAGAGATCGAAGATGCCACCGGAAAGCTGCTTCCAGACCACCACGGTCACGCCACCGACGATGATGCCGGCCAGGGCGCCGAAGCGGTTCATGCGACGCCAGTACAGCGACATGATCAGAGCCGGACCGAAGGCGGCACCGAAGCCGGCCCAGGCGTAGGACACCAGACCCAGCACGCTGGAGTTCGGGTCAAGCGCCAGGATCCAGGCGATGATGGCGATACCGACCACCGCGAAGCGACCGACCCACACCAGCTCGGACTGGGTCGCATCCTTCTTGAACAGCGCCTTGTAGAAGTCATCGGCCAGGGCAGAGGACGACACCAGCAGCTGGGAGTCAGCGGTGGACATCACGGCAGCTAGGATGGCGGCCAGCAGCACGCCGGCAACCGCCGGGTGGAAGATGAAGTTCACCATGACCATGAAGATCTTCTCGCTGTCGGCCAGGTCCTTCGGCACGTAGACGAGACCCAGCAGGCCGATGCAGATGGCCGCGAACAGACCCAGCGCAGACCATACGACGGCGATGGTACGGGCCGCGCCGATGTCCTTCTCGCTGCGGATGGCCGCGAAACGCGCCAGGATATGCGGCTGACCGAAGTAGCCCAGGCCCCACGCCAGTGAGGAGACGATGCCGACCAGCGTCAGCGCTTCGCCGGTGGAGGCGTCACGGAACCATTCCAGCAGCAGCGGGTTCTCGGCAGTGATGCGCGAGGTCGCTTCTGCCACGCCACCCATGTCGGTGAGTGCCACGATGGGCACCACGATCAGGGCAACAGCCATCATCAGACCCTGGATGAGGTCAGTCCACGACACGGCGAGGAAGCCGCCGAAGAAGGTGTAGGACACGATGGCGATGGTACCGACGGTCACGGCGATGGTGTAGTCGAGGCCGAAGACGGTCTCGAACAGCTTGCCACCTGCCACCAGACCGGAGCTGGTGTAGAAGAGGAAGAACAGCAGGATGAAGACGGCCGAGATGACGCGCAACATCTTGGAGTTGTCGCGGAAGCGCTTCTCGAAGTAATCCGGCAGGGTCAGCGAGTCGCTGGCGACGAAGCTGTAGATACGCAGGCGCTTGGCGACGATCAGCCAGTTGAGCCAGGTACCGGCCAGCAGACCGATGCCGATCCAGGCAGCGGACAGGCCACTGAGGTAGGCAGCGCCGGGCAGGCCCAGCAGCAGCCAGCCGGACATGTCAGACGCACCGGCGGAAATGGCGGATGTCCAGGGGCCCAATGAGCGGCCACCCAGGATGTAATCCGACATGTTGGAGGTGCGCTTGTAGGCCAGCAGGCCAATGCCGAGCATCACCGCCAGATAGATAGCGAACGTGATGAGTATGGTGGGGCTGTTATCGACCATCGTGGAGTAAATCCTTTGCATTTATTGTTGTCGGACGGCGAGCGTCGTGATGATTCACTGCCAGTGACGGTTCCTGTCAGACCGTCGCCGGGAGTCCTGCGTCATGCATCGAACGTCCTTCGAGGGCCTTGTCGCGGTGGCTCTCGCAAGTTCCTGCCAATCTTGTACGTTCAGACTAGCGCATAAACGAATCTTCTGACGTTCGTCCGTCCCCGCATATTGCCGTCGAGTCAAAAGGGGAAACGGCAACGGACACCGCAGGGCACGAGCATGAGGGGCCAGTCGCTGGCGATTCATGTCCGTGGGCGTCCCTGTCGGTGTCCGGGGCAGATGACGGCCTGGCGTGCTGCCGTCATCCACTGGGCATCGTCCTGATGCCCTGTCACCTGGCTACCTCATGCACGTCCAGCATGCAGTCTTCCGCCAGGCATGACCTCTGCTGCTGCCGCGAGAGCAGGCAGCGTCGGTCATTCGTCGCCCATGGCGAGAAGAGACGCGTTGCCGCCGAGAGCCGTGGTGTTGACGGTACGGGTCTTCTCGGTAGCGAAGCGGTGCAGGTAGTGCGGGCCGCCGGCTTTCGGGCCAGTACCAGAGAAGCCCTGACCACCAAACGGCTGTACACCTACCACAGCACCGATGATATTCCTGTTGACGTAGACATTACCAACACGAATTTTCTGTGCAACGGCATTAGCAAAACTTTCGTTTCGCGAATGCACACCGAAGGTCAGGCCGTAGCCGAGGCCATTGATGGTATCGATGACCTTGTCCACTTCGCCGCCTTTCCAGGTCGCGATGTGCAGGACCGGACCGAACTGCTCGCTTTCCAGGCTATCGATGCCGTCGATGCGCAGGGCGACCGGCGCGACGAAGGTGCCGTGCTCGGTGATGGTCTTGTCGACGGCGGCTTCGGCGATCACGCGGCCCTGGCTGCGATATTCCTCGATGTGCTTGAGCAGACCGGCACGCGCTTCCTCGTCGATGACCGGGCCGACGTCGGTGCCCAGGTCACGCGGGTCGCCGATCTTCAGCTCGTCCATCGCGCCCTTGAGCAGGCCGATGACGCGCTCGGCGACGTCTTCCTGCACGTAGAGCACACGCAGGGCGGAACAGCGCTGACCGGCACTCTGGAAGGCGGACTGCACCACGTCATTGACGACCTGCTCCGGCAGGGCGGTGGAGTCGACGATCATGGCGTTGAGGCCACCGGTCTCGGCGATCAGCGTCGGCAGCGGAGCGTTCTCACGCGCGGCCAGCGAGCGGTTGATGATCTGTGCGGTCTGGGTGGAGCCGGTGAAGCACACGCCAGTGATGCGCGGGTCGCTGGACAGCACGCTACCCACGGTCGGGCCATCGCCCGGCAGCAGCTGGACGACATCGTGCGGCATGCCGGCTTCGCGCAGCAGCTCGACCACGCGGTGAGCGACCAGCGAGGTCTGCTCGGCGGGCTTGGCGACCACGGTGTTGCCGGTGACGGCGGCGGCGACCATCTGGCCGCAGAAGATCGCGACCGGGAAGTTCCACGGGCTGATGCAGGCGAAGACGCCCTTGCCACCGAGCATGATCTGGTTGTGCTCGCCGGTCGGGCCCTGCAGCTCGGTCGGCTCGGCGAAGTCGGCACGCGCACGGTTGGCGTAGTAGCGGCAGAAGTCGACCGCTTCACGGATCTCGGCGATGCCGTCGGTCAGCAGCTTGCCACCCTCGCGGGAGCACAGGGTCATCAGCTCGGCGGTGTGGGTTTCCATCAGGTCACCGAAGCGCTCGAGAATCGCGGCGCGTTCCTCGACCGGCGTCTGCTCCCAGCGCGGGAAGGCAGCCCAGGCGGCGTCGATGGCCTTGGAAGCTTCCTCGGCGCTGGTCCACTGCACGTGGCCCAGGGTGTCACGACGATCGAACGGGCAGGTGACGGCCTGACGACGCTCGGCATTGACCTCGACATCGAAGGCCAGCTGCGGACGCACGTCGTAGGTGGTGTCCATGTGCGTGGCCATCTCGTCGATCAGCGGCTGGTACTGGCTATTGATGTTCAGATTGATGCCCCGTGAATTCAGGCGGTCTGCGCCATAGATGTTCGGCGGCAGCGCAATGCGTGGGTTGTGGTAGGTCTTGTACTGATTGAGCGTGACCACCGGGTGGGTGCACAGGCTCTCGACCGGCACGCGCGGGTCGACCAGCCGGTGAACGAACGAGGAGTTGGCCCCGTTCTCCAGCAGACGACGCACCAGGTACGGGAGCAGGTCCTTGTGCGCGCCGACCGGCGCATAGATACGGCACCAGGTTCCCTTGGGGGCGCGCTTGAGCGCGGCTTCATACAGGGCTTCGCCCATGCCGTGCAGACGCTGGAATTCGAACTGACGCGTCTCGCCGGCGTTGGCCACATCCAGAATGGTGCTGATGGTGTGGGCATTGTGGGTGGCGAACTGCGGGTAGATGCGTCCGCGAGTGTTCTCGGACAGCAGGAAGCGCACGCAGACCAGGTAGCTGACGTCGGTGGAGGCCTTGCGGGTGAACACCGGATAGCCTTCGACACCCAGCTCCTGGGATTCCTTGATCTCGCTGTCCCAGTAGGCGCCCTTGACCAGACGCAGCGGGATCTCGTCGCCTTGCAGGTCGGCGATGCGGTTCAGGTACTGCAGGGTCGGCAGGGCACGCGTCGAGTAGGCCTGCACGACGAGGCCGAACTTGCCCCAGCCACGGCAGGTGTCGCTCTCGTAGACGGCGCGGAACACTTCCAGCGAGATCTCGAGACGATCGACTTCCTCGGCATCGATGGTGATGGCGACGTTCAGCTCGCGGGCGATGCCGGCCAGTTCACGCACGCTTGCCACCAGCTCTTCCAGCACCTGCTCACGACGGCCGAATTCATAGCGCGGATGCAGAGCGGACAGCTTGATGGAGACGGACGGTGACGGGGTGCCTTCCTTCAGCTTGCGAGAGGTTTCGCCGACGGTGCGGATGGCACGCGCGTAGTCGTCGAAGTAGCCCTTGGCGTCGTCGCGGGTACAGGCCGCTTCGCCCAGCATGTCGTAGGAATAGGTGTAGCCCTTGTCGAACAGCGGCTGGGAGCGCTTGAGCGCTTCCTTGATGTCGCGGCCCAGCACGAACTGCTTGCCCATCACCTTCATCGCCTGGTACATGGCGCGGCGGATGACCGGCTCGCCGAGACGATTGACCATGCGGTTGATGAAGGTGGCCGGCTTGCCGTCACCCTTGGGCAGATCCATCTTGATGACGTTGCCGGTCATCAGAAGGCCCCAGGTGGAGGCGTTGACGAACCAGGACTCGCTCTGGCCCAGGTGGGACTTCCAGTCGGCCACACCGAGCTTGTCCTCAATCAGCGCATCGGCGGTTTCCTTGTCCGGAATGCGCAGCAGCGCCTCGGCCAGGCACATCAGCAGCACGCCTTCCTGGGTGTCGAGGCTGTACTGCTGCAGCAGCTCGTCGATGGAATCGACGGCGGTGTCCATGGTGCGGATCTCGCGTACCAGCTCGGCCGTCTTGTCACCGATGCGCTTGGCATCTTTGTCTTCGGCGTTCAGCAGCCCGACCAGCTCGCTGACATAGGCGCTTTCATCGACCAGGTAGTGGTCGCTGACGCGCGCGAACAGCGCCTCCGGAGACTGCTGCCAGGTGCTGGCGGCCAGCATCTGGTCGCTGTGCAGGATGTTGTCCTTGAGCACATTGCCCTTGAGCACCCCTTGCTTGTCGTTTGTCGAGGACTGCGGGGACGTGGCTGTGGACGTGGCCGAGGCGATCGCGGCATTCACTGCACTGGACTGATCGGAGGGAGTGGAGGTGGTCATGGTGCGAACCCCTTGCTGCTGGGCGTCGAAGCGCCGAATGGGATTGCCGAGTCACAGCGCCGGGAGTGATGCAGAACGCATCAGAAAGCGCGACAGCGGCACGTCTGGATGTATGACTGAGAATGTAGGGTGGCGCAGGGGGGCGGGTCTTTCCAATTTCTCGGCTGCGCATGTCAAATTCACGGGCATGTCAGAAAAGTGACACGCTTCTCCGACCTTTGTCGAAGGCTGTGCCGCGAAATGACGCGATCTTGTTATACCAAGGTGGTAGAGGCTTGAAGGTGAACCGGCTTGCAGCTGACGGTGGGAGCGTCGTTGAACGGCGTGCGTCTCCCAAGCGATGTGCTTCCAGAGAGGGATGAATTGAGGAAGGACTGGCTTGAGAGAGGGGCGAATCAAGGAGGGCGTGCTAGAGAGAGCGAATTGAAGAGGGGCATTCTAGAGAGAGGGCGAATTCAAGAGCGGCGTGCCAGACACACGGGCGGATCTGACACGCACGCCTCACCGGCTCCTGCCAACTCGATCAGGACTTGCGCAGTGCCGAAGGCGGGAAACCGAGATGCTTGCGGAAGGCGTGGGACAGGGCGCTCTGGTTGGCAAAGCCGCAGCGATCCGCGATCTGGGACAGGGAAAGCTCGCTGGTGCCCAGTAGCTGGCGTGCCTCTTCCAGCCGACGGCGCAGCAGATACTGATAGGGCGAGAGGCCGGTCAGGACGCGGAAGCGCTCGCTGAAATGCTGCTCGGAGAGATGCGACTGGCGGGCAAGATCCGCCACGCTGAGGCGCTGGCCGAGATTGGCGTCGATGAAGCGGTTGAGCGCGACCAGATCCAGCTGACGGCCACTGGTGCTCAGCGCGCTCATTGGCTCTTCGATGCGCGTGTTCAGGCAGGCGAGGAAGGTGGCGGCGAGCAGGTCGCCCGGCGCCTGCTGGTAGTCGTTGACTTCCGCGAGCATGAATTCCAGATAGCCACGCAGGCGGGTGTCCAGCGTGAAGAAGCGTGGGCGCTCGAAGAGACGCTTGAGCTCGCGATGATGGCCGGTCAGATAGGGCGCATCATCGGGCAGGTCGAGAATCAGCTGGCGATTCTCGCCGATGCCCGCGTAGTAGTGGACATGATCGGCCGGCACGATGCAGCCGGTCAGCGGGCGAATCTCGCCGCCCTGGCCCTCGATCTCGAACTCGGCCAGGCCATCGAGGCCGATCACCAGCTGGTGGTAGCTGTGATCGTGGTGCTCGCGCAGGTTGGAGAGCGGGATCAGGCGCATCTCGCTGGCGGCCATCAGGCGCGAGTCTCCGCGACACCGGTGCGGGCACGCAGATGGCCCAGCAGCACGTTGAGCTCTTCACGACCGGCGCGCGAGAACAGCGCACCGCCCTGGGCCAGCTGCCACGGCCTGGCATGGTTGTCGAAGATGCCCTGGCAGCGGCGCCGCAGACTCTCCAGATACTCATCATGGCGAATCGGGTAGCCGATCACGCTGTGCCACTCGTTCTCGTTGATCTCGCCGCTGATCGCCTGGTCCAGCACGCGGGCGATATCGCTGTAGTCGGTACGAAAGCGCGGCGTACGCGACATCATCAGCATGGCCACGGTGCCGACGGTGACGATCAGGCAGACCACGAAGGTGATGATGAAGATGGACATGAGCGAACCTTGTGCGGACGTAACCGGAAATAGTGTCGTAGCTCACCATTCTACCACGCTGCACGGCCAGTATCGTCAGTGCGACAGGCGCGTCATGTTCTGTCTGTCAGAACGTTATGGCATGATTCAAGTCCATTGAGACGGCATGGCGCACGTTGCCTGTCAGCCTCGTTATTCACCTGCCGTGGGAGTCCCGCCGCATGGCCAATCAACGTGTGGAAGCGGTCGAGCGTGCCTTGACGCTGCTGGAAGCCTTTACCCCCGCGACCCCTCGCCTGACGCTCAACGAGCTGGCGCAGGCCAGTGGTTTCTACAAGAGCACGATTCTGCGGCTGATGGGCTCGCTTGAGCATTTCGGCTATGTGGCGCGTGACAGCCACGGCATCTACTCCATCGGCGCGGCGCTGGGGCGTTTTGCCCAGCTGGCACCGGCGCTGCCGGCCCGCGAGGCTCAGCTGCGCGGCTGGTTGGCGGCGCTGAATGCCGCCAGTGGCGAGACGGCCAGCCTGATGCTGGTCGAGCATGGCCCGCTGGCCGAGGCGCGCCCGGTAGCGGGCGTGACACGCCCGCGTCAGGCGATGTGCCAGTACGCGCATGTCAGCCAGTGGCCGTTGCGCCATCAGCTGGAGGAGGGCGAGCTGGTCGATGAGGCGCTGTCCGCCTTGCTGCAGCAGTGTGTCGACAGTGGCGAGATCGAGACCGGTGAAGCCGCCGGCCTGTCGGTGGCGGCGTTGGCGGTCAGCGTCGCCCAGCATCACGACGAGGGGCTGGCACCGGCGGAAGTCATCGTGCTCAGTGGCCCGACGGCGCGCCTGACGCCTGCCCAGGCCCACCGCCTGCTCGCCCAGTGGCAGCAGGGCGACTGATGCGCGCTCACCAGTGACGGGAGTCTTGAAGTGCTGAAATGACGACGCCCCCGCCGGTAAGACCGGCGGGGGCGTCGTCATTTCAGAGCGCTGTCATTCAGGGCGTTGTCGTTCAGGGCGTGTCACCTCATGAGAGGCGCGGACCCTGGCCAGGATCAGGCGTCGGTGGCGGCCTTGGCGGCGCTCATGCGGCGACGCAGGATGGGGCCGACGATCACCGGCAGCAGCAGACCGGCGATGGCGATGCACCACAGGGTCACGGCCAAGGGGCTACCGATCAGGATGGTCCAGTCGCCGTCAGACAGCTGCATGGCGTGACGCAGGTTCTTCTCCATCTCCGGCCCCAGCAGCATGCCGAGAATGACCGGCACCAGCGGGATATCCAGCTTGCGCAGGAAGTAGCCAGCGACCCCGAAGGCGACCATGAAGTACAGGTCGAAGGTCGAGTGGCTGATGGAGTAGATGCCCACGAAGGCGACCATGGTCACCACCGGCAGCAGGTACTTGGGCGGCACGGACAGCAGCTTGACGAAGATGCCGACCATCGGGATGTTCATCAGCAGCAGGATGACGTTACCGATCAGCAGCGCCGCGATCACGCCCCACACGATGTCGCCGTGCTGGGTGAACATCAGCGGCCCCGGGGTGATGTTGAGCGAGATCAGCATCGCCAGCAGCACCGCGGTGGTGCCGGAACCCGGCACGCCCAGCGTCAGCATCGGCACCAGGGCGCCAGAGGCGGCACCGTTGTTGCCGGCTTCCGGGGCGGCCACGCCGCGCGGATCACCTTCACCGAAGTTGCCTTTCTTGCCGAGGATCTTCTTCTCCAGCGTGTAGCTGATGAAGCTGCCCAGCGACGCACCGGCACCCGGCAACACGCCGGAAATGAAGCCCAGCACGCCGCCGCGGAAGGAGGTCGGCAGGATGGCGACGATGTCCTTCAGCTTCAGGGTCATCTTGTTCATGGCGATCATCGGCTTGCCTTCACCGGCGTGCTGTTCGATGAAGAACAGCAGCTCCGAGATGGCGAACAGACCGACGATGGCGATGATGAAGTCGATGCCCTCGAACAGCTCCAGCACGTCGAAGGTATAGCGCTGGGTGCCGGTGGAGCCATCGATGCCGACGGTGGCGATCATCAGGCCGATGGCGGCGGCCATCAGCGTCTTGACCGGATTCTTGCCGGTGATGCCGCCCAGGGTGGCGAAGGCCAGCACGAACAGGGCGAAGTATTCCGCCGGGCCGAAGGTCAGCGCGAAGCTGGCCAGCCACGGCGCCATCACGATCAGGCCGATGGTGGCGATCAGGCTGCCGATGAAGGAGGCGATCGCCGAGATGGCCATCGCTTCGGCGGCCTTGCCTTTCTGGGCCATCGGATAGCCATCGAGACAGGTCATCATCGCCGGCTCATCGCCCGGGATGTTGAGCAGGATCGAGGAGATGCGTCCGCCGTACATGGCACCGGCGTAGACCGAGGTCAGCAGGATCAGCGAGGTTTCCGGGCTCAGGCCCAGGGTGAAGGCCAGCGGAATCAGGATGGCCACACCATTGGCCGGGCCCAGGCCCGGCAGTGCGCCGATCAGGGTGCCCAGGAAGGCCCCCAGCACGGCGAACATCAGATTCTCTGGCTGCAGGGCGATGCCGAAGCCCTGCATCAAGAAGCCAAGACTTTCCATTACGCCACCTCCAGGATGCCCAGCGGCAGTGGTAGCTCAAGCACGAAGTTGAACAGGGCGAAGACGACGATGCCGCCGAGCAGGCCTGTCACGTAAGCGCGAACCGGCTTGGAGCCCATGCGCCAGCACAGGGTGCCGACCGCAGCGGTGGTCGTGACGATGAAGCCCAGCGGCTCAAGCAGTGCGGTGTACAGGCACAGGATGACGATGGCCAGCACCATCTCGGCGCCGGTGCGGCTCCACGGCCATTGCTGGTCCGGATCGGGGCGCACGATCAGATACAGGCTGCTCAGCGCCAGCACGATCGAGAGCACCGTGGGGAAGGTTTCGGGCCCGATGGACTCGGCCCCGCCGAAGGGTTCCGGGAACTGCTGGGCACCCCAGCCGTACGCGACGGCCAGGGTGAGCATCAGCAGACCAAAGATGCGGTCATTCATCAGCGAATCAGCCCAATGTCCTTGGAAAGGGTCTGGATGTCCTTGATCTGTGCCTTCACGAAGGCATCAAACTCGGCACCCGATTTGTGGAACGGCATCAGGCCGCTCTTGGTCATCACGTCTTTCCATTCTTCGCTTTCATAGACGCTGTCCAGCGTGGTGGTCCAGTACTGCTCGGCATCGTCGCTGACACCGGCCGGGATGTAGAAGCCGCGCCAGTTGGGGGCGACGGCATCGATGCCCTGTTCACGAGCGGTCGGCACCTCAGCCAGCTTGCCCGGCAGGCGCTCTTCGGAGAGCACGGCCAGCACTTTCAGGTCGCCGGATTCCATGAAGCCCTGAATCTCGGAGATATCACCGGTGAAGGCCTGCACGTGGCCGCCGACGACCTGGGTGATGGCTTCGCCGCCGTTGTTGTAGGACAGGTAGGAGACCTTTGGCAGGTTCTCGACATCGGCTGCCTGGGCGGCGATCAGCACCTTGAGGTGATCCCAGCCACCTGCGGCACTGCCACCGGCGAACTTGACGGATTTCGGGTCTTTCTTCAGCGCGTCCATCACCTCGCTCAGGGTGTTGTACGGCGAATCCTTGGAGACGGCGATGGCGCCGTAGTCCGCGCCCAGTGCGCCGATCCACTCGACCTGGTCCTGATTCATGCCCGGGAACTGGCCCTGGGCCAGACGGGTGGTGGTCGCGGTGGAGGCGGCCACCAGCAGCTGCTCGTCACCGGCACGCTTGGAGACGGTGTGCGCGAAGGCGACGCCGCCACCGGCACCGGCCATGTTGATGGTCTGCACGTTGCCCGGCACGAAATCGAGCTCAGACAGGATCTTGCCGACGCTGCGGCAGGTGAAGTCCCAGCCGCCGCCCGGATCAGCCGGCGCGATGCAGTCAACCTTGCCTTTCGGTTCGAAGGCGAAGGCCTGGGCGGACATGGCGGTGACCACCGCGGCTGTCAGGAGTTTGAGTGTCATATGACGTGTCATGGCGACCTCTGGTGTTATTGGATTGTGGTAGCGGCACATGTCGTGAGTCAGGTGCTGGCAGCGGCTGAGCGAGAGACTCGCCCTGCGGCCGCGAACCTGACAGCAACCTTACAATTCTGTAAGGCGGAACTTTATTCTGTATGGTGAAATTAGACTGCCGCCCAATGGCTCGCAAGATACCCATTCGTCGCACCGACCTTGGTCGAAAGGCATATTTGCGCACCTTTGCGGTGCATTTTTGTGAATGATCCGGCTGGATGTCGTGTCGGAATCTGGCGGTTTCCGACGCTCTCTTGCTTCTCTCTTGTTCCTCTCTCGCTGCTATCTCGCTGCTATCTCGCTGCTCTTGCTTGCCTCCCTCGCACCTCTCACAGCAGGCCTGAGCGGGGCGCTTGCGTCGCCTGCGTGAGCTGTGCGTTCACGGGCGTCATGGCTTGCTTGTCGTGTTTGAAACGTTATGCGGCGTTGCAGCAGAAGCGTGGCCATTGGGCTTTGGTCTAGCGTGTAGCCGGTGGCCAGACTGCGTGCTGACCGGGTGCCATCGGCAATCGTGCTAGGGGACAGGGGAGGGGAGAAGACTCATGGCCAAGGTGTTGGGCAGTGTGTGGGCGTTGTTGCTGGGTATCGTGCTGATCATGCTCGGCAATGGCATGCACTTCACGCTGATCGGTCTGCGTGGCGGCATCGAGGGCTTCTCCTCGGCGGAGCTGGCGATCGTCACCTCGGGCTACTTCGTGGGCTTTCTCTCCGGCGCGCGCTATACGCCAGTGCTGATCCAGCGAGTCGGGCATGTGCGGGTGTTCGCGGCGCTGGGCAGCTTCATTTCGGCGGCCTTGATCGCCTTGCCACTGCTGACCGAACCCTGGGCCTGGACGTTGCTGCGCCTGCTGATCGGCTTCTGCATGTCGGGCATCTATGTCACGGCGGAAAGCTGGCTGAATGCGGCTGCCAGCAACGAGACGCGCGGCAAGGTGCTGTCGGCCTACATGATGGCGCAGACGTTGGGCATCATCGGCGCGCAGGGCCTGTTGACGCTGGGCGACGCCGCGACCTCGGTGCTGTTCATCTGTGCCTCCATCCTGGTATCGATCTCCTTCGGGCCGATTCTGCTGTCGGCGGCCGTGGCCCCGGTGGTCGAGGTGTCGCGCGCCATGTCGTTCGCGAAACTGTTCAAGGCGTCACCGCTGGGTGCCATCGGCATCTTCCTGCTCGGCAGTGTCTATGCGACCCAGTCGGGGATGGGCGCGGTCTTCGGCACCCAGGTGGGCCTGTCGGGCTCACATATCGCTCTGTTCATCGCCATGCTGTTCGCCGGTGCGCTGGTGTTGCAGACCCCGATCGGCTGGCTGTCGGACCGCATGGACCGCCGCGTGCTCATCTGCGGCCTGTCCGCCGCCGGGGCAGGCTCATGTCTGTTCGGCTGGATGGCGGGCGATGCGCTGTGGCCGTTGATCGCCTCGGCCTTCTTTGCCGGGGGCGTGACCACACCGCTGTATGCGCTGCTGCTGGCCTTCACCAATGATTCGCTGTCGGCCGAGGAGATGCCGGGCGCTTCAGGCGGGCTGGTGTTCGCCTTCGGGCTGGGCGCCATCGTCGGGCCGCTGGCGGCAGGTGGCGCGATGGAGGTGATGGACCCCTACGCCTTCTGGCTGGTGCTGGCGACCACCTTCGTGGCCATCTCGCTGTATGCGCTCTATCAGATCACCCAGCGCGAGATGGTGCCGGTCGAGGAGACCGACAGTTACCTCAACATACTGCCGACGGCGTCACCGATGGCGGTCGAGGTGGCGGTGGAGTGGGCGCATGAACACGCCGAGGATGAGCAGCTGGCCGCCGAGGCCGCCGAGGCGGCGGCGCAGGAAGAGGCCTTCGAGGTCGCGCTGGAAGAAGCCTTCGAGGAGGCATTGGAAGAGGCGCTGGATGAGGCGTTCGAGGCCAACGTCGCACCACTGGAGGAGGCGGAGCTGGTGGAGCCGGACCACGAGTACGTGGCAGAGCCGCTGCTCGAGGCTGACGCTGACACGGAAATCGCGTTCGAGACGGAGCGGTTATCCGAGCTGTTGCCGGGAGCGGAGCTGGCAACTGAGACAGAAGCAGCGCCGGAAACAGAGCATCGGTCACAGACAGATTCAGGCGCTGCGACAGATACAGACTCGGACTCAGAGTCGTACGAAGAGCGCGACCCGCAATCGCCCTATCAGTTTGATTCCGAACATCAGCCGCCCAAGGGGCCGTGGCCCTCCATGCCCTGAGGTCGTTGAAGAGAACCAGCCAGTAGCCAAAAGCCGCCACCCCGGCAAACGGGGTGGCGGCTTTTTTGGGGCTGCCATGAGCTTTTGCCAGTCTTGAGCATTTGCCGGGCGAGCGCGCGCTCAGGGCTCAAGGGCCTCAGGGCTTAAGGGAGTCAGTACCTCAGGCTTCAGTTGATCACTGCAGGCCCAGCTCCTGCGACATCTGCTCGACATCGCTGACCTGCTGGGTGATGAAGCGATCCAACGCCTTGCCGGACTTGTGGAACGGCATCAGGCCGTTGTCCTGCATCACCTGCTGCCACTCAGGCGTCTCGGCCATGCGGTTGAGGGTCTGCTCCCACCAGTCGAAGGCGGCATCCGATGCGCCACCTGGCAGGTAGAAGCCGCGCCAGTTGGGTGCGACCACATCGATCCCCTGCTCACGCGCGGTGGGGATGTCGCTGTACTGGCCGGGCAGACGTTCTTCACTGAACACTGCCAGCAGGCGCAGATGGCCGGATTCGACGAAGCCGCGGGCCTCGGTCATGTCGCCGGTGAAGGCTTCCAGGTGGCCGCCCATCACCTGGGTGATGGCGACGGAGCCGGAGTCGTAGGCGAGATATGGCAGGGCGCGCAGGTTGTCGATGCCCGCCTCACGCGCCGCCATCAGCACCTTGAGGTGATCAAACCCGCCCGCGACATCGCCACCGGCGAAGCGCACCGCCTTGGGGTCTGCCTGCATGGCGGCCAGCAGCTCGTTCAGCGATTGATAGGGCGAGTCCTTGGCCACGGCAATCACGCCGTAGTCGGCGCCGAGGGTCATCAGCCAGCGTACGTCATCGACCTTGCCGTCCTGATAGGCATGCTGGCCCAGGCGGGTGGTGGTCGCGCTCGAGGCGGCGACGATGACCTGCTCATCGGCGTGGCGCTTGGACTTCACATGCGCGAAGGCGACGCCACCGCTGGCACCGGGCACGTTGAGGGTCTGCATGCCGGCAGGGATGAGGTTCTGCTCATCCAGCAGGCGGGCCACGCTACGACAGGTGAAATCCCAGCCACCGCCGGGCTTGGCGGGCGCGATGCACTCCGTCTTGCCCTGCGGGGCGAAGTCGGTCTTATCGTTCTGCTCCTCTTGGGCGGCGTTGGCGCTCAAGGGTGCCAGCAGGCCTAGGCTGAGCAGCAGCGCAGCGGGCAGGGCGCCAGTGCGCTGTCGAGCATGCTTTCTGCGTGAGAAGGGATGGCGGGCAGGGGATATGGCGTGCATGGCAATCGTGTCCTTGGTGTTCAGCATCGATCGTTATGGTTATGTCAGTCAGCGCGGCATGGGGCTGGGCGTTGCTGGCTGTCGCACGCTCATGACTGTTGTGGTGAGCTTGTGTCGTGAACCTGTGTCGTGAGCTTGCGAGAGTGCGAATGAACGAAAATAGCCTATTTCGGCGAGTCGCGAAAAGGCACGGCAGGCGGGTATCGCGTAGAGAAATCGCATTTCCCGCGCCGTCTCTCCTCAAGGTGGTCTCGGGATTGCTAGAATTGCGCCACCAGGCTGTGGTGAGCGCTCCGCGATCTTCCAGCCGCCGCCTTTCATTGAGGAGACGGGCCATGACCCTTACCCCGCGCATGCACGACTTTCTCGCTCGCCTGCCCAAGGTGGAGCTGCACCTGCACATCGAAGGCTCGCTGACGCCGGCCTTGATGTTCGAGCTGGCGGCGGAGCAGGGCATCACATTGCCCTACGCCACCCTGGAAGAGGTCGAGGCGGCCTATGACTTCGCGGATCTGCCTGCCTTCCTCGCGCTCTATTATCAGGGCATGGGCGTCTTGAATGACGAGTCACACTTCTACCGCCTGGCGCAGGATTACTTCCGCCGTGCGAGCGCCGATGGCGTCAAGCATCTGGAGCTGTTCTTCGATCCGCAGGCGCATCTGGCGCGTGGCGTGAGTCTGGAAACCCAGTTCGCGGGGCTGGAGCGCGCCTGTCGTGAGGCGGTGAAGGAATTCGATATCACCTCGGCGCTGGTGCCGAGCTTCCTGCGTTGTCATTCGGCGGCGTCTGCGCGCGAGCTGTTCGACGCACTGATTCCTTTCGAGTCACGCTTCGTGGGTGTCGGCCTGGACAGCGCCGAGATCGGCAATCCGCCGGAGAAGTTCACCGAGGTCTTCACGCTTGCGGGGGAGCGCGGCTGGCATCGTGTCGCTCACGCTGGTGAGGAAGGCCCGGCAGAGTACATCCGCACGGCGCTTGAGGTGCTGGGGGTGGAGCGTATCGACCACGGTGTGCGCTGCCTGGAAGATGCCGCCCTGGTCGCGGAATTGGCCGAGCGGCGTATCCCGCTGACGGTGTGCCCGTTGTCCAATGTCGCGCTCAAGGTGGTGGAGCGCATGGAAGACCACCCGCTGCCGAAGCTGATCGATGCGGGCCTCAATATCACCCTCAACTCGGATGACCCGGCCTATTTCGGCGGCGGCATGCTCGACAACTTCATCGCCGTGCAGCAAGCGCTGAATCTCAGCGAGGCGCAGTGGCTTACCCTGTGCCGCAACGCCATCGACGCCGCCTTCCCGCAGCGTGCCGAAGGCCTCGGCATGAGTGACGCCCGCCGTGGCGTGCTGCTGGCGCAACTCGATAGCTGCGCTGGCTGAGAATTATCACCGGCGCTTGAATACTGAATGCAATCAACGGCTTGGCCACCAACATCGCCAGCACGACGCCGCCTGCGGCAACCGCTCCATCAGATGTTGCTTGACCGCGCTAAGTCGTTGAGTACAATGCAGTTCTGGCGTGCGCAATGCACCGCCCTGCGGGTGTAGCTCAATGGTAGAGCAGAAGCTTCCCAAGCTTAAGACGAGGGTTCGATTCCCTTCACCCGCTCCAGATTCTTCAAAAAAGCCTCCCGAATGGGAGGCTTTTTTGTATGTTTAAAAATACTATAGATAGACAGGTTGTATGTTTTTTAATTTTTTTCATGCTGGCTTGTAAGGCTTTTTATTTCAATATATCTCGATTCCGATATGTAGCCAGAATCCCTAAGTAAAGGCGCTATAGTTATAAGTCGATTGTTGTAATAGGCTATTGTTGGAGAATTTTTGTCAGGATGTTTTGCTTTATGTTCTTTGAGTATGTCAAACATGTTGTTAACTATTTCATTTAGTGAGTATACATAGGACCAAACAAAAGACCCTTCACTCTGGGCAACTTCTATAAACTTGATATAACTATCACTTGCCTCTAAAGGTCCATTGGTTCTTTGTGCTTCCATACACATATGGAATATCTGTAGTTTATTCAGGGAGCCTTCTGGTGATACTACCCGAAAAAGCAAATCTGTTAATTGCTTTTCTCCATTGGAAAGCACTGTAAAGGTTTCATTATCTAATCTTTGTTCTTGAGCTAGCTCTAAGTTTTTAGCTGCTGTATCTGAAGCTGCAGAAAGATGCTCTACAGAAGATTTAAATTCTTTTATTTGAGTGTTTAATGTTTGGTATAGCATAAGGATTGCTAAAAATGCTATAATTGGGTTTAAGATTCCTCCAAAAAAGGTTCCAAAATGTGCCCAAGTAGTTTGTTGATCAGATAAGTTTGTGCCAAAGCAAACAACATAAATTGCTGGGGTGATAAATAATGATGCTCCTCCTAACATCAAAACGATTCTTGATGTGCTAATACTATTCAATGTATGTACTCCATCAGAGGGGGTAATGTTTTTCCGCTATTAAGTATCGCGGATGGAAGTTATGGTTTCTATGATTTAAATTAAAATCTAGAGATTTTATCAATTGCGAACTATCTCCTCCGCCAGTTCAGCGAGCTGCACATCGTCCCCGCGAGGGCCGTCGGCGCTGACGACGTAGCCATCGTATTCGGTCATGTAGTACTTCATCTTGGAGTTTCTGGCCTGCCATTCGCCTGGCTGGGTGCCATGTAGCGGGATGAGTTTGGCGTGCAGGTGGTTGACGCCGTAGCCCTCGAAGATGATGGCGGTGCGTGCTATCCCGAAGTAGGCGTCGAGCTTGCGCGCCACGCCGCGCGTGAAGCGCATCAGGCCGAGAATCACCTCATCGTCTTGTTCATACACGCAGCTGCCAAGGTGGCGTTTGGGGATGACGACCGTGTTGCCCGGAGTAGAGGGGAAGATGGAGAGAAAGGCCAGGAAGTGCTCATCTTCGGCCACGACTTGGCTTTGACTGTGGCCTGCAACGATCTGACAAAACACGCAGTCACTCATGGTTCTTCCCTGGTAGTTAAGTGTCGCCAGATTCGTCCTGAATCTGGGGCAGAGTTCTGTGATCAGAGCTTTTGTAAGCAGGGCCCTTGTGAATAGCGCCCTTGTAAAGAGAACTTGGCAGCCTCCTTGTATGAGTGAAGTGTGATGGAGTCTGGTTGTCAATGCCTGGCAGCCCCCGCAGAAATGGTTATCGGCAGCAACAACATGCTCAAAGAGGGGAGCGGCTGTCTTGCCGAGCCGATCGGAGCGAAAAGTGTTGCTGACGTGGCGGAGAGCCGCGATATTGGCAGGTCACCTTTCAGCAGTTCGTCACTCGTTGAACGACAAGGAACCCCAGTGGAACTCACCGTCTGGCTGGCATATGTCAGCGTCATCACCGCCTTGATCACCTTTCCCGGACCGTTTGCGTTGCTGTGCATGGATCATGGCCTGCGCCACGGCCGACGCCGCTCGTTCGCGACGGTGGCGGGCGGGGCGGCGGCGTCACTGGTGTTGATGGCCTTGTCGTCGCTGGGCCTCGGCGCGGCATTGGCGGCGTCGGAGACGGGGTTTCTGGTGCTGAAGATCGTCGGGGCGCTCTATCTCATCTATCTGGGCATTCAGGCCTGGCGGGCGCCATCCCAGCCGGTGGTGTTCGATGCCGTGGGGGAAGACGGGCAGATGCGCGCCCGAGCCACGCGTTGGCAGCTATATCGCAAGGGCTTCGGTATCGGGATCAGCAACCCGAAGGACCTGCTGTTCTTCGGCGCGCTGTTTCCCAATTTCATCGACATGGCCCAGCCGCAGCTGCCCCAGTTCGTGATACTGGCGCTGACCTGGCTGGTGGTGGACCTGCTGACGATGAGCACCTACGCCCATGCGGGTTCCAGCATCAGCCGCTGGTTTGATAGCCACCGGCGCGTGCGGCTGTTCAATCGCACCACGGGCAGTCTGTTCGTCGTGGCCGGCGCGGGGCTGGCGGCGTCGCATCGTTGAGCCGAGCCCCGCTCTATTGCACAAGACGTGAAGCCCATGAAAACGACAACGGCACCCGAGGGTGCCGTTGTCGTGTCTGGAGCCTGACGATCATCAGTGCTTTCGGGCTCAGCGCTCAGGACGTGATTCGAGATATTGGGTCAGCAGTTCGCGATCTTCACTGGTGACCTTCTGCTTCCAGCTTTCCACCACATGCTGGCTGGCTTCCTCGAGGGCATCCTGCAACTCAGGCGGGGCCGGGGTGATCAGCTTCGCGCCGTTCTTCTGCAGGATGGTGTAGGCCTCGTCCAGCACGCTGTGGGTGGCCGTCCAGCCGGCAGACTCGGCGGCATGCGCGGCATCGATCAACGCTTGCTGCTGCGCCTCTGTCAGGTCGTCGAAGCTATCGCGATTCATGTGGATGATATTGAGCGGCATCGCGTAGTTGAGCGTGGTGAAGTGGGGCATGTAGCGGTAGAGCTCTGCACTGACACCGCCCATCGCGGAGGTCAGCGCGCCGTGGATGCTGCCACTGGGCAGCAGGGGTTTGAGCTCTCCCCAGCTCATCACCTGAGGCGCCGCGCCCAGATTGAGCAGCACCCGCTGCGTGTTGCGGTCGTAGGTGCGGATCGGCATGTCCTTCAGGTCATCACCGTCAGCGATGGGCGCTTTCGACCACAGGCCGCTGGGCGTCCACGGCAGGGCATACAGCAGGATCTGATTGTATTCGGCGAGCAGTTCCTCGTAGCGCGGCTTCGCGACCACGTACAGGCGGTGAGCTTCATCGAGGTCGTAGGCGATCGCCGGCAGCGAGGAGATGCCGAAGAAGGGGGCTTCCTCGGCGAGCGCGCCACTGAGTGTCGCGGCGATGTCGATGACACCGCCGGCGGTGGCCTGCAGGTGACTGGCGGAGCGAATGTCCGAGCGCAGCGCCAGCGTCAGGTCACCTTCGGACTGGCTGGCGACCTGCTGGCTGAATTCGGCAGCGCGTTGGCCCATCATCGTGTCGGGCTCGTAATCGCTGCTCATGCTGAGGGTCGTCTGAGCGTGCGCGCTGAGTGCGCCGATCAGGCCTGCCGCTGCCAGGCCAGCGGACAACAGGGTGGAGATACGTGAAGAAGGCGTCATGGGGAATCCTTTCTTTTTGTCTTTGACCTTTGCCCGCTAGGGTAGTGCATGCCTGCGTTTATGCTCAGCTGCAGGGTGACGTCGCGCATTTTCCCTGCGCTGTCGGGAGAGGTTGCCGCGTGGGGTGGCCGTCATGGCCAAGGTCGGTGGCGTGGGCGCGCGCCTGACTCAGAGGGCATCGCGTTGTGCGAGATAGCGATCCAGCAGTTCGCTTTCCTCAAGGTCAACCTTGCTGCGCCAGCTCTCGATCACGCTGACACTGGCGCGTGCCAGTGAGCGCTTGAGTTCGGGCGAGAGCGGATTGCTGACCGTCACGCCGGCCTCTTCCAGCTGGGCATGGGTCTGCTCCAGGACGCTGGCGATAGCGTTCCAGCTGGTGTCTTCGATCTCGGTCGCGGCGCTGAGAAGGGCCTCGCGCTGGGTGTCGTCGAGCGCTTCGAAGCGTGACCGGCTCATGTGAACGATATTGAGCGGCATGGCGTATTGCAGCGCGGTGTAGTGATCCAGTGTGCGGTTTAGCTCCGCCGTCAGGCCGCCCAGGGCCGAGGTCATCACCGCCTCGATACGGCCTTCGGCCAGCTGCTGCTGCATCGGCTCCCAGCCCAGCACGGTGGCGATGGCGCCAAGGTTTAGCAGTACGCGCTGGGTATTGCGGTCGTAGGCCCGCACGGGCACGCCCCGAAGGTCATCGCGTGTGGTGATCGGCTTGCGCGACCACAGCCCGCTGGGCGGCCAGGGCAGGGCGTAGAGCAGAATCTGGTCATGCTCTTCCAGCAGCGCTTCATAGCTGGGGCGCGCCAGGCGGTAGAGTTCGCGCGCCTGATGCGGGTCATCGACCAGGGTCGGCAGCGAGCTGAGGCCGAACAGCGGCATATCGGCGGCCAGCGCGCCGCTGTGGGAGTCGGCCAGCTGGATGATGTCGGCATTGATGGCCTCGAGGTGATTCACCGAGCGCAGCCGACTCAGCGGGCCTTCTCCGAAGGTGATCGCGAGCTCGCCCTCGCTGAGCGATGCCACCTGATCGACGAACTGCTGGGCGCGCTGGCCCATCATGGTCTGGGGGCCGTATTCGCGGCTCATGGTCAGCTCGACAGGCTCCGCCTGGGCGGGCGCGCCCAGGGTGGCAAGGCTCAGTACCAGGCTCACGCCGAGCGCTCTCTTGATACCGAACATTCTCTTCATGTCGTGCACTCCCTGCATGACAAGCACTGCCTTCATGCCGCTACGCTGTCCGATTGGCATTCGTCGTCATCCATCCATAGGGGGTAAATCAAGTATCCCTCAAAAGTGCAGGGCGTGCTGTCGCTGTCTCGATCAACGCTTCCCCGGTTGGCCTGTTTCACGCCTGCACCGGCACGATTCGGCAGGGGCAACGGGCGTTGAACTGCCAGTTGGCGCAATGTGGTCTACGCTCAGAACATGGCTGTGCAACTGCCCTGACACGAACTCTGCGCCGGGACCGCATGGCCGGATTGTCGACGACTGTCAACGGGAGGTAGACCACATGCTGACCCACGTATGGGGCTTGATGGCGCATCCGCAACGGGAATGGCAGACCATCCGCAAGGAACACGAATCCATCACCCACCTCTACGCACATCATGTGCTGCTCATGGCGCTGGTGCCTGTCATCTGTGCCTATATCGGGACCACGCAGTTCGGTTGGAGCCTGACGGAAGGCCACGCCATTCTTCTGGAGCCACTGGATGCCTTCTTCGCCGGTATCGCGTTCTATATCGCCATATTGACAGCGATCGGCTTCATGGGCACTGTCATTCACATGCTCTCGCAGCGTTTCTCGGGGCACCCCAGCCGCCGGCGTTGCATCATCTTCGCGGGCTATGTCGCCACGCCGATGTTCCTCGCGGGGCTGGTCGCGCTCTATCCCGTCATCTGGGTGTGTATCCTCGCGGGCACCATTGGCCTGTGTTACAGCGCATACCTGCTGTATCTGGGCATCCCGCCACTGCTCGACATCTCCAACAAGGAAGGCTTCCTCGTCACCGGGTCGACACTGGGGATCGGGGTGCTGGTTCTCGAGGGCCTGCTGGCGGTCACCGTGCTGCTGTGGGGGTATGGCGCACGCTGGTTCATGTAGTCCTTCGCAGCACGTAGGCGTCAGTCTGCTGATGCCATCGGCGCGAAAAAGCGTCTCTGCAACGCCTCGCCTTCATCGGCGGGGCGTTGTCGTTTTGCGCGCGGGTTGGCGCGTGGCACTTGTGCTCGGTGGCGGCGGCGTGGAAAGTGTTGGACTCAATCGACAGTGTGGAAGAAAGCGCATGGACAAGTTTGAACAGCGACTGGAGCAGGCTGCGCGGGCTGCATGGTTGTCATATGTCGGTGGACGGACCCAGGACGACATCGCGGTTCAGCTGGGGGTGTCGCGCCCCGGCGTGCAGCGCCTGCTGTCGTTGGCGCGTCAGGAGCGGCTGGTCAAGATCTCCATCGATCATCCCGTGGCCAGCAGCATGGCGCTGTCGGATACGCTGGTGGAGCACTTCGGGCTGAGCTTCTGCGATGTGGTGCCCTCTGACACCCAGTCACCGGAGAGCATCGCGGAGTATCTGGCGGTGGCGGGTGCCGAGCGCCTGGCGTTCTATCTCGGTCGCCAGCAGCCACAGACCATCTCGCTGAGCACCGGGCGTGCGGTACGTGCGGCGGTGGAAGCGCTGAGTCGCAGCGAGCGCCCCCAGCATCGCATCGTGTCACTGGTCGGCAATGTGGCGCTGGATGGCTCCTCCAACCGCTATGACGGCGTGATGCTGCTGGCGGACAAGATCGGCGCTGATCGCTTCCTGCTGCCCGCGCCCGTGGTGGCGGCCAGCATCGAGGAGAAGGAGTCGCTGCAGGGGCAGAATCTGGTCAAGGCGGTGTTCAAGGTCGCCTGTGAGGCCGATGTGGGCATGATCGGCATCGGGCGCCTCGATGCCCAGGCGACGCTGTTCCAGGATCAGTTCATCAGCGCCGCCGAGCGCGATGAGCTGATGGAAGTCGGTGCCGTGGGCGAGTTGATGGGCTGGCCGCTGGACACCCATGGCCGGCTGATCGATTGCCCGCTGGCGCAGCGCATTACCAGTGTGCCGCTGACCTCGCTCAAGGCGCAGCCGCTGATCGGGCTGGCGGGCGGGCACGACAAGGTGCCGGCCATCCTGAGTGCGTTGCGCGGTGGTTGGCTGCAGGGGCTGATCATCGACGAGGTGGCCGCCCAGCGGGTCTGCGCGGCCCTCAGGGAGTGAGCAGAGAACTGCCGTCTTCGTATGATTTCTCCGAGATGTCTGCAGCCTATTAGTTTTCTGCTGATGGCTTGCGCTTGACGATCGGCTCCCGATGACAGGCTCTCGTAGATACACGTCGCACAAGGCGCTGAGCGAGTCATCGGGAGCAGGGCGGGGCGCATGGCTCCATGCCTTGCTCCTGGTGTCGTTCTTTGTGTCGTTATCGTTGTCGGTGTTCAGGATTGTCGTTGCCCGCGCGATGCCCAGGCGTTCCCGTTACCTTCCCGCCGCTATTGCTCTGCTATTTCTCCGTCACTCCTTCGCCATTCCTTCCCCATTCCTTCGCCATTCCCCCGCGACACCTGCGTTTTTTCTTGCCCTTTGCTCTCTCTTTGCTCTCTCTTGGTTCGCTATTTGTCCTCTCTTTATTTTCTCTTCGTTATCCCATCCTCGCGTCGGAGGCACGACTTTTAGGGCGAACACTGACTTCTCTTGTCTGACAATCGAATGTGTTTGTTCGCCTCAATGATAAGGAATCGGGGCGGCAATCGTGGTCTGCGTTGTTTCGTTTAACGCTAATATCTGTCTATGCTGATTTGCACGCAAGCTCAGTGGCCATGCCGCCTTGTGGTCTACACCCAAAGGATCAGATCCCAAGGTTGTATAGCCCAAGGTATAGCGCTTCAGGGTTTGCTTTTTCATAGGTCTGATCCGATCATTTGTTCAATGAATGACGTTTTGATCGAACGTGTTTGCGTCGCGATGTCTCGCCAGGACATCCGTTCACCAAGCCGGTTGATGGGAAGGTTTCGGTGCCCAAGGCGCCGCTGCCCTCGAAAAGAACAATGCCAATAACGCCCCGATGGAGTGCCCTCATGCGCCTACCTCACATCACCAAGTCCCGCCGTCATCTGCTCTCGCTCGCAAGTGTCGCTGCCCTGGCGCCGCTCAGCGCCCAGGTCAGCGCCGAGACCATCACCGTCGCGACCGTCAACAACGCCGACATGGTGGTCATGCAGAGCCTGACCAGCGAATTCGAGAAGGCGCATCCGGACATCACCCTCGACTGGGTGGTACTGGAAGAGAACGTGCTGCGTCAGCGTCTGACCACCGATGTGGCGACCCAGGGTGGCCAGTTCGATGTCATGACCATCGGCACCTATGAAGTGCCCATCTGGGCCAAGCATGGCTGGCTGACCAAGCTCGACAACCTGCCGGAGGACTATCAGGTCGATGACCTGATCAAGCCGGTGCGTGATGGTCTGAGCGTGACCGAAGGCGAGAAGAAGGGCCTCTACGCGCTGCCGTTCTATGGCGAAAGCTCCATGCTCTACTACCGCAAGGACCTCTTCGAACAGGCCGGTATCGAGATGCCGGAGCAGCCGACCTGGAGCCAGGTCAACGACTGGGCCGCCAAGCTCAACTCCGCGGATGAAGGCGTCTACGGCATCTGCCTGCGCGGCAAGCCGGGCTGGGGCGAGAACATGGCGGTGCTGGGCACCATGGTCAACAGCTTCGGCGGTCGCTGGTTCAATGAGGAGTGGGAGCCGCAGCTGGATTCCCCGGCCTGGAGCGAGGCCATCAACTTCTACGTCGACATGATGGGCAAGTACGGCCCGCCGGGCGCGACTTCCAACGGCTTCAACGAGAACCTGGCACTGTTCTCCAGCGGCAAGTGCGGCATGTGGGTCGATGCTACCTCGGCGGCCGGCAAGCTCTACAACCCGAAGGAATCTTCCGTGGCCGACAAGCTGGGTTTCGCGCCGGCACCGATCGCCAAGACGGAGAAGGGCTCGCATTGGCTGTGGTCCTGGGCGCTGGCGATTCCGGAATCCTCCAAGTCCAAGGATGCTGCCCAGACCTTCATCACCTGGGCCACTTCCCAGGAATACGTGAACCTGGTCGGCGAGCGTGAAGGTTGGGCCAGCATCCCGCCGGGCACCCGTGTCTCCACCTACGAGAACCAGTCCTACAAGGACGCCGCACCCTTCGCCGGCTTCGTGATGGACGCCATCACCAGTGCCGACCCGACCGATCCGACCCTGGAGCCGGTGCCCTATGTCGGCGTGCAGATGGTGACCATCCCGGAATTCCAGTCCATCGGTACCCAGGTGGGTCAGATGATCGCCGCGGCGCTGGCCGGCCAGATGTCGGTCGAGCAGGCACTGTCCTCCGCCCAGCGTTCCACCGAGCGCACCATGCGCCAGTCGGGCTACTGATCTGATCCAACCGGTCTGATCCCAACCGATCTGATCTGAACGTTGCAACGGCCTCCCGTCTTGCCTAGAGCCTCAACAGAGATTGACTCGAAGCACGGCGGGAGCCCCGTCCGGCACCCGCGGTACCCCCTTCCTCTCGAGACTCCTGCAACGCCCTCGCGGCGTGGCACGGGGAGCCTCGGCCTGAAGCCCACCGCATTGCCTGACTTCCTCACCGTATCGAAGGACTCACCATGCGCACGAGAGCATCCGGACGCACCGTCGGGGGATTGCGAACCCTGTCGTTGCAAGCCCCAGCCGTAAGCCTGTTGTTGATGTGGATGCTGGTACCACTGGTCATGACCCTGTGGTTCTCCTTCCAGCGTTACAACCTGATGATGCCGTCGGTGTCCGGCTTCGCCGGCGTCGACAACTATTACTACCTGCTGACCGACCCGTCCCTGTGGACCGCCATGGGCAACACCTTGCTGCTGGTGGGCTGGGTGCTGGTCGCCACCGTGGTCGGCGGCACGCTGCTGGCGGTATTGCTGCAGCAGGAATTCTTCGGCCGCGGCGTCGCGCGCCTGTTCGTGATCGCGCCGTTCTTCATCATGCCCACCGTGAGTGCCCTGGTGTGGAAGAACATGATGATGCACCCGGTCAACGGCATTCTGGCCTGGGTCGCCGGGCTGTTCGGTCTGCCGGCCATCGACTGGTTCGCCAGCCTGCCGCTGACCTCCATCGTGATCATCGTCACATGGCAGTGGCTGCCGTTCGCGGTGTTGATCCTGCTGACCGCCATTCAGTCACTTGATGACGACCAGGTCGAGGCGGCGCGCATGGACGGGGCAGGGCCGGTGGCGATCTTCTTCTACATCACCCTGCCGCACCTCAAGCGTGCCATCAGCGTGGTGGTGATGATCGAGATGATCTTCCTGCTGACCATCTTCGCCGAGATCTTCGTCACCACCTCCGGTGGTCCGGGGCTTGCCTCGACCAACCTGGCGTACCTGATCTATATCCGCGCCCTGCTGGACTTCGATGTGGGTGGTGCCTCCGCCGGTGGCGTGATCGCCATCATCCTGGCCAATATCGTGGCCTTCTTCCTGGTGCGTACCGTCGCCAAGAATCTCGAGAACTGATGACAAGCGCTCAGCACAGGGAGACTCAATGATGTCGACTTCAACTTCCAATTCCGTGGCCGCCGCCAGCGCTGCCGTCAGCGCCAGTCGCGCGCGCCGCAGCGTGATCAACAAGAAGCTTGTCCTGACCCTGGTGGCCTGGACCATCGCGCTGGTGATGTTCTTCCCGATCTTCTGGATGATCCTCACCAGCTTCAAGACCGAGGCCGAGGCGATCGCCACGCCGCCCAGCCTGTTCTTCACGCCCAGCGTCGAGGGCTATATCGAGATCCAGGCACGTGCGGACTACTTCAAGTACGCCCTCAACAGTGTGGTGATCTCGCTCGGGGCAACGCTGCTGGCGCTGCTGATCGCGATTCCGTCCGCCTACTCGATGGCCTTCCTGCCCACCAAGCGCACCCAGGGGACACTGCTGTGGATGCTGTCGACCAAGATGCTGCCGTCCGTGGGTGTGCTGCTGCCGGTCTACCTGATCTTCCGCGATCTGGGCCTGCTGGATAGCCGTACCGGTCTGATCATCATCTACATGCTGATGAACCTGCCGATCGTGGTCTGGATGCTCTACACCTTCTTCAAGGACATTCCCAAGGACATCCTCGAAGCCGGGCGCATGGATGGCGCCAGCACCCTGCAGGAGATCTTCCACCTGCTGCTGCCGCTGACCCTGCCGGGCATCGCCTCCACCGGTCTGCTGTGCATGATCCTGAGCTGGAACGAGGCGTTCTGGAGCCTGAACCTGACCACCTCCAACGCCGCACCGCTGACCGCCTACATCGCGTCCTTCTCCAGTCCTGAAGGACTGTTCTGGGCCAAGCTGTCCGCGGCTTCCACGCTCGCCATCGCGCCGATCCTGATCTTCGGCTGGATGACCCAGAAGCAGATGGTACGCGGCCTGACCTTCGGCGCCGTCAAGTAACCCGCGCCAGTCAGAGACACGCAAGACGCACACGCAAGACGCAAAAGCCACAGAGAGGTACGCCGCCTGCGTCACATTGGCTGATGAACATTGCCTGATGAACATTAACTGTTAGCGGATCAGCGCAGGCGGCCGAGAGCCACACGCATGTTGCACCCTTGCCATGCCACCCAAATTTGCCATCACCTGCCCTCGGGCAGGTGCGGATAAGGAAACTTCCCATGTCCACACTCACGCTCAAGAACATCGTCAAGGAATTCACCTCCGGCAGCGGCGCCAGCGCCTCCACCACCCAGGTCATCAAGGGAGTCGATCTGGAAGTGAAGGACCAGGAATTCGTGGTCTTCGTCGGCCCGTCCGGTTGCGGCAAGTCCACGCTGATGCGCATGATCGCCGGTCTCGAGAACGCGACCTCCGGTGACATCCTGATCGATGGCAAGCGCATGAACGATATCGGCCCGGCCGAGCGCGGCCTGGCGATGGTGTTCCAGAGCTACGCGCTCTATCCGCACATGACGGTGGGCGAGAACATGGGCTTCAGCCTCAAGCTCGCCGGCGTCTCCAAGGAAGAGCGCGCCGAGAAGGTCAACGCCGCCGCCGAGGTGCTGCAGCTCGGGCCGCTGCTGGACCGCAAGCCCAAGGCTCTCTCCGGTGGTCAGCGTCAGCGTGTTGCCATCGGTCGCGCCATCGTGCGCAACCCGAGCATCTTCCTGTTCGATGAGCCGCTCTCCAACCTGGACGCCGCGCTGCGGGTGCAGATGCGCATCGAGCTGGCGCGCCTGCATGCCGAGCTCAAGGCGACCATGATCTATGTGACCCACGACCAGGTCGAAGCCATGACCATGGCCGACAAGATCGTCGTGCTGCAGGGCGGCGTGGTTGAGCAGGTCGGCTCGCCGATGGAGCTCTACCATCACCCGCGCAACCGTTTCGTGGCCGGCTTCATCGGCTCGCCGAAGATGAATTTCCTCGACATCACCGTCACTGGCGTGGCCGGCGAGGGTGTCACGGTGCGCCTGCCCGACGGCAGCGAGCGCCTGATTCCGGTGGTGAGCCAGACCGAAGATGGCGCCTCGGTCATCGTCGGCGACAGCCTGACGCTGGGCGTGCGCCCCGAGCATCTGATGCTCGACGCGCAAGGCCCGTTCAGCGGCCAGGTTCAGGTCATCGAGCGTCTGGGCGGGGTGACCTCCCTGTACCTGGCGACTCCGGATGGTTCCGGCGACACGCCGATCGGCGGCCTCAAGTCCGACGAGCAGTCCGACAGCGGCTGGATCCTGATGGCGGATGGCGACGTCAACAGCCGCGTGGGTGACAGCATCCGCTACGGCTTCGATACCGAGCGGGCGCACCTCTTCACCCGTGAAGGGCTGGCGCTGCAGAATCTCAACCGTCACCCGCTGACCAGCCTGACGCGTCAGGACAATTCCCTGTCCAGTGCCAGCGCCGCACAGGAAGCCCGCGCATGAACCGCGCAGCCGCGAATCGGGAAGCCGGGGGTCTTGAGGCCAGAGAGGAGGACGAGATGAGTACACCCTTGCAGCAGGTGATCTTCGATTGTGATGGCGTGCTGGTGGACAGCGAAGTGCTGGCCGAGGAGGAGCTGTCGCGTCAGCTGGGTGAGTGGCTGCCGGATCTCGACACCGAGGCCGAGCTGCGCGCGGCGCTGGGCATGACCACTGAGGCCATCCTGGGCCATCTGGAGGCCATGAGCGCTCACACCCTGCCGCCGCAGGCGATGGAGCGCATCGACCACGCCATCGAGTCACGTCTGGCGAAGGAACTTGCGCCCATCAGCGGCATGGCGGAACTGCTTGGCGGGCTGTTGGCGAATGGCGTGGCCGTGGCGATCGTCTCCAACAGTGCCGAGCGGCGAGTGCGCGCCTCGCTGGCCGCTACCGGTCTGGATCGCTGGCTGGGCTCGGTGCCGCTCTTCACGGCCGAGCAGGTCGCGCGCCCCAAGCCCGCGCCGGACGTCTATCAGCTGGCACTGCGTCAGCTGGGACGTGATGCCCTGGAGTGCGTGGTGATCGAGGATAGCCTCGCCGGCGTCAGCGCGGCGGTCGCGGCCGGTCTGCGCGTGATCGGCTTCACCGGCGCTGGGCATATTCCGCCGGGCCACGCCCAGCGTCAGCTGGAGGCGGGTGCCTGGCAGAGCCGTGCAAGCATGGAGGAGGTCAGTGGTCTGATCAGTCAGCTGCGTATCGGTCAGGCCAGCGACCTGAGCGCCACATGAGCACCGTTAGGGGGTGACAACATGCAGACGCTATCCGAGTCGGCCAATAATAGTGAGCCGCTGACCTCGCCGCGCAGCGCCCGGCTCGCCGGCAAGGTGGCGGTGGTCACCGGCGCTGCGGGCGGTATCGGCCTGGCCATCGCCACCCGCTATGTCGCCGAAGGCGCCTATGTGGCGCTGGCGGACATCAATGGCGAGGCGGCGGAGCGCGCCGCCCAGCAGCTGCGCGAGCAGGCCGGGCCGCAGGCGCGCGTCCTGGCGGTGACGCTGGACGTGACGTCGAGCGTCTCACGTCAGAGCATGCTGGAATGCGTGCAGGCACAATTGGGGCCGATCGATATCCTGGTCAACAATGCCGCCGTCTTCGCCATGGCGCCGGTGCTGGAGGTCAGCGAGGGCATGCTGCGCCACCAGCTGGCGGTCAATGTCGAGGGCCTGTTCTTCACTCTGCAGGCGGTGGCCAGAACGATGGTCGAGCGCGGGCAGGGCGGCAAGATCATCAACATGGCCTCGCAGGCCGGACGACGCGGCGAGGCGCTGGTCAGCGCCTATTGTGCCTCCAAGGCCGCCGTGATCAGCCTGACCCAGTCCTGCGGGCTTGATCTCATCCGCCATGGCATCAATGTCAATGGCATCGCGCCGGGCGTGGTCGACACGCCGATGTGGGATCAGGTCGATGCGCTGTTCGCCCATCATGAACAGCGCCCGCTGGGCGAGAAGAAGCGCCTGGTCGGTGAGGCGGTACCCTATGGACGCATGGGGCTGCCGGATGACCACGCCGGCGCTGCGGTATTTCTGGCCTGTGAAGACAGCGATTTCGTCGTCGCCCAGACACTCAATGTCGACGGTGGCAACTGGATGAGCTAAGGATGAGAGACACCTTCCGTCCCGCTGCAAGGGTGCGCATCCATGAATGAGGTAGTCACGTGACATCTTTACCCGATTCTCGCCTGGCCCACATGTCGCCCTCGTTGGACGACATGGCCAGCCGTGTGCTGGCGGAACACGCCTCCAGTCAGCGCACACGTACCATCGTGGCCCTCGCCGGCCCGCCGGCGGCGGGCAAGTCGACGTTGTCGGAATCCCTATGCGAGACCCTCAATGCGCTGGAACCCGGCATCGCCGTGGTGGTGCCGATGGATGGCTATCACTACGACAACGCCGTGCTGGCGCCGCAGGGCCTGCTCTACGTCAAGGGCGCACCGGAGACCTTCGATGCGCGCGGGCTCTATCATGATCTCGTCAGGGTGCGCGCCGATGATGGCCCGGTCGCCGTGCCGGTCTTCGATCGCCCGCTGGACCTGGCACGTGCCGGTGGCCGAGTGGTCGAGACCCACCATCGCATCGTGCTGGTCGAGGGCAACTATCTGCTGCTGCGCCACGCGCCCTGGGACGCGCTGCTCGGCTTGTTCGACATCAGCATCTTTCTGGATATCGAGGATGAGGTGCTGGTGCCGCGCCTGCTGCACCGCTGGCGCGAGATGGGCCAGGATGCCCGCGGTGCCCACGAGCGCACCCATCACAAGGACATGCTCAACGCGCACCTGATCAAGCAGGACTCGCTCAACGCCGACTGGCGTTGGCGCCTCGCGAATGCCCCCATCGGCCCCGATGGGGAAGACAGCTGAATGACGGATGGCAGGGAGAGCCCCATGTGGGTAGGTGTTGATTGTGGGACTCAGAGTACCAAGGTGGTGATCGTCGATCCGGCCTGCGGCAGCATCGTGGCCCAGGGCCAGCGCAGTCATGCGCTGCAGGAAGGTGCCAACGGACGCCGCGAGCAGGATCCGCAGGACTGGGTGGCGGCGCTTGAGGGCGCCTTCGCTGATGCACTGGCCGCCTCGCGGCTGGACCCGCAGCGCATCACGGCAATCGGGGTGTCCGGTCAGCAGCATGGCATGGTGGTGCTGGATGCGGCCGGTGTGCCGCTCCATCCGGCCAAGCTGTGGTGTGACACCGAGACCAGCGAGCACAATGCTGCGCTGATCGATGCGCTGGGTGGAGAGGCGGGCTGTCTGGAGACGCTCGGCCTGGTGCTGCAGACCGGCTACACCGCCTCCAAGCTCGCCTGGCTGCGTGAGCGGCATCCCGAGCGCTACCAGCGCATCGCCAGCATCCTGCTGCCGCATGACTATCTCAACTTCTGGCTGACCGGCGAGCGTGTCGCCGAATACGGCGATGCCTCGGGCACCGGCTATTTCGATACCCGGCGGCGCTGCTGGCATCTGGATGTCTTCGCGCAGATCGCCCCGGAGCTTGATGCCCGGCGCGTGCTGCCCCGATTGATCGAATCCCATCAGCCGGCCGGGCGCATTCGCCCTGAGGTCGCCGCGCGCTTCGGGCTGCGTGACGACGTCATCGTCTCCAGCGGCGGCGGTGACAACATGATGAGCGCCATCGGTACCGGCAACATCGCGCCGGGACGGGTGACGCTCAGCATGGGCACCTCCGGCACGGTATGCGCGTGGTCGGCGGACTATCCAGCCGGCTGCGACCCTCAGGTGGCCAGTTTCAGCGCCAGCGATGGTGGCTGGCTGCCGCTGGTGTGCACCATGAATGTGACCTCGGCCACCACGCGGGTACGTGAGATGTTCGGCTTCGACATCGCCACCTTCTCCGCCCAGGTGGCAAGTGCCCCGCGCGGAGCCGAGGGCGTGCAGGTGCTGCCGTTCTTCAATGGCGAGCGCGTGCCGATGCTGCCGCGTGCCCAGGCCAGTTTCCATGGGCTGGACAGTCGCAATGCCACCCCGGCCAACCTGTGCCGCGCGACCATGGAAGGCGCAAGTTACGGCCTGCGCTACGCACTCGAGTGCATGGGGCCGCTGGGCAGTGAGGCGCGCCAGATCCGCCTGGTGGGCGGTGGCGCCAAAAGTCCGCTGTGGCGTCAGATGCTGGCGGACATTCTCGGCCTCGAGGTGGTCTGCCCGCAGGTGACCGAGGCCGCCGCCCTGGGCGCCGCGATTCAGGCGGGCTGGTGTCTGGGACAGTCAGGCGATGAAGGAAAGGGCCGCCACAGCGAGACGCTTGAGCAACTCTGCGAGCGGCTGGTCGCGCTGGATCATGCGACACTCGCCCAGCCCCAGGCCGAAGGAGTGGCCGCCTACCGCAAGGGCTACGCCGATTACCGCGCGCTGCTGGCCAGCGAGCACAGCATTGCCGCCGGCGGCTGAGCACGTTGTCAGAGCTCAATACATCAGCATGTCACGCCAAACACATCGCCCCCGTCGAGTCTCACTCGGCGGGGGCGATGTGTTTCATGCGCTTCACTGCATCAGTCGCGGCTCAGGCACGAGCTCAGGCATTGGACGAGCGCGCCCATAGATTGACGCCGCCATCGATGGCGTAGCGGTCGATCTCGTCGAGCTCGGCCTGGGTGAAGTCGAGGTGATCCAGCGCCTTGACGCAATCGCTGACCTGCTCCGGACGGCTGGCACCGATCAGTGCGGTGGTGACGCGGTTGCCACGCAGCGCCCAGGCGAGGGCCATCTGGGCCAGCGACTGGCCACGGCGCTCGGCGATGGCGTTGAGGGCGCGCACCCGCTCCAGATTGTCCTCGGTGAGGTGGTCTTCCTTGATCGCTCCGCCGCGTGCCAGACGGCTATCCTGTGGCACGCCGCCCAGATACTTGTTGGTCAGCACGCCTTGGGCCAGCGGCGAGAACACGATGGAGCCGATGCCCTCGTCATCGAGGGTGTCGAGCAGGCCGTCTTCCTCGATCCAGCGATTGATCATCGAATAGCTGGGCTGATGGATGACGCACGGCGTGCCCAGCTCGCGCAGGATGGCGGCGGCTTCGCGGGTGCGTTGGGCATTGTAGGAGGAGATGCCCGCATAGAGCGCCTTGCCGGAGCGCACGGCACTGTCCAGCGCCCCCATCGTCTCTTCCAGCGGCGTGTCCGGATCGAAGCGGTGCGAATAGAAGATGTCGACGTAATCGAGGTCCATGCGCTTGAGGCTCTGATCCAGGCTCGAGAGCAGGTACTTGCGGCTGCCCCATTCGCCGTAGGGGCCAGGCCACATGTGATAGCCCGCCTTGGTGGAGATCACCATCTCATCGCGGTAGCCGGCGAAGTCGCGCTTGAGCATGCGACCGAACATTTCCTCGGCGCTGCCCGGCGGCGGCCCGTAGTTGTTGGCCAGGTCGAAGTGGGTGATGCCCAGATCGAAGGCGGTCTGGCAGATGGCGCGCGCATTGTCTTCGTGGGCGTTGTTGCCGAAGTTGTGCCAGAGCCCCAGTGACAGGCGGGGCAGTTTGAGGCCGCTCTTGCCGCAGCGCTGGTAGTGCATGCGTTCGTAGCGATCTTCAGCCGGGGTATAGCGCATGGCGGAGTCCTTTCGCGAGTGGAGGCGTCGATGTCTCACAGGGATGAGGTGACATCGAATGACGCCTTCAGTCTAGGTCGCGTCTGCAGGTCTGATAAGCACATGCGAACGAATAGATTGTTCGTCATAACGTACAATGCTGTGGCAGTCTCGATCGCTGAAATCCCGAATGGCTGGCATGAGGAGCAGGCAGGATGCGGCATCACAAGCAGGTGGAGCGACTGATGTTGTTCGCTCAGGTGGCGGAAACCCTCAGCTTCACCCGGGCGGCCAAGGCGCTGGGCGTGTCGCGTGCTCATCTTTCCGAGCAGGTGCGGCGGCTGGAGCAGGACATCGGGGCGCCCTTGCTGATCCGCACCACGCGGGCGGTTCGCCTTACCGAGGAGGGCGAGCGCATTCGCCAGCGCATGCAGTCGGTACATGGCGAGTTGCTGGCCTTGGAGCGCGAGCTTGAACACGACCTGGAGCAGACGAGCGAGTCGGAGCGCCAGGGCTACAGCGGGGTGTTGCGCATCACGGCGCCGGTACTGTTTGCCGAGCGCTATCTGGTCGAGGTCTGCAATGCCTTTCAGGCACGCCATCCGGCGGTCGAGCTGCGTCTGGACGTCAGTTACGAGAGTCATGACCTGACCCGCGAGCCATTTGATGTGGCATTTCGCGCCACGCGCACGCCACCGGACAACATGATCGCGCGTCGCCTGCTCGATTACGTCCACTGCTGCTGCGCGTCGCCCGAGTACCTTGCCGCGCATGGCACGCCGCACACGGCCGCGGCACTTGGTGATCATCGCTGCCACGTCTGGTCGGGGCAGTCCGGCTGGCCGCTGGCCAGTGGTGAAGTCAGTCTCGCGGGGGGATTGGCCATCAATGATCACCGCCTGCTCAAGCAGCAGGCGCTGGGTCATGCCGGCATCATCCGGGTCGCCCATTATCTGGTCGACCGTGAGCTGGCCGAGGGCCGTCTGGTGCGTCTGCTGGCGCACGAGGAGGGCGAGCCCAACAGCATCTACATGCTCTATCCCCAGCGCCTGCCGCAGTCGGGCAAGCTGCGTGCCTTCATGGCGGCGGTGGAAGCCGCCATGCCGCCTCGCGGTGAGTGACGGAAAGGCACAGACGCAAGAGTGGCGTGTGCAAAAAGACCGCCGTGCCCTGATGGGCGCGGCGGTCTTTTCATTCGCCTCTTTTATCCAGGCTGGCGAGGGCTTTTTATCCAAGCCGGTGAGGCCTCTTTATCCAGGCTGGCGGCGCCTCAGAGGCCCAGCGCGGCGACCCCGGCCTTGGCGATCTGGGCATCCTGCTCCGGCTTGACGCCGGACACGCCGATGCTGCCGGCGATCTGGCCTTCGACCATCACCGGCACGCCGCCGCCCAGCATGCCTTCAAGCTGAGGCGCTGACAGGAAGGCGGTGCGTCCGCCGTTGATGGAGTCCTCGAACAGCTGGGTCTCGCGGCGACCCAGGGCGGCGCTCTTGGCCTTCTCCTGGGCGAAGTAGCCGGTCATCGCCGGGGTATCGTCGAGGCGACGCAGGCCCAGCGGATGGCCGCCATCGTCGGCAACGGCGATGGAGACGGCCCAGCCATTGGCCTCGGCTTCCTTCTGGGCGGCGTCCAGCATCTGATTGACGTCAGCTAGGGTCAGTACGTGGCGAGTGATCATCGGGCTTCCTTGGCAGTGGTGAGGGAAAGGGACAGTGAAAGAGATGGTGAAACAGATAGTGAAACAGATAGCGACGCTTCATTCCTGCGGGAGCGTCTCGGGCAGGGCATCATCCACCAGTTCGATCCAGTGACTCACCGGCGTGCGTCCGGCGCTCGAGAGATGCGTCTGACAGCCGATGTTGGCGGTGGCGATGCGCGCAGGCCCGTTGGCCCCCAGCGCCTCAAGCTTGCGGTCTCGCAGCTGGCGTGACAACTCCGGCTGCGTGATCGAGTAGGTGCCGGCGGAACCGCAGCACAGATGGCCCTCCATGACAGGCGCCAGTGTAAAGCCCAGTTGCGACAGGATCTTCTCCACCTCGCCGCCCAGTCCCTGGGCATGTTGCAGGGTGCAGGGGCAATGGAAGGCCAGCGGCTGTTGGTCGGGCGCGGCCGCGAGACTCTTTCGATCATCGCGGGCGATCTCCTCGCCGAGCACCTCGACGATATCGCGGGCCAGGGCGCTTACGCGTGCGGCGCGCTCAGCATAGTCCGGGTCATCGACCAGCATCTCGCCATATTCCTTGACGAAGGCCCCGCAGCCACTGGCGGTCTGCACGATCGCTTCCGCACCGGCCTCGATGGCCGGCCACCAGGCATCGATGTTGGCACGCATGCGCGCGCGACCGGCCTGCTGGGCGTTGAGGTGATAGTCGATGGCACCGCAGCAGCCGGCCTCCTGAATGGGCGTGACGCCGATGGCGAAGCGCGCCAGCACGCGGGCGGTGGCGGCATTGATATTGGGCGCCAGGCCCGGTTGTACGCAGCCTTCCAGCATCAGCACCTGGCGCGACAGCCCTTGCTGAGAATGCCCTTGGCGAGAAAGCGCCTGATCAGAAGACGTCGCGGCGACGGGGGCGGTCGGGTGCTCGGCTTGATGGTCGCGCTCGCGGGCCAGCGGGATCTTGTCAGCCAGCGCGCCAGGCGCGAGGGGACGAAAGCGCACGCCAAGTGCCAGCAGGGCCTTGAAGCGCGCGGGTTCGACCAGCGCATGGCGCAGGCCGCTGCGCAGCAGGCGCTCTCGCCACGGGCGGCCGACGCGGCGCTCCAGTTCCTGGCGCCCGATATCGAGCAGGGTGTGATACTGCACGCCCGACGGGCAGGTGGTCTCGCAGCTGCGACAGCTCAGGCAGCGGTCCAGATGCCGCTGGGTCTCGCGGGTGATCTCGCTGGCCTGCTGGCGGGTGCTGGCGTCCTGGCTCTCGGGGTCGCTCTCCAGCAGCTGCTTGATCAGATAGATGCGCCCGCGTGGTCCGTCGCGCTCATCGCCCAGCAGCTGATAGGTGGGGCAGGTGGCATTGCAGAAGCCGCAATGCACGCAGCTGCGCAGGACCTTGTCGGCCCGCTGGATATGCGGCCTGGCAAGCGCGGCGTCACTGAAGTGGGTCTGCATTCAGGTGCGTCTCCTGTCGTGGCGTGAGTCACATCTCGGCATACAGGCGACCGGGATTGAGGATGCCGTGGGGGTCCAGCTGCTGCTTGAGCTGAAGGTGATAGCGGTCATTGGGGGCGGCCAGCGGCATCAGCGGGCTGTCCTCGGCGGCGACGGTGCCCGGGGTATAGCAGATGGCGTGGCCGCCCAGCCGACTGGCCAGCGAGCGGATGCGCTGGGCCGGGGCATCGCTTGCGAGCCAGCGCTGAGCACCCGCCCAGTCACACAGCAGGTCGGCGTCATCCAGAGGGCCCAGCAGTTCGCTGACGGCGGCTTGCCACTCGAGGTGATCCAGCGCCAACGGCAGCGACAGTCGCCACAGCGCCTGATGCGGTCCGCGCGCGCTGAAGAAGGGCAGGCGGTGCTCACGCAGCTCAGTCCAGTGCGCCGTCGCCTGATCCGTCGTCAGGGCCTCGCCGCCCAGCTGCTCGCAACCGGCCTGGACCGAACGCTCGCCCCCTTCCAGGCGCAGGGTGAGGCGGCCGTCATGCCAGCTGGTCGCCGTGATCGGCAGCGGCGTGCGGCCCCAGGCATTCAGGCGAGTCAGCGCCTCGGCGAGGCTGAGCTCCAGACACAGCGATTCGCTTGCCACCGGGCGCGGCATCACCTTGAGCGAGACTTCACTGATCACGCCCAACGTGCCCTGGGCGCCGCACATCAGGCGCGACAGGTCGTAGCCCGCCACGTTCTTCATCACTTCCCCGCCGAAACGCAGCGCCTTGCCGTCGGCGCTGATGATGCGCGTGCCCAGCACCAGGTCGCGCAGGCTGCCGCTCCAGGGGCGGCGTGGGCCGCTGAGTCCCGAGGCGAGCGTGCCGCCGACGGTCGCCGCGGGGCCGAAGTGGGGCGGCTCGCAACTCAGGTGCTGACCTTGCTCGGCGAGTACGGCCTCAAGCGTCGCCAGCGAGGTGCCGGCGCGCACCGAGACCATCAGCTCCACGGGGTCGTAGTGGGTAATGCCATGATGCGCGCGCATGTCGAGCACTTCCTCGGCGGCCACTTCGCGGCCGAGGAAGGCCTTGCTGCCACTGCCGGCGATGCGCAGCGGGCGTCTCGCCTCATGGGCGGCGCGGACCTGTTCACGGAGTGTCTCGCTGGCATCGTGCTGCTGCGGGGGCTGGCTGGCGGCAGGCGTAGCGCACTCGGCATGGCTTGGCACCTGATCCTGGAGCGAATCATCTGGCTCTGGCATGGCATGTCTCTACTAAAGTGGCGATGAATTGGCGATGAAGTGGCGATGAAGTGGCGAACGTCAGGCAGCGAAAGGTCAGGCGGCAGCGGATTTGAGAGCTGTCCATGACAGAGAAACCGTCCAGCCACGCGGCGGCTGTCTAGAAACGCGGCAGATCGGGATGCGGCAACTGGTTGTCATGCACGTGCATGGCACCGAATTCGGCGCAGCGCGCCAGCGTCGGGATGTTCTTGCCGGGGTTGAGCAGCCCAGCGGGGTCGAAGGCGGCCTTCACGGCATGGAAGACGCTGATCTCCTCGTGGTTGAACTGGGCGCACATCTGATTGATCTTCTCGCGGCCCACGCCATGTTCGCCGGTGATGCTGCCGCCGGCGGCCACGCACAGTTCGAGAATCTTGCCGCCGACCTCCTCGGCCAGTTCCAGCTCGCCGGGCTGATTGGCATCGAACAGGATCAGCGGGTGCATGTTGCCGTCACCGGCATGGAAGACATTGGCCACCGCGAGCCCCGATTGGCGCGAGAGCTCCGCGATGCCGTTCAGCACGGCGGGCAGCTCACGGCGCGGAATGGTGCCATCCATGCAGTAGTAGTCGGGCGACATGCGACCCACGGCGGGGAAGGCATTCTTGCGTCCGGCCCAGAAGCGCGCGCGTTCGGCCTCATCCTGTGCCTGGCGGATCTCGGTGGCGCCGGCGCGCTCCAGCACCTCACGGACTCGCGCGCAGTCATCGATGACATCGGCCTCGGCGCCGTCCAGCTCGCAGAGCAGAATGGCGGCGGCCTCGACCGGGTAGCCCGCGTGGATGAAGTCCTCGGCGGCGCGGATCGCCAGGTTGTCCATCATCTCGAGCCCGCCGGGGATGATGCCGCAGGCGATGATGTCGCCCACCGCGCGGCCGGCCTTGTCGATATCGGCGAAGCTCGCCATCAGTACCTTGGCGGTCTCGGGCCTGGGCAGCAGACGCACCGTGACTTCCGTGACCACCCCCAGCATGCCTTCGGAGCCGGTCATCAGCGCCAGCATGTCCAGGCCGGGCGAGTCGAGGCTGTCGGCGCCGATCGTCATCGCCTCGCCTTCGATGGTCAGCATCTCGAGCTTGAGCAGGTTGTGCACGGTGAGGCCGTACTTGAGGCAGTGCACGCCACCGGCATTCTCGGCCACGTTGCCGCCGATGGAGCAGGCGATCTGCGAGGAGGGGTCTGGTGCGTAGTAGAGCCCGAAGGGCGCGGCGGCCTCGGAAATGGCGAGATTGCGCACCCCGGGCTGCAGGCGCGCGGTGCGGGCGTCAGGGTCGATCTCGAGAATCCGTGCCATGCGCGACATCACCAGCAGCACGCCTTGCGCCAGCGGCAAGGCACCGCCGGACAGCCCGGTGCCGGCGCCACGTGTCACCACCGGCACGCCCAGCGCAAGACATTCACGCAGCAGGGCGGCGACCTGCTCGACCCGCTCCGGCAGGGCGACCAGCATCGGCATGACGCGATAGGCGGACAGTCCATCACATTCGAAGGGATGCAGGTCCTCCTTGCGGTGCAGCAGCGTCAGGTCCGGCAGCAGGGTGGTGAGATGCGCCAGCACCTGGCCCTTGTCGTGCTGGGCCAGCGGTCCATCCAGCGTCGGGTCATAGAGGATATTCATGCACTGCCTCCCGGGAGGTTGGGGTCTGCGCGGCTGCTGTCTGTCGTTGCTGTCTGCTGGTGCTGTCTGTCTGTCGTTACTGTCGGCTGGTGCGGGGTTCGAGCGAGTCGCCTGTCGATTCCGCCGCACCTGATCTGCACACAATCTGGCCTGCCTCCCCGGCCTTGTCCATGCTTCACATCAGTGGTCTGACCAGACATTCGTCTAGTGTTTGTGCAAGGAAAACCACGCTTTACTGGCCTCACACCCGCTGCCATCAGGTGGCTTTGCGCCCGCTGATCGACAGGTCTGACCAGTCGGGAAGCGCCAGGCGCCGGCAGTGAGTCAATGACGCGCCGCCAACGGGTCGATCAAGTGCCACGAGCGGGTTGATCAAGGCGAGCACACAAAGGTCGAGCAAAAGGGGAGGGGCAGGATGCTGCGAACCATCGCCGAGTCAGGAGCTGACCCCCGCGCCGCGGATCAGGCGGCGGCACGCCTGGAGCAATTGATTCTGGACGGCGTGCTCAAGCCCGGGCAGATGATCCCCTCGGAGCGCCGGCTATGTGAGCGGCTAGGCATCTCGCGGGCCTCGCTGCGTGAAGGGCTCAGGCTGTTGCGTGGCAAGGGCATCATCGAGACGCGCCACGGCAAGGGCTCGAGCGTCGCGGCGCTGTTGCCGAGCGGCGATATCAGCCCGCTGATGCACCTGTTTCGAGATCAGCCGCGCACCCTGTATGACCTGCTGGAAGTACGGGCGCTGCTGGAAGGGCAGTCGGCGCGACTGGCTGCCCAGCGCGGCACGCCGGCGGATAGAGTGCTGATCCGGCGTCATTACGAGGCGATGGCGGCCTGCGTGCGCGAGTATCCGCCTGACTTTGAGTCCTCAGCGCCGGGCGATGAGGCGCTGCCGGATGCCCAGCAGCTGGCGCGTCACGACCACGCCTTCCACCACGCCATCTGTGAGGCGTCCCACAATCCGGTGCTGGTGCATACGCTCAAGGGCATCAATGACCTGCTGCTCAGCTCGGTATTCGCCTCGCTGCGCAATCTCTACCATCGCCCGATTCCCCGCGGCCAGATCAATGCCCAGCACACGGCCATCTACCGTGCGGTGATGGACCAGCAGCCGGAGGCGGCGGAGAAGGCGGCGCTGGAGCACCTGCACAGCATTCGCGACAACCTGCGCGAGCTGGAGGCGGAGGACGAGCGGCTGGTGCGCTCGGCCATGCGGCTGGAAGGCTTCGAGTAGCGCGTCAGGGTTCTGGCTCAGGCGTGCGCGCTGGCGGACAAGCAGGCTGGCAAGCGGGGCGGACTCAAGGCAAAGTGGGCAGCTCATCGCCCAGGACAACGTGCTGCCTTCATGTGGAAACTCTCTTCCGCGAGTGATTGGCTTGACCGCCTCAACCACTCCCGCCACGCCATGCTGTGGCTGTTCATCGCCTCGATGCTGGAAACCCTGCTGATCCCGATTCCCATCGAGGTCGTTCTGATCCCGTGGATGCTGCGCCACCCCGAGCGCCGCTGGCGCGTGGCCACGGTGGCACTCGCCGGCAACCTGACCGCGGCGTTGCTGGGCTTCTATCTGGGAGCCTACGCGCTGGCGACATGGGGCGATGGGTTGATCGGCTTCTTCGGCGGGCAGCTGGCCTTCGAATCCTTCCAGCAGCGCTTCAGCGAGCAGGGCTTCCTTGCCATCATGCTGATCGGCATCGTGCCGATTCCCTTCCAGAGCGCCATGCTGGTCGCCGGTGCCAGCGGCTATCCGGTCGCGTTGTTCCTGCTGGCGGCGCTGATCGGGCGCGGGGTGCGCTATTTCGGGCTGGCAGCCCTGGTGGCACTGGTCGAGGATCAGGCGCTGGCGCTCTGGCAGCGCTACTCGCGCCCGCTGGGAGTGATCGGGCTGGCGCTGACCGGCGTGTGGTTGTGGCAGGCCTTCATCGCCTGATCGCTCACTTTCGCCGGTTTGCGCTGGCCTGTGACAGCAACGCCTTGCCGCGCTGATAGTCGGCCTGCCAGATCGCCTCGGGTACCATGCTGCCGCCGGTGGCCCAGACGACATGGGTGGTATTGGTCTGCACCTCGCTGTCATCCAGCCCGTTGGCCGCTCGCCAGGCGTGCCACTCGGGCGCGTCATTGCGCAGCACGTGGCGGATACCGGGCACGCCGGCCAGCGCGGACGGCTCAAGCATGAGGCCTTCGCTGTCATATGCCAGCGCGAGCAGTTCGAGCAGATGCTCATCGCGCACGGTATGGATGCCGCTGAGCAAGGGGGCCATCACGCGCCCGACGAAGGCCGAGGCGCGACCCACCGCCAGGCCATCGGCGCAGGTGCGATTGTCCAACCCGATATCCTCCACCGCGATGCCGTCATGTTCGCCGGTCAACATGCCCAGCAGCATGCAGGGGGAGTTGACCGGCTCGGCGAAGAAGCAGTGCACGGCGTCACCGAAGACCTGCTTGAGGCCGTAGGCCACGCCCCCCGGCCCGCCGCCGACGCCACAGGGCAGGTAGACGCAGAGCGGGTGGCGGGCATCCACCGGGATGCCCTGCGCCGAGAGCTGCTCCGCGAGGCGGCTGGCCGCCGTGGCGTAGCCCACGAACAGGTCCCGCGAGCTTTCATCATCGATGAAGTGGGCGTTGGGCTGCTGCGCTTCCTCGCGCCCAGCGGCGACGGCCTTGCCGTAATCCCCGCTGTGCTCCACGACCTCCGCGCCCCGCGCGCGCAGCAGGTCCTTCTTCCATTGCTTGGCATCTGCCGACATGTGCACGGTGACGCGAAAGCCGAGCCGCGCGCTCATGATACCGATGCTGAGCCCCAGGTTGCCGGTGGAACCCACCACGACCTGTTGGCCGGCCAGCAGATCACGTATCTCATCACGCTGGAAGGCGCGGTAGTCGTCTTCCTGATGCAGCAGCCCTGCGTCAATGGCGAGACGCTCGGCATGCTTGAGCACCTCGTGGATGCCACCGCGCGCCTTGATCGAACCCGAGATGGGCAGGGCGTTGTCGCACTTGATCATCAGGCGGCCGGGCAGCGGGGATTCGGCTGCGCTGAGGGGAGAAGCGTTCGAGGCTATGCCGCTCAGCGCCTGCTGCAAGCCGGGCGCTGCCACCAGCGGCGATTCGATGCGCCCTGACGCGGCGGCGGTCTCGGGGAAGGCTTCGGCAATCCAGGGAGCGAAACGCATCAGGCCTGCGTCGGCATCCTCGATGTCCTGGACTCCCACGCCACTCGCCTGCAGCGCCGGTGAGGCGAGCGCCTTGGCGGTCGCGACGCGTTCAGGGTTGAGCCAGCCGATTTCGCGGCCGGCCATCAGGCTGGCGATTTCCGGGTGACGCAGCGTCAGGGCGTGGAGGTCATGGGGCGTGGCAGACATGCGGTGTCCTTGTGGGGCTCGATCCAGCGATCAGGTCAGATCACAGGTTAGCGCGTCTTCCACTGGCAACGCACGTAGCCCAGCTTTCACATTCCGTAAAGGTCAGTGACAAAAAAGGCCGAATTTTTTGGCAACCGTCGGGATAGAAATGCAAAAGGTGCAGTCATAGTAAGCAAGGACATGATGTTATCGCGATGTTATGTCTGGCTTTAACTGTTCTTTGGTCCGCCACGGTTTTCCTGGCGGATTTTTTTATGCCTGAAATACGCGGGCTTTGGCAGGTTTTCGCCTGGGGCGTTCGAATATTCCCAAGCTTTCAGCGACTTTCACTGTTACCAGAGGTCTTGGTGGCAGGGCGCGGTACAGCGCTTCCCAGCGACTGTCACCGCCTCGGGTTGCGGCGCGCAAATTGTTGGATGTCAGGCTGGCGGCAGAGATTGATTAGCCATTGGGTAATCTTCGAGGCGTTGGCCTGCTGGTGCAAGCATGCTGAAGACGCTCTCGATGCACTCGGTTTTCTCATCCATCACGTACAGAGCCCCCAGCGGTGATGACCGCTGGGGGCTCTGTACGTTAGGTCTGGCTCTAAGCAGTTACTTGCTTGGTGAACTGCCTCAACAGCCGTTCTGCATCACCAGCAGCGCACTCAGGACATCGCGGCGGGTGACCATGCCGATCAGGCGGCCCTGTTCGACCACCGGATAGACCTTGGGGCGCTGGCCATTCATGTGCTGCGCCAGATCCGTGATGCTGTCATTCGGGCCGACGCTGAGGACTTCGTGACGCATCAGGTCGCCGACCTGGGCATGCTGGCCGCAGTGATAGGCACTGTCGAGCAGCTTGCCGAGGATGTCCTGTTCGGAGATGAAGCCGATCAGGCGGTCCAAGTCATCCACGACCGGCACGCCGGGCAGACGGTGGTGGGTCAGGCCCTGGGCGAGTTCGAGAATGCTGGTGCGTGCCTTCACGCGATAACAGTCGCGGGACATGATGTCGCGAAGGGTCGAGGGTACCTTGAGCTGGGTGGCTTTCATGGGCAGATCTCCTGCGTCACTGCTCTTCGACTCTCCGGTGAGGGAGCCGTGCGATGAATGCCGGCAGCCACTTTCGTGACTGCCGGCGACATTCAACATCTGTTCAGAGCATAGGGCATCACTGCGTGAGCTGCGCGTCCCGTTGCCTTGAGGGGGTATCAGTCACCCGGACCGCATTCCATGCAGCGCTCGACGATGGCCGGGCCCAGCTGCAGGTTGGCGTTGAGGTCACGCAGCGCGGTGCGCAGGCCTTCCTCGATCACCGGGTGATAGAAGGGCATTTCCAGCATCTGCTCGATGGTCATGCGTTGCTGATGGGACCAGGCCAGCAGGTGGGCGAGGTGCTCGGCACGCGGGCCGAAGATCTCGGCGCCCAGCAGCAGGCCGGTGCCTTGCTCGCCATAGACACGCAGCATGCCCTTGTTCATGCGCATCACGCGGGAGCGCCCCTGGCCGGTGAAGTCGACTTCGCCCACCGCGTAGCAGTCGCAGGCACCGTAGCGCTGTTCGATCTCGGCGGTCGAGAGGCCGATGGTGGCCATCTGCGGATCACTGAACACGACGGCGATGGTGCTCTTGCGCTGACCGGCACGCACGTCGGGGAAGCGACCGGCGTTGTCACCGGCGATACGGCCCTCATCGGAGGCTTCGTGCAGCAGCGGCAGGTCGTTGTTGGCGTCGCCGGCGATGAAGACATGGCTCGGCGTGTCGTCGCTCAGACGAGTCTGCAGGGTGTGACGATTGAAGATCGGCACGCCGCGCTCGTCCAGCTTCAGACCCAACGCCTCGATATTGAGGCGATCGACGTTCGGGCGACGGCCGGTGGCCGCAAGCAGGTAGTCGAAACGCTCGGTGAGACGCGCTTCGCTGCCACGCTCGATGAAGGTGAACTCGACACCGGCGCCGTTCTCGTCCTCGACGCGTTCGATCTTTTCGACCTTGGCGTCCGGGTCGAGGTAGAACTCCTCGTTGAAGACGCGATCGGCATTGGCACGCAGCTTCTCGTCACGCAGCGGGCCGATGGCGCCGCCGACACCGAACATGCGGATGCGCACGCCGAGACGCGTGAGCGCCTGGCCCAGCTCCAGCCCGATGACGCCCGGGCCGAAGACGGCGACGGATTCCGGCAGGTCGTCCCAGTCGAAGACGCTGTCGTTGATGATCAGGCGGTCACCGGCATTCTCGAAGAAGCCCGGGTAGCTGGGGCGTGAGCCGGTGGCGATCACGACACGCTCGAAGGTGACGCGGGTCTCGTTGTCGCCGATGATCAGGCTGTTGGCGGTCTCGAAACGCGCATTGCCGCGCAGCTTGTCGTGGGAGGGAATGCCTTCCACGGACTCGACCACGAAACCGACGAAGCGGTCGCGCTCACGCTTGACGCGGTCCATCACGGCGCGGCCATCTACCTTGACCTCGCCTTCGACATTGATGCCGAACGGTGCGGTGTCACGGGCGTGATGCGCGGCTTCGGCCGCACTGATCAGCAGCTTGGAAGGCATGCAGCCGACACGGGCACAGGTGGTGCCGTAGGGGCCACCTTCGATCATGACCACGGAATCGGTGTGTGCCTTGGCGGCGCGATAGGCACCCAGGCCGGCACTGCCGGCACCGATGATGGCGACTTCAACCTGGCGTTCGTTCACGTCGTACTCCTCAAGGCGCGCCAGCGGCGCACCTGACAATGGGGTCTCAAGCGCGAGCGTGGCCCGCGCGTGATGAAAAGAGAAAGTTATCGGGGCCTGTCAGCGTGATGCGTTCAAGCGCTGGTCAGGCTGCCGAAGTAGCGGGCGACTTCATCGCTGCCGCCGACATGCTCGCCGTCGATCCAGACCTGCGGCACGGTGGCCTGACCGGTCATGGCGCGCAGGGTGCGTGAGGTCACGCCGCGGGTGCCGACTTCGATGACTTCGTAGCTGATGCGTGCTTCGTCGAGCATCTGCTTCGCACGTGCGCAGTACGGGCAGCCCGGCTTGCTGAACAGGGTAGCGAAGCTGGGACGGCCGGCGTCCGGGTCCAGATAGTCGAGCATGGTATCGGCGTCGGAGACTTCAAAGGGGTCGCCCGGCTTCTGCGGCTCGATGAACTGCTTCTCGACCACGCCGTTGCGTACCAGCATGGAATAGCGCCAGCTGCGCTTGCCGAAACCGATGTCGCTCTTGTCGACCAGCATGCCCATGCCGGCGGCGAAGTCGCCGTTGCCATCGGCGATCAGGCTCAGGTTCTCGGCTTCCTGATGCTCGCCCCAGGATTCCATGACGAAGGCGTCATTGACGGACAGGCAGACGATCTCGTCGACGCCGACAGCATAGAAGCGATCAGCCAGCTCGTTGTAGCGCGGCAGGTGAGTGGAGGAACAAGTCGGGGTGAAGGCGCCCGGCAGGGCGAAGACCACCACGTTGCGGCCCGAGAAGATCTCCTCGCTGGTGCGCTCGACCAGACGGCCGTCGCGACGGATCTTGAAGCTGACGTTCGGGACCTGCTGGCCTTCGTGTGATTCGAGTTGCATGAAATTGGCTCCGGTCTCGATGAGACATATCTAAAAGGGGTGGCAGGCGACTGAGGCTCGATAACGCTGTCGAGTGCATGAGAAATCAGTGCCTTGCGAAACTGGAGCCAGTCTAGGGGCAAGCCTCTTGCGGGTGAATTTGATTGCATCAAGCGAGGCGATAGCTTTTCTTGATGATGCTGACAGCCAGTCGTGGGCTGGCTCATGGCCTTGTTCTCGGCAGGAACGTGCTGGCCGGCAAGCGGCTTTTTTGCCGGAAATAGTTATACAGACTTGATATTTTCCCCTGTCAGCCATAAGTAGTGGGTACGTCACAGCATCGTCAGGCGTCGAGTCTGGCAAGCGAGGCAATAGATGAACGCACGAGAGTACATGGCGAAGCACGGCCTGGACGGCGACAAGGACAAGGAGGAGGACAAGCCTCAGAGTCTGGAAGAACATGCCTGGGCACGTGCACGTGAGTCCGGCAGCCATCGGCCACGCACCGGGACGCCGCATGACTGGGAAGACTGGGAGCGCTACCACGAGCAGCTGGCCGCGGACTCCGAGAAGCTGTCCCAGAAGATCGATCGTCAGGCCCGCGCTGGCGGATCTGCCTCAGCGCACGACGATGATGTCGACAAGGCCGACGCTGATCGAGAAGGGCAGTGATCAAGAAGGACACTGATCAACACGAGTACCGAACATTCATGACCTCCGTGGAGTCACGGTTGTCACAATCGCAAGGAGCAACTCATGGATATCATTCGCATCATTCTGGCCATCATCCTGCCGCCGCTGGGCGTTCTCATGCAGGTGGGTGTCGCCAACAAGCATTTCTGGATCAACATCATCCTGACCTGCTTCGGTTTCCTGCCGGGGATCATCCACGCGGTGTGGGTCATTACCAAGTTCTGACCGCCGCTGAGCCCCAGAGGCTCTGATATGGCTGTCCACCTCGGGCAACCCAGAGTTGAAAGACCCAAAGCCCCCGCTGCCTTGTGTGCAGTGGGGGCTTTTCAGTGGGCGCTCACCGGGGAAGCGCCATGTGGCGTCGGTGATTCAGCGGCGGTGCTTGCCGAGGGCCCTTGGCGAATGGCAGGCGACTGTAGTTCAACATGTAGACTTTCGCATAGCCTGATTTCAACGCTTTTCAGCGAGCGCGGCGCTTGTCGCCTCTCGCTTGCCCCCGTAGGGTCAAATGGGACTGAGGGCAGCGATCAGGGCCGGTGAAGCCTGTTCGATCACATGCTCCACGATAACAACAACACGTATGGATACCACGCATGGTCACGACTGCTGAGCCCGACGCGCCGCAGGAGACCAGCTCCTGCTTCGCGATCTTCAATGATGTGCAAAAGAGCTATGACGGCGAAACGCTGGTGGTCAAGGGATTCAATCTTGAAGTCCAGCGCGGCGAGTTCGTCACCCTGCTGGGGCCGTCCGGTTCCGGCAAGACCACCTGCCTGATGATGATGGCAGGCTTCGAAACGCCGACCCACGGCGACATCCTCCTCGACGGTACCCCCATCAATGACTTGCCACCGCACAAGCGCGGTATCGGCATGGTCTTCCAGAACTATGCGCTGTTTCCGCACATGAGCGTGGCCGAGAACTTGGCCTTCCCATTGGAAGTGCGCGGCATGAGCAAGGAGGAAATCTCGACCAAGGTGGCCAACGCGCTGGACATGGTGCGACTCGGCGAATTCGGCGATCGCCGCCCGGGGCAGCTCTCCGGTGGGCAGCAGCAGCGGGTCGCCCTGGCACGTGCGTTGGTCTTCGAGCCGGAGCTGGTGCTGATGGATGAGCCGCTGGGGGCGCTGGACAAGAATCTGCGCGAAGAGATGCAGTTCGAGATCAAGCGCATCCACCAGCGCCTCGGCGTCACCATGCTCTACGTGACCCACGATCAGACGGAAGCGCTGACCATGTCGGACCGCATCGCGGTCTTCAATGACGGCATCGTCCAGCAGCTGGCAACCCCCGAGGCGTTGTATGAAGCGCCGGAGAATGCCTTCGTCGCCTATTTCATCGGCGAGAACAATCGCCTCAACGGCCAGGTATCGCAGCTCGACGCTCAGGGTGAGCATTGCACGGTGACCCTCGACAGTGGCGAGCAGGTACGGGCGCTCAAGGTGGCCGTCAATGAGGTCGGCGAGCGCACCCAGCTGTCACTGCGTCCGGAGCGGGTGCGCCTGCTGTCGGCGGAAGAGCCAGGCGCCGCGGGCACGCAAAGCCCTCCCGACAATGTCTTCTCCGCCGAGGTGCTCGAGGTGATCTATCTTGGAGATCATCTACGCACGCGCGTGGCGGTGTGTGGCAGTGACGAATTCATCATCAAGACACCCAACGCCGAGGGCTACCCGCCCTTGCGGCCCGGGCAGACCCTGCAGGTCGGATGGGACGCCTGCGACTGCCGGGCGCTGGATGCCTGAGGCCAGCAAAGGTCAGAGCAGACCAGAAGAACAGGCGAGAAAAAGACAGGCTAGACAGGCTAGACAGGACCGGCGAGAAAGGAAAAGCAGCACGGGAGGTTAAGCACGCTTCCTTAGCAAAGCAAGAGCAGATTTTGCGACAAGAGTGCAGCACAACAACAAGAAATCAGGGAGATTCATCCATGTCAGTCATCAATCAGTTCACCGCGTCATTCACTACCTCGCGCCCGGGCATGCCGCTGCGCAGTCTGCTGGCGGTTGCCGTGGCAGCGGCCGGCATGAGCGCCGGTGCGGCCCAGGCCGAGACGCTCAATATCGTCTCGTGGGGCGGCGCCTATACCGACAGCCAGAACAAGGCTTATCACGAGCCCTGGGAAGAGAAGAGCGGCGACACCGTCGTCAATATCGACAAGTCATCCAATGCGCTGTCCGGTCTGCGCGCACAGGTCCAGGCCGGCAACGTCACCTGGGACCTGGTCGACATGCTGCCCAGTGATGCCTTGATTGCCTGTTCGGAAGGCCTGATCGAGCCGCTGGACCCGGACACCCTGTTCGCGGCAGCGCCGGATGGCACGCCGGCCAGCGAGGACTTCATCGAGAATTCGCTCAGCGAGTGCTTCGTGCCGCAGATCGTCTACTCCAACATCGTGGCCTTCAATACCGAGATGTTCCCCGAGGACAAGCAGCCGGATTCCATCGATGATGTGTTCAATCTCGAGGAATTCCCCGGCAAGCGTGCGCTGCAGAAGAAGCCGATCAACAACATGGAGTGGGCGCTGGTGGCCGATGGCGTGGCTCCGGAAGATGTCTACGAGATGCTGGATTCCCAGGAAGGCATCGAACGCGCCTTCGCCAAACTCGATACCATCAAGGACAGCGTGATCTGGTGGGAAGAGGGCGCACAGCCGCCGCAGCTGCTGGCGGACAAGGAAGTGGCCTTCGCCTCGGCCTACAACGGACGCATCTTCGATGCCGAGGTCAACGAGAAGCAGCCATTCTCAATCGTCTGGGATGCCCAGGTCTTCGAGCTGGATGGCTGGGTGGTGCCTACCGGCAAGCTCGACAAGGTCAAGGATTACCTGATGTTCGCCACCGATACCCAGCGTCTGGCGGATCAGGCCAAGTACATCTCCTACGGGCCGGCGCGTACCTCCTCCGCGGCACTGGTCTCGACCCATGCGGACACCGGCATCGACATGAAGCCGCACATGCCCACCTATGGCCCCAACTTCGAGACCGCCATCCCCAAGGATGACGAATTCTGGGCCGACAACCTCGATGAGCTGAGCCAGCGCTTCAACGCCTGGCTGGCACGCTGACCCCTGCACTGACCCGCTGGCCCCGGTGGCGCACACCCGCGCGCCGGGGCCTTTTTGATCATGCCTGATGGCCCCTCGGCCATGCTCGATTCCGCCAGGTTGGCTTCCGTCACTGTCACGCGGAAGCCGGCTGGCGGCCCAGGCATCCTCGGATAGCCGATCAAGGAGTGCAGGATGAGCGATTCCTCCGCCCCGGCCACGTCCGGAAGCGCAGCACATGACCCCAATGGTGCCCCCGGCGCGGCGCTGACCACCGCCGATGGCGTGCCGCTGAAACAGAGCCTCAATCGCGCCATCCGTCGCAGCCGCATCAAGGCGTTGCTGCTGGTGGCGCCGTTGCTGGTCTTCATCGGGCTGGCATTCGTCATGCCCATCTTCGACATGCTGTCACGCAGTGTCGACAACCCGGAAGTCTCCACCTATCTGCCACGCACCAGCGAGGTGCTGGTCGACTGGGACGGCGAAGGGTTGCCGGAAGAGGCCGCCTACGCCGCCCTGGCGCAGGATCTGGCCGCGGGACTCAAGGCGCGCAATCTCGGGCGCGTCGCCTCGCGTCTCAACTACGAAAAGTCCGGCATGCGGTCGCTGTTCATGAAGAGCGCCCGCCGTGCCGGACGCATGGAGGCCCCTTACAAGGCCGCGCTGATCAAGGCCGATGAGGATTGGGAGGACCCGGATATCTGGCGTCTGATCAAACGCGAATCGTCGCCTCTCACCGCTTCCTACTATCTGGCGGCGGTGGATCGCCAGTTCTCACCGACAGGCGAGATCGTCGAGAAACCAGAGTATCTGCAGATCCACGTCTCGCTGTTCATCCGCACCTTCTGGATGAGCGCGGCGATCACCGGGCTGTGTCTGTTGCTGGCCTATCCGGTGGCCTGGCTGCTGGCGACCCTGCCAGCCAGTCGCGGCAATCTGCTGATGATTCTGGTGCTGCTGCCGTTCTGGACCTCGCTGCTGGTGCGAACCACCACCTGGATCGCGATCCTGCAGCAGCAGGGGGTGCTCAATGACATGCTGGTGGGTGTCGGGATACTCGCCGAGGAGGCGCGTATCCAGATGATCTACAACAAGACCGGTACCATCATCGCGATGACCCACATCCTGCTGCCGTTCATGATCCTGCCGCTGTACTCGGTGATGAAGACCATCCCGCCCAGCTACATGCATGCGGCGCGCTCGCTGGGCGCCGGGCCGATCACCGCCTTCCGGCGCGTCTACTTCCCGCAGACCTTGCCGGGCATCGGGGCGGGCTCGATTCTGGTCTTCATCCTCTCCATCGGCTACTACATCACGCCGGCACTGGTGGGCGGGCAGTCGGGCCGCTTCATCACCAACTTCATCGCCTATCACATGCAGACCTCGCTCAACTGGGGGCTGGCAGCGGCCATTGGCTCGATACTGCTGGTCGTGGTGATCCTCTTCTATCTCGTCTACAACCGTCTGATCGGTGTGGACAAGGTCAAACTGGGGTGACAGATGGCCATACCTTCCTATGCAACTCGTGGTGAGCGGATCTGGCATTGGGTGTTCTGCGTGCTGTGCGCGCTGATCTTCCTGTTCCTGATCGGGCCGATCCTGGTGATCATTCCGCTCTCGTTCAATGCTGAACCCTACTTCACCTTCTCGGAGAAGATGCTGTCGCTGGACCCTGATGGCTATTCGTTGCGCTGGTATCAGGAGTTCTTCACCTCGGATGAGTGGATGCGCTCGATCAAGAACAGCATCATCGTGGCGGTGTGCGCGACGGTGCTGGCCACGGTACTGGGCACGCTTGCCGCACTGGGGCTTTCCAGCCGCTTCATGCCGTTTCGCAACACCATCATGGCGATCCTGATCTCGCCGATGATCGTGCCGCTGATCATCAGCGCCGCGGCGATGTTCTTCTTCTTCTCGAAACTGGGGCTGACCCAGACCTATCTGGGCGTGATTCTGGCGCACACGGCGCTGGGCATTCCCTTCGTGGTGATCACGGTGACGGCGACCCTGTCCGGCTTCGATCACTCGCTGACACGTGCGGCACACTCGCTGGGGGCCAGTCCGAGTCGCACCTTCTTCCGCATCATCCTGCCGCTGGTGACGCCGGGGGTGGTGTCCGGTGCGCTGTTTGCCTTCATCACCTCGTTCGATGAAGTCGTGGTGGTGCTGTTCATCGCCGGGCCGGCGCAGACCACCATCCCGATCCAGATGTGGTCCGGTATCCGCGAGGAGATCAGTCCGACGATTCTGGCGGTGGCCACGCTGCTGGTACTGGTCTCGATCCTGCTGCTGACGACACTGGAGCTGATTCGCCGCCGCAATGAACGTCTGCGCGGCCTGACGCCGAGCTGATCTTTGTCCTCTGCCGTCTGCCCTCTGCCCTCTGCCCTCTGCCCTCTGCTCTTGAGTGCCGAGCGCTTGATAGCGGTGAGAAACAGGAGTCGCAAGAAACGCCCGTGCCCCCGCAGAGTCTGTCTGCGGGGGCACGAGCGTTTCAGGGCCAGGGCTTGAAGACAGGGCTTGAAGACAGGGCTTGGAGACAGGACTTGGAGACAGGACTTGAGGAAAAGCCTGCTGCGTCAGGCCGCGCCGAGCCGCTTGTAGAGCGTGGTGCGACTGATGCCCAGCTCCCGCGCGAGACGCGAGACGTTGCCGCCCAGCGCGTCCAGCGCACTCTGCAGCTCCTCGGCGCTGGAGAGATCATGCAGCGAGGGCTGGCCGCTCGCTTGCGAGGGCTGGCGGGTGATCTGGCCCTCTGATGCGGGACAGTCGCCCTGTGAGGCGAGACAGTCGCCCGCCAGCATTACATGGCACGGCTCCAGGGCCGGCCCGTCGCACAGTGCCAGCGCCAGACGCAGCACGTTGTCCAGCTCGCGCACGTTGCCGGGCCAGTCATGCTGGGTGAGGCGATCGAGGAAGGCGGGCGTGATGCGCGGCAGCTCACGTTGCTGCTCTCGGCACAGCCTGGTCAGCAGGGCACGACTCAGGCCGGCGATGTCGTGACGCTCCCTCAGCGGCGGCAGGGCGATGGTGGCGCCACACAGGCGATAGTAGAGATCCGCCCGGAAGCGCCCGGCCTTGACCAGCTCGCTGAGGGGCTGATGGGTGGCGGCGACCAGTTCGAAATCGACCCGCTGCGGCTTGCCGCCGCCCAGCGGGGTGACTTCACGCTCCTGCAGCACGCGCAGCAGACGCGCCTGCACATGCAGTGGCATGTCGCCGATCTCATCCAGAAACAGGCGTCCGCCATTGGCCTCGAGCAGGCGGCCTTCGCGCCCGGCGGGGTCGGCACCGGTAAAGGCGCCGCGCCGATAGCCGAACAGCTCGGCCTCGACCAGCTCATCCGGCAAGGCGGCGCAGTTGATGGCGACCAGCGGCTGATGGGCGCGATGACTGGCCTGATGCAGCGCCTTGACCACTTCCTCCTTGCCGACGCCGGTCTCGCCCTGCAGCAGCAGTGGCAGGCGGGCGTTCACCAGCCGCGCCAGCAGCTCGCAGACCCTGGCCCAGCCGGCATCGCCATGATGCAGGCGCGCAAGGCTCGGGTGGCACACAGTCTCTCGAGTGGCGGCTTCGGCCGGTGTCTGGCTTTCTGGGGGCTCGGCCGGCGCACGGGCCACGACCCGTGGCCTGGGCGGGGCTGCACACAGGGTGTAGCCGGTGAAGCGCGGGTGCTGCGTGAGCGTCAGGCACTGCGCCTCGGCGAGTTGGACCAGCGGCGCCCAGTCCAGCTGCCAGCGTGCCAGCGGCTGGCCCAGCAGCAGGTGGATGTCATCGCGGGTGGCGCAGCTGTCGCTGTCCGCCACATGGGCTGCGCTGTTCGATGCATTGGCCGCGCTGTTCGATGCATTGTCTGCGCTATCGGAGACGGGCGTGAGTTCAAGATGAGCCGCCAGCAGCTGCAGTCCCCGGCGACTGGCAGCCGCGACCTGACCTTGCGGCGTGATGGCCAGCAGGGCCGCGCTGGGCGAGTCCAGCTGCGAGCGGTTGAGATGCAGGCGCAACAGGTGATGGTCGTGCCCATGCGCCTCGCCCAGACGGCGTTGCTCGATGTCATCCGCCAGTACGCCGAGCATGCCGAGGCTGTACTGGCGCACACGGTAGGGATCGCAGATCAGCCCCAGGCACCCCTCGCAGGCGCCGGGCGTCAGCCCGCGACTGGCACTCCAGCTGGCGGGGGCCAGCAGTGCGGCACTGGCGCTGGCCAGGCCCTTGAGGCATTCGGCGTCATGCGCCTCGAGGGCGATGCGTGCCAGGCGATTGGCGCGCGGCGCATTCAGGGTCTCGGCGATGGCGTTGTGACCCAGCGACTCCTCACGCCAGCGCGCGCCGGGGTGCAACAGGGCGGCATCATTGCCCAGCAGCTGTTGATGGCCGTAGCTTGCCAGCACCACGCCATCGCGGTCGGTCAGTACCAGACACGCCTGCCAGTGATCGAGCAGGTTGAGGGTATGGCCGGCCACCGCTGACGCCACCGTCGCCATCAGGCTGGCGGCCTGACGCTGCCGCCAGACGAGCTCCTCCGGCGGACACCTGAGGGTTGAGGGCGGCAGCGCCGAGGGGAAAGAAGAGGGAACAGAAGAGGAGGGAGCAGGGGGAAGCGCCGCCGCAGGCGTTGCGCAGGCGGAGTCTCGATAGAGTGCCTGATCCTCCGCGTGGCGGGCTGGATGCTTGGCCGAAGGATGAGCAGCGTGGCGCGCTGAGTGCTTGGCGGCGTGGGGTAGTGGCATGCGACGTCCCTTGTGCGGCGGGCCTTTCAGGCCTCTGTTGTTATTGGTGCTGTTATCGATGCTGATATCGGCCTGGGGGAGTGTTCACGGCAATGTTCACTTGTGCGTGGTGAGTGTTCAGTTCCGAGGACTCCAGTGTTCAGACACTGTTCATCAGAGTAGCGGCAGACGGCGCGGATGACGGGCTAGACCATGGTCTGCCCCTGCCTTGGTCGCATCTGGCAAGTGGCTGAATGATCGACATAAGAGCGGAATCCGGTGCCCTTCGAGGGCTGGAGGAGGGTGTCTGTGGGCAGGTGTCGGCGCGCGGCTGGCACAGGGTTCGCTTGAGGATAGTCACCAGGTGGGTGTGAACACTCGGCAGTGGTTGGCCGTGTCCTTGCCCCGATGACTTTCACCAGACGAGACAGCGCCATGTCCTTGAGCCTTGAGGCGGTCACCCGCCGGGTTGGCCGCGAGACCCATATCGACAGGGTGGACCTGACCTTCGAGCCCGGCTCCTTCAATGTGCTGCTGGGACGCACCCTGTCCGGCAAGACGTCGCTGATGCGCCTGATGGCGGGTCTCGATGTGCCCAGTGACGGGCGCATCGTGATGAACGGCGAGGACGTGACCGGCCGTCCGGTGCGCGAGCGCAACATCTCGATGGTCTATCAGCAGTTCATCAACTACCCGAGCCTGAGCGTCTACGACAACATCGCCTCGCCTTTGAAGCTGGCGCGCATGGCGCCTGAGGAAATTCGCCGCCGCGTGCACGAGATCGCCGAGATGCTGCATATCGAGCAGTTCCTTGCGCGTCAGCCAGCGGAGCTGTCCGGTGGCCAGCAGCAGCGCACGGCCATGGCGCGGGCGCTGGTCAAGGACGCCGACCTGGTGCTGTTCGATGAACCGCTGGTCAATCTCGACTACAAGCTGCGCGAAGAATTGCGCCACGAGATGCGCAGCCTGTTCGCGACCCGCAACACCATTGCCGTCTACGCCACCACCGAGCCCGGCGAGGCGTTGGCACTCGGCGGCACCACCACCCTGATGCATGAAGGGCGGGTGCTGCAGTCCGGGCCTACCGAGGCCGTCTACCATCATCCACTGAGTGTCGAGGCGGCGAAGCTCTACTCCGAGCCGCAGATCAATCTGTTCGAGGCCGAGGTGCGCGGACGTGAGCTGGCGTTCTCCGGCGCGGCCAGTGCCGGCGAGCAGGGCAGCCGTTTCGTGCTGCCCACGCCACTGGCGGGGATCGAGAGCGGGGCCTACCGCTTCGGCATCCGCCCCAGCCATCTGGGGCTGGCACCTCTGGCCGATGATGATCTGGAGTTCGCCGTCACGGTGGATATCGCCGAGATCTCCGGCTCCGAGACCTTCCTGCATGTCAGCAATGACGATCACTCGCTGGTCCTGCATCTGGCCGGCATCCACGACTTCGCCGTGGATGATTCCATCCGCGTCTATGCCCCCGCCCACAAGCTGTTCGTCTATGCCGCCGATGGTGGTGACGGGGCGGAACAGCATGGCGATGGGGCACTGATCCGCTCGCCCGAGCGACCCACCACGACTGGCGGAGGGCTGGCCTGATGGCGGAAATACACCTCAATGATCTGGCGCACAGCTACCTGGCGGCGCCCACCGCGGACAGTGATTACGCCATCCGGCGCATGAATCATGTCTGGCAGCAGGGCGGCGCCTATGCACTGCTCGGCCCGTCGGGGTGTGGCAAGAGCACGCTGCTCAACATCATCTCCGGGTTGCTGGCCCCCTCCGAGGGTGAGGTGCGCTTCGATGATCGCGTGGTCAATCGGCTGCCGCCGGAAGAGCGCAACATTGCTCAGGTGTTCCAGTTCCCGGTGGTCTACGACACCATGACGGTCTTCGACAATCTGGCCTTCCCGCTGCGCAATCAGCGCCAGCCGGAGCACAAGGTGCAGTCCCGGGTGCGTGAGATCGCCCAGGTGCTGGAGCTGGAAGACCTGCTGACGCGGCGTGCCAGCAACCTGACGGCCGACGAGAAGCAGAAGGTCTCGATGGGCCGTGGCCTGGTGCGCGATGACGTGGCCGCCATCCTGTTCGATGAACCGCTGACGGTCATCGACCCCCACCTCAAGTGGAAGCTGCGCCGCAAGCTCAAGCAGATCCACGAGCAGTTCAACATCACCATGGTCTACGTCACCCATGATCAGCTGGAGGCCTCGACCTTCGCCGACAAGATCGCGGTGATGTACGAGGGCCGCATCGTGCAGTTCGGCACCCCGCGCGAGCTGTTCGAGGCCCCCGCTCACACCTTCGTGGGCTACTTCATCGGCTCGCCGGGCATGAACCTGGCCAGCATCACGCTGGAATCGCAGGGCGTGCGGCTCGGCACGGGGGAGGATGCACCCTTGCTGCATCTCCCACGGGCGCTGCTGGCGACACTGGCGGAGCGCAAGGGCGAGTTGAAGCTGGGCATTCGCCCCGAATTCGTCGAGCTCGAGGCCAGCGACAGTTCACCAGCGGCGGCGGTTCCCGACACCCGCGAGCATTGGCTGAGTGGTCAGGTCACGCTGGTGCAGGATCTTGGCACCTACAAGGTGGTGGATCTCGACATCGGTGGCGGCTGCCTGTTCAAGGCGCGCATCGAGGAAGATGCGCCGCTGCCGACAGGCCGCGTGCGCCTGCGTCTGCCCGCCCGCTGGCAGCGCTTCTATCTCGATGAGCATCTGCTGGATCTGTCACAGGCCGGCGCGCACGACAGTGGCGAGGCGGACGGCTTTGCCAGAGGGGAAGATGACCAGGGGCCGGGAGGACACGCCTGATGCAACGCACACACAACAATCGCGCCTGGTGGCTGGTACTGCCGGTGGTCATCGTGGTGGCATTCTCGGCCATCATCCCGATGATGACGGTGGTCAACTACTCGGTGCAGGACATCTTCGATCCCTCCACGCGCTTCTTCGTCGGCACCGAGTGGTATCGCGAGATCCTGCGTGACGAGCGCTTGCACGATTCGCTGATCCGTCAGTTCGTCTATTCCTTCGCGGTGCTGGCCATCGAGATTCCGCTGGGGATCGCCGTGGCGCTCTCGATGCCGCGCAAGGGCTTCATGGTCTCGCTGTGCATGATTCTGCTGGCCTTGCCGCTGCTGATTCCCTGGAACGTGGTCGGCACCATCTGGCAGATCATCGGTCGTGAGGACATCGGTCTCTACGGCTGGGCACTGGGCCAGCTGGGCATCGACTACAACTACGCCTCCAATCCGGCTGACGCCTGGGTGACGGTGCTGGTGATGGATGTCTGGCACTGGACGTCGCTGGTGGCGCTGCTGTGCTATTCGGGGCTGCGTGCCATTCCCGATGTCTATTACCAGGCCGCGCGCATCGACCGTGCCTCGCCCTGGGCCGTGTTCCGCTACATCCAGCTGCCCAAGCTCAAGAGCGTGCTGTTGATCGGCATCATGCTGCGCTTCATGGACAGCTTCATGATCTACACCGAGCCCTTCGTGCTCACCGGTGGCGGGCCGGGTACCACCACCACCTTCCTGTCCCAGACCTTGACCCAGATGGCGATCGGCCAGTTCGATCTCGGACGTGCCGCTGCCTTCTCGCTGATCTACTTCCTCATCATCCTGCTGGTCTCGTGGCTGTTCTATACCGCCATGACCCATCAGGACAGTGACGACGCCTGAGGAGACGAGTGATGACCACACGCAAACGTCTGGTAATGACGATCTATCTGCTGTTCCTGCTGGTGCCGATCTACTGGCTGCTGATCATGTCCTTCAAGTCGAATCAGGAGATTCTCGGCGGCCTGACCCTGTGGCCCGAGAACTTCACCTTCGACAACTATCGGGTGATCTTCACCGATCCCAGCTGGTACATGGGCTACCTCAACTCGATGAGCTACGTGGTGCTCAACATGCTCATCTCGCTGGCGGTGGCGCTGCCGGCGGCCTATGCCTTCTCGCGCTATCGCTTCCTGGGCGACAAGCATCTGTTCTTCTGGCTGCTGACCAATCGCATGGCGCCGCCGGCGGTCTTCCTGCTGCCGTTCTTCCAGCTCTATTCCTCGGTGGGGCTTTTTGATACCCCGCTGGCGGTGGCACTCGCGCACTGTCTGTTCAACGTGCCGCTGGCGGTCTGGATTCTGGAAGGCTTCATGTCCGGCGTGCCCAAGGAGATCGATGAGACGGCCTATATCGACGGCTACAGCTTCCCGCGCTTCTTCCTGACGCTGTTCATCCCGATGATTCGCCCGGGCATCGGGGTGACCGCCTTCTTCTGCTTCATGTTCTCGTGGGTGGAGCTGTTGCTGGCGCGAACCCTGACCTCGACGGAGGCGAAACCGATAGCGGCGGTGATGACGCGAACGGTCTCGGCCTCGGGCATCGACTGGGGCGTGCTGGCCGCCGCCGGTGCCCTGACGCTGATTCCCGGCATTCTGGTGATCTACTTCGTGCGCAACCATGTCGCCAAGGGCTTTGCCCTGGGCCGGGTGTGATCGGCACCAGCACGAGCGCCGCTGTCATTGCCGTCAGCAAGTCTCTGCTGGCGGCCCACAAGAGGACATGATGATGGAATGGATGGCCTGGACACTGCCCACGTCACTCTTCTTTGCCGGTATCGGCACCTTGCTGCTGGGCATGACCGCCTGGCAGTTCGTGACCCCGACGCTGAGTCGTCAGGGATTTCTGCCCATCGCGACCACGCGGGGCGACAGACTTTTCATCGGCCTGCTCTCCAGCGGCTGGGTGCATCTGCTGTGGTTGGGCTTTACCGATCAGGTGCTGTGGATGATCAGCATCGTGTGTGTCGTCTGGATGCTGGTGTTGATGAAGTGGGGATGAAGTGGGGATGAAATGGGGATGACATGCGGGGAGATGTGGAGAGGACAGAGCGCTGACGACAGGCAGCGTCGCCCGGTGGCAACACGGAACCGGACAGCCTGAGGGGAGTCCCAAGCGGTTCTGGCTGGCATCTGCCAGTGACATTCGCCGCTCTGGAATCTCGTTGCATGTCGTCATCTCGTTCATCGCATCGCTCGTCTACAGGTAGTGCTTCAAAGGGGGCTTCACATGGCGCTTCGCATGGCGATTCTCCCTCGCCGGGCCGCAAGAACCGCCGTCGTCTCTGGGCGGGCGTGACAGGGCTGAGCATTGCCTGCGTTGTCGCCCTCGGTTGGTGGGCCGGTACACCGCTCGACACCCCAGACGCCACGACGCCTGATCAGCAGGTCGGGAATGGCGAGGCGGAAGATGCAGGGCAATCAACATTGTGGCAGCAGTATCAGCGCGTGTGGCAGGCCAATCAGACCCGCTCACCCGAGGTGCGCAAGCCACTGCCACTGCCTGACGTTTCTCGCGCCGGCTACCACCAGGGCGAGGCACTTCCGGCGCTTGAGCTCGAGTCCCGTGACGAGGGTGAAGCGTCAGATAAGGGCTCGGCAGCAAAGGGCACGGCAGGTGAGAGCGAAAAGGGCGTGCTGCGCCGGTTCGATGTCACGGCCTACGGCGCGGATGGCAGTGACACCCTGAGTGATCGCCGCGCCATTCTCGAGGCGCATGCCGCCATGCGTGACTGGCAGCGCCAGGGCAGTGATGACGCTGACCGCCCGGCGCGCCGCGGCGTGCTCTATTTCCCTGCGGGGGATTACGTGGTGTATGGGGCGGCCGAGCGCGACTGGTTTCACTCCCGCCTGGTGGCACTGAAAGCCGCGGTGGCGGACGCAGAATGCCAGCAGGCGCTGCGCGAGGCATTGCTCAAGATGCAGGGCTTGAGTCTGGCAGGCAGTCATTGGACCTTGATGGGCGCGGGCAGTGATGTCACGCACCTCAAGCAGACCCGGCCGATGCTGCCGTTGCACGCCAGCTGGTACTGGAGCACTCCCTGGCTGCTGCATCTGGGCAATCTGGCCGAGGGTGGCAAGCAGGAAGAATGGCAAGCCGTCACGGCGACGAGCCACCGGCAGCCGGCGGATACGCAGGACACGATCACGCTGGCCGATGAGGCGGATGAGGCGGATGAGACAGATGGCGCAGCGCTCGCGCCAGGCGACGAGGTGCTGCTGGAGAGCATCGACAAGCGGCCTGAGGCAGTGGCGCGTGCCCTGGCGCCCTATCAGATGGAAAAAGACGCCAGCACTGGCGAGTCACGCTGGTTGATCGAGCGTGACGGAGTGATCAAGCGGGCGCGCTATCGCGTGGTGGCACGTGACGGCAAGCGTCTCACGCTCTCGTTGCCGGTGGTGCATGAGCGCTTTCCCGGCGAGCAGTGGCGCATCGCACGCCTGCACCCGGCGCGGGAAGTCGGGGTGCAGGGCATCACGCTCAAGGGCAACTGGCGGGGGCACTTCAAGCATCACCGCAGCGCCGAGGACGACAGCGGCTTCGGCCTTCTGGACCTGGATGGCATCACGGATGGCTGGGTACGTGACGTACGGCTCGACAGTTTCAATCAGGGGGTGAAGGTGCGCCACAGTTCACAGCTGACACTCGAAGACGTGACGATGACCGGCAAGCCCGGGCATATCGCGATGACGATCAGTGACAGCAATCAGGTACTGGCCCGCCAGGTAGTCGACCAAAGTCATGCCTGGCATGCGCCCGGGGTGGCCCGCTACGCGACCCATAACGTCTACCTTGAACTGGAGCACGCCGGTGACAGTGGTATCGAGCTGCATGGTCAGCAATCGCGCGACAACGTGTTCGATCGCAAGCGTGGCGGTCATGTGCGCGACCGCTGGGGCGCCAGTGTCGGCCATCAGCCCAATCATCTGCGCGGGCTGGTGCTGTGGAACCCGGTCAATACCGGCAAGCCGCATGCTGCCTGGCCCTTCATGCGCGCCGATTCTCACTTCGGCAAGGTGATCATGCCGACGGTCGTCGGGGCGACCGGGCATGCGCTGGGCATCGCCAATCGCCATGACTATGCCCGGGTGATGAATGCCAAGGGCGTGACCGAGTATGACCCTTTGCCGCCGATGGATGCCTTGCAGGCACGCGTCGAGTCACCGGGCGAGGCCGTGAAGCCTGCCTCGCTCTATCGCGCCCAGCGAGAGCTGCTGCAGGAGACGCGAGAGTGACAGCAAGCCGCTGAGCATCAGGGCGTCAGGGCATCAGCCCAGCAGAGCAAGCAGGGCAGCAAGGACAACAGAGCAGCAAGGACAACAGAGCAGCAAGGACAACAGAGCAACAGCCAACGACAGCCGATCGGAACGGCAGGAGGACGAGCAGTACCGACAACAAGCAAGGCGGCGAATCGCGCCGCGCGACACGTGATTGACGGAAGTGGTTGTTGGAAGACGCGACACAACAATAACGCCAATGAAGGGACATCCCATGAGTCAGCACATCATTCGACCCGCACGCCTGCGTTACGCCATCGCCTTCGCCACGGCGGCGGGGCTCGCCGGCCTTTCCAGTCAGGCCATGGCCGATCAGTATCAGGATGCGGCAAGGAAGTGGATCGATCAGGAGTTCTCACCCTCCACGCTGAGCAAGGACGAGCAGATGTCCGAGCTCGAATGGTTCATCAAGGCCGCTGAACCGCTGCGCGGCATGGAAATCAAGGTGGCCTCGGAAACCCTGACCACCCATGAATACGAGTCCAAGGTGCTGGCCAAGGCCTTCAGCGAGATCACCGGCATCAAGCTGACCCACGACTTGATCCAGGAAGGCGACGTCATCGAGAAACTGCAGACCCAGATGCAGTCCGGGCGCAATATCTACGATGGCTACGTCAACGACTCCGACTTGATCGGCACGCATTTCCGCTATGGCAAGGTCGTGCCGATCAGCGACATGATGGAAGGCGACGGCAAGGCCTTTACCTCGCCGACGCTGGATCTGGACGACTTCATCGGGCTGGATTTCACCACCGGCCCGGATGACAAGCTCTATCAGCTGCCGGACCAGCAGTTCGCCAACCTCTACTGGTTCCGCGCCGACTGGTTCGAACGCGAAGATTTGAAGAAGCAGTTCAAGGACAAGTACGGCTACGAGCTGGGGGTGCCGGTCAACTGGTCAGCCTATGAGGACATCGCTGACTTCTTCACCAATGACGTCAAGGAAATCGACGGTGAGCGCGTCTACGGCCACATGGATTACGGCAAGAAGGACCCGTCACTCGGCTGGCGCTTCACCGATGCCTGGTTCTCCATGGCAGGTGCCGGTGACAAGGGCCTGCCCAACGGCCTGCCGGTGGATGAGTGGGGCATTCGTGTCGAGGAATGTCAGCCGGTGGGCTCCTCGGTGACACGTGGCGGCGCGGCCAACGGCCCGGCGGCCGTCTATGCCACCACCAAGTATGTCGACTGGCTGGGCAAGTACGCACCGCCGGAAGCCCAGGGCATGACCTTCTCCGAGTCCGGCCCGGTGCCGTCCCAGGGCAACATCGCCCAGCAGATCTTCTGGTACACCGCCTTCACCGCCGACATGACGCGGGATGGCCTGCCGGTGGTCAACGACGATGGCACGCCGAAGTGGCGCATGGCGCCGTCGCCGCATGGCCCGTACTGGGAAGAGGGCATGAAGCTTGGCTATCAGGACGTGGGCGCCTGGACCTTCTTCGATTCCACCCCGGAGAAGAATCGTCACGCGGCCTGGCTGTACGCGCAGTTCGTCACCGCCAAGACCGTCTCGCTCAAGAAGACCCTGGAAGGGCTGACGCCGATCCGCGAGTCGGATATCCAGTCCCAGGCGATGACCGATGCCGCGCCGAAGCTGGGTGGTCTGGTCGAGTTCTATCGCAGCCCGGCGCGGGTGCAGTGGTCGCCGACCGGCACCAACGTGCCGGATTACCCCAAGCTCGCCCAGCTGTGGTGGCAGTACATCTCCCAGGCCGCCAGTGGCGAAGCCACGCCGCAGGAAGCCCTCGATGGCCTGGCCAAGGCGCAGGACCGCATTCTCGAGCGTCTCGAGCGCGCCAAGGTGATGGACAACTGTGGGCCGAAGCTCAACGAGGAGCGTGATGCGGAGTACTGGTTCGCCCAGCCGGGTGCGCCGAAGGCCAAGCTGGACAACGAGAAGCCCAAGGGCGAGACCATCGCCTACGACGAGCTGCTCAAGAGCTGGAAGGAGTAAGTTTGGTCGGCGCGACACTGCGCCATCGAGCAGTTCCCTGAAAGACAGCAGCAAAAAAACGCCCCTGCCGGTTTCCCGGCAGGGGCGTTTTTTTGCCACAGCGATCAGCGACAGCGTTTCATCACTGCCTCATGGCTGGCTCTCAATCGCGGCTCTCAATCCCGGTAGAGATCGATGCTCGGGCAGGAGCAGATCAACTGACGATCGCCGTGTACGTTGTCGACCCGGTTGACCGCCGGCCACTGCTTGGCGGCCTTGACGTGCTCGCTGGGGAAGGCGCCGATCTCGCGGGAGTAGCTGCGCGTCCACTCGGCGTCCATCAGGTCGGCCTGGGTGTGCGGCGCGTGCACCAGCGGGTTGTCTTCCAGGGTCCACTCACCTTGCTCGACACGGGTGATCTCGGCGCGAATCGCGATCATCGCCTCACAGAAACGGTCGATCTCGTAGAGCGACTCAGACTCGGTGGGCTCGACCATCAGGGTGCCCGCCACCGGGAACGACATGGTCGGCGCGTGGAAGCCGTAGTCGATCAGACGCTTGGCGATGTCTTCCTCGCTGATGCCGGAAGCGGCCTTCAGCGGGCGGATATCGATGATGCACTCATGCGCCACGGTGCCGTTCTTGCCGCGATAGAGCACCGGATAGTGCCCATCGAGACGCGTGGCGATGTAGTTGGCGTTGAGGATCGCAAGCTCGGTGGCTTCACGCAGCCCCTGCGCGCCCATCATCTTGATGTAGGCCCAGGAGATCGGCAGGATCGCCGCGGAACCGAAGGCGGCGGCCGAGACGGCGGTGCATTCCGGCTTCACGCCTTCCAGCGGGGTGACCACGTGGTTGGAGACGAACGGCGCCAGGTGGGCCTTGATGCCGATCGGGCCCATGCCCGGGCCGCCGCCACCGTGGGGAATGCAGAAGGTCTTGTGCAGGTTGAGGTGCGAGACATCGCCGCCGAAGTCACCCGGGCGGCAGATGCCGACCTGGGCATTCATGTTGGCGCCGTCGATGTAGACCTGGCCGCCGTGATCGTGAACGACCTGACAGGCCTCGCGCACGGTTTCCTCGAACACGCCGTGGGTGGACGGGTAGGTGATCATGATCGCGGACAGCTTGTCGCTGTGCTGCTCGGCCTTGGCGCGCAGGTCGGCGATGTCGATGTTGCCGTTGGCGTCACACTCGACCACCACCACCTTCATGGCGGCCATCGCGGCCGAGGCCGGGTTGGTGCCGTGGGCGGAGCTGGGGATCAGGCAGATGTCGCGCGCGCCTTCGCCGATGGAGGCCTGGTAGCGACGGATCGCGACCAGCCCTGCGTATTCCCCCTGCGCGCCGGAGTTCGGCTGCATGGAGATGGCGTCGTAGCCGGTGATCTCGACCAGGAAGGCCGACAGCTCATCGATCATCTGCTTGTAGCCGACTACCTGATCCGACGGCGCAAAGGGATGGACGTTGGCGAATTCGGGCCAAGTGACCGGGATCATCTCGGTGGTGGCGTTCAGCTTCATGGTGCAGCTGCCCAGCGGAATCATCGCGTGGGTCAGCGACAGGTCCTTGTTCTCCAGGCGCTTCAGATAGCGCAGCATCTCGGTTTCCGAGTGGTAGCGGCTGAAGGTCGGGTGGGTCAGGAAGTCGCTGTCACGCTGGCAGGCCGCCGGAATCGCGCTTGCGCCCTTGGTCAGCAGGTCCTGGTCCAGTGCGGCGACGGACAGGCCGTGCTCCTCGCCGAGCAGCACGTCGAACAGCACGCCGACGTCAGCGGCGGTGGTGGTCTCGTCGAGGTTGATGGTGATGCGGCCGTCGCCGTGGTGGCGCAGGTTGATCTCGTGGGTCAGCTCGCGACCGTGGATCTTGCCCTCATCCACGCTGGTCACGGTGATGGCGTCGAACCAGCTGTCGTGGGCCAGTGCCATGCCGCAACGGCTGACGCCCTCGGCGAGAATGCTGGTCAGGCGATGCACGCGGGTGGCGATGCGCTTGAGGCCCTCGGCACCGTGATAGACGGCGTAGAAGCCGGCGATGTTGGCCAGCAGCGCCTGGGCGGTACAGATGTTGGAGGTCGCCTTCTCGCGGCGGATGTGCTGCTCGCGGGTCTGCATCGCCATGCGCAGTGCCGGGTTGCCGCGCGAGTCCTTGGAGACGCCGATGATGCGGCCCGGAATGGAGCGCTTGAGCTTGTCGGTGGTGGCGAAGAAGGCCGCGTGCGGGCCGCCGAAGCCCATCGGCACGCCGAAGCGCTGGGAGGTACCGACGACGATGTCGGCGCCGAGGCTGCCCGGCGACTTGAGCAGCACCAGGCTCAGCAGGTCGGCGGCTACCACGCTCATCGCGCCATTGGCGCGCGCGGCGTCCAGCAGTGGCGCGAGGTCGCGCACCTGACCGGTGTTGCCCGGATACTGGAAGAGGGCGCCGAAGATGTCGTGCTCGCCGACGTTCTCGGCGGCATCGATGATCAGCTCGAAGCCGAAGTAGTCGGCGCGGGTGCGCATGACGTCCAGGGTCTGCGGCAGCACGTCATCGGCGATGAAGAAGCGCTTGCTCTTGCTCTTCTTGTTGCCGCGCTGACACAGCGCCATGGCCTCGGCAGCGGCGGTGGCTTCGTCCAGCAGGCTGGCGTTGGCCAGCTCCATGCCGGTCAGGTCCATCACCGCCTGCTGGAAGTTGAGCAGCCCTTCGAGACGGCCCTGGGCGATTTCCGGCTGATACGGCGTATAGGCGGTGTACCAGCCCGGATTTTCCAGCACGTTGCGCTGGATGACCGCCGGCAGGTGGGTGTTGTGGTAACCCTGGCCGATATAGGTCTTGAACACCTTGTTCTGACGCGCGAGGCGCTTCAGGTAGTCAAGTGCTTCGGATTCCGTGCGTGGCCCTTCGAGATCCAGCTCACGGCCCAGACGAATGGCGGTGGGCACCGTGCGGTCGATGAGCGTGGCGATGCTCTCTTCGCCCAGCGTCGCCAACATGCGCGTCACATTGGCATCGGTCGGCCCATTGTGGCGGGAGATGAAATCGTCGTGTCCGGCCAGCTGGGCCAGGGTAAGCGTCTCGTGAGCCATGCAAGAAATCCTGTGCTGCAACGGGGACTGCAGAGGGCAGTCCGCGGGAGGAACATCACCGTGCCAGCGAGGAAGCGGCGGGCAGGGCGTCGGGAATCATGGGGGCATCGACATCACTGCCGAGCATGCTGCAGTTGCTTCACTCCCCGCGCGACCTGCAAGGGCATTCGCGTCAGGGGTGTCGTGCCATCGAAACGGGGTGGCGCAGTCACGAGGGTGGCTGTGCGCGAGTGCGGCTATATGCGAGCGCGGAAAGGCGCTGAAACCTCCTGCCCTGAGCGTCTGCGGCATGGACAGGAGGTTGACGGCGATCAGGCTTCGCTTTCGACCAGCTGAGAATAGGCATCAGCGTCGAGCAGCTTGTCGAGTTCGGCGCTGTCAGCGACCTTCATCTTCAGAATCCAGGCATCGTCATAGGGGCTTTCGTTGACGGATTCCGGCGCGTCTTCGAGGCTCTCGTTGACGGCGATGACTTCACCGGCCAGCGGCGCGTACAGATCAGAGGCCGCCTTGACGGACTCGATGACCCCGAACTCTTCTTCCAGCGCCAGCTCACGGCCGACTTCCGGCAGTTCGACGAAGACGACATCGCCCAGCGCTTCCTGGGCGTGGTCGGTGATCCCGATGGTCACGGTGCCATCACCGTTGTCCTGAACCCACTCGTGACTCTCGGTGTACTTCAGCGTGGCGGGAATATTGCTCATGAGTGTTTTCCTATGTGAAAAGATTTTCTGATTCAGGGAATCGGTACGTCATTATGCCCCAAGGTCCCGGCGTGTGGCAGTGGCAGACTGCCGCGTGATGCTACGACTTTGGGCGTGTATTGCTGACGGCCGTACCTCTATCGTGGTCTGTCACTCTTCGGGCGTCCAGTGTCTTGCGTGGTTCACTCATGAAGCCCGCCATCACGGGCCTGCCTGGCCCATGGCTGTGCATCGCTGGCCAGGCCGCCCAGCGCCTTTCCAGCGCGCCGTGACACCTCGTGAGAGGTTGAGTGCATTGCAGCAGCGCGGGAGATCGGTCGCGCCAGTGGGCGAGGATGTCCGAGTCACTGTTGCGAGGCGCTCAAACTCGCGTTATGGTGCCGACAGTTTCTTATCGGAAACTTGTTTCCATGTTGTGTCGTGAAGACCCGGCTGTCAATGCCTGATGCGTTCGAGCAGAGCGAACTTTATGAGAGCGCATGAGAGCGCTGGTGGCGCTGAGAGAGTCCTTGCCTGAGCGTGACCGCGCCGGGCATGCGGCTCGGCATCTAGCTCGACATTCGGCTCGGTTTGTTGTGAGACGTTTTTCGCCAGTCTCGAGATCACCCGGCGCAGGATCTGCTGCCAGAAGACACGATGAGGCGATGAAACATGCGAGTTGGCGCAGTCTCATCGTACTTTTTACGTAATGATTGCCTCACCTGCCAGCGTAAAGCCCTGTTGGGCTAGTGAAGTGAGATAGCTTCCGCTAATGTGAGCTGTCCCAACGGTGAAAATGCCGTGGGAGGCTCGTCGCGGGTCGATCACCCGCCTGGGGATGGCACCGCCACGAGTCACTGCGCATCGTGTGATAACAACAATTCAGCGGAGGAAATCTGCGTGGAAATGATCAGTTCCGTCTTTAGTGCCATCAATGGCGTCGTCTGGGGCCCATTGATGCTGATCCTGCTGCTCGGGGTCGGCTTCTATCTTCAGGCAGGCCTCAAGGGCATGCCGCTTCGCAAGTTGGGTACCGGCTTCAAGCTGTTGTGGAATGGTCGTGCGCCGGGCAAGGATGGCGACGGCGAGATTTCTCCTTTCAATGCCCTGATGACGTCGCTGTCCGCGACCATCGGTACCGGTAACATCGCGGGCGTGGCAACCGCCATCGCGCTGGGTGGCCCGGGGGCGATCTTCTGGATGTGGATCACCGCGCTGGTCGGCATGGCGACCAAGTACGCCGAGGCCGTGTGTGCCGTGCGTTATCGTGAAGTCGATGACACCGGCAACCATGTCGGTGGCCCGATGTACTACATTCGCAACGGTCTGGGCGCCAAGTGGGGCTGGCTGGGCGGTGCCTTCGCCTTCTTCGGTTGCTTCGCGGCCTTCGGTATCGGCAACACCGTGCAGTCCAACTCGGTCGCGGATGCGCTGGAAACGTCCTTCGCCATCCCGCACTGGGTCTCCGGTGTGGTGATGATGGTACTGGCCGGCGCCGTGATTCTCGGTGGCATCAAGCGTATCTCCAGCGTGGCGGGCAAGCTGGTGCCGTTCATGGCCATCGCCTACTTCCTGGCCGGCATCATCATCCTGGTGATCAACGCCGACCAGATCGGCCATGCCTTCGGTCTCATCTTCACCTATGCCTTCAATCCGGTCGCGGCTACCGGCGGCTTTGCCGGGGCAGCGGTGATGGCCGCCATCCGCTTCGGTGTGGCGCGCGGTATCTTCTCCAATGAAGCGGGCCTGGGCAGTGCGCCCATCGCCCACGCGGCGGCGCAGACCAAGAACCCGGTCCGTCAGGGTCTGGTCGCGATGCTGGGAACCTTCATCGATACCATCATCATCTGCACCATCACGGCGCTGGCGATCATCACTTCCGGCCTGTGGTCTTCCGGGGAAACCGGCGCGGCCCTGACCTCTATGTCCTTCGATCAGGCGCTGCCGGGCGTGGGCAACCACCTGGTGGCCATCGCGCTGGCGGTTTTCGCCTTCACCACCATCCTTGGCTGGTCCTTCTATGGTGAGAAGTGCTTCCAGTACCTGTTCGGTACGCGTGCCATCATGGTGTATCGCATCGTGTTCGTGATCGCGATTCCGCTGGGCGCGATCGCCAAGCTCGACCTGATCTGGCTGATGGCGGATACCTTCAATGCGCTGATGGCGATCCCGAACCTGATCGGTCTGGCGCTGCTGTCGCCGGTGGTCTTCAAGCTGACGCGTGATTATTTTGATGGCAAGGAAGTGCTGGCTGGCGAAGATCGCTGAACGACGCTGATGACTCGCCTGGCCCTACCGTGCCACTGACTGCCTTCTGCATCGCCCGGGTCACCTGACCTGGGCGGTGCAGGCGCAAGGCGCCCTGTTCAAGTCGGCAGTGCTCTTGAGAGCAGTGCCCATGACAACAAGCCTCCAGAGAGCGTGTACCGTTCGGGTGCCATCTCTGAGAGTCATCGCAAGCCAACCTGGAGAATGACGATGTCCGATTCCGCCGCAGTGACGGGTCTCAAGCAGACCGCCCTTCATGACCTGCATGTCGAGCAGGGGGCCAGGATGGTCGAGTTCGCCGGCTATTCCATGCCCGTGCAGTACCCGCTTGGCGTCAAGAAGGAGCATGAACACACTCGCGCCAAGGCAGGGCTGTTCGATGTCTCGCACATGGGGCAGTTGATCCTGCGGGGCGAGAATGTGCAGGCGGCGCTGGAGGCCTTGGTGCCGACGGATATCATCGACCTGCCGGTGGGCATGCAGCGCTATGGCCTGCTGACCTCCGACACTGGCGGTATCCTGGATGACTTGATGATCGTCAATGGCGGTGATCACCTCTACGTGGTGGTGAACGCTGCCTGCAAGGATCAGGATATCGCGCACCTGCGGGTCGGCCTGCCGATGGATATCGAGCTTGAGGTGCTGGATGATCGGGCGCTGCTCGCACTGCAGGGGCCGATGGCTCACGCGGTGATGCAGCGTCTGTCGCCCGAGGCCTGCGAGCTGACCTTCATGCATCATGCCCACGTCACCATCGAGGGCATCGAGTGTTGGGTCAGCCGCAGTGGCTACACCGGCGAGGATGGCTTCGAGATCTCCGTGCCCGATGCCGATGCAGAGCGCTTCGCGCGTCTGTTGCTGGCGATGGAGGAGGTGGAGTTCATCGGTCTTGGCGCGCGGGACTCGCTGCGTCTCGAGGCGGGACTGTGCCTGTACGGTCACGATCTCGATACCACCACCTCGCCGGTGGAAGGCAGTCTGATCTGGGCGTTGGGCAAGGTGCGTCGTCAGGGCGGCGAGCGTGAAGGTGGCTTCCCGGGGGCCGATGTCATCCTGACCCAGATCGCCAACAAGGATCACACCCGCAAGCGGGTGGGGCTGGTCGCCCAGGGACGTGCACCTATCCGCGAAGGGGCTGAGCTCTATGATGCCCAGGACAACCGTATCGGTGTGGTGACCTCCGGCAGCTTCGGGCCGACCTATGGCAAGCCGGTGGCGATGGGCTACGTGGGCATCTCTCACAGCGCACTCGAGACCGAAGTGTTTGCCGATGTGCGTGGCAAGCGCCTGCCGATGACGGTGACGAAGATGCCGTTCGTCGAGCAGCGCTACTATCGGGGGTAAGCGCACCGTGGCCAGGTGAGCCACAGTCAGGCTCGCTGCGAAGCGTGACGACCAGCCGCTGGTAGCAGCGCCTTGAAGAGATGCGAAAAAGGAAGAGAAACGAAAAAGGGACTGCCCAGGCAGTCCCTTTTTTCATGTCTGGCACTCGGGCATGCGAGTGAATGCGATGCCCCGCAGCGTGGCCGAACGCCAGACGCAGAAAAGCCCGCCGAAGCGGGCTTTTCTGTCGGAGGAGGGGTTAGCCTCTTCCAGCTAAAATCAAAGCTTAGTCGATCAGCTTGATGTTAGCGGCCTGGAGGCCTTTCTTGCCCTGGGTGACGTCGAAGGAGACCTTCTGACCGTCTTGCAGAGACTTGAAGCCTTCAGCCTGGATTTCGGAGAAGTGTGCGAACAGGTCGTCACCGTTGTCGTCCGGAGAAATGAAGCCGAAACCTTTGGTGTCGTTGAACCACTTGACTGTGCCAGTTGCCATGATCGTAATTCCTTACTGATGATATTGCCGGGAGTTACCCGATAAACGTGGGTAAAACAAGGAGGATATACACCAGGTACCGAAGTGCTTCGATCACGACTGACGATATTCGACTTGCTAACCAACGAGAGCAATACTGCGCTGCTCGGGCGGCAAGGTCAAATGAAATATCAAAAACTTATCCTTTTGCCTAATAATCGTGCGCAGAATTCGCCCGCAAAGCCATACCAATAGTGCTGAGAATTTCGCCACACCGAGGGCAGGGAGCCTGCTTGTTTTTTATCCCGTTATCTTGGTGTGAGCGATGACGCCTGTAGGAAAAAGATCATAGTGCGGCTTTGCTTGTATAAAGGTTTGAATGGCGCAAAGCCCCGTATGGCGGGCGATGGACACAAAAAAGCCGGCAGCGATGGCAGCGCTGCCGGCGGATGGCGTCGAAGCCATCAAGGCTCTCGGAGAGAGGATGTGATGCGCCCATCACATCATGAGAGATTTTCCTCAAAAGAGTCGGCAAAAATCCGTGGGATGCCGGGGCCGTGTTTTGCCACCCTCGAGCGCAATTGTTTCGTGAGTCAAAAGTGGCTCGAAGGTCAAAAGCGGCGCGAGGGTGGCCAGTGCCCGAGGGCAGAAGGTGCCTCAGGCGTCCAGCTGCATTTCCGGCACGTGTTCCGGGACGACCAGCTTGCCTGCGGTCAGACGCTCGATTTCCTCGACGCTCACGCCTGGCGCGCGCTCCAGCAGGTGGAAGGCACCATCCTTGATCTCGAGGAAGGCGAGGTCCGTCAGCACGCGACGGATGCAGCCGGCACCGGTCAGCGGCAGTTCGCACTGGCTGAGCAGCTTGGATTCGCCGTGCTTGGAGGCGTGGGTCATGGTGCAGATGATGTTCTCGGCACCGGCGACCAGGTCCATGGCGCCGCCCATGCCCTTGACCAGCTTGTTGGGGATCATCCAGCTGGCGATGTTGCCGTTCACATCCACCTCGAAGGCGCCGAGCACCGTGAGGTCGACGTGGCCGCCACGGATCATGGCGAAGGATTCGGCCGAATCGAAGATGGCGGCGCCATCGATGGCGGTCACGGTTTCCTTGCCAGCATTGATCATGTCGGCGTCGACTTCGTCTTCATAGGGGTAGCGGCCCATGCCGAGCAGGCCATTTTCGGACTGCAGCATCACCTCGATACCGTCGGGGATATAGTTGGCCACCAGTGTCGGGATGCCGATTCCCAGATTGACGTAGGAGCCGTCCTGGATTTCCTGAGCCACTCGCTGGGCCATCTGTTCGCGTGTCAAAGCCATGATTGTTTCCTTGTCTTGGGTGCCATCAGCCATGAGGCACTGTGCCGTGTCGTGAAGGCGGTCGAGAAAGTTCGCCGTGGGGCCTGTCGCCCTGATGGCGGCGATTCATGCCGGCGGAGCCCTGGGCTCAACGCGAGCGGACGGTGCGTTTCTCGATGCGCTTCTCGAAGTTGCCCTTGATGACGCGATCCACATAGATGCCGGGCGTGTGGATGTCGGCGGGGTCCAGTTCCCCCGGCTCGACCAGCTCTTCGACTTCGACCACGGTGATCTTGCCGGCGGTGGCGGCCAGCGGGTTGAAGTTGCGCGCGGTATGGCGGTAGACGACGTTGCCGTAGCGGTCCGCCTTCCAGGCCTTGACGATGGCGAAGTCGCCCTTGATGGACTCTTCCAGAATGTAGGGGCGGCCATCGAACTCGCGCACTTCCTTGCCTTCGCCGATCGGTGTGCCGTAACCGGTGGCGGTGAAGAATGCGGGGATACCGGCGCCAGCAGCACGCATCTTCTCGGCCAGCGTGCCCTGGGGGGTGAGGATCACTTCCAAATCGCCGTCGAGCAGCTGCTTCTCGAACAGTGCATTCTCGCCAACGTAGGAGGCGATCATGGTCTTGATCTGACGGTCTTCCAGCAGGATACCGAGCCCGAAGCCATCGACGCCGCAGTTGTTGGATACCACGGTGAGGTCCTTGGCGCCGAGGCGCTTGATCTCTGCAATCAGGTTCTCCGGGATACCACACAGGCCGAAGCCACCGGCGATTACCGTCATGCCATCTTCGAGGCCTGCCATGGCCTCCGCGTAGCTGGTCACCACCTTGTTGAATCCTGCCATGCGAATCTCCTTGAGTATCCAAGCTGTTGTTGTCGGGATGTCTTCATCATTGCCGACAATCCTGAGTCTGTATATATTTAATAAGTTTGTTTTTTCTATTCATTGATCAGTTTTTGATAAGAATTGATCTGCTGTTTATCGAGCCTGCTCGCGAGGAAAAAGCCCGCCAAACCCCATGCTGGCGGGGGCTGGCGCGGTAGCGGGTCGGAATGGCCTGAACTGTGCGGTCAGTCATGTGAGAGCTTCGTGGCTTTCATCTATGACCAATGGCCTAGATGCCCTGTGAGCGCCTGCCCTGCGAGCGCCAGACGACGAACTGCGCCACATCACCTCTTGTGACATCTCTTGAAACACCCCCGAGACAGGACACGACATGACTCTCAAACAGCTGAAGGCCTTTGTGGCCGTGGCGCGCACTTTGTCCTTCGCCGAGGCGGGCACGCTGGTACATCTCTCGCAGCCGGCCCTGTCGTTGGCGGTCAAGAATCTGGAGGAGTCGCTGGGCGGGCGCCTGTTTCAGCGCTCGACCCGACAGGTCAGTCTGACGCCGGAGGGGCGCGCCTTCTTCCCGCTGGCCAGGCGTCTTCTGTCGGACTGGGAGCATGCCGAGGATGAGATGCGCCAGCGCTTCAGTCTCGGGCGCGGCCGCGTGGCCCTGGCCGCGATGCCGACCTTTGCCGGTAATCTGCTGCCCGGGGTACTGGCCGATTTTCGCCGCCAATATCCGGAGATCACCATCGAAGTGAACGACGTCATCGCCGAAGAGGTGGTTGAGCGGGTCACCGATGGCCGCGTCGAGTTGGGGATCTGCTTCGACCCCGGCGTGCGTCAGGACCTGGTGTTCGAGCTGCTGTTCGAGGACCGCTATGTGGCGATCATTCCCCCCGGCCATGCCTTGCTGGCAGAGGCGCCGACCTCCATCGAGTGGTCACGACTGCTCAAGGAAGACTTCATCACGCTGCAGCGGCCCTCGGGGGTGCGTCGCATGCTCGAGAAGCGCCTCGAGGATGCGGGTATGGCGCTGCATGTCGCCTTCGAGACTCACCAGCTGGTCACCTGCGGTCGCATGGTGGCGGAAGGTCTGGGCGTCAGCGCGGTGCCGGCGATGAGCGCGGCGCAGATGAGTGCGCTGGGTTGTCAGTGTCTGCCGCTGACAGGCCCCGAGATTCAGCAGCGGGTCGGGGTGATCCGTCGCGGCCGCCATGAGCTGTCGGTGGCGGTACAGGCGATGCTGGAGACCCTGCGCGCGCGTTATCCGTCGGCGGAATGAATGTGGGGTGGCAAAGTGAAGCAGAGAGAAGAAACAAGAGAGAGGGCGATAGAGCAGGGAGAGAGCAAGTAAGAGGGCCACGAGAAGAGAGCAACAAGAAAGATGACCTCAGCGCGAGGGCGTCAGCAGCTGGCGATAGGTCAGGCTGATGCGCAGTCCCTCCAGCTTGCGCGGCGGCAGCGCATGATGGAGGCGGTCCTGACAGCCACGACCCATCACCAGCAGCGAGCCGTGCGGCAGCCACAGATTGAACGCCGGCGTGTCGGCATAGGGGCTGCGCGGATGGCCCTTGAAACGCAGGGGGCGTTCTCGTCCCAGCGAGATGGCGAGCACGATCGGGCGTGTGCCCAGTTCCGGCTCGTTGTCGCTGTGCCAGCCCATGCGGTCGGCACCATCGGCGTAGCGATTGGCCAGCAGGCTGTTGAAGTGCTCCGGGATCACGGGCTCGCTGCGTCCCAGGTCATCGCGTTGCGGGCTGAGCTCGTGATTGATGGCATGACGCGACAGCTCGCCCAGCTGCCAGGCGGTCATGTGCCAGGGGTTGGGTTCGAACAGACTGCCGGAGTAGCGATAGCGGGCGCCGACATCGCCCATCCACACCTGACGGCGTGGGATCGGGTGCGTCTTGCCATGCACGCTCAGGCTGGGGCGCTGCCAGTCGAGATCGCCCTCCAGCGTGACGAGGGCCTGATCGGCCTGCAGTGGCGTCAGGGCGCGCGGCTTGAGATAAAGCGGATGCAGAGGATGGCGGTACCAGCCGTGCGCGAGGGTGAGCCAGTCATCGGGCAGCTCGCGCGGGCGAGCTGCCAGGGCCGAGCCATCCGCCGCCGTCTGGCGCGCAGCTCCATCAGTCGCGGACGTCGAATCAGAGGTCGAGAGGGCGGCGAAGAGGTCGTCGCCAGCAGAAGGAGTCTTCATGCGGCGAGAGTGCCAGAGCCGTGTTAGGTTGGGCAAGTGGCTCTCGATTCGCGCCGACCCCGGGCTGGCGCATGCCTCGCGAGCGTCAGGTCGTCAGCAGCGCCTCGAAGGTCAGGATGGCCACCTCGGCAAGGCCCAGCCCCAGCAGCGCGCCGGCCAGCACATCACTGACGTAATGCAGGCCGAGGATCACCCGGGAAAGCGCGATCAGCAGCGCCAGCGGCGTGACGAAGATGGCAAGCTCCGGCAGCTGTTGAGCGGTCAGGCTGGCGAAGAGGGCAGCATGCAGGGTGTGACCGCTGGGGAAGCTGTAGCGGTCCAGCGGCGGCATGGTGCAATTGATGGTGTTGAAGGTGATGAACGGGCGCTCCCGACACAGCCGCGTCTTGAGCGCGCGGTAGAGCAGTGCCCCGGCGCCGGCCGCCAAACCGAATTCCAGAAACAGCCAGCCGCCCATGGCATGGTGCAGCGGCAGGCTCAGCGTCAGCAGCGCCCATACCGGCCAGTCGCCCAGCCGCGAGACGATACGAAACAGGGTGAGTATCGGCCGGAACAGCGCCAGGCGCGCGACCTGGCGGCACAGGCGCCACTCCAGAAGGTCCAGTCGCTCAAAGACGGGAAGGCTGCGATCGTGCATCGGGCTTCTCCTCGGCGTGACGCAGGCAGGTCAGAAAGCCCTCGGCGATGCGGCTCCAGCCCAATGGTTCGACGCGCACGCGGGCGGCACGTCCCAGTCTGGCGATGCGGGCCGGCCGCTGGCAGGCCTCCACCGCCTGTTCGATGAAGCGCTCCGGCTGGCTGCAGGGCGCCAGCAGGCCCTGATGATCATCGCGGATCACCTCGGCGGCCGCCGCGTAATCGAAGGCGATCACGGCCAGCCCGCTGGCCATGGCTTCCAGCACCACATTGCCGAAGGTCTCCGACAGTGACGGGAAGACGAACAGGTCGGCACTGGCGTAATGGGCGGCCAGCGCCTCACCGGTCTGGAAGCCGGCGAAGATCGCCTCGGGCAGGCGCTGTTCCAGGCGCTCGCGTAGCGGGCCGTCTCCGACCAGCACCAGGGCGAGGTCCGGTTGCACGGCCAGCATGGCCTCATAGGTGCGGATCAGCAGCTCGATGTTCTTCTCGGCGGCCAGGCGCCCGACGTGCAGCGCGACGGGTTGCTGTGAGCTGACGCCCCATGACTTGCGCAATGCTTCGCTGCGATGACTGGGCGAGAAGCGCTCGCAATCCAGGCCGCGTCCCACCACCTGCACATGCTCGAAGCCTTGCTGCATCAGGCTGTCTGCCTGGGTGCGGGTCGGTACCAGCGTCATGTTGGCGGCGTTGTGGAAGCGGCGCAGGCCGCGCCGTACCAGCGGGCGTAGCGCCTTGAGCCGGTAGTGGGTGCTGTATTGATCGAAATTGGTATGAAAGCCCGCGACCACCGGCAGGCCCAGACGGCGGGCGACCATCAGTGCGCTGATGCCCAGCGGGCCTTCGGTGGCGATATAGACGACGGAGGGGCGATGCTCGCGCCACATGCGCATCAGGCGCTGCGGTGCCGGCACGCCGACCTGCACGGTGTCATATCCGGGCAGGCGGAAGCCACGTACCTGAAGCTCCTGCTGGACACGCGGCTCCAGGCTGCCATCTCGGGTGGCGGGACGAATGAGTTGGAGCTCACAGCCGCGTGCGATGAGTTGATCGCACAGATGACTCAAGGTATGAGCCACGCCATTGATCTCCGGATGCCAGGTTTCACTGACGAAGGCAATGCGCTCCATGACGTCTCCCTAGATGACTATTGTGGTCATTATCGAGAGAGGGAGTGACGGCGGCATAACAAGCAGGTGACGAAGCGATGACACACCCTCAACCCCTCACAACTCAGAGGTATGAGGGTTGTCTCATGAATCGTCAAGCAAGGACGACAGTCACCGGCGTGGCACCGGCGCTGTCGTCATCTGGCGGGGATTGGTGGTGGCGCCATATCGGGCTGGCGCCGGGAAGCAACGCTGGTTCAGCGCTTCTCGAGAATCTCGCGCGGGTCGATCGGCTTGCCGCCGTGGCGCACGTCGAACAGCAATTCATGCTGACCGTTGTTGCCGCGTGCGACGCGACAAAGCGGCGTGCCCGGAGTGACCTGCTGGCCCACCTTGACCAGAATCTCGCCGCACTGGGCCAGCACGCTCTGCAGGTTGCCGGAGTGGTGCAGGATGACCACGTTGCCCAGTTGGCGCATGGAGTCGGCGAAGCGCACTTCGCCCCGCGCCGGTGCACTGGCGATGCCGCTGGCGGCGGTGCGAATCTGCATGGGCGCCAGCTGACCATTGCCGTTGGTGCCGAATTCACGCGTCACGCTGCCGGCGGCAGGCCAGCGCCATGACTGGCCCGGCTTCTGCAGCGGGCCAGGGTCCGGGCGGGCGACCAGGCTGCCACCGCTGGCGCGCGCGGCCGGGGCGCTGCGGCTCGGGCCACCGTTGAGCGGCACCGAGATCAGCATGCCGACATCGAGATCATTGGGGTCCTTGCCGGGGTTGGCGGCCTGAATGCGCTGCGGGCTGGCACCGAAATAGCGCCCGACCTTGGAGTAGGTGTCGCCGGGGCGCAGCTGATAGCGATACGGGCCGCCGGAGGGCGCTCGCTCACGCGCGGTGGGCACCAGGATGCGCTGACCGACCTTGAGGTCACGAATCTTGACGCCCGGATTGAAGCGCGTGAGGCGCAGCAGGGGAATATCGGCATCGCGCGCGATCTGCCCCAGGGTATCGCCCTTCTGGATGGTGACCCACTGGCCGGCCGGAGAGCCGGAGTAGCTGCCGGTCGCGCAGCCGCTCAGCCACAGACCGAGGCAGATCAGCGCCAGCCAGCGCAGCGCGACGCCAACACGCTGCAGAAGTGGACGGTTCACGTCAGGTCCGGCCTGCGCTCGTGCCATGAAGCCCGCGGCATTCAGGCCGTATTCAGTGTTCATCAATGTCATTCCCTGCACGTGACAGTCGGGCATCCTTGTCCTTCCAGACCTGATTGAGCCATTGCTGGAAGCGCTCGCGATAGGCGGCGTCCGCATGATAGTTGCCGTCCAGCATCCAGGGCTCCAACGGCCGCTGAGTGATGACGAGCGTGATGTCGCCCCCGTGACCGCACAGGAACTGCCAGAAACTGGCATCGGCATGCCGGTAATCGAGGGTGGCATCCAGAATACCGGAAAGTCGATCGCCAAGCGTGTTGATCACCTGGGCACTGCCGCCGGCACGCGGCTTGAGCAGATGCTGGAAAGGGCTCTGCTGCTGGTTGTGCTTGGCGGGCGTGAAGCGAGTGCCTTCCACGAAGTTGAAGATCGCCATCGGCGCCTGTCGCGAGCGCTCGCACATGCGTCGCGTCGCTTCGCGATCACGCTCGGCGAGCCGCGGATTGCTGGCCAGTTTCTGCTGGCTGTAACGGCGCATGAACGGGAACTCCAGTGCCCACCAGGCAAGGCCGATCACCGGCACCCAGATGAGCTCCTGCTTGAGGAAGAACTTGGGCATCGGCGTGCGACGGTGCAGGGCGTACTGGAGAACGAAGATGTCAGTCCAGCTGCGGTGATTGGCGATCACCAGCCACCAGCGACGTCGGGCAGACCCATCGCGCAGCGATGGCGGCACGTGGATGTCCCAGCGCGGACGCAGCACATGGCGAATCCACAGGTTGTTGGTGCCGATCCAGCCCATGGCGAGGCGGTTGAGCCCCTCCAGCATGTGCAACTGCAGGCGGCGCGATGGCGTGATCAGCTTGAGTGCGGCCAGCAGGTAAAGCGGCAGCGCCCAGCACAGGGTATTGATGATCAGAAAGACAAGGCTGATGACACCTCTGATACTCGACATGCATGACTCCTTCATCAGGTGGCGCCATCGTAATTCACCCAAGAGTGGATGCCCACCCCGCTTGCGTGGGGGATGGCAACCCTGCGTTGCACGAAGCGAACGCCCCTCAGGTCGAATGGCGGGGCGCACGCAGCTGTGATGAGATGCATCGCCGGTCGTGTGACGGGTCGGTGCAAGGGAAAGGCCGTGGCAGGGTTCACGCTGATGTCACGCCGGGCACCGTCAATCATCGCCGCCGCTGCGCGGCGATATCTCAGGGAGTGAGAGTGGCATGTGGTTGCAGGGACTGTTGATCGGGCTGGCGCTGGCCGCCTTCGTGTTGATTGCCATCGAGGATGTGATCCATCTCAACAAGGCCAAGACGACCTTGTTGCTGGGCACCTTCAGCTGGTTGCTGCTGTTCATCTTCGGCCCCGCGGCCCTGGCGGTGGATGATGTCCCCGAGGCCTTGAACGAGAACCTGCTCGAGATCGCCACCTTGTGGCTGTTTCTGATGGCGGCGATGACCTTCGTGGCCTTTCTCAATGCCAAGGGGCTGATCGCCAATCTGATCTACCGCCTGCTGCCGAAGCGCATCGGGGAGCGCGGCCTGCTGTATCTGACGGGACTCTTTGCCTTCGCCTTTTCATCGCTGGCCGACAACATCACCGCGACGCTGGTATCGCTGACCCTGGTGCTGTCGCTGGGCCTGGCGCCGAAGAAGACGCTGCGCTTTGCGGTGCTGGCGGTATTCGCCGTCAACTCCGGCGGGGTGGCGCTGATCACCGGGGATGTGACCACGCTGATGATCTTCCTGGCGGGCAAGGTGCGCATCAGCGAGCTGATGCTGCTGGCGCTGCCGTCCTTCCTCAGCGTGATGCTGCTGGCGACGCTACTGCTGCCCGGGCTGGGTGGCGAGGTGAATCTGGTGCGCGAGCCGCGCGCGACCCGGCGTCTTGATCGTCTGGTCGCCTGGCTGTTTCTGGCCACCATCCTGTCGACCCTCGGGCTCAATGTGCTGTTTGGCGTGCCGCCGCTGCTGACTTTCCTGTTCGGGATGTCGTTGATGTTCCTGCTCGGGCATGTCGCCGAACGGCGCAGCGACAGCGAAGAGCGCCGCATACTTGATTACATTCGTATTATCGAATTCGATACATTGCTATTCTTCCTCGGCATCCTGCTGATGGTCGGGGCGCTCAAGGAAGCTCGTCTGCTGGAAGGCCTGGCACAGCTCTATGCCCTGATGCCGGCGATGCAGGCCAATTATCTGGTCGGGCTGCTTTCGGCGCTGGTGGACAACGTGCCGCTGACCGCCGCAGTGCTCAAGGCGGATGTCAGCATGAACGATGCCGAATGGCTGGCGCTGACCTATGCCGCAGGCGTGGGTGGCTCGCTGCTGGTGATTGGCTCCGCCGCCGGGGTGATCGCGCTTTCCAAGGTGCGCGAGGTGAGCTTCATGAGTTATCTGCGCTTCTTCCCGGCGTTGTTGCTGGCCTACAGCGTGGGCTATCTGGGGGCATACTGGCTGGGCGGGCAGATCACGAATACGCCAGTGACATTGGCGCTGTCGTCTCTAGGCTGATTTGAGGGGTGCTGGGAGGTGTTCACTACGGCCACAGCCGCTGCCGCAGTCGCTGCCACAGTGGCCGTCTGATGCACTGTCAGATGCGTGGTCGGAAGGGGAATTGGCGCTGTTTTAGGCCGGCTGATCATTTTTTGATCAATCTGTCTGCGCTCGCCTGATCTCGATGGCGATACCTAGATGTACAGAGATTCTTCACAGCTTTTTCCACAGCTTCTGTTGATAACCTGTCTGCGACGTTAGGTTTAGAGGCTCAGACACAAGGCGCAGGCATGGCGGGGGAAAGCGGCGAGTCGTGCAGTGATGACATCATGGGGTGATGCCATGAAGAGTGATGGCAAGAGAGGGTGTGAAGGGTATGGCATGACAGGTCATGTCACCCTCTGAACACAAGAGCCCCCTACGCATGCGCAGGGGGCTGAATGCGACTCATCTCATTGCGCAGTGCTGCCAAGAAGCCGTTACGCGCTGAGCTGGCACAGCGTATGTTCCGGCAGCAGTTGTTCTGCGGGACGCTGCTTTCCTTCTTGCTGAGTCGTCACCGGTGCCGTCGCCAGCAGGGCGATGCCGCCCAGCACCACCATATGCTCGTCACCATCCGCGAACACCATGCGCTGGGCGTGGGCCGGGTAGTAGTGATACTGCAGCTTGGGATTGATGGGCAGTACCGCATGATGGCGCCCGGTCTGCGGTGCCATGCCGTAGGCCAGCATGCCCTCGCAGACCGCTTCCAGCGTTTCGCCAAGCTCTTCGGCATTGAAGCCGACATGGTGCAGGCGCGGCCCCATCACGGAGAGCCAGGCAGCCAGCGGGTTGGCCTCGAGCAGGCGCTCGAAGGTCGGCCAGTCCGGCATGTCCCACGGACGGCAGGGCGCGAGCAGGTTCTGTCCCTTGCAGTCATCACGATGACTCTGACTGATCAGGCGCTTGAGCAGGTCGCGGTGCATCGGCGGCAGGCTGTTGGCCTGCAGTTCCGCCAGCATGACGGCAGCGCCACCATCCGGGGGAAGCAGCAGATCGACCAGCAGGCCGCGGTCGGCCATGGCGTACTGTTTCACGCGGCGATAGCCCTGGTGATACAGGCTGGGTAACAGTTTCTCGCTTCTGAAAGGCCCCTGATTCAGCGTCAGGAACATCAGATATTCAGGGTTGATGCTGTCTGGCCAGATATCCAGCGCCCCGATGTCGGGATGGCGATGGACGAAGTCCAGCCATAGCTGCTGTTGGAATTCCTTGCGTTGCATGATGCCTCCTTGGACGGCCCCTATGACCTCAGTGCTGGAGCGATTATAGGTAGTCGTGCAAAGGGGTATTCAACGCCATTATCCGTTTTTTCGCGTTTCTTGATCGGAGAGTAAAAATGCCAGTGCTGGTGGCGTATTGCGTGGTTCTCATGGTGTGGTCGACGACACCGCTGGCCATCTCGTGGAGCGCCTCGGGCTGGCTGCCTGCCTGGTCGGCGATGGGCAGAATGTTAATTGCCGCATGCCTCGGTTACCCATTGTTACGCATGATGGGGCTGAAAATGGACCTTTCGCGTGGGGCACTGCGCAGCTACTCGGCAGCCGCTCTGGGTATCTGGGGTGGCATGTACTTCGCCTACCTCTCTGCGGCCTGGTTACCAAGCGGTATCATGTCGTTACTGTTTGGACTGGCACCTTTGCTATCAGGGCTTTATGCACGCTGGTGGTTGAAAAGTGCCCCACTTGACAAGTTGCAGTGGATGGGGTTTGCGTTGGCATTGAGTGGACTGGCCGTCGCGGTCTCGGATTCCCTGGCGTTGCCGCCGGGCAGCTGGAAGGGAGTCCTGACCATGCTGCTGGCCGTCAATTGCTTCGCTGCCTCGGGGGTACTGGTGCAGCGCGAGCGGGCTGGGCTGCATCCGCTGGTGCAGACGGAGGGCGCGCTGCTGGTCTCGCTGCCGCTCTACCTGGTGTGTGCGCTTATCGTCGATGGCGTGCCGCAGGCCCTGCCGGAGGGGCGTCCGATGGCGGCCATCCTCTATCTTGGCATCTTCGGCTCGCTGATCGGCTACCTGTGCTACTACTTCGTGCTGTCACGCCTGTCGGCCAGTACGGTGGCGCTGGCGACCTTGATCACCCCCATCTTCGCCATGAGCCTGGGCGCGGTGCTCAATGACGAGCTGATCTCCAGTCGTGTGCTCGCCGGGGCCTTGCTGATCGTGATAGGGCTGTGTGCCTATCTGTTCGGCCCGCAGTGGCGGGCACGCCTGACGTCCCACCGCCTGTCGCAGGGCTGAGCAGGCCTCGGGCCGCTCGCCTTTCGAGGAAGCGGGTCTGCACGCAAGGTGTTGCCGAGTGCCCCAACGACAAGGGCCGCCCCTGCCGGGGCGGCCCTTGTGTCTTTTCAGGCGCGACTGAGCGCTCTGGCGAGTCGTGCAACGTCAGTCCTGATTGTTCTGGAACAGACGCTTGAGCTCGACCATGGCGGCCTGCTCGCTGTTGACGAGCGCTTTCTGGTCGTGGCGGTGCTCGTAGTTCTGCTTGAGCATGTTGTCATCCATTTCCCGGAACGCACGCGCCACTTCCGCTGCGCGAGCACTGGGATAGCCCATCGCCACCAGCAATTCTCCGCCCATCTCCAGGCTGCTGGCATAGGTGTCACGAATCACGTGCTCCACGCCCAGTTCCATCAGCTCCCAGGCGTGGTGGCGGTTACGGGCACGCACGAACAGCTTCAGGTGCGGGAATTGATGGCGCACCATGCGCACGATGCCTGTCGAGGTCTCGGCATCATCGACCGCCACCAGCATGATCCTGGCCTGCTCGGCACCCGCCGCCCGCAGCAATTCGGCGCGGCTGGCATCGGCGTAGAAGATGCGCGACCCGAACTGACGCACGAATTCGACCTGGGTGATATTGGGGTCAAGGGCGGTGAAGTTGATGCCCTGGCTCTTGAGCATGCGCGCGCTGATCTGGCCGAAGCGGCCGAAGCCGGCGATCACCACCTGCGGCGTTTCCTCACCGAAGTCCTCGTCATAGGGGCGCTTGGCTTCGCTGGTGGCGCCGAGGTGGCGGGCATAGCGATAGAGGAAGGGCGTGGCAGCCATCGACAGAGTGACCGCACTGATTACCAGGCTGGTCAGGGTCTGATCGAAGATGCCGGCGGCCATGCCGGCGGTCAACAGCACGAAGTCGAACTCACCACCCTGTGACAGGACCGCCGCCAGCGGCAGGGCCTCGGCCATCTTGAGGCGTGCGACGCGTCCGACCAGCGTGATGACGATGACCTTGCCGAACATCAGCGCCAGCGTCAGCGCCAGGACGGTCAGCGGACGCTCCATCACCAGCGACACGTCGACCGACATGCCCACGGCCATGAAGAACAGCCCCAGCAGCAGCCCCTTGAAGGGCTCGATGTTGGCTTCCAGCTCGTGACGGTAGACGGTATCGGCCAGCAGCACCCCGGCCAGGAAGGCGCCCAGGGCCATGGACAGCCCCACCCATTCCATCAGCAGCGCCGTGCTGATCACCACGAACAAGGCCGCGGCGGTGAAGATCTCGTGGATCTCGCTGCGCGCGACCATCTTGAGCAGGCGCGGCACGACAAGGCGCCCGACGATGATGACCGCCGCGATCATGCCGATGCCCTTGGCGATGCCGATCCAGTTGGTGCCGGTGGAGGCATCGAAGTTGTCAGCGAACAGCGGCATCAGGGCCAGCAGCGGGATCACCGCCAGGTCCTGGAACAGCAGGATGGCGAAGGTCGACTGGCCGTGCGGCGTCGCCAGCTGCTGATTCTCGCTCAATACCTGCAGCGCAAAGGCGGTAGAGGACAGCGCCAGAATCAGGCCCAGCAACACGGCGGTGGGCAATTCCAGCCCCAGCCACAGGCCGACAGGGGTGAGCAGGGCGCCGCACAGCAGCATCTGGGCGCTGCCCAGGCCCGCAAGCTTGAGGCGCATGTTCCACAGACGCTTGGGTTCCAGTTCCAGTCCGATCATGAACAGCAGCATGACGACCCCGAATTCGGCGAAGTGCAGCACTTCGCCAGGCTCCGAGATGAAGCCGATCAACGACGGACCCAGCAGTACCCCGATGGCCAGATAGCCCAGGATGGAGCCGAGGCCCAGACGCTGGAAAAGTGGCACGGCAACCACCGCGCACCCCAGCAGCACGGCGCCTTCCATCAACATGTTCATGTGCGTGTCCTTGTGCATACACGGGCGGAGAAGGCAGCGATTGTCGCTGCCCCCTCCTTTTGTCGCAAGCGGCAAGGTGCGCAAGACGCGACCTTGCGCACAGCGTTGTGGTGCGAGTGAGTGTCGTGACCAAGGGTGGGAGGCGGTGACGCAGGCACAAAAAAGCCCCCGCCAATGGCGAGGGCTTCAGCAGTGATGCAGCTGATGGCGGCGATCAGGCCTGCGGCATCAGAGCTTCGTCCTGCACGTACTGGTTGAACTCGGTGAAGCCACCGATGTGGGTCTGATCGATGAAGATCTGCGGCACGGTCTCGACCGGCTTGCCGATGGTCTTTTCCATGTCGGCCTTGCTGATGCCTTCTGCATGGATGTCGATGTAGCGGAAGTCGAAATCATCGCGCTTGGCGGTGAGCTCTTCCGCGAGGTCCTTGGCGCGGACACAGAAAGGGCAACCCGGACGACCGAAAATGACTGCAAGCATGAGACTCTCCTAAGGTTCGTGACTCTCGTTCAGCCCGTACTGGGTGGGCCGAGAAAATGGCGCCGGCACTGCCGGTGAGTAATGGATGACCGCCATTGTGCTTGAGCCTGCCCGGGTTTGCCAATTGAGCCGTACTACCAAAGTCATTGTGGCAATCAATCACTGCCGTGCTGTGGACTAGCCCATCAGCAGCAGATTGGCGCCAAAGCCACCGACGATCAACAGCGTGAACAGGATCAGCGCGAGCAGGAAAGGCTTCATGCCCAGTGAGCGCAGACGATCGATGCGAGTCTCGACGCCCAGGCCCGCCATGGCCATGGTCAGTGCCACGCTGCCGAGAGTAGAGAGGCTTGAGTGCACTGCCGCCGGGATCGCGCCGGTGCTGTTGATGCCGGCCATGGCGATGAAGCCCAGCGCGAACCACGGAATCGTCATGCTGCCGCCGGTTTCGCGGTCATCACCTTCGGTGCGGGCACGCATGGCCCACAGTTTCGGCAACAGCAGCAGGAAGGGTACCAGCATCATCACGCGCATCAACTTGACGATCAGCGCATTGGCCAGGGCATCCGGGCCGACCGCTTCACCGGCGGCCACGACCTGAGCGACCTCGTGGATGGTGGAGCCGATATAGATGCCGAACAGGCCTTCATGCATGCCGCTCAGCGGGTAGAGCAGCGGGTAGACCAGCATCGCCAGCGAGCCGAACAGTACCACCGTGGCGACGGCCATGGCGGTGGCCGCCGGGCGTGCCTTGATCATCGATTCGGTCGCCAGTACCGCCGCAGCGCCACAGATGGCGGAACCGGCACTGGTCAGCAGTGCGGTGTCGCGGTCCAGTCCCAGCCAGCGCGTGCCGATGAAGTAGCCGCTGCTCAGCACCGCGGTGATCACCAGCACATCGAGGAAGACGACGCTCCAGCCCAGGCCGAGAATCTGCTGCAGGGTGATGGAGAGGCCGAACAGGATGATGCCGAGACGCAGCAGCTTCTTGGTCGCGATATGCAGCCCCGGGGAGAGCGCTGCGGCGTGCCGACTGGTGATCGGCAGGTTGCCGACCACGATACCGCACAGCAGGGCGAAGACCAGCGGGCTGATGCCGGTGGAGGCCAGCGCCGGAATGGAATGCAGTGCCAGTCCCACCAGGGTCAGGCCGCCACACAGGGCAAGGCCCGGCAACATGCGGCGCAAGCGCTCGGCAGTGGCGGGGGGAGTCAGGGTCTGTGCGTCCATGAGCATTCTCCTTGAGGAAGGTGGCCTATCCCGTGCGGAACGTGGCCTGTCTTGTTATGGGTCGTGCGCTGGCGTGTGGTGCACGGTGTCATCGGCAAGGGCGCTTGAGCCTGCGTCGCTTGCTTAGTGTCTCTGGTTTGATGATTAGTCTATTCGGGAATATTATTCGGCAGTTAGTCGATTATTCTTTTATTACATACCGGAAAAACCGATATGCAGATCCACATCACGCTGCGCCAGTTGCAAGTGTTCGTGGCGGTGACCCGCCATGGCTCCGTCAGTGCCGCGGCGCGCGAGATCGGCCTGTCGCAATCGGCGGCGAGTCAGGGGCTGTCCGAGCTTGAGCGTCATCTCGAGGTGCAGCTGTTCGAGCGCCTCGGCCGCCGCCTGGCCCTGAACGCCAATGGCCGCCGCCTGTTGGCGCGCGCCGAGCAATTGCTGGAGCAGACCCACGCGCTGGAGCTGGAGGCGCGTGAGCCCGGCGTGGTGGATGGCAACCTGCGTGGCGAGCTGGAAATCGCCGCCAGCGCCACCATCGGCACCTGGTTGTTGCCGGGGCTGGCGGGGGCCTTCATGCGCGAACATCCGGGCACCGAGCTCAATCTGCGCCTGCGCAATACCCATCAGGTGGTGGAGGCGGTGCTCAACTATGACGCCGAGCTCGGCCTGATCGAGGGTGACTGCCATGCGCCGCGCCTGATGAGCCAGACCTGGCGCGAGGATGAGCTGGTGGTGGTGGCGCCGCCGAGCCATCCGCTGGCCGTGCGTGGCGTGGCGCTCAGCGATGAGGACCTTGCCGCGGCCGACTGGATTCTGCGCGAGGGGGGCTCGGGCACGCGGGCGGTCTTCGAGCGTGCACTGCACGGGCGGATCGAGCGCCTCAAGGTGCGCATGGAGCTGGGCCAGCACGAGGCCATCAAGCAGGCCGTGTTCGCCGGGCTGGGGCTGGGGTGTCTGTCGCACCTGTCGGTGGCGGCCGAGATCGCGCGTGGCGAGCTGGTGGTGCTGGCCACGCCCCAGCTCAACCTGAAGCGGCGCTTCTCGATGCTGTGGCACCCGGAGCGTTACCGCAGCCCGCTGTGGCAGGCGGTCAAGGTCTATCTGGAAGCCAGCCCGCGCTGAGGCGTCGAGGACGGAGCCGCCGCGCGCTTGATAGTTTGCTAACATAGGCGCTCCCCGCGAGCCGGCTGCCGCCGAGCCACGCCACTGAGCCACGCCACTGAGCCTGAGCTACCGCGCCTGAGCTACTGCGCCTGAGCCACGGGGAGCGTAACGGTCTGTCTAGCGTCCATGGAGATGATGATGAGCACAACGGTCGAGCTTTATTACCACGAGAGCGATGCTCGTGATGGCGCCGAGGAACAGACAACGAGCCAGCAGGACGCGATGCCGCTGGTCATTCTTCACGGCCTGTTCGGCAGTGCCGACAACTGGCGTTCGCATATCAAGTCATGGTCGCGGACGCGCCGCGTGATCGCGGTGGATCTGCGCAACCACGGCCGCAGCCCGCACGTGGCCGGCATGAGCTACCCCGAGCAGGCCGCGGATGTCATCGCGCTGCTCGACCGCCTCGCCATCGAGCGCTGTGACCTGCTGGGCCACTCGATGGGCGGCAAGGTCGCCATGCAGGTCGCGCTCGAGGCGCCCGAGCGTCTGCGCAGCCTGCTGGTCGCCGATATCGCGCCGGTTGCCTATGGCCACGGGCATGACGATATCTTTGCCGCCTTCGAGGCGGTGCGTGACGCGCGCCCGGCCTCACGCAAGGAGGCCGACACGGTGATGGCGCAGCATGTCGATACCCCGGCCATCCGCCAGTTCCTCGCCACCAATCTGGTGCGTCTCGACGATGGCGCCATGGGCTGGCGCGTCGGGCTGGACCATATCGCGGCGGGCTACCCGCAGATCGTCGAGGCGCCGCACGGCCAGGGGCCGGTCGAGCTGCCGGCATTGCTGCTGTGGGGCTCGCGTTCCAACTACGTGCAGGCCGAGGGCCTGGCGACGATGCGCGAGCACTTCCCTGCGCTGGAAGACGACTCGCTGGAGGCCGGCCATTGGCTGCACGCCGAGCGTGCCAGCGAGTTCCAGCAGGCGGTGGTGACGTTTCTTGATCGCGTCGCACGCGCTTGAGTACGCCGAGCCGTCACTCCGAAAATCGTCAGCCTGCCGCGAGCGAGCGGGTCATCCCGCCCGTGACCACCCACGAGCGCCTGGTGGTGGCGCTGGTCACCCTGCTGCAGTTCGCCGTCATCATGGGCTTCACCATGGTGATGGCGCTGGGCCCCGACTTTGCCACCTCGCTGGGCATTCCGCTGGATCACCTCGGCTATATCGTCGGCAGTTATCCGCTGGCTGCCGCGGTGGGTACCCTGCTGTGGACGCGACACGCCGATCGCTTCGATCGCCGCTGGGCAGTGCTGGGCTTCCTGTTCGGCGCGGCGCTCTGTCACCTGATCGCCAGCTTCGCCACCGACTTCGAGACCCTGCTGGCGGCGCGCATGCTGGGCGGACTGTTCGGTGGTCCGGCGGCGGCGACGGCGCTGGCCATCGTGATCGACGTGGTGCCGGGGGTACGCCGGGGGCGTGCCATGGGCCTGGTGATGGGCGCCTTCTCGGTGGCCTCGGTGCTGGGGCTGCCGTTTGCGCTGTGGCTGTCGCAGGGCTTCGGCTGGCAGGCGCCATTTCGCGCCGTGGCGCTGTTGGCGCTGCTGGTGTGCGGGCTGCTGGCCTGGATACTGCCGCCGATCCGCGGCCATCTCGATAACCCCGAGACACGTCAGCGCAGCCGCAAGGGCACCACGATCCTGAACATCCTGGCCCAGCCCGATCATCGCCTGGGGCTGGCGCTGATCGCCACGGCGATGTTCAGCAACTTCCTGGTGATTCCCAACCTGGCAAGCTATCTGCTGTTCAATCTGGGCCTGCCGCGCGAGGATCTCGGTGGGCTCTACATGATCGGTGGCGGGCTGTCGCTGGTCGGCATGCAGCTGACGGGACGGTTGTGTGATCGCTATGGCTGTGTCTGGCCGGGCACCATCACCTGCCTGATGACGGCGCTGGTCGGCTGGGCCTTCCTGCTGCATTCGCCGGGACCGTCGCTGATCTGGATCGGTTTTGGCGCCTACATGCTGTTCTCGTCGGCGCGGCGTGTGACCCAGAATACGCTCAACAGCTTCATTCCCGCCGACCACGAGCGGGCAGCCTTCACCAGCACCCAGAGTGCCGTGCAGCATCTGAGTTCTGCCGCCGGCAGCTATGTGGGCGCCGGACTGCTGGTCAGCACGCCGAGCGGCGCGCTGGAAGGCATGCCGCTGCTGGTCGCGGTGCTGATGATCGCGCTGGTGATTCAGCCGCTGCAGATCCTGTGGCTGTCGCGTCGCCTGGCACGCCGCTAGCGCTTGTCAAATAGGCACAAGACGGCGAGAGTGAGCCGGTCCTGAACCCAAAACGCCCTGTCGGAATCTCCGACAGGGCGTTTTGCATGGAAGACGCGCAAGCGCTCAGCGTTTCAAGAGCTCTGGGCGCTCAACGTATCAGGGCGCGTTGACGTCGACGGCCAGGTGGCTCAGTGACTGGCGCTTCTTGATCATGCCGCGCTCGAACAGGAAGTCCTCGAAGTCACGGTAGCGGCCGGCATCCAGCGCGGCAGGACGCAGCGCGAAGCGCGGCAGGGTGGCGTACCAGGCTTCCTTGTTGAGCTCGGTATCCAGTGCCGGGTCGGAGTCGCGGAACATCTCCCAGCCCTGGTCCGGGTGGTTGATGATCCAGGCGGTGGCTTCGCCGACGGCGGCGAGGAAGCCGGCATACTGGGCCTGCTTGCGCTCGTAGCTGTCGCTGTTGGCGACGAAGATCAGCTCGTCATAGGTCGGCACGCCTTCTTCCTCGATGTAGAAGGCGCGGCCCTTGACGCCTTCCTGGGCCATCTGGGCCAGCTCGAAGTTGCGGAAGGCGCCGGTGACGGCATCGACCTTGCGCGTCAGCAGTGACGGCGTCAGCGAGAAGTTGACGTTGGTCAGCGTGATGTCATCCAGCGTCAGGCCGCTGTGCTGCAGCATGGTGGAGAGCAGCACTTCCTCGACGCCGCCCACCGAGTAGCCGACCCGCTTGCCCTTGAGGTCGGCGATCGACTGGATGTCGCTGTCGGCGCGCACCACCACCACATTCAGCGGCGTGGCGACCAGGGTGCCGATACGTACCAGCGGCAGGCCCTGATCGATCTGCAGGTGCAGTTGCGGCTGATAGCTGATGGCGATGTCGACGCGCTCGGCGGCGGCCAGCTTGGGCGGCACGCTCGGGTCGGCGGGGGCGATCAGCTCGACATCAAGGCCGTGCTTCTTGAACAGACCCAGCTCCTGCGCCAGCACCAGCGGGGCGTGACCGGGGTTGGTGTACCAGTCGAGCATGACCTTGAACTGCGTCAATGGCTGCTCAGCGGTGGCAGCGCCCTTGGAGTTGTCCTCGGCGACGTCCTTCGAGTCAGCATCAGCGCTCTGTTCGTCGCTGGCAGCTGTCGGGGCATCCGCGGCCGGTTCAGCACCGTTCTTGGCCTGCTCGGCGGCGCCGGCGGTCGCTTCGACGGCTTCCTGGCTTGCCACCGGCGCCGAGGCGGCCGAGTCACCGTTCACTCCGACCTCGGCCTGCTGAGCGACGATTTCCGGCGCTGACTGGGTGCTGGTGGCGGGTTCTGCCTCGGCGGCGTGGGCCGACATGGCGGTGGCTGGCAGGCTGCTCAGGCACAGCGTGGTCAGCAGGGTGGCGAAGGCGGTGGACAGCAGCGAGGCACGTGGTGAACGTGTCGGCTGTGCTTTGCGCCGTGGCGCCGATGACGAAAGAGACATGGCGGAGTTCCTTGTGATCACAGGGTAGTGGTGCTGCCGTTCGTGGGCGGCAGTCGTCAGGCTCATGCAATTTGTGTCGAGCGTGGTTGCGTCTTTCGGTTACGCGATCTTGCGGTCTTGCGGTAGTTACTCGAAGCCCCGGCGTGTCAGCTCAGACGTGTCAGCCGGTCGCGGTGCCAGGGCATCAGGGCGCGCAGCAGCGCGTCCAGAGAGAAATAGAGCAGCAGGGAGAAGGCGACCAGCACCAGCAGGGCGGCGAACATCAGGTCGATTTCCATGCGCGCGTTGGCGTTGAGCATCAGATAGCCCAGCCCCTGACTGGCACCGGCCCATTCCCCGATGACGGCGCCGATGGGGGCGGCGGTCGCGGCCATGCGTATGCCGGAGGCCAGTGCCGGCAGCGCGGCGGGCAGCTGGATATGGATCAGTCGGCGCCACGGGCTGGCACCCAGGGTATGGGCAAGATCCAGCCAGCCCTGTCGGGTCTGGCGCAGGCCGTCGTAGCCGGTGGAGGCGACCGGGAAATAGATGATCAGTGTCGCCATCACCACCTTGGACAGCATGTCATAGCCGAGCCACAGCACCAGCAGCGGCGCGATCGCGAACAGCGGTATCACCTGGCTGATCAGCAGCAGCGGCAGCAGCGTGCGGCGCAGGCGGGGAATGAAGGCCAGCGCCAGCGCGGTGGCAAGGCCGAGCAGAATGCCCAGCACCAGCCCGGCCAGTATCTCGCTGATGGTGACGCCAGCGTGATGGGCCAGCAGCGGCGCCTTCTGGATCAGCACCTCGAGCACGGCCTGCGGCGTGGGCAGAATGTAGGGCGGTACGGCGGTAACGGCAATGATCAGCTGCCAAAGCCCCAGCAGGAGCAGCGCGCTGATGACGAGGTGACGCATGGCGTGCAGACGTTTCATGCGGCCTCCTCGCTATCGCGCAGGCGGGCGATCAGTTGCGCCTGCGCCGGTGGCAGGGCCGGGTCATCCAGCGGCACCGGGCGTGCGGCGCCAAGCCCCGGCAGGCGTTCCAGCTCGGCGCCGTGGCCCGGGAGGCTCGAGGGGCGCAGCACCAGCAGTTGATCGGCGAGGCGCAATGCCTCCAGCGGGTCATGGGTCACCATCAGGACGGTGCGGCCCTTGAGCAGGCGGCTGGCCAGATCATGCAGCTCCAGACGGGTGATGGCATCCACCGCCGAGAACGGCTCGTCCATCATCACGACCGGCGCCTGCTGGTAGAGCGTGCGGGCGAGGGCGACGCGCTGGCGCTGACCGCCGGAGAGGGCGTCCGGCCAGGCCTGCTCACGGCCCTCAAGCCCGACCGCGGCCAGAAGCTCATGGGCAAGCTTGCGATTGCGCGGCCGCCGGCGCAGGTCATCGCCCAGCCACAGGTTGTCGATGACGCGCCGCCACGGCAGCAGCAGGTCCTGCTGCGCCATCCAGGCGACGCGGTCGGTCAGCGGCTGACCGTCATCGGTGGCGAGGTCGAGCTGGTGGAGGTCTGACATCTCCAGGCCGGCCAGCAGGCGCAGCAGCGAACTTTTGCCGCAGCCGGAGCGCCCCAGCAGTGCCGTCCAGCTACCGGCTTCCAGACGCGCGGAGATATCGCGGAACAGCGTGTGGCCGGTGTAATCGATTCGTGCGTTGTTGAGGGTGAGTCCCAGCGACACAGGCAATTCCGTGGTCAGGCGGCGTGCCGGCAGGAGGAAGCAGGTGACGCGCCGTGCAGGGCACGCGTCGGGGATTCCCTCCGCCGGTATCAACCGGATCAGGTTCCAGGGGTTGTCGCGCGACGTATCGCTGCGGCTCTCAGCCCATCCTCGGGCACCCCCATCCAGGCCGACAGTGTAACGTCACTGTCTTGCCGGTGTCTTGTCCGACGCGGGTCGGGGGGCGGGTCAGGTGGGCAGGGCAGAGGTGGCGTGCGAAACGGACTATGCCGATGTGCCACGCCTTGGGTATGCTGAGGATTACTGTAACAAGACGTGTAGCCCAAGGAGATCATCATGCCCGACACACCGGATCTCTCGACCTGTTCCAGTTATCCCGTTCCCCCGCAGCGGCCGAGCACGGCTGAGGCCGTGGGCGAGCCGCGTCCCGTGCCCAGGGGCTGGCCCGAGGAGTCACTGACCCGCCGGCTCTCGACCTATCTGGGTCAACCGCTCGAGCCGCTGGCGCTCGCCTGGCCGGATAGCGCCAACTGGCTATGGCGCCAGCGTGGCGGCACGCCCGGCCTCATCAAGCTGGCGCGCACCGGGCCAGACCATGACCCCTTCTGGCGCGCCATGCGCGGGGTCTTCGGCGCCGATCGCTGGGCGACGCCGGAGGGGCTGACGCGACTGGCGGGCGCCTTGCCCGCGCGCCTGCCGATTCCGCCACTGCCCCTGACCTTTCTCGGGCGTCTCGATGGCGCGCCCATCTGGCACCTGCCGTGGTCCAGCGGGCAGCCGAGTGATCTCAGCATCACCTTCTGTGAGCTGCTGGGCGACCAGCTCGGTCGCCTGCATCAGGATACGGTGTCGGGCTTCGGTCAGCCGCTGGCGCAGCCGATGCCGCTGTTGCACTGGAATACCCGCGTCACGCGCTTTCTCGCCCATCACCCACGTCGTGCGGAGCTTGGCACGCTGCTCAAGCGCACCTTCCCGGCGCCGACTCGCGCGGTGTGGTGTCTGCCGGACATGCGCGCCGATCAATATCTATGCGCCGCCACCGGCTGGGTATGGAGCGATTGGGAGGCGCTGGTGTGGGCGCCGATCGAGTTCGACTGGGCGCTGGTGGAGTTGCTGCTGGAAACGCCGGAGCAGCGTCAGGCCTTCATGAAGGGCTATTCGCGCCATGGGCGCATGATCGATCTCGATGGCCAGCGTGAGCTGTGTCGTGCGCTGTTGTGGGCGATGGAGGCCTTCGGTCCGCGGTCCTATGCTGAGCTTGCGGCAGCCCCTGCCTGGGTCTCGCCGCGCAGCCTGGCGTGAAATCCGCGTGCTGCACGCTGCAAGTACATGAAAGGTGTGAAATTTCTCTGCAGCCCCATCGCTGACATGGAATACTGTGGGTGAGTCGTCATGGACGTCACTCGAGATCTGATGTAGGGCTTGGCGGGGGAGCACTCGTGGTAGAGAACCTGAATTATTATTTCTTGCTGGCAGGCACGCTGATCGCCTTGAGCGTGTTGGCCAGCCGCGTCTCGGCGCGTCTTGGCATGCCGCTGCTACTGCTGTTCCTCGGCCTTGGCATGCTGGCGGGTGAAGATGGCGTACTGGGCATCCAGTTCGACGACGCCTCATCCGCTTACATGATCGGTAACCTGGCGCTGGCGCTCATCCTGCTCGATGGCGGCCTGCGCACGCGGCTGTCCACGTTTCGTGCCGGCCTGAAACCGGCACTGGTGCTGGCCACCGTCGGGGTCTTCATGACCAGCGGCCTGGTGGGCCTTCTGGCCATGTGGCTGTTTGATCTCACCCTGATCGAAGGCCTGCTGGTCGGGGCCATCGTCGGCTCCACCGATGCCGCGGCGGTCTTCTCGCTGCTGGGCGGTCAGGGCGTTCACCTCAATGAGCGTGTCGGTGCGACGCTGGAAATCGAGTCCGGCACCAACGACCCGATGGCGATCTTCCTGACCATCACGCTGGCCGAGATCCTGACCGGTCAGCTCTCCGGTGTCGCGTCGGGCATCATGAGCTTCCTGCTGCAGTTCGGTGTCGGCGCCGCCATGGGCATCGCCGGCGGCTGGCTGATCGCCCGTCTGATGCGCTATCTGGACCTCGCGCCCGGCCTCTATTCGCTGCTGGCACTGGCGCTGGGCCTGAGCCTGTTCGCCACCACCAACGAGATGGGCGGCAGCGGTTTCCTCGCCATCTATCTGTGCGGCCTGATGATCGGCAATCACCCCGGCCGGCATCTGGAGCACATCCTGCCGGTGCATGATGGTCTGGCGCATCTCTCGCAGATCGTGCTGTTCCTGATGCTGGGCCTGCTGGTTTCGCCCTCGACCATGCTGCAGTTCGCGCTGCCGGCCGCCATCCTCAGCGTGGCGCTGATTCTGGTGGTGCGCCCGCTGGCGGTCATCCTGTGTCTCAAGCCGTTCTTCCGCTTCCGCTGGCGCGAGCTGTGGTTCATAAGCTGGGTCGGGCTGCGAGGGGCGGTGCCGATCGTGCTGGCGATCTTCCCGGTGATCACCGGGGTCGAGAATGCCGGTCTCTACTTCAATGTCGCCTTCTTCGTGGTCATCATCTCGCTGCTGGTGCAGGGCTCGTCGCTGGCGCCGATGGCGCGCAAGCTGAGGGTGGTGGTGCCACCGGGCGCACAGCCCAGTCGCCGCAACCTGCTCGGCATCATGCCGGTCAATGACTACGAGATGCTGGTCTATCGCGTCGACAACACGGCGCTGGAAGGCGTGGCGCTGCGCATGCTGCGCTTCCCGTCGGGGGCCAAGGTCGGGGCGCTGTTCCGCAACAAGGTGTTGATCCACCCCAAGGGCAGCACCTGCCTGCATCAGCAGGATGTGCTGTGCGTGGTGGGGCGCTCGTGTGATGTGCCGAGCCTCAATCGCATGTTCAATGGCGAGAGTCTGCAGCACGAGCAACGCGCCTTCTTCGGGACCTTCACGCTGGAAGGCGATGCCAACATGCAGGATATCGCCGATGTCTACGGCTTGACGCTCTCCCAGGGCGAGCACCACCTGACCATCGCCGAATTCATCACCCGGCGAGTCGGCGGGGTGCCGGTGGTCGGCGACGATGTCGACTGGCATGGCATCCACTGGGTGGTGAACGAGGTGGAAGGCAATCGCATCACCAAGGTCGGCCTGCGACTGCACTGAGCTGAGCCCGTGTCTGAGCCTGAATCTGTGTCAGGGCCTGCGCCTGCGCTTCACACACTACGACGCCCCCATTGCACTGCGTGTAATGGGGGCGTCGTGTTTGGACTCATCAATATCGTATTCTGTTGATGTCAGGCCAATTTGTCCGTGACAGCGCCTGGCCACCGATTGTGGCCAGCGACAAGGAGGTGACTACATGGCCAGCCCACATCCTCATCTCGCGGGCTTTCTGCGACGATTCGAGCAATTTCCGCCCGGACTCACGGCGGATGAGAAGACCTTTCATGCCACCTTCAACGTGGTCTACGTGCTGGCGGTCAGCTGCCATCTGCTCTACGCCATCCTGCTGTTGTGGCTGGGCGAGATGGGCATTCTGGCGCTGAATCTGGCGATGCTGATCGTCGATCTGGTCTGTCTGCAGCTGCACCGTGCTCGCCGAGAAGCCCTGGCGGCCACGCTGATGGCGCTGGGCACCTGCGCGCAGATCAGCTTCTCGTTGCGCTATTTCGGCTCGGAGGCCGGGTTCGACTACTTCTACTTCGGCGCCTTGCTGTGCATCTACTCGATCCGCATGTCGTTCATGCGGCGCGTTCTTCTGTGCGCCGCATGCCTGAGCATGCCGCTGCTGGCCTACATCATCCTGATGCTGGAAGGGCCGACCAATCCGCTGCCCGCCGGCTGGATGCTGGCATTTCGCATCATCAATCTGGGCGTCTTGACCATCTTCTTCACGCTGGTGCTGGTGCAGATGGGCTGGTCGGTGGAGCGCCTGCAGCAGCGTTTCGAGACGGGGGGGCGCTTCGATGCGCTGACCGGCGCCCTGAGTCGCGCCGAGCTGGTCGACAGCGGGCGTGGCATGTTGATCAACAACGGGGCGCTGAGCGTGATGATGGTGGATGTCGACCATCTGGCGCTGATCAACGAGACCTGGGGTCGCCAGGCCGGCGATCAGGTACTCAAGGAGCTGGTGCGGCGCATGCGCAGCATCCTGCGCGGGGAGGACCTGGTCGGGCGCTATGGCGGCGAGGAGTTCGTGCTGCTGTGCCCGGGGCTGCATGGCGAGCGCGTCGATCAGGTGGCGGAGCGCCTGTGCAAGGGCGCCTCGGCATTGCCGTTCGTCATCAATGACGGCCTCAACAGTCTGGATGTCAATCTGTCGATCGGTGTCGCCCAGCGTCAGTCCGGCGACAAGGATCTGGAAGGCCTGATCGCCAAGGCCGACGTCAATCTGTTCCGCGCCAAGCAGGACGGCGGCAATGGCTTCGTCAGTGACACCCAGCTGGGCCCCGTGGGTGGGCCGGGCATCGCCGCCATCAACTGAGCGCAATTCACTGCGCGCAGAGTTTTGTGCACAGAGCTTCGTGCATAGAGATTTGCGAACAAAGCTTGGTATACAACCCAGCACGCCCCCGGAGAATGACATTCCTGTCTCCGGGGGCGTGCGTGTGTCAGGGCGTTATCAGGTCTGCGCGAGGGGGGGGGGCATCAGGCTTGCCCTGAGAGGTGTCAGCGGCGGTTGGGCTGGCGACGACGGCTCTTGTTTGCGGGCTTGGGGGCGTAGTCGCTGTTCGAGGCCGGTACCGCGAGCTTGGGCGCAAAGCCTTCCACGGCTTCGCGCGTCACGAAGTAGCCCAGGTGCTGCTCGATGGCGCACAGGTTGCGGAAGTCATCACGCGAGACCAGCGAGATGGCTTCACCGCTGGCTCCGGCGCGACCGGTACGTCCGATGCGGTGGACATAATCCTCGGCGGCGTCCGGCAGGTCATAGTTGACCACGCGCTGCAGGTCATCGATGTCGATGCCCCGCGCGGCAACGCCGGTGGCCACGAGATACTTGATGGTGCCGGCCTTGAAGTCGGCCAGCAGCTGCTCGCGCATTGCCTGGCTGCGACCGCTGTGGAAGGACTCGGCGGCGATGTCACGCTTCTCCAGCTGACTCACCAGCTTGGCGGCGCCGCGCTTGGTCTCGATGAAGATCAGCGCCTGCTGCCACTGCTTCTCGTGAATCAGGTGGCTCAGAAGGGCGGACTTGAACTCCTTGTCGACCGTGATCAGATACTGGCTGATATCCGGCGCGGTGACGTTCTCCGGTGCGACCATGATCTCGACGGCGTCCGTCACTGCGGTCTTGGCGAGCACGCGCACCTGGGCCGAGAGCGTGGCTGAGAACAGCAGGTTCTGGCGATCCCTGGGCAGCTTCTCGACGATCTTGTTGATGTCGGCGATGAAGCCCATGTCGAGCATGCGGTCCGCTTCGTCGATGACGAGGGTGCGTGTCTCGTCGAGGTGGATCGCGCGGCGGGTCAGCATGTCCAGCAGGCGGCCGGGCGTCGCCACCAGGATGTCCACGCCCTCGATCAGACGCTGTTGCTGGGGTTCGATCTCCACGCCGCCATACATCGCCATGGAGCTGACTTCCAGATACCTGGAGTAGTGCTGGATGTTGTCTTCGACCTGAATCGCCAGCTCCCGCGTCGGCGTCAGGATGACGGCATGTACGCGCTTGGCGCGTACCTTGGGCGCCTGCTGCAGGGTCTGCAGGATGGGCAGCACGAAGCTTGCCGTCTTGCCGGTACCCGTCTGGGCGGCGGCGATCAGGTTGTCACCGGCCAGCACGACGGGGATCGCCTTCTCCTGGATGGGAGTCGGGGTCTGGTAGCCTTGCTCGGTGACGGCCTTGACGATGGAATCGCTCAAACCAAGGGCAGAAAATGGCATGGTGTCTCGACTTGTCTAAAGGGGGAGGGGCAAGCGCACATTCTGCGGCAAGGAATGTCTGGCGCAGTGATGCTCACTGTAGCCGAAAGTCCGCTGACGGCCCGGCGCATCATTGGCCATCGCTGCTCAGACAGGGTAGCGAAGTGGCGGCGATGGGCGCTGCGCGGCAACAATGAAAAAGCCCCGCCTACCTGAAGTAGACGGGGCTTTCGGAATTCAAGGTGGTGGAGGGACAGGGATTCGAACCCTGGGTAGGCTATTAACCTACGCCGGTTTTCAAGACCGGTGCATTCAACCGCTCTGCCATCCCTCCGACTCACGGAGCGAAATATTACCGAACCTGATGAGAATAGCAAGAGGTAGGCGAAGAAAAATCTTCGGAAAAGCCATCGCGGACAATCACTTGCAGCAGGATGGCGCCGGGGTGAGGCCGCCGGAGCCGCCTGCTGGCACCAGACCATGAATCAGGTCATGTGTCAGGCCACGAAAAAGCCCCGCCTACCTGAGGTAGACGGGGCTTTCGGAATCAAGGTGGTGGAGGGACAGGGATTCGAACCCTGGGTAGGCTATTAACCTACGCCGGTTTTCAAGACCGGTGCATTCAACCGCTCTGCCATCCCTCCGACTCACGGGATGAAATACTACGGATTTTTCAGTCAGGGTCAAGGGCTTAGCGTAAATTTCCTTGTCGTTCAGATGCTTGAAAGGTCGCACATGCCACAATGGCTGCGGAGACTGACGATGTCGTTGCCTTGCACGCGCCGGATGGTTGCCTCAATAGGGCTTTTCATCGTTCTGTCTCTTGATTAGGCAAACCCCTGAGGGCATGCTGGGGTCAAATCGATGAATCCATCGTAGCAACCTGAGGATAGACACCATGGCTAACAGCTCCTGGCAGGTCTCGCAGGATACCGCGAGCCGCTCGCTCAGTACTCACAAGGTACTGCGCAACACTTACATGATGCTGGCAATGACGCTGCTGTTCTCCGCGCTGACCGCTGGCGTGGCGATGAGCATGGGCGTCGGCCGCATGAACATCTTCGTGCTGCTGATCGGTGCCTACGGCCTGATGTTCCTGGTCCACAAGACCGCGAACTCCACCGCCGGCATCTTCGCGACCTTCGCCTTCACCGGCTTCATGGGCTTCACGCTCGGCCCGGTACTGAATGCCTACCTGAGCCTGCCCAACGGTGGCCAGCTGGTGATGACCGCGCTCGGCATGACCGGCATCACCTTCGCCGGCCTGTCCGCGGTGGCACTTGTGACGCGCAAGGACTTCTCGTTCCTGGGCAACTTCCTGTTCGCCGGCGCCATCGTGCTGATTCTGGCGATGCTGGCAGCGATGATCTTCAACATCAGCGGCCTGGCACTGGCTGTCTCCGCCGGCTTCGTGCTGTTCGCCTCCGCGGCGATCCTGTTCGAGACCAGCCAGATCATCCACGGCGGGCAGACCAACTACCTGCTGGCGACGGTGAGCCTGTACGTCTCCATCTACAACATGTTCGTCAGCCTGCTGGCCCTGCTGGGCTTCGCTTCCGACGATTGATCGTCAAGCGAAGGAGCATGAGACCTGCAAACGACCCCGCCTCGGCGGGGTCGTTTGCGTTCGGGTGTCAGGTGGCGTGACTCGCGCTAGAATGGCGCCCATTCATGAGCAGTCACACGAGGTTCGCATGCGTTATGCTCTGGCCGTCTACGGCGGCCCCTACAGCCAGCAGGCCAGCCATTCGGCGCTGCGCTTTGCCGACGCCCTGCTGGCGCGCGGCCATCAGCTGACCACGGTGTTCTTCTATCACGATGGCGTCTACAACGCCGCCAACATGATGGCACCGCCCCAGGACGAGCCGCATCTGCGCGATCGCTGGCTGTCGCTTGCCGAGAATCACGCCACCCGCCTGCAGGTGTGTGTCGCGGCGGGCCTGAGACGCGGCATGCTCGATGAGCGCGAAGCGGCGCGGCATGGCAAGCAGGGGCATACCCTCGAGGCGCCGTTCGAGCTGACGGGGCTGGGCCAGCTGGTCGAGGCGACGCTGGACAATGACCACCTGATCACCTTTGCATGACGTCATTTCTTGTCGTCACTGATGATGATGTCACTTATCGAGTGAGGAGCAGACCATGAGCGATGTGATGACGGCACCCCTGGCAGGCGATGACGCCGGGATAGCCGCCGGTGATCTGCTGGTCATGCTGCGCCATGGCCCGCATGGCAGCAGCTGGCTGCGCGAGGGACTGGAGGCGGCGATGGTCGCGGCGGCCTTCGGGCGCGAGGTCGGGCTGCTGTTCACCGGCGATGGCGTGATGGCGCTGCTGGAAGGGCAGCAGGTCGGGCCGCTGGGGCAGAAGGGCAGTGACAACCTGCTGGCGGCGCTTGAGATGTATGACGTCGAGCGCTGCTACGTCGATGCGGCGGCGCTGCGCGCACGGGGCCTGACAGCGCAGGATGTCACGCTGTTGCCGGTCACGCTGCTCGAGCACGACGAGGTGGTCGCGCTGACCACCGCGTTCTCGCGCGTGCTGAGCTTCTGACACGTCACTGCCGCCAACGCTGGCGACTGATATGCTCGCATCAGTTTCCTGATGCCATGTCATTGATATCTCTTGATTGATGGCCAGTGGCAGTCCCAGCTTCCCCTGCCTGGATAATTGCATGAATCTACATCTACTCAATTGTTCGCCGTTCTCCAGCCGCATCCATGACGATGTGCTCAATGCCATGGGCCCGGAAGACCAGCTGCTGTTGATCGAGGATGGCGTCAATGGTGCCCTCGACAACGCCGAGCAGCACCTTGCCGGGCTTGAGGGGCGGCTGTTCGCGTTGCGCGAAGACCTCGAGTCCCGCGGCCTGCTGGGACGCTGCGCGGAGAACGTCATCGTGGTCGACGTCGACGGTTTCGTCGCCTTGACCGAGGCCGCCGACAAGACCGTCAGCTGGTTCTGAGGCGCCAGACGCTTCTCCCTTTCAATTTTCATGCAAGACAGTGAATCAGGATCTGTATGGCCAGTAGTGAAACGGTGCGCACACTGACGCTTGATGGGCGTGATATCGGACTGGATGCGGAAGGCTATCTGGTCGATCTGGATGACTGGAGCCCGGCGCTGGCGGAAATGCTGGCCGCCGAGGAGGGGCGTGAACTGACGCCGGAGCACTGGGAGGTGATCGAGGTGTTGCGCGACTTCTATCAGCGCTTCTCGCTCTCGCCGGCCATGCGCCCGCTGAGCAAGGCGATGACCCAGCGCTTTGGCCCCGACAAGGGCCGCTCGCTGCATCTGATGCGGCTGTTCCCGGACAGTCCGCCCAAGGTGGGCGCGCGCATCGCCGGGCTGCCCAAGCCGACCAACTGTCTGTGACGGTCAGCCGCATGCATGAGTCGCCTTGCCCGTCGTGGTGCGCTGCGCTCAACGCGCAAGACCCGGCACGGATGGCGACGTACGGCGTTGTCTGCGTTACTATTCGTCACAGCGTTGCGGTGTTGGCCAGGAGGCCGATGCTGCTTCAGGTCCCGCGACATGGTCGCAAGGGCATTTGAATTCAGGCGGACAAGAGTCGACTTGCATGGGAAGAGCATTCCAGAACCGTAAAGAATCAATGGCGCGTACCTCTCTCAACAAGGCACGCGTGTATTCACGTTACGGGCGCGAGATTTACGTCTCGGCCAAGAGCGGTGGCCTCGACCCCAGCGGCAACCTGAGCCTGCGTCGTCTCATCGAGAAGGCCAAGAAGGACCAGGTGCCGACTCACGTCATCGACAAGGCGATCGACAAGGCCAAGGGCACCGGCGGCGAAGACTTCGCTCTGGCGCGCTATGAAGGCTTTGGTCCGGGCAACGTCATGGTCATCGTTGATTGTCTGACCGACAACAACAACCGCACCTTCGGCGAAGTCCGCACCTGCTTCAACAAGGGCAAGGGCAAGCTGGGCGCGCAGGGTTCGGTGTCGCACATGTTCGACCACCGCGCCATCCTGGCCTTCAAGGGCGCGGAAGAGGACGAGGAAAAGGTCCTGGAAGCGCTGATGGAGGCCGACGTCGATGTCAGTGACATCGAGCTCGACGAAGGCATCATCACGGTTCTCGCGCCGACGACCGAGTACTTCAAGGCCAAGGGTGCGCTGACCGACATCTACGGTGAAGACCTCGACTTCGAAGTCGATGAGATCAGCTTCATTCCGCAGATCCATACCGAAGTCGGCGGCGATGACGCCGAGCTGCTCAACAAGATGCTCGAGCTGCTGGACGATTGTGAAGACGTGCAGCAGGTCTATCACAACGGCGAGTTCGTCTAGGTCAGCGTCTTGAACGTGATGCGACTGACGGCTTCACGCTGACTGGGATGCGAATGTCAGTGTGAGAGGTCAGTCAGAGAAAAGCCCCGTCGGCATGCCGACGGGGCTTTTTCATGTCTCGACACTCTGCACGTATCGACAGTACGCGCGCTTCAGCAATGTGCGTGATGCTGCGCTTGCGGGTCCGTCTCGCGTGGGTCCGCCATGCCACCCTTGACGCCGTGCTTCACCAGCCAGACGTTGACGGGCCAGGCGGCGAGCAGCCCCAGACTCAGGGAAATGATCAGCGAGTTCCAGAACAGCGGCTGGTGCATGCCGGCGCCGCCCGCAAGCCAGAGGTCCACGGAGATCGCCACCACTTCCATCACCACGATGGAGGCCGTCTCGCTCTTGAAGGCATCACGAATTACCTGCGGCTTGTCATCACTGCCGCCCTGCAGCATCGGGCCGACCGTCAGCAGGAAGCCGAACAGGTAAGCGAAGATGAAGGTGATGATCGCGGTGGAGATATTGCCCATGGCCAACAGGCCCACCGCCAGGCTGACGCCGACGAATTCCCCCAGTCCGCAGCCTGAATAGCAGTGCGCGACGCTTCTCAGCCCCTTGCGGGCATCACCGTTGGCGGCGATCTGGCGACGACCGGCAAAGCGATAGACCAGCAGGCCCACGACGCCGGAGTAGAGCGTGGTCAGACCCCACACCCACTTCATCATCGGGGCCAGGTGAGCATTCTTCGTGGTCAGGTCACGCACGACCCAGATCAGCGCCGGTACCATCAGCAACAGCCAGCACAGCAGCAGGCTCCAGTGGGAAAGTGACTCACGTAATAGATCTTGCATGGTGACCCCCGTCGAGTGGATGTCGCAGATGGCCGTGCGCCGATAGCAATACGCTGATAGCAGTACGCTGATGACGCGGCCCTCCTTGATAGCTGGTGGGGGCAGTGCATCATATCAAGGGTGGCTGGTCATCGCCTGCTCGCAACCGCCCGTTGCTTTCGCCTGATAGGGTGACAGACGAGGGTGTGTTCTCACGCCTTGTTAACCTTGGCGCAAGCCTCCATGGTGAAGGATGTCGGGCATTGCCCTTGCAATGTCGCCACTTTTCCCAGGAGTCACCATGTCGAGACACGCTGCTACATCCCTTGCGCGCGCCGCCCGTCAATTCGCCGGTGTCGGCTTGATTGCCTCGCTCGCCGCGCCAGCCGTGGCCCAGGCGGCAGACGACAAGGTCTTCGGCTGGGTGGAAAAGGCGACCATCGAGCCGTGGGGCGTGATGGTGAAGGCCAAGCTGGATAGCGGCGCGCTGACCTCCTCGATGCATGCCGAGAATATCGAGACCTTCGAGCGTGATGACGAGGAGTGGGTGCGTTTCGATGTGGAAGTCGAGGACGAAGCCAAGGGTGACAAGGTTGAGAACACCTTCGAGCGCCCCCTGTATCGCGACCTGACGGTGTCCGGCGCAGGCGGACGCGATACGCGCCCGGTGGTGCTGATGACGCTGTGCATGGGCGGCGAGCGCTACGAGGAGCAGTTCAGTCTGCGCGATCGTGATGGCATGAATTACCCGGTGCTGCTGGGGCGCCGCACCATCCAGAGCCTGGGTGTACTCGATGTGCGCAAGACCTTCCAGACCAGCCCGGACTGTGCCGAGGACGCGCCGCTGCATCGCTATGAAGACAAGGAATATTCCGACCGCATCGGCGCGGCGTCCTGATCTGATGTCGCTCTGAACGCTCATTGAGGAACGCGTACCGCGCACATTCATCACAAGAGGGAGGCCAGCATGTCGGGTACCGCCAGCCAGCGACCTCAGCGTGACGGTTTGCCACTCATCAGGATCTACTACGACGCGCGCTGCCCGGTGTGTCGTCGTGAACGCGCCCGCTACGAGCGGCTGTCGCGCCAAGACGCCAACGTGGAGTGGTGGGATGCGACGGATAACGCCGAGCATCTCGCCGCTCGCGGCATCGGCCTTAAGCAGGCATTGCTGTCGTTGCATGTCGAGACAGCGCAAGGGCAGATCTGTGAGGGCATGCCAGCGTATCGCCTGCTGCTTGCGCGCATCCCCGGTCTTGCCTGGCTGGGGTGGCTGATCACGCGGCCGCTGATCGAGCCGGCGCTGACGCGAGTCTACGATGCCTGGGTGCGTCGTCGGCTGTGTCGAGATGGCAGGCTGTGAGTGCCGGCGAGCCCGACGCAGCGAGCTGGAAGCCCATTGGAAGCCCTGCTGGTTCATCATGCTTTTTTGATATGCAAATGCTAATAGTTTTCGTTAGTATGTGAGGCACTGTCTGTTTCTTCACGTCTGCGAGCTTCCCGATGATCGACGCGCTTTCCCCGCTCTTTGCCGGTCCGATGGTTGCCTATCGGGACCTGATCACTACCTACACTCAGGTGCAGGCAGATGATGAGGCGTCGCTCCAGCGTGTCGTGCCGGCGCGCGATGTGCTCAGCCCCGGGTGGCTGGCGGCGTGCATCGCCGCGCATGGCATGCAGTACGAGGCCAGCCCGGCAGACGCCGCCTCCCACCACAGCGCCCCCGATGAACAGGCGCTGCTATCCCAGTGGTCCAAGTACCTGTTGTCCTCGATGGTATCGCTGCCGCTGGCGGCCAACCTGCTGCTGGATCATCAACTGCCGCTGGAGCTGCGACATCTTTCGCTGCGCCTTGGCGAGCATGGCGTGGTCACGCAGCTGATACTCGATGATGCGGCGGGGCAGGGCACAAGCCTCCCGGCGGAGATCGAGTCGGCCGATGAGGCGACGCGCCTCCAAGCGCGCTTTCAGGGCTACCTGGCGCATCTTGAGGCCGTCATCGAGCGCCTCGTGCCGCACACTGCGCTGGGGCCCAAGGTCTTCTGGAGCAACGCGGCGCATTACTTCGTCTATATCGTCGGCATGCTGGAAGAGCAGGGCTGGGTCGCGCAGGCGGCGCCGGCACGTCAGCTGATGGCGACCAGAATTCTGGCCGACGGGCGGCGCAATCCGCTCTATCAGCCGGTCAGCGACGTGATGGACCGCCACGGCGAACGGCATACGCCGCGCAAGGTGTGCTGCGTGCGTTATCGCATCGAGTGTCTGGGCTATTGCAGCAATTGTCCGCTGAGCATCGAGCGCGCCACGGCACGTCGCGCCCAGACACGTCGGGTCGATCAGCGTGCCAACTCGCGCGCGGCGCTGATCGGTAGCGACCTGTCCTGAGCAGTAGCGGCCCACCCTGATAGCTAGAGGCTTGATAGCTAGGGGCTTGATAGGTAGCGTCCTGAGCGTCAGCGGTCTGTGTTGATCGGCGCCCTCTGTTAAGATGGCGTCCCCTGTCATTGTCCGGTATGTCGTCATGTCCTCGTCTTCGCGCCGCCCACGCGGTGCTTCCCTCGCCAAGTCCGGCGCATCCTCCCGACACGACTCGTCTGACAGTCGTCAGCAGGCCACCCCGGCTGACCGTCGTGATCCGGCCGCCCGCGCGAAGTCCAGCGCGGCCAAGGCACCTTCCGTCAAAGCGCCTGCCATCAAGGCGCCTTCCATCAAGGTGATTCCGGCTCGCAAGGGGCAGCTGCATCCCCGCAACCCGCACCGTGGGCGCTATGACATGGCCGCGCTGGTCAAGGCGAGCCCAGCACTGGCGGCCTTCGTGATCAAGACACCCGCTGGCAGCGAGTCCATCGACTTCGCCGATCCCGTGGCGGTCAAGGCGCTCAATCGGGCCCTGTTGAGTCGCCATTACGGTATCGCCCATTGGGACATCCCCGCCGGCTATCTGTGCCCGCCCATCCCCGGGCGTGCCGATTATCTGCATTACCTGGCGGACCTGATCAGTGAGGCGAATGGCGGACAGCTGCCGGCGGGTGAGCACGTGCGCGCGCTGGATATCGGCACCGGCGCCAACCTCATCTACCCCCTGCTGGGCAATCGCAGCTTTGGCTGGCAGATGGTCGGCAGTGATATCAGCGCGCAGGCGATCGACTCGGCTCGCGCGATTCTAAGCGCCAATGTGCGCCTCAAGGGCCAGATCGAGGTGCGTCTGCAGGCTGATCGCACGCGCCACTTCGCAGGGATCTGGGGCGCGGATGAGTGTTTTGATCTGGTGCTGTGCAATCCGCCGTTCCATGCCAGCGAAGCCGATATGGCGCGGGAATCGCAGCGCAAATGGCGCGGGCTCGACAAGTCGCGCCAGCAGCGCGGCAATGCCTCACGCAAGGGTGGCTCACGCACTGCGCCTGCGCTGAATTTCGCGGGTCAGGCGGCCGAGCTCTGGTGTCCGGGCGGGGAAGAAGCCTTCGTCACCCGCATGATCCAGGAGAGCCGCAACGTCGCCACGCAGTGCCTGTGGTTCACCTCGCTGGTCGCGCATTCGGCGAGCCTGACCGGCATCAGGAAAGCCCTCAAGCACAGTGGCGCCAGCGAGGGCAGGGTGATCGAGATGTCCCAGGGGCAGAAGGTCAGCCGCTTCGTCGCCTGGTCGTATCTCACGCCCGACCAGCGTCGGCAGTGGGGGCGGGATCACTGGCAAGGGAAGTGAAGCGTCTGTCATAGCCGTATCAAGAGAGTCTTCGACTCAATGATGTCTTTGCATTGAAGCCCCCGTCGCCCAGCGCGACGGGGGCTTCTTGCATTGGCGGTTGTCATCCGCGCTTCACTTAAGCCTGTCTTAATAGTTTGCGGGCAAACTTTCTGCCAGAAACGCACAGCTTGCCGGTTCCGATCGCTGCAGGATCTGACATCTATCCGGCTTGCTCGACGCCCAGTCATTGCTCAGGAGTTATTCCATGAAGTCCGCGATCACCATGACATCGCCTGGTCCAGACCACCCCTGGGCGCAGGGCGAGGAGCCCTTGTGCGGAGGAGTTTCGGTGTTGATACCGGCTCGTGATGAGCGTGACAACTTGCCGGGCCTTATTGCCGAGGTGCATGAGGCGCTTGCGGGGCAGCGCTACGAGATCATCGTGGTGGATGATGGTTCCAGTGATGGCAGTTGGAGTTGGCTCAAGCAAGCTGCGCAGGAAGATTCACGATTGCGTCCCTATCACCACGGCACCAGTTTCGGACAGAGTACTTCGCTGTGGCAGGCTGCCCGGCTGGCGCGCGGTCGATGGTTGGCGACCCTGGATGGCGATGGCCAGAATGATCCAGCGGACTTGCCGGACATGTTGTCACTGGCAACGCTCGAAAAGCTCGACCTGGTGGCTGGTCATCGCACGCAACGCCGCGATGATGCCGTCAAGCGTGTGTCATCACGCTTGGCCAATGCCATCCGACAAGCGCTGCTGCAAGATGACACGCCAGATACCGGCTGCGGAATCAAGGTCATGCGTCGTGACGTCTTCCTTCGGCTGCCGTATTTCGATCACATGCATCGTTTTCTTCCGGCGTTGGTTCGCGCTCAGGGTGGCAAGGTGCAGTCATTGGCAGTCCTTCACCGCGAACGAGTGGCAGGAGTATCCAAATACGGTTTCTTCGATCGGCTCTGGGTCGGTATTGCCGATATCGTCGGAGTGATGTGGCTTGTGCGTCGCTCGCGTCTACCGTCACCGCTCGAGAATATCTTTGGCCATGCTGCCAGTGAGGCCATCGACCATGGTTCGCTGCCGTTGGTGGGGACGCCCGTGTCGACGCCTTCTGCATTCGCGCCAACAAGCCTGTTTGACTCCCCCTCTAGATATCAAGCTGATGGTCACGATGCAGCAGCAGGTGACAGCAACCCGGACCAGGCCGACGTGGCGCGGGGTGCCTGCTGATGGATGTCAGTCCGTGGTGGGTCGCTGTCGGTTTTGGAGGCCAGGCGCTGTTCTCGGCGCGTTTCATCATTCAGTGGCTGGCCAGTGAGAAGGCACGTCGTTCCATCGTTCCTCGTGCCTTCTGGTGGTTCTCGCTTGCCGGTGGCATGACGCTGCTTGCGTATGCCATCCATCGCGAGGACCCGGTATTCATTGCCGGTCAGGGGGCAGGGCTTTTCATCTATCTGCGTAATCTGAGCTTGATCAAGCGGGATCGCCGGTCACTCACGTCGCTTGGCAGCGAAGCGTCGTCCCAGGCACCGCAGGAGTCCACTGTCGTCGAACACGCTTGTGGCAAGACGGAAGAACGCGAATCGGGCACTGACGACTCCCTGAAGGCCAGGCTCGCGTCGCTGGAGATAGAAAACGCCCGACTCAAGACTGAAGTGGCACACCTCCATGCCAATCCCGTTCAGCACCAAGGGACAGGCGCATGAAGGCAATGACGCCAGCTGGCGGTGTGTACCGAAGACTTTCCCGCCATCCCTGGTGGGTCCTGGGGGCGTTGTATCTATCTGTCTCTGCCATCGGGCTTGGCATGCGTATGCCGTGGCCTGCCGATGAGCCACGCTTCGCGCTCAATGGTCTCGAGATGTGGATCACGGGGGACTGGTGGTTGCCACACCGCGCGGGAGAGCTTTATCCCGACAAGCCGCCGATCTTCATGTGGCTCAGTGCCTTGTCCACTGGCTTGGTGGGGGATATCCGCATCGGCTTTGCCCTGCCATCGCTGGTGGCCGGGGCCGCGACTCTGGGGCTGAGCGTGGACCTGATTCGCCGCCTGCATGGCCGGCACACAGCCTTCATTGCCGGGCTGTGGTTGCTCGCGTCAGTGCAGTTCATCTTGCAGGCTCGTACGGCTCAGATCGACATGCTGGTCACGGCTTTCATCCTGCTGGGTAGCTGGGGATTGTTGCGGCATGCATTGCTCAATGATGGCGTGCGCTATTTCTATCTCGGCTGCTTTGCGATGGGGCTTGGCATCCTCACCAAGGGGGTCGGGTTCCTGCCGTTGCTGATGTTGCCTTTCTGGCTGATGGCTGCGCGTCACGCATCGACTTGGCGCAGCAGTGGTCGTTGCGCAGGGCAGCTGACATCACGCGAGCTGTTGATCGGACTCTGCTGGATGCTGGCGGCTCCGCTGCTCTGGGTAGGGCCGATGCTGGTGATGTCCTTCGTGTCCGGCGATTCGGAGCTTGCCGCCTATCGCGACAACATCCTGCTCAAGCAGACCGCTGAGCGATACACCGACAGCTGGCATCATCTGAAGCCTTGGCATTACTTCCTGACCAGTGTGATTCCCTGGGCATGGATGCCGCTGCTGCTGACGCTACCCTCGTGGCCGAAGGCACTCGCTCGCCGCTTCTCGCGCCGCGATCTACGAGTCTGGCTGCCCCTGGTGGGTGCGGCATTGATGGTGGTCTTCTTCTCGTTGTCTCCAGGCAAGCGGGGAGTCTATATCCTGCCGGCGCTGCCGCTGTTGGTGATCGGCCTGGCACCCATGTTGCCGGGGTTGTCACGTAAGCCTCATGTCTCCTGGCTGGGGTTTGCACTTTGCGCCGGACTGGCAGGCATCTTCCTGATCGCGGCACTGCTCGGTGTCTTCGGGTACCCGGCATTGGCGACGCTTGCCGAAAAGGAGGGGGTGGTGCCGTGGGGGTGGTGGGGGCTGCTGGGTGTCAGCGGTATCACGCTCTGTACCTGGCTGAAACCACGGAACGGCTTGTTGGCCTTGGGGATTTGGCTCGTGGTGTTCTGGAGTCTGTGGGGCACCTGGGGGGCACGATTGATGGACCCGGTTCGCAATCCTGCCGTACTGATGGCGCAGGTTGCCGAGAAGAGCGATTACCAGGCATTGGCCATTCCCGACTTTCGTGAGCAATACATCCTGCAGGCGCGCCAGCCATTGTGGCACTTCGGTTACAAGACGCCGGAGGAAGACCAATTCTCGCGCCTCTATGCATGGCTGAAGGAGGCCCCGCAGAACCGCTGGGTCTTGTTGACACCCCGCAAGCTCAAGCGGCATGCCTGTCTGGATGGCGCACAGGCCATCACATTGAATGAGCCTGATGAGCAATGGGTACTGCTACCTGGCAGCGCGGCCGTGAAATGTCAGGGCAATCCCGATGCTGCGCCGATGTATCTGGCGCCGACCTCGGTCTCGAATGAAGCGGCACAGCTGATCGGACTTCCCCAGCGCCATACTCTGATGCCGGAGGTTCAGCCATGAAGTGTCAGAAGCAACTTTCAAGTGCGATATCCCTGGTGGGAAGGGGCTCCCATTCGTTGATCAACCTGAATGCCAGCGAGCGAATATGTTGGACGCTATGGGGAGTGTTGCTGATGTCAGCAGCGCTGGCACGACCCTATCTGCCCATCGATGAAACTCGCTATGTCTCGGTGGCATGGGAGATGTGGCATGCCGGCAGTGGGTACGTCTCGACCATGAACGGGGCGGCCTACGCTGACAAGCCGGTACTGTTGTTCTGGTTGATTCACGCCGGATGGGTGGTCTTCGGAGTCAATGATGTCTGGCCAAGATTGGTGATGCCACTGGTCAGTCTGCTGGGTATCTGGCAGATAGGGCGTGTCGCCCGCACCCTGTGGCCGGCCACTGGCCTGGCCGATGCCGAACGGCAGAGACATGAACTTTGGGTACGCATGGTGCGTTGGATGCTCGCCGGTTGTCTGATGTGGGTGCTTTATAGCCAGGCCTTGATGTTCGATGTGCTGTTGACGACGTGTCTACTGGGCGCGTTGCGGCCCTGGTGTACACCACAGGGAGGGCAGCCGTTCAGCCTGAGCGTCGTGCTCGAGAGTGGTGTGTGGCTGGGATTGGCCTTGCTGGCCAAAGGGCCGGTCGCACTCTTGTGGTTTCTGTTGGTGGTCGGCTCGCGCCCCTGGTGGACGCAAGCACAAGCCCGCGAGGTGTGGGTCTGTGAGTGGCGCGGTTGGGTGTTGAGCCTGCTGCTGGGCATCGCGGTGTTGTGCATCTGGTTGCTTCCCGCCGTCATCACTGGCCCTCCCGACTATGTCGAGGATCTGCTTTGGGGCCAGACGGCAAACCGCGTCGTCTCCGCGCAGGATCATGCTCGACCGCCATGGTGGTATCTACCGTGGCTGGCGGTGTTGATCTTCCCGCTCAGCCTGCGCCCGCGATTGCTGATCGAGGGGTTTCTGGCCTCGGTTGCTCGGCGGCCAACGTCAGAGCAACCCTTGCTGAAGCTGGGACGCTTCTGGGCACTGGGCGCACTGCTGGTCTTTTCACTTATCTCCGGCAAGCAAGTGCATTATCTGATGCCGCTACTGGTACCGGTGAGTCTGCTGCTGGCCTGGGCTGCTCTGCGCCAGCCTCCGGCTCACACATCGCTGAAACTGCTGGCAATGATCAGCGGTGGCCTGGGACTGACAAGCCTGGCGTTGGAGGTCATCGTCATGCCCGCAGGCTGGCTGACTGATGCCTCATTTCTGCCGACCAACGCAGCGCTGGTGGCTTCGGGCAACGCAAGCCTTGCGTGTCTCATGGCGGGAGCTAGCTTGCTGGCCTTGATGGTATGGCTATGGCCTTCCGTGGATGAGGCGAGACGCTCCATCACGGCTCAAACACCTGCCGCTGAGTCATTGGGCAATAGCGCGCTGAATGCTCAGCGGCGACTGGCGCTGGGCAGCGTGTTGCTGGTGACCTGCTTGCTGGCCCTGACATTGCGTCCGTTATGGCCACGTCTGGATCAGACTGCCCTGGCTCAATGGGTTCAGCACTATCAACAGGAAGGCCAGCAGGTGGCCGTCGTTGGCTGGGACTATCAGGCAACCTGGCAATTTCTGGGGCGACTGACCCAACCGCTGAAGCAGTTGAAGCGCGATTCGAGTCAGCTGGATTCCTGGCAGACAGCGCATCCCGATGGCTGGCTGATAATCGAGGCTGACAAATGTCTGCGTCTACCCGACACGCGAGGCCCTCTGGCCGGCATGCGTGATTGGTGTCAGGCGGCAGTAGACGATGGAGCCAATGCCACGCCGGTCTTTCATCAGGGACGCCACCGATTATTGACGGTACCCGCAGCGGCATTGGGCGGCCCCTCATCAGCACCAACGGCGTTGGTCATGACCGCTCAGGAGAAACGATGAGCATGAAGATACTGGTAACTGGGGCTGCAGGTTTCATTGGTGCTGCTCTGTGTGAGCGACTCTTGACGGAAGGCCTGCAGGTCGTCGGTCTCGACAATCTCAACCCCTACTATCCGTTGGCGCTGAAGCAGCACCGCCTGACACGTCTCGAAGCACTTGCCGGGCAGTGCGTTGCTGCCCCCGGGAATGCACGCCGGCTGGGCAGCTTTCGCTTCGTCAAGCTGGATCTTGTCGAACGTGAGGCGCTTCGCACATTGATGCAGGAAGAGGAGTTTGATGTCGTCGTCAATCTGGCGGCCCAGGCTGGGGTGCGCCACTCCATCACTCAGCCTTTTGATTATGTCGACAGCAACCTGGTCGGCTTCGTCAATCTTCTTGAGGCTTGTCGTGACAAGGCCCCGAGCCATTTGCTCTATGCTTCCAGCAGCTCCGTTTATGGGGATGATACCCGTCAGCCTCTGCAGGAATCCCAGGCGGGTGTACGCCCGCTCTCGCTGTACGCTGCCACGAAGCGCTCAAATGAATTGATGGCTTACAGCTACGCGCATCTCTATGGTTTACCGGTAACAGGGCTACGCTTCTTTACCGTTTATGGCGCCCGCGGGCGCCCGGACATGGCGCCACTTCGTTTCGCACGCAAGCTGCTGGCCGACGAGGTGATCGATGTCTACAACCATGGACAGATGGCACGTGATTTCACCCATGTCAGTGATATCGTGGAGGGCATCTACCGGCTTATGCTCCTGCCGCCGACGCAGGAAATGAATGCCGCTCCCTCGCGTGTCCTGAACCTCGGGCGTGGCGAGCCCATCGCATTGGGGAACTTCATCAATGGCCTCGAGGCAGCGCTGGGTGTCCCGGCTCGCAAGCGTCTGCTGCCGATGCAGCCAGGGGACGTCGAGCGTACCTGGGCAGATACCTCGACACTCGAGAGGCTGACCGGCTTTCGCCCCAGTGTCAGTCTTGCCACAGGGCTTGAGGAGTTGGCTGAGTGGGCGCAACAGTATCCGTCACTGCTGAGAGAAACCGATGATGAGCAATCGCCACGGGTGGGATGTCCTGACGAAGCAGGCGTCGCTGCAGGTAGACATTCTGGACGCATGACAAAGGCCGGCATGTCCGCCATGACGGCCTTGGCCTTCAGTAGTGGAACTCTTTTGAAGGCCTGAGTGGGATCAGCGGCTGTATATCTGAGGTCAGGTCGAGAAGAGGCCAGCCCCAATGCAAGGAGCCCTGCCAGTGAACTGGCGGGCTCCTTGTATCTTGCCTGTCAGCCGCTATCAGCAGCGACCCTCGCAGTTGGCAGGCTTGTCATTGGCGATGCGCCAGTCTTCCTCGTTGGCCAGCGTGGCCAGCGGCGACAGCATCGAGAAGTCGAACTCGGTGAGGCAGGTGCCGCGTTGTACGCGCTTGGGCCAGTCATGATTGGCCAGCGCCGAGCGACCGATGGCGACCAGGTCCGCGTGCTGCAGGGCGGCCTGCGCCTTCGCGACGCTGGCGACATTGCCATTGGTGATCAGGCTCACCTCGGCAGCCTTCTCGCTGCGCACCTGTGCCGCCAGTGCGGTCAGGCTGAGGCTGCGCTCACGCTCGTCGTCTGCCTCGGGGAAGGCGGGAGCATCGACATCGCTGCCGGTCAGGTGCAGGAAATCCAGCCCGGCCTCCATCAGCTTGGCGAGGCGCTCGCGGGCCTTGTCAGGGCCGCCCTGCCAGGTGAGCTCCGGCTCGGTCACGGTGCCCTGGGACAGGCGCATGCCGATGGCGAAGTCGGCGCCAACCGCCTCACGCACGCTGCGGATGACCGCCAGCGGGAAGGCCAGACGCGCGATGGCGTCGCCGCCCCAGGCATCGTCACGCTGATTGAAGCGCTCACTGATGAACTGGTGGATCAGGTAGCCGTTGGCACCATGCAGCTCGATACCATCGAAGCCGGCTTCCTTGGCGCGACGGGCGCTGGTGGCAAAGCTGGCGATCGCGTCATGGATCTCCGCTTCGCTGATCTCGCGGGCCAGCGGGAAGGGGCCGGAGCCACCGTAGAAGCTGAGCATCTCGCCACTGGCGCGGCTCTCGGAGGGGGCGACGACCTCATCCTTGAAGCGGTTGTGCTGGGTCTGGGCGCCGGCATGCATCAGCTGGGCGATGATACGGCCACCTTGTTGATGCACGGCGTCGACCACCGGACGCCAGCTGTCCAGCTGTGCCTGGTTGGCCAGCCCCGGCTGGTTGGCGTAGCCCTGGCTGAAGGCTTCATCGGTGTAGATGCCTTCGGTGATCAGCAGCGAGAAGTTGCCCCGCGCGAAATCGCGATAGTAATCGACCATGTCAAAGTGCACCTGGCCGTCATCCTGCGCGCTGGTACGCGTCATGGGGGCGAGCACCAGGCGATTGCTGAGCTCAAGCCCGGCGAAGGCATGGGGGGTGAACAGTGCGGTGGTATCTGTCATCTAGTACGTCTCCCGCGGAAAGCATTCCGCTGTCGTATCCGGTCGTAGGCCCTGAGCGTCTGCGTGCACAAAGAGGTGAAGATCGACGCAGTGCGGTGGCCCGAATGAATGATCGACGGATCATCTGTATGCCCTATATCGTGCCTGCCGCACCTGGGTGTCACAAGCCGGAACGCTGGAAGGAGAGTGTTGTCGTTTTGACAACCTGTGCATGTAATTGACTGAATTTGCGAGATTTTTTCTCAAATAATTCAGGGTTGCTGCATGAAGTGGCAACGCAGTGCTGCTTTCCATGCACATAAGCATATGCGCGCAACGACGCAGGCCCCGCAACCGTGGGTTGCGGGGCCTGCGTCATCAGCGCCAATCGTACCTATGGCGAGTGCTCCGTGCTGGCGATCACTTGCCGTCGCACTGGGCGTTCTGCTTGCTGCTGCCGGAGGGCGGGCAGCCGAACCAGTTCTCGGTCGGCTTGGCCTGGCCAGTGTTGGCGTGTCGGCCGCCCTGGCTGCCGATCTCGCCGCCATCGAGGCTTTTCTGTACCTGGCGGGTGGCGTTGTCCTTGGCTTGCTGGCGTGCCTCGGGCTGTTCGTTCTGTTGATAGTGCGCGCCGTTGTCAGCTGCGTCGTCCGCGGTGCGCTTGGAGTGGCTGGGCGTTGGCTGGCCCTGCGAGGAATGCTGGGAAGAGGCCGCGCCGCTGGTCCCTGTCTCGGTATTCATCTCGTCGAAGGCCTGAGCCGGGGAGAGGCCCAGCAGGCCCAGCATCACTGCGGCGGCGCCAATGCCACGGCGCAGGCGGGTGCTCGCGGCAGGGCGCAGGCCATGGAGAGAGGCGTTGACGTCAGTGATGTCTGTCGAGGTCTTGTAGAACATGATGAGGGGACTCCTTGCGGGTCTGGCCGCCGGTGTCGGCAGCCGCGCGGGTGAGGGATTCACCGGCGACGTATGAGGTGTCGGCGAATGCTGCGCCAGCTTGCGAGCGCACGATGCCAGACATGAGAAGATGATGTGAGTGACTGCAACTCGGCGTTGCGCGCCAGGTAATCGATAGAACAGTTATCGGGGCGCACGGCGGGAATTCAACTCTTGTTCAATAATTGGCCGTGGCGACGGGCGCCCTCGCCGGGGTGGGTGGCGTGTCTTGCTCACGCAATTGATAGGCAGCCGACACGCGATCGATCAGACACTTGTGATGGCAAAAGGGCAGACGCCCCTTGAAGTCGCGACGCGCCGTGACAATGTGGGAGGGACAGGGCAACGGCCCTGAGTGTTCACCCAGGTCAAGGAGACAGGCATGACGATCAAGAAAACCGGTTCCGCGCATTGGGAAGGTAGCGTCAAGCAGGGTAAAGGCACTGTCAGCAGTGAAAGTGGTGCGCTCAAGGATCAGCCTTACGGCTTCAATACACGCTTTGAAGATGGCGCCGGCACCAATCCCGAAGAGCTGATCGGGGCTGCCCACGCCAGTTGCTTCTCGATGGCACTCTCGATGATGCTGGGCGAGGCGGGTCATGAGCCCAAGGCCATCGACACCACCGCCACCGTCCATCTGGACAAGGACGACAGCGGCTTCAGCGTGACCAAGGTCGCCCTGGTGACCAAGGCCGATGTGCCGGGCATCAGCGAGGCAGACTTCCAGTCCACCGCCGAGAAGGCCAAGGGTGGCTGCCCGATCTCCAAGCTGTTCACCGCCGAGATCTCGCTGGAAGCCTCGCTGGTCAACTGAGGCGTCGCTGGCAGGCGAGCCGTCGCAGATGAATAGCCGTCAGGCGTCGACCACGACAGAAACGACTCGTGTGGCCGCAGGCATCATCTCTGCGATGCGAGCATGAAAAAACCGCCCCTTGGGGCGGTTTTTTCATTGTGCGCGCGGTGAGCTTTCAGAGGGCGTGTACTAGCGCTTGTCTGAGCCGCTTTCTGAACCGTTTGCTGAGCCGTTTTCTGCAACCTTGTCTGAACCCTTGCCTGAACCCCTGCCTGGGCTCATTTCCATTTCCTCCTCCTCGCTGACCTCGCCGGCATGCTGCATGGCATTGCGGCGGGATTGCAGGCGCGTCAGTGGCTTGCGATCCGGCGTGCGGTACCAGCGAATGTTCTCGCGTGAGCACTGCTCCAGCTCGGCGATCACCTGGGCGCCGAGCAGCAGGATCACGGCGCCGATCTCCAGCCCCAGCAGCAGCACGATCAGCGTCGCCAGCGAGCCGTAGACGGCACCTACGAAGGACAGGTGGGTGAAGTACCAGCTCAAGGCGAGGCGTGTCAGCTCCCACAGGGTGGCCGCGACCAGACCACCGACCAGCGCGCGGCGGGTCGAGACGCGGGTCTGGGGCAGTATCTTGTAGATGGCGCTGAACAGCCCGAACATGCCGACGATGCTGATCAGATAGATCACCTCGCTGCCGGCATCGCCCAGGGTCAGCTCGATACCGGTCAGCAGCGTCAGGGCGTCATTCATCGCCGAAGCCAGCGCCACCAGCAGGGTCAGCGCCAGCAGGCCCGCGCCCAGCACCATCACGAAGGCGTAGGGCAGCAGGGCGGAAATCCACGCGCTGCGCTTACGAATCACCGGATGCTGATGGAAGATCAGCGCGATGGCGTCTTCCAGCATGCGAAAGGCCAGTCCGGCGAAGAACAGCAAGCCGCCCATGCCGATCCAGCTGATCACCTCGCGATTGGCCAGCAGCTTGCGCACCGCGTCCAGCAGGATGTCTTCCTGGCCCGGCCCCAGATGCTGGACCTGAATGGCGATGATGCTCATCAGGCGCGTTTCATCCACCAGGTGCGTCAGCAGCACGCAGAGCAAGGCGAACAGCGGCACACTGGACAGCAGGATGTTGTAGCCGACGCCACCGGCCAGCAGCACGCCACGATTGGCGATGAACTGTCCGATGACGCGCAGGGCGAAGGCCAGCAGGCGCGGCAGAAAGCGCAACAGGCGGCTGCTCACGGAGTCTGCAGCAGGGTCTGGCATGGCTGGGCATCCTCGCTTTGGTTCGTTAAGTCAGTTCAAGGGTGATGTCAGCCGCGCTGTCGGGCGCGATGCTGGAAGAACGTCGAGGCGGTATAGAGCGCCAGACCACTCCAGATCAGCACGAAGGTGATCAGCATCGTCGGATGCAGGGTTTCCTTGAAGATCAGCAGCGCGATCAGAAACTGCATGGTCGGGTTGATGTACATCAGAAAGCCGACCGTGGCGAGGCGCAGGCGACGCGCCGCACCGGCAAAGGCGAGCAGCGGCAGCGCGGTGAGTACGCCGCTGGACATCATCAGCACGCTGGCGGGAAGTCCCAGCGGGCCGACATCGCTGGCCGTGAAGTGCGATTCGCCGGAGAACCACTGACCGCCGATCAGCAGCAGCGCGAGTGGCGCGAGCATCATCGTCTCGACCAGCAGGCCCGACAGGCCATCCAGCGCGATGCGCTTTCTGAGCAGCCCGTAGGTGCCGAAGGTGACAGCCAGCGAGAGCGTGATCCACGGCAGTTTCGTTAGCCCGATCAGCTGCAGGCTCAGGCCGAGAACGGCCAGCCCCAGCGCGAACAGCTGCACGCGCGTCAGGCGCTCCTTCAGGAACAGCATGCCCAGCCCGACATTGACCAGCGGCGTCATGAAGTAACCCAAGCTTGCCTGCAGTACCTCATGCACCTCCACCGCGTGGATGTAGATGCCCCAGTTGAGCGCGATCAGGATCGAGCAGGCCAGCACCGGCACCAGCTTGCGGGGTTCGGCAAAGGCGGCGCGCACCGGCGACCAGCGCCGGATGACGCTGATCAGCAGCACCATGAACACGCAGCTCCACAAGATGCGGTGCAGCAGCACTTCCCAGGCGGGTATGCCCTCGAACAGCGCGAAGTAGAGCGGAAAACAGCCCCACATCACATAGGCGCCCAGCCCGAAGCCGACGCCCTTGGCGCTCTCGCGGCGCGCCTGCGCCAGACTCTCGACTGAGGGGCCTGCCTGCTCCCGCCTCATGCGGAGTCGCTCGAACCATCCTGCGCCAGTGGCTTGCCTGCGATGTAGTAGCCAGAGGGTTCAAGGGCGATGAAGAAGCTTTCGGCCTCCGGGTAGCCAGCCTCGTTCATGGCCTGCGCGATGGACTGGGCGCACAGATTGCGCACCTTCTGGCCACGTTCGAACCACAGCACCTCGACGAAGGGGAAGGCATCGACGAGCTGACCATCGAACACATACTGGGTGGTGATGCATTCCAGCGTGAATTCGTCGCGCGCGGTGGCGGTCGCTTCGCTCAGCTGATCGATCAGTGCGCGCGAGACAGGGGCAAGACGGGCAGGCGTGACACCGTGGAAGCGAAGCTGAGGCATGAAGCTCTCCTGTGAGTCGGGATGGGGAGTGGGCGAGCAAGCTCGCGGTGAACTGGCGTCGCCGCAACCTGGCGTGGCGACTTTGCGTTCATCGCCAATATATCACTGGCTTCTGATGCTCACACCCGCCGCCAGGGATTCGTGCGCGTGCTGAGCGGTACGGCGATGACAGATCATGCTTTGCCTCTCACATCTGATCGCCACAGACGGTAGAATGAGCGCTTTCAAGGCGTGGCACGACCAGCGGCAGGGTGGGCAAGGCTCACGCCGCCGCGAATCCGCCAGTTGCCACTCAAGCGTCCATTCAGTCAGCAGGGAGGCACGACGACCATGACGACACAGCCACAGGCGACTTCCTCGCAAGCGAATGCTGGTGATGCCTCGCGAGGGGCGACACTGCGTGTCAGCCTGGTGCAGGCGGACCTGCGCTGGGAAGACCCGGCGGAGAACTGCCGCCTGCTCGGCGAGCAGCTGGATGCCGCAGGCCTGGTCATGGGCGCCGATGGCCGCAATGCCGCAACCGATCTGATCGTGCTGCCCGAGATGTTCGCCACCGGCTTCACCATGAACTCGCGTGAGATGGCGCAGCCGAAGGAGTCCAGCGAGAGCCTCGACTGGCTCAAGGCACAGGCCATCACCCGCGGTTGCGTGATGACCGGCAGCATTGCGGTGCTGGATGACGGCGAGTGTTACAACCGCATGCTGTGGGCCACGCCCGACGGCGAGGTGACGCACTATGACAAGCGCCATCTGTTCCGCATGGCCGGTGAGCATGAGCGTTATGGCATGGGCTATGAGCGGGTGCTGGTCGAGCTCAACGGCTTTCGGATTCAGCTCTCGGTCTGCTATGACCTGCGCTTCCCGACCTGGCTGCGTCAGCGTCCTGTCATCGGTGGCGTGAGTGCCGCCGAGACCGCCGCCGACAGCGCCTTTGAATATGACCTGCTGCTGTGCGTGGCCAACTGGCCGGGCGTACGGCGTCATCCGTGGCGTACGCTGCTGCAGGCGCGCGCCATCGAGAATCTGGCCTATGTGGTGGGCGTCAACCGTGTGGGTGACGACGCCAACGGGCTGCACTATACCGGCGACTCCATGGTCTGCGACTTCAAGGGCGAGCCCATCCTCGACCCTGCGCCAGACCAGCCCTTCATCGAGACCGTGACGCTTGAACGCGGCGCGCTCGACGAGTTTCGAACCAAGTTTCCGGCGTGGATGGACGCCGATCATTTCACTCTGGAGGCCTGATGCGCCTGGACAAATTCCTTACCGAAACCACGGATCTCAGCCGTAGCGATGCCAAGAAGGTCGTGCACCGCGGCGATGTCACCGTGGATGGTGAGGTAGTCAAGAACACCGCGAGCGCCGTCAAGGATGGCATGCGCGTCGAATGGAATGGCGAGCACCTGGAGCTGATGGGGCTGCGCTATCTGATGCTGTACAAGCCGGCCAATGTGGAATGCACCAGCAAGCCGGGCCTCTATGAGCGCGCGCATGACCTGATCGATCTGCCCAATGTCGAGCGCCTGAGCATCGTCGGGCGTCTTGATGTCGACACCACCGGTCTGGTGCTGATGACAGACGACGGCCAGTGGAACCACCGTGTCACTTCGCCCAAGAAGGCCTGTGCCAAGCGCTATCGCGTCACTCTGGCGCGTCCGCTGGAAGGCGATGAGCTGGCGCGCGCCGTGGAGGACTTCGATCACGGCCTGATGCTGGATGGCGAAGAGAAGCCGACCCGTCCGGCGCGTCTCGAGATGGAAACCGCCACCGTGGGTCTGCTGTGGATCACCGAAGGCCGTTACCACCAGGTGAAGCGCATGTTCGCGGCCATCGGCAATCACGTCGAAGCCCTGCATCGCGAAGCCATCGGGGCTGTCGAGCTGGACCCGGAGCTGGAGCCGGGCGAATGTCGCTTCCTGCGTCCGGAAGAGATCGCCAGCTTCTGATCGCTAGCTTCTGAGCTGCGCATGCGTCATGAAAAGCCCCCGTCATTTTTCACGAATGGCGGGGGCTTTTTCATGCGCGTCGTTGGCTGCCGAGCCTTGTATCGTTCCAACGATCGCGCTTAAGGTAGTGATTCGTCTGCTCGTATTGTGAATTCTTTGCGGGAAGCGCGTTTTGCAGAAGAGGCATTTATCAAGATGTCATCTTCGCTCAGCGTCTGATTCGCGCATTTTCATGACAATGGCGTATTCATAACAACAACGAGGAAAGTCCACTATGTCGTCCCCCTTCTTCAAGTCGTCTCCCTCCACCAAGTCGTCTCACTTCACCAGCTCCCACCTGCTGAAACCCCTGCCACTGCGCATGGCGCTGGCGGGCAGTGGCCTGTTGCTGGCAACGCTGTCGGCGCCGGCGTCTGCCGCGGAAGATGCCAGTGTGGTGTTCTCCGCGCCGCCGTGGCCGGGCGTGACCATGAAGACCGAGATTGCCTCGGAAGTCTTTGAAGCGCTGGGTTACTCCCCCAGCACGCGTCAGCTGGGCGCGCAGATCACCTATGAAGGCATGTCGCTGGGCGAGGTGGATGCCTTCCTCGCCGCCTGGCTGCCGGCGCAGAGCAACATGTACGACGCCGCGATGGAGAAGGGCACCCTGGTCGACATGGGCAACAATGTCGAAGGCGCGCGCCTCGGGTTCGCGGTGCCGGGCTACGTTGCTGAGGCCGGAGTGACCTCCAACGAAGACCTCGACAAGCCGGAATTCGCCGACAAGTTCGAGAAGACCATCTATTCCATCGAGATTGGCTCCGGTTCCAGCGAGATCGTCAACAAGGGGGTCGACGGTGATATCTATGGTCTCGGCGACTGGGACCTCAAGGAGTCATCGACGCCGGGCATGCTGGCCACCGTGGCCAATTCCTCCAAGAGCAAGGAGTGGATTCTGTTCGTCGGCTGGACACCGCATTGGATGAACATCGAATACGACATGGTCTTCCTCGACGACCCGGATGACATGTGGGGCCCGGGCGGCGGCGCCAGTGATGTGAAGACCTTGGCCAACAAGGCGTGGTCGGAAGCGCACCCCAATGCGACCCGTCTGCTCGATCAGCTGGCCTTCAGCTCGGATGATCAGAGCGCGCTGATCTACGGCTATGGCAAGGAAGAAAAGCCGCAGGAAGAGGTCGCCGGTGAGTGGATGAAGGCCAACCCGGCCAAGGTCAAGGCCTGGCTGGAAGGCGTGACCACCCGTGATGGCGAACCTGCCTGGCCGGCCGTCAAGGAGGCTCTCGGCCTGCCGGAGGCATGATCGACAGCTTGAAAAGGTGCCGCTGATCTTTGTGGATGCAGCACCTTGAATATAGTGGTAAGAACACGAAGCCCGCTCATTGAGCGGGCTTCGTGCGTTCTACAGCAGCGAACGTGTCAAAAGCGTGCGCAGCGTCTGGACAGAAAATGGCCTCTGGCGTGCCGCGCAGCAGGGGGTGAATTCGTCGTCATGCAAATCTTGCATGGAAAATCAAAATAAAGAATTGGTCGCGAGATAGGGGCCTGTATCACCATCAGTCTGCACTCTGCGCTGCTTCCACGCGCAGCCAACAATAATGACAAGAAGGAAACACTCATGGCTGATTCAGGCTCTTCCTCCGCCCCGATGCCTCGCTCTCCCGGGCCCATTGCGCGCTTTCTGTCTCCCTGGACACGTCTGGCGCTGTGGAAGCAGATCTTCATCGCGCTGGTTCTGGGCCTGGGGCTGGGTATCGTGCTCAACCAGACCGGGCGCGCCGATATCGCCGCCGATATCAAACCGCTGGGTGACCTGTTCATCCGCGGCATCAAGATGCTGATCGTGCCGTTGGTCTTCATCTCGCTGGTCACTGGTGTGGCCTCGCTCAACAACCTCTCCAAGATCGGCCGCCTGAGCGTCAAGACGCTGGTGCTCTATCTGGGCATGACGGCGGTTGCCATCACCATCGGCCTGGGGCTGGCCACCGTCTTCCAGCCGGGCGTCGGGATCGACCTGGGCAGCGCGGCCAATGTCGAGGTGCGTGAAGCGCCGACCGCCGTCGATACGCTGCTCGGGCTGGTGCCGACCAATGCCGTCGAGGCCTTCGCCGAAGGCAATGTGCTGCAGATCATCGTCTTCGCGATCCTGTTTGGCCTCTCCATCACGCTGGTGGGTGAGAAAGCCCGTCCGGTGCGCGTGTTCTTCGAGTCCGCGGCGGAAATCATCTATCGCATGACCAGCATCATCATCGCCTTCACGCCCTACGGTGTCTTCGCCCTGATGACCTGGGTGGCCGGCACCTATGGCCTGGCAATGCTCGCGCCGCTGGCCAAGGTGATCGGTATCGTCTATCTCGGCTGCTTCGTGCATGCCATCGTTGTCTATGGCGGCATGCTGCGCTTTCTGGCGCGCTTGAACCCGCTGCGCTATTTCCAGGGCAGTGTCGAGCCGATCATGCTCGCCTTCACCAGCACCTCCAGTTCCGGCACCTTGCCGGTGACCATGATAGCCGCCGAGCAGAATCTGGGCGTCAAGCGAGGTGTCTCGAGCTTCGTGCTGCCGCTGGGCGCGACCATCAACATGGATGGCACCGCGCTGTATCAGGGCGTCTGCGCACTATTCATCGCCCAGGCCTATGGCGTCGATCTGGGCATGACCGAATACGTCACCATCATCATGACCGCGACGCTGGGCTCCATCGGTACCGCCGGTGTGCCGGGTGCCGGCTTGATCATGCTCTCGCTGGTGCTGACCTCCGTCGGCCTGCCGCTGGAAGGCGTTGCCATCATCGCCGGCATCGATCGTGTGCTCGACATGGCACGTACCGGCCTGAACGTGGCGGGTGACTGCGCCGTCAGCTGCCTGGTCGCCAAGAGCGAAGGCGAGCTGGACGAGGAAGTCTTCAATACGCCCCACGTCATGCGCTCAGAGCTCAGTTGAGCGCTCTTGTCTGAACACCCACCGCGTCATCATCATCGGCTTGTCGGCATCCGCGTGATAAGCGTGTCAACGACATCAGGAGAACATCGTCATGGAACGCCCCAACGCACCTTCACATAAAGCCGGCCCCTCTGTCGTTCGCTACGGCGTCGTGGGTGGCCTGGGGGCGATCGGCAGCGCGGATGTCCTGCTCAAGACGGTGCGCGCGGCGCAGTACTGCAAGCCGCCGGGCGGGGTGGATATCGCCTTCGAGCAACGCCACTTCGATGATGGGCCGGGAATCGCGGCGGAGGCCTACGACCCGCTGCGGCGCAAGTTCTACGTCTACAACGTGCTCAAGGACATGCAGGGCAAGGTCGAGAACGCGATGGTGCCATGCTTTCTCTCCCACACCTTCCTGGCCGAGATCACCCCGGAAATCAGCTTCAACGTCGTCGATATCTTCGATGCGCTGCTGGTGCGCATTCGCCGCGACTATCCCGAGGTGCGCAAGATCGGCGTGCTGACCTCAAGCTACGTGCGCGCCTCCGGTATCTTCGAGCAGCGCTTCGGCGAGCCGGATGCCACGCAAGACGGCAGCCTCGCGACAGCTGGCGGCCTCGAGGTCATCTATCCCGATGTCACGCTGCAGCGTGATGCCCTGATGCAGGCCATCTATGGGCCGAGCGGCATCAAGAGCGGCCATCATGGTGGCGAGTGTCTGCAACTGTTGCTCGAGGCCTGTGATGACCTGGTCAGTCAGGGCGCGGAGATCATCGTGCCGGGCCTGAGCGAGATTCCGGTGCTGATGGAATCGCTGCAGCCGCTGGTACCGGTGCCCTTGCTCGACTCCAATCTCATCTACGCCGAGTACGCCCTGGGCGTGGACCGCGAGCGCGAGAATCGCAACTTCAAGCTCGGCGTACTCGGTGGGGTAGGGCCGGCGGCCACGGTGGACTTCATGCGCAAGGTGGTCAGCCTGACGCGTGCCGAGCGCGATCAGGACCACCTCAAGATGGTGGTGGAGCAAAATCCGCAGATTCCCGATCGCACTGCCAATCTGATCGGCAAGGGCGAAGATCCGAGCATTCCGATGCTCGCGACCTGTCAGCGGCTGGAGGCCGATGGCGCCAATGCCATCGCGATTCCCTGCAATACCGCGCATGCCTTCGTGGCGCGTATCCAGCCCTATATCGGCATCCCGATCATCAACATGCTGACGGCGGTGGTTGACCATATCGCGGCGATGCCGGCGCCGGTGACGCGGGTCGGGTTGCTCGCGACCAGCGGCACCGTGACCAGTCGGGTCTATCACGACATCATCGAGGCCTCGGGGCGTGAAACGCTGGTGCCCGACGCTCGCTTCCAGACGCAGGTGATGGAGGCGATCTACGGGCATCACGGCGTGAAGGCGGGCCATACGACAGGGGAGTGCAGCGAGCATCTGCAGGCTGCCATTTCCCACCTGCTGGCGCGGGGCGCTGAAGTGATCATTCTGGGCTGTACCGAGCTTCCGCTGATCGAGCTCGATGCGGCACTGCGTGAGCGGGTGGCGCTGCTCGACCCCGCGGAAATTCTCGCGCAGCGCTGTGTGGCACTGGCGCAAGCCGAGGCCTGATCAGCGCTGCATCCATCCGGTAAGCCAGTGAAGAGAGCTTGAAGAAAAGACACGCAGCGACGCGATATACTGCGCTCACGCAGGCTCGCTGTGTGCCTTTGCCTCATTCATGCCTCTCTTCAGGTGCTCGCCGTGGAAATGAACTGGTTGGAAGACTTCCTCACCCTGGCGGTGACGCGTAACTTCTCGCGCGCCGCCACCCTGCGCAACGTGACGCAACCTGCCTTCAGCCGTCGTATTCGCAATCTGGAATACTGGGTCGGCGCCACCCTGATCGACCGCAGCCTGTTCCCCGTCGGCCTGACCCCTGCGGGCGAATCCTTCCAGCGCACCGCCCAGGATGCGCTCTCGGTATTGCGCGTCGGCCGCGATGAAGCGCTCGGTTTCGTGCCCAAGATAGAGGAAGTCGTCTCGATTTCCGCCTCGCACACGCTGGCGGTCAGCTTCTTCGTCGACTGGCATGAACAGCTGCAAGACAGACTGGGCAATCTCAAGGCTCGCATCGTGCCCGACCACGTCGCCGGCTGTGTCGATGCCTTGATCAGCGGCAACTGTGATCTGATGCTGGCCTACAACAGCCCGCTACTCCCGACGCTCACCGACATCGTGCGCTATCCCTCCATTGTGCTCGGCTCCGAGCGACTGGTGCCCGTCAGTGCCGTCGATGACGCAGGCCAGGCCCTTTACTCCCTCGACAGCGACACGCCGCAACCCTATCTCTGCTACTCCAGTGACAGCTATCTCGGCCGATTGACCGCACTGATCATCGGGCGCCAGAACCTCGCCGCGCGACTCAACTTCCGCTACGAATGCTCGATGTCTGACGTGCTCAAGCGCGGTGCACTCGCCGGTAGCGGCATCGCCTGGGTGCCGGAACGTGCCGTACGCGACGAGCTGGCCGCCGGGCGTCTCGTCATCATCAGCGATGATAGTCACACCGCGCCGCTGGACATCTGCCTCTTCCGCCACGCCGAGCATGACCAGCGCATAGCCGAACGCATCTGGCAAGCCTGCCTGACTGCCGAAGACGAAACCCTCGAGCCAGGCCAATAGTCCGTTCGCGGCGTGCCAGAGAAGGGATAGGTAAAGAAAGGGCCCAGAGAAGAAAGAGTCCAGAAAGGGCACGCAACGGAAAGGGCACGCAAAGCAAAGAGCAGGGCAATGAACTGAAATCATCGCCAGTGAATAACGCAAGACGGGAGCCACCTGGGCTCCCGTCTTGCGTTGTGGCATCTAAGCGCATCTGACCATATCTGAGCGCATCTCAGCTCACAGCCTATCGGCCGCAGCTGCAAGTCATGAAACGCCTCTCACGACAGTCGACGCGAGTTGGCCGTCGTACGCTTGTGCAACGGCTTGATGAAGAGGGTGCCCGTCGTCCACCACGGCACCACCTTGCCGCCCGTCATCGCGTTCATCCACGCCTTCTGCATCACGAACCACATCTCCCAGCTGGCCGCGATCTTCTCCGACACCATCTTCTGGTTCTCGGTGATCATCTTCGGATCCAGCGGTGACTGGGTTCCCCACAGCTGAGTGCGCGACATGATGGTCGACATGGCCGTCGACCACATCTCCACCGACGTCGTGCCCAGCTTCCAGACATCGAACATCGCAGCCGGCGTCGTCGGGACCAACTCTGACCAGGCAGGTTGTTTAGCCATTGTGTTCTCCAAGTAAGGAACCTGAGTACATTGATACGCCTGTTTTTGCTGCAGTGCAATATGAGTTTTGGCTGTGAGACGAGATAGGGCGATTCGGAGCCTCGATTATCACCAGTTTCTATATAAATCAGTGGGTTAGCGATGTTGAGGACCTGAAAATACGGAATTTTCCGTGCCTGGGCGGAAATTTCCCGTGGAGTAGGGGAAAGTGGATTTTGGGATTTGTTGGCAATGTCTTACGTAGGCGTATGAATTTGATGAAGCTCGGTATCAGTTCAGTCAGACAGTAGGCGTAAGCGTTGGCGAATGGCGCGGAAATTTCCGGCGCGAAGTTAGGTGCGATAGAGCGGAGGGGTCGGCGAGGCGCGTTGGGGATCGAGTTTAGTGTCTTGTTAATGCGACGCAGAGTGTCGCGTTGAACTAACGATTTCTTCTCGCGCTTGCCTCGACTCGGCTATTATTAGGTTTCTTGAAATTTCCTATATTTTAATATGCATTTCTCGCCAAGGCAGGACGCCATGGTGGAAGACCATGAGACGGAGCTCGCCCCAGAGGTAAGCGCCGTGCGGTAGCCGTGTGATGGCATGAGAAACGATGCACACCACGAAAGGAGCCCCCAACGGGCATGCTGGTTTACAACGCTACCAAGCAGCAGTTCATTGATGACGTTCGGGCCAATATCATCGCTGACGCCATTGAGAATGAGGTATCACGCAAACTAAGCCGCAATTCGCCGCGTAATGAGGTGGCCTCCTGGGAGAACTCCTTGCGCTTCATGATGAGCGTTCTCCTCGACGAAGGGATACCCGCTTCGGCAGGTGTGGCCATCGAATACAACATTCCGATGACCAATCGCCGAGTGGACTTCATTCTGACCGGCAAGAATGACCAGCGTGAGGACTCTGCTGTATCATTGAGTTGAAGCAGTGGCAGACCGCTGAGGTGACAACCAAAGATGCTATCGTTCGCACTCAGTTAGGGGGCGGTGTTCGGGGACCAACCATCCCTCCTATCAAGCTTGGTCCTATGGTGCGCTGATCGAGGACTACAACGAGACCGTCCGCTCCGAGTCGATCCGGCTAGTCCCTTGTGCCTACCTACACAACATGAAGCAGGGCGATGCTATCAACGATCCCTTCTATGCGAATCACACTCGTCGCGCTCCTGTCTTAATTTCACCGTATGCCCTGAAGCTCTCCAGGTTTCTGAGTCAGCACATCAAGTAGGGCGACAGTAGCGACATCATGTATCGCTCGAGCACGGTGTGATCAAGCCGAGCAAAAATCTGGCGGATGCGCTCAGCTGGACGTTGTAAGGCAATGCAGAGTTTTTGATGGTCAATCGCATGGTGATGTTTTATTGCTCAATCTGTCCACTAGATGACCGTACTATAAATCTGTGAAGCTCTGTAGGAGCTCACTTCATCGTCGCATGCTGCCACGCTTTAGGCTCTCCGCTGCATGCTGCCACGGTTTATGTATGATCGTTCGCTAGGCAATTTCTGCAGTGATTTTTTCTAAATGTATCGTTGGGTCATTGCATTACCCGAACCCGCTTTTCATTATCGCTGTGACATTCGTCTCTCCCGAGGGGGAGACGGCATCCGCAACAGCACTCAATCTACATATGGATAATATGAGAGAAATTCAGCAATACTTTGTGCTGGGTAACCAGTCCTTGGCTTCCATCGGGGCTTGTCATGACGAATGGTAGTCCGTATTTGAAGTCCGCCTTGTGGGAGGCGGCCAACCACCTGCGTGGGTCTGCGGTCGACCGCACTGACTGGAAGGGATACATCCTGCCTCTGCTGTTCTTCAAGCGGATCAGCGATGTGTGGGATGAGGAGACGGCTGAAGCGGCCGAGGCCTTCGGCGAAGCCGATCCTTCTCACTTCCCCGAGGTGCACCGTTTCACGGTGCCTGAAGGATGCCACTGGAAGGATGTGCGGGAGACCCCGGCGAACGTGGGTGCCGCACTGCATCGAGCCATGCAGGAGATCGAGCGTGCGAACCCGGGCACGCTGTTCCGGGTGTTCGGCACGGCGGACTGGCCCAACAAGGAGAAGTTCTCGGACGAGCTGCTGAAGGACCTGATTGAAGCATTCTCGAAGATCCCGCTGGGCAACTCGGTCAGCACCGACGTGCTGGGCGATGCCTACGAGTACCTGGTTGGGAAGTTTGCCGACGTCACACGCCGCAACAAGGCCGGAGAGTTCTACACCCCGCGCAGCGTTGTGCGGATGATGGTGGAGATGCTCGACCCTCAGGAGGGGGAGAGTATCTATGACCCAGCCTGCGGTACCGGGGGCATGCTGCTGGGGGCCATCGAGCATGTCAGGCGCAAGGGAGGGGACCCCAGAACCTTCTACGGCAAGATCTACGGGCAAGAGAAGAACTTGACTACCTCAGCCATCGCTCGCATGAACCTGGTTCTGCATGGCATCGAGGACTTCCAGGTTGCCCGTGAAGATACTCTAAGGAACCCAGCATTCACCGATTCCAGTACCGGTGGTCTGGCTTCCTTCGACTGTGTGATTGCCAACCCTCCGTTCTCTCTCAAGGACTGGGGGCGAGACCTCTGGGAGTCGGATCCGTGGTCCCGTGCTCAATATGGGCTGCCTCCTAAGAGCTACGGCGACTATGCCTTTGTGCAGCACATGCTGTCTTCCACGGCTTCGACAGGAAACGGCCGCATGGCAGTGGTGCTGCCTCAAGGGGCACTGTTCCGGAAGTCGGCTGAGGGCAATATCCGCCAGGCCCTACTGGAGAACGATCTCATCGAGGCGGTGATAGGCTTGGCTACCAACCTCTTCTATGGCACCCAGTTGGCTGGCTGCGTTGTCATCCTGCGCCGCAATAAGCCAGTTGAGCGCCAGAACAAGGTGCTGATCATCGATGCTTCGAGCATGTTCCGTAAGGGGCGTGCACAGAACTTCCTGGATCACGAGCATAGTGACCAGATTGTCGAATGGTACCAGGCGTTCGAGGATGTCGAGGATCGCGCCAAGGTCGCCACGCTGGAGGAGATCAAGAAGGAAGGTTGGATCTTGAACATCTCGCGCTACGTTTTGCCACCAATCGGTGAGGACATTCCTCCACTCTCGGAAGCCATCAAAGACTTCAAGAGTGCCTTGGAGCAGGCAAGGGCAGCGGAAGACCATCTACGGAAGGTGCTGCACGACGGAGGGTGGTTGAAATGAGCGAACATCTCTCTCAGCGTGAATTGGAAAGCTATCTATGGGGAGCGGCCACGCTGCTACGTGGCTTAGTGGATGCCAGCGACTACAAGCAGTACATCTTCCCCCTGATGTTCTTCAAGCGTCTCTCGGATGTGTGGGATGAGGACTACCGGAGCATCTTCGATGAGACGGGAGCCCCTGGCTACGCGACTGCTGTCGCCAACGACCGCTACGTCATCCCCGAAGGTGCCCACTGGAAGGTCGTGCGCCAAGCGACCCACGATGTGGGGCGAGCCTTGCTTTCTGCCTTCCAAGCCATCGAGACAGCTAACCCTGAGCGCCTGCAAGGGGTATTCGGTAATGCGCCCTGGACCGACAAGGGGCAGATGCCCGATGCCACGCTCAAGAACCTGATCGAGCATTTCTCCCAGCATGAGTTGACACTGAAGGCCGTGCCGGAGGATGAGTTGGGCAATGCCTACGAGTACCTGATCAAGAAATTTGCCGACGATAGCGGCCACACGGCCCAGGAGTTCTACACCAACCGGACCTTGGTGCACCTCATGGCTCAGATGCTGGAGCCGAAGTCGAACGAGAGCATCTACGACCCCACTTGTGGTACCGGGGGGATGCTGATCTCGTGCATTGCTGAGGTTAAACGACGGGGCGGCGACATTCGCACCACTGGGCTGTATGGGCAAGAACTGATTACTATCACGGCGGCCATCGCGCGGATGAACCTAGTGATCCATGGCGTGGAAGACTTTCAGGTCTCCAGTGGTAATACCCTTCAGAGCCCAGCCTTTATCGAGGGGGACCGACCTCGCACCTTCGATGTGGTGCTGGCCAATCCGCCTTACTCGATCAAGAAGTGGAATCGCGAGGCCTGGAAGGACGACCCCTGGGGGCGCAACTTCCTAGGAACTCCTTCACAGGGCAGAGCTGACTACGCTTTTTTCCAGCACATCCTGAAGAGCATGGACCCAGAAACCGGGCGCTGTGCCATTCTTTTCCCGCACGGGGTACTGTTCCGCCAGGAAGAAGCGGAAATGCGGCGCAAGCTTATCGAGGCCGACCTGGTTGAGTGCGTGCTGGGCCTGGGCCCTGGGCTGTTCTACAACTCGCCCATGGAAGCTTGTGTCGTCATCTGCCGTAGCCGCAAGCCAGCAGAGCGGCAGGGTCGCATCCTGTTCATCGACGCGCTCAACGATATATCCCGAGAGCGTGCACAGAGCTTCCTGAGATCTGAACATCAAGAACGCATTCTGACGGCCTACCAAGCCTTTGAGGATCAACCTGGCTTTGCGGCGACGGTGAGTACTGAAGATGTTCTAAGAGCCGATGGGAATCTCTCCATCGTTCGCTATGTGAGGAAGTTGAAGCCTGAAGTAGCAGATGGAGAGGCTATGACGCTGAAAATCGCATGGAAGGCTTTCGAAGAAGAGGGGCGTGAGTTATGGGCCGGGATGGAGGAGCTGGTCGATATGCTGAATGGCTTGTCGATAGAGGAGAGTGCTGATGCCTGAACAAGCCGCTTTGAATCTCCAGCAGGAGATACCGAATCAGTCGACATGGGCACGTGTTGTGTTCGGAGATGTAGTGGAAAATGTGAATGACTACTTCAATCGAGGTGTCGATTCGGCTACCCGATACATCGCGGGCGAGCATGTTGATGAAGGGGATCTGAAAATTCGTCGCTGGGGAATGACAGATGATGGTTTTTTCCCTCCGACATTTAAGCGTAAATTTCGGAATGGCGATGTCCTGTTTCATTCTCGAAATATTAAGAAGTTAGCTGTTCCAGACTTTGATGGTGTTACAGGTGAGAAGCTATTTGTGTTACGGACCAAGTATGAAAAGGTCCTTTCACAGGAATTTCTTGGGTACCTGCTAAGCGGAGAAGACTTCGCCAGATATGCGGCGGAGAATTGGTCGGGGTCTGTAAATAAGTTCTTCAACTGGGGGGCGCTGAGTAAGTATGAATTTTTCCTTCCACCACTGCATGAGCAGCTTCGGGTGGTGAAGGGCTTGGTAGCGGCTCAGAACAATGCTGAAAGTTTGCTCAAGTTGAAGGATGCGACTCGTGTAGTGCAGGTCGCTGCTTTTGAAGAAATGCTTGGTCGTAAGGATGCTCGCTTAAGAAAATTGGGCTCGTTGATGACAGCGCCGCCTAGAAATGGATTCTCACCTGTGGCTGCCTCCTCAGAAACGGGGTATTGGGTGCTGGCTCTTAGTGCAATAACTAAATCAGGCTATCGTCCGGGTCAGCTTAAGCCAGTTGATCCTGGCCCAGAAACAGAAGCTGCCCGAATTCAACTGGGTGACCTCGTTGTCTCTCGCTCAAACACCCGGGATTTGGTCGGGTTGCCGATGGTATTTCCTGAAGGACGAGATGATGTCTCATATCCCGACACCATGACGCGTATTTCGGTTGATCCTGACGAGGTGAGTACGGAGTACCTTGAGCTATGTCTCAGGCTCCCAAGCTGCAGGCGACAGGTCCAAAGCTATGCTGCTGGCACTAGCTCGAGCATGCTCAAGATCAATGGCTCCAACCTGAAAAAGGTCGAAGTCCCTCTAGTCGATAGGAAGGACCAAGATTCCATCCTGAAAGCGGTAAATAAGTTTTCAGAAATGCTAAGGGTTGCGGAGAAGCGTATTGATTCAGCGCAGGCTCTTCAGTTTCAACTTGTGGACGAAACGACCAGATACAAGGAAAGTTGATTATGGCCTTCAATGAAGCCAATACCGTCGAAGCCTTTATCCGAGACCGCCTTACGGGAGGTGCTGGGCCGACCACACTCTCCCCCGGCGTCGCAAGGCAGGGAGAGGCAATCGCTGGGCTTGGCTGGCATTTCGTTGGCCCGGGTGATCTTCCGCGCCAGCCTCAGGAACCCCTCGTCGAGCCTTACCTGCGAGAGGCCTTGGTTCGATTAAATCCTGATATCTCCTCCAGCCCCTCTCGCGTCGACGATGTCCTCTACCGGGTGCGGGCGATCATCATGGGAGCTCGGTCCGACGGGTTGGTGAAGGCCAACGAGGAGTTCTCTGCCTGGCTTCTGGGTGAGCGCTCGATGCCCTTCGGTCCGAACGGAGAGCATGTCACCGTTCGACTGATCGACTTCGATGACTTGGAGCAGAACACCTACGTCGTCACCCAGCAGTACACCTTCCGGGCTGGCAAGGCCGAGAAGCGGGCTGACCTGGTTATGCTGGTCAATGGCTTGCCACTCGTACTGATCGAAGCCAAGACCCCGGTGCGTTCAAGCCAGAGCTGGTTTGATGGGGCGATCCAGGTCCACGACGACTACGAGCAGAACGTACCTGAGCTGTTCGTGCCCAACTTGTTCTCCGTGGCCACCGAGGGCAAGGAGTACCGCTATGGTTCCGTGCGGATGCCAGTGGATCTATGGGGTCCATGGCGGACGAGCGAAGATGGCCCGCAGTCTCTGGGTGAGGTAGAGAAGTCCGTCACCTCGATGCTAAGGCCTGCGATGGTGTTGGACCTGCTGGCGAACTTCACTGCCTTCGCCACCCAGAAGGGCAAGCAGCGGATCAAGATCATTGCCCGGTACCAGCAAGTCGATGGGGTAAATAAGATCGTCGAGCGGGTCGTGGCGGGGCAGCCGCGCAAGGGACTGATCTGGCACTTTCAGGGCTCGGGTAAGTCACTGCTGATGCTGTTCGCGTCTCGTAAGCTACGGCTCCACCCGGCTCTTAAGAACCCCACCGTGATGGTGGTGGTGGACCGACTCGATCTGGACAGCCAGATAGCGGGTACCTTCTATGCAGCGGATATGGCCAACCTTGTTCGTGCCGAGACGAGGAAACACCTCGCTGAACTGCTGGCCAATGATGTCCGCAAGGTGGTAATCACCACGATCCACCGGTTTGGCGAAGCCGAAGGAGTGCTTAACGACCGTGACAACGTCATCGTCATGGTGGATGAGGCCCACCGCACCCAAGAGGGCGACCTGGGTCGCAAGATGCGCGATGCCCTGCCCAATGCCTTTCTGTTTGGCTTGACCGGTACGCCCATCAACCGCGCTGACCGGAACACCTTCTATGCCTTTGGTGCGGAGACGGACCAAAATGGCTACATGAGCCGCTATGGGCTGAACGACTCGATCCGTGACGGAGCCACCAAGGAGCTGCACTTTGAACCTCGCCTAGTAGACCTCCACATCGACCAGGACGCGATCGAGGAGGCCTATAGGGATATCACCGAGGGGCTTGCTGACGAGGACAGGGACAAGATCGGGCGAGCTGCCGCTAAGATGGAGATCCTGGTCAAGGCGCCTGAGCGTGTCAGCGCGATCTGCGCCGACATCGCCAAACACTACAAGGAGAAGGTAGCGCCAAACGGTTTTGGGGCTCAGGTTGTCACTTTGGATCGTGAGAGCTGCCTGCTCTACAAGCAAGAGCTGGACAAGCACCTACCCTCGGAAGCGTTGGACATCGTTATGTCGGTCAACAGCGGCGAGGAGATGTACGCCGACTATCGACGTGACCGTGATGCCGAGGAGAAACTCCTAGACCGGTTCCGTGATCCAAAGGATCCCCTCAAGATCATCATCGTCACTTCGAAGCTGCTGACAGGTTTCGACGCCCCGATCTTGCAGACTATGTACCTCGACAAGCCGCTGAGGGATCACACGCTGCTGCAGGCGATCTGCCGAACCAACCGCCCCTATGGCGAGCAGAAGACACATGGCTTGATCGTGGATTACCTCGGGGCCTTCGATGATGTCGCCCAGGCCCTGAAGTTCGATGAGGAGAGTGTGAATAAAGCGGTGAGCAATATCGCGGAACTCGCAGAGATGCTACCCACAGCCATTCAGGAGTGTCTCGAGTACTTCGCGGGAGTGGATCGCACACTCACAGGTTACGAAGGACTTATCGCGGCTCAGGACTGCCTGCCCAGCGATGACCTGCGAGATGCATTCGCCTCCGACTTCAGCATCCTCAATCGAATCTGGGAGGCGTTGTCACCAGACCCGGTGCTCAAGCCCTACGAGACGGACTACCGCTGGCTGGCTCAGGTTTACGAGTCGCTGAAGCCCTCGACCGGTACTGGCAAGCTGCTGTGGCATAGCCTGGGTGCCAAGACCATCGAGATGATCCATGAGAACGTCCACGTCGATACGGTGCGTGACGATTTGGACACGCTCGTACTGGATGCTGAGCTGCTGGAGGCTGTGCTGGGTAGCCCAGACCCCGAGAAGAAGGCCAAGGAAGTCTCGGTCAAGCTTACCGGCCGACTTCGCAAGCACTCCCACAACCCCAAGTACAAGGCCCTAGCTGAGCGCCTCGAAGACCTCAAGAAGCGGCATGAGCACGGTGTGCTGGTCAGCATAGAGTTCCTCAAGCAGCTCCTGGAGCTGGCCAAGGACGTTGTCAGGCTTGAGCGAGAGACACCCGTAGAGGAAGACTTGGATAGAGGGAAGGCTGCCCTAACTGGGCTATTCGAGGAAGCTAAGTGCGGTGAAACTCCTGTTATGGTCAAACGGATCGTTGATGATATCGATGAGATCGTGCGTGCTGTGCGTTTCGAGGGGTGGCAGACCACCCATGCAGGGGAGAGAGAGGTCAAGCTGGCTTTGAGGAGGACGCTGTTCAAGTACAAGCTGCACCAAGACATTGAATTGTTCGAGCGCTCGTACGAGTACATACGAGAATACTACTAGGTTCTGTACGAGAAGTTGGCTCGTAGATAGCGGCGTATGCAGGCTACGCATATCACCGCATAAAAGCTACGGACCAGCTGCTCATATCACGTCGCAATATGACGGAACTCTTTCAGCTAACTGAAAGAGCGCTCCACGATATTTCGCTGACGTTACATAGGTTTATCGAAACCACGTGGGAGGTCTGGGCGAGGTTTTCGTTTCATCTTTCTTTTAGCGATGATCGGCTTGTTTCGAACGCGGTCGCAGTAACGGTGCAAATCATCACTGTCATAGCCCTGTTCTATCACGATGTAGCAGCAACGTTTTTGTGGCCGACCCAGACTCCTCGCTAGATCAACCTTTTCCAAGGTGGGCATGAAGTATCGCGTATACGACTTTTGTCCCGCCGATGGCGTGAAGGCGTTGGGCCAGCCAAGGCGATCACAGATCAAATGGATTTTTGTCGTGATACCGCCACGATTCCGGCCCAACGCATGGTCTAAGGGTTCTTCAGATCCCCTTTTTGCCCCTACCCGCGGAGGCGCGAGTTGCACGAACGGCTGTTGAATCGGCATCACCCAAGTCTCGAGATCCATCAGGCTATCTTCGCGAAGTCGAAGTCGAAGTCGAAGTTGAAGTTGAAGGCGCGACAAGACCGCCTCAAAGGTACCGTCATCACGCCATTGGTGGAACCTAGCGTAGGCAGTGCTACAAGGGCCATACCGCACCTATGCTGGATGTGCATGGACCACATTATTAAAAATGACTTTTCTTACAAAACCTAGGCAGCCAAGCTCTGCCTTGACGGTCTCAAATTTTTAATGGTGCGTGCCACCTAATGCTTTTTCTATCTAATAAGCCGAGGTCTTATGAATCCGTTTGATATTGAGAAAGAAATTAAAATTCTAGATTCTGGTGTAAGGGACACTTTTACTCCGTATCAACCAATAATGAATCATGACCTTTTTCATGGCAGGTCAAAGGAAATATATTCAATTATTCAACAAATAAATACTCCAGGCCAGCACTCGATATTGTTTGGTGATCGAGGCGTTGGTAAAAGCTCATTATCTAATGTCGTTGCAGAAAGCCTTAAATCTTTAAGAAATGACTGTCTTATAAAAAAGAGATGTGATAGTGACGATACATTCATAACGATTGTTGAAAAGCTATTGAATGAGGTTGGGATTGACCTTCAGATAAGTTCATCTCAGCAGCAAAAAGCGGAAGGAGGAAAAGCAGGACTAAAGATTCCTGTGTTCGAAGCAGGAGTAGAGTCGACGAGCACAAATACCTTTATCATAAACGGGTTGTTAGATCGCGCTAATTCTCCGAGCTGGGTGTCAGATCAGGTGAAGAACATCAATGCCTTATTCCTGCTTGATGAAATTGATGTTATTGGCAAAGAAGAAAAGTGGAAGGTTGCTGAGCTAGTAAAACAGCTATCTGACGAAGGTTCCCCTTTAAAATTCTTGATTGTGGGGATTGCTGAAACTGCCAGTGAATTAACCCATGGTCATAAATCGGTCCAACGTTGTTTGAAAGAAACCCCGCTGCCTAAATTGAGCGATTCTGAGATTAAAGTAATTATTGAAGAAGGTGCGGAGCGGGTCGGCGTAAAATTTACCTCAGCTGCAGTTAGTAAGATCATCAACGTAAGTGCAGGTTATGCTCATTTTACTCATCTTTTATGCTTGAAGGCTTCTGAGAAAGCTATTTGTAAGGGGCGACATGAAATAACCCTGGAGCACATACAAGCAGCAACTGACGATGCGTGCGGTGACGCAGAGGGGGTTCTAAGAGTTGCGTATGACGAAGCAACTAGGTCATCTAATGCTGAAGAATTTCGGAAAATATTAATAGCGGCATCTTCCATAAAGGAAGTGGAGTTTAAGTCATTGTCTTTAAGATTCGCTTATGAAAGATTATGGGGGGTGGAGATTGAACAGGGTTGGCTAAATAACTACCTTCAAAGAATTGTCTCAGATGGGAGTCATACAATTCTTCGTCGCTTGGCAAAAGGTATTTATAAATTCAACGATCCGAGAATGCCAAGCTACATTAGACTTGCTAACTTAGCGCTTCTTCCTGATGTAGAAAAAGAAAATGCAGCCGACCGCTAAAGCGGCGACTGCATTTAGGCGTTATATGAGATTGGTCTGAAAGATCGCTTCTGGCCGTAGGGGGCAGTATGCCTTTGAGTCGAGCAGTTTCCGCTCCCCTGAGGCATGCCTTTCGAGTGAGGGGAAGTAACCCCAAAACGGCACGCCTCCGGTACGCACACCAGCTTCTTATGCTACCCGCAATCTTAGTTAAGTTACTAATTCTATCGAATTGTACCTTTCGCTCGATGACGGTTCTTGGCCGCAGATTCTGAGCGCGATACCTTATAGGGAAACTCAGGTGTTGCACTCAGAATCTGCGGCCATGTGGCTTAAAAACGAACTCATAATCCCCCAGTCTGTTCCTAAGGGTTTCAGCCGACCAGTACCTCCAGTCTTATTCTTCTTCCCTAGCCATGCCTCCATACTTCCCCTTGAAATACAGCAGTGGCCGCGCCGTCCCTGCAACATCCAGATTCAGTCCCTTCACTTCCCCGATCACGACCAGGTGATCACCTGCAGGGTGCTCAGCGTGAATCTTGCAGTCGAGCCAGTGCAGGCTGTCATTGATGACCGGGTTGCCGAGGGGGGAGAGCTGCCAGTCGATGCCTTGCCATTTGTCTGCGCCACGCATGGCGAACTGGTTGGAGACGTGGCTCTGCTCGCTGGAGAGAATGTTGACGGCGAAACGCTCTGCCTGGCGAATCTTCGGGTAGCTGAACGAGCTTGCCTTGACGCTGAAGGAGACCAGTGGCGGATTCATCGAGACGCTGTAGAACGACTGGCAGGTAAAGCCAATCGGCTCGTCGTCGACCTGGGTGGTGATGATCGTGATGCCGGAGGCGAAGTGGCCGAGGGCTTCACGGAAACTGGCGGGGTCGATGGTGGTGTCAGTATCGGAGAGTGACATGGCAAATCCTGGAAGAGTGGGGAGGTGGTAATGATCAGCCGTGGGGGAGGGGCTGCAGCGATAGCGCGAGACTGGGGGCTTGAGTGACAAGGATGTTAGTGATGAAAAAATGGCCGTCGTGAATCCTTCACGATGGCCATTTTTGTTTGCGGCGGTATCAGCCGCTGCTGCTTTCACTTTCGAGCACTATCGTCGGGCCAACTCGGTTTGGAACTAGCTGGACGC